>NZ_JBIIOP010000003.1:0-340371 GCF_044336875.1 Brevundimonas sp. | reverse complement strand
TTCTGCGTCACCCACACCACCCAGGCCGTATCCGCCCCGAGCGCCAGATTGACCCAGAGGCCGCCGCCAAGGCCCACGGCGAAGCCGATCAGCATCAGCCAGTGAAGGGCCAAGCCCCCACGCTTTGTCTCGGTCATCTGTCCCCCAGGAAGCGATACAAGCTTCGGCGCTTATCGGATCGGCAGTCCATAGATCAAGCCGGCCGGCCGTGCGTTCCACTGTGCGTTCAATCCGCGCGCCAGGTCGAGCGGCGATTGCGAACCCAGGTTCCGGTCGAATATCTGCCCATAGTTTCCGACCGCCAGAATGGCGTCCTTGGCCCAGTCGTCAGACAGGCCGATCATGGCGCCATATTCACCCTCTACGCCCAGCAAGCGTTTGATTCTCGGGTCATTCGCGTCTTTCGACAGAGCCTCGGCATTCTCGCTGGTGACGCCGAATTCCTCGGCCAGAACAACCGCGTTCAGAGTCCACCGAACCACGTCGGCCCAACGTTCGTCGCCGGCCTTGACGATCGGCCCCAGCGGCTCTTTCGAGACGACATCTGACAATATCGTGTGCGCCTGGGAATCAGCCAGGACGGTTCGCGCCGCAGCCAGAGCCGAGATGTCAGCGCTGAAGGCGTCGCAGTCCTCGCGGCCATAGGCGTCGCGCGACGCCTCCTCGGTCGGCAAGACGACGGGGCGATAGGCGATGGCCCGGGAGCGGAAGAAGTCATCGGCGTTGGCCTGGGCCGTCGATCCGGCCTGGACGCAGACCCGGGCGCCGTTCAACTCGGTGGCGCTGCTCAGGTTCAGCGACCGCCGCACCAGAAAGCCCTGGCCGTCGTAATAGTTGATCCCGGCGAAGATGAAGCCCTCGCCCGCGTCACGGCTCATGGTCCAGGACGAGTTGCGCCACAGGACGTCGACCCGCCCCTCGTTCAAGGCCGTGAACCGGTCGGACGCCGACAGGGGCACGAACCGCACCGCGTCTCCATCACCGAAGATGGCGGCGGCCATGGCTCGGCAGAAGTCTGCGTCGAACCCGCGCCACTGGCCGCGATTGTCGGTATAGGCGAAACCGACCAGTCCCTGATGAACACCGCAGTTTAGCCGCCCGCGACGCTTGACGGCGGTCAGGGTCGGGCTTTCGGGACGGTCCGTGGCGACGGCCGGAGTCGGCGCGGTCGGGGCGGGATCTTCCGGCGTCGGGTCAGCCCCCTCACGACCGCAAGCCGCCGTCAACAGCACCGCCGCCATCGCTCCGATCTTCAACACCCGCATCGCGTTTCGCATCCTCCTCCGCTTGCGCCGTGCGGACTTTAGAGGCCTTTAGGCCCTGATCCGCAACCCATCGGAGAGGCCATGTCGCCGCATTCGGACCGAACCCGCCTGATCGCCTCCGCAACCCGGCGGGGTCAGGGGCGCCGCCCGGTCAACCCGCCGATCGAGCGGGCCTCGACCATGCTCAGCGACCGCGCCGAAACCATGCGCGATGATGCGGACGGACCGACCTATGGCCTGGACGGAGGCAGCGCCGCCAGGCAGTTGCGCGCCGGCCTCGCCGATCTGGAGGGGGCCGCCGACGCCTTCCTCGTCCCGTCCGGCCTCGCCGCCGTCACCGTGCCTCTGCTGGCCCTGACACGCCCGGGCGACGAGGTGATCACGACCGACGCCGTCTATGGCCCCTCGCGCCGCTTCCTGGCCCGCTATCTGGCCGCGCGCGGCGTCGCCACGCGTTTCCTGCCCGCCGACACGGACGCTGCGGGACTGATCGCGGCCCTAAGCGCACGGACGCGGCTGGTGCTGATGGAATCCCCCGCCTCCCTGACTTTCGAGATGATCGACGTCGCGGCCGTGACCCGGGCCTGCCGTGAACGCGGCGTCTTGACCGTGCTCGACAACACCTGGGGGGCGGGCTTGGCCTTCAAACCCCTGGCCCAGGGCGTCGACATCAGCGTCCAGGCCCTGACCAAATATGTCGCGGGCCATTCCGACGTCCTGATTGGCGGGATCGCCGCCACGGACCGGGCCTGCCTGCGCGCCATCCGTGATACGATCGAGGACATGGGGTGGCATGTCTCGCCCGACGACGCCTGGCTGACGCTGCGCGGTCTGCGCACCCTGCCTGTCCGCTACGCCGAACAGGGCCGCTCGGGCCTGCAGGTGGCCGAATGGCTTCAAGCGCGGCCGGAGGTGTCTCGCGTCCTCTATCCGCCTTTGCACGGCTCGGTGGGTCACGACCTCTGGGCCCGGGACTTCGCCGGCGCGGCCTCGCTGATGGGAGTGGTGATGACGGGCGGAAACGAAGCCGCAGGCCGTGCCTTTCTCGACGCCCTGACCCTGTTCGGCATGGGCTATTCCTGGGGCGGATTCGAGAGTTTGATCACCCTCGAGACCCACCAGATGGCCTATCGCAACCATCCTCCGGCGCTGGAGGGCGAACTGATCCGCCTGCACGTCGGCCTGGAAGACCCGGTCGACCTGATCGCAGATCTGGAGAAGGGTATCGCCGCCTTCTCCACGGCGCTCACGGTTCCTTAAGCGGCCGGGGCGACTGTACGCTCGTGCGCGCACCGCCCGTCCAGATCGACGATTCGGACCAACCGCCTCCCTGGGAACAGTGGGCGGCGGGTTTCGTCGTCTTCATGCTGACCGGAGCCTTGATCGCCCCCGTCATCGCTCCCGACCAGGGCGAGACCCCCATTCTTCGCCTCATATGGCTGCCGGTCTACGCCGTCACCGCCGGTCTGATCGTCTTCCGCTTCGAGAAAATCATCCGCGCCTGGCCCGCCTGGCTGATGGTCGCCGCCCTGGTCGGTCTGGCCTATGTCTCGCAATATTGGTCCATCGACCCCGGCGTCACAGATCGCCGGGTCATCGCCATGGCCATCAACAGCGCCTTCGGCGTCTATCTGGGTGCGGCCTTCCGGGGCGTCGCCCTGCCGCGCGTCCTGATGCACACCTGTCTGGTCATGGCGGTCGGCAGCCTGATCATGGTCTTCGCCTACCCCAAGGTCGGGGTGCACCAGTTCGACAACGCCGGCCTGTGGCGCGGCCTCTGGTACGAAAAGAACCAGATGGGCCTGGTCATGGTGGTCGGCGCCGTGTCCGCCGCCGCCTGTCTGGCGGCCGATCATCTGGCCCGGAACGGGCGCAAACCCTGGGTCGCCCTGCTGGCCTTGGGCCTGACCACGCTTCTGGTCGTCGCCACCCAATCCAAGACATCGCTGCTGTGCTGGATCCTGGGTGTCGGCCTGGTCGGCGGCTGGTGGACCCTGCGCCAGGGCGGCGCCGCCATCACCGTTGCGGCCGTCTGGCTGGGCGTCGTCGCTTCGGCCGGCGCCGCCTGGCTGTGGAAGGTCGATTCAGGCGCCATCCTCGAGGCCCTGGGGAAGGACCCGTCCCTGACCGGCCGGACCCTGATCTGGGAGGCCCTCATGCGCAAGGTCGCCGAAAGGCCCTGGACCGGCTACGGCTTCAGCGCCTTCTGGGGCGTGGACTCCATCCCGGCGCGCGAGATCCGGCTGGAGACCCAGTGGCCCGTGCCCAGCGCCCACAACGGCTGGATCGATCTGCTGGTTCAACTGGGTTGGCCAGGCGCCGTGGCCGTCGGACTGATCATGGCGATCTCGGCGGTGATGATCCTGGTCCGTCTGAACGGCCTGGGCGCGCGGGAAGGATTCTGGAGCATCGGCTACATGGCGGTCTTTTTCGCCCTCAGCCTTTCAGAAAGCGTCCTGCTGACCCACGCCAACCTGCCGTGGATCCTGATGCTGGCGATTTTGTCTCGCGCCGTGACCTTCGATCCGGTCCCGGTAAGAGCGCCGCTTGCCCGACCGGCTTCACGAGCCTACCAGAACCGGCCCCGAATCGCCGCAGACTATGTGAATGGCCGCCGACCTCTTCGCTTTTGACGACGAACCCGAAGCTCGCAAACCCGAGCCGCCCAAGCCCGCTGCGGTGAAACCGCCCGAGGCGACGCCCGCTCCTGCTTCGGCGCCGGCCCCAGCGCCGGCCCCAGTGCCGGCGCAGACGCCCGTCGCGGCCACGCCGACCTCAGGCAGCGCCAACGCCTATTCCGCCTCGTCGATCGAGGTGCTGGAGGGACTGGAGCCCGTCCGCAAACGCCCCGGCATGTATATCGGCGGCACCGACGAACGCGCCCTGCACCACCTGTTCGCCGAAGTCCTGGACAACGCCATGGACGAGGCGGTGGCCAAGCACGCCAAGTTGATCACGGTCGATCTGGACGCCGACGGCTATCTGTCGGTCCGCGACGACGGACGCGGCATCCCCGTCGATCCCCACCCCAAACACCCCGGCAAGTCGGCGCTGGAAGTGGTCATGACCGTTCTCCACTCGGGCGGCAAATTCTCGGGCAAGGCCTATGAGACCTCCGGCGGACTGCACGGCGTCGGCGTCTCGGTCGTCAACGCTCTCAGCGAAAGCGTCGAGGTCACCGTCTGGCGCGACGGCTTCGAATGGAAACAGGCCTTCTCACGCGGCCACGTCCTGGCCCCGATCCAGCAGGTCGGCCCGTCCAAGAAGCGCGGCACCCTGATCCGCTTCAAGCCGGACGACGAAATCTTCGGCATGGGCGCGGCCTTCAAGCCCGCCCGGCTGTTCCGCATGGCCCGCTCAAAGGCCTATCTGTTCCGCGGCGTCGAGATCAAATGGACCTGCGCGCCCGAGCGGATCACCGACGCCACCCCCACCCAGGCCAGCCTGCACTTCCCCGGCGGTCTGGCCGACGCCCTGGTCGACCGGATCGGCGAACTGGACACCGTCACCCCCACCTTCGCCGGCCGCGCCGAGCGCCAGGGCGAGGCGGGGGCCTTCGAATGGGCCGTCACCTGGTCGCCCATCGGCTTCGGTGAATCCGACGGCTTCATCCAGTCCTACTGCAACACCGTCTCCACCCCCGACGGCGGCACCCACGAGGCCGGCTTCCGCGCCGCCCTGGTCAAGGGTCTGAAGTCCTACGGTGAACTGACCAACGAGAAGCGCGCCGCCATCATCACGGCCGAAGACGTCATCGCCAACGCCGGCGCCCTGATCAGCGTCTTCATCCGCAATCCCGAATTCCAGGGCCAGACCAAGGACCGGCTGTCCTCGCCCGAGGGCGCGCGGATCGTCGAACAACTGTTGCGCGACCCGCTGGACCACTGGCTGACCGAAAGCCCCAAACAGGCCAACGCCCTGCTCGGCTTCGTCGTCGATCGCGCTGAAGACCGACTGCGCCGCCGCAAGGACAAGGAAGTCCAGCGCGCCGCCGCCACCCGCAAGCTGCGCCTGCCCGGCAAACTGTCCGACTGCAGCCGCCAGTCGGCCCAGGGCACCGAACTCTTCATCGTCGAAGGCGATTCGGCCGGAGGCTCGGCCAAACAGGCGCGCGACCGCACGACCCAGGCCATCCTGCCCCTGCGCGGCAAGATTCTGAACGTGGCTTCGGCCACCGCCGACAAGCTGCGCGCCAATGTCGAACTGTCCGACCTGGCCCTGGCCCTCGGCGTCCAGCCCGGCAACCGGTTCAACATCGACGACCTGCGCTACGAGCGGATCGTCATCATGACCGACGCCGACGTGGACGGCGCCCATATCGCGGCCCTGCTGATCACCTTCTTCTATCGGGTCATGCCCGAGACCATCCGCCAGGGCCGGGTCTTCATGGCCTTGCCGCCGCTCTATCGGATCAGCGCCGGCCCGCTCAGCGAATACGCCCGCGACGACGCCCACCGCGACGAGTTGATGGCCACCGTCTTCAAGAACAAGAAGACCGAGATCGGCCGGTTCAAGGGCCTGGGCGAGATGATGGCCTCCCAGCTGAAGGAGACCACCATGGATCCGAAGAAACGCACCCTGGCCCGGATCACCGTGCCGGACGCCGAGGCCAGCATCGAGGATCTGGTCGAACGCCTGATGGGCAAGCGCGCCGACGCCCGCTTCCAGTTCATCCAGGAAAACGCCCAGTTCGTGAAGGAAGAGCTGGACGTCTAGGTCTCGTCGCCCCCTCTCTTTCCGTCATCCTGGGCCTTGGGCCCAGGATCCAGACACCTGGTCGTCGAGGTCGCGCACGTTTCATGCGCCCTGTATCTGGACGCATCGCCAAAAGACAAAAACCAAGCCTTGTAACAGGCAAAACACCTTCCCACTCCCAGCCACGCCTGACAAAAGGGCGTCATGAGCACGACCGCCCCCTCCCCCGCCGTTCTGGACGAACTGAAGGCCGCCCTCGGCGACGGCGGCTGGACCCAGGATCCCGAGGTCGTGGCCCCGCTGCTGACCGAATGGCGCAACCGCTGGACCGGCAACACGCCGATCCTGCTGACCCCGCGTTCGACGGAAGACGTAGCGAAAGCCGTGACCATCTGCGCCCGCGAGGGCGTCGCCATCGTCCCCCACGGCGGCGGCACCGGCCTGGTCGGCGGCCAGATTCCCTTCGGCGAGGTCCTGCTGTCGACGCGCAAGATGCTGGCGGTCCGCGACGTGACCCCGCTGGACGACGCCATGACGGTCGAGGCCGGCCTGACCCTGCTGGAGGCCCAGCAGGCCGCGACGACGGCGGGCCGCTATTTCCCGCTCAGCCTGGCGGCCGAGGGCTCGGCCACCGTCGGCGGCGTCATCTCAACCAACGCCGGCGGCACCCAGGTCCTGCGCTACGGCATGATGCGCGACCTGGTCCTGGGCGTCGAGGCCGTCCTGCCGAACGGTCAGGTCTTCAACGGCCTGAAGCGGCTGCGCAAGGACAACACCGGCTACGACCTGAAACAGCTGCTGATCGGCGCCGAGGGCACCCTGGGCGTCGTCACCGCCGCCACCCTGAAACTGTTCCCGATCATGCGTTCGCGCGCCGTCGCCGTGGTGGGGCTTGAGACGGCCGCCGCCTCGGTCGAGCTTCTGGCCCGCGCCAAGGCCGAGACCGGCGGCGGGGTCGAAGCCTTCGAGCTGATGAAGCGTCTAGGCATGGAGCTGGTGCTCAAGAACATCCCCGACACCCGCGAGCCGCTGGAGTCGACGCCCGACTGGTATGTCCTGATCGAAATCGCCTCAGGCACGCCGGGCGGCGCCGAGGCCCAGATGCAGGCCCTGCTGGAGGTCGCCTTCGAGGAAGGCCTGATCACCGACGCCGCCATCGCCCAGAACGACAGCCAGCGCGCCGAATTCTGGCGTCTGCGCGAGGAGCATTCGGCGGCCCTGAAGCCCGAGGGCGGCGGCTGGAAACACGATGTCTCGGTGCCGATTAGCCGGATCGCCGACTTCATCGACGAGGCCTCGGCCGCCGTCGAACGCTTCCACCCCGGCGCGCGGATCTCGGTCTTCGGCCATGTGGGCGACGGCAATCTGCACTACGACATCCTGCCCGGCGTGGGGCAGGACGTGGCCGGCTTCATCGGCCTGTGGAAACAGGGCTCCCAGGTGGTTCACGACGTCATCGGCGCCTACGACGGCTCAATCTCGGCTGAGCACGGTCTTGGCCGGCTGAAGACCGAAGAGGTCAAGCGGTACAAGTCGCCGCTGGAGATCGAGACCATGGCCGCCATCCGCCGCGCCCTGGACCCGCAGCGGATCATGAACCCGGCCGTGCTGTTCTAGGCGCCGCACCCGGTTCAAATCGTCACCGAAGCGGCCTATGTGAGCGGCGCTGTAACGGAGCCGCCTCTTGCTGATCGTCCTTTCTCCCGCAAAGCGGCTCGACTTCACCGAAGCCGATCAAGCCATCCCCAGCACGGAACGCCGCTTCCTGGAAGACACCGCCAGCCTGTCCACGACCGCCCGACGCCAGAGCAAGGCCGATCTGCGGCGCCTGATGGGCATTTCCGACGATCTCGCCACCCTGAACGTCGAACGGTTCAAGGCCTTCGATCCCGAATCGACCGGCGGCGTCCAGGCCGCCTTCGCCTTCGCCGGCGACGTCTACGAGGGCCTGAAGGCGCGCGAGCTCGACGCCCCCGCCCTGGCCTTCGCCCAGGATCACGTCCGCATCCTGTCCGGCTTCTACGGCCTGCTGCGTCCGCTGGACCGGATCCAGCCCTATCGCCTTGAAATGGGCACTCGGTTGAAGACCCGGCGCGGCGCCAGCCTCTACGACTTCTGGGGCGACCGGATCTCGAAACAGTTGAACCAGGACGCCGAGGGCCAGTCGGACCCGACCCTGGTGAACCTGGCCAGCCAGGAATATTTCGGCGCGATCGACGCCAAGGCCCTGAAACTGCCGGTCGTCACCCCGCAGTTCCGCGAGGAGAAGAACGGCGAGAGCCGCATCATTTCCTTCTTCGCCAAGAAGGCCCGCGGCGCCATGGCCCGGTTCGCCATCGACGAACGGGTCGAGACG
Source organism: Brevundimonas sp. (assembly GCF_044336875.1). Taxonomy (GTDB): domain Bacteria; phylum Pseudomonadota; class Alphaproteobacteria; order Caulobacterales; family Caulobacteraceae; genus Brevundimonas. Next base: position 332,055 of record NZ_JBIIOP010000003.1, on the reverse strand, counting down.
GTCGCGGATCTGAAGGCCTTCGACCGCGACGGCTACCGTTTCGACAAGGCCGCCTCGACCGACAGCGAGTGGATATTCATCAGGTCGGGAAATTCTTGATCCCCGCCCCGTCCTGCCGCTAGTCTCTCGCAAAAGAACTGAAGGGCGGACCCCATGACCGACGCTACCCCCGGCTTTCGCGACATCGGCGACCTGAAGGGTCAGGCGGCGGTCATCTCCGGCTCCACCTCCGGCATCGGCCTGGCCCTGGCCCGGGCGGTGGCGACGCGCGGCGGCGACGTGGTGCTGAACGGCCTGGGCGATCCGGCCGAGATCGAACGCACCCGCGCCGAACTGGCGGCCTCGACCGGCGTCCGCGTCCTCTATCACCCCGCCGACATGACGCAGGGCGACCAGATCGACGACATGGTCGCCTACGCCGCCTGCGAACTGGGCCGGCTCGACATCCTGGTCAACAACGCCGGCATCCAGCACGTCGAGGCGGTCGAGAACTTTCCCACGGACCAGTGGGAGAAGATCATCGCCATCAACCTGTCCTCGGCCTTCTACGCCACGCGCGCCGCCATTCCGCACATGAAGGCCCTGGGGCGCGGCCGGATCGTCAACATGGCCTCGGCCCACGGCCTGGTCGCCAGCCCGTTCAAGTCGGCCTATGTCGCCGCCAAGCACGGGATCATCGGCTTCACCAAGACCGTCGCTCTGGAACTGGCGCAGGACAATATCACCTGCAACGCCATATGCCCCGGCTTCGTCCACACCCCCATCGTCGACAAACAGATCGACGACCAGGCCCGGACCCGCAACATGAGCCGCGAGGACGTGATGAAGAACGTCATCCTGGGCTCCCAGCCGACCAAGCGGTTCGTGACGACCGACGAATTGGCGGGGATCTTCCTCTATCTCGTCAGCGACCTGGGTGCCTCGGCGAATGGCGCCAGCTTCTCCATCGACGGCGGCTGGACGGCCCAATAATCAGCCCGGAGGGGCCGGAGGGAGAATGGCGCTTTTCAGACGCAAGGCCGCCGAAGCCGCCGAGGTCGCGGCTCTTCCCTCCGGCCCCCGCCCCGTCTCCCTGGCTCTCCAGGGGGGCGGCGCCCACGGCGCCTTCCAGTGGGGTGTGCTGGATCGGCTGTTCGAGGTCGAGGCCCTGGACGTCCGCGCCGTCTCGGCGGTCTCGGCCGGGGCCATGAACGGCGCGGCCCTGGTCTCGGGTCTCGCCGCCGGCGATCCCCGCGCCGCCCTCGACAAGCTGTGGCGCGAGGTCAATCAATCGGGCGGCCGCAACGTCTTCGGCGATAGCGCCCTGTGGAACGCGGCCCGGCCGCCGGACTGGCTGAAGGACAATCCCTTCTGGCGCGCCGGCGAGACCCTGGCCATGTCGATGAGCCCGTATGAATTCAATCCGCTGAACCACAATCCTCTGAAACGGGTTCTGGCCAATGCGGTGGATTTCGCCGCCGTCCGCGCCTCGGACGTCCGCCTCTTCGTCGCCGCCACCGCCGTCCGCCAGGCCCGGATCCGCCTGTTCGAGACAACCGAACTGACGGCCGAGATGCTGATGGCCTCGGCCTGCCTGCCCCACCTCTTCCAGGCGGTCGAGATCGAGGGCGAACCCTACTGGGACGGCGGCTATCTGGCCAATCCGCCGCTCTGGCCCCTGACCGGGACCGAGACCCCGCAGGACGTTCTGCTGATCACCCTGAACCCGATGGCGCGGGATGAGACGCCGCGCGCCGCAGGGGACATCGTGGACCGGTTGAACGAGATCGTCTTCAACGCCCCCCTGGTCGCCGAACTGCGCGCCATCGCCATGGCCGAGGACCTGCACGCCCAGGGCCAGTTGAAGCCCGGGGCCTATCGCCCGCTGCGGCTCCACGCCATCGAGGCGGACGGCTGGCTGCCGGATCTGTCGCTACGCTCCAAGTTCGACACCGAATGGAGCTTCCTCAACGAATTGAAGGCGCGGGGTCGGGCCGCTGCGGACGACTGGCTGTCGACCTGTCTGCCGACGGTGGGCCTGCGCTCCAGCGTCGACCTCCAGGCCCGTTTCGGTCAGCCGATGTGACCGGCCGCCCGGCGAAGGCGGTCGTTGATCGCCTCGCCCAGTCCCTCGGTCGGCAGGGGCGAGACGGCGATGCCGACGGGTCGGGTCCGATCCGCCTCGCGCAACAGGCGGAACAGATTGGCGGCGGCCTCGCGCAAGTCGCCGCTCGGGCTCAGGCTCCAGCGCGGATCGCCGACGCCGGGACCGAAGCCCAGCAGCAGTTCGCCGTCCCGCGCCTCGACCGCCTCGATCCGCACCGGGGCGTCGGGGGCGTAATGCAGGGTCAGCCGACCGGGCGAGCGATGCCCCTCCCCGCCGTCCGCCAGAGGCCCGACCACCGCCTCGATCTCGGCCCGCGTCACGGCGCCCGGCCGCAGCAGGGACACAGCCCCGCCCAGCACCGAGATCACCGTACTCTCCAGCCCCACCGGACAGTCGCCGCCGTCCACGGCCGCCGCCACGGCGAAACCGGTCTCCTCGACCGCATCGGCGAAGGTCGTCGGGCTGGGCCGTCCCGACCGGTTGGCCGATGGCGCCACGACCGGTCCGTCGAAGGCCGCCAGCACAGACCGCGCCCCGGCATGGCCCGGCACCCGGATCGCCACGCTGTCCAGCCCGGCCCGCGCCAGATCGCAGACCCGGCGCACATCCTTGACCGGCGTCACCAGGGTCATCGGCCCGGGCCAGAAGGCCTCGGCCAGGGCCCGCGCCTTGTCGTCGAAGGCGCCGATGCTTTCGGCCGCCACAGCGTCGGCGACATGGGAAATCAACGGATTGAACCGCGGCCTTCCCTTGGCCTCGAAGATCTTGGCCACCGCCTCCGGATTGCCCGCGTCGGCGCCCAGCCCATAGACCGTCTCGGTCGGGAGCAGGATGAGTTCACCTCGCCGCAGGGCCTCCGCCGCTTGATCGGGCGTCTCGCTCACGGCCGCCTCGGGATCAGGGGGATCATCCGGTGGAGCACATTGTCGCGATTGACGAACTGATGCTTCAGCGCCGCCAAAACATGCAGGGCGATCAGGACATACAGTCCCTTCATCACCAGGCCGTGGACACCCATCAACCGACTGGCCGTCTCGCGTCCTCCGCCGACCGGCAACAGGGGCCAGTCGAACAGGCCGAACCAGGCGAACTCCCGCCCCCCGGCCGAAGAGGCCAGCCAGCCGGTCATCGGCATGGCGATCAGCAGCGCATAGAAGAGCACATGGGTCGTTCGCGCCACCAACTTCTCCCATCGCGGCATCCCGTCCGGCAGAGCGATGGCGGGATGGGCCAAACGCCAGCCGATTCGCGCCAGAGTGAGAACCAGTATGGTGACTCCGACCGACTTGTGCAGCGTCACGAACTCGCGCGACAGGGCGCCCTCGGTCTTGTCATGCGCGGCAATCAACAGAACCTGAGCCAATACGGCGAAGGCGATGACCCAGTGCAGCGCCAGGGAGACGCCGGAATATCGGTTTCGCGGTTCGGCCATGACTTCCCTTCCGTGACGGCAGGGCGTCACTCTGCCTCGACCGAGGGCCATGCGCCAAGCCGCTTGCGGCGCCCCGCCGCAACGGGGCACTTAGGCCCGAAAGATGACTGAGGAAACCCATGAGCTACCGCGCCCCCGTCCGTGACCTGGCCTTCACCCTGGAAGCCGTCGCCGGCATGCCCGACGTCGCCGCCACCGGCGCCTTCCCGGATTATGATTCCGATGTGGCGGGCGCGGTGCTGGAGGCGGCGGGCCAGTTCTCGGAGGAGGTGCTGGCCCCGCTGAACCGGATCGGCGACCAGAAAGGCTCGCTCTACGCCAACGGCGCGGTCACGGCCGCGCCCGGCTTCGCCGACGCCTATCGCCAGTTCGCCGCCGGCGGCTGGACCGGCCTGTCGGCCTCGACCGAACACGGCGGACAGGCCCTGCCCAAGGCGCTGGAACTGGCGGCCTATGAGACGGTCCATTCGGCCAACATGGCCTTCGGCCTGTGCCCCATGCTGTCGCTCGCCGCCATCGAGGCGCTGGAACAGGTCGGCACCGAAGAGCAGAAGTCCAAATATCTGACCAAGCTGATCAGCGGCGAATGGACCGGGGCCATGGTCCTGACCGAACCGGGCGCGGGATCGGATCTGGGCGCCCTGACGGCGACCGCCACGCCGAACGGCGACGGCACCTACGCCCTGAACGGCCAGAAGATCTTCATCACCTGGGGCGACCACGACGCCACCGACAATATCGTCCATCTGGTCCTGGCCCGCCTGCCTGACGCGCCCAAGGGACCGAAGGGGATCAGCCTGTTCCTGACGCCCAAGTTCGCGGTCAAGGACGACGGCAGCTTGGGCGACCGCAACGCCTTCCGCCCGGTCGGCGTCGAACACAAGCTGGGCATCCACGCCTCGCCCACCTGCGTCATGAGCTACGAGGGCGCCCGGGCCGAACTGGTCGGCCAGCCGAACCAGGGCCTGGCCCATATGTTCGTGATGATGAACGCCGCCCGCCTCGCCGTCGGCGTCGAGGGCGTGGGCATCGCCGAACGCGCCTATCAGCACGCCCTGGCCTATGCGCTGGAGCGTCGTCAGGGCCGTTCGGTCTGGACCGGCGAGCCCAACGCCCCGATCTTCGACCATCCCGACGTGCGCCGGATGCTGGGGGTGATGAAGGCCAAGACCGCCGCCGCCCGCGCCATCTGCCTGTCGACCGGCGTCGCCGCCGACCTGGCCCGCCACGCCGCCGACGAGAGCGAGCGGAAGAAGTGGAAGGGCCGCGAGGATCTGTTCACCCCCATCGCCAAGGCCTGGTCCACCGATGTCGGCTGCGAGGTCGCCTCGCTGGGCGTCCAGGTGCACGGCGGCATGGGCTTTATCGAGGAGACGGGCGCGGCCCAGTATTACCGTGACGCCCGCATCGCCCCCATCTACGAGGGCACCAACGGCATCCAGGCGATGGATCTGGTCGGACGCAAACTGTCGATGGACGGCGGCGAGTCGGCCAAGGCCCTGATCGCCGAGATGAAGGCGACTTTGGCCGATCTGTCTCGGCTCTATTCGGGCAAGCCGGTTGAACGGTTCGCCACCGCCATCGAGGCGGTCGAGGACGCCACCCTGTGGCTGCTGGACCAGAAGGCGAACCCGGATGCGGCCGCCGACGTCCTGGCCGCCGCTGACGCCTATCTGAAACTGCTGGGCGACGTGGTCGGCGGCTGGATGCTGGCCAAGGGCGCCCTGGCGGCCAAGACGAAGCTGGACGCCGCCGACGGCGATCCCGCTTGGCTGCAGGGCAAGCTGGACCTGTACGAGGTTTATGCCGCGAACGTGCTGGGCCATGTCTCCAGCCGCTTGGCGGCCGTGGGTCAGGGCGGCGATCTGCTGAAGCGGCTGACGGTCGAAGCCCTGGCGGGCTAAGGAGCCGGAGCCGTCTGCAGATCCAGCAGGCGGACGGCCTCGCGTATATAGTCGGCGTGGACCACCACGCCGATCCCCAGCCGCTCCTCCTGAACAATGACCTCCTGGGTCAGGACGCCCGCCACATAAGGGTGGACCGGCGCTCCCCCATCCGCCTGCCGTCGCGCGGTCGGGGTCCAGAACACCGGCCCCCCCGAGTTTCCGGGGAAGACGGCGAAGTCGAGCAGAAAGGTCGGGAAGGCGCTGATCGGCGTCAGCGGCCAGGAGGCGATTCGACCAACCCGCAGAATCGGAAAACCAGCGCGATTCGCCGACAGACCTCGCGGAAAGCCCAGCGACAGCATGTCGTCGCCCGGCCCCACTTCGGCGTTGTCGAAGGTATCCTTGTCCGCCAGCCAGGCCATAGGGATGGCGGCGCGGGCGAAGGCCTCCGGCGCGGTGATTTCCATAACGGCGATGTCGCGGTCGGGGGGGCTGGTCCATATCGGATCCGAATCGGCGTCGCGAATCGTCACCGGCTGCGGATCGAACCGCCACCCCCCGTCGGGCAGTTCGACACGCCAGCCGATCCGCGCCTCCTTCTCGGGCATCCGCTCGAGCACATGGTCGGCGGTGACCAGGACGGTGCGCGGCGTGCCGTCGGGCCGGGGCGCGTTCAGCAGAAAGCCGGTTCCGACCGTGCGCGTGCCGTCGCCGGCCGGCTGGTCGATCTGCACCGTGGCGTTGATCAGGGAGACGGTCAGATCCCACGCAGGTCGCGTATCGGTCTGCCCCGCCTCGACATGGGACGTCGGCTGGGTCTGGAGGTCGAACATCAGCGGAAACCACTTCCCCGGCTTTTCTTCATTTGACGCCGCCCATAGGCCACGCACAAGGTCCGGTCATCCGAAAAGGGGGCAAAGCCAATGAACCGTCGACAGTTGATTATTTCCACCGCTGCGACAGCCGTGGCCGCCGCCACGCCCGCCCTCTCCAAGCCCGTTCAGACTACCGGAGCCCCGATGCCTCAGCCCCCCGTCGCCAGGAAAATTCCCGTAACCATAGAACAGCTCGGCCGCACGCGGACCGACGACTATCACTGGATGAAGGACGACAATTGGCAGGCGGTGCTGAAGGACCCCACCCTGATCAAGGCCGACGTCAAGGAACACCTGACCGCCGAGAACGCCTATCGCGAGGCCATGATGGCCTCCACCCTGCCCTTGCAGGAGACGATGTTCGCGGAGATGCGTGGTCGGATCAAGGAGGACGACAGTTCCGTTCCCGCCGCTGACGGGGATTGGAATTACTACGTCGAATACCGCACCGGCGACCAGCATCCGCTCTATATGCGGGTCGAACGCCAGGGCACATGGATGGTGAACGGCCAGCCGGTGACGAAGAACTTTGTCATGGCTCCCACACCCCAACTGCTGCTGGACGCCAACGAACTGGCGAAGGGCAAGGCCTATTCGGAAGTGTCGGCCGCGTCTCACAGCCCCGACCACAGCCTGTTCGCCTATGCTGAAGACGCGCAAGGCTCCGAGGTGCACAAGATCTATGTGAAGGATCTGGCGACCGGCGCCGTCCTGCCGGATCCGATCGACAACGCGACCGGCGACTTCACCTTCTCGCCGGACAGCCAGTGGATCTTCTGGACCAACCGCGACGACAACGGCCGCCCCGACAAGATCTTCCGACGCCCGGCCAAGGGCGGCGAGACCGTCCTGGTCTATGAGGAAGAGGACGACGGCATGTTCATCGGCGTCGGCCGCACCGCCGACGACCAATTCATCGTCATCGGCGCCCAGAACCAGGAAACATCCGAGGCCCTCTATATCCCGGCCGAAACCCCGACCGCGACGCCGGTCGTGCTGGAGCCGCGCGTCGTCGCCGTACGCTATGACGTCGATCACTGGGGCGACCGTTGGGTGATCCGCACCAACGCCGACGACGCGATCGACTTCAAGATCGTCGAGGCCCCCACCGCTACTCCTGCCAGGGCCCACTGGACCGATCTGGTGCCGCACACGCCCGGCCGATTCATCGAGGGGCTGGACCTGACCGAGGGCCATCTGGCCCGCCAGGAACGCGCCGACGCCAACACCCGGATCATTATCCGCGACCGCGCCGGCGCCGAGCACGAGATCGCCGTGGACGAGCCCGCCTTCGCCCTGTCGCTGTCGGGCGCCTCGGAATACGAGACGAGCAACACCCGCTACAGCTATAATTCGCCGTCCACCCCGACCCAGACCTTCGACTACGACATGGCGACGCGCGAGCGGACCCTGCGCAAGACCCAGGAAATCCCCTCGGGCCACGACATCGCCGACTATGTGGTCGAACGGCTGAACGCCCCGGCCTCGGACGGTCAGCTGGTGCCGGTCACGGTGCTGCGTCGCAAGACAACCCCTGTCGACGGCTCCGCCCCCCTTCTGCTCTACGGATACGGGTCCTACGGCCATCCGATGGCGGCCAGCTTCTCGACCAACCGGCTGTCGCTGGTGGATCGCGGCTGGATCTACGCCATCGCCCATATCCGCGGCGGCTCCGACAAGGGATGGGGCTGGTTCCTCGACGCCCGCAAGATGACCAAGAAAAACACCTTCACCGACTTCATCGCCGCCGCCGAACATCTGATCGACCGGAATTACGCCGCGACGGGAAACATCGTGGCCCAGGGCGGGTCGGCTGGCGGGCTGCTGATGGGCGCCGTCAACAATATGCGACCCGACCTATGGGCCGGGGTCATCGGTCAGGTGCCCTTCGTCGACGTCATCAACACCATGAGCGACGTCTCCCTGCCCCTGACCCCGCCGGAATGGCCCGAATGGGGCAATCCGATCGAGGACCCGGCCGCCTACGACTATATGATGAGCTACAGCCCCTATGATCAGGTCGGGCCGAAAGCCTATCCCGCCATCCTGGCGACCGGCGGCCTGTCCGACCCTCGCGTCACCTATTGGGAGCCTGAGAAGTGGGTCGCCAAGCTGCGGCCGGCGACAACCTCGGGCAAGCCGGTGCTGCTGAAGATCAATATGGAGGCCGGGCACGGCGGCGCCGCCGGGCGGTTCGACTATCTGAAGGAGGTCGCCCACGACTACGCCTTCGCCATCTGGGCCATCGAAATGGGCTGGGAGAAGGCCTGATCACCGGTTTCGACATCCGCCCCGCGACGGACGATGATTGGCTGGGCCTCTGGCCGATCATCGAAACCGTCACCCGCGCCGGCGAGACCTACACCTATCCGCGCGACATGACCGAGGCCGCGGCCCGCGCCATGTGGACCCCGCCGGCGCCGGGCGTGACCCTGGTCGCGGTCGAGGAGGGCCTCGTTCTGGGCGCAGCCAAGATCGTCCCGAACCAGCAGGGAAACGGCGCCCACGTCGCCAACGGCAGCTTCATGGTCGGCCCGGCGGCGCGCGGTCGCGGCGTGGCGCGGCGGCTGGGCGAGGCGGCGCTGGAGCAGGCCCGCGTCGCCGGCTTCCGATCCATGCAGTTCAACGCCGTGGTCGAGGCGAACATCCACGCGGTCGCCCTGTGGAAATCTCTGGGCTTCGACATCCTGGCCACGGTCCCGGAGGCCTTCGATCATCCGACGCACGGCCTGGTTGGCCTGCACGTCATGTACCGACGACTTTAGCCCCGATCAGTCCTTCGACTGCAACCGCGCCGCCAGGCTGGAGGTATCCCAGCGATTGCCGCCCATGGCCTGGACCTCGGCGTAGAACTGGTCGACCAGGGCGGTCAGGGCCAGGCGCGCGCCGTTCGACCGCGCCTCATCCAGCACCAGGCCCAGATCCTTGCGCATCCAGTCGACGGCGAAGCCGAACTCGAACTCGCCCCTGGCCGCCGTCTTCCAGCGATTGTCCATCTGCCAGCTCTGGGCCGCCCCCTTGGACACGGCGTCGAAGGCGGAGTCAGTGTCCAGACCGGCGACCTGGGCGAAATGCACCGCCTCGGCCAGCCCCTGGACCACGCCGGCGATGGCGATCTGGTTGACCATCTTGGTTAACTGGCCCGATCCCGCCGGTCCCATGTGCTTGATCGCCTTGGAATAGGATTTCAGCGCCGGCTCGGCCCGCGCCAGGGCCTCGGCGTCGCCGCCGGCCATGACGCTGAGCTGACCGTTCTCGGCCCCCGCCTGACCGCCGGACACCGGCGCGTCGACGAAGCGCCGTCCCTGACCCTCGGCCAGATCCGCCATCTCGCGCGCCACCTTGGCGGAGGTCGTGGTGTGGTCGACGATCACTGCGCCGTCGGCCAGATGCGGCAGGGCCTCGGTCACGACCGCCCGCACGTCGTCGTCGTTGCCGACGCAGAGGACGAACAACTCCACGCCCTTCGCCGCCTCGGTCACGGTCGGGGCGAAGTCGGCCCCCGTCGCCTTCGCCCAGGCCTGGGCCTTGGCCGTCGTACGATTGAAGCCGGTCACCGCGTGGCCCGCCTCGACCAGATGACGCGCCATCGGGGCGCCCATGACGCCCAGGCCGGCGAAAGCGATCTTCATGTCTGGCTCCTTGATGCTCGCGTCGGACTAGGCCGCGCCGCCGTGTCGTTCAAGGTCAACGCGCGGTTAACCTCGCCGCGCCACAATGGGACACCAGTTCTCCGGGGTACGCGTCCATGTCCGTGAGCGATCGTCCGATCCTCATCAAGAAGGTCAAGAAGATCTCCGGCGGCGGCCACCACGGCGGTGCGTGGAAGGTGGCCTATGCTGACTTCGTGACCGCCATGATGGCCTTCTTCCTTCTGATGTGGCTGATCAACACGACCGACCCGGAACAGAAGCGCGGCATCGCCGAATATTTCGCCCCCGCCAGCGTGTCCGAAACCACCTCCGGCTCGGGCGGCCTGCTGGGCGGCACCGCTTTGGGCGATGACGGCCCCAAGAGCTCTGGCTCACAGTCGGTCATCGAGCAACTGGCGCCCGAGGCGCCGCCCGACTCCACCGCCGCCGGCCCTAGCTCCAACCTCTCCTCGGCCAGCGACGCCGCTCTCCAGGCCGAAATCCAGAAGCGCGAAGCCGCCGAGTTCGCCAGCGCCGCTGAATCCCTGCGCCAAGCCATGCAGTCGATGCCGGAACTGGCGGAACTGTCGAAACAACTGATCGTCGACCAGACGCCGGAAGGTCTGCGCATCCAGTTGGTCGATCAGGAAGGGCGGTCGATGTTCGACAACAACTCCTCGCGCCCCAATGCCCGCGCTCAAGTTCTGCTGCGCGCCATCGCCAAGGTCATCAATCAACTGCCCAATCGCATCTCCATCACCGGCCACACCAGCGCCACGCCAGGTTCCAACCGCGCCAGCGCCCCGGCCGACTGGACCCTGTCGTCGGAACGCGCCAACGGCTCGCGGCTGGTGCTTCAGGGCGCCGGCGTCGACCCAGACCGGGTCTATTCGGTAGCCGGCAAGGCAGGGTCCGACCCTCTGTACCCCGACGACCCGACCCTGGCCGGCAACCGCCGCATCGCCATCGTCCTCTTGCGCGAAGCGCCGGTCCTGCCGATGGACACCTCGCTGTGAACCGGTTCGGCCGTGACGCGAACATGCTTGCGGCTCGGCGCGGAATGACGCCAAATCGAACCATGAGCCAGCGGCCGTCGCAAAATCGGCAAGATCGGGTGCGGATCTGACACCGTGACCCAGCACGTCCCGACCCGTCAGCTCCGCTTCTTCATGACCTCGGTCGCGCCGTGCCCCTATCTGCCCGGAAAGACCGAACGAAAGGTCTTCGCCAACCTGCCCTTCTCGGACGGCGCCCATGTCAACGACGAACTGACCGTCGCCGGCTTCCGTCGCAGCCAGAACATCGCCTATCGCCCGGCCTGCGAAGCCTGCGACGCCTGTGTCTCAGTGCGGCTGCCTGTGCCGGAGTTCGCCTTCAGCCGCTCCCAGCGCAAGGTCCTGTCGCGCAACGCCGACCTGTCGCGCGATCTGGTCGAGGCCGAGGCCACGACCGAACAGTTCCATCTGCTGCGCCGCTATCTGACCACCCGCCACCCGACCGGCGGCATGAGCGACATGGGCTGGCTCGACTATGTGGCCATGGTCGAGGACACGGCTGTCCGCACCCATCTTATCGAATACCGACTGCCATCGACCGACGGCGGCCCCGGCGATCTGGTCGCCGTGACCCTGACCGATCTGCTCAAGGACGGGCTGTCGATGGTCTACAGCTTTTACGATCCGACGATGGAGCGCCGCAGCCTGGGCCGGTTCGCTATTCTCGATCACATCCGCCAGGCCGCCCAGGTCGGCCTGCCCTTCGTCTATCTGGGCTACTGGGTCCGGGGCTCCGAAAAGATGGACTACAAGGCCGACTTCCGCCCGATGGAAGTGCTCGGCAAGCTGGGCTGGACGCGGCTGGAAGACAAGTCCGCTTAAATTCGGTTGCTTGCGACACCACCACAGATTGACATCCAAGTCATTCAGCACAGTCTGACAGGGCGCACTTATGCGCTGATGTGGAGCAGGCTAATGAAGATTTCGAAGTTGGCGACATTCACGGCCCTGATATTCGCTGCAGGCAGCGGCGTGGCGTCATCGCAAAATTGGCCCGGGCGTGGCCCCGTGGAACAGGGGCATGTCGCCTATCATTACAATCAGGAAGCTGAACCGCGCCAACTGGTCGCGATATCGGGCCAGAACTGCGACGGCAGCACCTATCACGAGCCGCTCCAACTGGGCGCCTATATCGAGTACGTCTACTTCGACTGCTGATCCTATCGAAACAGGCGACGAGCCTTGGGTTCGTCGCCATTTCCGTGAACTGTCCTGGACGATTGACCTGCCGCCGGCAGGCTGAAACGGTGAAGCGGCTTTTCCGGAGTTCGCCGTGCCGCCTCGCCTGCCTCTCGTCCTCGCCGCCCTCTCCCTTATGAGTTCCGCCCTTCCCGCCTCCGCCCAGAACGCCGAACAACGCCCTCGTCTGCGCGATCTGGGCCGCGAGATCGGCCTCCTGTCGCCCGGCCCGCTGAACGCCATCACTGATGTCGCAGGTGTGCGCGTCGGTCAGGTCACCTTGCGCGAGGGCGACAACATCCGCACCGGCGTCACCGCCGTCCTGCCCCACGGCGGCAATCTGTTTCAGGACAAGGTTCCGGCCGCCGTCTCGGTCGCCAACGGCTTCGGCAAGCTGGCCGGCGTGACCCAGATCCGCGCATTGGGCGAGATCGAGAGCCCCGTCGTCCTGACCAACACCCTGTCCGTGGCTCAAGGCATCGAGGGCGTGCTGGACTGGACCCTGGCCCAGCCGGGCAACGAACAGGTCCGTTCGGTCAACGCAGTGGTCGGCGAGACCAACGACGGCGGGCTGAACGACATTCGCGGCCGCCATGTCCGCGCCGCCCATGTTCTGCAGGCCATCCGCGACGCCCGTTCCGGCCCGGTCGAAGAAGGCGCGGTGGGCGCCGGGACCGGCACCATAGCCTTCGGATTCAAGGGCGGGATCGGCACCAGTTCGCGTCGTCTGCCCGAAGGTCTGGGCGGCTTCACTGTCGGGGTCCTGGTCCAGTCGAACTTCGGCGGCGCCCTGACCATAGACGGCGTCCCGATCGGCGTGCTGCTGGGCCGCTATTATCTGCGCGACGAACTGGAGAAGGAACGGGCCGACGGCTCGATCATGATCGTGGTGGCCACCGACGCCCCCTTGTCTGATCGCAATCTGGAACGCCTGGCCGACCGCGCCTTCGCCGGCCTGGCTCGCACGGGCGCCGCCTTCTCCAACGGATCGGGCGACTACGCCATCGCCTTCTCGACCGCCGAGAGCGTGCGCCGCACGCCCGAGCGTCGGTCCGGCGCGGCGACCGTCATCGACTGGCCCAACGACCGGATGTCGCCCTTGTTCGTCGCCGTCGCCGAGGCGACCGAGGAGGCCATAATCAACTCGCTGCTGAAGGCGACCACCACCACCTCGACGGCGATCGGCGAGCCGGTGACCGTCGAGGCGTTGGACATGGAGGCGGTGCGCCGTCTATTGGCGGCCGCGCCCTAGCGGAACTTGCGCAGGCCGCGCGGTCCCTGGCGACCGGCGCCGGCGCGCTTGCCCAGCCAGTCCTTCCAGTCGGGCCAGTTGCGGCGACGTCCGCCGCCGTCGGCCCATTCCGGCCCCGTCTCGGCGTTGAACACGGTCACATCGGCCAGGCCGCCCTGTTTGAAGTTCTGCAGCCTCACCCCCTTGCCGCGGCCCATCTCGGGCAGTTCGGCCAGGGGGAAGATCAGCGTCTTGATGTTCTCGCCGATAGTGGCGATGTGGTCGCCGGTCACGCGCAGCACGGCCAGCATCTCGCCGTTCAGCACCTGTTTGCCGCCGCGCTTCTGAGCCAGGGTGTCGTCCTCAGGGGCGACAAAGCCGTACCCCGCCTTGGACGCGATCAGCAGTTTCCCGCCCGGCTGATGCGCCAGCACATTGATGATCTCGGCCTTCTCGTCCAGATCGATCATCAGGCGCAGCGGCTCGCCGTGCCCGCGCCCGGACGCCAGCTTGTCCGCCCCGATGGTGAAGATCCGCCCGTCCGACGCCGCCACCAGCAGCTTGTCGGTGGTGAAGGCCGGGACCAGATAGGCCAGCTGGTCGCCTTCCTTGAACTTCAGTTCCGACGGATCCTCGACCTTGCCCTTGGCGGCGCGGATCCAGCCGCGTTCCGACAGGATGACCGTAATGGCCTCGCGCGGGATGAAGGCTTCGGGCGCGACGAAGGCCGAGGTGTCCACGGCTTCGGCGATGGTCGTCCGGCGCGGCGAGATCAGCGCCTTGCGCACCGCCTCCAGCTCCTTGGAGATCGCTTTCCACTGCTTGCCTTCCGACGACGTCAGCGCCTTCAGATTGGCCAGCTCTTCCGACAGGTCCTTGAACTCCTTCTCGATCGTCATCTCTTCCAGACGCGCCAACTGGCGCAGTCGGGTGTCGAGAATGAAGTCGGCCTGGACCTCGGTCAGACCGAAGCGCGCGATCAGGACGGCCTTGGGCTGTTCCTCCTCGCGGACGATGCGGATCACCTCGTCGATATTGAGGAAGACGATACGCAGGCCTTCCAGCAGGTGCAGCCGCTTCTCCACCCGGGCGATCCGCCATTCCGAGCGTCGGTTCAGCACCTCGCGCCGGTGATCCAGGAAGGCCCGCAGGCACTCCTTCAGCCCCATGACGCGCGGCGTGCCGGTGGCGTCCAGCACATTCATGTTGATCGGAAAGCGGACCTCCAGATCGGACAGTTTGAACAGGCTCTCCATCAGCATCTCGGGCTCGATGGTGCGGTTCTTGGGCTCCAGGATCAGGCGGATGTCCTCGGCCGACTCGTCACGCACGTCGCCCAGCAGGGGCGCCTTCTTGTGCTCGATCAGATCCGCCAGCGCCTCGATCAGACGCGATTTCTGCACCTGATAGGGCATCTCGGTGACGATGATCCGCCACACGCCGCGCCCCAGGTCCTCGGTCTCCCAGCGCGCCCGCAGTCGCACCCCGCCCCGGCCCGTCTCGTAGGCGTCCAGGATCGAGGCGTGGCCTTCGACGGCGACGCCGCCGGTCGGGAAGTCCGGGCCGGGCACCAGTTGCACCAGTTCGGCCGTCGTCGTGTCGGGCCGCTCCAGCAGCATCTGGCAGGCGTCGATCAGTTCGCCGACATTGTGCGGCGGTATCGAGGTCGCCATGCCCACGGCGATGCCGGACGAGCCGTTGGCCAGCAGATTGGGGAAGCCGGCCGGCAGGACGACCGGCTCCTCGTCCTGATCGTCGTAGGTGGCCCGGAAATCGACCGAGTCCTGGTCGATCCCGTCCAGAAGCAGGACGGCGGCCGGGGTCAGCTTGCATTCGGTGTAGCGCATGGCGGCGGCGCTATCGCCGTCGATATTGCCGAAATTGCCCTGTCCGTCGACCAGCGGATACCGCTGGGCGAAGTCCTGGGCCAGACGCACCAGGGCCTCGTAGATCGAGGCGTCGCCGTGCGGGTGATAGCCGCCCATGACCTCGCCGACGACCTTGGCGCATTTGCGCGCCGCCGCCTGCGGGTTCAGCCGCATCTGGTGCATGGCGTACAGGATGCGCCGGTGCACGGGCTTGAACCCGTCGCGCACATCAGGAAGGGCGCGATTGGTGATGGTCGACAGGGCGTAGGCCAGATAGCGACGGCTGAGCGCCGTCTCCATCGGCTCGTCGATGATACGGCCGCCTTCCGGCGGCGGAGCGTGGATCGTCATGGGCCAGCGAATCGGGGATCGGAAGCCGGAAGTCTAGCCCGTCCTACGCCCGACAGGGCGCCTATCTGTGGGAGAAGCGCGCCGAAAGGTAACCGAACGCCCCCATCCTTCGTATGAGAATGACCCGCTCACGTCAGGCCCGCCTTCCATGATCCTGTTCCTGCTCTCCTATCTCGCCGGCGCCCTGACCATCGTCAGTCCCTGCATCCTGCCGGTCCTGCCCTTCGTCTTCGCCCGCGCCGACCGGCCCTTCCTCCGCAACGGCCTGCCCCTTCTGGTCGGCATGGCCGTCACATTCGCCGGGGTGGCCACACTGGCGGCCCTGGGCGGCGGGTGGGCCGTGCGCGCCAACGAGGTCGGGCGCTGGATCGCCCTGGCGGTCATGGCGGTTTTGGGGCTCAGCCTGCTGATCCCCCGCCTGGGCGACCGGCTGATGCGGCCTTTCGTGGTCCTGGGCTCCTGGCTGACAGAAAGGGCCGAGCGCCAATCGGGCGACCAGGGCGACGTCCGCGCCTCCCTGCTGCTGGGCGTCGCCACCGGCCTGTTGTGGGCGCCCTGCGCCGGACCGATCCTGGGCGTGATCCTGACCGGCGCGGCGCTTCAGGGCGCGGGTGTCGGCACCACGGTGCTTCTGCTGGCCTACGCCCTGGGCGCCGCCACATCCCTGGCCCTGGCCCTGGTCGTCGGCGGCAGGGTGTTCAAGGCGATGAAGGGCGCGCTCGGCGCCGGCGAATGGCTGCGACGCGGCCTGGGCGCCCTGGTGTTGATCGGCGTGGTCGCCATCGGCCTTGGCGTCGACACCGGCCTGTTGACCCGGATTTCCGCCGGCAGCACCGGCCGGCTGGAACAGGCCCTGCTGACCACCATCGGCCGCGGTGCGCCGATGAACCAGGCCCCGACCGACCTGGCCAACCTTCCGGTCGAGGGCCAGCTGCCGGCCTTCACCGGGGCAACGACCTGGATCAACTCCCCGCCCCTGACGCCGGAACAGCTGCGCGGCAAGGTCGTGGTGGTCGACTTCTGGACCTATTCCTGCATCAACTGCCTGCGTTCCATCCCGTATGTCCGCGCCTGGGCCGAAAAGTACAAGGACCAGGGCCTGGTGGTGATCGGCGTCCACACGCCCGAGTTCGCCTTCGAGAAGTCCGAGGCCAATGTCCGCGACGCCGTGCGCCGACTGGGCGTCGACTATCCCGTCGCCATGGACAACGATTTCGCTGTCTGGCGCGCCTTCAAGAACCAGTACTGGCCGGCCCACTACTTTATCGACGCCAAGGGCCGGATCCGTCACCACCATTTCGGCGAGGGCGACTACGAGGGCTCTGAACGCGTCATCCAGCAACTGCTGAAGGAGGCGGGGGCCGCCCACGTCGCCGACGGCGTGGTGCAGATCCAGGCCCAGGGGGCCGAGGCGGCCGCCGACATGAACCAGGTCGCCTCGCCCGAGACCTATGTCGGCTATGCGCGCGCCGAGAATTTCCGCTCACCCGGCGGCTTCGCCCGGGACACGGTCAAGGCCTATGTCGCCAGTCCCCTAACCCTCAACGACTGGAGCCTGGTCGGTCGCTGGCGCGTGACCCGCGAACACGCCGAACTGGCGACGGCCGGCGGCCGGGTCTCGTTCCGCTTCAAGGCCCGCGACCTTCATCTGGTCATGGGTCCGAGGGCCAACGGCGCTTTGCCGCGTTTCCGCGTCCTGATCGACGGTCAGGCGCCCGGCGTCGACGCAGGAACGGACATCGACGCCCAGGGCATGGGTCGGATCGACCGGCAGCGCCTGTACCAGCTGGTGCGCCAGTCAGGACCGGTGCGGGAACGCACGTTCGAGATCGAATTCCTGGATCCCGGCGCCCAGGTCTTCGCCTTCACCTTCGGCTAGAGGTCCAGCAACAGCCGAAGCCGGTTCCTGGCCAGTTGCCGCCGTTTGCGAACCAGTTCGCGGCTGATGTTCAGATGGGCGGCGATCCGGTCGTCGCCCCAATCGTCCAGATGCAGCCGCAGCGGCTCGACCAGGGCCTCCGGCAAGGCGCTCAGCGCCCTGCCCCATGCGGCGTCGCTCTCCTGCTGCGACAGGGCCTCCTCCGGCGACGGCGCCGCCTTGACCCAGGCTGCCGCCGACGGTGACGGCAGGTCGGCGTCGGCGGTCTCGATCGGGATGCGATTGGCGTTCTGGCGATGCTGGTCCATGCAGGCGTTGTGAAGAATCCGTACCAGCCAGGCCCCAGGGTTCTGCACGGGCTGGCGGTCGAAAGCCTGGGCCGCGCGGACCATGGCGGCGCTCAGCGCATCCTCCGCATCCGCCCGATTTCCCCCTGACAGACGCAGACTGCGTCGCTGCAGCGCGCCTTGATGCGCCATCCAGATGCCCCAGAACCGTTCGAGGGTTTGTGGCCGCTCCAGGGACCTGGCGATAATCTCCGCGGGAGTCGGCGCTCGACGGCCCGAACCCGCCGGCCGACCGCCGACACGGGACAGGATTTCGGCCGGAGAAGGCGAATGCGGCGGGGCGCGAAACGCCCGGACCGCGCCTTGCGCCCTGATGGGCGGCACGTGCCCCGCATCCCCTTCCCCGGCGCCGTGATCCGGGAACAACCGGACGACATTCATGGATCTCACTCCCCCTCGATCGCGGCGGGGAGCCCGAACCTCGACGAGGCGTCCGTCCCTCCCGCATAGTTCGACAGAACCAGCGGGGGATCCGGCGGCGGCGTCCTCCGGTCAGGGAAAGGAGCCAATGTGCCGAAGGTTCAGATACACCTCGCTATACAACCCAGACGGGTATATCTGGATTTTGTGAAGCCGAGACCGCGCACAACGGTAAATAAAATCAGCTACTTTTGAATGGCCGCGCCGCCGCTGCCCCCATCGGTCGAATGTGCACGTGCGCTCTGTTCGATCATGGCGCAGAGGGCCAGATCCAGCTGGCGCGTCACCTCACGGGCGATGATCTTCTGTAAGGCCTCGACGATCTCCGCGCTGACGTGGGCCGACGCTCCCATGGCCGTGCGCCGCATGTCCTCCGGCATGGCCGCCAGCCGCTGCTCGGCCACGGCGCGCTTCAGCACCTCGCGCTGGTCGGCGAAACTATCGACGACCGCATGTTTCTGCTCTGCGATAGAGTCGTACAGGTGCTGGCTGCGCGTGGTGTGTTCGCTGCTCATTTCCCTTCTCCGCTGTCCGTCGGCGACGTCCCCAGCGCGCGGTTCAGTTGAACGGTCAACTGGGCGAACATGGCCTCGGTGAACTCCGGGATTTGCGTCCCCGGCGAGGCCTGGGCCTTGAGCAGTTCCGGCAACTGGGCCGCCATGGTCTCGAACACCTGGACCACCATCTTCTGAGCCGCCAGCACGATGGGATCCTTGGCCGGCGGCGTCGGATCGGGCGGCGCGCCGCCAGGCCCCCAGGAAACATCCTCGGTCATGACGTGCCGCTCCCGATCACTTCTTGGTCGAAGAGATCGGAACCAGCGACGTCTTCTCGACCAGCTCTCCCTTCTTGATATCGGCCAGCAGGTTCCGCGCCGTCTCCAGCTGGTCAGTCGCCCAAGCCGAGTAAGGTCCGCCCAGCGACGGCCCCTGCAATTCATACAGGATGTCGACCACGGCGGCGGCTGCCTCTCGAAGGGCCCAGTAGCGTTCCTGGACCTCCTCGAAACGCTCGTCGGACGGTCGGTCGCCTGCAGTCTCTCTCCATTGTTCGGTCTCGCGCTGCGTCTCCCATTCGAGCGCCTGCGCCTCCTGAACGACGGCCTCGGCGTCGCTCGCCCTCGATACGGTCAACCTGGTCATTGGATGCTCCTTGCTGCTCGGTTCAGTGTCTGGGGAATTCGGGAAGAACCTTGGCGACGGACTCCGCCGCCATGCCCGCCGCGATCGGCGCGGCCAGCGAACTGACCAGCGCCATGGCATAGGCGATCAGAGCCGGCTCGCTCATGCCGCTGGACGCCAGCATCATGGCCATGGCCTTGCCTTGGACCGTCGTGCTGATCGACAGCATGTTGCGCTGGTAGTCGGCCGCGTCCTGGGCCGCCAGGGCCGCCGCCTGGGTCGCCTTGTCGTAGGCGATGGCCGCGCCGGCCGAGACCCGCACGACATCCAGGGATGTGCCGTCCTCCAGCTTGGCGAAACCCATCGCCCAATTTGTCGAGGATTCCACGGCGTCTTTGATCTGCGGATTGACGGTCGTTTGGGACACGGTGCGACGGCTTTCGTTTTAGAGGGAAGGCGCTATTTCTGCGCCGCGTTCATGATCATGGTGACGGCGCTGGAGGTGACGGCGTTGCCGATCTGCTGCAGCCCCCCCTGGGCCTGCTGCGCGTTCTGCATGGCCAGCGAAATCGAATGCGCCATGCTTTGATAGACCAGGGCCATCGACTGGGCGGGGGCCTCGCCCAGCACCTTGACGTTGGTCTGGGTGACCGCATCGGTGACCTGCAGATTGACGGTGTCGGTCATGGCTCACGTCCTGACGATCTAGAGGTTCAACAATTTGAGGGCGACGAGCAGGACCAGGGCGGATTCGACGGGGTCGCGCGCCGGCGGCCGCGCTGCGATGCGTGTAGTCGCCACGGCCGAGGCCATCCCGCCCATCTCGTAGACCTGCATCACCCCCTGGTTGGTCGCGGCCTGGGCGCAGATCGAGGCCTGACGCTGGGCCTGAACGGCGTTCTGAAACACGATCGCCGTGGAATGGGCGGCGCTCTGGTAGATCGACCCCATGGCGATCGTCGAGGCGGAGCCCAGAACCATCAGGTTCTGCTGCGTCACCGCGTCGGTGATCTGGCTGTTGACCGGGGTCGGATAGGCCATGGCTCAGGGAACCGGGATTTCGAGGATCTTGGCGATCAGGGCTCCGACTGCGGCATTATTGATCTGCTGCATGCCGCCCTGGGTCTGGCTGGCGTTTTCGACCGACAGGCTGGTGGCGTGGGCCACGGCCTGGACGGATACGGCCACGGCCTCGGCCGGCCCCTCGCCCAGCACCTTGACGTTGGTCTGTGTGACGGCGTCGGTGATCTGCGCATTGACGGCGTCGGTCATGACGAAATCTCCTCTCCAGGTTCAGGTGACGACGGGCGCGCCGTGGACGGGCGAGAACGTCTCGCGTTCCATGCGCGACACCGCGCTGACCCCGACGTCGCGGGCCCGACTCTTCGGCGCCGGTTGCAGGTCGGCCAGGCTCACCGCCAGTTGCCGAAGCTGCAAGGTCGACAGCTCCGCTGAGTGAAATGTCGAGGCCTGCAATCGGGCGGCGAACGCATCCGCAGACGCCAGCAGGGTGATCAGGCTCGCATTGCAGACCCCAGCTCCGGCGCAAAGATACAGATCGGCCGCCGCATGGGCGGCACGCGCCCTTTGCCTCGCGATCTTTTCTTCCTCGGTCATTCGAACGGCTCCTCGTGACGAGGGGCGACGTCCGGCCAAGGAATGACCGACGGCTTGTCCATCAGCGCCTGAACGCAATTCATCGTCGCGACCATGCCCAGGATGTTGGTGGCCTGCTGATTGGCGACGGCGTTGAAATACATCGCGCCGCTGGCCTGGTTGGCGGCGACCAGGCTCTGCATGGCCGCAAAGCTCGGCCCCGAACCCACCACGGCCAACAAGGTGCTGGCCACGGATTCCGCCATTGGCGCCGTCGCCGGATTACGGCTCAGCTCCATGATCAATTTCAGAATGTCGTCGAAATCGCCGCGGTCAGGCGCACAGGCGTCCGCCGCCTCTTCCTTCTTGCTCGCCTCGGCCACGATGGTTCTCCTGGGTTTGGCGCGGCGGGCGCCAGCCTCCCGCCGCGGCAGTCACTCGTCCTCGACCTGGGGCGCAGATGCGCGCCGCCAGAACGTCGCCCGACCTCACCCCTGCGTCGCACGCAGCGCAGTCAGCAGGGACATCAGATTGTCGGGACTGTCGGACTGGCTGATCTTGCTCGCCGCGACGGCGCCGGCCATCGTATCCACGCTGTAGATCTGGATTACGCCCTGATTGGTCGCGGCCTGGCCGGCGATCGCCAATTGTTGCTGCGACGAGGCGGCGTTTTCGTAGAGAATGCCGGTCGAGTGAGCGAGCGACTGATAGATCGCCCCCATGGCCATGGCCGGGGCGTCGCCCAGAACCTTCACGTTGGCCTGGGTGACGGCGTCGGTGATCATGCCGTTGACGGGAGTCGGAAGCGCCATGTCTCAAGTCCTTCTGGTTATGTGTTGGATCGGGCTGGTGATGTGATGGGCCAGGGTCAGGTAACGGCTGCGGCAGGGCCGACGGCGCGCAGCGCGGTCAGCAGCGCCATCATGTTGTCCGGCACGTCGGACTGGGCGATCTTCGAGGTGGCGACCGCGCCGGCCATGGTGTCGACGCTGTAGATCTGGATCACGCCCTGATTGGTCGCGGCCTGGGCGGCGATCGCCAGCTGCTGCTGCGACGAGGCGGCGTTCTCGTAGAGAATGCCCGTCGAATGGGCGAGCGACTGATAGATCGCCCCCATCGCCATCGCCGGGGCGTCGCCCAGAACCTTCACGTTGGCCTGGGTGACGGCGTCGGTGATCTGACCGTTCACCGGTGTCGGAATAGCCATGAATTGTCTCCTGTCCGCTGGATCGAGGCCCGCTGGAAGGAGGTCGCCCGGCCCCGCTGAAGACGGCCTCCACCGACATGACGCGGGAAGCCGCGATCCGTGAACCGCCCGGGATCGATTTCATCTCGACAAGGCACGGCGTTCACAAAAGGCCGGCTGACGCGTCTTCCGCCTGGTGTCGTGCAGGGCGACGCCTTGCTTTGGGACGTCGACGGGCGCCGGACATGGTCTCCTTCACGCCCGTATCCGAGCGGGAGCATTCACAGATGTCGCGATCTTTCGTGCCGCTGGTTCTCACCCTCGCGGCTCTGGCCGCGCGTGAGCGGCCCCCGCACCCTTCTCCTCATCCACACCCGTCGCGCGCGACGGCCCGTACGCAGGACGACGAACAAATGAACCTGACGATCAACGACTTCATCACGATCATCGCCCGATGGGCGGCTGGCAATGCGGATCGCATCCAGTCCGTAGGGCGCGCCGCCGACCAGTGGGAGGTCTGGGCCCAGATCGAGATCGCCGCCCATATTCGCGAGGTCGTTCCCCATGCCTGGATCGACCGCGACGCCCGTGTCTATCCAGACGGCGGGCGCGCCGACTTCTTGCTGAACAATCCCATCGAGAACGCGCCGTCCGACGAGATCGTTGTGGAGTTGACGTGCGAGAACCGCCGTGACTGGGACGGCTTCCTCCGGCGGCTGGAGTATGATCACTGGAAACTGCGCGGCCAGATGTCGCTCGACCTGAACGCCGCGAACAAGATCTCCCTCGGGATCTTCTTCCCTCGGGACACGGATAACGCCGTCGTTTCGGTTCCCGGCTATGACCTCGCCTATACGCCGAGGCGTGAGGTCGGAATCCTGTCGATGATCTTCTAGGCGGAGGAGCCTAAAGCCGTCCGGCCTCGGCCAGCTTGTCCAGCATCCAGACCCGCGCCGCCGGCAACGGCTTGTTCTGCGGGTGAAAGACGAACTGCTCCAGGAAATGCCCGGTCAGCGAGAAACCGGCCTTAACGTCGCCCTCGACCAGCCCCGCCTGCGCGCCCAGCATGAAGGGCGGCAGGCTCAGCATCTTGTCGGCATAGGGGGCGCCGGCGTCGCGGCTGACGGCCCGGCCGGTGCGGGGGCTGACATAGATCAAGTCGTCGGCCGTCCCCGTCGCGGCGCATCTCGACAGGTCCAGACCGAACCCCAGATCCTCCAGCAGCCCTGCCTCGAACCGCACGAAGATGGCCGGCCACACCTCCGGCAGGGCGAAGGCCGCCATCAGCGCCTCGAAGGCCAGGAAGACCCCCGGATGCGGCTCCCGCTCCGGCAGGGCGCCCTGGGCCACCCCGGCCGCCGCCGCCAGTCCGGTCAGGGCCAGGGCGTCGTCGAACAGGGCGCTGGGCCCCTCGCCCACCGGCTCCAGCCGCGCCCCGCCCAGATGATCCGAGGTCCGCGCCCGGTAGTCGGCGACGACCCGCGCCCCCGGCTGCAAGAAGGGTTTCATCTTGCGCGACGCCCCGCCCGCCACATAGGCCGCTCGCCGTCCGTGCGTCTCGGTCAGCAGGTCCACCACGGCGCCGGTGTCCCCATGGGCGCGCGCCGAGAGGACAAAGGCCTCTTCATAAAAATCCATCAGGGGGCTTCGGCGGGATCGCGGATCAGGTCCACCACGGCGTCTGCCCGGTCGTTAGGCACCGCGAAGCTCAGGACATATTGCTCGATCTTCCAGGTCTCGCCGGGGCCGTAACGGCGCAGCACCCCCGATCCGCGCAGTTCGCCATAGGCGTCGTGATCCAGCTTCTCGTCGAACCAGGCGATATCGCCCGATACGCTCAGACTCCGGTCGCGCGGATGATAGGTCCAGCCCTTGCCTTGGGCGAAGATGGGATCGGCATAGGCGCGAAACTGCGCCAGATCCCAGTGTTCGGACGCATCGGTGCCGATGAAGCGGGCGCCCGGCGCGAACTGGTCGAAATAGGCGGCGCCGTCCGCCTGCGACGCCGCCGCATGCATCCGGTCCAGCGTGGCAGCCGCCGCCCGCGCCGCCGGTTCAGCGACGACCCCGGCCCGGTCGTCCGCGGGCGCGGGCCCGGCCCAAGACGAGGGCGCGGAGGTCTGGAGGGCCAGGGCGGCGAGCAGGACGGCGATCATGCCGTCGTTCTACTCCTGTTCCGCACTTTCGGGAACGGGGTAGGTGTCGGGTTTCAGCACCCTGGCCAGGGCCAGCAGGTTGCGCGCCGCATTGCGACCGACCCGGTCGGAATAGGCATGCCCCTGATCCGTCTCCACATAGTCCGGCCCTGGGCCCGGACCCAGGTGCCAGTAGGTCCAGCTCTGGGCGGGGATGGTGAAGCCCATGTCGATCAGGGCCTGGGACACGGTGGCGACGATATGGTGGGCGCCGTCCTCGTTGCCGGTGATGACGATGCCGGCGACCTTGCCGAACGACACGGGCCGCCCGCTGTCGTCCGTCTCCTCGAACAGGGCGTCCATCCGCTCCAGCGCCCTCATGCAGACGCTCGACATCTGGCCCATCCAGGTGGGGGTGGCGAAGACGACGATATTGGCCGCCATGATCTTCGCATGGACCGCCGGCCAGTCGTCGCCGTCGCCCTGGTCGGTCTTCACCCCGGGCTTGAGGTTCAGATCGACCAGCCGGACGATCTCGGTCTCGCCCCCGCCCCTCTCCAGCTCGTCGATCACCACCCGCGCCAGGGCCTCGGTGCTGGAGGTCTCGGGCGACGGCTTTAGGGTGCAGTTCAGGATGAGGGCTTTCATCGGCGGTCCTTTTCTCTGTCCATCGCTAACCGCCCGCGCCGCGCCCCGTTCCCGGAAGGTTTGACCAGGATCATGGATGCGCGCTCCGGCCTCGACCAAGGTCGAATGGATCGCGACTACCGCGCCGCCTAGCACCGTGACGCCCAGGTCCTCCCCGACCGCAACCTTGAAGAGCCCATGTCGCGTATCCGCAGCCAGTCCCTGCGTTCCAAGGTGATGTCCGCCCAGGACGCCGCCGCCCTGATTCCCGCCGGTTCGACCGTGGGCATGAGCGGCTTCACCGGCTCGGGCTATCCCAAGCTGGTGCCGCCGGCCCTGGCCGAACGGATCGAGGCCGCCCATGACGCCGGAGAATCCTTCCGGCTGAACGTCTGGACCGGAGCCTCGACGGGGCCGGAACTGGACGGCGCCCTGGCCAAGGCCGACGGCATCGAACGCCGCCTGCCCTACAACTCCGATCCCATCGCCCGCGAGAAGATCAATTCGGGCCAGATGGACTATCTGGACATGCACCTCAGCCAGTTGGCGCCGGTCGTCTGGCAGGGCGTACTGGGGCCGCTGGACACGGCCGTGGTCGAGGTCTCAGCCATCAACGCCGACGGAACCCTGGTCCCCTCCTCCTCCATCGGCAACAACAAGACTTGGCTGGACCGGGCCGAGCGCGTCATCCTGGAGGTCAACGCCTGGCAGAACCCGGCGCTGGAGGGGATGCACGACATCTATTACGGCACAGCCCTGCCGCCGAACCGGGTGCCAATTCCGCTGACCAAGGCGGACCAGTTGATCGGACAACCGACCTTCCGCTGCGATCCGGACAAGATCGTCGCCATCGTCGAGACCGAGGCCCCGGACCGCAACCTGCCCTTCGCCGCGCCGGACGCCACCGCCCGCGCCATCGCCGGCCACCTGATCGAATTCCTCAAGCATGAGGTGAGGGTCGGCCGTCTGCCTGCCGCCCTGCTGCCGCTGCAATCCGGCGTCGGCAATGTCGCCAACGCCGTGCTGGCTGGTTTGATGGACAGCCCATTCGAACGGATGGCGGCCTATACCGAGGTCATTCAGGACGGGATGCTGGACCTGCTGGACGCCGGCAAGCTGACCGTGGCCTCTGCCACCGCCTTCTCGCTCAGTCCCGAGGCCGCCGCCGACCTGAACGGCCGGATGGAGCAGTTTCGCGGCAAGATCATTCTGCGGCCGCAGGAGATTTCGAACCACCCCGAGCTGATCCGTCGCCTCGGGTGCATCGCCATGAACGGTCTGATCGAGGCTGACATCTACGGCAACGTCAACTCCACCCAGGTCATGGGGTCGCGCATCCAGAACGGCATCGGCGGCTCGGGCGACTTTTCGCGCAACGCCTTCATCTCCTGCTTCGTCACCCCATCAACGGCCAAGGGCGGCGCGATCTCGGCCATCGTCCCTATGGCCAGCCACGTCGACCACATCACCCAGGACGTTCAGGTCATCGTCACAGAACAGGGGCTGGCCGACCTGCGCGGCCTGTCGCCGAAACAGCGCGCGCGCCTGATCATCGCCAACTGCGCCCACCCCGCCTATCGCGACGGTCTGACCGACTATTACGATCGCGCGCTGAAGGGATCGTACGGCCTGCAATCGCCGCACCTGCTGAACGAGGCGCTGTCCTGGCACCAGAGGTTCATCGACACGGGCTCCATGCTGCCCTCCTGACGGGGGGCCTAGCGGGCCAGTGTCGTGGGAAATTCCCGTCCCAGCGCCTCGGCCATGGCCTGTTGCGTGATCAAGAAGACCTGATCGCGCAGATGATAGTTGTTGGACAGGACGATCACGGTCACATCCTGGTCAGGCTGATAGAGCATCAGGTTGCGGAATCCGCCCCAGCTGCCGGTGTGATAGATCTGGCGATCCTGGAAACTGGGCCGCACCTGATCGCCCAATCGGTTCGAGAAGATGCCGTAGCCCCAGTCACGGCGCGGATGTCCCCGTTCCTTCGGCGTATCCTCCGGCGCATGGTCGGCCAGCATCTGCTGATAGGAGACCGGCTTCAGCAACTCGCCCCGATGTAGCGCCCTTTGCCAGACCAGCAGGTCGTCCAGCGTCGAGTAAACGGCCCCCGCCCCGGCGACGATCGAGGTGTTGGCGTTCGGCTGGGCCGCCAGTCCGCCGGGGAAGTTGGCGTAACCCATGATCACCCGGTGATCGCCGCCGTCCAGATCCAGGCCGCTGTCCTTCATGCCCAGCGGCTCAAAGAAGGTCTCGCGCATATAGGTCTCGTACGCCCGCCCGCTGGCTTTTTCGACGATGGCCGCCGCCAGGTTGAAGCCGGCGTTGTCGTAGCGGACCTTGGTCCCAGGCTGGAACTGCAGGCCGAACCGCTTCGAATCCTCGGTCAGCTCGGCCAGGGTCGCGTGGGTCGTGCGCCGCATGCCCCAGCCGGGCCGCGCCATCAGGTCGGGGATGCCCGAGGTGTGCGACAGCAGATGGCTGATCCGCACCGGCTCCCAGGCCTTGGGACAGGGCTGGATCCATTTGCAGACCGGATCCGAGACGTTCAGTTTTCCCTCGTCCTGCAAACGCAGGATGGCCGTCGCCGTGAACTGTTTCGAGATCGAGGCCAGGCGGAAACGTGAATTCAGCGCCAGCGGTTGATCCCGTTCGTAGTTAGCCTTGCCATAGACCTGACGGAACAGGACATGATCGCCCTTGGCCACCAGCACGGCCCCCATGAACCGACCGGCGGCGACCTCGCGGTCCAGCCGCGCCGCCAGTTGCGGCAGGTCCTGAACCACGACCAGAGGCGGACGGGGCGGCGCATCGGGCCGCATCTCCGCCAGAACGGCGTCGGCCTTGGGCTTGCTGACCGTGGCGATCCCGGCCCAGACCGCGCCACCGAGGATCAGCGCTCCCAGAACGCCCAGAACGAGCCGGGGATGAGACCCGGCGGTACGCGGCACTTCGAACACGGGAACTTAGACGTCGAAATCGAGACCGAACTGGGCGTAGAGCGCCCGCGAATCCTGCCACTTCGAGTCGACCTTGACCGTCAGGAACAGGTGGACCTGACGCCCCAGGATCTCGTTCAGCTCCTCGCGCGCCTTCTGGCCGATCCATTTCAGGGTCTGGCCGCCCTTGCCCAGGACGATGGGCCGCTGGCTCTCGCGCTCGACATAGATGGTCTGCTCGATCCGCGCCGAGCCGTCGGCGCGATCCTCGAAGCTGGTGGTCTCCACAGCCGCCGAATAGGGCAGTTCCTCGTGGACGCGCAGATAGACCTTCTCCCGCGTAATCTCGGCCGCGAGGACCCGCACCGGCACATCGGCGGCCTGGTCCTCCGGATAGAGCCACGGCCCCTTGGGCATGGACCGGGCCAGACGCTGCTTCAAATCCTCGACCCCGTCGCCGTTGGCGGCGGAGATCATATAGACCTCCTCATAGACGCCGCTCTCGAACAGCTTCTGAGACAGGGCCAGCAGGGTGTCGCGGCGCATGCCGTCGATCTTGTTCAGCGCCAGCACCACCTTGGTCCCGGTGGACTGCAGATTGGCGATGATGGTCTCGGTGTCCTCGGCCGAGCGGCGATCCGCCGCCGTGCCTTCGCGGCCTTCCGAATTGATGTGCGATTGGGCGTCGATCAGGTGGACCACGATGTCCGCGTCCTGCGCACCGCCCCAGGCCGAGGCCACCATGGCGCGGTCCAGGCGGCGGCGCGGAGTGAAGATGCCGGGCGTGTCCACCAGAACGATCTGGGCGTCGCCGTCCATGGCGATGCCCCGCACGGGGAAGCGCGTCGTCTGCACCTTCTGGGTGACGATCGAGACCTTGGATCCGGTCAGCCGGTTGACCAGCGTCGACTTGCCGGCGTTCGGCGCGCCAATGATGGCGGCAAAGCCCGCCCGCTGGTTTTCGAAATCGGTCAAATCACGCCTTCACGTTTCAGGAGGGCCGTCGCGGCCGCCTTCTCCGCCTCCTGACGCGAACGCCCCTGTGCGGTCAAGGGCTCCACGCCCTGAACCGAAACCTCGACGGTGAAAGTCGGTGCATGGTCCGAACCCGTACGATCCGCCACGCGATAGGTCGGCAGCGGCCGTCCCTGCCCCTGGGCCCACTCCTGCAGGGCCGACTTGGGGTTGGTCACGGTCCGCGACGGCGGGGCCGCCAGCTCGGTCGCCCAGGCGCTTTCGAAGAAGACCCGCGCCGCCTCCAGCCCGCCGTCCAGATAGACGGCCGCCAATATGGCCTCGACCGCATCGGCGATGACCCCGGCCTTGCGACGCCCGCCGGTCTTGGTTTCGCCAGGCGATAGCCGCAGCGCGGGACCGACCCCCAGGGCCTCGCCCACACGGGCGCAGGCGGTCTTGTCGACCAGGGCGTGCAGGCTGGACGACAGTTGCCCCTCATCGGCCGTGGGAAACTCCCGAGACAACCGATCGGCCACCAGAAGGCCAAGCACCCGGTCGCCCAGGAACTCCAGTCGCTCGTTGTCGCGCGGTCCGTGGGCGCCCACGGGCGCGCCCTCGCCCACGCTGGCGTGGGTCAGGGCGCGCTCCAGCAGCGCCTTGTCCCTGAAGGGATGGCCGATGCGCCGTTCCAGCGCCGCGACCGCCTCGGCCCGAAGATTGGCCATCAATGCAGAGGTTTAAAGAAGCGATTCAGCCGCACGTTGAACCAGCTGACAGGATTCCACAGCGACGATCCGGGCTTCCACGAGAACAGGATGATCTGCGCCTTGCCGACCAGGTTCTCGGCAGGGACCATGCCCACGCCGCTGGACTGTTCGACGCGGCTGTCGATCGAGTTGTCGCGATTATCGCCCATCATGAAGTAATGCCCAACCGGCACCTCATAGACGTCGGTGTCGTCCAGATCATTTCCGGGACCGAAGTCCTGGGTCATGAAGCTCTTGCCTTCCGGCAGGGTCTCGCGGACCTCCGTCACCGGACGCGGGCCGAAGATGTCATTGATCTCCTGCTCGCTGACCACCACGTCCTGAACCGGCTTGTCGTTGATATACAGCTTGTTGGCGATCATCTGGATGCGGTCGCCCGGCAGGCCGATGACCCGTTTGATGAAGTCCGTCTTGTCGTCGCGCGGCAGTTTGAACACGACGATGTCGCCCCTCTTCGGCGCCGAACCCATGATCCGTCCGTCGAACAGCGGCGGGCTGAACGGGATCGAGTGTTTCGAGAAGCCGTAGGACCATTTGGACACGACGATATAGTCGCCCTCGTACAGGTTGGGCTCCATCGAGGCCGACGGGATGGTGAAGGGCTGGAACAGGAAGATCCGCAGCACCATGGCGATCAGCAGAGCGAAGAAGATCGTCTTGACGATCTCCATCGTCTCGCCGCCGGCCGTCGGCTCGGGCTTGGCCTTGCCGGACCTGCGGGCCGTCATGGACCCGACAGGCGCATCGGCCTCCGATGCGGCGAAGACTTCCTCCGGCGTGGCGTCGATCTTGGTGTCTTTGGCCGCGTCGGCGTCGTGCGGCTTGTGGTCTTCGCTCATGCGATTCAGGCATCCCTTGCCGCGTCTGCGCGGTCGTCCGGTGACGGGTATAACGCGATTACGACAGCGGCAAGGCTTCGATCACCACGAAGGCGAGCGCGTACGGGTGTTCGTCGCTCAACGTCAGGTGGATCTTCGCTTCATGGCCAGCAGGCGTCAGTCGCGCCAGGTGCTCGGCGGCATGGCCGGTCAGGGCCATCGTCGGCTGCCCCGAACGCAGGTTCACCACCCCCATGTCGCGCCAATAGACGTCGGCTCGCATCCCCGTGCCCAGCGCCTTGGCGCAGGCCTCCTTGGCGGCGAACCGCTTGGCGTAGCTCCAGGCCGGATCCGGCTTGCGGTCCGACCGGGTGCGCTCCAGTTCGGTGAAGCAGCGGGTCTTGAACCGGTCGCCGAACCGGTCCAGCGACGCCTGGATGCGTCGGATGTCCGACAGGTCCGCGCCGACGCCGACGATCATTTCGTCGCGTCCATCGCCGCGCGCATCCGCCGGATGGCGGCGTCCAGGCCGACGAAGATCGATTCGCCGATCAGGAAATGGCCGATGTTCAGCTCGCGGATCTCCAGGATCGCCAGCATTCGCGGCGCCGTATCGTAATCCAGGCCGTGCCCGGCATGGACCTCCAGCCCCAGAATGTCGGCCTGGGCGGCGGCGGCGGCCAGCCGTTCGAACTCGACCTCGCGCTCGCCCGGATCGCTCAGGTGGCAATAGCGGCCGGTGTGGAACTCCACCACCTGCGCGCCCACGGCGGCGGCGGCCTCGACCTGGGCCTCGGCCGGCTCGATGAACAGGGAGACGCGGATTCCGGCGTCCGACAGGGCCTTCACCACGGGCGCGATCCGTGCCTCGTGACCGGCGACCGCCAGACCGCCTTCCGTCGTTACCTCCTCGCGCCGTTCGGGCACCAGACAGGCGGCGTGCGGCCGGTGGCGCAAAGCGATGGCCAGCATCTCCTCCGTCACCGCCATCTCGAAGTTCAACGGCTTGCCGGCGCGGGCGCACAGGGCGCTAAGCACGTCGATGTCCGCATCGGTGATGTGGCGGCGATCTTCGCGCAGGTGGGCGGTGATGCCGTCAGCGCCGGCCGACAGCGCCGCCTCAGCCGCCCGGGCCGGATCGGGATGCGTCCCGCCGCGCGCGTTCCGCACGGTGGCGACGTGGTCGATATTGACCCCCAGCCTGACCGGTTGACGCTTCATCCTACTTGGACAGTCGGCGGCTGCCCGGATCCTCGACCGGCAGGGCCGCCAGTTCCGGCGGCAGGGCGTCGGCTGCATAGGCCGGCACTTCCAGCGAGGCCAGGGCGATCAGGGGCACGCCGACATCGACCTTGCCGCCCGAACGGTCGACGATACAGGCGGCCGCGATCACCTCGCCCCCTGCCGCCTGGATGGCGGCGATACATTCGCGCGAGCTCAGGCCCGTGGTGACGATGTCCTCGACCATGACGATCTTCTCGCCCGGCTCGACCGAGAAGCCGCGACGCAGCTTGAATTCGCCGCCCTCGCGCTCGACGTACATCGAACGGACCTTCAGATGTTTGGCGGTCTCGTAACCCGGAATGATGCCGCCCACGGCCGGCGAAATGGCCGCGTCGACCGGCCCCACCGTGGCGACGATCTTCTCGGCCAGGGCCTTGCACAGGCGTTCGCAGCGGGCGCCGTCCATGAAGACCAGGTTCTTCTGCAGGAAGACCGGGCTGTGCAGGCCGGAGGACAGGACGAAATGGCCTTCGCGCAGGGCGCCGGCGTCGCGGAATTCGTTGAGGACGTCTTCGGTGTTCATGGTCGGCGTCTTAGCGCCTCGCACGGCCGAGTTAAAGGCTTCAGCCCTTGACCCGATCCACGTTGTCCACCGACGGATTGGCCCGAAGCGCCGCCATGATCATGGTCGCGTGTTTGGCGTCCTCGACCTCGACGTCGATGGTCACGTCGAAGAAGTCCTGCTGCCGATAGGCCATGGCCAGGTTGATGATATTGCCGCCCGCCTCGCCGATCAGCGTGGTGACCTGGCCGAGCACGCCTGGCGCATTGCGGATCGTCGCATACAGGCGCACCGCCGCCACCGCGTCCGTCTCGGCCTGGGGCGTCCATTGCAGGTCGTGCCAGACCGAATCGTCGTCGGCGAACTCGGCCAGGGTCTGACAGTCGATGGCATGGACGGTCAGCCCGACCTCGGGTTCCAGGATGCCGACGATCCGGTCGCCCGGAACGGGAGTGCAGCACTGGCCGAAATGGACGGTGACGCCGGGTGTCAGCCCGCCGCCGCGCACGAACAGGCGGGCGGTGTTTCCTTCGATCCGCTGTTTCTCGGGGCCGGCCTTCAGCCGTCCCTTCAGCGCCGGGAACAGGGTCTCGGCCACGGCGGTCGGCGACAGGCGGCCGCGTCCCAACCCTTCGAACACATCCTCGTCGCTGGCGACCGCCAAGGTCTCCAGCACCGGCTTCAGGGACACCTCGGCCAGGGTCTTGTCGACCCGGGCCAGGGTCTGCTCCAGCGCCACCCGGCCCAGTTTGACGAACTCTTCCCGCTCGGACGTGCGGATATGGCGACGGATGGCCGAACGCGCCCGGCCGGTGACGGTCAGGCTGCGCCAGTCGGCCGGCACCTCGCGCTTGGCCCCACGAATGATCTCGATCACATCGCCGTTCTGCAGCGGCGTGCGCATCGGTTTCAACTCGCCGTTGACCTTGACCCCGACCGCCGTGTCTCCGACCTCGGTATGGACCGCATAGGCGAAGTCCAGCGGCATGCCGCCGCGCGGCAGGGTCACCAGCTTGCCCTTGGGCGTGAAGACGAAGACCTGATCCAGGTACATCTCCAGCTTGGCGTGTTCGACCCAGTCCTCGCCGCCCTCGCCATGCTCGATCACCTGCACCAGGTGACGCAGGTTCTGCAGCGGGTCGCGCCCGCCGCCCTTGGCCATGGCCTCGTGGTCGAAACCGTAGGACGAGTTCTTGTAGCGCCAGTGCGCCGCCACCCCGTCCTCGGCGACCCGATCCATCGCCTCGGTGCGGATCTGCATCTCGATCCGCAGGCCGCGCGGGCCGACGACCGTAGTGTGCAGCGAGCGATAGTTGTTCGACTTGGGCGTCGAGATGTAATCCTTGAACCTCTCCGGCACCATCGGCCACTCGCGATGGATCACGCCCAGGGCGCGATAGCAGTCGTCCTCGGCCTCCACGATCACGCGGAAGCCGTAGATGTCCGACAGGGAGGAGAAGCCGACCGACTTCCGCTGCAGCTTGCGCCAGATCGAATAGGGCGTCTTCTGCCGCCCGAACACATGGGCGCCGACGCCGGCCTCCGACAGGACTCGCTCCACCTCGTCCGACACACCCTCGATGGCGCGGCCGTGCTCAAGCTTCAGCGCCTCCAGCCGCCGTTCGATGGCGGTCTTGGCGGTCGGGTTCAGATGGGTGAAGGCCAGTTCTTCCAGCTCGGAGGCGATCGAGTGGATGCCGATCGACCGGCCCAGAGGCGCATAGACCTCGAGCGTCTCACGGCTGATCCGTTCGCGCTTCTCCGGCTTGACGTACTGGAGGGTGCGCATGTTGTGCAGACGGTCGGCCAGCTTGACCAGCAGCACCCGCACGTCCCGGCTGATGGCCAGGATGAATTTACGCAGGTTCTCGGCCTGGCGCGTATGTTCGGCCTGCAGTTCCAGCCGACTTAGCTTGGTCACGCCCTCGACCAGGACCGCGACCTCCTCGCCGAACATCTGGGCGATATCGTCGCGCGTCGCCGAGGTGTCTTCGACCACGTCGTGCAGCAGGGCGGTGACGATGGTGGCGGTGTCGAGCTTGTAGTCGGTCAGAATGCCCGCGACCTGGATCGGGTGGGCGAAATAGGGATCGCCCGAGGCCCGCAACTG
This sequence comes from Brevundimonas sp., assembly GCF_044336875.1. GTDB lineage: Bacteria > Pseudomonadota > Alphaproteobacteria > Caulobacterales > Caulobacteraceae > Brevundimonas. The sequence continues at coordinate 297,769 of NZ_JBIIOP010000003.1, read as the reverse complement.
CGAGCCGTGCATCTTCATCGCATAGACGTAGGCGCGGTTCAGCAGCGCTTCGTCGGCGGTGGGATCATAGGCCTTGACGGCCTCGATCAGTTCGAACTGGCGCAGGATGGGGGCGCGCTTGACCGCAGGCGCGGGGTCGGTCGCGGCCGGCTTGGGGTCGTTTTTGTTCGCAGCTTGGGGCGCCGGCGGAACCGTCTCGGTCCGCGCCGGCAGGATAGTGACGCCTGGGGCTCCCTCGGGCGTCAGTACCGCTCCTCCTGACCGCCGTCGCGGTCGCTCTGCAGCGCACGGATCAGCTCGGCCTCGGCCATGTTCATGTGTTGCGGCTCGGCCAGCAGGGCGACGGTTTCCGCCTCGTCCTCGGCTTCGGTGCGCTCATCGACGCGTTGCAGCGTGGTGATGATGGTCTCGCGCAGTTCGTCCGGCACGACGGTGTCGTCGGCGATCTCACGCAGGGCGACGACGGGGTTCTTGTCGTTGTCGCGGTCGATCGTCAGGGCGGCGCCATTGGCGATGCTGCGGGCGCGGTGGCCAGCCATCAGCACCAGGCCAAAGCGGTTCGGAACCTTCTCGATGCAGTCTTCGACGGTGACGCGGGCCATGAAATTCCTCGAACGCGGGGGAGAACCGCGTCAAATACAGATGGGGACTGACTTTTGCAACGCCAGAGGGGCGAAACTACGGCGTCAGTCGGTCCGGCGCGCCAAAGGATAGGCGATAATCAAGACCAGATCCTCTCCTCCGACCTGAACGATGCCGACATTGCCGCCATCATAGAGATAGGCCGTGTCCCCTGCCTTTACTCGCGTCGTCACCCCGTCAGAGGTCACGTCGCCCTCCCCGCTGATCACATGATAGACCTCGTCGTGGGCGATGACATGCAGGCCGATCGACGATCCCGGATGCATTACCCGCTTGCGGAACTCCATTGATCGGTTCGGCGCAACCCCCGAGATCCGGTAGGCCGTGCTCATGCCCGCGCCATTATGCGGCGGCGGCTGCCGCACCATAGTGTCCGCTTCATGGATGACCATGCCGACACCCGCAGGCGGCGAAGCCGGCGTGGGGTGGATTTCCTGAAACAGGTCGCTGGACAGCAGGGCCACGAACGCAAGGATCAGCATGTGACGTCTCCCGGTGTCATGGCCGGGATGAACTCACGAACGCGGTATCACGGCAAGGGATGGGCGTCGCGACCGACGGACGCAGCCCTTGCGAGATCGGTTGCGGAACCCTCCACCGTCGGGTGCGACCAGTCAGCCGCAATCTCGGCGATCGGTCCCATGACGAACTTCCGCTCAGCCGCACGAGGATGCGGCAGGATCAGCCCGTTCAGATCCCCGCTCAACCGGCCATAGGCGATCAGATCCAGGTCCAGGGTACGCGGCGCATTGCGGATCGATCGCTGACGGCCGAAGGCGTCCTCGATCCGGCCCAGGGTCGCCATCAGCGCATGCGGGTCGTGGTCGGTGCGGACGACGACCACCCCGTTCAGGAAGGGCGGATCCTGCGGATCGGGCCAGGCCAGGGAAGACCACCAGGACGACTGCGCCACGACATCGACGCCTTCGCTGCGGAAACGGGCCACCGCCGCCTCCAGCGCCTCGCGGCAAGAGACCCACACCCCCTTGTCATTGCAGCCCAGCGCCACGATGACTGCGGCGTCCAGGTCCATCCTCCCGTCGATTCCCACGTCGACGGGCGCGCCCGGCGGGACGCCATTTTCTTCATCCCTTTTGACGGCTTCGACCATGTTTCATTCCACCGATCGCCTGGCGATCTTCATCGACGGGTCAAACCTCTATTCCGCCGCCCGCGCACTTCAGCACGACATGGACTTTCGGCGGATGCTGGACTGGTTCCGAGAGAAATCCATCCTGACGCGGGCCTATTATTACACGGCCGTGGTCGAGGGCGAAGAGTTCTCGCCGGTCAAACCCCTGGTGGACTGGCTCGACTACAACGGCTTCTCGGTCGTGACCAAGCCGGTGAAGCGATTCACCGACATGTCCGGACACAGTCGCATCAAGGGCAATATGGATATCGAGATCGCAGTCGACATGCTGGAGTTGGCGCCCGCCATCGACCATGCGGTCCTGTTTTCCGGCGACGGCGATTTTCGGCGGGTGGTGCAGGCGGTCCAGGCCAAGGGGGTGCGTGTGACCGTGATCTCGACCCAGAAGACCCAGCCCCCGCACATCGCCGATGAACTGCGCCGTCAGGCCGACGCCTTTCTGGACCTGAACGACCTGATGGCCGAGTTCGGTCGCCCCAAGACCGGCGCCGCCCAATGAGCCTAACGCCCGAGCCCGACCGTGACTGCCCACTTTGCCCGCGCCTGGTCGAATATCGTCAGGAGAACGCCCGCCAGAACCCTGACTGGTGGAATGGTCCGGCCCCGTCCTTCGGCGACCCGAAGGCGCGGCTGCTGGTCGCCGGCCTGGCCCCCGGACGCACCGGCGCCAACCGTACGGGAAGGCCTTTCACGGGCGACCACGCCGGCTGGCTGCTGTACGACACCCTGAAGAAGGCCGGGTTCGCCCGGGGACGGTATGACCCGAACGGCGAAGACGATCTGGAACTGGTCGACTGCATGATCACCAACGCCGTCCGCTGCGCCCCGCCCGGCAACAAGCCCCTGCCGATCGAGGAGACCACCTGCCGCCCCTTTCTGATCGACCGGCTGGCGCTGTTGCCCGATCTGAAAGTAATCGTGACCCTGGGCGACGTGTCGCGTCGAAACATCCTCAAAGCCTTCGGCCGCCCCGCCTCGGCCATGCCGGCGGGCCATGGCGCAGAGGGCGAGGCCGGCGGCTATGTGATCCTCAATTCGTATCACTGCTCGCGCCTGAACACGAACACCGGCCGGCTCACACCCGCCATGTTCGAGGCCGTCTTCGAACGCGCGCGCGAGATCATCGCCCGGTAACCATCAACTGTTGCGTGCGTGTCGCACGACCCTGCCATCCTCAATTGCGGCGGAACAGAGGCGAACGCTTCGCGTTCGTCTTCCATCGGGAGGCTGGACGATGCGACGCACCAACAGAATCTTCACTCAAGGCGAACGCAAGCTCGCCGTCCTGGCCGCAATCATCGTGATCGCGATCACCACTCTGGCGCTGGCGATGGGGGGCCTGTTCACCCCGTCCAGCGGCACAGGGGGCCGTGCGGGCTACGGGTTCGCCGATCTGCCCGGCGTGATGGACGCCACGCCGTTGGGCCAGGCCTAGGGGGCACCGTCGGGCGTCAGCCCTTGTCGCGCATCAACCGGGCCTTGTCTCGCTGCCAATCGCGCTCGGCCGAAGCCTCGCGCTTGTCATGTAGCTTCTTGCCCTTGGCCAAGGCGATCTCAAGCTTCGCCTTGCCCGCGTCGTTCAGATACAGCTTCAGCGGGATGATGGTCTGGCCGTCCCGCTGCACCGCCCCGATCAACCGGTCGATCTGCTTGCGATGCAGCAACAACTTCCGCGGCCGGCGCGGTTCGTGGTTGAAACGGTTGGCCTGTTTGTACGGCGGGATGTCGGCGTTGATCAGCACGATCTCGCGCCCTTCAACCGCTGCATAGCTTTCGGCGATATTGGCCCGGCCGTCGCGCAACGCCTTGATCTCGGTGCCCAGCAACTGGATCCCGGCCTCGAGATTATCCTCAAGGAAATAGTCGAACCGCGCGCGGCGGTTTTCGGCGATGACCTTGGACTTGGATTGCGGCTGGGGCGCCATCAGCCGACGCCTGCGTCCGCCATGGCGCGGTCGATGAGGGGCTTCACTGCGTCAGAGGTCGGTGACAGCGGCAAGCGCGCCTCCTCTCCGCACAGCCCCAGCCTGGCGAGGGCATACTTGGTCGGCGCAGGTGAATTGTCGAGGAACAGCGCCTTGCACAGGCCGATGAGACGGCCTTGCCAGTCCCGAGCCGTCGCGTAGTCGCCCGCCTCCGCCGCATTATGCAAGGCGACCATGGCTTCCGGGGCTACATTGGACGCCACCGAGATGAGTCCCACCCCGCCCATGGCGTGATAGCCCAGATAGCTCGAGTCATCGCCCGAGATCAGGTCGAACTGGCCGGCGATGTTGGCGCGCATCCAGCTGGCCCGCCCCATGTCCCCCGTGGCGTCCTTGATGCCGACGATATTCGGATGGGCGGACAGCTTGGCCACTGTCTCGTTCGCCAGATCGCTCCCGGTCCGCGCCGGCACGTTGTAGAGCAGGATAGGCAGTTGGACGGCGTCGGCGATCGCCTCGAAATGCGCCGCCATACCCGCCTGAGACGGCCGGATGTAGTAGGGCGTGACGATCAACGCCCCGTCCGCGCCTACCGTCTTGGCGTGACGGGTCAGGTCGATCGCCTCCTTGGTATAGGGCGATCCCGTGCCGGCGATGACGCTGACACGCCCCGCCACCTGTTGCACACACAGTTCGATCACACGCTTGTGCTCGTCCAGATCCATGCTGGCGCCCTCGCCCGTCGTGCCGACAGGGACCAGTCCGCTTACGCCTGCGGCGATCTGGCGCTCGATGAGCGTGGCGAAAGCGGCTTCGTCCACGTTTCCGTCATGAAGTGGTGTGATCAAGGCGGTGATCACGCCCTTGAACAAAGGGGCGGTCATGGGACTTAGCTAGCCTACGTGGGGAGGGGCGCTGGACGGATGTCCAACGTCTCTGTCTTCAAGAGCGCGGGACGTTAGGTCGCCAGCGGCTTCGCCGCAACCGGGATGAATGGAAACAGGAAAGATCATGATCGGAACCAGTCTGGCGGCGGCCATCGCCGTCCTTGCGCCGAATCCGCAGGACGTCCTGCCCAGCCAGCCCGTTCCCTACGCCTCGACGCCCCAGTCCGTGCCGGGATATACCGCCACCTATCAGGGCCGCGTGCTGAATGATCAGGACACGACCCTGTTTCGTCAGGGCCTGGCCGCCGCCCGCGCTCGCGACGTTTCCGGCGCCCGTTCGGCCATTTCACAGATCCGCGACCCCGCCGCCCGCAAGCTGGTGGAATGGGCGCTGATCGACACCTCGGGCGAACAACTGTCCTATTCGGAGCTGGCTCAGGCCCAGACCGCCCTCGCCGGCTGGCCGCGCGCCGAATCGCGTCGCGCCGCCACGGAGAAGGTTCTGGACCGCTCGGGCGGCGGCGGCGACGCCGCCCTGGCCCTGTTCGGCGCCGAGACGCCGACGACGGTCGAAGGCGCCATCGCCTATGCCTACGCCCTGCAGCAGCGCGGTCGCCAGGACGAGGCCCGCGCCCTGATCCGCGACTGGTGGCGCACCCGGTCCTTCGACGAGGCGCCGCAGTCCCGCATCCTGTCCGCCTGGAGCGGCTGGCTGACCCCGGCCGACCATGAGGCGCGGCTGAACATGCTGCTGCTCGGCCCGCACGGCCCCGCGACCCGCGCCATGCTGGGCCTGGTCTCCCCGGAGCGGGCGGCCATCGCCAACGCGGTCATGAGCCTGCGCACGGCCTACAGCCCAGACGCCATGGTCGCCGGCCTGACGTCGGCCCAGGCGGCCGATCCGGCCGTGACCCTGGAGCGGGTCCGTATCCTGCGTTCGCAGAACCGCCAGTCTGAAGCCTTCCCCCTGCTGGCCAATCTGCCGCCCGCGCCCGGCCACACTCCGGGCGACAACACCCTGTGGAGCGAACGCCGCAACTATTATCTGGACGCCCTGCAACAGGGAAACTGGCGCGCCGCCTATGACGCCATGAACGGCCACGGCTTCACCTCCGGAGACCGGATGGTGGACGCGGAATTCTTCGCCGGCTGGGTCGCCCTCAGCAAGTTGAACCAGCCCGAGGTCGCCGCCCGCCATTTCGAGGCCCTGCGCACCGCCTCATCGACCCCGATCACCCAGGGTCGCGCCTACTACTGGCTGGGTCGCGCCGCCGAGGCGCGGGGCGAACGCGAGGCCGCCCTGAACTACTATCGCAACGGCGCCCGGCACTGGCAGACCTTCTATGGCCAGCTGGCCGCCGAGAAGGCCGGAATCGCCACCCTGACCCTGCCCGGCGAACCCGCTCCGACCGAGCGTGACGTGGCCCGGTTCGAGGCCAACGAGATCGTCCGCGCCACCCGCATCCTGGGCGAGACCGGCGAAACCAGCCTGTTGCGCGTCTTCGCCTATCAGCTCGACAACGACCTGCCGACCATCGAGGACCTGGCCCTGCTGATGGACCTGTCGCGCGGCTATGGCGAAGGATTCACCGCCATGATGGTCGGTCGCGCCGCCAGCCAGCGCGGCTTCGTCCTGCCCGAACGCATGTATCCGGTCCGCGTGCCGCCCCAGGTCGCCGGCGCCGCCCCGCTGGAATTCACCCAGGCCATCACCCGCCAGGAATCCAGCTTCGACCCGCGCGCCCGCTCCGGCGCCGATGCGCGCGGCATGATGCAGTTCCTGCCCTCCACGGCGTCGGGCGTCGCCCGCCGTCTGGGCATGAGCTATTCGGCCGAACGTCTGTGGGAGCCGGACTACAACATGACCCTGGGCAGCTATCACCTGGGCGAGTTGATGGCGGCGAACGGGGGCTCGATGTTGCTGGCCACGGTCGGTTACAACGCCGGTCCGGCCCGGCCGAACCAGTGGATCGCCCGCTGCGGCGACCCGCGCGGCAATGCGACGGCGACCATCGACTTCATCGAATGCGCCCCCTTCACCGAGACGCGCAACTACATGATGCGGGTGATGGAGAACATGGCCGTCTACAAGGCCCGTCTGAACGGCGGCTCGGCGCCGCTGACGCCCTCGGCCGACATCTCGCGCGGATCCCCGGCCGGCCCCAGCCCCTACGTCCCCTACTGAGCAAAGTCCGGCGGCGTTCCCGACGCCGCCGGATCTTCATGATTTCAGCAGACCGGCGAACACCGCGTTCAAGGTAGTGGTCAACAGGGTCTCACGCCCGGCCCAGGGGAAGTAGGGCTTGGTGATCATCAACGAGACCACGCCATGCGCCGAAGCCCAGATCGCCTGGGCGATGATGCGCGGATCGCCCTCCATTCGACCGGCGGCGACCGTCTCGGTCACGACGGCCTCGAACGACGTGAACAGACCCGCGCCCAATTCCTGGGCCAGGCTTTGGGCGCCTTCGCGCGCCTCAATCGGCCGGGTCAGATAGATCAGCCGATAGGCGTTGGGATAGTTGAAACCGAAGCTGGCATAGGCCTCGATCATGCGCCGCAGACGAACTTCGGGCGGGGCGTCGATCGTGGACAGCGCATCGGTCGCTGCGATCAGTTCGCCGAAGGCGTCACGGCAGATTTCCTGCAGGATCGCGCCCTTGTCGGCGAAATGCATATAGAGAGCCGTGGAGGACAGACCGACTTCGTCCGCGATCTTGCGGATCGTCGCCCCCTCGTAGCCATGCTCGACGAAGATGCGCTCGGCGGCCGCCAGGATTTCGCCGCGCCGCGAATGGCCTTCGCCCTTGGGTTTTCGGCTGGAACGCGAAGATGACGAAACGACAGACAAACGGCGACTCCGGATCAGGCCGGTCCTGAATAGCGGCAATCCGGCATGGGCGGCAACCGATCTCGGCGAACGCGGTTGCGTCTAAGGTTTATTTCAGGTTGTATTCGTTCGGACGCGGGGGCGAACGGACATGAAGACCTTGGGTGGCGCGTGGATCGGTGCGGCGCAGCGTGCGCCGACATGGCCTCAAGCGGCCATCACGGCGATCGGGGCCGCCGGGCTGGTCGCGGCGCTTTTCGCCTGGCCTCGTCCGACCTTGTCGTTCCTGATCATCGCCCTGCAGGCCGGCTTCGTCGCCGGCGCCCTGTGGCGTGCGACGCTGGCCGTTTCCGGTCTTAGGCCCTTATCGCCCCCGCCTCGGCCGTCGCGGTGGCCACGCTACACCATTCTGGCCGCGCTCCATGATGAGGCAGCCGTCGTGCCTCAGTTGATCCAGCGACTGTCGCGGATCGACTATCCGAGAGGTCAGCTCGAGGGGCTTCTCGTGCTCGAAGCCCACGACCAGGCCACCATAGACGCCGCCATGGCCGCACACCGCCCGGGGTGGCTGCGGCTCCTGATCGTTCCTCCAGGCACACCCCAGACCAAGCCGCGCGCCCTGAATCACGCCCTGGCCTTCGCAACGGGAGAATTGCTGACCATCTATGACGCAGAGGATACGCCCGACCCGGGCCAATTGCGCGAAGCAGCGGCGCGGTTTGCCGAGGCGCCGCATATGGGCTGTCTTCAGGCGCCCCTGCGCATTCGACGCAACAGGGGCCCCTTGTCGACCTTTCTCGACCGGCAGTTCGCCTTCGAGTATGCGGCCCTGTTCGAGGTGAGCCTGCCCGGCATGGCGCGGCTGAACCTGCCCTTTCCTCTTGGCGGCACCAGCAACCACATGCGCACGGCGGCGCTGCGGGGGGTCGGGGGTTGGGACGCCCATAATGTCACCGAGGACGCCGACCTGGGCTTCCGTCTCTGGTCGGCGGGCTGGCGGCTCGGCGTGCTCGAGGCGCCCACCTGGGAGACGCCGCCCGGCGCGATGGAACGCTGGCTGCCCCAGCGGACCCGCTGGCTGAAGGGCTATATGCAGACCTGGGGCGTCCACACCCGCGCGCCCTTCGCCCTGGGCAAACGAGGATTTCTATCCCTGGTCATGACCCTGGGCGCGGCCATCGTCTCGGCCGCCTGCCATGCGCCGGCCCTGGCCTGGCTGGCCTCCGCCTTGCTGGTTGGGCTTCACGCCGGCGTGACGCCCGCCGCGCCGATCGGCTCCTTCGCCGTGTTGGCGTTGGGCGTCCTGGCGGCCTGGATGGGCTGCGCGGTCGGTGCGCGACGCGTCGGACTGGACTATCGGCTGACCGACATGCTGGCGGCTCCGGCCTATTGGTCGCTGCTGAGTCTGGCCTTCGTCCACGCTGTGTGGCGGCTGATCGTGGCCCCTCATGTCTGGGACAAGACGGCGCATGATGCGGATGTCGAAACCGCCGCCGGTGTCGAAAGCGCGCCTGTCGTGACGCTGGACGCTGGACGTGAGGCCGCCTGAACGCCTATCAGCCGGACGATGGCGCCCGTGCTCTCCCCCACCCCCGAAACCCTTGTGACCCGTGGCTGGTCCGACTACGCCCTGCTGGACAGCGGCGACGGCAGAAAGCTGGAACGCTACGGCCGCTACACCGTGGTCCGGCCCGAGCCCCAGTGCTTCTGGTCTCCGCGCGACCCCGCCGCCTTCGAGGCCGCGACCGCCACCTTCGACCCCCAGCAGGAGGAAGAGGATTCCGGCCGCTGGAAGTTCGACCGCCACGGTCCCGTCGACGCCTTCCCGCTGAAATGGCGCGATGTGAAATTCACCGGCCGATTCACCCCCTTCCGCCACTTGGCCTTCTTCCCCGAACAGGCCGCCAACTGGGAATGGCTGGACAAACGGGTGCGCGACTTCAAACGCCCTGACAGTCGCGCGCCGAAGATCCTCAACCTGTTCGGCTACACCGGCGTCGCCAGCCTGGCCGCCGCCGCCGCCGGCGCCGAGGTCACCCACGTCGACGCCTCGAAGAAGTCCGTCGCCTACGCCCGCGAGAACGCCGAACAATCAGGCCTGTCCCAGCACCCGATCCGCTGGATCGTTGAGGACGCCCGCAAATATGTCGCCCGCGAAGTCCGGCGCGGCTCCAAATACGACGGCATAATCCTCGACCCGCCCAAATACGGACGCGGCCCGACCGGCGAGGTCTGGCGTCTGTTTGAGGACATGCCCGGCCTGCTGAAGGACTGCGCCGCCCTGCTGGGCGACGAGGCCGACTTCCTGTTGCTGAACGCCTATGCCGCACGCGTGTCCGGCCTGTCCCTGGCCCATCTGATGGCCGAGGCGACCCAGAATCGCGGCGGCCGCATCGACTGGGGCGAACTGGCCCTGTCGGAAGACGGCCCGGACGCCCGCGCTATCGGGCTGTCCTTCTTCGCGCGCTGGAGCCGGTGATGAGCGTCAACGACGACTACCGGGTCATCACCTCCCTGACCAATGACACGATCAAGTCGGTCCGCGCGCTACATATGCGCAAGGAGCGCGAGGCGACCGGAACCTTCCTGGCCGAGGGGCTCAAATTCATCGGCGAAGCGCTCGACCAAGATCGCGCGCCCCGGATGCTGCTGGTGGGCGAGGACGCCCGTGCCCATCCCCTGCTGGATCGCGCCAAGGCCGCCACCCGCAAGGCCGGCGGCGACATCATCATCGTCACCCACGCCATTCTCGAAAAGATCAGCCGTCGCGACAATCCGCAGACGGTCCTGGGCGTGTTCGAACAGGCCTATGCCCCGCTGGACAGCCTGGACCCGACCTCGGCCCCCTGCTGGGTGGCGCTGGAACAGGTGCGCGATCCGGGCAATCTGGGCACCATCATCCGCACGGCGGACGCGGCCGGTTGCGGCGGCGTCATCCTGATCGGCGACTGCGTCGATCCCTATTCGGTCGAGGCGGTGCGCGCGACCATGGGTTCGGTCTTCGCCGTCTCGATCACCAGGACCACGCCCGAAGCCTTCCTGGCCTGGCGCCAGTCCTGGCCGGGCAGCGTCGTCGGCACCCGTCTGGACGCCAAGGTCAGCCACCGCTCTGCGGTAATGCAGAAGCCGTCGCTGATCCTGATGGGCAACGAACAGGCCGGCCTGACCGATCAACTGGCCGCCGCCTGCGACGTCAACGTCAAGATTCCGATGCGCGGGCGGGCCGACAGCCTGAACCTGGCCATCGCCACCGGCATCATGGTCTACGCCGCGACGGACGAAGCCTAGACCGAATCGGATCCGTCGGACGCAGTCCAGATCGATCCCGGATTTCGGTTCAGTCTGACTCTAGAGTTTCGTCTCGGGACTGACCCGGCCCAGGAACCACAGAGCCACGACCGTGATCACGGCGCAGGTCGCCAGATAGCCGCCCACCGCCGCCAGACCATAGGACCTGGCCAGATAGGTCGCCAGATAGGGCGCCAGGGACGCGCCCAGGATTCCAGCCAGATTGAAGGCCATAGAGGCGCCGGTATAGCGCACCGCCGTGGGGAAGGGCCGCGCCATGGCCGCACCGATGGGGCCATAGGTGCAGCCCATCAGACCGAAGCCCAGGGCGAAGAAGATCAGCAGCCCGGTCAGGCCTGAGGCGAACAGGGGCGCGAACAGGGCGCCGAACAGGCCGATGCCGGCCGACGAGACGATCAGCACCTTGACCTGGCCGTACCTGTCCGCCAGCAGGGCCGTCACGGGAATGAAGGCCCCGAAAAACAGCACGCCGATCAGCTGGATCGGCAGGACGTCGGCACGCGTATAACCCATGCCCGTCGTGGCCCACCCCAGGGCGAAGACTGTCATCAGATAGAAGAGGGTGAAGGTCGTCACTCCGCTGAAGGTGCCCAGCAGCAGCGCCAGCTTGTGGCTGGAGAACAGGGTCACGACGGGCGCCTTGACCCGCTCCTGGCGGTCCAGGGTCTTCTGGAACTCGGGCGTCTCGGTGATCTTCAGCCGCACCCACAGGCCGACCAGGACCAGGACAGCGCTGGACACGAACGGGATCCGCCAGCCCCAGGCCTCGAACTGGGCCTCGCTCAGGGTCGAGGTCAGGATGATGAAGGTCGAGGTCGACAGGATGAAGCCGATCGGCGCGCCCAACTGCGGGAACATGCCGAACCAGTTCTTCTTGTTGGCCGGTGCGTTCTCGGTCGCCAGCAGCACGGCCCCACCCCATTCGCCGCCCAGGCCCAAGCCTTGACCGAACCGGCACAGGGCCAGCAACAGGGGCGCCAGCACGCCGACGGTTGCGTGGGTCGGCAACAGGCCGATGGCCACGGTCGAGGCGCCCATGGTCATCAGCGCCGCCACCAGTGTCGCCTTACGCCCCACCCGGTCGCCGAAATGGCCGAAGGCGATGGCCCCGATCGGTCGGGCGAAGAAGGCGATGGAGAAGGTGGCGAAGGACGACAGCATGGCCGTGGTCGGGTCCTCGCCCGGGAAGAACAGGTGCGGGAACACCAGCACCGCCGCCGTGGCGTAGATGTAGAAATCGAAGAACTCGATCGTGGTGCCGATAAGGCTCGCGAAAAGAACTCGCGCATTCTTGGCGGTTGGAGAAACGATCTTGGCGTCCGACACGGCTTAGTCCTAGCTTGGGGCACGGCTCATGCGCGTATCGTCGTTTCAGGTCAAGCCTGAGGATCAGGTCCCGCGCGGCTTGACCCGGTTCGTCGGCGGCGCCTCGGCGGGGTTCTCCGGCCAGGGATGGCGGGGATAGCGCCCCCGCATCTCCGACCGAACCGCCGCCCAGGAGCCGGTCCAGAATCCCGGCAAATCCTTGGTCACCTGCACCGGTCGCCGCGCCGGCGACAGCAGGGCCAGGGTCAGAGGAACCCGCCCGCCTCCGACACTGGGATGGATTTTCACCCCGAACAGCTCCTGAACCCGAATATCCACACGCGGTCCGCCCTCGGCCGCATAGTCGATCCCGGCGGATCCCAGCGGGGTCGTCAACCGCGCGGGCGCCAGATCGTCCAGCTTGCGCTGCAGATCCCATGGAATCAGCCCGCGCAGGGCCTCGGCCAGCTTCCCGTCGCCGATGACCGCCAGCGACTTCGCCCCGTCCAGCAGCGGCCACAGCCAGTCCTCGCGCGCCGCCATCAGCCCCATGTCCGACATGTCGGGCCAGGTCGGGTCCAGCCCGTGCAGAAAGGCCAGCCGCGCCCGCAGGGCTGACGCCTGCTCGCCCCAGTTCAACACCCCGATTCCGTCCGCCTCGACCTCGCCCTTCAACTCGGCCGACAACTGGCTCGCGTTCGGCGTCCCGATCACCTTCTCGTCCAGCACGACCGCCCCGATGCGACGGATCCGCTTGATCACCGCCCGCCCGGACGATTCGCGCGCCAGTCTTTCCTCGGTGTCGATCAGCCGGGCCAGATCGGCCTCCAGGGTCGCCGAATCCAGCGCAGCCGCCAGCCGAACCCGATCCCGAGCCTCACCGCCGCCCAGTTCCGCCACCGCCAGCCAGGTCTCGCGCGCCAGGACATCGGTCGCGTCCAGCATGGCCCCGCGCCCGCTGGCCAGCAGCATCTCGCCCGGCTTGCCGCGCATCCGGGCGATCCGTTCGGGAAAAGCCTCGGCCAGCATCAGACCCGGCTCTACGGTCCCGCCCGATCCGCCGCCCGCCGCCCGCGCCCAGCGTTCGGCCAGTTTCATCGCATCCCGCGCGCGTGGCGTCCGATCCCGGCTCAGCCCGACCAACCGCTCGTGCAGATCGACGCCTGATCCGCCCAGGCCCGGTTCGCTCAGCACCGCCGCGATCCGCGCGCCGGTCATGGCGTCGCCGCCGTCCGAGGCCACGGCCACCATATGGGCCAGGCGCGGCGACAGGGGGATTCGCGTCAGCCGCCGCCCGTGCGCCGTCAGCCCGCCCTCGGCGTCCAGCGCCCCCAGCCGGCTCAGCACGTTGCGCGCCTCGGCCATGGCGCCGGCCGGCGGCGGGTCCAACAGGGCCAACCCCTCGACCGACCGCGCGCCCCACCGCGCCAGATCCAGCGCGAGGCCGGTCAGATCCGCCTCCTGGATTTCGGGTCGCTGATGCGGAACCAGGCCGCGCGTCTGTTCCTCGTCCCACAGCCGATAGCAGACGCCCGGCTCGGTGCGTCCCGCCCGTCCGCGTCTCTGCTCGGCCGAGGACCGGCTGACCCGTACGGTCGCCAGCCGCGTCAGACCGCTGGAAGGCTCGAACCGGGGCACGCGTGACAGGCCGCCGTCCAGCACCACCCGAACCCCGTCGATTGTCAGGCTGGTCTCGGCCACCGAGGTCGCCAGAACCAGCTTGCGTCGCCCCTGGGCCGCCGGTTCGATGGCCCGGTCCTGTTCGGCCCTGTCCAGACCGCCGTACAGCGGAACCAGATCAACATCAGGCAGCCGAAGTCGCTCGCCGACCAGCCGCGCGACCCGGTGGATCTCGCCCTGCCCCGGCAGGAAGGCCAGCACAGATCCCGTCTCCTCGCCCAGCGCCGTCAGACAGGCCCGCGCCATGGCCTCCTCGAACCGTTCGGCCGGATTGCGCCCGAGATAGCGGGTCTCGACCGGATAGGCTCGTCCCTCGGCCTCGATCACAGGCGCGCCGTCGAGCAGACGCGACACCCCCGCCACGTCCAGGGTCGCCGACATGATCAGCAGCCGCAGGTCCTCGCGCAGTGCGGCTTGCGTTTCGCGCGCGAGGGCCAGGCCCAGATCGGCGTCCAGACTGCGCTCATGGAATTCGTCGAACAGCACGGCGCCGATCCCGTCCAGCGCCGGATCGTCCAGGATCATTCGGGTGAAGACCCCCTCGGTGATCACCTCGATCCGCGTCTTCGGCCCGATCCGGCTCTGTAGACGGGTGCGATAGCCGACCGTTCCCCCTGCCTGTTCGCCCAGGGTGAAGGCCATCCGGTCGGCCGCGGCGCGCGCGGCGATCCGGCGCGGCTCCAAGACCAGGATTTTCCCGTCGCCCAGCCAGGCCTGGTCCAGCAGGGCCAGCGGCACCACGGTCGTCTTGCCTGCCCCCGGCGGCGCAGCCAGCACCGCCGTATTGCCCGATGCGAGGGCGGCTTTCAGCGGGTCCAGAACGGCGTGTATCGGCAGCATGACCCGCGTCTAGCCCGATGCGAGGCGATCACGAAAGCGTCGTGAGGCCTTAACCACCCCGTCATGCGCGTTGCGCGGCCCGCGATCCGCCGCTAGCGTCCGCCCCGACGCGGCCGAGGGCCGCTGTAAAACGTGGGGGTATTTTATGTGGCGCGTTAAATCGCTCGATGCGATTCTGGCCACGGCCGAGAAGAAGTCGCTTCATCGGTCGCTCGGACCTGTTCAACTGACTCTGCTGGGCATCGGCGCCATCATCGGCACCGGCATCTTCGTCCTGACCGCCGCCGCCTCGCAGAAGGCCGGCCCGGGCATGATGATCAGCTTCGTGATCGCTGGCGCAGTCTGCGCCGTCGCGGCGCTCTGCTATTCCGAACTGGCCGCGATGGCCCCGGTGTCGGGCTCGGCCTACACCTATACCTACGCCGTCATGGGCGAGCTTCTGGCCTGGACGGTCGGTTGGGCGCTGATCCTTGAATACGCCGTGGCCGCGTCCGCCGTGTCGGTCGGATGGTCGGGCTATGTCCTGGGCTTGATAGAACAGGGGCTCGGGTTCGATTTCCCCGACCTGTTATCCGCCGGACCGACCTGGAGCATCCAGGGCTTCCTCCCTGTTCCTGACTTCTCGGCGGGGATCGTCAACATCCCGGCCATCGTCGTCGCCCTTCTGGTGACCGGCCTTCTGATGCTCGGCACAACGGAATCGGCGCGCGTCAACGCCGTCCTGGTCCTCATCAAGGTCGCGGCCCTTACGGTCTTCATCGTCATCACCCTGCCGGTGATCAAGGCGGAGAACCTGTCGCCCTTCGCGCCCAATGGCATGTTCGGCGCCTATTCGGGCATGGGCATCGTCGGCGCCGCCGCCTCGATCTTCTTCGCCTATGTCGGCTTCGACGCCGTTTCGACCGCAGCGGAAGAGACCAAGAACCCGCAACGCAACGTGCCGATCGGCCTGATCGGCTCCCTCGCCATCTGCACCATCTTCTATCTGCTGGTCGCCCTGGGGGCAGCCGGCGGCATCGGGGCTCAGCCGGTGCTCGGCGCGGCTGGAGAAGCCGTCCAACCTGGATCTCCCGCCTTCGTCGCCGCCTGCGCCCTGCCGGCCAACGCCGAGGCCCTGGTCTGCTCCAACGAAGCCCTGGCCCATGTGCTGCGCGTGATCGGCCACCCGCAGATCGGCAACGCCCTGGGCACGGCCGCGCTTCTGGCCCTGCCTTCGGTCATCCTGATGATGATCTATGGCCAGACCCGCATCTTCTTCGTCATGGCGCGCGACGGCCTGCTGCCTGAAGGCCTGACCAAGATCCATCCCAAGTGGAAGACGCCCTATATCGTGACGGCCTGCACCGGCATCGCGGTGGCCATCGGCGCCGCCCTGTTCCCGGTCGGCCAGCTGGCGGACATCTCGAACTCCGGCACCCTGTTCGCCTTCTTCATGGTGTCGCTGGCGGTGCTGATCCTTCGGGTCAAGGAGCCGAACCGCAAGCGTCCGTTCAAAACGCCGCTGATCTGGATCTTCGCGCCGCTGTCGGCGTTCGGCTGCGCCTTCCTGTTCTGGAACCTGCCGCACGACGCCAAGATGGTGCTGCCGATCTGGGGCGGCATCGGCCTGGTGATCTATTTCCTGTACGGCTACCGCAAGAGCCACCTGGGTCGCGGCCTCGTCGAGGTCCACGAGACGGACAGCGACGTCCCGCCGCCGCCGGTTCCGCCGATCCACTAAGACCATCCATCAAGAAGAAAGGCCCCGGATCGCTCCGGGGCCTTTTTGCTTTGGTGCGGATGAGAGGACTCGAACCTCCACGCCTCTCGGCGCTGGAACCTAAATCCAGTGCGTCTACCAGTTCCGCCACATCCGCGTGTAGGCAGGCCGTCGCCTCTAGAGGGCCGCGAGGGCCGTGACAAGCGTCAACGGCGCCCGGCGACCAGTTCGTTGCGGATGGATCGCCCGAGAGGGTCCCTGGCCTGCCAGCTGTCGCCGACGTCGGCCTCGACCATCCGGCTGCAGAACCGCGGCAGAATCTGACGCGGCCGGAACCCTGTGAGGCAAATCTTGTCGCCCTCCCGGCTCCAGCGGGCGCTCAACTGACGCCCATCCGAGAACTGGGAAGCGTAGCGTCCGTCGGGTTCGAAGAAATGCTTCACCCACTGCCCGTTCGGATAGTGGGAGATGATCGTATTGCCGAAGGCCTCGTCCATATCGGCGCGCGCGGGCGCCGCCGCAGCGACGCCCAACATCAGGCAACAGCCCATCCACGCGATCTTCATCGCGCTCCCTCCCTCTCGCTTCCCCCGGCATCGACTATTACCGATCCGAAAAGCGTGACAAGTCGGGATGTTCCCTGAACGTCTCAGCCGTTGCCGCGACGGCCCGATTCGAACAGGAACCAGACGCGCTTCTCGGTCTCGTCGACCCAGTTCTCCAGCAGGCTGGCGGTGGCGATGTCGTTGTGCTCGTCGCACAGGTCGTGCACTTCGCGCATCCGTCCCACCAGATCGTTGTTGTCGTCGCGCAGCTCGGCCAGCATATCCAGCGGGTCGACATAATCGGCGTCATTGTCGGCGACGCGTGATTCCTTGGCGATCTGCCCCACCGAACGCAGGGTCGTGCCGCCGATCTTGCGCGCCCGCTCCGCGATCGGGTCGGTCATGGCGAGTATCTCGGCCGACTGTTCGTCCAGTAGCAGATGATAGTCGCGGAAATGCGGTCCCGACACGTGCCAGTGGAAGTTTTTGGTCTTGATGTAGAGGGCGAAGACATCGGCCAGAAGGGCGGTGAGGGCGGCGGAAATATCGCGCGTCGCGTCCTCTGACAGGCTGGTTGGGGTTCTGAGCGGCGCCAGACGCTTTTCGCGGGCGGTGACCATGGTCGTTCTCCTCGGCTTAACCTGTAGTCTAGCTAAGGATCACGACGTCGGGACGAAAGCCCTGCGGCAGGTCAATTCTGCTTATGGCGAAGATAGGCGGGGTCGATCCCGAGCCGACTGTTCGGGAAATCCGCCGGGGCGTCCTTGGTCAACTTCTTGCTGACCTCTCCCCTGGCCAGGGGCCTGTTCGCCAAGACCGGGGTTCCGGCGCAGGAATCCGGTCCGGCCTGGCCTAGTTTCACGCCCGACGGGGACCGGCTGATCGAGTTCTCGAACAACGGCGCCGTGGTCGTTCGAGACTTCGGCCGCGCGCATCTCGACGCCCTCGAGACCGCCACGCCGCTCCGCTGATCAGACCACGCCAAGTCTTTGTTCGCCACACGCCAAGAAGCCTGGCCGACCTCGACCTAGTCTGACCTCATGACGATCACCCTCACATCCGAATTCATCCGCAGTCTCGACAGCTCGGCCCAGGACGTGTCGACCGCCGAGACCCTGCCTCCAGAGTGCTACACGGACGCCGAGTTCTATGCGTTCGAGAAGGAGGCCATCTTCACGCGCGAATGGCTGTGCGTCGGGCGCGAGAGCTGGCTGGCGGAACCGGGCGATTATTTCACCACCACGATCGCCAACGAGCCGATGGTCGTCGCCCGCAATCGCAAGGGCGAGATCAAGGCCATGTCGTCCGTCTGTCAGCACCGGGCCATGCTGGTGGCCGAAGGCAGCGGCAACGCCCGCGGCTTCCTGTGCCCCTATCACCACTGGGCCTATTCCCTGGACGGCGACCTGGTCGCCGCCCCCGCGATGAACAAGACCTGCGACTTCGACCGCAAGGCGCACGGCCTGCCGAACTTCAAGGTCGAGCTGTGGCACGGCTTCATCTTCGTCAATCTGGACGCCGAGGCCGAGCCCCTGGCGCCGCGCCTGACCCAGGTGGCCGAGGCGATCGCCCCCTATGACCTGGCCAAGGCCGAGGGCCCCCGACCGGAACCGGCGCCCCTGATGGCGTGGAACTGGAAGGTCATGTTCGAGAACAACAACGACGGCTATCACGCCAGCCGTCTGCACCACGGACCGCTGCACGACTTTGTGCCGTCGAACCTGGCGGAGTTTCCGCCGGCCGACCCGGCGGCCGCCGGCTATCTGCGCTACAATGGGTCGACCCATCCGGACGCCAGCTTCAACGCCACCCAGAAGGCCATGCTGCCGATCTTCCCCGGCCTGACCGAGGTCGAGCGCAACCGGCTGACCTTCGCCAATCTGCCCCCGACCTTGTCGCTGGTCATGACCAGCGACGTGGTGATCTATATGATCCTGCGGCCCGACAGCCCCCAGACCCACTATATGGACACCGGCCTGCTGGTCGCGCCGGGCGCGATGAAGGACGACGCCTTCCCGCACAAGCTGGAAGCCATGTGGACCGCCACCCAGCACATCATCGCCCAGGACTTCGACGTCGACGCCAAGGTCCAGATCGGGCTGCAGTCCCGTTACGCCAAACGCGGCCGCTACTCCTGGCAGGAGGGCGCCCAGGCCGGACTGAACAACTGGCTGATCCGGCGCTACAAGGCCGAGTGGGAGCGCCACAATCCGGAGCCTCCGGTCAAGCCGCGCCTGGCGGTCGTCGGTGGCTGAGTCCCGTTCCGACACCACGGCGGCGGCGCAGACGCCGTCCCTGCGCCACCCCCCGTCGCCCGTTTCCAGCCAGTCCAGTGTCGTGTCGCCCATGGTCCAGTTCAATCTCGTGACGCGCGAAGGCGAGACGATCCAGATCAAGGGCGACGAGGATCTGTCCGTGATGGAGGCGATCCGCGACGCCGGCGTGGACGAGCTACTGGCCCTGTGCGGCGGCGCGCGATCCTGCGCCACCTGCCATGTCTATGTGGAACCGGATGTGGCCGCATCGCTCGCCCCCATGACCGAGGACGAAAGCGACCTGCTCGACGCCTCCGACTACCGGACCGAGTTCTCTCGCCTGTCCTGCCAGCTGAAACTGACCGGCGCCCTGGACGGCCGCACCTTCACCATAGCCCCCGAGGACTGAGCCGCAGGCAGACGGCCCTCAGGCCGCTTCCGCGACTGCAGCGTAAAGCGCCTTCAGGGGCGTCCCAGCGTCCGCCAGGGCGGCCTCGGGTATGACGGCGCGCCCGACCACGAGCGCCCGTCCCTGGACGTAGTCCTTGACCGCGTTGATGCAGTCGAGGGCGATCACCTGCCCCTGACGAAGATAGACGACGGAATAGCTGGCGCTGTCGGCGTCGCCGCGCACCACCACCGCATCATGGCCCGAGGCCAGTCCGACCGACTGCAGACGCAGGTCGTACTGGTTGGACCAGAACCAGGGCGCCGCCGCATAGGGCGTGGGCCGGCCGCAGATGTGGCGTATAGCCGTCTGCGCCTGGTCGTGGGCGTTCTGAACGCACTCCAGACGGATCGGATCCGCGCCGGCGAACGGATTGAGGTGACGGGCGCAGTCGCCGATCGCAAGGACCCCGTCCAGGCTGGTGCGACAGAATTCATCAACCAGGACGCCGTCGCCTCCCTCCGCACCCGCATCGAGCAGGGGCTGGACACTGGGCGTCACGCCGATACCGACGATGACCCGGTCCGCCTCCAGAACCTGGCCGTCGGACAGGACGACCGCGCGGACCCGACCGTCGCCTCCCCTCAGTTCATCGACCGACAGGCCGAAGCGGAAATTCACCCCCATGCGGCGGTGCGCGGTCTCGAAGGTCCGGGCGACGATCTCGCCCGAGGTCCGGGCCAGCAACCGCTCCCTGGCCTCGACCACCGTGACCCGCTTGCCGGTCTTGATCAGGGCCGCAGCGGCTTCCAGACCGATATAGCCGCCGCCGATCACGACGACGTCCTGCGCCGCGTCCAGCCCGGCCAGCAGGCCGTCCACATCGTCGCGTCCACGCAGGACATGAACCCCGTCCAGATCACCTCCGGCGCAGGTCAGGCGTCGCGGCGCCGCCCCGGCGGCCCAGATCATTCGGCCATAGGACAGGACCTCGCCCGCTTCGGTCGTCGCGCGTCGCTCGACCGGATCCACAGCCACGATCCTCGTCCGCGGCCGCAGGTCGATGTCCCGGTCGGCCCAGGCGTTCGCCGGACGCAGCGCCAGGCGGTCGAACGGCTTGGCGCCCGACAGATAGTCCTTCGACATCGACGGTCGATCATAGGGCAGCCAGGGCTCGTCCCCGACAAGGGCTATGGAGCCCTCAAACTTCTCCTGCCTCAGCAGCAGCGCCGCTTGGGCGCCGCCGTGACCGGCGCCGACGATCAGCACGTCGAAATGTTCCATGATCGCAGCCGCTCAGGACAGCAGTCGCGGCACGGACACCTGCTTGATGCTGAACCAGGCTTCGGGGTGTTCGGGCTTGCCGTCGCGCGGCGCCTCGCGCACCTGGACCACGCCGTTCTTGCCAAAGCCCGGCACGACGGGCCGCCCGGCGTTCCGGCTCAGCCACAGCCGCAGGAGGTGACGACGGCGCTGCGGCTCCGGGTGATCCTGGAACTCGGTGCGAGAATGCAGGGCCGCATAGTTCGACAGCCACTGGATGTCGCCCGGCCGGAAATCCATCTCTATGGCCATGCCCGGCTCGTAGGTGATCTCGTCAAACAGCTGCAGCACCTCGATCTGCTCGGGCGTGATGCGCGGCACGTCGGGATATTCCTGGGCGGTCAGGATATAGAGGCTGCCCGCATACATGCTGAACACCCCCTGCGCCAGGCTGACGACCGGCGAGGTGTAGCTGTTGGCCGGTGCCTCGTGATCCTGGCGTTTCCAGTCCCAATGGAAGGGTTCGAGCAGCAGGGGCGCCAGGTCAGGGCGACGCCGCAGGATCTCGTTGTAGATCTCGGCGCCGGACACCAGGCAGGAGGCGCCGCCGGACTTGGCCGGACGCAGGCACATCAGCGAGACGATGTCCGAACTGTCGGAGTGGAAGACCAGCTTGTCGCGCACCTTGGACGACAGGGCCGTGGGATCGTCCATGGTCTTGGTCGAGGTGGCGTAGACGCTGTCCATCAGGTCGCCCAACTCGTTCAACCGGATGGGATCGCCCATGTGCAGACCCAGGATGTAATAGATCGCCGCCGACAGGGCGTCGGAATAGAGGTCGGTGCGCAGACCGCGCACCAGGACGAAGCCACGCCCCCGGTCCACGTCCCGGCCCCACTCTTCGACGGCCTCGGCGCAGGCCACGAGCGGATAGTCCTCCGCCTGGACGAAGCGCAGATCCGGATCCTCCTCGACGAACCTCTGCCCCAGGGCTTCCAGTTCGACCAGTTGCTCCGGCGAGAGCATATAGACCCAGTCCTGCGACTTGCTGAGCGTGTCCCCACGCCAGGCGGCGGCTCCGGTGATGGGCGGCAGTGCAGTCAGGGTGCTCATCTCGAGGTCTCGACTTCCGGTGGTGACATGATCTGGCCCGAGCCTATCACTTCATCGCACGACCGATTTGTCGTCAGCCGCGCGCGATTTTGATCCTGGCCGCACTCAGCCGGCGAACATGGCCTTGCGGATGATCGCATGGACGCCCCAGTTGCCGTTGACGACTTGGGTGACGCCGAAGTCGACGCCGACGGAAAGCAGGGAAATGGCTTCGTCCTCGCTGAGGCCGCGCGTCGTCATCAGGAACCGCCTCGCCTTGCGGAAGGCGTCCCGCATGGCCAGGTCTATGGAGGACTTCTTGTAGACCTCGCTCTGCGCCGCGGCCCCCAGCTCCTTCAGGTAGTTGGGATGGCTGAAGCCGAAGATGACCCATTCGTCGGCGGTTTCCAGCAGGGGATAGTCCAGGTCCTTCAGCGGCTCGCGCGCCGTCTTGGCCGGATGCAGGATCACCTGGATCACGGCCGTCATCGAACATTCGATGGCCGTGCCGCACAGTTCGGAATCCCCCTGGGACGCATGAGGATCCCCGATCGACAACAGCCCGCCCGCGACCGCCACCGGCAGGAAGATGCTGGCGCCGGGGCCCAGCCGCCAGTTGTCGATATTGCCGCCGAAGTTCGCCGGCGGCACCGAGTCGACCAGATCGGCATGGGCCGGCGCCATGGCGACGACCCCGAAATGGGGCCGGATCGGCACCTCGACGTCGCGCAGAATGTCGAAGTTGCGCTCGACCGTGTCCAGATCGACCGGGACGCCCGGATAGTCGATCTTGTCGTGCACGACCCCGAACGGATCAGTCTGGGGCGTCCAGCGATAGTTGTAGACCGCCCGGGCGCAGCTACGGCTGTGCTGGTGATCGATCTCGTAGATGGTCACCACCTCGCGCGGCTTCGGCTCAGTCAGCAGGTCGTTGTAGTGGAAGCCCCAATAGGCGGCGGCGTTGCTGCCGAAGGCGCGGCCGGCGAACCGGGGATTGCCGCTGGGCCGGGGCGAGATGTCGAGAATACGCACCTCGACTACATCCCCCGGACGCGCCCCCGCGATGGCGATCGGCCCGGTGCAGATATGGACGCCGAACCCCTCGCCGGCCCCGCGCCCCAGGGCCGAGGCGTCGCCCGGCCCGGCGCCGCGCCGATCGACAGCCTTTTCCTCGGCCGTCCAGCGAAAGACCGATTCCACGCCCGCATCCCCCTCGACCATCCGTTCCGGGTCGTCATTGGCGTGATGGGTCAGGGTCTCGATGGTGACATAGTCGCCCGACTGGACCTCGATCGCCGGCTTGAGCCCCCGGCTGAAATAGCCCCAGTGAATGGTCTCCGGCGTCGCCGGCAGCAGATGGTGGCGGACCTCCGCCCCCATGACCGGCGGATCGATCACCGGTTCGGGGGGCGCCGCTTCGACTTCTTCGTCCTCGATCGTCGCCAGGCGGAGCTGAGGCTTGCGCGGCTCCTTCAGCGACCCGGGCCGTCCCCTCAGAGGGGCCTCGTTCGCCTCCTCCTTCAGAACGGCGGGCGCCTTGCGGTACTGGCGCGGGCTGACGCCGTACTGATCCCGGAACGCCCGGCTGAAGGAGGCCGAGTCGTTGAAGCCCCACTGGAACAGGATTTCCGAAATCGACTTCTGGGCGTGCAGCGGACTGCCCAGGTCCAAACGACAGCGTTCCAGCCGTCGGGTCTTCACGCAATGGCCGAAGCTGTCGCCGACGGATTCGAACAGCTTCTGCAGATAGCGGGGCGAGATGCCGTGTTCGAGCGCCACCTGCTGCAGGCTCAGGTCTGGATCGCTCAGGCGGATCTCTATGGTCTGGAAGACCCGTTCGAGCAGCGCCGCCCGCCCCCCAGCCGTCCCGCCGCGATCCTTGTCGGGCGCGCTGTCCAGCAGCAGGGAGGCGATGAACTCCGGCAAGGCCGTCTCGACCGGCCGCATCTGGTCATTGGTGGTGTCGACCATGGCGTCAGCGACCGAGAACAGCAGGCCGGCCATCATCCGTCCCAGGTTCGACTCGGCGTCCAGCACCGTCATGACCGACGGCGGGGTCGCCCGCGCCTTCAGACTGGGCAGGGTCAGGGGCGCACGGACGACCAGCAGTCGATGATCCCCGGTCATGTCCAGGCGAACCCCGACCCGGTCGCCGCCGCAGATCAGCGAACCGGCCGCCAGATCCTGGCGCGCCGCCCCACTGGTGACCGTTCCCTCGCCCTCCAGCACCAGGACCAGCCAGACACAGGCCAGGGTCTGGCTGAAATCAACCGCCAGCGACTGGCGCGATCCCGTGATGCGGAGAAACTGGATGTCCAGGGCGCTGCGGAAGGTGACCAGTTCGCCATAGATGTCATCCTCGCTGTCGAGGCACTCGAGCGAGACGCGTTTGAGGGCGAACCGCCACGCATCGTGACGCTGCTCCTTCGGATAAGCGTTGGTCGTCAGCCGCACTGATACATGGCCTGGATATTCCCGGGAGCGTCGCGTCCAACGGGGAGGAGGACACAACGCCAAGGCGACGCTAGTGGAGCAAAGTATCCATGGTCAATGCAGGGATCATCCGGGCACGTCCATTATCTGTCGGGCTTGATTTCCGGCAGGTCGCCGACCACGCCCTTGCTCGGGAAAATCCCCCGATCGACGCGGACGTGGATGCCCTGGGTGCCGTCGACCACCTGGGTCACGCCGAAGTCCGTCGCCACGCTCATCAGCGAATAGGCGTCGTTGCGGCTCAGGCCCTGATGCTCGGTCAGCAGGTGCAGCATGTCCAGGGCGGCGTTCTTCATCGCCTTGTTCAGGTCTTCGTCGAAGCCGTGCACGATCCACTTGGTCGGGGTTTCCAGCAGGGGTGACGGGAAGCTGAAATCCTTGCGCAGCACGATCTGGAACAGGACGTCCAGCGACGCCTCAATGGCCGTGCCTGAAATCTCGCCGTCGCCCTGGCTGACGTGAGGGTCTCCGATCGAGAACAGGGCGCCGTCGACCTGAACCGGATAATACATCGTCGCGCCCGCGCCGATGCGCCAGTTGTCGATATTGCCGCCGTGCAGGCCGGGCGGAATGGTGCTGACCCGCTCGTCGGTCGCCGGCGCGACGCCGGCCGTGCCCAGGTGCGGACGGGCGGGGATGGTGACCCCCTTCAGCGCGGGCTGGCGCTCGCACACCGGGCAGTGGGTGATCGTCCCCGGCGTCAGATACTTGCCCTTGAAGTCATAGGCGTACAGGGCGCTGGCGGTGTTGGCGTTGGGATCGAGCTCATAGATGGTGACCCGCTCCTTCTCGTCGAACTCCTGGTAGAGATGCCCCCAGTTGGCCGCCAGGTTTGAGCCGTGGTTGAACCGCGGCGTCATGCGGAAATAGCGGACCTCCAGCATGTCGCCGGGCTTGGCGTCTTCGACATAGATCGGGCCGGTCATGATGTGCACGCCCGGCGCGCGGTCCGACGCATCGATCTCGGTGAAGATCCGCGTGATGGCCTCGTCCATCATCAGCTCTGGCGCGTCGCCAGCGTGGTGCGTGACAGCTTCGGCCTGGATCAGGTCGCCGCTGCGGACGCGGAGCGCCGGTTTGATCTCGGGGTGGAAATAGCCCCAGTGCACGGTTTCCGGCGTCGCCCGAAGGTGATGAATCGCCCCCGTCTTCACCTCATGCCGCACCTGACCGCCGTCGCAGATCAACGCCATTCGCCCGCTCTCCTGAAAACCGAATTGGGGCCAGACATCGCCCTGACGACGCGGAAGGTCTTGACCTCACGCGCACAAAACTCGGGCTGAGGCGCACGGCGTTCAGGCGGGCTGTCGCGTCTGGACCGGCTCCGTCTCGCCCCGTTCGGCGTAGCGTCGCGCCAGGATCGCGCAGACGATCAGCTGCAACTGATGGAACATCATCAGCGGCACGATGATGATCCCCGCCGTGGCGGCGGGGAACAGCGCCGCCGCCATCGGCACCCCGCTGGCCAGGCTCTTTTTCGATCCGCAGAAGACCAGAACGATCTCGTCCGCGACCTTCAGGCCGGCCAGGCGCGCCGCAAAGGCGGTCAGCCCCAGCACCGCAGCCAGAAGCGCCACGTCCAGGACCGCGATCACGGCGAGATCCCCGGCCGTCAGCCGGGTCCAAACGCCCCCGATCACCGCCGCGCTGAAGGCCGTATAGACGACCAGCAGGATGGATCCCCGGTCCAGACGTCCCAGCAGGACCTTGTGGCGATCGACGAAGGCCGCCGTGATCGGCCGCGACAGATGCCCCACGACGAAGGGCGCCAGCAGGGTCAGGGCCACATTGCCGATCGCGCCCAGAAGATCGCCCGCCGCCTCGGACTGGGTATGGATCATCAGGCCCACCAGCAGGGGCGTCAGCACCACGCCCACGATATTGGACAGAGAGGCGCTGCAGACGGCCGCCGCCACATTGCCGCCGGCTATCGCCGTCAGCGCAATGGAAGACTGGACTGTGGACGGCAGGGCGCACAGGAACAGGACGCCGACCTTCACCTCGTCCGAGACCCAGACGCCGGGCGCCAGGGCCACCGCCATGCCGAGCAGCGGAAAGAGGATGAAGGTAGAGCCGGCCACGCCGAGGTGAAGCCGCCAGGCCCCAAGGCCGTGAACCACCGCCTCGCGTGACAGTTTGGCCCCATGCATGAAGAACAACAGAGTGATCGCCGCGCGGGTCGCCCAGTCCAGCGCGATCGCGACGGACCCTCGACACGGCGCCAGACTGGCCAGAACCACGGCGCCGACAAGCAGCAGTGTGAAGCCGTCAGGCCGGATGCGGCGAAACATGGTCGAACTCGATCTTCAGGAGGAAACGGGATCAATCCAGCGCGAGACGCGCGCGCTCCGCATCGTCCGCGTCATGGAACAGGAAGAGGATCTCGGCGCCGCCGTCGGGCGTCGTCGCCCAGTCCGCCTCCACGATCTCTATGTCAACGGCGCTGACCCATTCCATGGCCGTGCGGGTGACCGCCTGGCGGGCCAGATCGGACAGGTTCAGGCCCTCGGCCGCATAGCCTCCCGCATTGAGCGCGGCGAGGAGGCGACGCTCCTCGCTCTCCACATCCGAGCGCGGGATCAGGTAATGCAGTTTCGCCACACGTATGTCTCCGAAGGGCCGCGCAAACCCCAGACATCTGTCTTGCGCACGCCTGACTTCATGGGAAGACCTGTCTCGTGTCGGCCCCTCACCGAGTCAATCCGACCTTCAGCAGACGGAGGTTCCTGCAACAAATAGGACGTGCCAAATCAAGAAGGCGCAACACGAGACGGACACCTTGGCTGCGCTGTTTCGGCGCTCCTAGCCCGCCGTACCAGTGTCCTGTCTCAGCGAGATAAAGGGGATACGCTGATGCGCCGCCAAACCTGTAAGGTCGCCAGTTCGCGATTGGTACTGTTGCTTTCCGCCTCTATGGTCGCCCTGGCGCCGTCCGCCGCTCTCGCCTTTGAAAATGAGCCCGCCGACGAGTCGACCGCCGCGATCGAACCCCAGTCGAGCGAACTTTCCGAAGTCATCGTCACGGCCGAGCGTCGATCCGTCGGACTGCAGAAGGCGCCCATCGCCGTCACCGCCGTCACCGCCGAGACGCTGGAGCAGGGCAATATCACCAATGTCACGGGCCTGAACGGCGTCGTTCCGGGCCTGGTCGTGGCGCGCAGCGGCGGCGGCGAACTGATGGTCGCCATTCGCGGCATCGGTTCGGAAACGCCCGAGAACACCAACACCCAGCCGGGCGTCTCCTATCACGTCGACGGTGTCTATATCTTCAACTCCATCGCGGCGAGCGCCGCCTTCATCGACGTGGCTCAGGTCGAGGTTCTACGCGGCCCGCAGGGGACCATGTTCGGTCAGGGATCGACCGGCGGCACGATCAATGTCGTGACCAACCAGCCGGAACTCGGAACCTACGGCGGCGCCCTGTCGGTCGGGGTCGGCAACTATGATCTGAGCAAGACCAGCGCGGCACTCAATATTCCTCTGGGCGACACCTTCGCCATTCGCGGCGCCGTCCAGACCTATCGCCATGAAGGCTATGCCTACGCCACCGGTGTCGAGGGCACGGATCACTACGACCTCGACGAGGCCGACGAGACGGGCTGGAAGGTCTCCGCCCTCTGGGCGCCGCGCGACGACCTGTCGATCACCCTGAGCGCCATCAGCTATGACAGCGACACCAACGGCCCGGCGCAGAAGAACATCCTCGATCCCGAATCCGACCCCCGGATCCTGTCCCAGGACTATCCGGGCAAGTCGGTCGTCGAGACCGACCTGTATTCGGCCTCGCTGAAGTGGGACCTGCCTTGGGCGACCTTCAAGTCGATCTCCAGCTACCAGAAGCTCCACAGCATGCAGGCCTGGGACGCCGACGGCCTGACGGCGGACCTCTTCTACGACCTAACCTACGATCCCCGAATCTTCACGGGCACCGCCTACGACCATGTCCCGCTGTGGGAGTCGGACACCGAGTCCTACACCCAGGAGTTCAATCTAGCGTCGAACACCGACGGACCGTTCCAGTGGATCGGCGGCGTCGTCTATCTCCAGTCGGAAAACGCGCAATACGTCATCGAATACCGCGACGACGACGACAACATCATGCGCCCGGCCCTTCCGAAGGACACCCCCTTCGACGATCCTGCGGTCGCCAGCGTGACCTATGCGGAGCTGTCCAGCATCGAGCGCAAGTCCTGGGCCGCCTATTTCCAGGGAACCTACGACCTGACCGACCAACTGAGCCTCACCGCAGGTCTGCGCTACAACAAGGACGAATACAGTGGGGCCAGCGGCAGCTACAGCGGCGGCGATCCCGGCTTCACCTCCGGCGCCCATCTGCAGCCGACGGCGCGCCCCGGCCTGACCACCGAGGAGGTGACCGGTAAGGTCTCGCTCGATTACCAGTTCACCCCGACCAATATGGTCTACGCCAGCTATACGCGCGGCTATAAGCCCGGCGGCCTGAACAGCGCCTCCGACAGCGGCACGGACTGGCAGGCGATCAAGGCGACCTTCACCCCGGAAACCGTCGACGCCTTCGAGGTCGGCTCCAAGAACCGGTTGCTCGACAACCGGCTGCAACTCAACGCGGCGGCCTTCCTCTACAGTTACAGCGACATGCAGTTCCTAGAAGAGGATCCGGTCCTCTTCTACGAGGGGATCAGCAATGCGCCGAGCGCCGAGATCTATGGTCTGGAGCTCGAAGGCTCGTGGCTGGCGACGCCGAAATGGCGCTTCGACGGAACCCTCTCCTTCACCGAAGGTCAGTTCGACGAAGACTACTTCGCCCTGGACCCCGTCTCGGCCGCCCAGGCCCAGAGCGACGCCGGCTATCCGGGCTATCTGTTCTGGTCGAACTTCTACAACGCCGCCCTGGCCCGCAACTCTGCGCGCGCCAACATCAACGGCAACGATGTGCCGAAGATTCCCGGGCGGCAGGGTTCGGTCAGCACGACCTATTCGGACAACATCGCGGGCGGCTTCGTCACCGCCAAGCTCGAGTACGTCTATCGCGGCGAATACGTCTATCGCCTGTTCAACGAGGCCTCGACCGACATCGTGCCGGCCTATTCGACGGTCAACCTCTTCCTGCGTTACGAGCCGGAAGCGGCGAACTGGAACGTCTCGCTGACGGGCTCCAACCTGTTCGACGAGGAAGGCCTGAACTCGCGCTTCAGCGATCCCTACGGCAGCGCCCAGGTCAGCGACACCTATATCGCGCCTCGCCAGTGGATCGCATCAATCGGCTACAAGTTCTGACCTTACAGGGACGTCGAACATGACACAGACCGCCGTCCAGTCATCCGCCCCAGCCCCAGTCGTCCCCGCATCAGCGGGGGCGACCGAACCCTATCGCACCATCAAGGTCGAACCAGTGACCCTGCGGATCGGCGCCGAGATTTCAGGCATCGATCTGACCCAGCCCATAGGCGAGGCCCAGAAGATCGAGCTGCGGCGCGCCCTGGCCGAGCATCTGGTCATCTTCTTCCGCGACCAGCCGATCAGCCACGAACAGCATATGGCGCTGGGACAAGCCTTCAGCGAACTGATCGTCCACCCCGGCGCGCCCGGCATCGAGAACCACCCGCTGATCGTGGCCATCCATGCCGACGCCGACTCAAAATATGTGGCGGGCGAGTCCTGGCATTCGGACCTCTCTTGCAACGCCGAGCCGCCGATGGGCAGCATCCTGCGCCTGCACACCGTGCCCGAGTGCGGCGGCGACACCCTGTTCGCCAGCATGTACGCCGCCTACGAGGCCCTTTCGGACCGGATGAAGACCTATCTGGAGGGTCTGACGGCCGAGCATGACGCCAATCACGTCTATCACGCCCTCTACAAGGACTATGAGACGGTCTATCCGCGCAATAACCACCCGGTCGTGATCACCCACCCGGTGACCGGGCGAAAGGCGCTGTTCGTCAACTCGTCTTACACCACCAGGATCAACGAACTGTCGGACGAGGAAAGCCGGGCGATCCTGGCCTATCTCTATGAGCACTGCGCCAATCCGAACTTCCACGTCCGTTTCCGTTGGCGTCCGAACTCGATCGCCTTCTGGGACAATCGCTGCACCCACCATCTGGCGGTTTGGGACTATTTCCCCCAGGTCCGCTCCGGCTTCCGCATCACTCTCAAGGGCGAGCGACCGGTCTTCTGACCCGCCCCCTGTTCAAAACGGATCGGACGACACCATGAAAACCTGGCTGATCACAGGCGTCAGTTCCGGCTTCGGCCGCGCCCTGGCCCAGGCCGCCCTGAATCGCGGCGACCGGGTCGCCGGCACGGTCCGCAGCCCCGAGGCGGCGGCGCGGTTCGCGGCCCTGTCGCCCGACCGCGCGCATGGCTTCGTCATGGACGTGGTAGATCCCGCGGCGGTCCAGGCGACGGTCGCCGCCGTCACGGCGGCGCATGGCCCGATCGACATCCTGGTCAACAACGCCGGCTATGGACTGGTCTCGGGAGTGGAAGAGGTCTCCCTGGCCGAGATGCGCGCCCAGTTCGAGGTCAATGTCTTCGGCGCCGTGACGGTGATGCAGGCGGTGCTGCCCGCGATGCGGGCCCGGTGTTCCGGCACGATCGTCAATGTCACCTCGGTCTCCGGCCTTGTCGGCTGGCCCAGCTTGGGCGTCTATTCCGGCAGCAAGTTCGCGCTGGAAGGCATCACCGAGACCCTGGCCCAGGAGGTCGCGCCGTTCGGCATCGGCGTCATGATGGTCGAGCCGGGCGGTTTCCGCACCGACTTCGCCGGACGGTCGCGCATTGAGGCCGCCACCCCCATCGCCGACTACGAGGGCACCACCCTGACCGAGTGCAAGCGCATCCTCCAAGGCCACGCCGGGCAGGAGCGAGGCGATCCCGCCCGCGCCGCCCAGGCGATCCTGGCGGCGCTCGACGCGGAACAGCCGCCCCTGCGCCTGCTGCTGGGTGCGGACGCCGTCGGCTATCTGCGCGACAAGTTGGAGGTCCAACTGGCCGAGACCGCGCAGTGGGAAACTCTGTCGACCGGCACCGACTTCGCCGATGTCGAGGCCGCCTGATCCAGGCCGCCGACAAGTCTGCGTGCGCCTGGGGTCAAGAATGGATCCCCGGCCAGGTTCAATGAAGCATCACCCTTTCCCGACCGCCGAGGAGCGCGCCCATGGATAAGCCGGTAGTCTGAGCCTCGGCTCGGTCAGGCGGCTTTGGCGAACGAGACATTTGCGAACCTCCCTGACGGCCCAGGCCGTCGGACGATCCATTTCTCTCCGCCGACCGCCCCTGTCCGATCGTCGTTTCCGGCCAGGGATCCGTCGGCGCCCTGCGCGGACCTGACGCAATGACCACGACCTCTTCTCACCTGCCCTCCGACCTCGGCGGCAAGGACCTCGGCGTCTTCATGCCGATCGCCAACGGCGGCTGGATCATCTCCTCCTCCACGCCGAAGCTGGACGGCTCCTACGCCTATAATCGCAAGGTCGCCGAACTGGCCGAACACCATGGCCTCGACTTCATCATGGCCATGTCGAAGCTGCGCGGTTTCGGCGGCGAGACCGAACACTGGCGCTATTCGATGGAGTCGCAAATCCTGATGGCGGCCCTGGCGGCGGTCACCAGCCGCGTGAAGGTCTGGGCCACCGTCCACACCCTGCTGCAGAACCCCGCCGTCACCGCCAAGATGATGACCACCCTGGATCACGTCAGCGGCGGTCGCGCCGGACTGAATGTGGTCAGCGGCTCGTTCAAGGACGAGTTCGAGCAGATGGGCGCCTGGCGCGACGATCTGAACCACGACGACCGCTACGCCTTCGCCGAGGAATGGGTCCATGTGATCAAACGGCTCTGGTCCGAGCCCAGCGTCACCCACGACGGCCGGTATTTCCAGCTGAAGGACTGCCAGAGCGATCCCAAGCCGTTGAGCGATCCCCGTCCCTTCCTGGTCTGCGCCGGCACCTCGTCGCGCGGCATGAAATTCTCGATTGAGGAGATGGACGCCATCTTCCTGGGCGGGGCGACGGTCGAGGAACTCGCCGCCAACAGCCGCAAGGCCAAGCAGATGGCCAAGGACGTCGGCAAGACCATCAAGACCTACACCATGATCAATCTGGTGATCGGCGACACGGACGAGGCCGCCGCCGCCACGGCGGAATCCTATCGCGCCGGCTTCGACGAGGGCGCCCTGCACGGCATGATGCGCGCCTACGGCTTCCTCGACAGCGAGATCGGCAAGGAAAACGCCTTTGTGAAAAAGGCGCGCAGCGGCTTCATCAGCGAACACGCCGTCGGCTCCGCCGAGACCATAGCCGACAGGCTGATCACCCTGCTCGATCAGGCCGACCTGGACGGGCTGATGCTGATCTTCCCCGACTATCTGACCGGCCTGCCGGTCTTCGCCGAAAAGGTGCTGCCCCTGCTGCGCGCCCGCTTCCCCGAACGGGCCGCCTGATGGACGAGACGCCCGATCCCTTCGCCATCGTCACCGTCCCACGCGCGGACCTGGCTGGAATGATCCCGCCCGCCGGCACTGCCCTGCTGATCGTGGACGTCCAGAACGACTTCGTGGCCCAGGACGGCGTGCTGGGACGCTCCGGCATGGACATGTCGATCCTGGAGCCCGCCCTGGCGCGGATCCCCCCCCTGATCGACGGCGCGCGGGCGGCGGGCGTCCCGGTCGTCCTGATCCGCGTGGTCACCCGCAAGCAAAGCGACAGCCGGGCGTTGCAACTGCTGATGCAGAGGCGCGGCTACGGCGACGACGCCCTGGAACTATGTCGGGCTGGCGAGGTCGGCGCCGACTACTACGGGACGATCCAGCCGCAGGAAGGCGACATCCACATCGAGAAACTGCTCTATTCCAGCTTCTCGGGGACCGACCTGAATCTGCAACTGCGGGCGCGCGGCGTCGACACCTTGGTGGTCGCCGGCTTCACGACCGAGTGCTGCGTCGATTCCACCGCCCGCGACGCCTTCCATCATCAGTTCAACGTCTTCGTCGTGGAGGACGCCTGCGCCGCCTACGACCCGGCCCTGCACCGGGCGGCGATGAACATCATGACCCGGAATTTCGCCCTGCCCGTACTGACCGACGACGTGCTGGCGACCTGGACGCCGCTCTAGGCGCGGAACGGGCCCAGTTCGCTCAGCCGCAACTCAAGGGGCGCTGCCGATCAAGCGGCGCGCAACAAGACGGCGGAGAGTGGGGATCAGGATGACGGAGCTTCTTTCCAGATTTTAGGCAACCGCGCCGGGCGTCTCGCCCGCCGCCCCAATCCGAGGAATGACGATGGCGCGCAAATATCTGGTCATGTTCGCAGCTTCGCTCGGCTTCTTCTTCGTCACCGCGACGACCTTCACCTCGCTGGGCTATGTGCTCTACACCATGGTCGAGGATCTCCACTGGTCGCAGGCCGCCGCCGGCTTCAGCTTCGCCTGCCTGGGTCTGGCCTGCGGGCTCAGCAGCCCCCTGCCGCCGCTGCTGATGAAGTTCGTCGGTTCGCGCTGGACCATGTTCGTCGGCGGGCTGGTTCTGGCGCTCGGCTTCTTCCTCGCCGCGATCATCCAGCACATCTATCTCTTCTTCCTGGCCACCACCCTGATGGGGGTGGGCTTCTCGCTGGTCGCCCCGGCGCCTGCGGTTTATCTGCTCGCCACCTGGTTCCCCAAAACCGCCTCGCGCTGGGTCGGCTTCTACTTCATGGCGGGTGCCTTCGGCGGCGTCGTGGGACCGCTGATCGTCGGCAGCATCGTCGGCCTGTCGGGCAGCTGGCGCGTCCACTGGATGGTGATGGCGGCCTTCGCGGCCGTGGTCGGCCTGATCTGTCTGATCTGCGTGCGTGACGCGGTCAGGGTCGAGACGACCGACCAGGTCAAGGCGGCCGGTTCCGGCGGCATCGAGGTCGAACTGCCCAGGCCCTGGTCCGTGTCGGCGGCCCTGCGGACCCCCTCCTTCCTCTTCCTGGCCCTGGCCATGATCGTGGTCCAGACGGTCGTCACCACCATGCACTCCGTCCTGGTCACCCATGTCGCCAGCCTGGGCGGCGGCAGCGCGCCCGGCGCCATCGCCATGAGCCTGCTGGCCCTGACCGGCACCCTGGCCAAGGGCTTCACCGGCGCCCTCAGCGAGAAGACCAACCCCAAGGGTCTGATGGTCGGCGGCCTGTTCCTTCAGAGCCTGGCCATCGTCATCCTCTGCACCACGACGACGCCGATCCTCGCCTATGGGTTCGCGCTGATCTTCGGCCTGGGCTGGGGCATGGCGTGGCTCAGCGCTCACATCCTGCTGCTGCGCTATTTCGGCAGCGCCATCGCCGGCGAGATGGTGGCCATGGCCACCATGGCCACCACCTTCGCCGTCCTCGGCCCGATCGTAGCCGGCTGGGTGGCCGACGAAACCGGCGGCTTCGTTCCCGTCTTCGCCGTCCTGGCCGCCCTGCTGGCCCTGGTCGGTTTCAGCAGCCTGCTGTTCATGCACCAGCCGACCCCTGAAAGCGGCGCCGGGACGGACACCGCCGCCTCGACCATCGCCCCGCATGAGGCCGCCGCCGTTCCTGCGGCCGAGTAAACCCCCGCGATGTCAGACGCCGTTCTTCCCTTTTCGCTGAATCAGTTCAGCGCCGCCGACATCGCCGCCATCGACGCCGCCATCGATCGCGACGAACTGGTCCGGCGCGTCCTGGAACTCTGCAACATCCCCAGCCCGACCCGACGCGAGCGCGAGGCCGGCCAGTACGTCTTCGACTGGATGGCCGAGGAAGGCTTCGCGCCCGAAAAGGTCGCTCTGGTCGAGGATCGCTTCAATGTCGTCGGCCGGTTCGGTGGAGAGGGCGACGGGCCCAATCTTCTGTTTTCCAGCCACCTGGACACCGAAAGCCCCTTCTATGAGCCGGTCGACCGCCACACCTATCGCCCGGAGACGCTGGCGGATCCGCAATGGCTGCAGGCCTGGCTCGAGGACGAGGTCTTCTTCGGCTATGCGGTCGGCAACGACCGGGGGCCGATGGTCTGTTTCATCATGGCCGCCAAGGCCCTGAAGGCCGCCGGGTTCAAGCTGTCGGGAAGCCTGTATCTGACCGCCTGTCCGGGCGAGATCGGCCCCGAGCCGGTCGACGAACACCAGGGCGTGGCCAGTCTCGGCAAGGAGCTGGGCGCCGCCTATATGCTGGCGCACGGCGGTGTCGCTCCGGACTTCGCCATCTCGGCCGAGGGCACGGACTTCGGGCTGAACTGGGCCGCCTGCGGCTACGCCTATTACAAGATCACCGTGTACGGCGAGGCCCTGTTCACCCCCATTCTCGATCACGAGACCCAGACGGCGCGCCTGAATCCGATCGTGCGCATGGGCGGGGTGATCGAGGCCGTGAACGCCTGGGCCCGCACCTATGAGAAGACCCACGCCTACGAGAGCGAAGGCGGCGGAACCGTCACCCCCAAGGTCCAGATCTGCGCCATCCGGGGCGGCAATCCCCAGTCCATCGGCGCCTCCAGCGAGGTCTGCTCGATCTACCTGGACGTCAACATGGGGCCGCTCCAGACGATCGGCGCCGTGGATCGGGAGCTCAAGGCCGTGCTGCGCGCGGCCGGGTTCGAGGACTGCGAGGTCCGCCCCTATGTCTTCCGCGCCGGCGCCGAAGCCGACCCGGTCGCCGTCCAGCCGCTGAAGGCCGCCCTGGACAAGGCCCACGCCTCGGTGCGCGGCGGCCCCATGCCGGTCGGCCACACCGTCTATTCCAGCATGTGGCGGGACCATAATGTCTTCAATCTGAACCGGATCCCCTCCGTCACCATGGGGCCGGTCCGCTGGCGTCCCAGTGTCGACGACCTGGTCGCCTGCACCCGGATCTACGCCCTGGCGACCCTGGCCCTGTGCGGGCGCGTCGCATGACCGCCGCCCTGACGCTTGACCCGGCACGGGACACGGCGCGTTTTCTCGCCGCCATGGCAAGCTTCCCGTCGGGGGTGACCATCATCACGACTAGCGTCGAGGGTCGGCTCAGCGGCACGACGGTCAGCGCCTTCAGTTCCCTGTCCCTGTCGCCGCCCCTGGTCCTGGTCTGCCTGGCCACCTCCAGCCGCACCTTGGGCGCCGTGATCGCCAGCGGGCGGTTCTGCGTCAACATCCTCGGCGCCGGCCAGGAGGATCTCGCCTACGCCTTTGCCCGGTCCGGCACGGAGGCCCAGGCCGCCGCCCGTTTCGACGGGGTCGCGTTCGACCTGGCGCCGGACGGATCGCCGGTGCTGCGGAACTGTGCGGCTACGCTGCAATGCCGGTTGGGCGAACGCCTGCCGGGCGGCGACCACGACATACTGATCGGACGCCCCAGACAGATCCACGTCGATCCGGACCTGGCGCCCCTGGTGCATGGCCGGGGGCGGCTGTCGCATCTGCCCCCAGCCTGAACCCTGATCGAGCGCCCTATTCGCGGGTGAAATGATCCGGCACGGCCGGGTTCGGGCCCGCCTTGCCCCACAGCAGGATCTCGTTGCCCCAGGGGTCGCGGAAGGCGTGGTTGTAGCCGTTGAACTCGGCCCAGTAGTGATTGCGCCACAGTTCCACGGCGCCGCGCTCGATCGCTGCGCCCAGGATGCGTTCCGGCGTGTCGTCGTCGCTGACCAGCACCCAGATCCGCGCCTTGCGCCCGTCCTGGCTCAGGCCGCGCGGCGCAACGCCCGCAGGCTCGGGATGGGGCCGCGCATTGGCCGCGTCGAAGATCCCCAGATGCAGATTGCCGATCAGACTGGGCGCGCCGTCCGGATTGGTGAAATGGCCGCCGGGCACCATCCGGTGATAGATGCCCTCGGGCCGGGCGTCGTTCTCCCAGCCGAAGACCTCGGCATAGAAGCGACCGGCGGCCGAAGGATCATCCGAAGCCAGATCCACGAAGATGAGGGTGTTGGGTTTGGACAAGCGGAACTCCATCGTTCCCGGTCGAACGCCGACCGGCGATCCGATCTGCATCACGTCCCGCCCCGCATCGTCTTGGCCTGAAGCGCCCGCAGGATTGGCGCCAAGTCTCAGTTCGCCCAGCCGCAAGATCGCGACGCACGCCCGCCGCTAGGTCTTGGCTCCCATCCTGTTCGGAATCCTTCCATGAGCCAGCGCCTGCCCGTCGTCTTCTTCGGTCACGGGAGCCCGATGATCGCCCTCCAGGACAATGAGGTGACCCGGACCTGGGCGGGCATAGCCGAGCGGATCGGCAAGCCAAGAGCCATATTGTGCGTCTCGGCCCACTGGGAGACCCGGGGCACGGCCGTCACCGCCATGGCCAGTCCCAAGACCATTCACGACTTCGGCGCCTTTCCACAGGCCCTGTTCGACGTCCGCTATCCAGCCCCAGGCTCGCCCGAGCTCGCCGCCCGCGTCCGCGAGATCCTGTCCCCCACGCCTGTCGCCCTGGACGACCGATCCTGGGGACTGGACCACGGCACCTGGTCGGTCCTGTGCAAGGCCTATCCGCAGGCCGATGTCCCGGTCGTCCAGCTCGGCATGGACGTGACCCTGCCACCGGCCGGGCATTTCGAACTGGGCCGCCGCCTCGCCCCCCTGCGGGACGAGGGCGTCCTGATCATTGGCACCGGCAATATCGTCCACAATCTGCCGGCCATGGACTGGGGCGATCAGAACTGCGCCCCCTACCCCTGGGCCAAGGCGTTCAACGACCATGTCCGCGACGCCATCCTCACGGACACGCCGGAAAAGGCGGTCGACTATGCGAGCCAGGGCGAACCCGCCGCCCTCTCGATCCCGACGCCGGAACACTATTGGCCGCTGCTCTACATCCTGGGCGCCCGCCAGCCCGGCGACACGCCTGTCTTCTCCCCGGACCACATCGAACACGGCTCGCTCAGCATGACCAGCGTCACACTGGGGAACTGACCGCCGCCCGGCGCTGTCGGTCCAATGCTAACTCGTCTCCACTTCAGGTCGCCTAATGTCTGATCAGAGATCGCATTTCTTGAAACGGCGCGCGCGACGATCCCCGACCTGTCCGCCGTGGATGGTCGAGGCGTCGCCTAGCATGCCGCGATAGCCCAGGCTGAGCATCAACCGCTCGGACAGGGGCCATTCGCCCCCCAGGTCCAGGTTGGGCGCATTGCGCGACCAGTCGTCCAACCGGACCTATAAATATGTGATCTAAAAGTAGAAAGCGGTGGCTGGGGAACTAGGACTCGAACCTAGAATGACGGTACCAAAAACCGGAGTGTTACCATTACACCATTCCCCAGCAGGTCCGGCGTTCCGCAGCGCCGTGGTGCGGCGGAGGCGGTCAGATAGGACAAACCGATTTGGGATGCAACACCCTCTTTCAGGACTATTTTCGGTCTGTGCGAAGAAGGTCGAAATGGGTGCTTGCGGGGCCCGAAACCCATGGCTATAAGCCGCGTCCTCACTTCGGGGCGACGCCGCAAGGTCAGCCCCCACGGTCGGAGTGTGGCTCAGCCTGGTAGAGCACTGCGTTCGGGACGCAGGGGTCGGAGGTTCGAATCCTCTCACTCCGACCATCTTATTCATCGAGACATCGATAGCGTGGCGGCGGGTCCTGGACCCGCCGCTTCTGCGCGTCACGCGTCGTTCGCTGCATCCTCCAGCGCATTTCGAGCCACCGCGTTCAGGTGAGCCCCGACGGATTCGATCGTCCGCAGGCCCAGAGCCTTGCGGTGCGACAGCAGGTCGGGCGAACCGGCGTCATAGTCGGCCATCAGTCGGCGTACGAAGTCGCCGTTGCGCACCTCGGCCAGCACCTGATCCATCCCGGCGCGCGAGACGGCGTTGATAACCCTGGGCCCGGTCAGATAGGCGCCGTATTCGGCGGTATTGGAGATCTTGGCGAAGGCGCCGGCGATGCCGCGCTCGTACATCAGGTCGGTGACCAGCTTGGTCTCGTAGAAACATTCGAACCAGGCCACCTCGGGCGGGTAGCCGGCCTCGACCAGTTTCATGAAGGCCGAATCGATCAGTTCAGCGATCCCGCCGCACAGCACCACCTGTTCGCCGAATAGGTCGCTCTCGCATTCATCCCTCATCGTGGTCTCAAGTATGCCCTTGCGGCCGCAGCCCAGGGCGGCCGCATAGGACAGGCCCAGGGCGTGGGCGCCGCCCGTGGCGTCCTGATGGACGCCGAACAGGCAGAAGACCCCCTCGCCGGCCTCGTACAGGTCGCGGATGCGCGGGCCGATCCCCTTGGGCGAGGCCAGGATGACGTCCAGATCGGGGCGAGGCTCGACCAGGCCGAACCGCACCGACAGACCGTGAGCGAAGACCAGGGCCGCGCCGGGCCGCACATTCGGCGCCAGGTCGTCGCGCCACAGGTCGCGGTGGGCCTCGTCCGAAGTCATGACGGCGATCACGTCCGCGCCCGAGGCGGCCTCGGCGGCGGTCATGACGGTGAAACCGTCGGCGTGGACCAGGTCGCGGGTCTTCGAATCGGCCTTCAGCCCCACCACGATGTCGGCCACGCCCGAATCGCGCAGGTTCAGCGCATGGGTGCGGCCCTGGCTGCCGTAACCAATCATGGCGACACGCTTGCCGCGAATGATCGAAAGGTCGCAGTCACGGTCGTGGAAGGCGGGCAGAGGATTGGCTAGGGTCTGGGTCATGGCCGTATTCATAACCCCATCCGCCGTCGTCGCCTTCTGGAAAGAAGCAGGTCCGGACAAGTGGTTCGCCCGGGATGACGCCTTCGACGCCCTGTTCCGTGACCGCGGCCGGGCCGCTCACTGGGCGGCGGCGCGGCGCGAGTTGGACGACTGGATGGCGACGGCCGAGGGGGCGCTGGCCCTGCTGATCCTGCTGGACCAGTATCCGCGCAACAGTTTTCGCGGCACGGCGCACCAGTTCGCCACCGATCCTCTGGCGCTGATGTTCGCCAAACAGGCGGTGGCGCGCGGTCTGCACCTGCAGGTCGCGCCGCCGCTGAGGAATTTCCTGCTGCTTCCGTTCGAACATTCGGAGCGGATCGAGGATCAGGACCGCTACCTCGAACTGGTCGCCGGGGACGCAGACCTGGAGAAATGGGGCCACATCCACCGCGACATCATTGTCCGGTTCGGTCGTTTTCCACACCGGAACCGCTGCCTCGGCCGCGAGACCACGCCCGAGGAACAGGCCTTCCTGGACGCGGGCGGGTTCGGGGGGTGAGCCTCTGTTCTTTCCTTCTCCCGCAAGGGGAGAAGGGAAATTGATGGCTCGCTCCCGCCAGATCACACGCCGGCGCCCCGCCCAGCCCTCCATACCCTCCTCCGAAAGGCCGGAACCGAAAGCGCTCGCCCGACTGATTCGGTTTCTTGTGGACGCCCGCCGATCGGGCGTGCGTTTTGAGTGTCGAATCACCCGTTCTGAGGCATCCTCCCCTCATGAACGCTCAGGTCGCCACCGCTGAACTTCAGGCTCGGAAAGCAACGGCTCCGGCCGACCATCCGGAATGGCAGTATCTGAATCTGCTGCGCGACATTCTGGATAACGGCGCACGGCGCGACGACCGCACCGGCACCGGGACCCTGGGCGTGTTCGGCCGCCAGATGCGGTTCGACCTGTCCAAGGGTTTCCCGGTCCTGACCACCAAGAAGCTGCACCTGCGGTCGATCATCGTCGAACTGCTGTGGTTCCTGCGCGGCGAGACCAATATCGCCTGGCTGCAGGACAACGGGGTCCGCATCTGGGACGAATGGGCCGACGCCGAGGGCGAGCTGGGTCCGGTCTATGGCAAGCAGTGGCGGTCATGGACCGCGCCGGACGGTCGGATCATCGACCAGATCGAGAAACTGGTCCACGGACTGAAGACCAATCCCAACAGCCGCCGCCACATCGTCACGGCCTGGAACCCGGCCGACGTCGACGACATGGCCCTGCCGCCCTGCCACTGCCTGTTCCAGTTCTTCGTCGCCGACGGCAAGCTGAGCTGCCAGCTGTATCAGCGCAGCGCCGACGTCTTCCTGGGCGTGCCGTTCAACATCGCCTCCTACGCCCTGCTGACCATGATGGTGGCCCAGGTGGTCGGGCTGGAGCCCGGTGAGTTCGTCCACAGCTTCGGCGACGCCCACCTGTACCTGAACCACCTTGAACAGGCCGAGCTGCAGCTGAGCCGCGAGCCCCTGCCCCTGCCCGTCATGAAGATCGCCCCGAAAGACGACCTGTTCGCTTTCGAGCTGTCTGATTTCACGCTTGAGGGTTACGAGGCCTGGCCGCATATCAAGGCTCAGGTCGCGGTCTGAGCGGCCCCTTCCTCCCGGAGCCGTCCATGTCGATCCGCGCCCTTCTGGCCAGCGCCGTCCTGCTGGCCGCGCCCCTGCCCGCCTTCGCCCTTCAGCCCACGACGATCGAAGCCGCGACGACCGTCGCCCCGACGATCCAGTCGATTCCCGCGCCGGACGGCCGCACGGTTTCGATGCATGTCTGGACGGCGCCTGACGAGAAGGGTGTGATTGTCTTCAGCCACGGCT
The DNA here is from genome assembly GCF_044336875.1 of Brevundimonas sp. Classification (GTDB taxonomy): domain Bacteria; phylum Pseudomonadota; class Alphaproteobacteria; order Caulobacterales; family Caulobacteraceae; genus Brevundimonas. The sequence goes on along the minus strand of NZ_JBIIOP010000003.1, from coordinate 256,051 downwards.
TCGGCGGCGCGCCCGAGGCCTATGACCGCCTGCTGGCGGAATGGGCCGGCCACGGCTTCACCGTCATCGCTCCTCTGCACGTCGATTCTCAGCTACACCCGCAACGCAGGGCCGACGGCGCCACCGCCTTTTCGACCCGTCTGATGGATCTGGGCGTCGCCCGAGCCGCCGTCGAACAGGCCCATCCCGGCAAGCCGCTGATCGTCGCCGGCCATTCCTTCGGCTCGCTGATGTCCCTGATCGAGGCCGGCGCCCTGACGCCCGCCGGGCCTCTGGGCGATCCGGCGGTCAAGGGCGTGATCGCCTTTTCCTCGCCCGGCAACATCCCCGGCGTGGTGACGGGCCAGACCTATGCGCCCCTGGCCGCCCCCCTGCTGATGATCACCGGCGACAAGGATCTGGTGCCCGGCTTCGCCGACGACTGGCAGGACCACCGCACGCCGTTCGACGCCAGCCCGGCCGGAGACAAGACCCTGCTGGTCTTCCATGACGGCGATCACCAGCTGGTCAAGGCGGACGAAACCTTCGCCCCCATCGTCGCGGCCAGCGAAGCCTTTCTCGACGCCTACGCCCTGGGCGACGCCGAGGCCAAGGCGCGTCTGGCCGCCTTCGCCGCGCCCGGCGTGATCGTGGAACGCCGCTGACACAGATGACGATCGACGACCTGACCGCCGCCGTCCTGCGGATCTCCGACCTCTATGCCGCCGAGCACGACATCGACCGCGACCGGGACTGGGCCCTGCTGAAACTTCAGGAGGAACTGGGCGAACTGACCGCCGAGCATCTGCGCCTGACCCGCCGGGCGCGGGGAACGCCGGACGAAACCGCCCTGGGCGATGAGGCCGCCGACGTGCTGGGGATGCTGCTGATCTATTGCGCCCGGTCTGGCGTCGACGTGGAAAAGGCGATGCAGCGCAAATGGCTGAAGTGGCTGGAGCCCGCAGAGACCTAGGATTGGGGCGTCAGGCTTCAGGCTCGGGCGCGATCATGATCATGGGCTTGAGGCGCAGGCTCAGGGTCTCGCGGCTCTCCACCCGTTCAACCACAATACGGTTCTTCAGCGCCCCCATCGCCATGGTGGCGCGAAAGGCGATAACGTCGCCGGGCTTGGCGATAAAGCCTTCGACGGTCGGCTTGTTCTGCTTGCCCGCCAGACCGCCGAACGCCATCGACAGCTGGTGGCCGCCGGGCGCGACGGAAATGGCGGTGAAGCGCGGACTCTTGAGCTGGGCGATAAAGCGGCCGTCGACCGACAGGTCCATGCCCGCCGCCTTGCCGATAAATCCTTCGCGAAACACGATCAGCAGGGCCTGGTCCCCGTGGTCGGGTCGGAAGTCGAGTGCGGCCTGTTTCTGGGCTTCGCCGGCCGCCTTGCCCCGGCGGTTCCCGGCCAGATTGCCCATGATATAGGCGGTGAAGACGCCCACCATCGCCCCCGTCATCCCCGGCAAGAAGACGCCGACATCCGCTCCGGCCGAAGCCATAAGCAGAGAGAGACCCGCGCTGACCCCGAAGGCGACGATGAAACCGACGACGACGGCGGGGATGTACTTGCTCATGGCGGGAGGCGCGTCCATTGGAGGGGCTTCCTCAACGCATGGATACGGTCAAGGTTCTTGCCCCAGCCAATGATTTCCCTCGTCGTCGCTCGCGGAAGCAACGGCGTCATCGGTCGTGACGGCGACCTGCCCTGGCGGCTTCGCAGCGACCTGCAGCGGTTCAAGGCCATCACCGTGGGCAAGCCCTGCCTGATGGGCCGCAAGACCTGGGAGAGCCTGCCGCTGAAGCCCCTGCCCGGCCGGCTGAACCTAGTCATGACGCGCGACGAATCCTACGAGGCCGATGGCATGGCCAAGGGCGCCCTGGTCTGCGCCACCCTGGACGAGGCCATCGAGATCGGCCGCGAGACGGCGGAAGAGGACGGCGTCGACGAGATCTGCGTCATCGGCGGCACGGCCCTGTTCGAGGCCGCCCTGCCCCGCGCCCGTCGGCTGTATATCACCGAGGTGGACGCCGCCCCTGAGGGCGATGCGGTCTTCCCGGCGTTCGACGACACGGCCTGGGTCGAGGTATCGTCAGAATCCCATCCGGCGGGCGAGAAGGACGATCACGCCTTCACCTTCCGCGTCCTGGAACGCCGCTAGGAGCGCGCCATGTATGTGACCACCACCAACGACCTGCCCGGCTTCCGCGTCACCCGCCACATCGGCCTGGTGCGTGGCGTGACGGTGCGGTCGCGCAACGCCATCTCCGACGCCATCGGCGGGGTCCAGTCGATGCTGGGCGGCCGGGTCGGGGCCTATGTCAAACTGGCCGAGGCCGGGCGTCAGGAAGCCTATGACGAGTTGGTCAAGCACGCCGAGGCTCACGGCGCCAACGCCATTCTGGCCGTCCGCTATGACGCCACCGAGATCATGCCCGGCGTGACCGAGGTTCTGGCCTATGGCACGGCCGTGATCGTCGAGCCGGCCTGAACCGACCCGACGCCGCCAGCTTCAGGACAGGCTCATCAGGGCCGAGCGTTCGAAGTTCTGCAGCTCGTCGTTGCGGCCGTCGCGGATTTTCTCGACCCATCCGGGGTCGGCCAGCAGGGCGCGACCCACGGCGACCAGATCGAACTCCTCGGCCTCCAGTCGACGCAGCAGGCCGTCCAGAGAGGCGGGACGCGAGCCCTCGCCGCCAAAGGCCGCGATGAACTCGCCGTCCAGCCCGACCGAGCCCACGGTGATGGTCGGCTTGTTCATCAGCTTCTTGGTCCAGCCGGCGAAGTTCAGGTCCGATCCCTCGAACTCCGGCTCCCAGAAGCGGCGTTGCGAACAGTGGAAGACGTCGACGCCGGCGTCCGACAACGGCGTCAGCCATTCGACCATCTGGTCCGGCGTCTCGGCGATACGAGCGGCGTAGTCCTGCTGCTTCCATTGCGACAGACGCAGAATGACCGGAATGTCGTCGCCGACGCCCTCGCGGACAGCCTTGACCACCTCCGCGCCGAAACGGGCGCGATCGGCGACGGTCGGCCCGCCCCAGCGATCCTCGCGGACATTGACCCCGCCCCAGAAGAACTGGTCGATCAGATAGCCATGCGCCCCATGGATCTCGACCGCGTCGAAGCCCAGTTCGCGGGCGGCGCGGGCCGAGCGACCGAAGGCGGCGATGGTGTCGGCCACATCCTCTTCGGTCATCGGCTCGAACTTCGACTTGCCCGGAGCGGTCATGCCCGACGGGCTGTCGATCCGACCCAAAGGCGCCCAGTCGGCGCCCTGACCACGGGCCGAGCCGACGTGCCAGATCTGCGGCGCGATCAGCCCCCCGGCGGCGTGAACCTCGTCCACGACCGTCTTCCACTGCGGCAGGGCCTCACCATGAAAGACCGGCACATTAACGTCGTTGCGGGCGGCGGGCCGTTCCACCACCGTGCCCTCGGTGACGATCAGCCCCACCCCGCCCTCGGCCCGACGGCGATAATAGCCGGCGACATCCGTGGTCGGGATCCCGTTCGGCGAGAAGGACCGCGTCATGGGCGCCATGACGATGCGGTTGGGCAGGGTCAGACCCTTGACGGTGAACGGGCGGAACAGGGCGTCGACGCTCATGGGCGCTCCTCGGCTGGGGATGGCGTCAAGGTGGAGAAGAACGTTGCCTTTGAAAACCCTTATCCGGTTTTTTCGTCAGAGGTTCAAACCGGCCGCGACCCGTTCGGCGATGGCGGCGAACCGCTGGGCGATCTCGCCGTCCGGATCGGCGGCCACGGGCGGGCGGCCGGCGTCGCCGCCTTCGCGCAGGGCGGCGTCCAGCGGCAGGTCGCCAAGGAAGGGCACGGACAGGCGCTGCGCTTCCGCCTCGGCGCCGCCCCGGCCGAAGATGGGGCCGCTCATGTTCTCGATCAGGCCCAGGGTCGGCACGCCCACCTTCTGGAACAGGGTGTGGGCGCGGCGCGCATCGGCCAGGGCCACCTCCTGCGGAGTCGAGACGATGACCGCCCCGTCCAGCGGCGTCTTCTGGATCAGGGTCAGTTGCACGTCCCCGGTGCCGGGCGGCAGATCGACCACCAGCACGTCCAGAGGCGAGGCTTCCGTGCCCCAGCGGGTCTGGGTCAGCATCTGGGTGATGGCCTGTGACGCCATGGGGCCGCGCCAGATCATGGCGTCGTCCATCCTGGTCAGCAGGCCGACCGACATGGCCTTCAGCCCATGTGCGACGTGCGGGACGATGGCGCCGTCCTCGTAGGCGGGCTGGCCCGAGATCCCCAGCATGGTCGGAAGCGACGGCCCATAGACGTCGGCGTCCAGGATGCCGACCGAGAGCCCTCGCGCAGCCAGCGCCGCCGCCAGATTGACCGAGACCGTCGACTTGCCCACCCCGCCCTTGCCGCTGGCCACGGCGAGCACGCGGCGCACATTGGCCGGACGGTCGGTCGGAACCGGCGCCTTGGGTCGCCCCTGATCGACGGCGGCTCTGGACAGGCCAGCGGTGCGCGGCGCGGCTGCGGGCTTGGCCTCGGCGGTCAGGATGACCGAGACCCGCCCCATGCCCGGAATCGCCTTCAGCGCCGCCTCGGCCGCGTCTCGGACGGGGGCGTAGGCGGCGGCCTGGCTGCGGTCGACCTCCAGGGCGAAGCCGGCGCGGTCCTCGGCCACGACGAGGCCCTGGACCAGACCGGCGGCGACCAGCCCCTGGCCGGAAACCGGGTCGATGACGGCGTCGAGGGCGGCGATGACGGCGGAACGTTCGACCAAGGCGGTCTCCAGAAGACTTGCAGGCGACAAGGCGGGCGTTCTATCGCCCTCGGACCCGTCTCGCGAGCCTCGATTTGTCCCAGCCGCCATCAGTCACCCTGCTCGCCGGCCCGACCGCCTCGGGCAAGTCGGCCCTGGCGCTGAAGATGGCGCGCGAAACCGGGGCGGTGATCGTCAACGCCGACAGCCAGCAACTCTACGCCGATCTGCGCGTACTGACCGCTCGCCCGTCGCTCGAGGAAGAGGCTGAAGCCGATCATCGCCTCTATGGCGTCGTCGACGCCGCCGAGGCCTGGTCGGTCGGCAAATGGAGCCGCGCTGCCCTGGACCTGCTGGACGCCCTTGGCGCCGAGGGCCGCCCGGCGATCCTGGTCGGCGGAACGGGTCTGTATTTCACCGCCCTGACGCGAGGCCTGGCGGATATTCCCCCAGTCCCGGAAGGCGTGCGCGACGCGGTTGAGGCGGATTACCAGGATCAAGGGGAGGCCCTGTTTCGCGCTCGTCTGGCCGAGATCGATCCGGAATCGGCCCGCGCCATCGAACAGGGCGACCGCCAGCGCCTTGTACGGGCGATGAGCGTCCATGCCGCCAGCGGCCGCGCCCTGAGCGGCTGGAAGGCGGAGACCCGACCACTGCTGGAGTCAGGGTCATGGCGGGGGCTGGTGATAGAGCCGGAGCGGCAAGCCCTCTACGCCAACTGCGACCGTCGGGTGGACCTGATGATGGATCAGGGCGCGCTGGACGAGGTCCAGATGCTGGCCGCGCGCGGTCTCGACGCAAATCTGCCCGCGATGAAGGCGGTCGGAGTGCGCGAGTTGGCGGCGTATCTGGCGGGCGACCTGGATCGCACGACCGCCGTGGACGCACTGAAACAGGCGACCCGCAACTACGCCAAGCGGCAACTCACCTGGTTCCGCAACCAGACGGCCGACTGGACCCGCGTCTGAAGCGATCCGCACGCGACGCTTGGAATGCGTCGAGCCAGGGCCTATATTGATCCCGTCCGGTTTCGGCCGGACTATAGCGATAAACGCGCTTGTAATAAGCGGACCGGACCCGGGTGCGATTCCCGGCGGCTCCACCAACTTCTTCCCCGCGTTATCGGCGGAGGCAGCCTGGGGCCGACTAGCATCGACGGACGTGTAAAGAGGATTGCTTTCGCTCGTCCTGGCCCACCGTATCGGGCCATTTTCTAACTGCGAACGATAACTTCGCTGGAGAAGTCCGCCTCGCCGCGTAATGCGGTTCGGTTGATTTCGAATCTTAAGTCCTAGGGGTTCAGATCCTTGGGCGGGGCCTGTCGGGAGCCTGGCAACAGAATCCCGGCGCTATCCCCTTCATTCCAGTTTCGACGGATCGATCACCGCATGGCTTATGCGCCGGCGGTCGTGGGTCCAGGTCGCATGGATCCGACCGTCCGCCGCCTGGATGATGGCCGGATAGGCATAGCCGGCCGGAACCGGCTCGCTCTCCAGCGTCAGGACGTTGCGCCAGGTCACCCCGTCATCGGACAGGGCCAGATTCAGCGGCCAGCGCGGCCCCTTGCCCGGCGTCTCGGGCGCATGGGCCGAATGATTGTAGATCAGCAGATGCCGTCCGTCCTGCAACGTCACCGCATCCGTGCCCGAGTTGGGATTGGGCAGGTTGATCGCGCCCAACGGACTCCAGGTCCGACCGGCGTCACGCGACCAAGTCGAGGCCAGCGCGCCCTGACGCGTCCGCGCCACCGCCTGGATCGCGCCGTCCCGGTGCAACAAGACGCTAGGCTGGATGGCGTCGATGTTCAGCGGAGATTCGACGGGCGCGGTCACGATCCAGTTGCGCCCCTGGTCTCGACTGATCTCGAAATGGAGACGCCAGCCTGCCCCGGCGTGTGCGCCCATGCCCTCGCCTGCCTCGGTGCTGGAGGGCGAGATCCAGCTGCCGTCGGCCAGCATCACCGGCTTGTTCTTGATCGGTCCCAGTACGCCGTTCGGCAGACGCCGTGGCTTCGACCAGTTGCGGCCGCCGTCCTGCGAGGCGACCACCATGCCCCACCACGAGAAGGGATTCGGCCCGATCTTGTAGAACAGGATTAACGGGCCGCCAGACGGCTGGAACAGCACGGGGTTCCATGTCGGATACCGCGCGCCGTCGGGCTGGACGCCGTCCGCCACCTGCATGGGCGTCGCCCAGACGCCGCCGTCGAGGCGCGCGAACCAGATACAGACGTCGGGGTGTTTCTCGTGCGTGCCGCCAAACCAGGCTGCCCCGATCGCGCCATCGGCGATCTGGACCACGGTCGAGGCGTGGGCCTGGGCATAGGGCGCAGTCTCGTAGATGAAGCCGGACGACAGCAGCGCGTGCGACGCCATGCCGTCATCCCTCCGAACAGCGGCTCGAACAGCGCTCGGGGCGATCACGACGGCGCTGGCGCCGATGCCGAGGAATCGTCTGCTTATGATCATGATGCGGGCCTCCCAACCCCTGGCGCGGGCCGTTTGGCCTCATCGAACGACAGAATGGCGCCGATAGACCGGGAATGGGATGCGGTTTACCGTCCTGCCATCTTTCGCCCACGCGCCGGGGCCGCTATCAGTCGCGCTCAATTGCGAGGTGACGATGACCGACCAGACCCCTCCGGTCGACGAGATGCAGTACGAGCGGCTGGCGCATGAAGCGCTGCGCGGCGTGATCCGGTCTGCCCTCGACCATGTTCTGGCCGAAGGCCTGCCGGGCGCCCACCACTTCTACATCACCTTCAAGACCCGGGCCGCCGGCGTCAGTATTCCCCCGGACATGCTGGCCAAATATCCGGACGAGATGACGGTGGTGCTGCAGCACCAGTACGAGGACCTGCAGGTCGAAGCCGACCGCTTCTCGGTCAAGCTTCGCTTCGGCGGCGTGCCGCGCACCCTGGCCATGCCCTATTCGGCCGTGACCCGGTTCTACGACCCCAGCGTGCAGTTCCTGCTTCAGTTCGACGAACCCGAGATCGTCGAACTGGTCGACGAGGCCACGCCGCCCGAGGATCCGACGCCCGGTTCGGACGGACCCAAGGTCGTGTCCCTGGACCAGTTCCGCAAGAAGTAAGCCCCTTCCCTGTCCGTACGCCTGCGCTAAGGTCTGATCATCAGGCCAAGGCGGGGGATACGCGATGGTTCGGTGGATCACGGCTGTTCTGTGCGCAGCGCTGGGCCTGGCCCTGCCCAGCGGCGCTGGCGCGCAGAGCCGTTTCGACGGCTGGGCCTCCGCCGTCATCGCCGCGGACTGGCGCGACGGTCACGGCCGGCCCATCGCCGCCTTCGACAACGCGCGGCGCGATCTGACCGCAGCCTTCCAACGCGCCGGCTTCTCGTCTGAGGCCATGGTGAGCGTCAGCCTGCGGCCCGACGCGCCCCAGCCGGTCCAGGCCGAGGAAAGCCTGCGTCGCTTTGCGGCGACCGCCGAACGGGCCACGCGCGGCTGCCTGTTCTACGTCACCTCGCACGGCTCGCCCGAGGGTCTGGTCTTCGGGCCGGACGCGACCCTGGCCCCGGAGCGGCTGATTCCGGTTCTGCGCCGCATCTGCGGCGAGCGGCCGACGGTGGTGGTGCTGTCGGCCTGTTTCTCGGGCGTGTTCGTCGACGGACTGAAGGGGCCGAACCGGATGGTGATGACGGCCGCCCGCCGCGACCGGTCGTCGTTCGGCTGCGCCGCGGATGCGACCTATCCCTATTTCGACGAATGCGTGCTGGACGGGTTGAAGACCACACCCGACTTCATCGCCTTGTCGCGCGCTGCGACCGCCTGCGTCGCCGCCCGCGAACAGGCCGAAAATCTGTCGCCCGCCTCAGAACCCCAGACGGCCATCGGCGGCACGATGCAGTTGCTTCTGCCGACGCTGCGGTTCAATCCTGGCGGGGATAGCAGCGGATCGTGATCCGCTCCTTCTCGCCCTCGCGGCGTTCGACTAGCAGGCGCGCCACCTGGCTGTCGTCGTGAAACAGATAGCCCTTGATCGAATCGAGCAGGGCCTTGGCCAGATTATCGAGGTCCATCCACGGCGGATCCCCGACATGCTCCATCCGGATCTCGACCACATGGTCGCCCCAGGACGGCCGAGACGACCATTCCTTGCGCATGAACTCATAGACCAGCGGCTTGTAGTATTTGGCCTGGGTGGTCAGGCCGTCGATGACGATCTCGACCGCCTGGCCGTCCTCGCGCGCCCGGACCTTGCCGGTTCCGATCCAGCCGGCGGTCACGGGGTGCAGATCGCCGGAGCCGCGTCCAGCAGACGCGCGGAGCGGATGACGACGGGCGGCGTCAACAGCTCCTGATCGTCGGCAGGCAGACGCTGGATCCGACGTGCGATCTCCAGCCCTTCGATCACCCGGCCGAAGACCGCAAACCCCTGGCCGTCCGGATTACGGCCGCCGCCGAAGTCGAGGCTGGGGGTCTCCTGCGTCACGATGAAGAAGCTGGAGGTCGCGCTGTCCGGACCGTCTCGCGCCATCGACACCGCGCCCGCGACATGGCGCAGCCCTGTGTCGCGCGTGCGCTCCAGAACGATAGGCGGCCGCGAGTCGTCGTCGCTGCCTCGCGGCGTCGCGGCCTGGATCACGTCGATCGGATTGGGGTTGGCGTTCGTCTCACGCACGACAGTCCTGAAAAACGAACCATTATCGTAGTCGCCGAAGACGACATAGCCGATGAAATTACAGGTGCTGATCGGCGCCGCCTTCGCGTCGAGCGCCAGGACGATGCGTCCCGCCGCCGTGTCCAGCGCCACGCGCGGTTTCGACGGATAGACCGGGGTGGTGGCGCACCCGCAAAGCGACAGGGCCGCCAGAACCGATATCGTCTTTGGTCTCATGACCGCGCCCTCGCCTTGCCCTGTCCGGCTCTCGTGCTACACCGCCGCGCAACCAATCGCCACGCCTGAGAGACGAGTCCGCCCATGAGCAACGTCCGCACCGAAACCGACACCTTCGGCCCCATCGAGGTCGCCGCCGATCGCTACTGGGGCGCCCAGGCGCAGCGCTCGCTGGGCAATTTCAAGATCGGCTGGGAGAAACAGCCCCTGCCGGTCGTGCGCGCCCTGGGCATCGTCAAGCGCGCCGCCGCCGAGACCAACCGCGATCTCGGCAAGCTGGACCCGGCCCTGGCCGACGCCATCATCAAGGCCGCCAATGAAGTGATCGAGGGCAAGCTGAACGACCACTTCCCCCTGGTCGTCTGGCAAACCGGTTCGGGCACCCAATCGAACATGAACGCCAACGAGGTGATCTCGAACCGCGCTATCGAGATCCTGGGCGGCGAGATGGGCTCCAAGAAGCCGGTTCACCCGAACGACCACGTCAACATGAGCCAGTCGTCGAACGACACCTATCCGACGGCCATGCACGTGGCTTGCGCGGAACAGGTGGTCAACGACCTGCTGCCGGCGCTGAAACACCTGCACGCCGCCCTTGACGCCAAGGCCAAGGCCTGGGCCCACATCATCAAGATCGGCCGCACCCACACCCAGGACGCCACCCCCCTGACCCTGGGTCAGGAGTTCGGCGGCTACGCCCAGCAGGTCGAGAACGGCATCAAGCGCATCGAACAGACCCTGCCGGCCCTGATGGAGCTTGCGCAGGGCGGCACCGCCGTCGGTACGGGTCTGAACGCGCCCATCGGCTTCGCCGAGAAGGTCGCGGCCCAGATCGCCGAGATCACCGGCCTGGCCTTCACCACCGCCCCGAACAAGTTCGAGGCCCTGGCCGCCCACGACGCCATGGTCTTCAGCCACGGCGCGATCAACACGGTCGCCGCCAGCCTGTTCAAGATCGCCAACGACATCCGCTTCCTGGGCTCCGGTCCGCGTTCGGGTCTGGGCGAACTGGCCCTGCCGGAGAACGAGCCCGGCTCGTCGATCATGCCGGGCAAGGTCAATCCGACCCAGTGCGAAGCCCTGACCCAGGTCTGCGTCCAGGTGTTCGGCAACAACGCCGCCCTGACCTTCGCCGGCTCGCAGGGGCATTTCGAGCTGAACGTCTACAACCCGGTCATGGCCTACAACTTCCTGCAGTCGGTGCGCCTGGTCGCCGACGCGGCCATCAGCTTCACCGACAACTGCGTCGTCGGCATCGAGGCCCGTGAGGACAATATCGCCCGCGGCCTGAACAACTCGCTGATGCTGGTCACCGCCCTCAACGGCAAGCTGGGCTATGACATCTGCGCCAAGATCGCCAAGACCGCGCACAAGAACGGCACCACCCTGCGCGAGGAGGCCGTCGGCGGCGGCTATCTGACCGACGCCGAGTTCGACGAGGCGGTCCGCCCCGAGAAGATGATCTCGCCGGGCTGAAGCTTGGCTAAATCCTGAAGACCTTCGACGGGGACCGGCCGGTTTGGCGCGGTCCCCGTTTCGCGTTAGGCTGAGCGAATGGGCAAGGTCGAACTGAACATCGGCATAGATCCGGAACTGGTCGAACAGGCGCAGGCCTTGGGCGTTTCCATCGTCGGCATGGATGAGCGCGCCCTGCGACTGCATCTGCAGAAGGTCGATCCGGCCGGGGCTGAGGCGCGGGCGAAGCGCTGGGCCGAGGAGAACGCCGAGGCTATCGAGGACCACAATCGCCGTATCCGCGAACGCGGTCTGCTATCGGACTATATTCGCCCTTCGTGGCTGTGAAGCAGTTCAACGTCTTCGAAAATCCATCGCCAGAAGCCCGGCGGTTCGCGCCGTATCTGGTCGTCCTGTCCTCGCATCTGGTTCTGGACTTCGACGACGCCGTGGTCGCCCCATTGGTGAACGACAGCCAGGCGACCGTCGGATCCCTGGAAATCGAGGTCGATTTCGCCAGTGAAAACCTGGTTCTGGTCGTGAGCGAACTGGCGGCGATGGCCGGGCGAAATCTAAAACGCCGCGTGGGCTCCCTCGCCGCCCATGAGGACGACATCCGCCGCGCCCTTGACCGGCTGTTCACCGGCTTCTGATCACGCCAGACGTAAAAGCACGCTAGGGTTGCCGTGACTTGAACGCCGGGAGCCGCCCCATGACCGACATCCGGGTCTTCTTCGCGACCAATCGCAACCACCAGCCGTCCAACAAGAAACAGGTCTTCGGCCGCACCTTCAACACCGACGGCGTCGCCGCCCTGCGGTTCGGCTATGCCGACTTCAAGCCCGATCCGGCGCGACCGGTGCTGCAGGACCTGCACGTCTATCCCGATGTCCTCAACCAACCCGACGTGACCAGGACGGGCGGTGGCATGTTCATGGAAGATCTTCGCGCGTCCATGGCCCAGGGCAGCAAATGCGACACCCTGGTCTTCATCCACGGCTTCAACGTCAGCTTCACCGGCGCCTTGCAGAGCGCGGCCCAGCTGGCCCAAGGGCTGAACATCGGCGGTCACCCGCTGAATGTCGCCGTCTTCAGCTGGCCGTCCGACGGCGCCGCCGTGCCCTGGATGTCCTATTACAGCGACCGCGAGGACGCCCGCGCCTCGGGCCCGTCGATCGCCCGGGCCTTTCTGAAATTCCGCGACTTCGTCCTGGCCCTGAACCAGGCCGACTATTGTCAGCGTCGCGTGCATCTGCTGGTCCACAGCATGGGCGCCTATGTGCTGCGTCAGGCGCTGCAGGCCCTGATCGCCAAGGACCGCGATGGTCTGACCCGGCTGTTCGACCAGATCCTGTTGGCCGCGCCGGATGAGGACGACGACGCCTTCGAACACGACACGAAGCTACGTCTGCTGCCGCGCATCGGCCGCCAGGTGACCGTCTACTTCAACCCGAACGACAAGGGACTGACGGTATCGGACAAGACGAAGGCCAACCCTGACCGCCTGGGCTCCGACGGACCACGCCTGGTCGATCTGATTCCGAAGAAGGTCGCACTGGTGGATTGCCGCGCGGTGGCGGGGTCGGCCGATCCGTTCGTCGAGCACAGCTACTATATCCGCAGCCAGGCCATGATTGACGACATCTCGGCCGTCCTGGCCGACACGCCGCTCGACGAAATTCCGAACCGCGCCTTCGTCGAACGCCAGCGGTCCTGGCGGATCGTCGCCGAGACTGGCATCCGACCGGGAAGACCGCCGGAACCGGTCCCGCCCGAGCCGCTCTAGGGCTTGTCCCGAATGGTCCGGCCCACCGGCGCCAGGGCCAGCTTGGCCAGTTCCAGATCCTTCAGGGCGAAGGGAATGCCGATGATGGAGACGAACTCGGCCACTGCGATCACCAGGTGCGACAAGGCGATGTACCAGCCGGCGACCACGAACCAGACCACGTTCAGCACCACGCCCAGGCAACCGGAAACGGGATTAGCCTCCTGCCAGACAATCTCGCGGCCGAAGGGCCAAAAGGAATAGCTGGCGATCCGCCAGGCTGCGAAACTCCACGGCAGGCCGACGATGGTGACGGCCAGGATCGCGCCGCCCAGCAGCCAGAGCAGGCCGGACAGCCAGCCGCCGAGAATGAACCACAGGACGTTCAGAATCAGGCGGATCATCGCGGCGCTCCGGTAAGGATGAGCTCCAGATAGGCGGAAGGCCCCGCCTGGGACAGCGGAGGCTCCGTTAAATCGCTGTAAGACTGCGCGAACCTAATGGGGTTTTTCGCTCCATCGGGCCTTGGCGTCCTCTTGGGTCAAGCTCAGGTGGACATGTTTGTCGTCGACCCGTTCGACCCAGCTGACCGGAATCATGTGGTGCTTGAAGCCACCCGCCAGGTCGAGCTTGGCCAGTTCGATCTGATCGCCGAGCACATGGTCGACGCGGCCGACGTGGCCACCGTCCGAACCGACGACTTCGAGGTGTTCCTTGATGAGGGCCGTGTCGAGCATGATGATCTCCCTTGGATCGGATTGTCCTGCTTGTAGAAACGTTTGCCGACGACCCGGGTTTCAAACGGCGGCGCTTGAAACTCGGGGTTTCATGCTGGTGTGATGACAGGCCCCCGCACCGGTTGTATGACGGGCTCCACGCGAAACAGGCCTGGAACGCTGAGGATGCGACGGATCGGATCGAGCCTGCTGGCGGGCGTCATGGCCTTGAGCGTCGCCGCCTGCGGCACGCTGGATCGGCCGACAGGCCCGCTGCGGATCGCCGACGGATCGCTGGTTCCGGCGCAGGACCCTCGCATCCGCGCCAATGACGCCGCGCGACTGGGCGCCTTCACCCAGGAGATCGGCGGGCGGCTTGCGAACGGCCGACCATTCAACATGCTGGCCCTGTCCGGCGGCGGGGCCAACGGCGCCTATGGCGCCGGCCTGCTGGTGGGCTGGACCGAGCGCGGCGACCGCCCCAGCTTCGACATCGTCACAGGCGTCAGCACCGGCGCCCTCGCCGCCCCCTTCGCCTTCGCCGGGCCGGAGTGGGACCCCCAGCTTCGCAACGCCTATACCGATGGCGGGGCCAGCGGCTTGCTGAGCTGGCGCAGCCTGGCCCTGTTCCTCTACCCCAGCCTGTTCAGCTCCAGCGCCCTGCGCAAACTGGTCGACGAGAACGTCACCCCCGAACTGCTTCAGGCCATCGCCCGCGAGCACGCCAAGGGCCGCCGCCTTCTGGTCGCCACCACCAATCTGGACAGCGAGGAGACGGTGATCTGGGACATGGGCCTGTTGGCCGCCCAGAACGACGCCAATTCTCGCGCCCTGTTCCGCGAGGTCCTCGTCGCCTCGGCCAGCATCCCGGGCGTCTTCCCGCCCGTCCTGATCGCTGGGCTGCAGCCTGACCATACGGTGGTGATGGAGATGCACGCCGACGGCGGGGTGAACACCCCTTTCCTGGCCATCCCTGAAAACCTGACCCTGTGGACGCGCGGCGCGGACCAGCGCGGCGGGGGCGCCCTCTATGTCGTGGTCAATGGCCAGGTGGCGCGCAACGAAGGCGTGACGCCCGGCAAATTGACCGGCATCCTGCTGCGCAGCTACGACAGCATGAGCAAGGCTTCGCTGCGGACACATCTGGCGACCACGGCGGCCTTCGCCCGGCGCAACGGCATGGCCATGTCCCTGTCGGCCATTCCCGACAATGTCGAGGCCTCCAGCCTGAAGTTCGATTCCGAGACGATGAACGCCCTGTTCGACCTGGGTCGCGAACGCGGGCGCAATCCCGACGGCTGGGCGCGACTGGACCAGACGGCGTCGGAACAGACTTTCATCCCTGCCGCGGTCCTGCCCGCCGAGGCCGTGCCCGAGGCTTTAAGGCCCAAGGAGGAGACGCCGCCCCTGCCGGCGCCGCAATAATCATGGCCGAGATCATAAATCTGAATCGCGCCCGCAAGGGCCGGGCGAAGGCGGAGGACAAGGCCCGCGCCGCCGCCAACAGGGCCGCCCACGGCCGCACCAGGGCCCAAAAACAGTCGGCCGAGACGGATCGCGCGCGCGCCGCCCGTCTGCTGGACGGCCAGAAGCTGGATAAGTCCGAGGATTGAACCTCAGGCCGGTTTCGGCGCTCGGATCAACAGGACCTGACCGCCCAGCACCAGGGCCAGGCCGATCAGCATGGTCGCCCCGACCTGCGCCCCCTCGAACAGCACCGACATGATCACCGCGATGGGCGGCGTCAGGGCCGAGATATAGCTGGCCAAGGCGTAGCCCCTCTGGCGCGCCAGTGTGAAATACAGGCCGAAGGCGATCACCGAGCCGAACAGCGACAGGTGCAGCAGCGACAGGATGTAGGCCGGGGTCGGCTCGACCCTCCATTCTACGCCGGTGGCGAGCCCATAGGCGGCCAGCATGGCCGTGCCATAGGCCATGGCCCAGGCGGTGGCCGCCATGACGGGCGACCCCGCCTGCTGCCCACGCCAGGCGAACCAGTTGCCGAAGGCCGAGGCCATCACGGCGATCAGGGCGAAGACGACGCCCAGGGCCGGGTTTACGCCGGCCGACGCCCCCGTACCGGACAACTGTCCGAATGACAGGACGGCGACACCGCAGACGCCGAGGACCGCGCCCTGCAAGGCCCCTGCGGCGGGCTTCTGGCCCGCCAGGACCCGGAACAGGATCAGGTTGACGAAGGCGAGGGCCGCAAAAATGACGGCGACCACGGCCGAGGCGACCTGACCCTCGGCCGCATAGACGAAAGCATAGCTGACGGCGAAGACGAAGGCCCCCTGCCCGGCGGCCGCCAGATGCTGGGCGCGGGTCAGGCGCAAGGGTCGGCCGGTCAGGGCGCAGAAGCCGAACAGGACGACCGCCGCCAGGCCGAAACGCCAGACGATGGAGACGATCGGATCGACCGGCCCCAGTTGCAGGGTGATGGCGAACCAGGTGGTGCCCCAGATCAGGGCGCAGACGGCGATGGCGGCGATGGCGAAGGGACGACTCACGGCGGAACTCCGGCTGACGCAAGTCCGCTTATCACCGCAAGGCGAACGGCGCCGCTCACGTCTTGCGCCGGAGTATGACAGACTGGACCTGAAGAGGAGCCCCCATGCGCCACGCCCCGATGATCCTGCCCGCCGCCCTCGTCCTGGCCGCCTGCGCCGCCACCACCCCAGCACCCGACAGCCCGCAAATGAGCACCGGCACGACGACGGTGAACGTCACCGCCCTGTATCGTGAGCGGATCATGCTGCCGCCCGGCCATGTGCTGACGGTGCGGGTCGAGGACGTCAGCCTGGCCGACGCTCCCGCCCGGGTGCTGGCGGAACACAGCGAACCGTTGGCCGGCGCCCCGCCCTATCGCGTGACCCTGGGTTTCCCCTCCACACAGATCGATCCGCGCCACTCCTATGCCGCGCGCGCCGAAATCCGCGATGCGGCCGGCGGTCTGGTCTTCATCACCGATACCCGCCACGCCGTCCTGACCAATGGCGCCCCGGCCTCGGCCGAGATCGTGCTGAAGTCCGCGCGTTGAGCGGCCTGAGCAAGCGATCGGTGGTCCTGGCCGGCCATGCGACCTCGGTGGCGCTGGAGCCCGAGTTCTGGGCCGTGCTCGACCGGATCGCCGAGATGCGGACCCTGAGCAAGGCGCAGTTGCTGGCGGATATCGACGCCAATCGTGGTCGCAGGCCGCTGGCGTCCGCTTGCCGTCTGCTGGCCTTGACCTGGGTGGCGGAACACGGGGCGGCCGCCTGAAGCGACTATTCCGCTCGGGAGTCGCGACGATCCGCAGGCGGGCTGACGGCCGATTGCGGGCGGCCGATCATTTCGATCTCGGCGTCCGGCGCCTCGGCGCGCTCGGCCAGCGCCACCCAGAGCGCCATGACGGCGAACATGCCCGCCATGCCGAGGGCGAAAGCGCGCCAGCCGGCCTTTTCTCCCCTCGATTCATGATCATTCGGCCTCGACATCGTCTGCATCTTCCGTTGCATCGCGATAGGGAACAGGTCGTCGCGCAAGCCGGTTCCGGACGATGATTTGCGCTGCGGCCCTGACATCGCCTTCCGGTCCCCTTATGTTCCGGTTTCGAATCTGCCGTATGAGCGTTCCCTGCCTGTGACCGACCTGCCCGCCCCCCGCATCTCCGACCTCGCGCGCGCCCGTGCGCCCGAGGGGGCCGAGCCGCGCGACTATCTGAAGGGGCTGAACCCCGAGCAGCGCGAGGCGGTGGAAACGACCGAGGGACCGGTCCTGGTTCTGGCCGGCGCCGGCACGGGCAAGACCCGCGTTCTGACCACCCGCCTGGCCCACATCCTGGCCACCGGCCGGGCCAAGCCGTGGGAACTGCTGGCCGTCACCTTCACCAACAAGGCCGCGCGCGAGATGCGCGAGCGGATCACCCATCTGATCGGTCCCTCGGCCGAGGGTCTGCGCTGGCTGGGCACCTTCCACTCCATCGCCGCCCAGATCCTGCGCCGCCACGCCGAACTGGTCGGACTGAAGTCCAGTTTCACCATCCTGGACACCGACGACCAGGAACGGGTGCTGAAACAGCTGCTGGAAGCCGCCAACATCGACACCAAGCGCTGGACGCCCAAGTCGCTGAGCGGCCTGATCGACCACTGGAAGAACCGTGGCTGGACGCCCGAGAAACTGCCCTCCGGCGAGGACTTCGCCAACGGCAAGGGCCAGGGCCTGTACGCCGCCTACCAGGCGCGTCTGCGCAGCCTGAACGCCTGCGACTTCGGCGACCTGCTGCTACACAACATCACCATCCTGTCGCAGCACGGGGACTTAGCCGAGGAATACCGCCGTCGCTTCCGCTACATTCTGGTCGACGAATATCAGGACACCAATGTCGCCCAGTATCTGTGGCTGCGACTGCTGACCGCCTCGACCGGCAATGTCTGCTGCGTCGGCGACGACGACCAGTCGATCTACGGCTGGCGCGGAGCCGAGGTGGACAACATCCTGCGGTTCGAACGCGACTTCCCCGGCGCCAAGATCGTCAAGCTGGAGCGAAACTATCGCTCGACCAGCCATATCCTGGGCGCGGCCTCGGGCCTGATCGCCGCCAACCGCGACCGTCTGGGCAAGACCCTGTGGACCGAGGACGACAGCGGCGACAAGGTCCGGGTGCGCGGCGTCTGGGACGGCGAGGCCGAGGCCCGCCTGATCGGCGACGAAATCGAGACCGCCCGCCGCCCCCACGCCGGCGAGCCCGGCCTGAAATACAAGGATATGGCCATCCTGGTCCGCGCCTCGTTCCAGATGCGCGCGTTCGAGGAACGGCTGGTCATGCTGGCCGTCCCCTATACGGTCATCGGCGGCCCGCGCTTCTTCGAACGGGCCGAGATCCGCGACGCCCACGCCTATCTGCGCCTGATCCTGTCCGAGGACGACGACCTGGCCTTCGAGCGGATCGTCAATGTACCCAAGCGCGGCATAGGCGACACCAGCGTCCAGAAGATCCTGCAGATCGCCCGCCAGCACGACATCTCCGCCCTGACCGCCGTGCGCGGCCTGATCAATACCGACGAGCTCCAGGCCCGGACACGGACGGCCCTGTCCAACTTCGTGCGCGACATCGACCGCTGGCGCGCCCTGTCGGCCGACACGCCCCACTGGCAGGTCATGGAGACGGTGCTGGAGGAGAGCGGCTACACCGACATGCAGAAGGCCGACCGGACCTCGGGCCAGACGCGGCTGGAAAACCTGAAGGAACTGACCCAGTCGATGCAGCAGTTCGAGACGCTGCAGGCCTATCTGGAACACGTCTCCCTGGTCATGGACCTGGATCGCGGCGCCGGCGACGATCCCAACGGCGACGGGGCGGTGCAGATCATGACCCTGCACGGCGCCAAGGGACTGGAGTTCCCCCTGGTCTTTCTGCCCGGCTGGGAGGAAGGCGTCTTCCCCAGCCAGCGCAGCATCGACGAGAAGGGCGAGAAGGGGCTCGAGGAGGAACGCCGCCTGGCCTATGTCGGCGTGACCCGGGCCAAGCGGGACGCGCGGATCTCGTTCGCCGCCAATCGTCTGGTCTATGGCCGCTGGACCTCGCAACTGCCCAGCCGGTTCGTCGACGAACTGCCCATCGCCCACGTCGATCCCCAGTCGGACACCGGCTACTACGGCGCCTCGACCGGCATGAAGGAGGCCAAGAGCCGCTGGGACGACGCCCCCTCCTTCGGCAGCGGCTATTCCTCGCCCGGCTGGAAACGCGCCCAATCCTTCACCGCCGGCCAGACGCCGAACAAGATCCCGGCGCGCAAGGCCGTGATCGAAGGCGACGGCCGCCTGATCGCCACGGCCGATCCCAAGTCGAGTTCGGGCTGGAAGAAGGGCGAACGCGTCTTCCATCAGAAGTTCGGCTACGGAAACGTCCGCGTCGTCGAGGGCAACAAGCTGGTTGTCGAGTTCGAGAAGGCCGGCGAGAAGCGGGTGATCGACAGCTTCGTCGAGAAAGCCTAACCCGACAGTCCACTCAGCAGACGGAGCCGACCATGGCGGGCCTCAAGGACAAGCGCGGCTTCATCGACAAGGACCGGATCGACCTGTCCGAGCGTCAGTCGGTCGAATATTGGATGAAGCGCTGGGGCGTGACCAAGGATCAGATCACCGCCGCCCACCGCAAGGTCGGCCGCATGACCAAGGACATAGCGGCGGAACTCGGCAAGAAGCGCTGACGGAACCGCCCCGATAGAATGACGGCCCCGAACAAGGTTCGGGGCCGTTTTCGTTCCTAGATGTGGATCACGCGGCCATAGGCGTCCAGCGCGGCCTCGTGCATGGCCTCCGACATGGTCGGGTGCGGATAGACGATGCCGTGGATGTCCTCTTCCGTCGCCTCCATGGTGATGGCGGTGACATAGCCTTGAATCATCTCGGTCACTTCGTGGCCGATCATGTGGGCGCCGATCAGGGCGCCGGTCTTGGCGTCGAAGATCACCTTGACGAAGCCGTCCACCTCGCCGGCGGCCACGGCCTTGCCGTTCACGCGGAACGGGAAGCGGCCGATCTTGACCTCGCGCTTCTCGGCGCGGGCGGCCTGTTCGGTCACGCCGACCGAGGCGACCTGCGGCTGGGCGTAGGTGCAGCCGGCGATCGGCGAATGGACGTTCGGCGTCTTGTAGGCGGCGATATGCTCGGCGGCGTGGATCCCTTCGTGCGAGGCCTTGTGCGCCAGCCAGGGCGCGCCGGCGCAGTCGCCGATGGCATACAGACCCTTGACGTTGGTCAGGCAGTGGCTGTCGGTCTTGATGTGGCCGCGGTCCAGTTCGACGCCCAGGGCCTCCAGGCCGATGCCGTCGGTGTTGGCGGTGATGCCCACGGCCGAGATGCAGACCTCGGCTTCCAGGATCTCGGCCTTGCCGCCGATCTCCACGGCGACGGCGACGCCCGAGGCGGCCTTGGTCACCTTGGTCACCTTGGCGCCGACCTTGAACTTGATGCCGCGCTTCTCGAACGACTTCTGGGCGGCCTTGGAGACCTCCTCGTCCTCGACCGGCATGATGCGCTCGACGGCCTCGACGACCGTCACCTCGGCGCCCAGGGCGCGATAGAAGCTGGCGAACTCGATGCCGATGGCGCCCGAGCCGATGACGACGAAGGACTTGGGCAGTTTCTTCGGCGCCAGGGCGTCGCGATAGGCCCAGATCTTGTCGCCGTCGGCCTCCAGACCGATCTGCGGCAGGGCGCGAGCGCGGGCGCCCACAGCCAGCATGACCGATTTGGCCTCGACGTTACGCGAACCGCCGGCCTTGAGCGCGATGACGACCTTCGGAGCCGACGCGCCCTTTTCGAGCTTGGCCGTGCCCTCGATCACCTCGATCTTGTTCTTCTTCATCAGGAAGGCGACGCCCTTGTTCATCGTCGCCGCGACGCCGCGCGAGCGCTGGATGATGGCATCGAAGTCGAACGACGCGCCCGAGGCGGACAGGCCGTAGTCCTTCAGATGGGACAGGCTCTCGAACTTCTCGCCCGACTTCAGCAGGGCCTTGGTCGGGATACAGCCCCAGTTCAGGCAGATGCCGCCCAGGTTCTCGCGTTCCACGATGGCGACCTTCAGGCCCAGTTGGCTGGCGCGGATGGCCGCGACGTAACCGCCGGGGCCCGAGCCGATGACGACGAGATCGAATTCAGCAGCCATGATCAGATCAACTTCTCGATGTCGGCCTTGATGGCCTCGGGTTCTGTCTGCGGGGCGTAGCGGGCGACCACCCTGCCCTCGCGGTCGGTCAGGAACTTGGTGAAGTTCCACTTGATGGCCTGGGAGCCGAGGAAGCCGCGCTTCTGTCGGGTCAACCAGGCGTAGAGCGGATGCCGGTTCGGCCCGTTGACCTCCACCTTGTCGAACAGGGGGAAGGTCACGTCGAAGCTGGCGGCGCAGAAGGCGGCGATCTCCGCGGCCCGGCCGGGCTCCTGCTGGCCGAACTGGTTGCAGGGAAAGCCTAGCACCTCGAAGGGCTTGTCGGCGAAGTCCCGGTGCAGTTTCTCCAGACCGTCGTATTGGCCGGTGAAGCCGCACTTGGACGCCGTGTTCACGATCAGCAGCGCCTGACCGCGAAAACGGTCCAGCGAGACGTCCGTGCCGTCGATGGCGCGGGCGGAGAAGTCATAGACCGAGGTCATGACCTCGCCCTCCCCTTAGGCCAGCATCGCGACGGGATCTTCGATCAGCGGCTTGAACGCCTGCAGGAAGCGGGCGCCGGTCGCGCCGTCCACCACACGGTGATCGCAGGTCAGGGTGACCGTCATCACCGTGGCCGGAACGACCTGGCCGTTCTTGACGACCGCGCGCTGTTCGCCTGCGCCCACGCTCATGATGCAGCCCTGGGGCTCATTGATGATCGAGGTGAACTGCTTGATGCCGAACATGCCCAGATTGGACACCGAGAAGGTGCCGCCCTGGAACTCTTCTGGCTTCAGCTTGCGCTCGCGGGCGCGCTTGGCCAGGTCCTTGGACTCGGTCGCGATCTGCGCCAGGCCCTTGGTCTCGGCCTTCTTGATGATCGGGGTGATCAGGCCGCCGTCGATCGCCACGGCCATCGAGACGTCGGCGTTGTGGTGCATGGCGATGCCTTCCGGCGTGTAGGAGGCGTTCGCCTCCGGCACGGCCTTCAGGGCCAGGGCCGCAGCCTTGATGACGAAGTCGTTCACCGAGACCTTGATGCCCTGCGGCTCCAGCATCTTGTTGACCTTGGCGCGCACGGCCATCAGCTGGTCGATCTCGACGTCGATGAACAGCGGGAAGTGCGGCACGTTCTGGATGCTGTCGACCATGCGACGCGCCACGGCCTTCTTCATCCCGTCCAGCGGGATCAGGTCGTAGCTGCCGTCCGGGATCCCCATCTGGGCCAGGGACTGGGCCTGACGCGGGGCGATGCCCGAGGTCGGAGCGGCGGCGGTCGCCGTCGGGGCGGCCGGCTGAGCGGCGCCCTTTGGAGCCCCCTCGACGTCGCGTTTGACGATACGGCCGTGCGGGCCGGTGCCCTTGATCGACTTCAGATCGACGCCGTTCTGGGCGGCAATGCGGCGGGCCAGGGGCGACGAGAAGATACGTTCGCCGCTGTCAGACTTCGGCGCAGCCGGAGCCGGTGCAGCAGGCGCAGCCGCCTTGGGCGCCTCGGCGGCCGGAGCCGCTTCAGTCTTGGGCGTCCCCTCGACCTTGGCCGCAGGCTTCGGCGCAGCAGCGCCGCCCTCGTCCTTCAGGCGGGCGATCGGCGTATTGACCTTCACGCCTTCGGTGCCCTCGGCGACCAGGATGTCGGTGACTTCGCCCTCATCGACGGCTTCGACTTCCATCGTGGCCTTGTCGGTCTCGATCTCGGCGATCACGTCGCCGGCGGAGACGACGTCCCCGACCTTGACGTGCCACTTGGCGAGGACGCCTTCTTCCATGGTCGGAGACAGGGCGGGCATCAGAATATCGGTCATCGTGTGCGCTCCGTCGTCTCAAGGGA
The DNA here is from genome assembly GCF_044336875.1 of Brevundimonas sp. Taxonomy (GTDB): domain Bacteria; phylum Pseudomonadota; class Alphaproteobacteria; order Caulobacterales; family Caulobacteraceae; genus Brevundimonas. The sequence continues at coordinate 233,075 of NZ_JBIIOP010000003.1, read as the reverse complement.
AATCAACCGCATGGCCTCACCAAAACCGCCCTGAATTGCGGCTAGGGTTTCCTCACGAGCCAACCCACGCTTCTCGGCGTAGGCGTTACTGAAATGCCAAGCCAGCTCCGCAAGAAGCGCACCCACGACAGCAGGGTCCTGATGTACCGGTCGGATAATCATGGCGGGGTGATCGACGTTCCACCATACGCGCATAACTTCCGTGACGTCCTCGCCGGAGGGTTCCGATATGCCGTTGGGAAGTGGCAGTGCGGTCACGCCATCACCTGCTTCACAGCCGCGATGATCTTGTCCACGCCCGGAAGCGAAAGGGCTTCCAGATTGGCGGCGTAGGGCAGCGGCACGTCTTCCTGGTGCACCCGCAGCGGCGGGGCGTCCAGATAGTCGAAGGCGTGTTCGATGACCCGGGCCACGACCTCGGCGCCGACGCCCATCGGACCCCAGCCCTCTTCGGCCGAGACCAGACGGCTGGTCTTCTTGACGCTCTCGACGATAGTTTCGTGATCCAGCGGACGCAGGGTGCGCAGGTCGACGACCTCGGCCTCGATGCCTTCCTCGGCCAGCTTCTCGGCGGCCTGCAGGGCGAAGCCGACCATGCGGCTGTGGGCCGTGATGGTGACGTCCTTGCCTTCGCGACGGACCTTGGCCTTGCCGATCGGCAGGACATAGTCCTCGACGTCCGGCACGTCGAACTCCAGGCCGTACATCATCTCGTGCTCGAGGAAGACGACGGGGTTCGGGTCGCGGATGGCGGCCTTGAGCAGTCCCTTGGCGTCAGCGGCGTCGTAGGGCGCGATGACCTTCAGGCCAGGCACCTGGGCGTACCAGGCGGAATAGTCCTGGCTGTGCTGGGCGCCGACGCGCGAAGCGGCGCCGTTCGGACCGCGGAAGACGATGGGCGCCTTGATCTGACCGCCCGACATGTAGAGCGTCTTGGCGGCCGAGTTGATGATGTGGTCGATCGCCTGCATGGCGAAGTTGAACGTCATGAACTCGACGATCGGCTTCAGGCCCGACATGGCGGCCCCGACGCCCAGGCCGGCGAAGCCGTGCTCGGTGATCGGGGTGTCGACGACGCGGCGATCGCCGAACTCGTCCAGCAGACCGCGGCTGACCTTGTAGGCGCCCTGGTACTGGGCGACTTCCTCGCCGATCAGGAAGACGTTCTCGTCGCGGCGCATTTCCTCCGCCATCGCGTCGCGCAGGGCGTCGCGGATGGTGGTCTTGACCAGGTTGGCGCCGGCCGGGATTTCCGGATCCTTGAGTTCAACCTTGGGCGTGGACGTCTGCGGCGGGGCCTTTTCGGGGTCGCCCGAGCGGGCTTCCGCCGCGTCGGGCTTGGCGACGGCGGCGGGAGCAGCGGCGGCGCTGGTCGCCGGAGCGGCGCCCGCGTCGTCGCCCGCCAGACGGGCGATCGGGGTGTTGACCTTCACGTTCTCAGCGCCCTCGGCGACGAGGATCTCGAGCACTTCACCCTCGTCGACGGCTTCGACTTCCATCGTGGCCTTGTCGGTTTCGATCTCGGCGATCACCTGGCCGGCCGACACCGTGTCGCCCGCCTTGATGTGCCATTTGGTCAGCGTGCCCTCTTCCATGGTGGGGGACAGCGCCGGCATCAGAATGTCGGTCACGGATCAGGCCTCCACGTAGACGTCGGTATAGAGCTCGGACGGATCGGGTTCCGGGCTCTCTTGTGCAAATTGAACGGCCTCGGCGACGATGGCCTTGATCTCGTTATCGATCGTCTTGAGCTCGTCCTCGGTCGCGTTGGCGGCGGCCAGGAGCGTCTTGATGTGGTCGATCGGGTCGCGGGTCTTCTTGACCTCGTCCACTTCTTCCTTGGTCCGGTACTTGGCCGGATCGGACATGGAGTGGCCGCGATAGCGGTAGGTCTTCACCTCGAGGATATAGGGGCCTTCGCCGGCGCGGGCGCGATCGACGGCCTTCTTCACCGCGTCACGAACGGCGATGACATCCATGCCGTCGACCTGTTCGCCCGGAATGCCGAAGCTGGCGCCGCGCTGGCTGAGCTGGGTCGTGGACGACGAGCGCTCGATGCTCGTGCCCATGGCGTACTGGTTGTTCTCGATGATGTAGATGGCCGGCAGCTTCCACAGCTGAGCCATGTTGAAGCTCTCGTAGACCTGACCCTGGTTCGAGGCGCCGTCGCCGAAATAGACGAACGAAACCGAATCGTCGCCGCGGTACTTGCCGGCGAAGGCCAGGCCGGTGCCGAGCGAGACCTGGGCGCCGACGATGCCGTGGCCGCCATAGAAGCCGGTCGGCACGTCGAACATGTGCATCGACCCGCCCTTGCCGCGCGACGAGCCGCCGATGCGGCCGGTCAGTTCGGCCATGACTTCCTTGGGGTCCATGCCGGCGGCCAGCATGTGGCCGTGGTCACGGTAGCCCGTGATGATCTTGTCGTGGCCCTGTTTGACGCTCTCCTGAACGCCGACGGCCACGGCTTCCTGGCCGATGTACAGGTGGCAGAAGCCCCCGATCAGGCCCATGCCGTACAGTTGGCCCGCACGCTCCTCGAAGCGGCGGATGAGAACCATCTCGCGATAGAATCGGAGGAGGTCCTCCTTGGACGCCGAAGGCGTGTTTGGAAGCTTGTCAGGCGCAGTGGTCTGAGCGGCTTTGGCTGGGGCTTTCGCCATCCGGCATCTCCCGGCTAGGCGCCGGGGAGCGACGCCTTCTTATCGTTACGGAAAGGGGCTTTAGCAGCCTTCCTTCCCGGAACGCAAAGGGGTGCGGGCTTGGCTGTAACAATAGTTCAAGTGGCGAGGGTTTTCACCCTTGAACAGGTTGCGCCTGAATGCGGATCACGTAGTCGCGCGGGTCGGAGAAGCCCAGGACGGCGCGCGCCCGCTCTTCCAGCAGATCACGGGACATGCTGTCGGTGCGCAGATATCTCACCCGCGTTTCCAGGTCGCGGCGCTGTTCGGTCAGATGGGCGAGTTGATCCTCGCGCTGCCCCAGCAGGGCGTCGCGGGACGATCCGCTCAGCAGACCGCGCTCGCCCGTCAGAGCCTGCACGCCAAGATAGGCCAGCAGCAGCAACAGGGCGAGAGACAGGCGGTACGGTTTCATCCGTTCAGGCACTTACAGACGCTCCTTCTGAGCGCGAAAAACACAGTTCAGAGACCGTGCCCGAAAATGCCTAACAAATTGTAGCTTGACCGTAAGGAAGTCGATGGAGAACGCTGATTCTCCATCGACATTTCACGGGTTTAACGCAGCAGCATGCCGTCGCCGAAATAGACGGCCTGGTCGCCCAGCATCTCTTCGAGGCGCAGCAACTGATTGTATTTGGCCACCCGGTCCGAACGGGCCAGCGAGCCGGTCTTGATCTGTCCGCAGTTGGTCGCGACAGCCAGGTCGGCGATGGTCGAATCCTCGGTCTCGCCCGAACGGTGGCTCATCACGGCGGTATAGCCGGCGCGGTGGGCCATATCCACGGCATCCAGGGTCTCGGACAGTGTGCCGATCTGGTTGACCTTGATCAGGATGGAGTTGGCCAGGCCTTCGCCAATACCGGCGGCCAGACGGGCGGGATTGGTCACGAACAGATCATCACCGACCAGTTGGACACGGTCGCCCAGTCGTTCGGTCAGCAGGCGCCAGCCGTCGAAGTCATCCTCGGCCATGCCGTCCTCGATCGAGACGATCGGGAAACGCTCGCACAGGTCGACCAGATAGGCGGCCATGCCGTCGGCGTCGACGGTCTTGCCCTCGCCCGCCATGACATATTTGCCGTCCTTGAAGAACTCGGTCGAGGCGACGTCCAGACCCAGATGGAAATCCTCGCCGGCCAGATAGCCGGCCGCCTGGCCCGCCTTGGTGATGAAGCTCAGGGCCTCCTCGGCCGAGGCCAGGTTCGGGGCGAAGCCGCCCTCGTCGCCGACATTGGTGTTGTGGCCGGCGTCCTTCAGCTGCTTCTTCAGGGCGTGGAAAATCTCCGTGCCCATGCGCAGGGCGTCCGTGAAGGTCTCGGCGCCGGTCGGCAGGATCATGAACTCCTGAATGTCGATCGGATTATCGGCGTGGGCGCCGCCGTTGATGATGTTCATCATCGGGGTCGGCAGGACGCGGGCCGAGACGCCGCCGATGTAGCGGTGCAACGGCAGACCGGCCGAGATGGCGCTGGCCTTGGCGGCGGCCAGGGACACGCCCAGGATGGCGTTGGCGCCCAGACGCCCCTTGTTGGGCGTGCCGTCCAGCTCGATCATCGCCTCGTCCAGACGACGCTGGTCCTCGGCGTCCATGCCGGACAGGGCGTCGAAGATCTCGCCGTTGACGGCGTCGACCGCCTTCTGCACGCCCTTGCCGCCCCAGACGTCCTTGTCGCCGTCGCGAAGTTCGACCGCCTCGTGGGCGCCGGTCGAGGCGCCCGACGGCACGGCGGCGCGACCGAACGAGCCGTCGTCCAGGATCACGTCCACTTCGACCGTCGGATTGCCCCGGCTGTCGAGGATCTGGCGGGCGACGATGTCGGCGATGTCGGTCATGGCTCGGCTCTTTGGCTCAAGGCGGAAGGATGTCCGACGGGTTTAGCCGCCTCCCCGCCAAACGCCAATGCCGCCGTGGCGATCAGCCCCTACGAACACCCCTCGACCAGCTGGATTGACGGATCGCCGGCATGGATCATGGTCACCTTGCCCTCGCTGCCGACCTCGTAGCGAACGCCCCGCGCCGCCGGGTCGGTGACATAGGCGGTTGATCCGCCGCGAGACCAGACGAACAGGTCCTCGGCCGGCAGCGCCTGATACTTGTGCGGCTGGGCGAAGACGGCGCCGCCATAGGCCTGTTTGATCGCCATCCCCGCGTCGCCCAGGCCGAAACCTCGATCCGTCTTGGTCGTCGCGCCTCGAATCAGGGTGATTCGCGTCAGCTGGCCGTTCTGGATCATGACGTTGACACCTGCGGGCGCCTTGGCGGGATGGAACTCATCGCAGACCTCGGGCTCGGGACCGCCGACCGAATTCGGGCTGGAATCGTCGCCCCAGACCGCGACCAGATCCGCCCTGCTCATGCCGATTCGCGCCGGTCCCAGCCCGTTCGCCGTCAGGGCGTTGGCGTCCACCGCCGCAGCCGCCTCCTCCTTGGCCGGAGTTGCCGGCGCGGGCGCCTCGGCGACCGGGTCGTCATTGCGCTCGCAGGCGGCGAGGGTCAGCAGCGCGAAGGCGCTGACGGCGGCGAAACGAATCATCATGCGAGGTCTCCGTGGGAAGCTTCGCCGCACAGAACGCACGAAAACGGCGCGCGGGTCACCGCGCGCCGTTAAAAATCGTCATCCGGCCGAAACCGAAGGCCGGGAAAGACTAGTCTTCCTTCGGCGTAATGACCTGGCGGCCGCGATAGGTGCCGGTCTTCAGATCGATGTGGTGCGGGCGCTTCAGCTCGCCGGTGTCCTTGTCCTCGACGTAGACGTTCGAGGTCAGGGCGTCGTGGGCGCGGCGCATGTTGCGACGCGAGGGAGATACTTTGCGCTTCGGAACGGCCATGTCCGTCTCAATCTTCTAAGTCGGGCGCCGCCCAGTGCCTAAGCCTGTCTAGCGCGAAAACGATAGCGGCGGCCCCAACCCTTCCAGAGAAGAATACCGAGCCGCCACGCGAGGCGCGGCTTATGCATGAAGCGCTCGGCGATTTCAAGACGTTTCCGACAGGCGTTCGGCCACGGCCTCGCCTATGGCCAGCGAACTGGTCAGGCCGGGACTCTCTATGCCGAAAAGGGCCATCAGCCCGTCGACGCCGTGATGCTCGCGCCCATGCAACTGGAAGTCCGGCTGCGGCTCGCCGGGCCCGTGCAGCTTGGGCCGGATGCCGGCGTAGTCGGGCGTCAGGGCGCCGTCGGGCAGGCCCGGCCAGAAACGACGGATGTAGCGGGCGAACTCATCCGCCTTCTTCGGATCGACCGAATAATCCTCGGTTTCGACATAGGCGAGGTCGGGGCCGAACACGGCCTGTCCGCCCAGATCCTTGCGATAATGGGTGCCGAGCGCGCCGGGGATGGGGGGCGGATAGATCAGCCGGTCGAACGGCGCCTTGCCGACCAGACGGAAATAGATCCCCTTGCCCAGATGACGCTCCGGGATGTCGACCTCCGGATAGCCGTCGATGGAGGCCGCGACCGTCTGTGACGACAGCCCCGGCGCCGTGATCAGCAGGCGGCTGGAGACGGTCATCGCCCCCTCCCCGCCCACGCGGATCGAGAAACCGCCGCCCGACAGGGGCGTCGCCCCCTCGAACGGCGCCGAGACCACGACCGATCCCCCCGCATCCTCGATCTCGCCCTGCAGGGCCAGCATATAGCCGTGGCTGTCGAACAGGCCGCTCTCCGGCGACAGGATGGCGGCATGGGCGTTCAGTTCGGGCTCCAGCGCCCGCGCCTGCGCGCCGGTCAGATGCGCCAGCCCCTCGACGCCGTTCGCCGTCGCCTGTTCGAAGATGGTCTCGATCCGCTCGACCTCGGCCCCTTCGGTCGCCACGACCAGCTTGCCGCACTTCCAGTGGTCGATCTTGCGGCTTTCGAGGAAGGCGTAGAGGGCGCGGCGCCCCTCGACGCAGAACTTCGCCTTCAGCGAGCCGGTCGGATAATAGAGGCCGCCGTGGATCACCTCGGAATTGCGCGAGGAGACGCCTTGGCCGATGTGGCCTTCCTTCTCCAGCACCAGAACCGTCAGCCCACGTTTCGACAAGGCCCGACCGCAGGCCAGGCCCACGGCCCCGGCGCCCACGACGGTCGCGTCGAAATCGAAACTCATCGGCCGCTGTACCTCCGCTTCGCCTCGGCCTCGAAACAGCCGATCAGCTTCTGAACCGCCAGATCGAAATTGGCCGACAGCATCAGGTCCAGCATCCTCGACTTGAAGGCGAAGTCGATCATGAACTCCAGCCGCGCGCCATCGGGATGCGGGAAAAACTCCCAACGGTTCTTCAGATGCTTGAACGGCCCGCGCAACAGGCCGACCTCGACCTTGGGGGCGTTGCGGTCGTGCCTGACCCAGGTCGAGAACCGCTCCTTCAGAAAGGAGAAGCCGACCCCGGCCTCGGCGTCGACCAGAGTAACGCCCTCAGCCTCGGCCCGGTCGTTCCAGACGCGCATCGACGTGACCCACGGCACGAAGCGTGGATAGGCTTCGACATCGGCGACGAGATCGGCGAGCTGTTCGGGCGCATAGGGCAGTATGCGCGTGACGCGGTGAACGGCCATCCGGGACTTAGCGGCGCAGCTGCGCCTCGCGCGCGGCCTTCAGCCGGGCGAAGTCGTCGCCGGCGTGGTGCGACGAACGCGTCAGCGGGCTGGACGACACCATCAGGAAGCCCTTGGCCCGGGCGATCGCCTCATAGGCCTTGAACTCTTCCGGGGTGACGAACCGGTCGATGGCGGCGTGTTTGCGCGTCGGCTGCAGATATTGGCCGATGGTGATGAAATCGACGCCGGCGGACCGCATGTCGTCCATCACCTGCATGACCTCTTCCTTGGTCTCGCCCAGGCCGACCATGATGCCGGACTTGGTGAACTGTTCCGGATCGCGCTCCTTGACCATCTGCAGCAGGCGCAGGCTGTGGAAGTAGCGGGCGCCGGGCCGTATCTTCAGATACAGGCGCGGAACGGTCTCGAGGTTGTGGTTGAAGACGTCGGGCTTGGCGTCGATCATCGTCGCCGCCGCCCCGTCCTTGCGCAGGAAGTCGGGCGTCAGGATCTCGATGGTGGTGTTCGGCGCCTGGAGGCGGATCTGGCGCACCACCTCGGCGAAGTGGGCCGCGCCGCCGTCCGCCACATCGTCGCGGTCGACCGAGGTGATGACGACGTGGTTCAGTCCCATCTGCTGGACGGCCAGACCGACCTTGCCCGGCTCTTCCGGATCAAGCGGCTGCGGCAGACCCGTCTTGACGTTGCAGAAGGCGCAGGCCCGCGTGCAGGTGTCGCCCATGATCATCAGGGTGGCGTGCTTCTGGCTCCAGCACTCGCCGATGTTCGGACAGGCGGCCTCCTCGCAGACCGTCACCAGCCCCTTGGAGCGAACGATGTCCTTGGTGGCGTTGTACTGGCCCGAACCGGGCGCCTTGACCCGCAGCCAGTCAGGCTTCTTCAGAACGACCGTCTCCGGACGGTTCTGCTTTTCCGGGTGACGCAGCTCGGACGGCTTGCGTTGCAGGGTGTCGATCAGGGTGACCATGGCCGGTATTTCGGCTTTCCAAGTCGCAATGGCAAGCCACAGGCGGTTACAGAAGATGGCCTTGCAAGGAACTCACGCGACGTTACGCATCTTTTCAAGATGACGCGGCGTCATTAATGACGGACGCCCGACAACAGAGAGGGCTCTTGCGCCCTCCGTAGGAGACGCGTTTGCGCCAGGCCCTGGATCCCTCGCTGTACGATGAAACCCTGATCGACGCCCTGATCGCGGCGCGCGCGCGGTTCGGCGACAAGGAAATTCTGGAAGACCAGGACCGCCACCCCCTCACCTACACCGGCCTGATCCGCGCCGCCTTCGTGCTGGGGCGAAAGATCGCCAATATGACCCGCCTGGGCGAGCGGGTCGCCATCCTGCTGCCCTCGTCCATGGGAGTGGTCGTCACCTTCTTCGGCCTTCACGCCCACGGCCGCGTGCCGGTGATGCTGAACTTCACCGCCGGCGAGGCCAACCTGAAGACCGCCATCCAGGCCTCGGGCGTCAAGAAGGTCCTGACCGCCAAACGATTCATCGAACAGGCCAAGCTGGACGACCTGGTCGAGCAGTTGAACACGGTCGCCGAGGTCGTCTGGCTGGACGACGTGCGCAAGACCATCGGCCTGCCGGACAAGCTGTACGGCCTCGCCGCCGGCGCCGCGCCTGGCCGGTTCCGCGTCAAGACCGATCCCGATGCGCCGGGCGTAGTCTTGTTCACCTCGGGCAGTTTCGGCACCCCCAAGGGCGTGGTGCTGAGCCAGAAGAACCTGGTCGCCAATGCCCGCCAGATCGCGGCGCACATCGACCTGGATCCGGCCTGGGTGATGTTCAATCCGCTGCCGACCTTCCATTGCTTCGGCCTGACCGGCGGCGTCATATTGCCGCTGCTGCAGGGGCTGAAGGCCTTCCAGTATCCGTCACCGCTGCATGCCAAACAGATCACCGACCTGCTGCCCAAGGTGAAGGCCTCGATCCTGTTCGCGACCGACACCTTCCTGAGCCAGTACGCCCGCGTCGCCGAGCCCGACGACTTCGCCACGCTGAAGTTCGCCGTCGCCGGCGCCGAGAAGGTCCGCGAAGAGACCCGAGCCATGTTCAACACCAAGTTCGGCGGCGTCGAACTGCTGGAAGGCTATGGCGCGACCGAGGCCTCGCCGGTCATCGCCGTCAACCACCCAGATCGCAACGCCCCCGGCACGGTCGGGCAGATCCTGCCCGGCATCGACTGGAAGCTTGAACCCGTCGAAGGCATCGACGGCGGCGGCCGCCTGTTCCTGAAAGGGCCGAACGTCATGAGCGGCTATGTCACCGCCGCCGAGCCCCTGGCCTGGGATGCGGTCGGCGAAGATTGGCTGGACACGGGCGATATCGTCGACGTGGACGCCGACGGCTATGTCACCATCAAGGGCCGGGCCAAGCGGTTCGCCAAGATCGGCGGCGAAATGGTCTCCCTGACCGCCGTGGAAGGCATAGCCGGCGCCGTCTGGCCCGAACAACGCCACGCCGTCATCTCCATCCCCGACAGCCGCAAGGGCGAGAAACTGGTCCTGGTGACCGACCACGCCTCGGCCGAGGTCGCCCCCCTGGCCGAATGGGCCCGCGCCAACGGCGCGCCCGAGCTGGTCATTCCCAAGAAGATCGTCAAGGTCGCGGAAGTGCCGGTGCTGGGCACCGGCAAGACCGACTATGTCGCCATTCAGAAGATGGTCGAGACCGCCTGAACACCTCCCCGTTCGCGAAGGCGAATGGGGAGGACAGACTGCGTCAGCAGTCAGGAGGGGGTGACTCCGGTGGCAACCGCGAGCGCACCACATCATAGATGAAATCGATCACGGCCGCCCGCTCACGCATTACGCTTGATGCGCTAAGCCGCACGACACGAACGCCGCGCCCATGCAGCCATGCCGTCCGGCGGCGATCATGTGCAATCTGGTCCGGCTCGTTATGGACAGCTCCGTCGACCTCAATGGCCAGCTTGGCGGCGGCGCAGTAGAAGTCGAGAATATAGGGCCCGATCGGATGCTGGCGGCGAAACTTGAACTTGCCCACTTGATCGCGGCGTAACGCCTGCCACAGACGAAACTCTGGCGGTGTGAGCGCTTTTCGAAACGCTTTTGCACGAGTGAAGCTCAGACCGTCAGCCATGACGCGAGCATGACACAACTCATGTTAGGCGCCGAGTCACCCCCTCCTGGCGCGCTGGAGCGCGCCTGTCCTCCCCATTCGCCTTCGCGAGCGGGGAGGAAATCTACCCGATCCGCACGCCCGTCATCGAGATGGAGCCGCCGTCGATACTGTCGTTGAAGAAGGACACCGGCTCGCCCGGCTCCTGCTGGGCGGCGATGTACAGCACCGGCAGATAGTGTTCGTCGGTCGGCACACTCAGTTGGGCGTCCTCCGCCAGACCGACCCAGTTGATCAGGGCCTCGTGGTCGCCGATCAGGAAGGCGTGTTTGACCGCCTCGTTGAAGCCGGTCGCCCAGGCATAGGGTTCGGCGCCCGGCTCGCGTTTCCAGGTTCGCAGATTGTGGACGAAGTCGCCCGAGCCGGCGATGACGTAACCCTCGTCCCGCAGCGGTTTCAGGGCCTTGGCCAGGTCGTAGTGCTGCCGCGCCGTCAGTTCGCGATTCAGCGACAGCTGAACCACGGGCACGTCAGCCTCGGGCCAGACATGGACCAGCACCGACCAGGTTCCGTGATCCAGACCCCATTGCGGCGTCTGGGTCGCCCCGGTCAGTTCCGACACCCGGGCCGCCAGTTCGGGCGATCCGGGCGCGGGATACTGCATCTCGTGAAGTTCGCGTGGGAAGTTTCCGAAATCATGGATGGTCTCGGGCTTCTCCTGCGCAGTGACGCCCAGCCCGCGCGTCTCCCAGTGGGCGGAGATCATCACCACCCCCTTGGGTTTGCCGACCGCCTCGCCCAGCGCACGCCAGGCGGCCCCGTAGGGACCACCCAGAGCGTTCATGGGCGAACCGTGACCGAAGAAGAGAGCGGGCTGGCGCATCGTCTTAGCCGTGCAGCTTCTTCGCCAGTTCGGCGATGTGCTTGCCTTGGAACTTGGCGCCGCCCAGTTCGATCTCGCTGGGCTGACGCGAACCGTCGCCGCCGGTGATGGTGGTCGCACCATAGGGCGAACCGCCGTGAACCGCGTCGAGCGTCATCTGCGCCTGATAAGAGTAAGGCAGGCCCACAACCGGCATCCCGTGGTGCATGAAGAAGTTGTGCAGGCCCTGGAAGGTGGTTTCCTGGCCGCCGTGCTGGGTCGCCGTGGCGGTGAAGGCGCCGCCCACCTTGCCGATCAGGGCGCCGGTGAACCACAGGCCGCCGGCCTGGTCCAGGAAGGCGCGCATCTGCGACGCGGCCGAGCCGAAGCGGGTGCCGGCGCCGATGATGATGGCGTCATAGTCTTTCAGGTCGTCGATCTTGGCGATCGGCGCCTTCTGATCCAGCTTGTAGTGCGAGGCCTTGGCCAGTTCTTCCGGTACGGTTTCCGGCACGCGCTTGATGTCGACGATCGCGCCTTCGACTTCGCGCGCGCCCTCGGCGACGGCTTCGGCCATGGTTTCGATATGACCATAGGTCGAATGGTAGAGGACGAGGATCTTCGGCATCGGGGAGGCTCCGTTGAATGACTGGGCCGTCATTCGCAACAACGACCGTTGCTAACTTGGCGCGTCCCTTCGGTCCATGCAAGCCCCCCGCACGGTTTCAATCTCGAAGGGACAGATCGCGTCGTAGAAGGCGAGACTGCCCGGCGCCCTGCCCCCACGCATCCGGTGAAAACGATGCTCCATCACCATGGCCTGCTGCTCGATGTTCAGGGAATCCCAGCGGCAGTCCGGATCGGCTGAATAGGCGTACGAGGCGGCCGTGTCTCCGGCCTTCAGCTTGGCGACCAGAAGATTCACGCCCTGCTGCGCCTGCCAGACATGGGTCAGCTCATGCACCAGGACGCCCTGCAGGCGCAACGAGGCCTTAGCGAAGTCCCCGGCCATAGCCCTGTGCGGCCAAACGATCCAGTCGCGCCCGAACCAGCGGCCGGCGACAAAGGCCCGACGAAAGGGCCAGGCGATCAGTCGCACGGTCTTCAGGCGCAGGGCCGGCCCGAACGCCTCGCGCGCCAGGACCGCCTCGCCCTCGGTCAGGGCGCGAACGACGGATCCCACGGCCGCACATACTCCCAGTGCCAGGGTTCGTAGACATAGGGGACGAAGCCGAATCGGCCGGCGTTGGCGACCAGCCAGCGATAGGCGGCCGTACGCGCCATGTATTCGCGGCTGACCAGCGCGGTGGAATCGACGCCCAGCCCCGGGGCCTGGCCGACATAGAGATCGACCGCCGTCCCGGTCCGGTGCGGCGAACAGACGGCGCGGCGCAGGCCGTCGCAATTGCCCTGCTGGGCGCAGCGCGCCGAGTCCGCCTCCGGATCGCGGAAGCCGGAGAATATCTGCAGCAGCTCGGGATCGGCGGCGACCTCCGGAACCTCGGCGCGGGCGGCGGCGACCAGCCGGCGATAGGCGTCCAGCACATCACGGCGCAACAGACGGGTCAGCCGATCGGCGTGCTCCTCGGATTCGACCAGATAGCCCAGCTGGTTGATCGGCGGAGGGTCGGGACACTCCTGACGCGTCCGCGCCATGACGAAAGGCCGTCGTTCCTGCCACACGCCCTTGAAGACCTGAAAAGTGGCGGCGTCCAGCAAGCCGGACGGGGCCAGACCATGGGTCTGCTGGAACCCCGCCAGCTGCGAGGCGAAGATCGGCGTGCCGGGACCGCAGTCGGTGTGCAGGTCCGTCAGGATCAGGGGCAGATAGGCCTGCCAACCCCATTCCGTCGCCGCGAAAGGCGCCCATTCCATCCCATAGGCGGAGACGGCGTTGACCAGGGCCTGATCGCGCCAGACATCGGCGCTGGTGTGGCAGGGGCCGGCCGCGCGCGCGCCGCCGGCGAAGGCCAGGACGAAGCACAGGGACAGGAACGCGAGAAGGCTTCGCCACATGGCGTACAGGAAGCCCCAAGCCGGTCGATCTCACAAGTGCATGCGTCGCGGATCACTGGCATGGTGGCGCGCGGCCGACTCGCGCCGCGCTCTTCGGACCGATGCATGTCCACCGCCGCGCCGACGACCGCGCCTCGCCGCTCCAACGCCGTACTGGCCGCCTTCTCGGGCCCCTGCCTGCCGCTGGCGGCCTTCGGGGTCGCCCTGCCCGTCACCCTGCCGGAATTCTACGCCACCCATGTGGGACTGGAGCTGGGCGTCGTCGCGGCCGTCTTCATGGCGGTGCGGCTGATCGACATCGTCTTCGACCCCTTCATCGGCTGGGGCATGGACCGGACCAGGACCCGCTTCGGCCGCTACCGCCCGTGGATGGCGATCTCGACGCCGATGCTGATGCTGGCGGCCTTCATGATGTTCGTCGTGGTCCAGCCCGGCGCCCCGCCCGCCTATCTGTTCGGCTGGCTGCTGTTTCTCTACCTCGGCTTCTCGATCGGCACCCTGGGCCAGCTGGGCTGGGCCGCCGTCCTCGCGCCTCAATACGACCAGCGCAGCCGGGTCTATGGCTGGTGGCAGGTGTTCAACATCATCGGCGTGGTGCTGATCCTGGTCCTGCCGACCGTGGTGGTTCAGACGGGCATTGGAAACTACGCCGACGGGGTGCGGATCATGGGCTGGGCCATCGTCGTCGCCCTGCCCGTCACCATCGGCCTGGCCATGATCGCCGTGCCCGAGCCGGTCACGACCGGCGATCAGCCGCACGGCAGCCTCGGCGCCTATCTGGCCCTGCTGAAAAAGCCGGTGGTGCAGAAATTGCTGCTGTCGGACCTGCTGCTGGGCGTGGCGCCGGGCATTACCGGCTCGCTGCTGTTCTTCTTCTTCGGCCAGATCCGCGGCTACGACCACACCGAGGCCGGGCTGTTCATGCTGTTCTATTTCGTCGCCGGCCTGTGCGGCGCGCCCTTCTGGGCCTGGTTCGCCACCCGTGTCGGCAAGGACCGGGGCCTGGCCATCGCCAGCATCGTCTCTGCCGTCCTCTATGTCGGCGCCACCCTCGTTCCGGGTGACAACTTCGCCCTGACGGCCGTGGTCATGTTCATTGCCGGCCTGCCCTACGCCGCCGGCCTGTTCCTGACCCGCGCCATGATGGCCGACGCCGGCGATCAGGAGCGGTTCGAGACCGGCGTCGACCGTACAGGCCTGATGCTGTCGATCCTGTCGGCCACCACCAAGATCGGCCATGTCGTCGCCCTGATCCCCTATTTCATCCTCGACCAGGCCGGCTTCCGCGCCGTGCCCGGTCCGGACGGCAACAGCGGCACGGCCCTGCTGACGCTGCAGATCCTCTTCATCCTGATCCCCGGCGTGCTGCTGGTGCTGGCAGGCGTCGTACTGAAGAACTACCCACTGACAGCAGCCCGCCACAACGAGATCCGTCAGGCCCTGGACGCCCGCGACGCCGGAGCCAGGGCGTGAGGCCCATCGACCGTTTGCTGGGCGTCATGCGGACCCTGCGCGATCCGGACGGCGGCTGCCCCTGGGACGTGGAGCAGACCTTCGCCACCATCGCCCCCTATACGATCGAGGAGGCCTACGAGGTCGCCGACGCCATCGAGCGCAACGACCTAGTCGAGCTGAAGGGCGAACTGGGCGACCTGCTGTTCCAGGTCGTCTTCCACGCCCGCATGGCCGAGGAACAGGGGCTGTTCGCCTTCGACGACGTGGTCACGGCCATCGCCGACAAGCTGGAACGTCGCCACCCGCACGTCTTCGGCGACGAAGCCCAGCGGTCGTCCAAGGAACAGACCGTCGCCTGGGAGGCGATCAAGGCCGCCGAACGCAAGGATCGAAAGAAGCCCGGCGTTCTGGACGACGTGCCCGTCGGACTGCCCGCCCTGACCCGCGCCGCCAAACTGACCAAGCGCGCCGGCCGCGTCGGCTTCGACTGGCCCTCGACCGACGAGGTGTTCGACAAGCTGGCCGAAGAAGTCGAGGAACTGCGCGTCGAGATCGCCGCCGGCGACAAGGTCAAGGCGCGCGAGGAGCTGGGCGACCTGCTGTTCGTCGTCGCCAACCTGGCCCGCAAGCTGGACGTCGAGCCCGAGGACGCCCTGCGCGCCGCCAACGCCAAGTTCGTGCGCCGCTTCGGCTTCATCGAGGCGGAACTGGCGAAAGACGGTCGCACGCCGGACCAGTCGGACCTCGCCGAGATGGATCGCCTCTGGGACGCCGCAAAGGTCGTCGAAAAGGCCGCCGCAAAAGACTGAGCCGCCGCATGAACTACGATCTGATCATCTTCGACTACGACGGGGTCGTGGCCGACAGCGAGGTGCTGAACAGCACCGTCATGGCCGAGCAACTGAACGCCTTGGGCCTGCCGACCACCCTGGACGACGTGCTGGCGGCGTATACGGGCCGGCGCTGGCGCGACAACCGCCCCTTGGTCGAGGCCAAACTGGGCCGGGCCTGCCCCGACGACTTCCACACTACCTGGTTCGCCGAATGCCGCGCCCGCGCGCCGCATCAGCTGAAGCCGGTGCCGGGCATGATCGACTTCGCCAAGTCCCGTTCCGAGGCCCGCTGCATCGCCTCGTCGAGCGGCCCCGACTGGATCGGCGTCGGCCTGGACCTGTTCGGCCTGACCGACCATTTCGACGGCTCCGTCTTCACCGGGCTGGTCGTCGAACGCGGCAAGCCCCACCCCGACATCTTCCTGCACGCCGCCCGGACCATGGGGGTCGATCCGTCGCGCACCCTGGTGATCGAGGACTCCGAGGCCGGCGTCACGGCCGGGGTCGCAGCGGGCATGACGGTGGTGGGCCTGCTGGCCGGCGGCCATATCCGCAACGGCCACGCCGAACGGTTGAGGGCCAAGGGCGCGCATCATGTCGCGGAGGACTATGGCCAGGTGGCGGCCTTCATCGACGTCTAACGCCGGTCAGGAGTAGCGCAACTCCTGCAGGTCCACCTCACGGATCAGCCTCTTGGCCGTCTCCTCGTCCAGACGACGCGCGCGCGCCAGCCGACCCAGTTCCTCACGTTCGGCGGCAAGGCCGGCGAGGCGCAACTGACGTTCGACCCGATCGCTGAGACGAGCGGCCTCGACATCGTCCTCGTCGGTGCGGGTGCGGCTCTCGATCCGGTGGCGGTAGATTTCCATCAGACGACTGGCGACGTCCGAATAGAGGTCCGGGTTGGGCTTGCCCTCGGCCATGGCGTGGGAGGCGTCCTCAATGGCGCGCAGGGCGGCGGAAGCGGCGGCGACACGGCCGCGGTCCTCGTCGCGCTCGTGCGACGGCTCGGGCGGCAGCTCGACGTTCTTCAGAAGACGCGGCAGGGCGAAGGTCGCCAGCAGCAGGGACACGATGATCACCCCCGCCGCCAGGAAGATGGCCAGGTTGCGCGACGGCATCGGCGACCCGTCCCCCAGGACGAACGGCAGGGTCAGGATACCGGCCAGGGTGATCGCCCCGCGAACGCCGGCCAGCGACATCACCATGGTCAGGCGCAGCCCCACCTTGGGCGGCGGCCCTCGGTGGCGACGGCGGAACAGGGTCAGTTTCAGAGACGTCCACACCCACACGAACCGTAGGGTCGCCAGGGCTGCGACGATGGCGAAGACATAGACGGCCAGCCACCAGACCTCGGGCCGGCTGGTGCCCGCCACCACCTCGGCCGCGCGGGCCATGATCGACGGCATCTGCTCGCCCAGGATGACGAAGATGATGCCGTTGGCGACGAACTGAACCGTGTCCCAGACCACGCTGCGCCGGATACGGGTCATGGCCAGGGACTGGCCCTTGCCGCCGCCGCGCTCCGTGAAGCTCATGGTGATGCCGGCGGCGACCGCCGCCAGAATGCCCGAGGCGTGAACCTCTTCGGCCACCAGATAGGCGGCGAAGGGGATCAGCAGGCTGACCAGGATCTGGGCCCCGACATCCTCGCCCCAGCGGCGGCTGACGAACCCCTTGGCGTGACTGATGGCCAGGGTGACCAGAATGCCGACCACGATTCCCATCAGCGCCAGCCAGGCGAAGGTGCCGACCGCATGGCCGATGGAGAAGGCGCCGGTCGTCGCCGCGATCACGGCGATCCGCATGCAGGTCAGGCCGGTCGCGTCGTTCAGCAACGACTCGCCCTCGAGAATATGCATCAGCCGCTTGGGGATCGGCGCGCGCGAGGCGATGGCCTGAACCGCGATGGGATCGGTCGGCGAGAGGATGGCGGCCAGGGCGAAGGCCACCGGCAGCGGCATCTCCGGAATCATCCACCAGATCATGAAGCCCAGGCCGATGACGGTGAACAGCACCAGTCCAAGCGCCAACTCAAGGATCACCGCCCGATCCCGGAACAGATCTTCCTTCGGGATGCGCCATCCATCGAGGAACAGCAGCGGCGGCAGGAACAGCAGGAAGAAGATGTCCGGTTCCAGATCCACCGTCGTCCCGGTGATCAGAACGATCGCCGCCCCCAGAGCGATCTGCACCAGAGGCAGGGCTATGCGCGTTATGCGTGCGACAGACCCCGAGACCACCACGGCCAGAAGAAGCAGCAGTATGGTCTCGATCAGATGCATGGGTCAGCCGGCCAGCTCAGGGTGAAGGCGTTCGAATCGCCCGAGGGCGGCAGGATGCAGCCGCACCATGACGCGAGTACGGCCAAGCTCGTCAGTTTCCCGCGCGGTCACGCGACCATGTTCGTAGAGCCAGGCCAGGGCCTCGCCCTGATGCGGCTCCAGCGTCACAGCCATCTCGGGATCGTCGTCGATCAGCCGGGCGATCGTCTCGCGCAGTCCATCGATCCCCTCGCCCGTCCAGGCCGAGACGGCGACCGCCGTACCGTCGCGCTGCTGGCGCTCGGCCTGGCCCAGAACGGCCTCGCGCGTCTCGTCGTCCAGCAGGTCGATCTTGTTCCAGACCTCCAGCACCCGACGGGTCTTGCCTTCGGGAACCTCGATCTGTTTCAGCACCGCCTCGACGTCGCCCGCCTGGGCGTCGCTATCGGGACTGGCGATGTCGCGGACGTGCAGGATCAGGTCCGCCTCACCCACCTCTTCCAGGGTCGCGCGGAAGCTCTCGACCAGTTCGTGTGGCAGGTCGGATATGAAGCCCACGGTATCGGCGATGATGGCCGGCCGTCCCTGAGGCAGACGAATGGTGCGCTGGGTCGTATCCAGGGTGGCGAACAGCAGATCCTTGGCGAAGACCTCGGAGCCGGTCAGCCGGTTGAACAGGGTCGACTTGCCGGCGTTGGTGTAGCCGACCAGAGCCACCGTCGGGAACGGGACCTTCTGGCGCTGTTTGCGGTGCAGGCCGCGCGTGCGGCGCACCTCTTCCAGCTCGGCCTTCAACCGCACGATCCGGTCGGCGATCAGACGCCGGTCCAGTTCGATCTGGGTTTCGCCGGGACCGCCGGTCGAGCCGGTGCCGCCCCTCTGGCGTTCCAGGTGGGTCCAGGTCCGCACCAGGCGCGACCGCTCGTAGTCCAGCCGCGCCAGTTCGACCTGCAGCCGACCTTCCTTGGTCCGGGCGCGGCGACCGAAGATTTCCAGGATCAGGCCGGTGCGGTCGATGACCTTCACCTCCCACGCCTTTTCCAGATTGCGTTGCTGCACCGGGGTCAGGGCGTCGTCGATGATGGCCACGTCGGCCTCGGCCGCGCGCATCAGGGCGGCCAGTTCCTCGACCTTGCCCGCGCCGAACAGGGTGGCGGGCGCGACCTTGCGGATGCGCACGATCTCCTCGCCCCGGATGTCGAGGTCGAGCGCGCGCGACAGGCCGACCGCCTCCTCAAGCCGTTCTTCGGCCAGACGAGGCGAGTCCGACCGTCCGTCGGGGTGGATGACGACCGCTCTCTGAACCGGGGCGGCGTGATCGATGAGCTTTTGGGTCAATCAGTCTTCTTCGGCGTCGGGCTCGTACAGTTGGACGGGCGCGGACGGCATGATGGTGGAGATGGCGTGCTTGTACACCAGCTGGGACTGGCCATCGCGGCGCAACAGCACACAGAAGTTGTCGAACCAGGTCACGATGCCCTGCAGCTTGACCCCGTTCACCAGGAAGATGGTCAGCGGCGTCTTGGTCTTGCGGACCGAATTGAGGAAGGTGTCCTGAAGGTTCTGACGTTTGTCTTGCGACATGGCAGGTTTTTCCTGTTCTTGGTTGTTCGCGCCAGGGGAGCGGCGCTGGGCCGAATGCGGCCAAGGTCGACCTTAACCGCCGCCTCCATGCTCCGGCAACGCCCTAAATGGCCTCTCGACGCGCTTGTTCAAGATAGATCTCGCGCAGACGGGTCGCGATCGGGCCCGGCTTGCCGTCGCCGATCTTCACCCCGTCCAGCGACACCAGAGGCATGACAAACGAACTGGCGGCGGTGACGAAGACCTCGCGCGCCTTCTTGGCCTCCTCAACCGAGAAGGCTCTTTCGTCCAGTTCGACGCCCTCTGCCTCGACCAATTTCAGGATGGCCGCGCGGGTGACGCCGCGCAAGATGTTGGCCTGCGTATCCCGCGTCCGCAGTTTACCGTTCTCATCGACGATCCAGGCGTTGGTCGAGGATCCCTCGGTCACCAGCCCCATCTCGTCGTACATCAGACATTCGTAGGCGCCCCTTTCGCGCGCCGCCTGTTTGGCCAGTACATTGGGCAGAAGGCCGACGGTCTTGATGTCGCAACGCCCCCAACGAATATCCGGCTGGGTCACACCGGCCGCTCCGTTGACGGCCGTTCGGTCGCCCTTGGACAGGTCGATCCGCTTGGCGGTGACGATGACGCTGGGGGCCACGTCTGCGGGGAAGGCATGATCGCGCGGCGCCGTGCCGCGCGTGACCTGCAGATAGACGATGCCGTCCCTCACCCGGTTGCGCCGGACGGTCTCGCGCAAGACCACGCCCAGGGCGGCGGCGGTCATCGGAATCTCGATCTTCAGCTCGTTCAGACTGCGGTGCAGCCGTTGCATATGGCCGTCGAAGTCCGCCAGCCGGCCATCGAACACCGACCAGACCTCATAGACGCCGTCGGCGAACTGGAAGCCGCGATCCTCGATGTGGACCACGGCCTCGTCACGCGGGCTGTAGGTGCCGTTGACGTAGGCGACGCGGGACATCAGGCGACCTCTTCCTCTTCGCCGCCACGGGCGGGCGAGACGCCCAGCGACTTGAGCTTCCTGTGCAGGGCCGACCGCTCCATGCCGATGAAGGCGGCGGTGCGCGAGATATTGCCGCCGAAGCGCATGATCTGGGCGGCCAGATATTCCCGTTCGAACACCTCGCGCGCTTCGCGTAGCGGCAGTGCGATGGTGCGCTCCGCACCCAGGGTCGACGAGCCGCCGTTAGAGGTCGCGACCTCCTGCGGCAGCATGTCGGCGGTGATGGGCTCGTTGGGATCGCCGGTGGCCAGAATCAGCAGCCGCTCAATATTGTTTCGCAGCTGGCGGATATTGCCCGGCCAGGGATGGACCTGCAGCACCGCCACCGCATCGTCGCCAACGATCCGTCGCGGCAGGCCTTGCGAGCTGCTGATGGTGTCCACGAAATATTCGATCAGTTCGGCGATATCCTCGCGCCGCTCCGACAGGGCGGGCACGCGGATCGGCACCACGTTCAGACGGTGGAACAGGTCCTCGCGGAACCGGCCCTCGGCGATCTCGGCCTTCAAATCGCGCGAAGTCGAGGTCACCACCCGGACGTCCACCTGAACATCCTGTTCGCCGCCGACACGACGGAAACGTTGATCGACCAGAACCCGCAGGACGCGGCTCTGGCTTTCGCGCGGCATGTCGCTGATTTCGTCCAGATAGAGGGTGCCGTTGTGAGCCCGCTCGAACACCCCGATCTTGCGTGGCCGCCCGTCCTGGCCTTCCTCGCCGAACAATTCGACATCCAGCCGTTCGGGCGTCATGCCTGCGGCCGAAATGGCCACGAACTCGGCCTTGGCGCGCGGGCTGCCCTCGTGGATCTGGCGCGCGACCAGTTCCTTGCCCGAACCGGCCGGCCCGGAGATCAGCACCCGGCTGTTGGCCTGGGCCACCTTGCCGATGGTGCCGCGCAGGGCCTGGGCCGCCTGCGACCGGCCGATCAGACCGGACGGCGTCATGGTCTGGGCGCGCAGGCGACGGTTCTCGCGGCGCAGGGTCGCGGCCTCGATGGCCCGCTCGACCACTACCACCAGCCGGTCCGACTTGAACGGCTTCTCGATGAAGTCGTAGGCGCCGCGTTTCAGCGCGGTCACCGCCGTCTCGATATTGCCGTGGCCCGAGATCATCACGACCGGCAGGTCCGGATCGATCTCCTTGACCACCTCCAGCAGTTCCAGACCGTCCAGTCCACCGCCCTGCATCCAGATGTCCAGGATGGCCAGGCTGGGCTTGCGGGCGCGGATCGCCGCCAGGGCCTCGTCCGAGTTCGAGGCGGTGCGAACCGCATGGCCCTCGTCCTCGAGCAGACCCGAGACCAGGTCGCGGATGTCCGCCTCGTCGTCGACGACCAGAATGTCGGAACCGGTAGGTCGCATCTTGCCTCGCTTATTCGGCGGCGACGGTCTGGAGCCTGCGCTCCATCTTGTCGCCGGGTTGTCCGTGGGGTTTCAGGGGGAAGATCAGGCACACGCGCGCGCCACGAAGGATTTCGGCGTCCGCGAGCTTCAACTCGCCGCCGTGGTCCTCACAGATGCGTTTGACGATGGCCAGGCCCAGGCCCGTGCCCTTCTCGCGCGTGGTGACATAGGGTTCGGTCAGGCGATCGCGGTCCTTGGCGGGCAGGCCGATCCCGTCGTCCTCGACCGCGAAGATCGCCGTGCCGTTCTCGACGATTAACGAGGCGATGATGCCGGTGTCCTCGGACGCTGCGTCATCTCCGGCCGCCAGGCGACGCGCGGCGACGGATTCGCCGGCGTTCTTCAGGATGTTGATCAGCGCCTGTCCGACCATCCGGGCGTCGCACTGCAGCATGGTCTTCGGCAGAGGCTCGTCCATGCCGACGACGATGTCTGGCGCCGCCACCCGTTGGGCGAACACGGCCTCGCGCAACATCTCCGCGGGATTGGCCGAGGCGAAGCGCGGCGCCGGCATCCGGGCGAAGGACGAAAACTCATCCACCATCCGGCCGATGTCGCCGACCTGACGGATGATGGTGTCGGTGCAACGGTCAAAGATCTCGACCTCGTCCACCTTGTCCCGATATTTCCGCTTCAGCCGTTCGGCCGACAGCTGGATCGGCGTCAGAGGGTTCTTGATCTCGTGGGCGATGCGGCGAGCCACGTCGCGCCAGGCGGCGTTGCGCTGGGCCGTAACCAACCGTGTGATGTCGTCGAAGGTCAGGACCATCTCGCCGCCCTGGCCGCCCTCGATCCGCACCCGCAGTCTCAGGGTCTCGCCGCCCCGACTGACGTCGATGTCTTCCTCGATATGGGCCTCGACCCGCCCGACCAGGTCGCTCAGTTCGGGTGACAGGGCCGCCAGTTCGTGACCCAGCACCTCGTCCTCGTCGATATGCAGCAGTTGCAGGGCGCTGTCGTTGATGGCCGAGACCCGGCCCCGTCGATCCAGGCCGATGACCCCGGCGCTGACGCCCGACAGCACGGTCTCGATGAACCGGCTTCGGTCCTGCGCCTCGTCGCTGGCGTCCTTCAAAGCCGTCTGCTGCGCCTGCAGGTCGTCGGTCATCCGGTTGAAGGCGTCGGACAGGAGCGCGATCTCCGCCGGCGCTCCGTCGCTGTCGACCCGGGCCGTAAAGTCGCCGCCCGCCACCTGATCCGCCGCCTTCACCAGACGCCCGATCGGGGCCGAGATGCTGCTGGCGGCCGACATGCCCAGCCAAACCGCTCCGACCAGCACCAGAAGGGCGGTTTCCAGATAACTGAGGATGAAGGCCGACTGGATCCGCGCCCGGCTTTCCTGCGCCTCGCGATAGGCCTGAATCGACTGGCTGGAGGCGTTCATCCGCGCCACCAGACCGTCCTGCAGCGGCCGGACCAGATATAGATAGGCGTCGCCATAGGCCGGCAGGGCGATGATCGACCGCACGGTGTCGGGATGTTCGGTCACGTCCGTCGGCGGCTTGCCGCCCTGGGCCGCGTCCTCCAGATAGGTGCGCGGCGGCGCCAGGAAAGGCGGCGCGCTGGGCTGTTCCGCGCGCGCCAGCACCTGACCATTCCCGTCGAGGATATAGACGGCCGGATAGCCGAAGATTTCTCCGACCTGGGCCAAGGCGTCATTGAACTGGATGCGGTCGTCGAACAGGCTCCGCGCGCTGCCCAACTGCTCCGATATGGTCACGAGATCGGAATCCACCGACGCGGCAACATCCTGGATATAGGCCCGGCCGACCACCGCGCCGTTCTCCACCGATGCCTGGACGTTCTGGCTGAACCACTGGTCTACGCCCCGCGTCACCAGCATGCCGAACACAAGGGCGATGAGCACGGCCGGAATCACCGCCACCATGGAAAACAGGGCCACGAATCGCAGGTGAAGGCGCGACCCTGCCTCGCCCGTACTGCGCGCCAGGGTCAGGACCCGTCGTCCGACGATGAAGGCCAGGCCCGCGATCAGCGCCAGGTTGGCCAGAAGGACGAACAGCACCAGTTGGCTGCTGGATCCACGCGCCGCACCCGAGGTCGCGCCCGGCGCCACCGCAACCAGCCAGACCGCCGCCGCCGTGATCACGACCGCTATGAAATAGGCGAAGCCGAACCCCGCCCGGGCGCGCTCGGCGTCCAGCCGCCCCCAGAACGACTCATGGTCCGACGCGGTGTCGGCCCGGGGAGTCATTGCTGAAGGCGTATCCGTCATGCCACAGCAGTTTCGACCAACTGTGGCGCGGTTTCAACAGCCGACTTGCTCATCTGTGGCAAATTCCCCCGCCAGAGCTCCCGCATGGCCACCTCCACGGCCTCCGGTTCATCGAGCCGGCAAATTCTTGCCTTGGCCTCGCGCCGGTGTTGCGGATCGGCCGGCCAAGGCGCCTGTTCGATGTACCAGCCCAGATGCTTGCGGAACATCTTCAACCCCAGCGGCAGGCCATAGAAGTCGGCCGAGGCCCGCAGGTGCTCGACCACGATCTCCAGGCGCTCTTCCGGACCCGGCTCGTCCAGCGCCACCCCGTCGATCAGGGCCCGTTCCAGATGTGCCGCCAGCCAAGGCCGTCCATAGACCCCGCGCCCCAGCATAAGTCCGTCGGCGCCGGAGCGCGCCAGGGCCTCTCGCGCCGCGTCCGCCGTGATAATGTCGCCGTTGACGATGACAGGGATCCCGACCGCCGCCTTGACCGCCCCGACCGCATCCCAGTCCGCCTGGCCGGTGTAGAACTGTTTGCGGGTGCGGCCGTGCACCGTGACCGCCCGAACTCCGATGTCCTCGGCTCGTTTCGCCAGGTCTGCAGCGTTGCGACTGTCGTCGTCCCAGCCCAGCCGCATCTTGACCGTCACCGGCCGTGAGGTGGCCTTCACCGCCGCCTCCATGATCCGGCAGGCCAGGTCCGGCGTCCGCATAAGGGCCGATCCGGCGGCCGAACCCGTGACCTCCTTGGCCGGACAGCCGAAATTCAGGTCGACGATGTCGGCCCCGGCCTTTTCGGCCATTCGCGCGCCCTCGCCCATCTGCTCCGGATCGCGCCCGACCAGTTGGATGACGGTCAGGGGCAGGCCCGCACCGACCGCCGCGCGCCGCACCACGTCGGGCCGTTCGCGCGCCAGTTCCTTGGCCGCCACCATCTCGGTCGCGACATAGGCGGCGCCCAGCCGCGAGGCGAGCAGCCGGAACGGCAGGTCGGTGACGCCGGTCATGGGCGCCATCAGCACCTGGCCGGGCACGGTCACGTCGCCGATCTGTAGGGTCTTGGCCATCTGCGCCTTTCGCAGCATTCCATCCCCCTTCGTCAAGCGTGACGGCGCGACCCGACCGTCAAATGTCGGTTTCGTCCCGTCGCGGCGCAATCTATCAAGGCCGCCATGACTTTCTCGGGCATCATCGTCGCGGCCGGTTCCGGGTCGCGCGCCGGCGGCGAAAAACAATGGCGCGCCCTGGACGGCAAGCCCGTTCTGCGCTGGTCCGCCGAGGCCCTGCTGGGCGCCGGCGTCGACGAGGTCGTCGTCGTGGTCGCCCCCGGCGCCGAGGCCCGCGCGGCCCAGGCTCTGGCCGGCCTAACCGGCTGGCGCGCCGTCGCCGGCGGCGAGACCCGCGCCGATTCGGTCCGCGCCGGCCTGGCCGCCCTGACCTGCGGCCCTGACCAGCCCGTCCTGATCCATGACGCCGCCCGGCCGCTGCTGGACCGCGCCGTCATCGACCGGCTGGTCGCCGCTTTGGACGCTGCGGATGGCGCCCTGCCCGCCCTGCCCGTCGCCGACAGTCTGAGACGCGGCGAGAACGGCGCCATGGCCGGCGTGGTCGACCGCGACGGCCTGTGGCGCGCCCAGACGCCCCAGGCCTTCCGTCGTCGGACGATCGAGGCCGCCTACGCCGCCTGGGCCGACCCCGACGCCCCCACCGACGAGGCCGTGGTGGTCGAACGCCACGGCGGCCGCGTCGCCCTGGTCGCCGGCGATCCCCGGCTGATGAAACTGACCTATCCCGAGGATTTCGCCATGGCCGAGGCCCTGCTGTCGCAACCGGTTCGCTACCAGACCCGCATCGGGTCCGGTTATGACGTCCACCGCTGGGGGCCCGGCGGGTCGGTCTGGCTGTGCGGAATCGAGGTGCCGCACGACCAGACCCTGATCGGCCATTCCGACGCCGACGCCGGCCTGCACGCCCTGACCGACGCCCTGCTGGGCGCCATCGCCGAAGGGGACATCGGCGACCATTTCCCGCCGACCGATTCGAAATGGAAGGGCGCCTCGTCCGATCTCTTCCTGATCCACGCCGCCGAACTGGTCGCGGCGCGCGGAGGCCGGGTCGTCAATGTCGACGTCACCCTGATCTGTGAACGTCCCAAGATGAAGCCGCACCGCCAGGCCATGCGCGAACGGATCGCCGGCCTGCTCTCGCTTCCGCTCGACGCCGTCTCAGTCAAGGCCACCACCACCGAGGGGCTGGGCTTCACCGGCCGCGGCGAAGGTCTCGCCGCCCAGGCCGTGGCCACGGTCGAGATTCCGGCGTCCGCGTGAAATCCATTGGACTCCAGAAGTCCAAATCAGGCCGAAGGAATTCGATCGATTGCATGCATTGGACTCGGTTTTTCCGAATCCAATCCGAGCCGAACCCGATGACTACGCCCGGGTCTCATCTCGCCGCATACTGCATCTGCCGGACCAGAGAGCCGAACAGGTTGACATAGTCGTCCGTCCACGGACGGACCGCTGTTTCGTCCAGTTTCCGCCACCGCGCATCCTGGCGATAGGGCGCCATGGCCGTCTCGCTCTTGCCGATGATCAGGGCCTCGGTCGAGGCCTCGGCCATGTCCGGATAGTCGGCCCGCTCGATGAAGATCTGGTGCAGCGCCGGCGCCTTCAGGGCGGTGGCCGCCGCCTCCGACGGCAGGGTGATCTCAAGGTTGCGGTTCGACAGGTGCAGAACCACCACCCCATCCGGCTTCAGCAGCCGCAGATAGCCGGCGATCGCCTCCACCGTCAGCAGGTGGGTCGGCACGGCGTCCGAGGAGAAGGCGTCGATGATCAGCAGGTCATAGGTTCCTGCCGGCTCCCGCTCCATGGTCAGGCGGGCGTCGCCCAACACCGTCCGGATCGGCCCCTCGGCGCAACCATTGATGAAGCTGAACCAGCGCGGATCACGCGACATCCGGTCGACCATGGGGTCGATCTCGAAGAAGCTCATCCGGTCCTGGGCCCTCTTGTACGCCGCCATGGCGCCCGAACCCTGTCCCACCACGCCGATCACGGCCCCCGTCGGATGGTTGGCGTGGGTCTGCAGCGTCGCCTGCCCCAGCGGCGTGGACGTGGCGTAATAGAGAGTGGGCGTGCATCTTTGCCGCGCCGACTGGGCCTGGGCTCCGTGCAGTGTGGTGCCGTGCATCAGGACGTGAACCGGCCCACCGAACTCGGGATCCTGGGTCGTCGCCACCCGCATCACGCCGAAGAAGCTGCGCTCCGTCAGATCCCAGTCATAGCCGCGCGACACATGATACCCGGACCAGACCATGGCGCCGATGACCAGGGTGAACATCACCGCCCGTCCCCGCAGAAGGAAGCCGACCAGCGACGCCAGTCCCAGCACCGCCTGAGCGACCCGCACGAGATCCCGATCCGGCACGGCCGCTCGGACATCCGGCGCATAACGCACCATCGCCAGCCCCAGCGGCCCCATCAGGGCGATGACCACGCCCGCGACGCAGCAGATGATCTCCCACGGCCGAACCTCGCGCCGGCTCCACGGCCTCAGCAGGCCCACGGCCACCAGCACCAGCGGATATTCCCACACCATGCTGAACACGACCGGTGCGATCAGGGCGTTGAAGACCCCGCCCACCACCCCGCCCAGCGACAACAGCAGATAGAATTCCGTCAACCGGTCCGGCGCGGGCCGCCGCTCGGCCATTCGCTGATGACACATCAGGGCGGTGAAGAAGAAGCCCGCCAGGTTGACGACGAAGATCAACAGCCATTCCGTCGTCCGGAACGCCACCAACGCCGCCAGCGCCGCCAGCATGGCCGCCTGGATCATCAGGGTCAGCGGCAACGGCAGCACCGGCCGGTCCTGGAAGGCGATGACGAAGGTCAGCAGATAAAGGGCCAGCGGGATCACCCACAGGAAGGGGGCCGAGGCCACGTCGGTCGAAAGGTGGGCCGTCACCCCCAGCATCAGGCTGGACGGCGCCGCCGCCAGAAGGATCAGCATCCCCTTCTCGCGCCAGGCGATGGGCGGACTGGCCGCCAGTCGGGCCGGCTCGGGCAAGGACGCGTCGCGCCGTCTCCACACGATCACCGCCAGACCGACCACCATGACCACGAACAGCCCGTAACCGCCGGTCCAGCCCCAGCGTTGGCCGGACAGACTGGTCAAGGGCTCGATCAGCACAGGATAGGCCAGCAAGGCCAGGAAACTGCCCAGGTTCGAGGCCGCATACAGGACATAGGGATTGGCCCCGTCGGCTTGTCCGGCCCGAACCCGCGCATACCAGGCCTGCAACAGGGGCGCGGTCGCCGACAGTACGGCGAAGGGCGCGCCGATGGACAGGGTCAGGGTCGCCAGCATCCACACCGCCGGCGACGACGGATCCGGATCGCCGAACACCCCGCTGATCCGCAACGGCAGGAACAGGGCTGCGAGCAGCAAAAGGCCAAGGTGGACCACCACCTGTGTCCGCATCGAGCCGATCCGCTGCAGCAGGTGGGCGTAACCGTATCCGCCCAGCAGCGCCGTCTGGAAGAAGACCATCGAGGCGTTCCACACCGACGGCGATCCGCCCAGGGTCGGCAGGACCAGCTTGGTGACCATCGGCTGGACCACGAAGACCAGGCAGGCCGAGGTGAAAATGGCGATGGCGAACAGCACCGGCGTCAGGCGATCGCGCGGCTCAAGGACGGCGATCTTGGGTTCGGCGACATCGGTCATGGCTCTGGTTAGAGCGGGACTCGCGGCCTATGAAAAGATCATGTTCCCCGAAGACATCCAGCGCCTGGCGCAACAGATCGTCGCAACCGCCACAACGCGCAGCCTCATGCTGGCCACGGCCGAAAGCTGCACCGGCGGCCTGATCGCCGGCGCCCTGACCGCCGTGCCCGGCTCCTCCGGGGCCCTCGACCGGGGCTTCGTCACCTACAGCAATGCGGCCAAGCAGCAGATGCTGGACGTACCCGAGGCGACGCTGATCGCCCATGGCGCAGTATCCGAGGCCACCGCCCAGGCCATGGCCCGAGGGGCCGTCGCCCGATCGCGTGCGGCGATCGCCGTCGCGGTCACCGGCATCGCCGGCCCTGGCGGCGGCTCCGACGACAAGCCGGTCGGCCTGGTCCATTTCGCCGCCCAGGGGCCAGGCGGCCTGATCCACCGCGAGGAAAGGTTCGGAGACATCGGTCGCGACGCCGTCCGCCTGGCCAGCGTGCGCGTCGCCCTCGACCTGATCGCCGACCGGCTGGCCTCATGAGCGATCCAGTCGTCATCGATGCGCGCGGGCGCCGCTGCCCGACGCCCAGCCTCAAACTGATGAAGGCCATGGAGAACGCCGCGTCCGGCGCGCGTTTCAGGCTTCTGGCCACGGATCCCATGGCCCGGATCGACGTGCCCTTCCTGATGCAGCAGAAGTCCGGGCGCATCGTCGAAGTGGACGAGGCCGACGGCGTGCTCAGCTTCGTCGTCGAGATCAGCTAGGAGCGGGTTCGCCGGCTGGCGCGACGCTCCGACAGATTGACCACATCGGCAGGTGCGGCCACGACCCTGGCCCGGTCCTCATTATAGGCCTTGGCCGCGATCTCCATCTCGGTGGCGAAGGCGCCGCCGTAGAAGATGGCGTTGACGTTCCACGACAGCCAGATCAGCAGCACCACCACGGCGCCGACCGAGCCATAGGTCGCCCCCAGCGGGGCGATCTGCTCCACATAGATGGCGCACAGCCAGGACGAAATCACCGACATAAGGGTCGCCACCAGACCGCCAGTGACCGCCGGCAACCAGGCGACCGGCGAGGTGTGGCTCATGGCGTATCGGTACAGCATGGTCAGCCCGACAACGAGGCCAAGCGCGGGCAGAAGGGCGTCCAGAGGCATTGCGCCGCCGTCCCCGGACGTCGCTGACGCCGCCGCCGTGTGCGCCAGGATTCGCGCGGTCACCACGGCGCCCGACACCACGGTGAACAGGGCGAAGGCGAAGACGGCCACAAAGAAGGCCAGCAGATTGAACTTGAAGAAGCCGTGCGGTTCTGTCTCGTCGTGGATCAGGTTAAGGCCGGCCAGCAAAGCCTTAAATCCTCGGTGCGCGGCATAGGCGCCGACGAACAGGGCGAAGGCGCTCTGTGTCGAGACCGTCCGCGCCGAGGCGTTGGTCAGGCGGGTGATCTCGTCCTGGAAGATGCTCTCGGCGGCGCTGGGCAGCAGGTCCGACAGCGCGGCCGCCTGGGCGCTGACCTCGCTGATCGACAGACCCAGCTTGTAGAAGCCGATCAGGATGGCGATGGCCGGGAACACCGCCAGCAGGGCGAAGAAAGAGACGCCGCCCGTATAGAGCATCACATCCCGGCCCCAGCTGCGCGTGAAGGCTCGCACCGCGAGGCGTCCCCAGAATCCGGGCGCCTTCAGGACCGATCGGGTCAGGTGATCACTCAAGCCGGTCCCCACAACCGTTAACACAAGCGGCGGAACCTAGCGGATTCCCTCGCCGGGGAAAGTCTCATACGCGTGAACCCGTCTTTCCCCAGTTCCCGCCGGCCGCGACATTGCTTCCTTAAGGGGCGGCTGGCTATGGTCGCGCCGCCTCCAGGGGGCTATGGGCGCGGCGACGACCCGAGGAGACGACCGGCTTGGCTTTCGACGCGCGTGTATTGATCCTGGCGGCCGACGACGGCCGGATCGGGCCGCTCGCCGCCGGTCTGGACGCGCTGGGCTGGGCCACAGTCACGGCGCGCGACGTCGCCTCGGCCGAGGCGACGCTGCAGGACTTTCCGCTGGAAGCCGCCGTCGTCGATATCGATTCCTTCGCCGGCGACGTCGCCGTGCGGCTGCGCGCGGCCGCCGAGCCCCGCCGCCTGCCCATCATGATCGTGGGGGCGCGTCCCGATTCGGTGGAGGGCGCGGACCTGGCCATGTCGGCCCCGCCCCATCCCGCCCAGGCCGCCCTGCGGCTGGAACAACTGACCCGCGCCGCCATCGCAGAGGAAGAGTTCCATCTGCGCGCCGCCACCTTCGCCGCACGCGGGATCGACCTCGACGCCCACGACTCCGATGCGACCCCTTTGCGGGTCCTCGCCGCCGGCGTAGCCGACCGTCGCTTCCTGGCCCTGTCCAACGCCCTGACGGCCGCAGGGGTCGAGGTCGTCGCCGCGCCGACGCCCTACACCGCCTTTGACTATCTTCACGAGAGCCCGTTCGACGCTGCGGTTCTGTGGGGGGCGGAAGACCATGCTCCGGCTCTGTCGATCGCCTCGGGCATGAAGCGGAACACCCGCCTCTATCACATCCCTCTGATGCTCTATTCGCGCGGCCGAACCGAGATCGGTCTCAGCGAACTGTTCAACCGGGGCTTCGCCGACGTGGCGTCGCTCGACACGCCGGAAGACGAGACGGCCGAACGCCTGCTGGCCCTGGCCGGATCGCACCGCCGTCATCTGACCATTCGCAAGGCCCTGGATTCAGTCCGTAGTCTCGAACTGATGGACCCGGCGACGGGCCTATTCACACCCGAACTCTTCGCCGCCCATCTGGCCCGCGTCGCCGACGCCTCGCGCGCGCGCAAACGGCCTCTGTCGGTCTGTGTGCTGCGTGTGCGTGAGAACGAGGCCGTGGCTTGGGCGCGCCAGGGCGGCTGGCTGGATCGCGCCATGCCCCAGATCGGGGCCATGGTCTCGCGCCTCGTCCGGGTCGAAGACACTCCCGCCCGCCTGGCCAAGGAAGTCTTCGCCCTTGCCCTGCCGGCGACCCAGGGCGAGGCCGGGCGCCTTGCGGCCGAACGCATCGCCGCCGTTATCGGCTGCACCGCCTTCGACGCCGGTCCCGACCGCTCGCCCTTCGTCGCAGAATTCGACGTCGGCGCCGCCGAAATGCGGCCGGGCGAGTCGGCCGGCGCCCTGCTGGAACGCGCCTCGGCCGATCTGTTCGAAAAGACCCGTTGATCGACCTCTCCGCCCTGCTCGGCCTGCGCCGGGGATGACGGAGAAAGGGGGAGCGAAGGCCGTTACGCCCCCGCCACCCGCGCCAGGTCGGCGGTGATCCTCTCCGCCACCTTCAGCCGCTCCTCCGCCGTCGGCCAGTCGCCGCTGACGACGATCTTCTGATCCGGTCGGATTTTCCAGAAGGCGTGGTTCTTCTGGATCAGGCCCACAAGCCCGACCGGATTTGGGAAGCTGTTGTCGCGCAAGGTCAGCACGGCGCCGCGCGGCCCGATATCGATTTTCTCGATACAGGCCTTGCGACAGTTGGCCTTGATGCCGACGATCTTCAGCAGTTGCCGCGCCTCGTCCGGCAGAGGGCCGAACCGGTCGATCAGTTCGGCGGCCAGGGCTTCGCGATCCTCGGCCTGTTCCGCGTCCGACAGGCGGCGATACAGGCTGAGGCGGACGTTCAGGTCCGGGACGTATTCCTCTGGAATCAAAACGGAAGCGCCCACATTGATCGACGGCGACCAGCCGCGATCCACAGCCAGGCCCTCGCCCTTCTCGCGCAGTTCCGCCACCGCATCCTCCAGCATCTGCTGGTACAGTTCGACGCCCACCTCGCGGATATGGCCCGACTGTTCGTCGCCCAGCAGATTGCCGCCGCCGCGCTGATCCAGATCGTGGCTGGCCAGCTGGAAGCCGGCGCCCAGATTGTCCAGCGACTGCAGCACCTGCAGACGCCGCTCGGCCGACAGGGTCATCGGCTTGACCGCGTCGGTCGTCAGATAGGCGAAGGCCCGCGCCTTGGACCGGCCGACCCGGCCCCGGATCTGATACAGTTGCGCCAGGCCGAACATGTCGGCGCGGTGCACGACCAGGGTGTTGGCGGTCGGAATATCCAGCCCGCTCTCGACGATGGTGGTCGAGACCAGCACGTCGTACTCCCCGTCGTAGAAGGCGCTCATCACCTCCTCCAGCTGGGTCGCGCTCATCTGGCCGTGGCCGACGACGAACTTCACCTCGGGCACCTGCTCGCGGAGGAATTTCTCGATGGCCGGCAGGTCCTTCAGGCGCGGCGCGACATAATAGGCCTGACCGCCGCGATATTTCTCGCGCAGCAGGGCTTCGCGCACCAGCACCGGATCCCACGGCGTCACATAGGTCCGCACCGCCAGACGATCGACCGGCGGGGTGGCGATGATCGACATCTCGCGAATGCCCGACAGGGCCATCTGCAGGGTGCGCGGGATCGGCGTCGCGGTCAGGGTCAGCAGATGCACGTCGGCGCGCAGCGTCTTCAGCTTCTCCTTGTGCTTGACGCCGAAATGCTGCTCCTCGTCGACGATGACCAGGCCCAGGTCGCGGAAGCCGACCTGTTCGGACAGCACCGCATGGGTGCCGACGACGATCTCGACCGAGCCGTCCTTCAGCCCCTGGCGCGTCTCCGTCGCCTCCTTGCCCGTCACCATCCGCGACAGCTGCCGCACCTTGACCGGCCAGCCGGCGAACCGTTCCGAGAAGGTCTTGAAATGCTGCCGCGCCAACAGGGTCGTCGGGGCGACGATGGCCACCTGCTGACCCGTCATGGCCACGACGAAGGCGGCCCGCAGCGCCACCTCGGTCTTGCCGAAGCCGACATCGCCGCAGATCAGACGATCCATCGGCGTGCCCTTGCCCAGATCCTCCAGCACGTCGCCGATGGCGTTCAACTGGTCGTCCGTCTCCTCGTAGGGGAAGCGCGCGCAGAACTCGGCGAACAGGCCCGGCGGCGGCGTCACCGCATCCGTCTCGCGCAGCGCCCGTTTGGCGGCCAGGGCGATCAGCCCCTCGGCCATGGCGCGCAGCCGCTCCTTGGCCTTGGCCTTGCGCGCCTGCCAGCCCGCGCCGCCCAGCTTGTCCAGTTGAACCCCTTCGGAGTCCGAGCCGTAACGGGTCAGAAGATCAATATTCTCAACCGGCAGATAGAGTTTGCTCTCACCGGCGTAGAACAGTTCCAGGCAGTCGTGGGGCGCCGACTGGATGTCCAGCGTCTTCAGCCCCTCGTAGCGGCCGATGCCGTGATCCAGGTGGACCACCAGATCTCCGGTGGTCAGGGCCGAGGCCTCGGCCAGGAAGTTCGACGCGCGCCGCTTCTTCCTCGGCCGCGCCAGCCGGTCGCCCAGGATATCGGTCTCGGAAATGACTGCGACCTCGTCCGTCGCGAAACCATGCTCAACCGGCAGGACGCCGCGGAGATACAGGTCCTTGGGCGCCGTCTGCACGTCGGCCCAGTCGCGCACGGCGACGATATGGTCCAGCCCGTGATCGGCCAGCATGGTCGCCAACCGCTCGGACGAGCCCTCGGTCCACGAGGCGAACAGCACCCGCTTGCCGTCGTCCTTCAGCGCCTGGGCATGGGCCGCCACCGCCTCGAACAGATTGACGCTGTCCTGCGACCGCTCGGCCGCGAAGGTTCGGCCCAGCCGGCCGCCCGCATCCTCGCCGCCTCCGGAGAAGGGCGTGAACCGCCGCACGGCCCGCCCGGCCAGGGCCTGGTTCCAGTCGCCTGCGTCCAGATACAGTTGTCGCGGCGGCAGGGCGCGATTGGCGCTGGCCCCGCCCTTGGTCTTGGCCGCCTCGGCCCGCGCCTCATAGGCATCGGCGATCAGGTCCCACCGCTCGCCCCGCGCCGTCTCGACTTGGTTGTCGAGGAAGATCTGCGCCTCGTCCGGCAGATAGTCGAACAGGCTGTCCAGACCCTCGTAGAACAGCGGCAGCCACTGCTCCATGCCCTGACGCCGCGCGCCCTCGCTGATCGTCGCATACAGGGGATCGTCGCCCGGCGCCCCGAACAGGTTCAGATAGCCGGTGCGGAAGCGCGATATGGCCGCCGCATCCAGCAGGGCCTCGGACACGGGCGCCAGCGACACGGACTTCATCTGTCCCGTCGACCTCTGGGTCTCGGGATCGAAGGTGCGGATCGATTCCAGCTCTGAGCCGAACATGTCCAGCCGCACCGGCTCGGCGAAGCCCGGCGGATAGACGTCCACCACACCGCCGCGCACCGCGAACTCGCCCCGCTCCGACACGGTCGAGGCCCGGACATAGCCGTTGGCGGCGAAATACCGCTCGAGCGCCTGGATATCGAGATCGCTGCCGACCTTGGTCTCGAACCCCGCCTGGGTCGTCACCGACTTCGGCGGCGTGCGCTGCATGGCCGCCGAGACCGTCGTCACCACCAGCAGGGGCGCGTCCCCCGGCTTGCGCAGGGCCAGCCGCGTCAGGGTCGCCATCCGCTGGGCGGCGATGCCCGCCGTCGGGCTCAACCGGTCGTAGGGCAGGCAGTCCCAGGCCGGATAGTCCAGCACCTCAATATCTTGCGAGAAGAACTGGAAAGCCTGAACGAAGCCGCCCGACCGCTGATAATCGCGCGCGACGAACAGGCCGACCCCGCCCGACGCCTTCAACCGTTCGGCCACGATCAGGGCGTCCAGCCCTTCCGGCGCCCCGCCCAGATCGGCGTCCGTCCTCTGCACCCGCGCGTCCATCAGCCGATGCCCTTGCTGACCTCGGCGGCCACATGCTCACGCATGAAGGCCCTCAGCCTGGCCATCACGGGCGTCTCGAACTCGGGCGGCGTCGGATCGCGCTCGATGATCCAGCCGTAGAGCCACTGGTCCTCCTCGTCGATCAGCCGCTCGTACTCGTCCCACTCGGCGTCGGTCATCGTCGGCACGATCTGGTCCGAGAACGGCCCCAGCACCATGTCGGCCTCGCGGAAGCCCCGCCGCCACGAGCGAAACTGGATGCGGCCCAGCCGCTGCTTACGTTCGGGGGTCATTTCGCCGCCACTTTCGCTTTGGGGACGCGCGTCAATTTCGGCCACAAGAATCCTTGCCCGGTAAAGTTGGAGGACGCTCAAGCAGCGAGCCACAGCGTGGCGAGCGTTAGCCTCCTCAAATGGAAGAAGCGCAGATAGCGTTCCTGAGCCCATTTCGCCACCCGTCATGGTCACGCTATGTTCTCCGGCGATGCGTCCGCAGATTCTCTTTCCCCTGTTCGCCGAGGTCTCGACCCTGAAGGGCGTGGGCCCCCGCGTCCTGCCCCTGGTGCACAAGGTGGCGGGGCCTCTGGTGCGCGATCTGGTCTTTCTCGGCCCCTCCGGCGTCGTCGTGCGCCGCCCGATGGAGGCCGCGACCGCGGTCGATGGCGAAGTCGGGATTTTCGAGGTGACCATCGACCGCCTCTTTGCGCCCAGCCGCCCCGGCGCGCCGCTGAAGGTCCGCGCCAGCGACCCGACCGGCTTCGTCCACCTGGTCTGGTTCGGCGGTTCGCCCCAGCATATCGACCGGCTGCTGCCGCGCGGCGAGACCCGGCTCGTCTCAGGCAAGGTCGAACGCTTCAACGGCGAGGTCCAGATCGTCCACCCCGACATCGTCACGGTGGACAAGGCGGCCGACATCCCCGCCTCCGAGCCCGTCTATCCGGCGACGCAAGGCCTGACCTCGCGCCAAATCCGCAAACTGGTCCAGGCCGCCCTGCCCGCCGCTCCCGACCTGGCCGAATGGCAGGATCCCGCCTGGCTGAAGAAACAGGACTGGCTGTCCTGGCGCGCCGCCCTCGACGCCCTGCACGCCCCGGCGGGCGAGGCCGATCTGGCGCCAGACGCGCCCGTCCGCCAGCGCCTGGCCTATGACGAATTCCTGGCCCACCAGTTGGCCCTGGCCCGCCGCCGCCGCGCCCGTGAGATCAAGCCTTCGCCGGTCATCCGCCCCGGCCCCGCCGCGGATGATTTGCTCCAGGCCCTGCCCTTCCAGCTGACCAACGCCCAGGCCCAGGCCGTCGCCGAGATCCGCCGCGACCTGGCCAGCGGCAAACAGATGGGACGACTGCTGCAGGGCGACGTGGGCTCCGGCAAGACGGCCGTCGCGGCCCTGGCCCTGGCCGACGCCGCCTCCAGCGGTTTCCAGTCCGCCCTGATGGCCCCAACCGAGATCCTGGCCCGCCAGCATTACGAGAAGCTCGGCCCCCTGCTGGAAAAGGCAGGGATCACCGCCGTCCTGCTGACCGGCCGCGACACCAACGGCCAGCGCCGCGAGAAACTGGCCGACCTGGCGTCCGGTCAGGCCCAGGTCGCCATCGGCACCCACGCCCTGTTCCAGGACGCCGTCCGATTCGACCGCCTGGCCCTGGCCGTCATCGACGAACAGCACCGGTTCGGCGTCAACGAGCGCCAGCGGCTCCAGGCCAAGGGCGAGCCGCGTCTCGGCGCCGTCCATCTGCTGACCATGTCGGCCACCCCCATCCCCCGCACCCTGGAACTGACCCAGTACGGCGAGCTGGAGGTCAGCCGCCTGACCGAGAAACCGCCCGGCCGCACGCCCGTCACGACCGCTGTCGTTCCCCTGGTCCGGATTGGTGAAGTCGCCGCCCGGCTGAAGACCGCCGTCGAAAGCGGCGCCCAGGCCTACTGGATCTGCCCTCTGGTCGAGGAATCCGAGGCCATCGACTTGGCCGCCGCCGTCGATCGCGCCGACGACCTGCGCCGCCTGCTGGGCGTCGAGGTCGGCCTGGCCCACGGCCAGATGCCCGGCGCCGAGCGCGAAGCCGTCATGGCCGACTTCGCCGACGGCCGCATCCCGGTCCTGGTCGCCACCACGGTCGTCGAGGTCGGGGTCGACGTGCCCAACGCCTCGATCATGGTCATCGAACACGCCGACCGGTTCGGCCTGGCCCAACTCCACCAGCTACGCGGCCGCGTCGGCCGCGGCTCCAAGGCCAGTTCCTGCATCCTGCTGTACGGCGGTCAGGACGGCGCACTTGGAGAGACGGCCAAGGAAAGGCTGGAGACCCTGCGCCGCACCGAGGACGGGTTCGAAATCGCCGAGGAGGACTTCCGCCTGCGCGGCGGCGGCGACCCCCTGGGCCTGAAACAGAGCGGCTTCCCCGCCTACCGCTTCGCCGACCCGATAAAGCACCGCACCCTGATGCTGGCCGCCGCCGACGACGCACGGCTGGTGCTCGGCCGCGATCCCGATCTGACCTCCGAACGCGGTCAGGCGATCCAGGTGCTGGAAGAGCTGTTCGACTGGAAGGGCCACAGGTCCGGGTCGGACTGAGGCGAAGTCTAGTCGATCACCCGGCTCCAGCCGTCAAACCCGACCTCGACATTGGCCGGAACAATCGCTGACAGTTGTTTGTAATCCATGTCGATATGCAGGTTTGTCAGCACCGCCGTCTCGACATCGGCCGCCGCGATCCATTCCAGCGCCTTGTCCAGGTGGGCGTGGGTTGGATGGGGCGTATAGCGCAGGGCGTCCACGATCCAGATCTGACACCCCGCCACCGCCCGGAGCGCCGCCTCGTCCAGATCCGACACGTCGCTGGAATAGGCCATGTCGCCCAGGCGATAGCCGACCGAGCGGATCGGCCCGTGCGCCTGGTCGAAGGTCATGACCGGGATCGCCCCGCCCGCCCCCTCGACCGACCAGGCCGTGCCGTGCGGCGGAATGATCCGCCCGTCCAGCAGCGGCGGATAGCCCAGCTTCATCTCGAAGATATAGTCGAACCGCTTTGTCAGGGCCGCATGGGTCGCCTCGTCCATCCAGGCCGGGATCCGCTTGCGCGCCCGCGCCGCGAAGGTCCGCAGATCGTCGATCCCGTGCGTCTGGTCGGCATGGTCGTGGGTGTAGAGGACGGCGTCGACCTGTTTCGTCCCGCTGGCCAGCATCTGTTCGCGCAGGTCCGGCGCGGTGTCGATCAGGACATTGGTCACGCCCTCCGGCCCGGCCTTCCTCGCCAGCATCGAACAGCGGGTCCGCCGGTTCCTCGGCTCGGCCGGGTCGCAAGCGCCCCAGTCTCCGTCCCCGCGCGGCACCCCGCCCGACGACCCGCTGCCCAGGATGACGACCTCGAAACTCATGCCGGTCTCGGTACGTGATCAAAGAGGCCGAAGAAGGCCTCGGTCGTGATCCGGTCCGCTTCCTCTGCGCTCCAGCCCCGGATCTCGGCCAGCTTGTCCAGCACATGGCCGATGTAGGCCGGCTCGTTGCGCCGCCCGCGATGGGGAATGGGCGCCAGATAGGGGCAGTCGGTCTCGACGATGATCCGGTCGCCCGGCATGTCGCGGATCACCGCCCGCACATCCTCGGCCGCCTTGAAGGTGGCGATGCCGGACACCGAGAACCAGGCGCCCATTTCCGCAGCGATCTTCGCCAGTTCCACTCCGCTGGTGTAGCAGTGCATCAACATCCTGAACGGTCCGGCGGCGTATTCCTCGCGCAGGATCTGGGCCATGACCTCGTCCGCCTCGCGGGTGTGGATCACCAGCGGCAGGCCCGTCTCGCGCGCCGCCGCCACATGCTGGCGGAACACCGCCGCCTGAACCTCGCGCGGGCTGAAGTCGTAGTGGAAGTCCAGGCCGCATTCGCCGATCCCGACCACCTTCGGCCGCTGCGCCAGCTCGATCAGGGTGGCCGCCGTCAGATCCGCCGCATCTTTGGCCTCGTGCGGATGGACCCCGACAGTGCACCAGATATCCGGGTTGGCCATGGCGATCCCGTGGGTCGCCTCGAAGGTCGTCAGCCTGTCCGAGATCTCGACCATCAGCCGCACGCCCGCCGCGCGCGCCCGCGCAATGACCTCGTCGCGGTCCTCGTCGAACTGGGGGGCATGCAGGTTCACATGGCTGTCGATCAGCATCAGCCGCCCATCCTGTCCTGCTGCGCCTGAACCCGCTTCAGGTCCGCCAGCGCTCCGGCCAGCACGTCGGCCCGGTCCAGGTTCAGCCCCGCCGCCCTATCCGGCAGCGGCTGCAGCCGCTCCCACAGCTCGGCCCAGCGATTGCCCGCGCCCGGCCCGCTGGCCAAGGCCCGCATCCGCACCGCCGCGACGAGCCGGTCCATCAGGGTCTCAAACCGCTCCTGCCCTTCGGCGCCGCGAAACTTGTCGCCGATGGCGAGGGCCTCGGCCCGGTCCACATCGCCTTCGACCCAGCGCCGCGCCAGTTGATCCATCTCGAAGGTCGAACCCGAGGCCAGGGCCAGGGCCGCGCCCGGCGATCCCCCCGCCATCGCCGCCGCGTGCTCGGCGTCCTCGGGCTCGGCTCCCGTGCGGTTCCGGACCAGGGTCTCCAGCCTGTCCGGTGTCCAGATCGGGAAACTCAGCCGCCTGCAGCGCGAACGGATGGTGGCCAGCAGCCGCCCCGGCGCATGGGTCACCAGGAACAGCACGCCCCGTTCGGGCGGCTCCTCCAGAACCTTCAGCAAGGCATTGGCGGCGTTGAGATTCAGGTCGTCGGCGGCGTCAATGATCGCCACCCGATGCTGGGCCTGCGAAGGGCTCTTGGAGAAGAATTCGGGCAGTTCGCGCGACTGGTCGACCGAGATCGACTTCTTCACCTTGCCGCCCTCGACCAGCCGCTCCAGCACCAGCAGGTCCGGATGGGACTGGGCCGAAATCAGCCGGCTGACCGGATCGTCGCGCCGCGCGCCCAGAGGTCCGCGCGCCGGATCGGCGGCCGCCCCCAGCAGACGCCGCGCCGCACGATAGGCGAAGGTCGCCTTGCCGACGCCCTCGACCCCGCACAGCAGCCAGGCATGGTGCAGCCGCCCCCGTTCCCAGGCGTCCAGGAACGCCGCCTCGGCCGCCGCGTCGGGGACCAGGTCGAACCGGTCGCGAGGATGGTCGTCGCTCACAGCAGCCGGTCCTGGACCGCCCGCCACACTCGCGCTTCGACCTCGTCCAGCGTCCCCACAGCGTCGATCAGCACGCACCGCTGCGGATTGGCCTCGACGATGCGCAAAAAGCCCTCGCGCAGCCGCTGATGGAATTCCAGGCCCTTCGACTCGAACCGCGTCTCGAACAGGCCGCGTCCGAAGGCCCGTTCCAGCCCCACCTCGACCGGCAGGTCGAACACCAGGGTCAGATCCGGCTGATCGTCTCCGACCACGCCCGCGTCGATCTGTTCTATGAAAGCCTGGGCCACGCCGCCGCCCGCGCCTTGGTACGCCCGACTGCTGTCGGCGAACCGGTCACAGACGACCCAGTCGCCGGCCTCCAGCGCCGGGCGGATGGTCCGCTCCAGATGGTCGGAACGCGAGGCGTACATCAGCAGAGTCTCGGTCATGGCCGACCAGGGCTCCGCCTCGGTCGCCACCACCAGATTGCGGATCACCTCCGCCCCCTTGGAGCCGCCGGGCTCGCGGGTGCGCACCACCAGACGTTCTTCGCCGAACCGCGCCTGCAGTCGATCGACCAGTCTGGCGACCTGGGTCGATTTGCCGGCGCCCTCGCCGCCCTCGAAGCTGATGAATTGTCCACGGGTCACGGGCGCACAATGGCGACCACGGCGCGGGAAACAAGTCTTAGCGGCCGGATATCAACAGGGCGTCGGCATATCCCCGCGCCGCCACGGCCCGACGGGCGTCCTCGGCCGAGCTGGCGTCCAGCCACGGCCCGACCAGAACCCTGTATCCCCCACCGGATGCGTCCACCATCGCCCGCGCGCCCAGACGTTCGGCGATTCGCTGCGCCGACCTCTGGTCCTGATACGCCCCCGCCTGCACCCAGTAGGAGCCGCTGCCGGACACGACTACGGGTCGGGGTTCGAATCCCACCGCTTCCGCCTGAGAATAGGGTCGAGGCGTAGTTTGGACCGGCTGCGGCTGAACCGGCTGCGGCGCCTCGGCCCGAAGAACCGTCCCGCCGCCCAGTCGCGGCGCACGGCCCAGATAGCGCACCCGCACCCGGGCCACGCCCTGACGCCGCATGTCCAGTTCGTCCGCCGCTTCGCGCGACAGGTCGATGATCCGGCTGTCGACGAAAGGCCCCCGGTCGTTGACTCGCACCACGATCCGTCGCCCGTTCGTCAGATTGGTCACCTCGACCAGGCCAGGCAGCGGCAGGGTCTTATGCGCCGCCGTCAGCTCGTGCATGTCGAACCGTTCGCCGGTCGACGTCGGCCGCCCGTTGAAGGCGTCGCCGTACCACGAGGCCATGCCGACCTCATCGTATCCGGGCTGTTCCTTGGGCGTGTACCAGCGTCCACGCACCTGATAGGGCCGCATCGTCCCTGACACGATCGGCGCCGGATCCTTGACCACCGGGATCGCGCCCCCGCCCCGTCCGCCGCCGAAGGTCGAACAGGCCGCCAGTAGCGAGAACAGGCCCAACAACAGGGCGCTCCGCATCCATCGTCCAATCGTCATCCGCCTCGCCTTCGTCGTGATCCAAAAAACAGGATGACCGAAGACATTTCCGCTTTGGTTAATGAGGCGTTCGCCTGCTATGGCGTCCGCCCGACCGGTGAAACCGGCAAGGAAGTGTGGCCGAGTGGTTTAAGGCACTGGTCTTGAAAACCAGCGACGGTGTGAGCCGTCCGTGGGTTCGAATCCCACCGCTTCCGCCGGTTACACGTGACATGCAGACGGCGTGCAGATCGCCAGAGCCGGGTTGGTCCGCTCTTTTTGAACGTTGATCGCATCACTTGTCCGTCCTTTCATCGGGCCAACTCCAGCTG
This sequence comes from Brevundimonas sp., assembly GCF_044336875.1. Classification (GTDB taxonomy): domain Bacteria; phylum Pseudomonadota; class Alphaproteobacteria; order Caulobacterales; family Caulobacteraceae; genus Brevundimonas. Next base: position 190,702 of record NZ_JBIIOP010000003.1, on the reverse strand, counting down.
TTCTCCGAAGAGTTTCAGCGCCCTGGTCGGAGCTGTTCAGTCACCTGAAGAAGAACTCGACCGGCGTCACCAACTCCAGCGGATCGCCTGGCACCTCGGGCGGCGGCGGCGGTAGAGGTTGAGCACGGGCCGGCAAGGCCAAGGCGGCTCGATCCAGAATCGCATACCCGGATCCCCGCTCGATACGTGTTTCGAGAACCCGGCCGGTTCGATCCATTTTGAAACGGATATAGACGACGCCCTGCTGACGGCGCGCCTGGGCGGCGGCCGGAAACGCCTTGTGCTTCTCCAGATGGGCGAGCAACCGCCCCTGCCACGACGTCGGAGCCGAAGACGCCTGCGGCGCGAGCGGCGCCGGACGCGCAACCGGAGCAGTGGTGGCCGGCGCCGGCGTCGCCTCGACAACCGCCTTCGGCTGAGCGGGCCGCTCGACCGCCGCAAGCTGTTCGACGACGTCTCGCTGTTCTCGCAGCCGGAGCGGTTCCGTTGACGAGGCGGAACGGAAGAGGCGACGGCCTCGACCTGACGCGGGCCTTCAGAAAGATCGGAAACCGGCATGGGCGGCGCCTGGGCCCTGACCAACTCGATCTGTATCACGGGTTCAGTCACCGCCGCAGACGGCGTCGATCTGTGGTAGGACAGTAGAGCGAGCCCTGGCAGGAGGTGCAGACAGACCGCCACCGCGAGGGCGACGCCTCGCCGCCGTCGCACGCCCCGAAGACGCAAAACCGCCACCGCCGCCCGGTCGAGGCGCCCAGCCTGGCCGTCACCCCTTATCGAAGACATCGCTCACGAGGCCATGCACGTGAAGAAAGGCCGCCCGGGCGCCGGCGGTCAGTCTTTCCTCTTCCGCTTCGGTCATCAAAATTTCGTCGAGGACGGACGTGAACGCGCGCCACTGATTGGCCCGCCCCTCCGGAGCCGCCGCAAGATGGCGGGCGCCATGCCGCGCATGCAATTTCAGGGCGCCGGCCCATTTGAACAGGAAGGCGGCGCCGAGATTGGAGCCCTCCGCGACATAGAGCCAGCCCAAGGCTTCCGGCAGATCGATGGCTCCATGGACGAACCTAGGGGCGTTTCGCCACGTCGGCACCCCGACGCCCAAATCTTCCAGGTCAAGGACGATCAGCCCGAGCCGGCGTCGATCGACCAGGTCGGGCAACAGGACCTCGAGCCCGGGATCATCATAAAGCGCGTGGATTTCGCGATGAAATCCATGCTGCACGGCCAGGAACCGCGCATACCGCCCGAGGTCCTTGAAAGGCTCCCGGGCGACGATCGCCCGATCCAGGCTGTCGTGGGTATCGTGGGTCAGCGCTTTCAGCCGTTTTGATCGACTGTTCGTTTCAATCGTGTCGGTCATCTCAACTCATTGACTAGTTCGGTCGCGAGATCGGCAGACGACGCCCGCGACCGGACAGGCGTCATCGCTCGGCCTGCCTCGCCTAGAACCGGTAGTTCAGGCCGACGCGGAGGGTCTGCAAGGTCAGTTGGTTCGTCGAAATCCGACCGATCGCGTCATCCGCCCCGCCGACAACCGTGACCCCGCCCGAGGTGTAGCCGCGGTTGACGTTGCGGCTCGCGCGATCAAACCTGAAATCGTCGTCGCTGAAGCGGTTGAACAGATACTCCGCCTTGAGGGAAACACGCTCGCTGAAGGCCACCTCGGTTCCCGCCCCGAGCACCCAGCCGAGGCGCAATTCCTCCGCCTCTTCGGTGAAGTAGGGACGCGTCACGAAGCCGAAGGGCGATCCTGCGCTGGCGGAGACCGATCGACTCTGAATTCTGGACTGACGTTCATTGGCCACAGCCAGGCCGCCCGTTGCAAAGCCTAGCACCCGACCGAACGTGCGTCCCAGCCGCAGGCGCGCCGAACCGTTCCAGTTGTATTCGTAGCGATACTCGGCCTGCATGATTTCCTTGTCGGCGTACCGGCCCGTATCGAGTTCGCTCGCGACATAACCCTCCCGCCCCTTGGCCGGGCTGGCGCCGCCGTTGATTTCGACACCGGCCACCCATAGGTCGGACACACGCCAGTTATAGCCGAACTGCAGACCGCCCGTGGCGGCGCGCGCCTGGCGGTCTATCCGTTCGGACGCAGCGACGGCGCTGGCTTCTCCGGTCGCGGAACGGGTTCCGCCCTTGGCCGCATATTGCCCCCAGTCCATGTGGGAGCCGACATAGAAGCCGGTCCAGTCGCCGTCGAACGCCTGAAGCGTATCTTCTTTCAGCCCTTCTGCCGCCGCACGCGCGCGTCGCCGTGCGGAACTCGGCGCCTCCCACGCGCCGTCGCCGAAGCGGGCGACGAGATTGAGGCTGAGCGTGCGCCCCGGCGCAGGAAGCACCGCCACGCCTTCACCCAGACTCAAGGCGTCGACATAGTAGCGGTCGGTCAGGTTGTTGACGGTGAAGTTGACGCTGGTGCGGTCGTTGATCGCATAGCTGCCATAAAGGTCGACGACCTCATAAGCGGGTTCGCGCTCGACCTTGCTGTAACGGGCGCCGAACTCCAGCCGTTCGCCCAGCATGCGGCCGCCCAGGGTGAAGCTGTTGCTGCGTCGCGGCGGGACATGGCCGGTGAACCAGGACTGGTTGGTCGCAGCCATTCCCTTTTCGCAGAAGTCGCCCGCAGCGGCCACCGCGCGGCTGCAGCTGGTGATGTCGGTATATTCCGTGCCGGCGAGTTCGCCGAAGATCCAGCCGCGATCGTAGCGGGCCGAATATTCATATCCCTTCAGACTGACCCGCGGGATGTTGACCCGCACGAGAATATTGGTCGACACGCCGTTCGGCGCCGTCAGGATCTCGTCGCCCAGAGTGATATAGTCCGTCACGTCGTTGTGGAACCAGCCGAACTTGGCCTGGAACATATCGTCGTCGCCCAACACCCCGAAAGTCTCGTAGTTGGCCCCGATTTCCGTGTTGTGGGCGTGCTCGGGGCGCAGGTTGGTGTAGGGATTGACGGCTCCCGAGAAGCCCTCCGTGCCTTCGAACGGACTCGGCGCACGCAGGGCCTCGGCGTAGCGCCCATAGAACTGTACGCCCCGGATCGGCTCGACGACGGCCGAGAGCACCGGCGCCCAGCCGGAGGCCTCGTCACGATTGATCACGCCGCCCTGAACCCAGCTGACGCCGGCCTTGCGGTCTTGAACCACGGTGTCGAGATAGCGCGCGGCCAATTGAAGCGTCGCCCAGGGCGCCGGCTTGTAGGTTCCCGCGACAAAACCGCTGTACTGGCGCCGCCAGCCTTCCCGCGTGGTGTCCCAGGCACGACCGGGATATTGTTCGTTGAGCCGAGCCCAATCGCCGGAATTGCCGAACTTCTCGAAATCGTAAGCGCCGCCGTAGGCAATGGACAACTCGCCTGCCTCGCCCGTGAACCGCGAGGTGTTCGACATCGTCAATCCACGCCTTTGGGACAGGGTGGCGGAGAATTTGTCACCGTTGTAGCCGGTCAGGCGAACCGGATCGATCACCAGACTGTCGACCTCGGTGAGCCAGAGATCCGCCCTGAAATCGACCAGCGGCGAAGTCGGATCATAGCGGTAGCGCGCTGTCCAGGTGTCGACATCCACGTTCGACGTCGTCTGGCGTGGTGTGTCGCCGTACATCAATTGTGACGGCTTCATTTCACCGAACTCGGACTCGTACCGCATGTAGGAGAGGTCCAGCGTATGCCCCTCCACCGGACGCAACACGGCGCGCAGCAGATAGGAGGTGTTGTCGTGCGAGGTGTTGAGGACCTGCTCGTCGTAGCTGAAGCGGTTTGCGCCGCCTTTCCAGTCGTCGGGGCTCAGGCCTTCGCCGCCGCTGTAGTAGTTGCCTGACTTGCGGCGGACGACTGCGGCGACCACGTCGAACAGGTCTGACCGGTAGCCGTAAGCCACCGACAGATTGCCGCCGCGAAGATCCAGGAAGTCCGGACGATCGAAGTTGCGAACGGCCGGTTCGTCCCCGCCCAGCGTCACCCCCGGCGGCGCCTTGACGTTATTGCCGGTCAAGCCCGCCCGAACCACGAAACCATACCGACCGCCCGGTGCGACGATATCGCCGGCGTTCAGCGTCCTGGCCCTGACGATGCCGCCGATGGCGCCCGATGCATCGGCCCCCGCGCTCGGTCCTTTTCGATCGACACGCCGCCGATGAGATCCGGGTCCAGATAGGTCCGACCCGCCATGCCGGCGTAACCGCGATAGACGGTCGACTCCTGCATGGCGCCGTCGATGACGATCGGCACCCGGCCCTGCCCCTGCATGCCGCGAATATTGATATCCAATGCGCCAGAGTTGCGGTTCTCGCCGTTCAGCACCCCCGGAACGCCGCTGAGAAAATCGCCCGCTGACGATCCACGGAACCGCTGGATCTGCTCCTGAGAGATATAGCTGCTGGTTCCGGCTGTACGGTACGGCGCATTGGACGGGTCGCCGCCGTCAGCGCCGGCCCCAGCCTGCCCGGACGTCCCGCCGACAGCGCCAGCCCCTGATGCGCCCTCGACCCGCACGGCGCCGAGTTGAATGGCGCCTCCGGCGTCAGGAGCCCGCTCCAGCGTGACCAGATTTCCGGAGACCCGGTAGGTGAATCCGGTTCCCGCCAGCAGCCGACTGATCGCCTGAGCCGGCGACAGGACCCCGGAGACGCCAGGAGACGAAACACCGCGAATGGCGGCCGCGTCGACGCTGACCTGCATCCGAGCCTGCTGACCGAAATCGGCCAGGGCGTCACCGAGCGCCTGCGGCGGTATATTGAACCCTCGGCTGGAGGACGCCCCCGACTGCGCCAGCGCCATGGTGGGGACAGTGATTCCAGCCAATGCCGTCGTCGCCATCAACAGGCCTGCGACCATGATGGTCCGGCGCGGACCGGTCCGCGCGTCAACTTCCGATTTCACAACTGCACCCCGATCACATGAAACTGACGAGGCGGGCCGATTAGCGCGAATGCGTGTCAGTCGCGCCGCCTCTCTATAGGTTCCACGATCGGCGAAGCGGGATTTTCGGAATTAATGTCGGATACGGTGAAGTTTTTTCTCTCAGCCCGTTCAGCGCGCCGAAACCACCACCAGCCAGGGGGAGAGCCGCGTGATACGCAGCCCATGAGCCTGCCCCAGGGCATCGACCGCAGCGAGAGGATCACGTAAATCGTAGCGGCCGGTCACACGCTGTGAATCCAGCCGATCGCCAGAGGCGAGGATGACGCCGCCGTACCAGGGGCGCAGCATGTCGATCACCTCACGAAGCAATCGATCGTTGACGATCAGATCGCCCGTCGTCCATGCCCCGACCCTATCGGGACGAATGCGGTCCTCGTACATGCCGTCAGCGGCGACGCTGACGCGATCTCCGGCGTTCAATTGCGTCGAGACGCCGGTCTTTTCAGCCTGCACTCGAACACGACCATGGCGCACGGCGACGACTGCGCCGTTGTCGATCCGCATCACGTCGAAGCCCGTGCCGAGCACGGTGGTCTCGACATCGCCGGCCATGACATGGAAAGGCCTGGCGGGATCCCGCCGTACTTCGAAATAGGCCTCGCCGCGAAGAAGCCGAACCCGCCGAACCGCCCCCGAATAGTCGAGGCTGATCGCGCTCGACGGCGCCATCTCGACCACGCTCCCGTCCGCCAGTTCCACCCGCTGCGGCGACGCCAGACCGGACACATGGTCGGCCTCGAGTCTGAGTCTGATTTCCGGCATGCCCAGAACGCCGATACAAGCCGCCGCCACGCAGGCCGCAGCCGCGAGGCGGCGGCCGACCACCCCGTCGCGACCGCTTCGACGGCCCCGCCAAGGACGTGTCGACCGAGCGGGCGGCGCGGGCGGCCGAGCCCACTTGCGTTCGTGGATCGGCGGCACAGCGCCCATCAAGGCGACGACATACTGGGTCTCCGCCCATGCGGCGGCGTTGTCCGGACTGGCCTCGAGCCATGCTTCGAACTCTCCGCGCATGACCGCGTCATTCGGATTGTCCTGGAGCCGCACAAGCCATTCCACAGCCCCCCGGTCCGCGACCTCGACCGGTTCGCCGCCCGGCAGGCGGGGCTCGACGCCGTCATCCATAGTCTTGCGCCTCCCCTCCCGAACACGCACCACGACGGGACATCTGCGCGGTTGACCGCCCATCGTCTCGTCCCTGAGAATTACACGTACAGGCGACGCGGTTTTTCGTGATATTTTTCATCACGCCTACCGTTTTGCCTGACGGAGACCGACGCGGCACCTGTGAACGCCCTCGACGACGAGTTCATGGGCCGAGGTGACGGAAATCCCGAGATGGGCGGCGATGTCCTTGAGCTTCGCGTCGCCCAGCCGATGCATTTCCACTGCGATCCGCATCCGTTCGGGCAAACCTTCCATGATCTCGAACACGATCCGGAGGTCGCTTCGGGCCGCCGCCTCGCCTTCCGGCGAGGGCGCATCGCTGGCCTGCAGCTTGGCCATGTCGTCCACGCCTTCCATGAAGGCGGCATGTTCGAACCGGCGCCGGCGCCGTCCGTCGAGCGCCAGATTGCGCACGATACGGTACAGGTAGCTCAAGGGCTCATCCAATGGGCGAAGGCGCGTCGCCGTCCCGAGCCGCATCCAGGCCTCCTGAACCACATCCTCGGCTGCAGCCCGGTCACCCGTGAGGTTCGCGGCGTAGTTCACGAGCGCGCGCCGGTGTCCCGCATAGATATCGACGATGGTCCTGGTTTCGGACACGGGTTCGTTCATTTCCCCTTGCGACGCCCAAGCGGATCGCACCCAGGCGCCCGCACTTCTGCGAGTCGCTCGCAGGCGGTTTAGCCATCCCTTCCCGGCTTCGCAATGTGGCAGAGGTCGACCATCGAAATCGTTCCCCTGCCGCCCATGCTATGGCTGAGGTGTCAGGAAGAGCCGCTGCGCCGCGACGTCGGACGCGGCGCCAGCCTGTCCAGGGCGTCGGCGTTGTCGCGCCCCCAGGCGTAGAGCAGTTCGACCGGCTCGACGAACCGCGCGCCCAGGTCCGTCAGCCGATATTCGACGGCCGGCGGGACCGAAGCCTGGACATGGCGGCTGATCAGGCCGCTGGCCTCCATCTCGCGCAAGGTCTGGGTCAGCATCTTCTTCGATGCGCCCGGCAGGCTGCGCAGCAGGACGCCGGAACGGGCCCGGCCGGCGTGACGCGCCTGGAGCGTGTGCAGCACCATGCTGGTCCATTTCGTGGCGAACAGCTCCAGCACACGCCGGGGCGCACAGTCCTCGCGCCAGTCGTCTTCGTGGCCGATCGCCTGCATGAGTGGTCACCTTTTGGGGACTAGGTCCCTGATTGGTGCCGTCTAGCGAGTCCTTCGTCCCGCGCCTAGGTCTGCCGCCAGATCAGAATGGAGACGGTCATGTCGAAAACGGCGCTGGTGGTGGGATCGAGCGGTATCGCGGGCGGTGCGGCTGCGGCCGAGCTGGCGGCCAGCGGCTGGTCGGTTCTAGGCCTTGCCCGTCGGCCGGCGGCGCAGGCCGGAGTCACGCCGGTCGCCGCCGACCTCCACGACCCCGCCGCGACCCGGGCGGCCCTGGCGGGCGCACGGCCGGACGCCGTCTTCTTCACCACCTGGTCGCGCCAGGCCAATGAAGCCGAAAACATCCGCGTCAACGCCGCCATGGTGCGTACGGTGCTGGACGCCGTGCAACCGGCCGCCTCGGTGCGCCATGTCGCCCTTGTGACCGGTCTGAAACACTACCTCGGCCCGTTCGAGGCCTATGGCCAAGGCGTCCTGCCCCAGACGCCGTTTCGCGAGACGCAGGGCCGGCTGGAGGTCGACAACTTCTATTATGCTCAGGAGGACGAGGTCTTCTCCGCCGCCGAACGGGACGGATTCGCCTGGAGCATCCACCGCCCCCACACGATCATCGGCAAGGCCGTAGGCAACGCCATGAACATGGGCGCGACCCTGGCCGCCTATGCGACCCTGTGCCGGGAGACCGGTCGCCCCTTCCGCTTCCCCGGCTCTCCGGCCCAGTGGAGCGGGCTGACCGACATGACCAGCGCCAACCAGCTGGCTCGGCACCTGGCATGGGCGGCGACCACGCCAGAGGCTGCAAACCAGGCCTTTAACGTCGTCAACGGCGACGTCTTCCGCTGGCAATGGATGTGGGCCCGGATCGCCGAGTGGTTCGAATTGGCGCCCGCCCCCTTCGACGGGACCATCATCCCGCTGGAAACGCAGATGGTCGCGGACGAGTTGGTCTGGAGGCGGCTGGCCGAACGCGAGGGCCTGGTCGAACCCGACCTGGGCCGCCTGGCCTCGCCCTGGCATACGGACGCCGACCTAGGCCGGCCGATCGAGGTGGTGACCGACATGGGCAAGAGCCGCCGTCTGGGCTTCCTCGACTACCAACCGACCGACGACGCCTTCTTCACCCTGTTCGAACAGCTCAGAAGCGAGAGGTTGATACCCTGACCCCCGCGCAAGGGTCCTGCATGAGCGAGCAAGCTTCTCGGAGATCTTGATCCGCGTCGGATCGTCAACGCCGGTGACCTCGCATGCCGCCCGGGCCGGAGCCCTGGCCGGAGCTTGGGCCGGAGCTTGGGCCGGAGCTTGGGCCGGAGCTTGGGCCGCATCTTGGCGCCGTCGTTTCACGGCAGATCGCGCGCCCAGTCATCCGGCGCTCCACCCAGGGCCTGATAGAGGGTGATCCGATTCAGCAGGGCTTCCAGCAGTATGCCGGACTGAGCCTGACGCGCGGCGTAGAGGGAGCGTTGGGCGGTCAGGGTGGACAGATAGTCGTCGATCCCCGCCCGATAACGCGCCTCGCTGAGGCGCAAGGCCTCGGCCGCAGCGTCGGCCTGGGCGGTCTGCGCCGTTCTCTGGGCGCCGATCGTCCCTTCGCGAGCCAGGGCGTCCGCGACTTCCCGGAAGGCGGTCTGGACGGCCAGTTGGTAGCTGGCGACCGCAGCGTCACGCTGCGCCTGTGAATAGGCGACGTTGGCGCGGGCGCCGGGCGTGAAGATCGGCGCGGTCACGCTGGGCGAAACCGACCAGGTGTCCTCACCATCGAAGAGATCGGACAGGGACGGACTGATCACCCCGGCCAGAGCCGTCAGGCTGAGGCTGGGAAACAGCGCCGCCCGCGCGGCGCCGATATCGGCATTGGCTCCACGCAGTTGATGCTCGGCCTGAAGCACGTCCGGGCGATCCAGCAGGATCGACGAGGACAGACCGGCCGGCGGCAGGCCGATCACTGGATCGAGCGCGGCCAGGGTGGGCGGCAACAGCGCATCCTCGACCGGCCCTCCGACGAGCAGAACCAGAGCATTTCGGTCCTGAGCGACCTGGCGCGTGTAGTCGGCCACGTCGGCCCGCGCCTGCTGCACCACCTGTTCCGCCGAGACCACGTCCAGACGGCTGACCAGTCGTCGCGCATTCAGGGTCTGAGTCAGATCCAGAGATCGCTGCGCGCTGGCCTCGGTCTCCTGGGCCAGGGCCAGCAAGTCCTGATCGGCGGCCAGGGTAAGCCAGGCGCTGGCCGTTTCGGCGACCAGGGCGACGTGGGCGGAACGCGCGCCCGCTTCGGTCGCCAAATAGGACTCGAAGGCCGAGGTCGTCTCATTGCGCAGTCGGCCGAACAGGTCGATCTCGAAGCTGGACAGGTTCAGACCGCCCTGATGACTTTCGTCGCCCTGGGTCGAGGCCGCCGCTCCGCCGCTGAAGGTCGAGGTGAGGCCCGCGCTCAGGGTCGGCAGTTGCGCGGCGCGCTGTCCGCGATAGAGGGCGCGGGCGCCTTCGACCTGGGCCAGGGACTGCCGGAGGCCGCGGTTTTCGGCGACCGCCCGCTCGACCAGGGTCTGCAGGCGCGCGTCGGACAAAAGCCCGCGCCAGGATGCGCGCAGGGCGGCCTCCGACGCCGGCGCATAGGCCGCCCCCGTGGGAAAGGCCGAGGCGATCGTGGGATCGGGGCGATTGTAGACGGGCGCCAGGTTGCACCCCGACAGGGCGGCCGCCGACACGGCGATAAGGAGAAGGTTTTTCATCGTCAGAGTCCTTCCGCCGTCGCGGGCTCGGCGTGCGGCTTCTTCTTGGTGATCCGCTCGGTCAGGACGGTGATGACCACGAAGAACAGGGGCACGAAGAAGATCGCCAGAACCGTCGCGCTCAGCATGCCGCCGATCACCGCAGTACCCAGGGCCACGCGACTGGCCGCGCCGGCGCCGCTCGCGATCGCCAGCGGCACGCAGCCGGCGATGAAGGCGATCGAGGTCATCAGGATCGGCCGCAGCCGGATCCTGGCCGCGTGCAGGGCGGCGCTGACCGCATCCTGTCCCTGACGATAGTAGGCCTCGGCGAATTCGACGATCAGGATGGCGTTCTTTGCGGTCAGGCCGATGGTGGTCAGCAGACCGACCTGGAAATAGACGCTGTTGTCGAGGTCGCGCAGCGTCACCGCCAGCACCGCCCCGATCACGCCCAGCGGCACCGCCAGCAGGATGGCGAAGGGCACCGACCAGCTCTCGTACAGCGCCGCCAGGCACAGGAAGACCGCCAGGATGGAGATGGCGTACAGCAAGGGCGCCTGGCCTCCGCTGCGCTGCTCCTCATAGGACAGGCCGCTCCAGGCGAAACTGGTGCCCGGCTCCAGCTTGGACTGGAGCTCCGCCATTCGCGCCATGGCCTCTCCGGAACTGACGCCCGCCGCCGCCTGGCCCTGAAGCTCGACCGAGGACTGTCCATTGAAGCGCGCCAGGGCCGAGGGCCCCAGATCCCACCGTGTGGTGGCGAAGGCCGAGAAGGGCGTTATCTGACCGTCGGCGCCGCGGACGCCCCAGTTGTCCAGATCCGTCGGGACCGACCGATACTGCTGGTCGCCCTGCACGAAGACGCGCTTGACCCGGCCACGATCGACGAAGTCGTTGACGTAGGATCCGCCCCAGGCGGCGCTCAGGGTCGAGGTCACATTGGCCTGGGTCAGGCCGAGCGCCGACAGCTTGGCCTGGTCCATATCGATACGAAGTTGAGGCGTATCAGGCAGGCTGGAGGGGCGCACGGCCGCGAGCTCGGGATCCTGCGCCGCAGCCGCCATCAAGGCCTGTTGCCGCGCCTGGAACTGCTCGGCGGACAGGCCGCCCGTGTTCAACAGTTGGAAGGTGAAGCCGTTGCTCTGGCCCAGGCCTGAAATGGCCGGCGGTGTCAGGGCGAAGATCTGGGCGTCGCGCACCTGGGACAGGGCGGCGGTGGCCCGGCCGGTAATAGCCTCGGCCGAGGCCTCCTTGCCTTTGCGTTCCTCGAAGTCGTTCAGCATGGAGAAGCCCATGCCGGCGTTCTGGCCGGAGCCGCCGAAGCTGAAGCCGTTGATGGTGAAGATGGCGCGGGTGTTCTCGCCCTCCGTATCGAGGAAATAGTCCTCGACCTGTTCAGCGACCACCGCCGAGCGGTTGACGGTGGCCCCGGATGGCAGGGTCCACTGCACCATGGCCGAGCCTTGGTCCTCGACCGGCAGGAAGCTGGTCGGCAGGCGCAGGAACAGCACAGCCATAACGACGGCGACGGCGGCGTAGACCCCAAGGAACAGCACGCGCCGCGAAAGGATCGACTTCGCGCCGCCCACATAGCGATTGGTCTGCTTGTCGAACCAGCGATTGAACTTGCCGCCGATCCCCCTGCGCTCGAGCGGATCAGTGTGGCTCGGCTTCAGCAGGGCGACGCACAGGGCCGGCGACAGCACGAGGGCGACCACCACCGACAGCAGCATCGAGGTGATCACGGTCACGGAGAACTGCTGATAGATCACGCCGGTCGAGCCGCCGAAGAAGGCCATCGGCAGCAGCACCGCCGATATGACCAGGCCGATGCCGACCAGGGCGCCCGAGATCTCGTCCATCGACTTGATCGTAGCGTCTTTTGGCGACAGCCCCTCCTCCGCCATCAGGCGTTCGACGTTCTCGACCACGACAATGGCGTCATCGACCAGCAGCCCGATCGACAGAACCATGCCGAACAGGGTCAGGGTGTTGATCGAATAGCCGAAGGCGAACAGGACACCGAAGGTGCCCAGCAGGACGACCGGAACGGCGATGGCCGGAATCAGGGTGGCGCGCCAGCTCTGCAGGAAGACAAACATGACGATGACCACCAGCACGATGGCCTCGAGCAGGGTCTTCACCACCTCCTTGATAGACAGTTTGATGAAGTCGGTGCTGTCACGGGGGAAACCGACCTCGTAACCGGCAGGCAGACTGGCCTCCAGGCGTGCGACCTCGGCCTTGACCAGTTCGGCGGTGTCGAGGGCGTCGCCGCCGGGCGCCAGCTGGATGGCGATGCCGGAGCTCGGGTGGCGGTTGAACCGCGCGTTCATGCCGTAGTTCTCGGCGCCCAACTCGACCCGCGCCACATCGCCGAGGCGGACGACCGCGCCGTTCGTCTGGGTCTTCAGGATGATGTCGCGGAACTGTTCCGGAGTCTGCAGGCGAGATTGGGCCGTCACGGTGGCGTTGAGCTGCTGCGTATTGGACGAGGGCGCAGCGCCGAGCTGGCCGGCGGAGACTTCGGCGTTCTGGGCCTGGATCGCCGCCGTCACGTCGGACGGCATCAGGGCGACGCTGCGCAGCTTGTAGGGGTCCAGCCAGATCCGCATGGCGTAGGGCGACCCGAACACCTGGACCGAACCCACGCCCTCGACGCGCGACAGCGGATCCTGGAAGTTCGAAACCAGATAGTCGGCGATGTCGAAGGGCGTCGCCTTGTCGGCCGTATCGTAGATGGAAACGATCAGCAGGAAGTCGGAATTGCGCTTCGTGACCTGCACGCCCTGCTGCTGCACCTGCGAGGGCAGTCGGCTCAGGGCCTGCTGAATCTTGTTCTGGACCTGAACCTGTGCGGTGTCGGGATCGGTGCCCTTGGCGAAGGTCACGGTGATCGAGGCGGTGCCTGCCGAACTGCTGCTGGACGAGAAGTACAGCATCCCGTCCAGACCGGTCAGTTGCTGCTCCAGGACCTGGGTCACGCTGCTTTCAAGCGTTTCGGCCGAGGCGCCGGGATAGGTGGCGCTGACGCCTACGGTCGGCGGAGCGACGTCGGGATACTGGGCGACCGGCAAATTCATGATGGAGGCCAGGCCGGCCAGCATGATGACGATGGCGATGACCCAGGCGAAGATCGGCCGGGCGATGAAGAAGCGACTGATGCTCATGGGATCAGGCCTTCTTCAGATTGGCCTGGACGGGGCGCACGGCGGCGCCGGGCCTCACCTTGGACGTTCCCTCCACAATCAGGCGGTCGCCCGCCTTAAGTCCGCTGGTGACCAGCCACTGGTCGCCGATGGCGCGGCTGGTGACGATGTTGCGCTGTTCAACCTTGTTGTCCGCAGTCAGCACAAGGGCGGTCGCCTGCCCCCCCGCACTGCGGGTGACGCCCTGCTGCGGGGCCAGAATTCCGTTCGGAACGACACCCTCTTCGATCCGCACTCGCACGAACATGCCCGGCAGCAGCAGGCCGTCGGGATTGGGCACGCGCGCCCGGATAGTCACGGCGCCCGTGGCCTGGTCGACCACTGGCTCGGTGAAGGCGATGGTTCCCGCCTGGGCATATTCCGATCCGTCCTCCAGGATCAGGGTGACCGAGGCGCTGGCTGCGCCCAGGCCGCCGCTGGCCAGGGCCTTGCGGATTTCCAGGATGCGCGCGCTGGACTCGGTGATGTCGATGAACATCGGATCCAGCGCCTGGATGGTCGCCAGGGCGTCGGCCTGGTTGGCGGTCACCAGCGCGCCCTGGGTGAACAGCGACCGACCGATGCGTCCGCTTATCGGAGCGGTGATGCGCGTGAAGCCGAGATTGAGTTCCGCAGACCGCAGGGCGGCCTGGGCCTGGGCGACGCCGGCCCGCGCCTGCTGGGCCGCAGCGGTGACGTCGTCCGCGTCCTGGCCGCTGACCGCGTCCATCTCGGTCAGCCCCTCGTAGCGAGACGCCTTAGCCTGGGCCGCGGTCAGTTGCGCCCGGGCGTTCTGCAACTGAGCCGAGGCCTCGTTGCGGCTGGCTTCGTACAGGCGGGAGTCGATCTCGTAGAGCGGCTGTCCGGCGCGCACATAGGCCCCCTCCTCGAACAACCGGCGCCGGATCAGTCCGTTGACCTGCGGCCGCACCTCGGAAACGCTCTGGGCCGTCAACCGCCCCGCCAGTTCGGCGGTGATCGGCACAGCCTGGGTCGCCAGGGTGACGAAGCCGACCTCGGGCGCCGGCGGGGTGGGCCGAGCCTCTTCACCACAGGCCGACAACGTCAACAGCGCCGCTGCAGCGGGCGCGATGAGAAACCGCATCCTGCCAGACTGAACGGACGCGCGCCGGGGCGATCGGGACATCATGAATCTCCAAGAGTTCGCATCAGCTGTGGGGGAGCAGCCAGCCCTCTCTACTCGCACTTCCGAGCGTGTCTTTGGATGATGATGTCATGTCCGGGGGTTTCATTTTGTATCGAAACCAGCCCGATTGTATCGTTTTGTATCATTTGATGTAATGAGCGCCTCCGCCGGGCGACAGGGTGGCGACAGACGTCTAGACCGTGACCATGGACCCGCTCTCTCCAGCTCCTGCCCGCGTGCTCGTCGTCGACGATGACGAGGACATTCGCGACCTGATCGTCCAGCAGGTGCGACGGGCCGGATTCGATGTCGCGCAGGCGGCCAGCCTGGGGGACGTCAGGCGTATGCTCGCCGCCGAATCTTTTGACGTCATGCTTCTGGATCTCAATTTGCCGGACGGCGACGGGATAGGCCTGTGTCGCGAGATGCGCGCCGCGGACCGACCCGAGGCGGTGATCATGGTCACGGCGCGCGACGCCTCGATCGACCGGGTGCTCGGCCTCGAGCTGGGAGCGGACGACTATCTGACGAAACCCTTCGAACCCCGCGAACTGGTCGCTCGGATTCGAAACCTGCTGCGTCGCCGCAGCGAGGCGGCCGATCCGGCGCGAAACAAGCGCTATGCCCGGTTCGGCCCGTGGACGCTCGATCTGGTTCAGCGGCGCCTGATCGCAGCGGACGACCGTCTGATCATCCTGTCGTCGGCGGAGCATCGGCTGCTCGAGAAGCTGGTGCGTCAGCCGAACGTGGTGCTGTCCCGTGAAGACCTCCTGCCTGATCGGCGTTCCCTGGCGCCCAATGACCGGTCGATAGACCTCCAGATCAGCCGCCTTCGCTCCAAGCTCGCGCCGCTGGGTGACGGCATGATCGTTACGATCCGCAACGAAGGCTATGTTCTCGCTGCGGATGTCACATTCGAATGAAGGTCGTATTCGCGACGCTCGGAAAACGCATGTGGTCGGCCCTCGATTCAGTTGGCGGCCGCACCTTCGTACTGCTCACGATCGGCATCTCGACGGCCGCAATCCTGTCGATCACCCTGGCCGAGAAGTCGCGACGGCGGGATTTCGAGGCCGTCCGCCTCAATCAGCTGGTAAGCCGCACGGCGGAACTCGACGGCCTGTGGCGCCGCGACTTGCCGGAAAACGAGCGTCAGAAAGAGCTCCAGCTGATGCTCGGGGTCCGACCGCACGACGCGCCCCCGCCCTTTCGTCGAGATGTCGGATTGGAGCGTCGCCTTGAGGCCGCCCTCGGTCCGGGGCGTCATCCCATGGCGGGCCCCACCGCACGCGACGCGTGTCTGCCGCCCGAAGTTGCGGGTCGCGTAACCGCGACGAAGGTCGGGGATGGTTTTGAACTCGTGCTTGACTGCTGGGTGGTCAGTTTCATTCCGAACGGCCAGCCCCGCAAAACCTTTGCGATGTTCCAGCCGCCCTTCATCATTCCCGTCGGCTCCGGCGGCAATCCGGTCTATCTCATCGTCCTGCTGGCGGCGAGCGCCCTCCTTTCCGTCCTGGTCGCCCG
This sequence comes from Brevundimonas sp., assembly GCF_044336875.1. Classification (GTDB taxonomy): domain Bacteria; phylum Pseudomonadota; class Alphaproteobacteria; order Caulobacterales; family Caulobacteraceae; genus Brevundimonas. Next base: position 174,878 of record NZ_JBIIOP010000003.1, on the reverse strand, counting down.
TTTCATCACCCGCCCCCTCGCCAGACTGTCCAGCGCCGCCACGGCGTTCGCCGCCTCGCTGGACGCACCGGCCGCCGACGCACGAGGACCGACCGAGGTCCGAGCCGCCCTGTCGACCTTCAACATCATGCAGGCCCGTGTCCGCGAAGGCCTGCGCGAACGCACCCAGCTCCTGGCCGCGATCAGCCACGATCTTCAGACCCCGCTCACCCGCCTGCGGCTTCGGCTTGAGAATGTCGAGGATGAGGCCCTGCGCGAAAGGCTCGTCGCGGACGTCAACGCAACCCAGGCGCTCGTGCGTCAGGGGCTGGATCTTGCGCGGAGCCAGGAGGCGACCGAGGCCTGGTCGGTCGTGGATCTGGATTCTCTCGTTGAAAGTCTCGCTGAAGACGCCGCCGAGTTCGGAGCGGACGTTCGGTTCACCGCCGGCTGCGGCCGCAGTGCGCGGGTACGGCCGACTGCGATCGCCCGCGCCTTGAACAATCTGATCGACAACGGCGTGAAATATGGCGGTCGCGTCGATGTCAGTTGCCGCAGCCTGGGAGATCGCGTTCTGATCGATGTTCGGGACTATGGGCCCGGGCTCGGCGAACCTGATATCGAGCGCCTCTTCGAACCCTTTGTCCGCGGCGGCGCGTCGAGCATGGACGGAAGTCGCGGCACAGGCATCGGCCTGACGATCGCGAGAGCTCAGGCTCACGCATCGGGGGCCGCCATAGAACTTCGCAATCATCCCGGCGGAGGGCTGCTCGCCCGCCTGTCGATCCCGTCCTAGCGGCCTGGGTTCCGTGAACGGACGCGGTTCGCCCGTTTGTCCGCCTTATCGACGCGCTCTTCGAAGGACGTCCGCATCAGAGTCTTGGACGTTCGGCTTCATCGCCGGGTCCATCCTGCTCATCCTGTCAGGGGCGATGCGAAGGAACGCCGGCTGCGAGAGCCACGGGCGCGGTGACGCGGCAAGCCATACGCGGGGCGATGGGCGGCCTGCCGGCGCGACATACGCCCCAGCCCACCTATCGCGAAACGCTTGATCGAGTGGGACGTTAGGTCAACGGAAAAAGAATGGGAGACCACCATGGCCGCACGGCCCGCTTGGCAGGGACATCTGAAACTGTCGCTGGTGACCTGCCCAGTCGCCCTCTACACGGCCGTCTCGTCCAACGCCCACGTCAGTTTCCACCTGATCAATCCGGACACCAACAACCGCATCCGCATGATCCCCACCGATCCGGACACGGGGCCGGTCGAGCGCTCGGACCTGGTGAAGGGCTATGAGGTGTCCAAGGACGAATATGTCCTCTTCGACGACGCCGACTTCGACAAGGTCAAACTGGAGACCACCCGCACCATCTCCATCGACAGTTTTGTCGACGAGGCCGCCATAGACCGTCTGTACTGGGACGACCCCTTCTATGTGGTGCCCGAGAAGGGCGCGGGCGCCGAGGCCTTCGCCGTGATCCGCGACGCCATGAAGTCAGCCGGCAAGATCGCCATTGGCAGCCTGGTCCTGCGCGGCCGCGAACGGCAACTGGCGCTGGAGGTGCGGGGCAAGGGCCTGGTCGCCTATTCGCTGAGGCCGCATGACGAGGTGCGCGAGGCCGAGGACTATTTCGACGAGATTCCGACCGTCAAGGCCGACAAGGACATGGTCGAGATCGCCAGTCGCATCATCGCCCAGAAGGACGCGGGCTTCGATCCCACGAAATTCAAGGACCGATACGACGACGCCCTGCGCGACATGATCAAGGCCAAGCAGAAGGGCGGCAAGAAGGTGGTCGCGGCGCCCGAGCCCGACGACACCAATGTCATCGACCTGATGGAGGCCCTCCGCAACAGTCTGAAGGGGCCGGCTGCCGGCAAGAAGCCCCCTGTGAAGAAGGCGACCAAGGCGGCGACGAAGAAGAAGAAGCCCGCCTCGCGCAACAAGGCCGCCTGACCCCCTACAGGCCCATGGCCTTCAGCACCGGACGCAGGCTGACCGCCCCGTCGCGAAAATCCCTCCACGGATCGGCCTTCTTCAACAGGGCGGGGGCGTCATGCAGGGTGAAGGCGCGTGGATCTAACCCCGTCTTCACCTGGCCCCAGGACAGGGGAAAGGCGATTCCCGCGCCCGGTCTCGCCCGCGCAGACCAGGGAGCCACCGCCGTCGCCATTCGCCCGTTCCTCAGATAATCGATGAAGATCTTTCCGCCCCGCGCCTTCTTGGCCAGGGTGGTGGTGAAACGGTCGGGATCGGCGCGACGCACCTCCTCCGCAACTGCCTTGGCGAAGGCCTTGCACTGATCCCATTCGATCCGGCTGCGCCCGTCCGCCCGGATCGGCACGACCACGTGCAGCCCCTTTCCGCCAGTGGTCTTGACGAAGGGGTTGAGGCCCCGCCGCTGCAACTCGGCCCGTACCGTCCTCGCCGCCGCGATCACCGCCGCAAAATCCAGACCCTCGTCGGGATCGAGATCGAACGTCACCTGCTCCGGCGTCTCCGGATCGCCCGGTCGACAGCCCCAGGGATGCAGCTCCAGCCCGCCGGACTGGGCGACGGCGACCAGGCCGCCGACGTCGCTCACCGAGACATAGGGTTTGCCTTCATGCACATCGATCAGCTTCAGGCGCGGGTTCGACCCCGGCATGGCGTGACGCTGAAAGAAGGTCTCGCCCGCGATCCCCTCCGGCGCGCGGATGATCGACACCGGTCGGTCGGCCACATGGGGCAGTATCCGTTCGGCCGCCATGTCGTAGTAGCGCGCCAGATCGGCCTTGGTGATCGCCGCCCCTCCATCGACGGCAGGCCACAGGATCTTGTCAGGGCTGGACAGGGTCACGCCGGCGACCACGACCTTGTCCTTGCCCACCCGCGGTTTTTGCGTCGCCTTGACCGTCGTCGGCGGTTGAGGATCGTCGACGACATCCCTTGGCGCCTTGTCTTCACGCAGCCCCTTGAACGCCGCCTGGCGCAGCGCCCCGCCCTCGGTGAAGCCGCCGTGCTCCAGTTCGGCGACCAGCTCGGGCCTGAGCCAGTGGATATCCTTTCCGCCTCGCGGCGCCCCCTTGCCGACGAAGGGCGAGATCTGCGCCGCCGCGCCGTTCAGAGCCGGCAGCAGGGTCTTCAACAGCGGCGCGGCATAGCCTGTGCCAACGCGACCGAGATAGCGCAGCCCCTCCTCCTCGGCCACGCCGACCAGCAGGGAACGGAACCGTGTCCCGCCCTCCGACGACCAGCCGCCGATCACCACCTCGTCCCGTCCCCGGCATTTGGACTTGACCCAGGTCGAGGACCGCCCCGCGTGATAGGCAGCGTCCAGTCTCTTGGAAATCACCCCCTCCAGATCCATCCGGCAGGCGCTGTCCAGCACCGCCTGGCCGGTCGAGGCGAAATGGTCGACATAGCGCAGCCGTGTCCGGCTTTTCGCGGGCGTCCGGTCGACGTGGGCCTGCAGCCGCGCCTTGCGATGCGACAGGGGCCGTTTCCTCAGGTCGTCCTCGCCCTCGGACAACAGGTCGAAGGCGAAATAGACCAGGCCCGCCGTGTCCTCGTCGGAGATGGCGGTCTGCAGGGCTGAAAAATCCGGCGTATGGTCATCGCGCAGCGCGCAAAGTTCACCGTCCACCACCCCGTCAGGCCAGTTCGCCGCGTCCGCCGCCAGTTCCGGAAACCGGTCGGTCCAGTCGTGCCCGCGGCGAGTATACAGTTTCGCCCTACCGCCGCCGGTTGCGACCTGAATGCGATAGCCGTCGAACTTGATCTCGTGCACCCACCCCGCTCCGCCGGGCGGATGGTCGGCGACCTTGCACAGCTGGATCGGGACGAAGGTCGACGGCTTGACCAGCCTCGCCTCGCCCGGCTTCGCCCTGGGCTTGGCCGGCCCCTTGCGGGCCACCGGTTTCGACGCGGTCCATTTCGTCTTGCCGTCCGCGATCTCGGCGAGACTGCGCCCCGTGGCGACCGAAGCGTCGATTTCCATATTGGCCTCGCCCTCGCCCGGCACAGCCGCCTCGTCCTTCTCCTTGATCAGCAGCCAGTTGTTGCGTTTCGACGGCTTGCCGCGATCCGACTTCAGCCGCACCAGAGCCCAACCGCCGCGCAGCCGGTCGCCATGCAGGATCATCTTCAGCGAGCCGCGTTTCAGGGCGGCCTCGACATCGGCCTCCTGCGGCTCCCATTCGCCCCGGTCCCACAGCTGGACGGTGCCCGCACCATAGTTGCCGGACGGAATAGTCCCTTCGAAGGTCCCGTAATCGAGCGGATGATCCTCGACTTCGACCGCCAACCGCTTGATCGATGGATCGCGCGACGGCGCCTTGGTCACCGCCCAGGACTTGAGCACCCCTTCATGCTCGATACGGAAATCATAGTGCAGCCGCGTCGCCGCATGCCGCTGGATCAGATAGCTCAGCCGGCCCCTTCCGCCCGACTTTGCTCCGCCCCGTGGCTCCGGCGTCCGATCGAAGTCTCGCTTGGACCGGTAGGCCTCCAATCCGTTCGCCATGCTCCCTCGCTGTTCGTCAGCCCGTTCGCAGGCTCAGCGACGCGGCGCGATCCGCCAGACCGTGTTGGACAGGTCGTCCGCGACCAGCAGGATGCGACGTTGCGGATCATAGGTGACCCCCACAGGACGCCCGCGGGCCTCGCCGTCCTTGATGAAGCCCGTCGCGAAATCGACCGGCGCGCCGTTGGGGCGGCCATTGGCGAACGGCACCCAGGCGACCTTGTAGCCGGACAGATCCTGGCGGTTCCAACTGCCGTGCTCGCCGATGAAGGCGCCCTGGCTGAACCCGCCGCCGAAGCCGCCGCCGGTCACGAAGCTGACCCCCAGGGCGGCGACGTGCGAACCCAGGGCGTAGTCGGGCGCGATGGCGCTGGCGACCTTGTCCGGGTCCTGCGGGCGGACGCGCGGGTCGATGTTCTGGCCCCAGTAGCTGTAAGGCCAGCCGTAGAAGCCGCCCTCGCGCACCGAGGTCAGATAGTCAGGCACCAGTTGCGGGCCCAGTTCGTCACGCTCGTTGACCACCGCCCAGAGAGCGCTGGTGGTGGGCTCGATCGCCAGGGCGGTGGGATTGCGGATCCCGGTCGCGAAGGTGCGATGCGCGCCGGTCTGACGGTCGATGGCCCAGACCACAGCCCGGTCCTGCTCCACACTCAGACCCCGCTCGCCGATGTTCGAATTCGAGCCGATGCCGACATACAGGGTCAAGCCGTCGGCGCTGGCGGTCAGGGACTTGGTCCAGTGGTGGTTGATGGCCGACGGGAGCTTGGTCAGTTCCTGCCCCGGCGCCGTGATCCGTGTCTGACCCTGTTGATAGGGGAAGCGCAGCAGGGCGCCCTGTTCGGCCACATAGAGCGAGCCGTCCACGAAGGCCATGCCATAGGGGGCGTCGAGATTGTCGATGAAGGTGGTGCGAACTTCAGGTTGGCCGTCGCCATTGGCGTCGCGCAGCAATGTGATGCGGTTTCCGCCCTTCACGCTGGTCTTGCCCTTGGCCTTGATGATTCCGGCGATGACATCCTTGGGACGTACCTTCGGCGCATGACCACCAGAGCCCTCGGCGATGAGGATGTCGCCGTTGGGCAGCACCAGGATCTGGCGCGGAATTTTCAGGTCGGTCGCCATCGGCATGATGGTGAAGCCGTCCGGCACGGTCGGCGCCTCGCCGTTCCAGCCCACCGGCGTGGCGATCCTCATGGGCGGAACCAGGGTCTCGTTGCGCCCTGGAAGGTCCGGATTGGCGCCGGTCTGGTTCAGATTCGGATCGCTGCGGCCGCAGCCGGCCAGGACCAGAACGATGGCGGTCGCGCCGAGGAGATTACGGATCATCACGCGATCTCCCGCACGGTCGAGATGGAATAGGCGAACCAGCCGGCGACCAGCACCAGCACTGTGGACAGGATCGACAGCGTCAGGCCGAACGCCCCGACCGAACTCCAGGCGTCCTGGCTGTGTTTGAAGGCGTTGATCAGACCGAACACCCAGGCCAGGAAAAGGGCGATCACATGAACCAGGGCATGGCGCCGTCCGGCGCCCCGCCAAGCCAAAGCCAGGTCGATCAGGGCCCAGAGTCCCGCCAGGCCGCCCGAGACCAAGGCGCCGACGATCAGCCAGGCCGAGAAGTTCGACCACTGCATCTCCGCCGTCTTCAGATAGGCGATGTCGCTGATCAGGGCTGCGCAGAACAGGGCGATGGGAAAGGCCAAGATGATCCCGTGCAGGGGATTCAGTCTCGCGCGAAAACCGGGCGCGGCGTGCATAGGCGGCTCCTCCACATCGCCAACCACGGCGACGCCTGATCCAACTCATGGCTTGGCCATTGGTTCATCACGGAGAACGCCAATCAAGCCGTCACAACCGTCACGCGCCCGCCTCACCTTCCGAAGCCTCGGAAATCATGTCAGGCTGGGAGCATGAAAACCTTCGTCATCACCGCCCTTTCCCTGGCCCTCGTCGCCACGACCGCCGCCTGCACGGACAGCAAGCGGGCTCGCAACGACGCCACCTGGGGCGACAAGCCGGCGGACATCACCTGCTGGACCTATGGCGTCGAGAACTTCAAGGGTCGCTCGACCGGCAAGGTCGAATATGACGACGGCGGCCGGATCTCGTTCGTTGACGCCTCCAACAACCGCTACACCACGATCGATGGCGATTGCCGCGTGGTCTATCAGCAGCCGGCCAAATAGGCGGCGCCGTCAGGCAGGATCGCTGCGGCCCAGATGGGCGTCGCCGCGCCGGCGGGCCAGTTCGATCTGGCGCTGACGCTCCGCATAGCGAAGCCGTTGTGCGTCGTCCCGAGTATCCCGGCAATTCGCGCAACAGACGCCTTCGATGAAGTGCGGCGACGCCCTGCCCTCCGCATTGACCGGCATCCGGCACCCCCGGCACAGCGTGTGATCGCCCTGGACAAGGCCATGGCCGACCGAGACGCGCTCGTCGAAGACAAAACAGTCCCCGCGCCACAGGCTGTCTGCGGCGTCGATCGTCTCGAGGTAGCGCAGGATCCCGCCTTCCAGATGATGGACATTCTCGACCCCCTCGGCCTTGAGGAAGGCGGTCGACTTCTCGCAACGGATGCCGCCGGTGCAGTACATGGCCACCCTCTTCGGCTTCATCTCGTCCATCAGGGCGCGGCCTTCGGTGCGGAACCAGTCCGGGAAGTCGCGGAAACTGCGGGTGTTCGGCTGGATCGCGCGCGCGAAGGCGCCGATCTCACCCTCATAATCGTTGCGGGTGTCGATCACGAGCGTGGTCGGATCGGCGATCAGGGCATTCCAATCGGCGGGAGAGACATAGACGCCGGCCTGCCGCGCGGGATCCAGGTCCGGCTGCCCCATGGTGACGATCTCTTGCTTGATCCGGACCTTCAGCCGCAGGAACGGCATGTCGCTGGTCCAGGCGTATTTGACCTCGAGATCCTCGAAACCCGGAATATCGCGGATCTCGGCCAGAACGGCTTCGATTCCCGCCTCGGGGCCGGCGATCGTGCCGTTCAGCCCCTCCGCGGCCACCAGAAGCGTACCCCTGACCGCGCTGGCCACGCAGACGGACTGAAGGCGGTCCCGCACCGCCTCGACATCGCCGACGACGGCGAAGCGATAGAGGGCGGCGACACGAATGCCTCCGTTCGGGCCGGTATCGGGGACTGTGAGGAAGTCGGTCATGGCGTGCCTTTCAGCGCCGCCGTCGCGAACGTGGCGCGCCCTGCAGGACTCGAACCTGCAACCGTCCGCTTAGAAGGCGGGTGCTCTATCCGGTTGAGCTAAGGGCGCTCGGCAGCGAGCCGGGCGTCAGTGCGTCCAGGGCTGTTTGCGGTTGGTGGCGAAATTGTCGGCATAGGCCTTGATGATCGTCGGGGCTTCGTTCGGCTCGTGCAGGCGGAACGGGATGCCGTGACGTTCGGCGTAGGCGATGGCCTCTTCCTTCGAATCGAACGGCAGACGGACCTGACCGTTCATGTCCGACGAGCTGGTCCAGCCCATCAGCGGATCAAGGGTGCGGGCCGAAGCCGGTTCAAACTCAAGGCGCCAGTCGCGGCTCTTGGCCTTGCCGGACTGCATAGCGGTCTTGGCTGGGCGGTAGATGCGGGCGAGCATGGCGAAATCCCTAGTGATCGGCAGGTCCTGTGGGCCTGCCATAACCCGCGCCGGACATGGAATCCAGCGGCCGTCCATTGGTCGGGGCGAGAGGATTCGAACCTCCGACCCTCTGGTCCCAAACCAGATGCGCTACCAGGCTGCGCTACACCCCGGACCGAACGGAGCGCTCTATTGGCACTTCACGCGGCGATCCGCAATCAAGGCTTGAAATAAGGATGCAAAACCTTGTCGCCGGGCCTCGCATTGATCTCTTCCGCGCGGCCGGCGCGCAGCTCCAGCACCCCGTTCGCGGCGCCGTTCGACGGAATCGGCGCTTCCGAGAAGGGCGTCGCGTGCGAGGCGATGGAGACGATTCGCCCCTGCGGATCGATATAGAGGATGTCCAGCGAACTGGGCGTGTTGCGCATCCAGAAACTCTGTTCGCGCGCCGCCTCGCCGGGCCATTGGAACAACATGCCGCGGTCATCCTCTAGCGGCGGGCGGAACATCAGGCCGCGCTGGCGTTCAGGCTCCTCGTCAGCGATCTCGACCCAGAAGGCGTGCTCGCCCGAGGTGGTGACGATGGCCAGCTTCTGAAGGGGCTCGCCGTTCGGGCCGTCCGGCGCCTTGGCTGCGCAGCCGGCGACCGCCAGCGCCAGAAGACCGGCCGTCAGGAAACGTCTCGTCGCGTCGAACATACGCCCTCCGTGGGCGCGCCGATCAGCCGCCCGTTCTGATTTCCGCGACCACCAGTCCCTTGGGACCACTGGCGAATCGCACATGGACCACGTCGCCGGGGACCAGATCGTCCAGGCCGCAGCGACGCAGGGTCTCGATATGGACGAAGATATCGCCGGCCTCGCGCACGACGAATCCGTAGCCCTTGGTCCGATTGAACCATTTGACCACGGCAGGCTCCAGCGCCCCGTCGACGTCCGGCGATCGCGCATGGGCCTCAGCGGCAGGCGCCGGACGGCGCACAACCACGCTGGGCTCGCCGGCGCCGAGATCGTGGATCTCGATCGCCTGCCATCCCTTGGACCGCTTCACACAATCACAGGTTATCGCCGCACCCTCGTCGGCGGTCTCTCGACCGGTCTCGCGAAGGCTGCTGATGTGCAGGAGCACGTCGCGCAGCTCGGTCAGCGTCGGATCGTCCGGGACGATGAAGCCATAGCCCTTCGCCGGATCGAACCATTTCACGCGCCCGACGACACGAACGGTCTCCGCCGTTTCCATCCCATCGTAATCAGACAACTTCAGACCCCCGTCCGCTCCTCTAACGGACACACGATTACGTTTAACACTGTTCCGTGAATCTTTGGAAAGGTCAAAATTGGGGGAAACCGCCTTAATGTTGCGGTTCTTAGTAGAAACGTTCCGGTTGTGTAGCCCAAAACACACTCGTGCGAACGAACTTGCCGCACACGAACGATAAATCGAGGGAGGGTCGCGACCGGCGGCCTGGCGGCTCGACCGGTCTTCATCCCGCGTGGCAGTCCCTAGGGGAGTCGAACCCCTCTTTTCAGGTTGAAAACCTGACGTCCTAACCGATAGACGAAGGGACCGCTGCGCGGGAGAGCCGGCGATATAGCCGCGCCCTCGGACGGGTGCAAGCGTGGATTTCGAGTTTTTTCGACGACTTGAGGATCGCTCGCGCCCGGTCAGACCATGCGGGGATCGGCGACGTCTTCGATCTCGAACTGCACGCCACGACGGCCGTTCCAGTCGTCCGCCTTCAGACGACCCACGACATTCAGCCCGCCCTGCCCGCTCAACAGCGCCTGCCCGGTCGGCAGGTCGGCGCAGCGCCAGGCGATGGCCCGCACAGAGGCCCCGTCCGGTCCGACCAGCCGGCAACGGACATGGCCGCCGTTCATCTGCACCGGCTCGCGCGCCTGCACGCCGTTCAGAGCGAAAACCGGTTCGGGATTGGCCGGACCGAAGGGCGCCAGTTGCTCGAACGATTCGAACAGGGTCCGCGTCGCCGCGCCGGGATCGATCAGGGCGTCGATCTCCAAGGCGTCCATGGCCACGGCCTCGATCCGTTCGCCGGCAAGCCGGTCGTTCAGAAAGCCGATCAATTCCGTCAGACGCGCGCCATCCATAGTCAGGCCCGCCGCCATGGCGTGACCACCGCCGGCCAGCAGGATCCCGTCCTCCCAGGCCGCCTGGATGGCGCGCCCCAGATTCATGCCGGGTTGCGACCGCCCAGAGCCCTTGCCCAGGCCGGTGACCGGATCCAGGCCGATGACAATCACCGGCTTGCGCCAGCGCTCGCGCAGGCGGCCCGCGACAATGCCGACGACGCCCGGATGCCAATCCTCGCCCGCCACCACGACCACGGCCGTCTCGTCGGCGTGGGCGCCGGTCGCCTCCACCTTTCGCACGGCGGATTCGGTCACGGCCCGCTCGACTTCGCGGCGCGACAGGTTCAGCGCATCCAGTTCCAGCGCCAGCGCCTCGGCCTCGGCAGGATCGTCGGTCGACAACAGGCGCGCCCCCAGGTCCGACCGGCCGATGCGACCACCGGCGTTGATGCGCGGCCCCAGAATAAAGCCGGCATGATTGGTTTTGGCCGGCCCCTGCTCGGCTCCGGCGGCGGCCAGCAGCGCGCGCAGGCCGGGGTTCTTCCAGTCGCCCATGACCTTCAGGCCCAAACCGGTCAGGGCCCGGTTGAACCCGGTCAGGCCGGTGACGTCGCAGATGGCGCCCAAGGCCGCCAGATCCAGCCACTGGCGGATATCCGGCTCGGGCCTGTCGGCGAACAGGCCGCGTCGGCGCGCCTCGCGGTTCAGGGCCGCCAGAAGGACGAAGACCACCCCTGCAGCCGCCAGATTGCCCTGTCCCGAGTTGCAGCCCGGCCGGTTCGGATTGACGACAGCCAGGGCCTTGGGCGGTTCGCTGCGCATCAGATGGTGGTCGATGACGACGATCTTCAGGTCGATGGCCGCCGCATGGGCCAGGGCCTCGTTGGCCGCCGCCCCGCAGTCGACCGTCACCACCAGATCGGCGCCCGAGGCCTTGAGCGTGTCGAAGGCCCTGGCGCTGGGGCCGTAACCCTCGGTCAGACGGTCGGGCACATAGATGGGCAGATCCGCCCCCATGGCCCGAAACCAGCGCACCAGCAGCGCGGCGCTTGAGGCGCCGTCGACGTCGTAGTCGGCGAAGACATGGATGCTCGCCTGGGCCTGCAGCGAGTCGAGAAGGGCCTCGGCTGCGGCGTCCATATCCATGAAACTGGACGGATCGGGAAACAGGGCGCGCAGGGTCGGGGTCAGAAAATCCGCCCCCTGATCGGCGCGCACGCCGCGCGAGGCCAGGGCGCGCGCCAGCGGCTCCTCCAGCCCAAGCCCCTGCATATGGGCGCGGATGGTGGCGGCCTCGGCCGGGCGCTGACGCCAGGCGCGACCGGACAGAGAGGTGGTCACTCCCAGGAACGCACTGTCGATTCTGATGCCGCCGTCGTCCGCCATCATCGCATCATCCCGGGATTCGACACCCCCGGCGACAGACTTCATTGCGGCGGGCGGCGATCGATCGCGGCGGGCGCCCGGGCGCGGTCGCGCAGGGCCTGGGCGAAGGCGTCGATGTCCGCCTGGGTTCGGGCCGAGTCGGGCGAGACCGGAATGGCCCCGACCTGGGCGCGGGCCTCCGCCGCCAGGGTCTCGGCGTCGCCCAGGGTCCAGTCGATGCGCGCGACCTCGCCGCCCAGTGTTCCGCCCTGCCCCTGCAGCGTCTGCACCTGGGCCGCAACCTGGGTCGCCGCCGGCAGGTCGGTCGGGGCGGCGGGGAAATTCTCCCAGCTGGGATAGTGGCGATTGGCGTCGACCAATTCTTGGACGCGCGGCGCGATGGCCGAACTCGGATCGGTCTTGGGCGCGAACGAGCCGGCGCAGGCCGCCAGGGGCGCCAGACAGATCATCAAGGCCGTCAGCCTCGTCTTTTTACGGATGTGCACGTTCATTTCGGGGTCGGTCTTATGCCATCATGGCCCCGTGCGGAAGGGCGTGGCGCCGAACCGGCTCTCGGCACGCCGGAAACGCGAGGGACAAGCCATGGCCAAACCGTCGAAGGACAGGGTCGATCCGGTCGCCAAGGCGCCCCGCAAGCCCGGCCGGCCGACCTCGGCGAAGCCCCGCCCTCCCAAGGCGAAGAAGGCGGCCGCACCGCCGCCAGAGGCCGAGCCCCAGCCGCATACCGCGCCCGACCCCACGCCTGAACCGCAGGATGCGCCCTTCCCCGGCGCCGACACTGCACGGCTGCTGGAAACCCTGTCCATGAATCTGGCCAAGGCGGCGATGATGGCCCAGAGCGCCATCGCCGAGGCGGCCCTGTCCCAGGCCGACCGCCCCGCCGCCCTGTCGCCCGATCCATTCAACGTCGCCCCGGCCATGACCTCAGTCATGAGCAGCCTGGCGGCCCGGCCCGAGAAACTGTTCCAGGCCCAGGCTGATCTGTTCGGCCGCTATATGGAGCTGTGGACCACCACGGCCAGCGGCGCGGCCGCCGCCCCGCCCCCCGCCGACAAGCGGTTCCGCGACCCGGCTTGGTCGGACAATCCGATGTTCGACATGATGCGGCGGTCCTATCTGCTGACCTCGGACTGGATGAACGGGCTGATCGCCGGGGTCGAGGACGTCGATCCCGCAGTGAAGCGCCGCGCCCAGTTCTTCACCCGCCTGCTGACCGACGCCTTCTCGCCGTCCAACTTCCTGGCGTCCAACCCCGTGGCCCTGAAGGCCCTGGCCGAGACCAGCGGCGAATCCCTGGTCAAGGGCATGCAGAATTTCGCCGCCGATCTGGAACGTGGCGGCGGTTCCCTGCGGATCAGCCAGGCGGACTACGGCAAGTTCGTCGTCGGCGAGAACGTCGCCACCGCGCCCGGCCAGGTGATCTGGCGCGACGACCTGTTCGAACTGATCCAGTATGCGCCGGCCACGCAGACCCAGCACGCCGTGCCGTTGCTGATCTTCCCGCCTTGGATCAACAAATTCTACATTCTGGACCTGCAGCCGGCCAATTCGCTGATCCGCTGGCTGTCGGCCCAGGGGTTCAGCGTCTTCGTCTGTTCCTGGATCAATCCCGACCTCGACAAGGCCGGCTACGGCTTCGACGACTATCTGGAAAAGGGTGTCTATCGCGCCGTCGAGAAGACGCTGGAACAGGCCGGAACCGAACAGTTGAACGCTGTCGGTTACTGTATCGGCGGCACCCTTCTGGGCGCGGCCCTGGCTCACATGGCGGCCCGGGACGACACGCGCGTCGCCGCGGCCACCTTCTTCGCCGCCCAGCACGATTTCGCCGAAGCCGGCGACCTGCTGCTGTTCACAGACGAACACTGGATTGCGGAGATCGAACGCCAGATGGACGCCGCCGGCGGGATCCTGCCCGGCGCGGCCATGGCCGAGACGTTCAACGCCCTGCGTTCCAACGACCTGATCTGGTCCTTCTTCATCAGCAACTATCTGCTTGGCAAGGATCCGCCCGCTTTCGACCTGCTGTTCTGGAACGCCGACCAGACCCGGATGCCCAAGGCCCTGCACCTGGCCTATCTGCGCCAGATGTACGGCGCCAACGCCCTGGCCCAGGGTCGGTTCGAGATCGGCGGCCTGACCGCCGACCTGTCGAAGGTGACCATCCCCCTCTATTTCCAGGCCAGCCGCGAGGATCATATCGCGCCGATGAATTCGGTCTATCGTTCGGCAAGACTGTTCGGCGGGCCTGACGTGACCTTCACCCTGGCCGGGTCCGGCCATATCGCCGGAGTCATCAACGCCCCGGCGGCGCGGAAATACCAGCACTGGACCAACGCCGCCCTGCCCGCCTCCCTGGCCGATTGGCAGGCGGGCGCCGTAGAACATCCCGGCAGTTGGTGGGGCCACTGGGCCGACTGGCTGCACGCGCGGTCGGGCGAACAAATCCCCGCCCGCAATCCCGCCCAGGGTCCGCTCGCTCCGCTTGAACCGGCGCCGGGCAGTTATGTGAAAGTGACGTCTTGAACCGTATCGAACCCAATATCCTGCTGGCCGTCAGCACCGGCGTCGCCCTGATCCTGCTGGTCATGACGGCCGCGACCTTCGGCGAGCCGGGCAATACGCCCAAGTACGTCATCAGCGCCGTGGTCTGTTCGGTCCTGTTCGTGGCCCTGAACGGCTGGACGGCGCGGATGATGAAACGGCCCAGGCCTCAGCCGATGATCAGTGCGGCCTCGCCCGCCACGGCGGTCTGGGCGGGTCTGTTTCCGTTGCTCGTCATCGTCGCCGCCGTCGCGCCCGTCTTCCTGCCGGGCCACGACTACGGCCTGCTGATCATCATCGCGGCGGTCTGGTTCGGCGTGACGGTGGATTCCGCCATCCGCGCCAACCGCTCCTAGGCGGGCACGAACTTCAGCGCCACGCCGTTGTTGCAGTAACGCAGCCCGGTCGGGCGAGGGCCGTCGGGAAAGACATGGCCCTGGTGCCCCAGGCAACGGGCGCAGTGGTATTCGGTGCGGGGAATGCCGATGGCCAGATCGCGCTTGCGGCCGATATTGGCCGCGATGGCGTCATAGAAGCTGGGCCACCCGGTGCGGGAATCGAACTTCCAGCCCGAGCGAAACAGCGGCAGGTCGCAGCCCTTGCAGACAAAGGTTCCGCGCCCGTGCTGGTCGTTCAACGGACTGGAATAGGGCGTCTCGGTCCCTTCGTGCCGCATGACGCGCCAGGAGGCGTCGCCAAGCCGGCGCCGCCAGTCTGCATCAGACACGCGACGATAGGCCGATGTGGCGTACTGCGCCTCTCCGGCCTCGACGGGCTCCGGAGAACAGGCGGACAGGGCGAGCGCGCCGGCGCCCATCATAAGGCCCCGGCGATTCAGGATCAGGGACTGGGTCATGAAACCCAGTACGATGGCGCGGGCGGAAAGGTTTCTCCGCTCTCGCTCCTCGCCGGGTCAGGCCATCAGATCAGGCCTGCCGTCTCGTCCAGACCCAGCATGATGTTCAGGTTCTGCACCGCCGCGCCGGACGCGCCCTTGCCCAGATTGTCCAGAAGGGCGACCAGTCGCACCTGCTCCCCCGACCGGTCGCCGAAGACGTGCAGTCTCAGCCGATTGGTGCCGTTCAGGCCCTCCGGCTCCAGGCCGCTCATGGCCTCGGTCTCCTCCAGGTCAGCGACCTCGACGAACCTCTGACCGTCATAGGCTTCGACCAGGGCGCCGTGCAGCCGCTCGACCGAAGGCGTCTCCGGCAAGGCGGCCAGATGCAACGGAACCTCGACCAGCATCCCCTGGCGATAGTTTCCAACGGCCGGGGCGAACAGGACGTCGCGGCTCAGCCCCGCGTGTCTGGTCATCTCCGGCACATGCTTGTGCTTCAGCGTCAGGCCATAGGCGCGATAGGCGGTCGACGCCCCTTCGGCCTCGAACTCGGCGATCATGGCCTTGCCGCCGCCGGAATAGCCCGACACCGCATTGACCGTGACCGGATGGTTCGACGGCACCAGCCCCGCCTTCACCAGCGGTCGCATCAGACCGATGAAACCGGTCGGATAGCAACCGGGATTGGACACGAACTGCGAGCGCTGGATCAACTCGCGCTGACCGGCGTCCATCTCGGGGAAGCCATAGGCCCAGCCCGGCGCGACTCGATAGGCGGTCGAGGCGTCGATCACCTTGACCGCAGGGTTTTCCACCATCGCCACCGCCTCGCGCGCGGCATCGTCCGGCAGGCACAGGATCACGGCGTCGGCGCTGTTCAGCGCCTCGCGTCTTGCGTTCACGTCACGACGACGCTCGCCCAGCAGCAGCAGGTCCAGATCGGCTCGGGCTTCCAGCCGCTCGCGGATTTCGAGCCCCGTGGTGCCGGCTTCGCCGTCGATGAAGATGGTGTGGGTCATCGTCTATCCCCTGCTCCGGGCCTGCAGCGCCCCGAGGGCCGCCATGGCTTCTTCAGCCTGACGTTCCGGGACGAAAATATGGTCATGCCGACTTCCGGCGACGACATTGGCGCTGACGCCGGCCTGGGCCAGCGCCGTGGCGAAGGCCGCTGTAAGGCCGACGGCTTCGAGATCCGAGTGGACCTTCAGCGATATCATCCGCATGGCCGGCCCAAAGATCAGACCGTTGGCGACCGCGACCTCCTTCGGAACGACGACCGTGACGGCCTCGTCCTCCTGCACGACGACGACCGGCGACAAGGCCGAGATCGCCCGGCCGTCCAGTTCCGGCAGTTCGCAGAAGACGAACACCCCGTCCCGCAGCACCGGCGTCATTGTCGAGAGCAGCGTCGGCAGGTCCGAGATCGCAGCCATGGTCTTTCCTGTCGGACAAAGAAAAAGGGCGCTCCGGGTCTCCCCGAAGCGCCCCAAATCCAAACCGCGTGAACGCGATTAGCGCTTCGAGAACTGGAAGCTGCGGCGAGCCTTGGCGCGGCCGTACTTCTTGCGCTCGACGACGCGGCTGTCGCGGGTCAGGAAGCCGTGCGGCTTCAGGACCTTGCGCAGTTCCGGTTCGAAGTGCGTCAGGGCGTGCGACAGGCCGTGGCGGATGGCGCCGGCCTGGCCGGACAGGCCCGAACCTTCGACGGTGCAGACCACGTCATACTGGGTGGCGCGATCCGAAACGGTCAGCGGCTGGGCGATCATCATGCGCAGCACGGGACGAGCGAAATACTGCTCCTGGTCCTTGCCGTTGATGGTGATCTTGCCGGTGCCGGGCTTCACCCACACGCGGGCGATGGCGTTCTTGCGCTTGCCGGTCGAATAGGCGCGGCCCTGGGCGTCCAGCTTCTGGACATAGACCGGGGCGTCGTTCTCGACCGAAGAGCTCAGGCCCTTCAGGGCGTCGAAGCCGGTGGCGGTGTCTTGCGTCGCGTCAGTCATGCTCAGGCGCTCCGGGTGTTCTTGGCGGACGCCGACTTGAAGTCGATCGTTTCCGGTTGCTGGGCTTCATGTTCGTGCGCGGCGCCGGCGAACAGACGCAGGTGCGTCAGTTGCTTGCGGGCCAGCGGGCTTTCCTTCGGCAGCATGCGCTCGACGGCCTTCTCGAGCACGCGCTCGGGGAAGCGGCCGCCCAGAACCTTCTCGGGGGTCGTCGACTTGACGCCGCCCGGGTGGCCCGTGTGACGATAGTAGACCTTGTCGGTCGACTTCTTGCCGGTGAACACCACCTTGTCGACGTTGGTGACGACGACATAGTCGCCGCAGTCAACGTGCGGGGTGTAGTCGCCGCGGTGCTTGCCGCGCAGACGGTTGGCGATGAAGGTCGCGAGACGGCCCACCACGACGCCTTCGGCGTCGATATGGATCCATTTCTTCTCGACCTCGGCCGGCTTCAACGAAGCCGTGGTGCTCTTCAGCATGAGGGGGTTCCTGGAGACGAAAATCGGGTCCGGCCCCCGAGGGAACCGAATGAAGGCGCGCTGATACAGGAGACGATTGGTCGCGTCAACGCACGCAGAACGCACACTTTAGCCTCAAGATACTGAAAATACTTTGTATTTTCTATGCGGTATTAAAATACCCGAGTCGATTTCGACTTTCCACCCCTTTTCGCCCCTCCCGGTGTCATCAAACCATGACGTTCGAACGCCAAGTCCCGCGTCTTACCTCAGCCGGAGCTTACCATGATCGACCGCCGAGGCCTTTTCGCCTCCAGCGCCGCCCTCGCCTTCGCCGGCCTGGCCCGCCATGCCTCCGCCCAGACGGGGGGTGAGGAGACCTATGTCAATCAGGTCCACGGCTACGGCCCCCTGATCCGCGACCCGAACCGCCTGCTCGATCTGCCGGAAGGCTTCTCCTATCAGGTCGTGGCTCAGAGCGGCGATACAATGGACGACGGCCTGTTCGCCCCCGGCCAACCCGACGGCATGGCCTGTTTCCCGCTGGACGGTTCACAGGTCGCCCTGGTGGTGAACCACGAACTCAAGGGCTCCAGCGCGCTGCATCGCAACCTCGGTCCGGGCGGCCTGCGTCAGGAGCGGATCGCCCTGGTTGATGCCGACCGGGCCTATGACACCTACAAGGACGGCCGCCCCCTGCCCGGGGGCTGCTCGACCATCATCTATGACCTGCAAACCCGCCAGAAGGTCGGCCAGCGCCTGACCCTGGCGGGCACCTCGACCAACTGCTGCGGCGGACCGACACCGTGGGGCAGTTGGCTGACGTGCGAGGAAACCGTGGAGACCCCCGCAGACGCCGACGTAACCAAGAGCCACGGCTGGGTGTTCGAGGTGCCGGCGACCGCGACGGGCCTGGTCGATCCCGTGCCGCTGAAGGCCATGGGTCGGTTCGACCACGAAGCTGTCTGCATCGATCCGCGCACGCGGCGTCGTCTACCTGACCGAAGATGACAACGCCGGCCTGTTCTATCGCTTCATTCCCACGACGCCCGGCAAACTGGTCGAAGGGGGCAAGCTGCAGGCCATGGCCTTGAAGGGCGCGCCCTCCGCCGACACCCGCAACCAGGAGGTCGCCGCCTGGACCGTCGGCGACTGGCGCGAGATCGAGTGGATCGACCTGGACGATGTCGAGTCCCCGAACGGCGATCTGGCCAAGCGCGGCCACGCGGCCGGCGCCGCCTGGGTGGCGCGCGGCGAGGGCGTGTGGTGGGGCGACAACGAACTGTATTTCACCGCCACCTCGGGCGGACCGATCCGACGCGGCCAGGTGATGCGGCTGGTTCCCGGCCTGAACGGCGCGGCCGATCGTCTTCAGTTGTTCGTCGAAAGCACGGACCAAAGAACGATGAACATGGCCGACAACATCACCATCGCGCCTTGGGGTCACCTGGTCCTGTGCGAGGACAACTATTCCTCGGACATCCGCAACCACCTGAAGGGTGTTACGCCGGACGGGCGCATCTATGTGATCGCGCGCAACGTCTTCACCGGCAATTCCGAGTTCGCCGGCGCCTGTTTCTCGCCCGACGGCGAGGTGCTGTTCGTCAACATCATGTACCCGGGCATGACCCTGGCGATCAGAGGCCCATGGTCCTCGGTCCGGACATGAAGATCCGGGGCTGAGCCCGCAGCACCAGCCACAGGTTCGCCGTCGCCACGGCCAGGACGACGGCGGCCCCGCCCTGGTGCAGCACGCCCAGCCACACCGGCACGGCGTGCATCAGGGTGACGATTCCCAGCAGGGCCTGGAACCAGATCACGCCCGCCAGAAGGAAGGCGGACAGGCCCATCCCTTCCGCCACCCGCCAACGCCAGGCCTGAAAAGCATAGATGCTGACCGCGATCAGCAGCCCATAGGCCGTCAGTCGGTGGTTGAACTGGGTCAGGGCCTGGTCGTGCAGGAAGGCCCCCGCCCCCAGGCTCCAATCGGCCGGCGGCAGGACGTCGCCGTTCATCAGCGGCCAATCGGTATAGACCATGCCGGCATGGCCGCCCGCGACCAGGGCGCCCAGCAGGCACTGCACGAACACCACGCCCAGCAACAGACCGGCGCCGCGCGCCCAGCCGGCGGGCGGGCGACCGTGATCCTCGCCGTTCCAGGCCTCGAGCCCGGTCCAGATCAGGGCGGCGAACAGAACGAAGGCCAGGCCCAGATGGGTCGCCAGCCGCTCGGGCGCGACACTGACGCGCTCGGACAGGCCGCTGGACACCATCCACCAGCCGATCAGCCCCTGCAGCCCGCCCAGACCCAGCAGCACGACGCAACGCCAGACCAGCCGATCCGGCATGGCCCATTGGCGGAACAGCGACCGCGGCGGCGCGACCCGGCACAACAGGAAGATCGCCAGCGGCAGGGCGAACACCATCCCGACCAGACGGCCGATCAGTCGGTGCAGCCATTCCCACCAGAAGATGCCCTGAAACTCGCCCAGGCTCATGCCGGCGTTGATCTGGGCGTACTGGGGAATCTGTTTGTATTTCTCGAAGGCCTCGTTCCACTGGGCGTCGTTCAGCGGTGGGATCGCGCCCATGATGGGCTTCCATTCGGTGATCGACAGACCCGAGCCGGTCAGGCGGGTGATGCCCCCGATCACCACCATCAGGAAGACGATGGCCGCCGTGGCGAACAGCCACACGGCGACGGCGCGATTGCGATCTGGATTTCCGAAACGGTTCATTCGACGCCCGACACTGACCCGGATATGCTGTCGCGCTCGACCGTGACCAAATCGCGACCGGGGCGGTATGCCCGCCTCTCGCGCCGAGTGCGAGTCGGAACGAGAGAACGGCGGACGCCGACAGGGAGATCAGGGTTTGCAATACGCCGATATCGTCGCCGCCGTTCTGGGCGGCCTTCTGCTGGCCTGGATCGCCGACCTGCTGACCGGCCGTCGCGGCTTCGGCGGCGCCAGCCTGGTGTCCGGCGTGGGCCTGGCCTGCGGCTGGTTCCTGGCGATCCGCGTCTTCGCGATCAGCACCATGGATTCGTGGATCTGGGTTCCTTGGGCCCTGATCGGCTCCGCAGTCTGCCTGGTCGCCTTCTTCCTGTTCCGGAACAAGCGCTGATGCCGCCCCGCGCGCGTCGATTCGTCGCCGCGATCGGCGTCCTCGCCTTCCTGGTTTTCTGGATCTGGGGCCTGATCGCCCTGCGCGGCATGCTGCCGCCCTCCCCTTGGATCGACTTCCTGTTCTTCGGCGTCGGCGGCACGGCCTGGGGCCTGCCGCTCATCCCCCTGCTGAAATGGGCCGAGCGGGGTTAGCCAAAGAAAATGGGGTCGCCCGCAAGGACGACCCCATCCGAAGTCTGGCGTTCCGATCGACGATCAGAGCGCCTGTTGCTCCGCATTCATATTCCGCCCCCGTGCCGCCGGAGCGGTCGCCGAACGGGCGGGCGCGGCGGGCGTGACACTCTCGGGCACGTCCAGATACGGCAGGTTCAGCGTCTGGCTGGTCATGCGGCGGATGTCATTGGTCAGACTCGCATCCGTGTTCAGCTTCAGCCCATACGAGGGGACCATCGCCTGCAGGCGGGGCTTCCAGGCCCCGGCCACCTGTTCGGGGAAGGCCTTGGCCAGAACGTCCAGCATGATGCCGGGCGAGGTCGAGGCGCCGGGCGAGGCGCCCAGCAGGGCCGCGATGGTGCCGTCCTTGTCCGTCACGATCTCTGTGCCGAACTGCAGGACCGACCCTTTCTCCGGGTCGCGCTTGATGATCTGGACCCGTTGACCAGCCGTGATCAGACGCCAGTCGCTCCGCTTGGCGGTCGGATAGTATTTGACCAGCTCGGCCTGGCGTTGGGCGTCCGTCAGGGTCGCCTGCTCGCCCAGATACTTGACCAGCTCCAGGTTCTCGGAACCGACGCGCAGCATGGGCAGGATGTTGTTGTAGTAGACAGACGAGAACAGGTCGGTCCACGAGCCCTTCTTCAGGAACTTAGTGCTCTGCAGCGCGAACGGTCCGAACAGCATTACGTCGCGGCCGTCCAGGCGACGGGCGTCGAGGTGCGGCACCGACATCGGCGGCGAACCCGCCTCGGCCTTGCCGTACAGTTTCACGTCATGGCGTCCGGTGACGCCCGGGGCGTCGAAGGCCAGGAACTGACCGCCGACCGGGAAGCCAGCATAGTTCTTGGCTTCCGGAATTCGCGACATCTGCAGCAGCTTCAGCGAAGCGCCGCCGGCGCCGATGAAGACGAACTTCGACTTGATGGTGCGATCCTGACCCGTCTTGAGGTCACGAACGGTGACATTCCAGGTCTTGTCTCGGTTCTGACGCAGGCCGCGAACCTCGTGACTCAGTTCCAGATGGAAGTTGGGGCTGCGCTGCAGCGAACGGGTCAACTGGTTGGTGATGACGCCGAAATTCACGTCGGTGCCCAGCGGCATATAGGTGGCCGCGACCTTCTGGTTCGGGTCTCGGCCTTCCATGACCAGGGGGGCCCACTGGCGGATCTGCTCGGGATCGGTCGTGTACTGCATGCCGTAGAACAGCGGGTTCTTGATCAGGGCCTCGCGGCGCTTGCGCAGATACTCGATATTCTCGTCACCCCAGACGAAGCTCATGTGAGGCGTGGGGTTGATGAAGTCCGACGGCGTGCCCAGCCGGCCCTGATGCACTTCATGCGACCAGAACTGACGCGAGACCTCGAAGGATTCGGCGATCTTCACGGCCTGGGTGGTGGCGATCGAGCCGTCCGCCTGCTCGGGCGTGTAGTTCAGTTCGGCGAAACCGGAGTGCCCCGTGCCGGCGTTGTTCCAGCCGTTCGAGCTTTCCAGCGCGACGCCGTCCATCCGCTCGAACAGATGCACGTTCCAGGTCGGCTCCAACTCCTGGAGATAGGTGGCCAGGGTCACGCTCATGATGCCACCGCCGATCACGACGGCATCGACAGGCTCCGCGTTCTCGGGGGCCGGCCCCGATCCCCAGGACACCGGACGGAACAGGAACAGACCCGCTCCGATCACCAGCACCAACAGGATGCTGACAAGAATCTTGATAGTCTTCTTCATCGAATACGCCCTCTCGGGATGACACAAAAACAGGTTCTCCCCGCCTGCGCGCAGTCGTTCGACCGTCTGGGGAGTTCGGTAAAGCCGGCACAGCGTCGAGAATGCGCTCGTCGTCAGCTCAAGACGGCGAGGTCGACATCGCACGGCACGGACCAGATCGTGGACCGCCTTCTACGCCTGAGACGGGGCAGGTCCAGCCGTAATGTCGCAATACCGCGATTATGCGATCCCTGAATGTGGGATCACAATCCTTGGTGATCAAAGATCAGCTGAAACGGCGCCTGACTGCGATGAGCTGGCGCAATTGAAAAGGGGCCGCTCGAAAGCGACCCCTTCAACAACTCATTCTCACGAGGAAAATGGTCGGAGCGACAGGATTCGAACCTGCGACCCCTTGACCCCCAGTCAAGTGCGCTACCAGGCTGCGCCACGCTCCGAAGGCGCTCCCTATAGACAAGGGTTTGGCGCGCCGCAAACGCTAAAACAGGTTTTCCACCTACCTTGTGAGAACAGCGTCCAACCGGGCCCTGGCGCGCTCGAGATCGACCAGGATGCGGTGCAGGCGTGACGGCTCGACTCCGCCGGTCGCCACCGGCCCAGTCGTCAGGCTCGCATCTCCATCCTCGATCAGGTCCGCCGTCTCGGCGCCGACCAGTTTCTTCAGCCCCTGCTCCTTGTGCAGGCGCTGGACGCCGCGAATCGTCAGGCCGTCGTCATGCAGAAGACGTCGGACCGCCTTCAGCACGGCGATGTCCTGCGGTCGATAAAATCGCCGTCCGCCGGCCCGCTTCACCGGCGTCACAAAGGTGAATTTGGTTTCCCAGAAGCGCAGCACATGCTGCGGAGCTCCGACCTCCTCGGCCGCCTCGGAAATCGTTCGGAAGGCGTCGGGGCTCTTGGCCAATCGAATCAGGCCTCGACGACCGCGTCGTGAACCCGGCTCTTCATGATCTGGGATGCGCGGAAACTGATGACCCGACGCGGATTGATCGCCGCCGGTTCGCCGGTCTTGGGATTGCGCCCCATACGGGCGCGCTTCTCACGGACCTGGAAGACGCCGAAGCCTGAAAGCTTGACCGTGTCGCCCTGTTCGAGCGACTCCACGATCAGTTCCAGCGTGCGTTCGACCAGGGACGAGCATTCCTGTCGCGACAGGCCGACTTCTTCATGCACGGCCTCACACAGGTCGGCGCGCGTTACGGTCTGTTGGCCTGCCATCATATCCCCGGGGTTGCGATCCGCTCGATCCTATAGGGACGCAAAGTCTCCGGGAAATCAATGCCTATGGGCTGGACTTAAAGCCTCAATGCACAGGCGCCCCAGGTCAGGCCGCCGCCCATGGCTTCCAGCAGGACCATGTCGCCCTTCTTGATCCGCCCGTCCTGGATCGCGGCGTCCAGCGCCAGCGGGATCGAGGCGGCGGAGGTGTTGGCGTGCATGGCCACGGTCGAGATCACCTTGTCCTCGTCGAGCCCCAGTCGGTCGCCCACCCCCTTGATGATCCGCTGGTTGGCCTGATGGGGCACGAACCAGTCGACGTCGGCGATCTCGATCTCGGCGGCGGCGCAGGCGGCGGTGATGCCTTCGGCGATGTTGACCACCGCGTGGCGGAAAACCTGGTTGCCGGCCATGCGCAGATGTCCAACCGTCCCCGTCGTCGCCGGTCCGCCGTCGACATAGAGCAGATCGGTCTTGGAGCCGTCGGCGCGCAGGGCGAAGCCCAGCATGCCCTGGTCGGCGGCCGTCCCCTGCCCTTCGCGCGGCTCCAGCACCACGGCGCCGGCGCCGTCGCCGAACAGGACGCAGGTGGTCCGGTCGGTCCAGTCCATCAGCCGGGTCATTTCCTCGGCGCCGATGACCAGGGCGCATTTCGACAGGCCGCGCGCCACGAACCCGTCCGCGACGCTCAGCGCATAGACGAAGCCCGAACAGACCGCCTGGACATCGAAGGCGACGCCCACCCCCGCGCCCAGCTTGCGCTGCACGATAGAGGCGACGGCCGGGAAGGTCATGTCGGGCGTGGTCGTAGCCACGATGATCAGATCGACGTCGGCTGCGGTCTTGCCCGCGTCGGCCAGAGCCTTTCTCGCAGCCTCGGTCGCCAGGTCGCTGGTCGGTTGATCGTCGCGCGCCTTGTGGCGCTGCTTGATGCCGGTGCGCTCCTGGATCCATTCGTCGGAGGTGTCGACGATCTTGGCCAGGTCGGCGTTGGTGACGATCTGCTCCGGCAGGAAGGAGCCGACGCCGGTGACGGCGCTGCGGGTGACGCTCACTGAAGGGGTTCTCCGGCGGGGGCGGCAGGGGTGCTGTAGTCGAACACGGCGTCCAGCTTGCCCAAATTGGCGCCGACCTTGGTCATGTAGTCGCTGCGGGCCAGATCGACCGCAATACGGATAGCGTTGCCGAAACCGGTGGCGTCGGCGCCGCCGTGGCTCTTGACCACGATCCCGTTCAGGCCCAGCAGCGGCCCGCCGTTGATGGTGCTGGGGTCGATCTTCTGGCGCATCTTCTTCAGGGCCGGCATGGCGATGACGGCCCCCAGCTTGGCCTGCAGGTTGGAGGTCAGGGCCTCCTTCAGCAGGGCCGAAATATAGCGGGCCGTGCCCTCGGCCGTTTTCAGGGCGATATTGCCGGTGAAGCCGTCGGTGACGACCACGTCCACCGTGCCCTTGGCGATGTCGTCGCCCTCGACGAAACCGCGGTAGTTCAGGTCGAACGGGCCGTCGCGCAGGATGGCGTGCGCCTCCTTGACCTGTTCGTTGCCCTTCATGTCTTCCGAACCGACGTTCAGCAGGCCGATGGTCGGACGCTCGATCCCCCGCACAGCCGACTGGAAGGCCTCGCCCATGATGGCGAACTCGACCAGTTGCTCGGCGTCGCTGCCGATATTGGCGCCCACGTCCAGAACCGCCGTGTGGCCCTTGAAGGTCGGCCAGCTGGCGACGATGGCCGGACGCTCCAGCCCCGGCGCGGACATGCGCAGGATCAGCTTGGATATGGCCATCAGGGCGCCGGTGTTGCCGGCCGAGACCACGCCGCCGGCCTCGCCGGTCTTCACCGACTCGATGGCGTTCCACAGGCTGGAGCCCTTGCCCCGGCGCATGGCCTGGGCGGGCTTCTCGTCCATGGCCACGACCTTTTCGGTGTGGCGAATCTCGACGACCTCGGCCGGCACGTCGCAACGCGCCAGTTCGGCGGAAATCTTGGCCTGGTCCCCGTGCAGCAAAAAGCGAACGCCCTCGCCGCCATGGGTGCGGATGTAGGAGCGGACGCCGGGAACGACGACGGATGGCCCGTGATCGCCGCCCATGGCGTCAAGCGAGATCGTAACTGGGGCTGGCAAATGGACCTCGGTGTGGTCGCGTCGTCTTGGCGCGCGACGCTTATATAGGGGCGCTGAACGATAGCGCCGAAGCGGGGGGATGCAACCACCCGGCCCTTACGTCAACCTCAGCCTTGATCGCCGGTCGATTTCAGGGCCTTCAACGCGGCGAAGGGCGATATCTCGGCGGGCTCTTCCGGCTGCACGAATTCCGCGCCGGGCTTGCGCGGGAACGGATCCAGCGACAGGGCCAGTTGCTCGACGGCGTACTGACCCAGGTCGATCTTGCCGTCCTCGATCACGTCGGCGTCTTCCTCGTCCAGCGTGACTTCGATCTCGTCCGACTCCTGCGGCGCCGCCTCGACCAGCTGGATCGAAAATCGGCGATCGACATCGACGGGCAGCGGCTCCAGCGTCAGGCCGCAGGTCTGGACCGCATGGGCCGATATTCTGCCCTTCAGCGTCCATTCGCTGGTCGATGGAGTCGGCTTCACCTCCATGTCGATCACAAAGTCCTCAAGCCCCTGCAGGTCCAGGGCGCGGGCGATTCGCTTGCGCGTGTCCACGTCCGGCTCCAGTCGGCGGCTCAGGCCGGCCCCGATCTGGTTGATGCGCACCGTGTCGCTGAAAGGGAGCGTCGCGCTCATGATCTCAAACTTCCGCCCAGGCCGGCTTCGCCAGCACTTCGTTGAATTGTTGCGCGGCCATACCGGCCCGCGTCGCCAGCGCATAGCGCGCCAGATCTCCCGCCCGTTCCGCCGCCGCGTCTGCATAGACGTTGCGGGCCAGGGCCTCGGCCATGGCGGCCGCATCGCCGTTCCGCAGCGGCGCCTCATAGGCGTTCATCCGCCCATACAGGGCCTCGCCCAGCTTGCGCATCTTCTTGCCGACCGAAACATCGCCGACGCCCTCTTCGCGCAGCGCATGGTCCAGCGCCGAGACATAGACGTCAAACAGGGACTGGGCGGCATCCTGCCCTTGCGACGTCTTCTCGTCGCGCAGCCGCAGCACCAGCAGCAGGACGTGCAGCGTATAGAGTTCGAATCGCGCGTCGATCCGATCCTCCACGCCCAGCCGCGTGTAGAAGTCGACCGTACGCGCCTGGGCCACCGCCAGGGCGTACAGGTCGTGGCCGGTGCGGGCGCCGGGCCGGGGTCTGAACAGGTTTTTCAGCATGGATTTCTACGGCCCCTTTTCCGCCGCGCCGTTGAACTAGGACGCAGGTCCGTCTAGGTCAAAGACCTTGTTCTCTCGCAGGCGCCCGACCATGTCCCGTTTCGCCCCGCTTTTCGTCGCCGTTTCGCTGGCCGGTCTGTCCGCCGCCTGCGCGCCCATCATCGGCTCCAACGGCTTCCAGGCGATCGACGCCAAGCCGCAGGACATCGTCGCGGGCACCGACACCAAGGAAACCGTGCTGGCCCGCCTCGGCTCGCCGTCGACCACCTCGACCTTCGAGCCGGATCAAGTCTGGTACTACATCAGCCAGACGACCGAGAAATACACCTACAACCGCCCGGTCGTCTCGACCCGCACCGTGACCGAAGTCACCTTCGAACCGACCGGCGACAAGGTGGCGGCCGTCCGCACCCTGGGCCTGACCGATGGCGAACAGATCGCCATGAACCGCACCGAGACCCCGACGCGCGGTCGTTCGCTGACGGTGCTGGAACAGCTGCTGGGCAATGTCGGCCGCGGCCAGCTGCCGCGCACCGAGGACGACACCCCCGGCCAGCGCCGCCCGGACTGACTTCCGACGCACCGCCGAACGAAACACGCCCCGGAGATCGCTCTCCGGGGCGTTTTCACGTCAGCCGACGCTCCCGCTCGCCAGCACCGCCAGCAGCAGCAGGGCGACGATATTGGTGATCTTGATCATCGGATTCACCGCCGGCCCCGAGGTGTCCTTGTAAGGATCCCCGACCGTATCGCCGGTCACGGCCGCCTTGTGGGCCTCGGAGCCCTTGCCGTGGACGACGCCGTTCTTGTCGGAGAAGCCCTCCTCGATCACCTTCTTGGCGTTGTCCCAGGCGCCGCCGCCCGAGGTCATCGAGATAGCGACGAACAGGCCGGTCACGATCACCCCCATCAGCATGGCGCCCAGGGCGGCGAAGGCGTTGGCCTTGTCCGAGATGGCCAGCACCGCGACGAACAGCACGATGGGCGACAGCACCGGCAGCAGCGATGGCACGATCATCTCGCGGATCGCCGCCTTGGTCAGGATGTCGACCGCCCGGCCGTACTCCGGCTTGACCTGATAGGTCATGATGCCGGGGTTCTCGCGAAACTGACGCCGGACCTCGGCGACGACGGATTCGGCGGCTCGCCCGACCGCCATCATCGACATGCCGCCAAACAGGAAGGGCAGCAGTCCGCCGAACAGCAGACCGACGACGACATAGGGGTTGGTCAGATCGAAGGCGATCGGCCCCATATTGGCGAAGAACGGATACTCCCCCGGATTGGCGGAGAAATACTGCAGGTCGGACGTGTAGGCGGCGAACAGAACCAGGGCGCCCAGGCCTGCCGAACCGATGGCGTAGCCCTTGGTCACGGCCTTGGTGGTGTTGCCCACGGCGTCGAGCGCGTCAGTCGAATGCCGCACCTCGGCCGGCAGGCCCGCCATCTCGGCGATACCGCCGGCGTTGTCCGTCACGGGACCGAAGGCATCCAGGGCCACGATCATCCCCGCCACGCCCAGCATGGTCGTGGTGGCGATGGCGATACCGAACAGGCCCGCCAGCTGGAAGCTGGCGACGATGCCGACGATGATGGTCAGAGCCGGCAGGGCCGTGGCCTCCAGCGACACCGCCAGCCCCTGGATCACATTGGTGCCGTGGCCGGACACCGAGGCGTTGGCCACCGAACGCACCGGACGGAAGCCCGAACCGGTGTAGTATTCGGTCACCACCACAATGGCGGCGGTCACGCCCAGGCCGACCATGCCGGACCAGAACAGGGTCATGGGCTGGATCGTCAGGCCGCTGGCCGTGACGATGGCGTCAGGGACCATCTGCTGGATCACCCACCAGACCGCGCCGATGGACAGGACGCCGGTCACGATCAGCCCCTGATACAGGGCGCCCATGATGTTCTGACTCTTGCCCAGCCGCACGAAGAAGCTGCCGATGATCGAGGTGACGATACAGACCGCGCAGATCGCCAGCGGCAACACCATCAGCGTGTCCACATAGGTCTGGTCACGGAAGAAGATGGCCGCCAGCACCATGGTCGCCACCGTCGTCACCGCATAGGTCTCGAACAGGTCGGCGGCCATGCCGGCGCAGTCGCCGACGTTATCACCCACATTGTCGGCGATGGTGGCGGCGTTGCGGGGGTCGTCCTCGGGGATGCCGGCCTCGACCTTGCCCACCATGTCGCCGCCCACGTCGGCGCCCTTGGTGAAGATGCCGCCGCCCAGACGCGCGAAGATGGAGATCAGCGAGGCGCCGAAGCCCAGCGCCACCAGCCCGTCGATGACCTCGCGCCCGACCGGGTTCAGCCCCAGATGATGGGTCAGGACGATATAATAGCCCGACACCCCGATCAGGGCCCCGCCCGCCACGAACATGCCGGTGATGGCGCCGGAGCGGAAAGCAAGGTTCAGTCCCTTGGCCAGCCCCTCGGACGCGGCCTGGGCGGTGCGGACATTGGCTCGGACCGAGATCAGCATCCCGGCGTAACCCGCCGCGCCGGACAGGACGGCGCCGATCAGGAAGCCGACCGCCGCATAGACGCCGATCAGGAAGTATGCCGCGATCAGGATCACGATCCCGACCAGGCCGATCGTCAGATATTGCCGCTTCAGATAGGCCGATGCCCCTTCCTGAATGGCGGCCGCGATCTCTCGCATCTTGTCGTTGCCGGTGCTCGCCTTCATCAGCACGACGGTCTGGGCCGCGCCATACAGCACGGCCAGAACGCCGGCCGCAAAGACCAGCTTGAGATAAATCGTCATTGGCGTTTCCATGCCCTTGCAACAAGCGCGCGGGCCTTGGCGCGGCGGGCCTTATGGCCTCTGTCCGCCTTCCGGTCCCCCCGAGCGCGACGAACGCGTCATTGCGTACCCTGGGATTTGCAATAACGACGGTGTCACGAGCTTCGGCATGATGCAACGCTCACGGTCGCGTGAAGAAGGAGCACGCCACACCCTTTAATCACAACCTGGAGGATGCAAGAATACGATTGCCAGCATCTTCACTTTGTGAAATCGTCGGTCTTTGAGGGAGCCTGCAAATGATCTCAATCGTCATAGTGATGGCTGGCGTCTTGGCGACCCAAGAACTTCCGACGCCTCCGTCCAGCCCTGCTTCCGACGGTACGTCGGATCAGGTGCTCACGCCTGCCCCCCAGGCTGCACCTCAACAACCCCGCCGCATATGCGAACACCGTGCGCCGACCGGTAGCCGGTTGGTGCGGCGTATCTGCTATACCCCCGAAGAATTAGCCGCGCTGATCAAGGCCAAACGCACGGAAGGCGAAGAGCTGACCGGCGGCGGCAATATTCAAAATGACCGAACTGCCGCAGGCGGACCTAGGGGCTTGTAGGCATTCCCGACCGCCGTCTCGGGTTCTGGGCCACGATCTCGACTCGCGTGACCGAGCCGCGGCCGGAGATTGTGTTGGCCGCAGCGACCAGGGATGCGGACATTCGCCCCTCGTCGAGGCGTGTCCAGTCGCCCTGCACGGTGAAGGGCGTGCGGTGCGCCGCCTTGACCAGGGCGTCGCGGAAGAAGGCCTCCTTCGACTTCATCTGCTCGGCGGTCTTGCCTGCGCCCAGCACCAGACGCAGCGAGACGAAGACATAGTTACGCAGACGCCCGTCGGCGATCACCGGCAGGCCCAGACCAGGGATGCTCAAGGCGGGAGCCGCAGCGGGCGCGCTCTCGCTGGACGAGGCGTTGGCCTTGGCGGCGGCGGCGCTCGCCAGGGCGACGGTTCCGGCGGTGATCAGGGTTCTGCGATCCATGACGGCGACGATAAGGCCGTCCGGTTAGGATTCCCTTGCCGCATCAGCCGTGGGTCCATCCGCCCTTGGACAGGGCGACCAGTTCGCCGCCGTAGGTCGCCCGAAGGCCAAACCCCGGCGTGACCTCGCCCACACGGGTCAGGCGCAGCAGGCGGCGTTCGGCCTCGCGTCGCAGGGGCTCCTCGTGGCGCGGATGGGCGGTGAAGACGATCTGATAGTCGTCGCCTCCGGTGGCCAGATCCGCCAGCGCCGCCTGGGGATCGACCCGCCCCTCGAACCAGGCCTGGGCGGCCAGGGACAGGGGCAGGACGGCCAGGTTCAGATCGACCCCGACGCCGCTGGCCTTGGCCACATGGGCCAGGTCCGCGACCAGGCCGTCGGAGACGTCGGCCGCCGCCGTCGCCAGGGTCCGCACCGTATCTGCAAAATCGAGCCGAGGCATGGGCGAGCGATAATGGTCGACCAGAAAATCGATCCGTTCGGCGTCGAGCGACAGTTCGCCCCGGGCCGCCTTCAGGCCCAGAAAGCCGTCGCCTATGGTTCCGGTGACGAAGACCAGATCGCCGGGCTGGGCGCCGGCGCGCGACACGGCGGAACCGGCGGGAACCCAGCCCAAGGCGGTCAGGGAGAAGGAGGCCGGCCCCGGCGTCTTCACCGTGTCGCCGCCCAGCAGGAAGACGTTGAACAGCCGCTGGTCCTCGGCCAGGCCCGCCGCGAAGGCCTCGCGCTCGGGCCAGCCGCAACGGTCTGACCAATGGCAGGCCAGCAGATAGCCGAAGGGCTCTGCGCCCTTGGCCGCCAGGTCGGACAGGTTCACCCGCAGCAGCTTCTTGGCCACCGTCTCCAGCGGATCGTCAGGCAGGAAATGGACGCCCTCGACGATGGCGTCCTTGGTCAGGACCAGGTCATAGCCGGGCCGCGACGGCAGCACGGCCACGTCGTCCTGCAGCCCCCTGCCCCATTCGGGATGGGCCAGGGGCCGCAACAGCCTCTCGATCGTCTCGAACTCGCCCGCGACGTCGAGCGCCGGCATTATTTGCGCGTGTCTCTGGAGACGCCGTCCAGGGCCGCGTTGACGAAACGGGCCTCGGCGTCGTCGAAGAAGGCCTTGGCCAGCTCGACATATTCATCGATCACGACCTCGCGCGGCGTCTCCGGGTGCTTGATCAGCTCCCAGGCGCCCGAGCGCAGCAGGGCGCGCAGGGTGGCGTCGATCCGCTCCAGCTTCCAGTTGGAGGCGAGGCGGGCCTTGATGGCGGCGTCGATGTCACGCTGGCTCTCGATCACGCCGCGCACGATGTCGGCGAAATAGGATTCGTCGGCCTCGGCCAGGGCCTCGCCCTCGATGTCGGAATCGAAGCGGAAGTTCGAGAATTCGGTGATCACCGTCTCCACGCCCTCGCCCGCCAGCTCCATCTGGTACAGGGCCTGGACGGCGGCGAGGCGCGATACGGTGCGGGCGCGGCGCTGCTTCGAGCTCAGATTCGGCTCGGCGCGCTGCTTTTCGGCCTCGGCCAGTTGTTCGAGGACGGCTTTTACGCTGTTCGGTTCGGTCATGCGCCGACGCCTACGCGCAATCGCTTCTTCAAGGCAATGAGGTCGAGGCAGGCTTTCGCCGCTCCGCCGCCCTTATCCCCTTCCGAAAGCCGCGCCCGATACCAGGCCTGATCCTCGTCCTCGGTCGTCAGTATGCCGTTGCCGATGGCCAGACCCTTGACGCCCAGGGCCATGATGCCTGCCGCCGACTGGTCGGAGACGATCTCGAAATGATAGGTTTCGCCGCGGATGACCGTGCCCAGGGCGACATAGCCGTCGTAGCGGGGCGCGGTCGGAAAACGGCCGGCCTCCTCGGCCATGGCGATGGCCGGGGGCACCTCCAGGGCGCCGGGCACGGTGATGACGTCGAAGTCGGCGCCGCGCGCCTTCAACGTCTCCTTGGCGCCTTCCAGCAGGGCGTCGGCCAGATCGTCGTAGAAACGGGCCTCGACAATCAGAATACGGGGTGCGTCGTTCACGCCTTGTCTTCTCCATCCATGTCGCGCCAGCCGACGATACGCAGGCCGTAGCCGTCAAGCGCCGTCGGTTCCGGTCGCGTCGAACTCATCACGATCATGTCCTTGACGCCCAGGTCCAGCAGGATCTGCGCCCCCACGCCATAGGCGCGCAGCGACCGGTCCGCCGCCGCAGGACGATCCACGCCCGCCAGCCGCTCGGCCAGCGAGTTCAGCGATGGGTCGCGCAGGAAGACGACCACGCCCGGGCCGTCGTGTTCGGTGATCTGTTTCAGGGCGTTGGGCACATAGTCCTGGCGCGCCTCGACATGGCCCAGCAGGTCGCAGGCGAAGTCCACCTGGTGCATCCGCACCAGGGTCGGCTTGTTCGGGTCGATCTTACCGTGGACCAGGGCGACGTGCTCCGCCCCCTCTATGGTGTTCCTGTACAGCATCAGCCGGAACGGCCCGCCGTGAACGCTCTCGAACGGCGTATCCATGATCCGCTCGACGAACCGCTCGGTGCGGCGGCGATAGGCGATCAGGTCGGCGATGGTGCCGATCTTCAGGCCGTGCAACTGGGCGAAGGCGACCAGATCGGGCATCCGCGCCATCTCGCCGTCGTCCTTGATGATCTCGCAGATCACCCCGGCCGGGGTCAGGCCCGCCATGCGGCTGATGTCCACCGCCGCCTCGGTATGGCCGGCGCGGACCAGAACGCCGCCGTCGCGCGCCACCAGGGGGAAGATGTGGCCCGGCGAGACGATGTCGTCCATGCCCTTCGACGCGTCGGTCGCCACATGGATGGTGCGCGAACGGTCGGCGGCGGAAATGCCGGTGGTCACGCCTTCCTTCGCCTCGATCGAGACGGTGAAGGCGGTCTTCATGCTCTCGCGGTTGTCGGCGGCCATCGGCGGCAGGCGCAGCTGATGGGCGCGCTCGGCGGTCATGGCCAGACAGACCAGGCCGCGCGCCTGGCGGATCATGAAATTGATCTGGTCGGGGGTGGCGAACTGGGCGGGAATGATGATGTCCCCCTCGTTCTCGCGGTCCTCGGCGTCGACCAGGATGTAAGGACGGCCGTTGCGGGCGTCCTCCAGAATGTCCTCGATCGAACTGATCGGGCTGTCATAGATTTTCGGCGCGGCTTGCATCATGCGGTCTCCTGCCACCGCGCGAGGTAACGCGCCAGCATGTCGATCTCCAGATTGACCGGGTCGCCGGCCTTCAGGCGACCAAGCGTCGTCACGTCCCAGGTGTGGGGGATGATGTTCAGCGAGAAGACGCGGCCCTCAACGCTGTTCACCGTCAGGGACACCCCGTCCACGGTGATCGAGCCCTTTGCGGCGATATAGCGATGCAGTGGCGCCGGCGCCTCGACCTCGACACGATGCGATCCGCCTTCGGGCGTGATCGAGACGATCCGGCCCAGGCCGTCGACATGGCCCGAGACCACATGGCCGCCCATCTCGTCGCCGAGTTTCGCCGCCCGTTCCAGATTGACCCCGTCGCCGGCCTTCCAGGCGCCCAGGGTGGTCTTGGACAGGGTCTCGTTCGACACCTCGACGGCGAACCAGTTGTCCCCCTTTTCCGTCACAGTCAGGCAGCAGCCCGCGTGGCTGATGGAGGCGCCCAGATCTATCCCGCTGACATCCCAGGTGGTTTCGATCTCGTAGCGGCGGTCACGGTCGGTCTCGCGGACCTCTCTAACGCGGCCGATGTCGGTGACGATGCCGGTGAACATTTGGGCGCTGGCCCCTTCCGGACCCGAAAAACACAGTCTGAATAGTCTGAATAGTCTGAAACGTCTGAAATCGACGAAGGCGGGGCGTCAGGCGCGCGCGTAGCGTTCCCACAGGTCGTCTCCGACGGGCTCGACGCCCAGGCGACGGAACTTGGGGGCGTCGGCCAGGTTTGCAAGCGCCAGCGTCGCAATACAGGGCCTGCCCTCTCCGCCCAGCAGGATCGGAGCGCGGAACCATTCCAGCGCGTCCACCGCACCGGACCGCAGGAAGGCGGCCGCCACCTGCCCTCCGCCCTCGATCAGGACCGAGCTCGCGCCGGCAGCCTTCAACGCCTTCAGCACGGCTGCGACGGCGGGGCGGCCGTCCTCGGCTTCGACCCGCTTCACCTCCGCGCAGCCGACGGGCCGGGGTTCGGACGCCGTCAGGATCAGGGTGTTGGGCCCGGCCAGTCTCGCCGTCGCGGGCGTGCGCAGACGGCTGTCCAGCACCACGCGCAGCGGCTGATCCACGGACCGACCCGGCAGGCGGGCGGTCAGTTCGGGGTCGTCGTGCAGCACGGTCTCGACCCCGACCAGGATGGCGTCATGGCCGGCCCGCAGCCGATGCCCTTCCAGACGCGCGGCCTCGCCGGTGATCCAGCGGCTTTCGCCCGTCGCGGTCGCGATGCGGCCGTCCAGCGAGGTCGCCAGTTTCAGGGTGACGCGCATCAGCCCTTGCCGGGCTCGTCCAGGCCTTCGTCGCCGAGGAATTTGGCGAAGTCGCCTGTGTGGCGGAAATCCTTGTAGACCGAGGCGTAGCGGACATAGGCCACCTCATCGACCGACTTCAGCGCCTTCATGATGAAGTCGCCGACGACGCTGGAGGCGATCTCGGTCTCGCCCAGACTTTCCAGCTGACGCACGATCCGGTTGACCAGTTGCTCGACCTGATCCGCCTGGACCGGACGTTTGCGCAGGGCCACGCCCAGCGACCGTTCCAACTTGTCGCGCTCGAACGGCGTGCGCCGCCCGTTGCGCTTCAGGATCACCAGCTCGCGCAACTGCACCCGCTCGAAGGTGGTGAAGCGCCCGTTGCAGTTGGGACAGGACCGACGGCGTCGGATGGCCGAGCCGTCGTCCGACGGCCGGCTGTCCTTAACCTGGGTGTCCTGATGACCGCAGAAGGGGCACTTCATTCAGATCATCCGTAGATGGGGAAGCGCGCGGTCAGTTCGCGCACCTGGGCGGCGACCGAGGCGACCACGGCCGGATCGGCCTCGTCCCCGCCGTTCATCGACGAGACGACGTCGGCGATCCAGTGACCGATCTGCTTGAACTCTTCCTCGCCGAAGCCGCGCGTCGTGCCGGCCGGCGTGCCCAGGCGGACGCCCGAGGTGACGGTGAAGGGCGCGGTGTCGAACGGCACGCCGTTCTTGTTGCAGGTCATCAGCGCCTTTTCGAGCTCGTGCTCGGTCGCCTTGCCGGTCACGCCCTTGGGCCGCAGATCGACCAGCATCAGGTGGCTGTCGGTGCCGCCCGAGACGATGGCCAGGCCGCGATCGACCAGAACGGCCGCCAGGGCCTGGGCGTTCTTGACCACCTGCTGGGCGTAGAGCTTGAACTCGGGCTTCAGCGCCTCGCCGAAGGCCACGGCCTTGCCGGCGATGACGTGTTCCAGCGGGCCGCCCTGCAGACCGGGGAAGACGGCCGAGTTGATCTTCTTGCCCAGGTCCACGTCGTTGGACAGAATCATGCCGCCGCGCGGACCGCGCAGGGTCTTGTGCGTCGTGGTGGTGACGACATGGGCGTGCGGGATCGGATCAGGATAGACGCCGCCGGCGACCAGGCCGGCGTAGTGGGCCATGTCGACCATCAGATAGGCGCCGACGCTGTCGGCGATCTCGCGGAACCGCTTGAAGTCGATGTGGCGGCTGTAGGCGCTGGCGCCGGCCAGGATCAGCTTGGGCTTCTCCTTCTGGGCCATTTCCGCGACGTGGTCGTAGTCGATCAGATGGGTGTCTTCGGTGACCTTGTAGGTCACGGGGCGGAACCACTTGCCCGACTGGTTGGCGGGCGAGCCGTGGGTCAGGTGACCGCCGGCGGCCAGATCCATGCCCAGGAAGGTGTCGCCCGGCTGCAGCAGGGTGAAGAAGACCGCCTGGTTGGCCTGGGCGCCCGAGTGGGGCTGGACGTTGGCGAAGGCGGCGCCGAACAGTTTTTTGGCCCGTTCGCGCGCCAGATCCTCGGTGATGTCGACGAATTCGCAGCCGCCGTAATAGCGGCGACCGGGGTAGCCCTCGGCGTATTTGTTCGTCAGGACAGAGCCTTGCGCGTCCAGCACCGCCTGGGAGACGATATTCTCGGAGGCGATCAGTTCGATCTGTTCGCGCTGACGGCCCAACTCGCCCTGAATGCCCTTGAAGACGTCGGGATCGGCGTCGGCCAGGGTCTTGGTGAAATAGGCGTCATGGGTGAAGGCGGTCACGTCGGAATCCCCGCAAATCAGAAGGCCGCCTATCTAGTCCGCAGCGGACGGAACCACAATATCTTGTGGTCAGCTCGCCCCCAAGGCCCGCTTCAGCTTGGCGATCGCCACACGCTCCACCGCCTTGGGTTCGTTGACGGGCCCCATGGCGCTGACCTCGCGGCCGGTGGCGACGTGGATGGCCGAACATTTGACGTAGGGTCCGTTGCGCACGAACTCGACGATAATCTCGTCCCTGGAATCCATTTCCTTCGCTCGATCAGGCGAATACCGGATTCGACCATGCCACAGTCGGGGCCGACAGCCCTAGCGGATCAGGCCGCGACGGGTCGACGCGCCACGTTGCAGTGGGAGAACAGCCTGTCCATCGCCTGGACCAGATGGTCCATCATCTCGTCCGTGTGGTTCGGCGAAGGCGTGAAGCGCAGACGCTCGGTCCCCTTGGGCACGGTCGGATAGTTGATCGGCTGAACATAGACGCCGTATTCGTCCAGCAGCATGTCCGAGATCATTTTGCAGTGGACCGGATCACCGACATGGACCGGGACGATGTGACTTTCGCTGTCCATCACCGGGATCCCGGCGGCGGCGAAGCGGGCCTTCAGGGTCGCGGCGCGTTCCTGATGCTTTTCACGCAGTTCCGGATGAGCCTTCAAATGCCGCACCGAGGCCAAAGCCCCCGCCGTCAAGGCGGGAGGAAGACTGGTGGTGAAGATGAAGCCCGAGGCCCAGCTGCGCACCGCGTCGACGATCAGGCTGTCGGCGGCGATATAGCCGCCCATGACGCCGACGGCCTTGCCCAGGGTGCATTCGATGATGTCGATCTGGTCCAGAACCCCGTCACGCTCGGCCACGCCGGCGCCGGTCTTGCCGTACAGGCCGACGGCATGGACCTCGTCCAGATAGGTCAGGGCGCCGTATTTCTTGGCCAGGGCGATGGTGCCGGCCAGGTCGGCGATGTCGCCGTCCATCGAATAGACGCTCTCGAAGGCGATCAGCTTGGGCGCGTCGGCGGGCGCGGCGGCCAGCAGGCTTTCCAGATGGGCCAGGTCATTGTGACGGAAGATGTGACGCTCGCCCCCGCCGTGGCGGATGCCGGCGATCATCGAGGCGTGGTTCAGGGCGTCGGAGAAGGTGATCAGGCCCGGCAGGATCTTCTGCAGGGTCGACAGGGTCGCCTCGTTGCCGACATAGCCCGAGGTGAACAGTAGGGCCGCCTCCTTGCCGTGCCAGTCGGCCAGTTCGGCCTCCAGGTCGACGGCCGAGCGGGTCGTGCCCGAGATGTTGCGCGTGCCGCCGGCGCCGGCGCCGACCGCGTCGATCGCGCCGTGCATGGCCTCCAGCACGGCCGGGTGCTGGCCCATGCCGAGGTAGTCGTTGGAGCACCAGATGACGACGTCCTGCTCGGACCCGTCCTCGCGGCGGCGCACGGCCTGGGGAAACTGGCCGCGGACGCGCTTCAGGTCGGCGAAGACGCGGTAGCGTCCCTCGCTGCGGACCTGTTCCACGGAGTTGTCGAAGGCGGCCTTATAGTCGAACAACGCAGTCGTTCTTTCGCTTATGGCGTGTCAGGCTCGCTATTTGCGCCCGGCGCCGGGCCTTGTCCATGCAGGGGGTGTGGACAAAACGACCCAAGCCTTTAATTGATAACGACTCTCAGTTTACCGTCAGGCTCGCGACAGGGATGCGGGTCACCTGTACGTCCTCCTTGTTCGTGGCGTATCCGACATAGAGCCAGCCGCCCCAGACGACGCTCTTCGGATAGTGGTAGCCGGGCCGCTTGTACTGCCCCTCGAACCGCAGAGGCTGCAGATCGCCCTGCCCGCGCAGCAGGAAACTGCGGTCGAAACGGCGGCCGTCGGGGGCGACCGTGACGGCCAGGGGCATGCGCGGCCGATCGCTGTTGGGCGCATTGACCAGATAGGCGGTTCCGTCCGGCAGATTGCCGGCGCTCTGTTTGGCGCGGGCGTCGGGCATGTCGGTCAGGACCGGCCTGGTCCAGCTGACGCCCCGGTCGCAGCTCTCGCTGGCCAGTTGGCGGAAGCTGAGCTCCTCGTCGCGGAAGACCATGACGGCGCAACCGTCTGCGCGGCGGAACAGGCTGGGTTCGATCTCGCGGCTGAGGCGGCGTTCATGGGCGGCGGCGGCCTGGCTCGTGTCGCGCGGCAGGTTCTCCATCCGGCCCTCGGTCCAGCCGGACCGGCCCAGCGGATCCTCGGTGAAGAAGGGTTTGGCGATCATGCCGGGCCGCAGATGGAAGCCGGTCATCAGCCGACCGTCGATCAGATGCGGATCCTGTTCGATCACCCCCTCGACCGGCCGGCCGTCCGCCCCCATGACCCGGCGCGGTTCGCTCCAGGTCTCGCCGTCGATGCTGGTGCGATACTCGGCATGGCCGCCGGCGCCGGACTGGAAGCCGTCGGGCCAGACGTTGACATAGGCGACCAGGGTTGCGCCGTCGGTCCGCCAGCCGCCGCTGGAGCGCATGGAACCGCCCTGCCCGGCCGGCTCCAGCACGCGCGGCGCGCTCCAGGTCTCGCCGTCGTCGCTGACAGCGTAGGCGACCCAGGTGTCGGGACTGTCCTCGTCGCGGGCCGAACTCTGCCACTGGGCGTAGAGCCGTCCCTTGAAGGGGATCAGGACCACGCCGTTGCTGAACCGGTCCGTCTCCGCCGTCGGGGCGAAGACGGTGAAGGTCTGGGTTCCCGACGCCGGCGACAGGCCGAGGTCGGGCCGCGCGGCGTCGAACAGGTCGGGTGCGACCGCGTAGGGCGGCGTCTGGCCAACTGCAGCGCCCGCCGTCGCCAGCAGGGCTGCGAGGGCCAGAGCGGTCGCCCGCATCAGCCCGGTTTGCGGAAGCGATAGACGAACTGGTCGGTCTTGCCGCGAATGGCCTCGTCGAAGACGTTCAGGCTGTGGTCGTCGGCCGGATTGGCGACGGCCGTGCTTTCGCCCTCGAAGACGAAGCCCGCCGCCTCGACCTCGCGCTTCAGATAGTCGCCCTCGATCCGGTGCAGGGTCTGAACCGCCGAGATCCCCGTCCCCGGCGCGGCCTGGTGGTCGATCAGGATGTAGCGGCCGCCGGGCTTCAGCGCCGCGAAGACGGCGGCGTTCATCTTCGCCACATCGGTATTGAAGCCGGGGATGTGGAAGTCGTGGTATTCCTGGCTCATGAAGATCATGTCCAGCGGCTCGGCATAGGTCATCGAGTCCAGCAGGCCGTTGACCCGCACGATGTTCGGATAGGCCGCGACCAGGGCGTCTGCGCGGGGGTTCTCGCGTTCCATCGTCCGGTTCGGCACGAAGGCGTAGACGCGACCGTTCGGCCCGACGACGTCGGAGAACAGGCGCGAGAAATAGCCGGCGCCGGGGCGGATATCGGCGACCTTGTCGCCCGGGGCGACCTGGGCGAAGGCCAGCATCTCGGCCGGATGACGCAGGGCGTCGCGCTCGACCTCGTCGGCCGGACGCTTGGAATCGGCGACCGCGTCGGCATAGAGACCGCCATAGGCCGGCCCCGTCGAGGCCATGCCGGCGTCGGCGGACACCACCGTGCGAGAGCCGCCGTCCGACGACACAATGATACAGCCGGACAGACCCGCCGCCAGAGCCAGAACCGCCGCGCCCGCCGTCAATCGCTTGATCATCACCGTCTCCCTGGATGTGTGGCGATAGGCCCGCATTTCGCCGATCCGCGCAAGCGGCGATCACGGCCGAAACGATCCGACGCATCACGCGATTTGCGCCCCGGCCCCGGCGGCGCTAGTCCGGCGACAGATTTCCAAAGGCCCCGCCATGCTTCCCTATCAGCCCGCCCCCTTCCCGCTCGCCCGTCCGCGCCGCCTGCGCAGCAGCCCCTGGGTGCGTCGCCTGGTCGCCGAGACGACCCTGACGCCGGCTGACCTGATCTGGCCGCTGATCGTCCACGACGGCGCCGAAGACCGCGAACCGGTCGGCTCCATGCCCGGCGTCTTCCGCCTGTCGCCCAAGGCGGCGGCGGCGGCGGCTGTCGAGGCCCGCGACCTGGGCATCCCGATG
Organism: Brevundimonas sp.; assembly: GCF_044336875.1. Taxonomy (GTDB): domain Bacteria; phylum Pseudomonadota; class Alphaproteobacteria; order Caulobacterales; family Caulobacteraceae; genus Brevundimonas. The sequence goes on along the minus strand of NZ_JBIIOP010000003.1, from coordinate 133,903 downwards.
GTGGCCCTGTTCCCGAACGTGAAGACCGTGGCCAAGGACAATGTCGGCACCGGCGCGACCGATCCGGACGGCCTGATCCCCGACTGTATCCGCGCCATCAAGGACGCCGCGCCCGAGATCGGCGTCATGACCGATGTGGCCCTGGACTGTTACACCGACCATGGCCAGGACGGGGTGATGGAGGGCGACCGGATCGCCAATGACGACACCCTGGACCGTCTGGCCGAACAGGCCTTCATCCACGCCCACGCCGGCGCCGACGTGGTGGCGCCTTCGGACATGATGGACGGTCGTATCCAGGCGGTGCGCGAGGCGCTGGAGGCCAACGGCTTCAAGGACACCCTGATCCTGTCCTACGCCGCCAAATTCGCCTCGGCCTTCTATGGCCCCTATCGCGACGCCGTTGGTTCGTCGGCCGCGCTGAAGGGCGACAAGAAGACCTATCAGATGGACTACGCCAACTCGGACGAGGCCCTGAAGGAGGTCGCCATGGACCTGTCCGAAGGCGCCGATGCGGTGATGGTCAAGCCGGGCATGCCCTATCTCGACATCGTGCGGCGTGTGTCCGAGACCTTCCGCGTCCCGACCTTCGCCTATCAGGTGTCGGGCGAGTATTCGATGATGCAGGCCGCCATCGCCAACGGCTGGCTGGACCAGGACCGCGCCATTCTGGAGACTCTGCACGGCTTCAAGCGAGCCGGATGCGCGGGCGTCCTGACCTATTTCGCGCCCCAGGCCGCCCGGTTGCTGGGCTGATGGCGACCGGGGTCGCGATCCGCGAAGCGACGGCCGCCGACATGGCGGCGATCACGGCCATCTACGCCGAGAGCGTCGCCAACGGGCGCGGCACCTTCGAACTGGAGGCGCCGGACGAGATCGAGATGGCCGGACGGTTCGCTGCGGTCGAGGCCCTGGGCCTGCCGCGTCTGGTCGCCCAGATCGACGGCGCCGTGGTCGGCTACGCCTATGCCGGTCCGTTCCGGACGCGTCAGGCCTATCGCTACATGGTCGAGGACTCGATCTATGTCGCGCCCGCAGCGCGCGGACGCGGCGTGGCCGGCGCCCTGCTGGACGCACTGATCCTCCGTTGCGAGGCGATGGGGCTGCGCCAGATGGTGGCGGTGATCGGGGATTCCGAGAACACAGGCTCCATCGCCCTGCATCGGGCGCGCGGTTTCGCCGACGCCGGAATCTTCAAGGCGGCGGGCTGGAAGCACGACGACTGGCGCGACGTGGTCTTCATGCAGCTGGAGCTGGGCGCGGGCGGACAGACCCCGCCGGACGCGCCGGGCCTGCCCCTGATCGACAAGAAGCCGGCGCGTTGAGCCATTGCGGCGTCGATGGCCGCCCCCTATCCTGACGGCGTGAGGATCTTCTCGTCCCTTCTGCTGATGCTCGGCGCCCTGGCGGTGCTGACCCTGGGCGCCATCGGCGTCTCGGCGTCGCCGGCCATGGCCGAGGCCCCATGCCACGAGATGAGCCATTCGACGCCGGGCCAGACCCCGGATCAGGCGCCAAACTCCTCCGGCAAGGCGATGAAGGCCATGGCCTGCTGCGCCGCCTGCGTCGCCGCCCCGGCGGTCGATCCGGCCGGTCGTTTCGCACCGACGATTTCACCGGCCCGCCTCAGCGCGCCGCTGGTCGATCTGCCCGCCGGTCGCCGTCTGTCGCCCGAACCCGGACCACCCCGTCTCCTGATCGCCTGAACCCGTGCGCCGTTCTCGGCGCCTTCAGTCACGATCATTCAAGGAGGCCTTGATGGCTCCCCGTACCCTCGTCGGCGCCTGCGCCGGCGTCTCCCTGCTCGCCCTGGCCCAGGCCGCCGGCGCACAGGAACACTCCCACCACCACGCCCAACCGGCGCCGACCACGTCCCAGGCGACCGATCCGCACGCTGGTCACGACATGGGCGACATGACCATGCCGGAGAAGACCGAAGCGCCGTCGCCGGCCCACAACATGACCGATCACGCCGCCATGGGCCACGTCATGACCAGTCCCTATGGCGCCTGGCCCATGAGCCGCGACGCCTCGGGCACCAGCTGGCAGCCCGACGCGGGCGAACACGGCGGCGTCCACACCGTGAAGGGCGACTGGATGGTGATGACCCATGCCCTGCTGAACCTGACCTACAACACCCAGTCGGGTCCGCGCGGCGGCGACAAGACCTTCGCCTCCGGCATGCTGATGACTACGGCGCGGCGCGACTATGACGACGGCTCGGTCCTGAATCTGCGCGCCATGCTCAGCCCCGACCCGTTGATGGGCAAGTCCGGCTACCCCCTGCTGCTGGCGGCGGGCGAGACGGCGGACGGGATCAATCCCCTGATCGACCGCCAGCATCCGCACGACTTCTTCATGGAGCTGTCGGCCAGCTATTCGAAACGGCTGTCCGACAAGGACAGCGTCTATGCCTATATCGGCCTGCCCGGCGAGCCCGCCTTCGGCCCGCCGGCCTTCATGCACCGGATGAGCGCCATGGACAGCCCGGAGGCGCCGATCACCCACCACTGGCTGGACTCGACCCATATCGTCTTCGGCGTCACGACCCTGGGCTGGGCGCACGACCGGTTCAAGATCGAGACCTCGGCCTTCAAGGGACGCGAGCCGGACGAAGAGCGCTGGGGCATAGACTCGCCGAAACTGGACAGTTGGTCGGTCCGCGGTTCGTGGAATCCGACCGACGAATGGTCGCTTCAGGCCTCCTACGCCAAGTCCACCGGGCCTGAGCAGCTCGAACCGGACGAGGACGAGGCCAAATGGTCGGCCAGCGCCATCCATACGCGCCGCCTGGGCGACGCGGGCTGGTGGTCCTCGACCCTGGCCTGGGGCCGCAAGACCAATGATCATGACGAGTCCAAGGACGGCTGGCTGCTGGAATCGGCGGTTCACCCGAATGACCGCTGGACCGTCTTTGCGCGTGCCGAACGGATCGAGACCGACGAACTGGTCCCCGGCCTCGGCGGCGGACACGGCCCGCTCTACACCGTGGGAAAGGCCTCCTTGGGCGTGGTGCATGACTGGCGGCTGAGCGAGCATGTGCGCTTCGGCCTCGGCGGTCTCTATGCCGTCAATCGCGTGCCGAACGCGCTGGAGCCGATCTACGGCGGCGATCCGGACGGCGGCATGGTCTTCATCCGCCTGAAGATCGACTGATACGGCTCAGGCCTGCCCGGCTTCGACCGGGCGGGCCGGTTCGCCCTTGTGCCGCACGACCTCCCAGCCAAGCGCCGACACGCCCACGACCAGAGCCAGGCCGCCGGCGATCAGCACCAGGCGAAAATGCCGGTGAAGATGATAAAGCAACTCGCCGACCATCGACGACCCCTGCCCTTCGGATCGTATCATTTCGATCCGTTCCAGGCAGTTTACTGCAAAACACGGACCTGACAGAATCGCAGGTCCGTGAACGCGGTTTGATCAGACCAGACGGCTCTGCACCACGGCCGCACCGATGAAGCTGGCGAACAGGGGGTGCGGCGCGAAGGGCCGGCTCTTCAGTTCGGGGTGATACTGGACACCGATGAACCAGGGGTGGTCCGGGCGTTCGACCGTCTCGGGCAGGACGCCGTCGGGCGACAGACCGGCGAAGACCAGGCCGGCCTTCTGCTCGATCGCCTCGCGATAGTTGATGTTGACCTCGTAGCGGTGACGGTGACGCTCGCTTATGGCGGTCGAGCCGTAGATCTCGGCGATCTTGGACCCCGCCGTCAGGGTCGAGTCATAGGCGCCGAGGCGCATGGTGCCGCCCAGATCGCCGCCCTGCTGGCGCAGGACGCGCTGATTCCCTTGCGTCCATTCCGTCATCAGACCGACGACCGGCTCGGCGGTCGGACCGAACTCGGTGGACGAGGCCTTGGGATAGCCGGCCAGGTTACGGGCCGCTTCGATCACCGCCATCTGCATGCCGAAACAGATGCCGAAATAGGGAATATTGCGCTCGCGGGCGAACCGGGCCGCCTCGATCTTGCCTTCCGAGCCGCGCTCGCCGAAGCCGCCGGGCACCAGGACGGCGTGGGCGCCCTGCAGGCGCTCCTCGCAGGCCTCGGGATCGCCCTCGAAGGTGTCGGCCTCGACCCAGTCGATGTTGACCTTGACGTTGTTGGCCACGCCGCCGTGATGCAGGGCCTCGATCAGCGACTTATAGGCGTCCTTCAGGACCGTGTACTTGCCGACCACGGCGATGGTGACCTCGCCGTCCGGGTGCAGACGACGACGCGAGATTTCCTGCCAAAGGGACAGATCGGGCTCGGGCGCGTCGGTGACGCCGAAATGGGCCAGGACTTCGCTGTCCAGACCTTCGCGGTGATAGTCCAGCGGCACGGCGTAGATGTCGGCCGAGTCCATCGCCTGGATCACGCCGCTTTCGCGCACATTGCAGAACTGGCCGATCTTGCGCTTCTCCTCGGCCGGGATCGGCTGTTCGCAGCGGCACAGCAGGATGTCCGGCTGAATGCCGATGGAGCGAAGCTCCTTGACCGAGTGCTGGGTCGGCTTGGTCTTCATCTCGCCGGCGGTCTTGATGAAGGGCAGAAGGGTCAGGTGGACGAAGCAGCTCTGACCGCGCGGCAGGTCCTGACCCAGCTGCCGGATGGCCTCGAAGAAGGGCAGGCCCTCGATGTCGCCGACGGTGCCGCCGATCTCGACCAGGACGAAATCGACGTCCTCGCCCGCATCGGTCAGGGCCGGGGTCAGGCAGAAGGATTTGATCTGGTCGGTGACATGGGGAATGACCTGGACTGTCGCCCCCAGATAGTCGCCGCGACGCTCCTTCTCCAGGATGGTCGAATAGATCCGGCCCGTGGTGATGTTGTCGGACTTGGCGGCCGACACCCCGGTGAACCGCTCGTAGTGGCCCAGATCCAGGTCGGTCTCGGCGCCGTCGTCGGTCACGAAGACCTCGCCGTGCTGATACGGGCTCATCGTGCCCGGATCGACGTTCAGATAGGGGTCGAGCTTGCGCAGGCGGACCTTGTAGCCGCGCGCCTGCAGAAGAGCGCCGAGAGCGGCGGAGGCGAGGCCTTTTCCGAGCGAGGAAACCACGCCGCCGGTGATGAACACATAGCGAGCCATGGGCGGACACCTTACTGCATGATTCGCATACGGCGCATGGCCCGCAACGAATCGAACTGTTGATCAAAAGAAGAAAGCGCGCCCTGCGGCGCGCTTTCGGGAAGTCGGGTCGTTCGCCTGTCCCTTACGGGGCGGGCTGCTGGGGCTGAGCCGGCGTCGTCGAGGCCGACGGCAGGCTGGCTTCCAGGTCGTCCAGCGACGGGGCCGCCGGCTGGGCCGGAGCGGCCGGCTGTTGCTGGGCCGGTTGTTGTCGCTGGGTCTGCGGCGTGGTGGCCAGCGAACCCACGGCGTCGGCGTCGATCACCGAGACCGAGGCCCGGTCGATGTTGCCGACGACGGTCAGGACGATGGTCAGACCGAACAGCAGGGCGGCCAGGATCCAGGTCACCTTGGTCAGCAGGTTGCCGGCGCCGCGCGCCGTCATGAAGCCCGACGGCCCGCCGCCCATGCCGAGAGCGCCGCCCTCGGAACGCTGCAGCAGCACGACGCCCGTCAGGGAGACGGCGATCAGGATGATGGCGACGAGCAGGATGGTCTGGAGCATGGCGTCATTCATGTGGGCGCGGAGCTGCGCCAATCAAGCGGGGGCCTCTATCACCGAAGCCGCCGGGGGGCAAACATCCTGCGCCGCCTAGGCGGCGTTGACGATCTTCAGGAAGTCCTCGGCCTTCAGAGAGGCCCCTCCGACCAAAGCGCCGCCAACCTCGGCCGTCGCCAGAATTTCAGCCGCATTGTCCGGCTTGACCGAGCCGCCGTACAGAATCGGCGCGGGTCGAGCCGTCTCGCCCAGACGCTTGACCATGGCGGCGCGGACAGCGGCGTGAACCTCGGCGATCTGTTCCAGAGTCGGGGTCAGGCCGGTGCCGATGGCCCAGACCGGTTCATAGGCCACGGCGAAGTCGCGCTCCGACAGGCCGTCCGGCAGCGAACCCGCGACCTGGGCGCTGACCACGGCGACGGCTTCTCCGGCCTCACGCTGTTCCAGGGTCTCGCCGACGCAGATGATGGGCTCCAGCCCCGCAGCGATGGCCGCCTCCACCTTGGCGGCGATGTCGGCGTCGGTCTCGCCGTAGGCGGCGCGGCGCTCCGAATGGCCCAGAATCACCAGGGTCGCCCCGGCGTCGGCCAGCATCTCCGCCGAGACCGAGCCGGTGAAGGCGCCCGTCACCTTCTCATGGCAGTCCTGCCCGCCCAGTTCGACGCCGCCGCCCGACAGGGTTCGGCTCATGCGGTCGGTCAGGGTGGCGGGCGGGCACAGGGCGACGCGGCAGGCGGGTTGCGACGCGGCGACAGCGTCCTTCAGGGCCTGGGCTTCGGACAGGGCCGACGAAAGCCCATGCATTTTCCAGTTACCGGCGATCAACTTCACGGATTGTTTCATACGCCCTGTCTAGGGGGACGAAACCGCCAAGCCAAGAGCCATCGCCGCAATCTGGACATCATGCCGTCCTTGCAGGCCCGCGCCTGCCCCGACTATACGCCACCGTAACGCCAACGTCGGCAAGACTCCGGGTTTTCGAATGATCACCGCCTTCCGCGCCTTCTCGCGCTCCAAGTGGGCCGCCGCCCTGCTCGTCCTGATCGCCATCAGTTTCGTGATCGTGGGCGCGCGCATGGATGTATTCGCCAACCTGGGACCGAAACACGTCATCGACGCTGGCGACCGGTCGATGAACGAGGCCGAGTTCAGCGCGGCCTTCGGTCGCGTGCGCGAGAATATCCAGCAGCAGGCCGGTCGTCCCGTGACCAACGAGGACCTGATCGCTGAGAACATCCACACCCGCTTCCTGGACAGCCAGACCGAACAGCTGGGCTTCCTGAACTGGGCCTGGAAGGCGGGCATACGTCCCGGCAAGGATCTGATCGTCAAGCAGATCCGCCAGATCCCGGCCTTCTTCAACTCGGTCACCGGCCAGTTCGACCAGCAGGCCTATGAGAGCGCCCTGGCCCAACAGAACCTGACCCCGGCCATGCTGGAGCAGGACCTGCGCGACCAGTATGCGACCGAGCATTTCGGCGCCGCCGTCTTCGCCGGCGCCCGCGTGCCGCGCATCTACGGCGCCCTGCTCGCCGGTTCGGCCTTCGAGACCCGCGACGGCCGCTGGTTCGAACTGACCCCGGCCATGGCCGGCCAGGTGCCGGCCCCGACCGACGCCCAGTTGAACGCCTTCATCCAGGAAAACGCCGCCCGCCTGCGCGCGCCGGAGTTCCGCATGGTCTCGGTCGTGCTGTTCACGCCTGATCAGGGCGCCGCCGCCCCGATCTCCGACGACCGCATCCGCGAACGTTTCGAGTTCAAGAAGGACAGCCTGGGCAAGCCCGAGACCCGCACCTTCACCACCCTGACCGCCCCAAGCCGCGACGCCGCCCAGAAGATCGCCGCCGCCCTGCGGTCCGGTCAGTCGCCGGCCGACGTCGGCCGCGCCAACAGCATTCAGCCCGCCAACTTCGACGCCACCCCGCGCGCCGCGATCGGCGACGCCGCCACCGCCGCCGCCGTCTTCGGCCTGCAGGTCAACCAGGTGTCGGAGCCGGTCCAGGCGGGCATCGGTTTCGCCGTCGCCAAGGTCACCGCCATCCAGCCCGGCCAGCCGGCCACGCTGGAAAGCGCGCGGGAACAGATTGTGCAGGAGTTGCGCGCCGAGGACGTGAAGGGCCAGACCTACGCCAAGGTCGAGAAGTACGAAGCCGCCCGCACGGCCGGCAAGAACCTGGCCGACGCCGCACGGGAGGCCGGCGGCCGCCTGGTCGACCTGCCCCCCTTCACCCAGGACGGCAAACTGCCGAACGGCCAGGCCCTGAACGCCCCGCCGCAGATCTTCCAGACGGCGTGGAGCCTGACCAAGGGCGGCGAAAGCGACGTGATCGACGCCGGCCAGGGCCAGTATTTCGCGGTGCGCGTGAACGACATCCGCCCGTCGGCCCTGCCGACCCTGGCCGAGGTGCGCGAGCCCCTGGCCGCGCAGTGGATGCAGCGTGAAATCGGTCGCCGCCTGTCGACCAAGGCCGAGGAACTGGCCGGAAAGATCCGTCAGGGTCAGGACATCGCCGCCGTCGCCCGCTCGGTGAATGCGCCGCTGACGGTCCGCACCGGCGTCGTCCGCGACCAGGCCACCCAGGAATCGCTGGGCCAGGGCGTGCTCCAGGGCCTGTTCGGTCAGGCCAAGGGTCAAGTCTTCTCGCAACCCGGCCAGGGCGGCTTCCTCGTCGGCCGCGTCGACAATGTCCACGCCGCCAACCCGGCCGTCGCCGGCCCGCTGGCCGAACAGGCCCGCCCGCGCATCACCCAGGAACTGGTCCAGGCCATGGTCCAGGCGGAAATGACCGCCGGCGCCCAGCGCTCCAAGGCCAAGAACGACGTCGCCCTGGCGCGTCAGGCCCTGGGCCTGTCCGCCGAGGCCGCCCCCGCCGCTCCGGCGCAATGACCGAGGCCGCCTACGGCGAAGCCGACTTCGACGCCTTCGCCGCCGGCCTTTCGGCCGGTCGGCCGCAGGTCGTCGTCCGACGCATCATCGACGACCTGGAGACCCCGGTCTCAGCCTATCTGAAACTGGGCCGCGACCGCCCCTACGCCTGCCTGCTGGAATCGGTCGAGGGCGGCGCGGTCAAGGGTCGCTATTCGATCCTGACGCTGGATCCGGACGTCGTTTGGCGCTGCCGCGCCAACGCAGCCGAACTGGCGCGAGGCGTGGCCATCGCCGAGGGCCGGTTCACGCCCGAGCCCCTGCCGACGCTGCAGTCGCTGCGCGCCCTGATCGCCGCGTCGAAATTCGACCTGCCCGAGGGCCTGCCGCCGATGGCCGCCGGCCTGTTCGGCGTGTTCGGCTATGACATGGTCCGCTTGCTTGAGCCGCTGGGCGAACCCAATCCGGATCCGCTGGACCTGCCCGACGCCGTACTGACGCGGCCGTCGCTGGTGTCGATCTTCGATTCCGTGCGGCACGAGATCGTCCTGATCTCGGCCGCCTATCCCGACGCCGGGATCGCGCCGCGCGAGGCCTTCGACGCCGCCGTCGCCCGGCTGGACGCCTTCGAGACCGCCCTGCGCGAGCCCCTACCCGTCCGCGCGGCGCCGCACGAGACGAGCGCGCCGGTCTTCGCCTCTCCGGTGGACGAGGCCGGATTCGGCGAAATGGTCGCCAGGGCCAAGGATTACATCGGCGCCGGAGACATCTTCCAGGTCGTGCTCAGCCACCGGTTTTCGGCGCCCTGGACCGAGGATCCGTTCGCCTTCTATCGCTCGCTGCGTCGACAGAACCCGTCGCCCTATCTGTTCTATCTGAACTTCGACGGCTTCCAGCTGGCCGGGTCCAGCCCGGAGATCCTGGTCCGACTGAAGGACGGCGAGGTCACCATCCGTCCGCTGGCCGGCACCCGCGCCCGCGGCGCCACGCCCGAGGCCGACAAGGCGCTGGAAGTCGAGCTTCTGGCCGATCCCAAGGAACGGGCCGAACACCTGATGCTGCTGGATCTGGGCCGCAACGACGTCGGCCGGGTCGCAGCGCCGGGGACGGTGGAGGTGACGGAAAGCTTCGTCGTCGAACGCTACAGCCAGGTCATGCACATCGTCTCGAACGTGCGCGGCAAGGCCGATCCCAGGCTGGATGCGGTGGACACCCTGCTGGCGGCCCTGCCCGCCGGCACCCTGTCGGGCGCGCCCAAGGTGCGGGCGATGGAGGTCATCGACGAACTGGAGAGCGAGAAGCGCGGCGTCGGCTACGGCGGCGGCGTGGGCTATATCTCGGCCGGGGGCGAGGCGGACATCTGCATCACCCTGCGCACCGCCCTGTTCGCCGACGACCGAATCTTCGTCCAGGCCGGCGCGGGCGTGGTCGCCGACAGCGATCCGGCGGCGGAATACGCCGAGACCCAGCACAAGGCGCGCGCGCCGATGCGGGCCGCCGAGGACGCCTGGCGTTTTCGCACCGGCAATCGTTAGAATTCAGGGAACATAGGTCGCGGCCGGTTCGTCGAAACGGACGCCCGGTCCGATCACCACCACGCCGGCCATGACCACGGCCGCCGTAGCCGCTAGGGCTGCGGCGCCGAGCGCGGCGAACGGGCTGGCGGGACGCGGCTCCGCCACGGCCAGCTTGGCGCGGGCGGCGGCGATCTTGTCGGCGATGTCTTTTTCGGCGGTCAGTTTCACGCCCCCAATCTGTCCCAGCCAGTGTTAAGATGCGCTTTAACGGCCGCGCCGCCTTGGCGTGGCGGCAGACCGCGCCTAGAAGCCAGACCATGATACTCGTCGTCGATAACTACGACAGCTTCACCTACAATCTCGTCCACTACCTCGCGGAGTTGGGCGCGCCGACGCATGTGGTGCGCAACGACGACCTGACGGTGGACGAGGCGTGGGCGCTGAACCCCGCCGCCGTCCTGTTGTCGCCCGGCCCCTGCGCCCCCGACCAGGCCGGCATCTGCCTGCCGCTGATCCGGACCGCCCCGGCCTCCATGCCGATCCTGGGCGTCTGTCTGGGCCATCAGTCGATCGGCCAGGCCTTCGGCGGCGACGTGATCCGCGCCAAGACCCTGATGCATGGCAAGACCTCGCCGATCCTGCATGAGGGCCGAAGCGTCTTCGCCGGCCTGCCGTCGCCCTTCACCGCCACCCGCTACCATTCGCTGGCCGTGAAGCGCGAGACCCTGCCCGACTGTCTGGAGGTCACCGCCTGGACCGCCGACGGCGAGATCATGGGCCTGCAGCATCGCGACCGGCCGATCCACGGCGTCCAGTTCCACCCGGAATCCATCGCCACCGAACACGGCCACGACATGCTGGCCAACTTCCTCGAGATCGCCGGCGTGAAGCGCCTCGCGGCCGCCTGATCGTGGCCGACGGTTTCAAGCCGATCCTCGCCCGTCTGGTCGAGGGCCAGCCGCTGACGTCGCAACAGGCGCACGACTTCTTCGCCGCCTGTCTGCGTGGCGAGCCGACCTCGTCCCAGGTCGCCGCCGCCGTCACCGCTCTGCGGATGCGCGGCGAGACGGTGGACGAGATCGCCGCCTTCGCCGGCGCCATGCGCGAGGCCGCCCTGACGCTGGATCATCCCTATGAGGTGATCGACACCTGCGGCACCGGCGGCGACGGCCAGCACACCTACAACATCTCCACCGCCGCAGCCCTGGTGCTGGCCGGTGCGGGCCTGAAGGTCGCCAAGCACGGCAACCGGGCGATGTCTTCCAAATCAGGCTCTTCGGACGTCCTGTCGATCCTGGGCGTGAACCTGATGGCCGATCAGGCCCAGCAGAGGAAGGCGCTGGACGAGGCCGGGATCTGCTTCCTGTTCGCCCCCGCCTATCATGGCGCCATGCGCCACGTCGGTCCGGTGCGGGCCGAGATCGGTTTCCGCACCGTCTTCAACCTGTTGGGGCCGCTTTCGAACCCCGCGTCGGCGAAACGCCAGGTCATGGGCGTCTATGATCCGCGCCTGCTGGAGCCCCTGGCCGAGGTGCTGGGGCGGCTGGGCGCAACGCGCGCCTGGACCGTCCACGGCCAGGGTCTGGACGAACTGGCCACCTCGGGTCCGACCGAGGTGGCGGAGTGGAAGGACGGCGCGGTCCGTCGCTTCCAGGTCACGCCCGAGGACGCCGGCCTGCCGCGCGCCCCGATCGAGGCCATCCGCGGCGGCGACGCCGAGGAGAACGCCGTCGCCCTGCGCGCCCTGCTGGCGGGACAGGCCGGCCCTTACCGCGACATCGTGTTGCTGAACGCCGCCGCCGCTCTCGTGGTATCGGATCGGGCGGTCGACCTCGCCGAGGGGGCCGCGCTCGCCGCCGCCGCCATCGACGACGGCCGGGCCGCCAAGGCGCTGGAGCGTCTGGCCCGTATCACCAACACGCCGCTGGATACCGAAGACAAAGCATGACCGACGTTCTGGAACGCATCGCCGCCTACAAGCGCGAGGACGTCGCCGCCCGGAAGGCGGCGACCTCTCAGGACGCCATCGAGGCCCTGGCCTCTCAGGCCACCGCCCCGCGTGGCTTCCGCGAAGCTTTGGAACGCGTCGGCGAGGAAACCGGCCGGCCCGCCCTGATCGCCGAGATCAAGAAGGCCAGCCCGTCCAAGGGTCTGATCCGTCCCGACTTCGACCCACCCGCCCTGGCGCGCGCCTATGCGGCCGGCGGCGCCGCCTGTCTGTCGGTCCTGACCGACGGCCCCAGCTTCCAGGGCGACGACGCCTATCTGGTCCAGGCCCGCGATACGGTCGCCCTGCCCTGCCTGCGCAAGGACTTTCTGGTCGACCCCTGGCAGGTGGCCGAGAGCCGCGCTCTGGGCGCCGACTGTATCCTGATCATCCTGGCCATGGTCGACGACAAACTGGCCGCCGAACTGCTGTCCGAGGCTGAGCGGTTCGGCATGGACGCCCTGATCGAGACCCATGACGAGGTCGAGATGGCGCGCGCCTGCGGGCTCGGCGGAAATCTGGTCGGGGTCAACAACCGCTCGCTGCGCACGTTCGAGGTCGATCTGGAGGTCACCGAACGCCTGTCGATGCTCAGCCCGGTGCGCGCCCTGCTGGTCGCCGAGAGCGGCATCTTCACGCCCGAGGACGTCGAACGCGTTTCCTCGGCCCACGCCCAGGCCATTCTGGTCGGCGAGAGCCTGATGCGCCAGGCCGATGTCGAGGCCGCCACCCGGCAGCTGCTGGCCGCCTGACCCTTCCGTCGCGCGGCGCCCAGCGGCGCCGTTAAGTTGACATTAGGAAGGAACACTTACAGAACATCGTCAATGTTCACGGCCCGTTCCGATTCGAGGAAGGGGCCCATGAGGGCCTTGGCGATGCTCACGCGCAAGCAGCACGAACTGCTGATGTTCATCCACGAACGGATCCAGGAGACCGGCGTCTCCCCGTCGTTCGACGAGATGAAGGAGGCGCTGGACCTGGCGTCCAAGTCGGGCATCCACCGGCTGATCACGGCGCTGGAGGAACGCGGCTTCATTCGTCGCCTCGCCCACCGCGCCCGCGCCCTGGAAGTCACCAAACTGCCGGAACAGGCCACTGCCGGCGCGCCGCGTGGTCGGGCCGGATTCAAGCCCGATGTGATCGAGGGCGGCGGCCGTGCGAAGGCGGCGGAACCCGCCAACGACAGCCGCGAACTGCCGCTGATGGGCAAGATCGCCGCCGGCACTCCGATCGACGCCATCGAGCACGAGACCGCCCGCTATCCTGTGCCTGAGGCCCTGCTGGGCTCTGGCGAACACTATCTGCTCGAGATCGAAGGCGATTCGATGATCGAGGCCGGCATCCTCAACGGCGACATGGTGGTGATCAAGGCGACCGAGAACGCCTCGTCCGGCGAGATCGTCGTGGCCCTGGTCGAGGGCGAGCAGGCGACGCTGAAACGACTGCGCAAGAAAGGCGCCTCCATCGCCCTGGAGCCCGCCAACCGCAACTACGAGACCAAGATCTACGGGTCGGACCAGGTGTCGGTTCAGGGCAAGCTGGTCGGCCTCATCCGTCGCTATCACTGAGTTCGGAGGCCGGCCGGCTCGACCAGGGCCGGTCGCCCCGCACATCGGCGGTCCAGACGGCGCGCCAGTGGTCTGGACCATCGCGCCACAACTCCACCGCTCCGCCCCGCGCATAGTCGACACCGTCGAGCACCAGCCGCCCGTCGCAGGATGACGGCAGGGCTTCGAGGACCGCTCGCACGCTGACGACCGGCGCCGTGCGACACAGGGCGTCCATCTGATCGGTTTCCGGCGTCCCCCGCCCCCACCAAAGGGCGAGGGGCCCAGCCTCGGCGCCGTCCGGGCGACAGGACGACCGATCGCAGCTCCAGCCCGCCTCATCCCGATCCACCGGCGTCAGCCCTCGCCGACGGGACCAGAGATCGACCGCGAATTGACGCACGCCCGGCCGGATCACGACCGCCTCAGCCTGTCGATGAAAGGCGGCGTTGGTTCCTTCGTCGCCGATCCACAGATCCGGCGTCGGCGCACGCGGCCACAGCATAACCGCCGCCGCCAGGGGCAGACCCAGCCAACGCAGCCGCCCTCGCCACAGGCAGACGAACAGCACGCCGAGAAAGGCGATGGGCAGGACGTAATCCGGCGCGCTGGCCACAGTCCGCACCGCGCCGGGCAGGCCCGCCGTCCAGCTTCCGATCGCCAGCATCAGATCCACGCCCCAACCTGCGACCTTCAGGAAGGGCCCGCCCAGCCCCAAGGGCTCCAGCGCCGCACCCAGGGCCAGGGCCGGCATCAATACGAAATCCGCGACCGGCGCCGTGCCCAGATTGGCCAGCAGCCCATAGACGGCCGTTCTGTTGAAATGCTGCATGGCGAACGGCCCGGTCGCCAGGCCCGCGACGACGCTGGCCGCCACCGCCGCCGTCAACCAGCCGCCGAACCTCTGAATCACGACTATGGGCCAGGGCGCCGAAATCTCCCGCGTCCTCCGGGGCCAGGCCTCGACCAGGGCCACCAGGGCGGCCGTCGCCGCGAAGGACATCTGGAAGCCCGGCGTGACGATAGCCTCGGGCTGAAGCGCCAGGACGACGAAGGCTGCGACCGCCAGACCGTGCATGGTCACCGCCTGCCGATCCAGCAGGATGGCCAGAAAGGCTATGGCGGCGGTGACGGCGGCCCGCTCGGCCGGGGGCGGCGCGCCCGACACCACCAGATAGACCCCGACCGCCGTCAGTCCCGCCACGGCGGCGATCTTCTTGCCCGGAACCCGCAGGGCCAACCACGGCCAGGCCGCTACGCCCAGTCGAGCGGCGAAGAAGACGAACCCGCCGACGATCGCCATGTGCAGGCCCGAGACCGAGAGGATATGGGCCAGACCTGAATCCCGCATCACATCCATGTCGGCCGGACTGATCCAGGCTTCGTGACTGGTGGTCATGGCGGCGGCGACCCCGCCGGTTCGTTCGCCCAGCCGCACCACGATCCGTTCCGCCAGGGCGTAGCGCGCGGCGTCCACCGCCATGACCAGCCGCAGGCGCCACGGCGCCGGGGACAGGTCGACCCGTCGCGTCTCGCCCAGGGCGAAGGCCACGCCGCCCAGCCCCTGGAAGAAGGCGTTGCGGCCGAAATCATAGGCGCCTGGGCTGGCCGGGGCCGGCGGAGGATTGAGGATGGCGAACAGTCGCACCGCTTCGCCCGGCCGCGGCGGTTCCCCCTGCACCGTGGCGCGCAGCCTCACCGGCGTCTGTTCAGGCGCCAGACCTCGGATCCGGACGGGGGCCACCACAATCCGCGCGCCCCTCTGGCCAGAACTGTCGACATCCACCACCCAGGCCTCGATCATCGTCGGCTCGCTCAGGGACGGGGCGATGGGCGCGGCGACGGCCTCGGTGCGCAGCCTGCCCGCCGCCAGTCCGCTCGCCACGCAAGCCACGATCATCAGGAGCCAGGTCGCCGAGCGTCGCCAACCCCGTCGCCGCGCCGCCACCCATCCGCCGATGGTCAGGGCGGCCGTCAGGACCAGCGGCCACAACGGCGGCTCGAAGCGGAGCGAGAAATAGATGGCGCCGCCCGCGCCGAAGGCCACCGGCGCCCACAGCCGCCATCTCAGCGTCTGTATTGCGACCTGTTCGCCCAGCCAGGCCCGCAATCTTGCGCCAGGGGTAGGCTTTGCCGCCTCGGGGCGTATAAGGGCCTCGCTTACGGACCCCTCCCCCATGACCTCACCTTCCTCGACTGTCGTCACCCGCTTCGCCCCCTCGCCGACAGGCTATCTGCATATCGGCGGCGCGAGAACGGCCTTGTTCAACTGGCTGTACGCGAAGAGACACGCAGGGCGTTTCCTGATCCGCGTCGAGGACACCGATCGCGAACGCTCGACCGACGAAGCGGTCAAGGCCATCTTCGACGGCCTGAGCTGGCTGGAACTGTTCGCCGACGAGGAACCGGTCTTCCAGTTCAGCCGCGCCGACCGCCACCGCGAGGTGGTGGATCAGTTGCTGGAGACCGGTCACGCCTATCGCGACTTCACCTCGGCCGAGGAGACCGGCCGTCTGCGCGACGAAGCCAAGGCCGAGAAGCGCGCCTTCGAATCGCCGTGGCGGGACCGCGCCCCGACCGTCGACGATCTGGCTCTGCCCCATGTCGTCCGCTTCCGCCGTCCGCAGTCGACGACGGTCACCGTGCCGGACGAGGTGCAGGGCGAAGTCAGTTGGTCGACCGACGACCTGGACGATCTGGTCCTGCTGCGTTCGGACGGCGCCCCGACCTATAATCTGGCTGTGGTGGTGGACGACCACGACATGGGCGTGACCCATGTCATCCGCGGCGACGACCATCTGAACAACGCCGCCCGCCAGAGCCTGATCTACGACGCCCTGGGCTGGACCCGGCCCAGCTTCGCCCACATCCCCCTGATCCACGGCCCGGACGGCGCCAAACTGTCGAAGCGTCACGGCGCCCAGGCGGTGCACGAATACGCCGAGATGGGCTATCTGCCCGAGGCCATGCGCAACTATCTGGCGCGTCTGGGCTGGGCCCACGGCGACGACGAGCTGTTCAGCGACGCCCAGGCGGTCGAATGGTTCGACTTCGCCGGCATCGGCAAGGCCCCGGCCCGGCTGGACTTCGACAAGCTGGCCCACGTCAATTCTCACTGGCTGCGTCTCGCCGACGACGAACGGCTCGCCAAGCTGACCCTGGACGCCCACCTGCAGCGCGGCCGCGCCATAGCCGAGGCCGACGAGGCGAAGCTGCAGCGCGCCATGCCCTTCGTGAAGGATCGCGCCAAGACCGTTCTGGAGCTGGCCGATCAGACCGAATTCGTTCTGAAGACCCGTCCCCTCGCCCTCGACGACAAGGGCGCCGCCCTGCTGTCGGGCGAGACCCTGGACCGCCTCGGCCGCCTGCGCGACCGCCTGGCCCTGTTCCAGTCCTGGGACGTCTTCGCGCTTGAAGCCGAGCTCAAGAGCTTCGCCGAATCCGAGGGTGTCGGGTTCGGCAAGATCGGTCCTCCCATGCGGGCGGCCCTCACCGCAGGATCGGCTTCGCCCGATATCGCACGAACTTTATCCGCTCTTGGGCGCGACGAAAGTCTCGGGCGCTTGGATGATGCGCTGCAACCGACTAAGTGATCACGCACAAACCAAAGAGCGCCCGACGCCTCCCCGTGATCGGACGTCCAAATGCAAAGGGGCATTGATGACTGACCAATCCAAAACCGCCACCCTCTCCTTCGAGGGCAAGAGCGTCGACCTGCCGGTTCTGTCAGGTTCGACCGGTCCGGACGTAATCGACATCCGCAAGCTCTACGGCGGAACGGGCGCCTTCACCTTCGACCCGGGCTTCACCTCCACGGCCGCCTGTGAATCGGCCCTGACCTATATCGACGGCGACGCGGGCGTGCTGCTGCACCGCGGCTATCCGATCGACCAGTTGGCGTCGAAGTCGAACTTCGTGGAAGTCTGCCACCTGCTGCTGCACGGCGAACTGCCGACGGCCGAGCAGTACGAGAAGTTCGAAAACAGCATCACCATGCACACCATGCTGCATGCTCAGATCGACCGCTTCTTCGAAGGCTTCCGCCGCGACGCCCACCCGATGGCCATCATGGTCGGCACCGTCGGCGCCCTGTCGGCCTTCTATCACGACAGCCTGGACATCCATGATCCGGTGCAGCGCGACATCTCGGCCATCCGCCTGATCGCCAAGATGCCGACGATCGCGGCCCGCGCCTACAAGTACCACGTCGGCCAGCCCTTCGTGTCGCCGCGCAACGACCTGTCGTACGCCGAGAACTTCCTGCGCATGTGCTTCGCCGTGCCGGCCGAGGACTATCACGTCGATCCGGCCCTGGTGCGCGCCATGGACCGCATCTTCACCCTGCACGCCGACCACGAGCAGAACGCCTCAACCTCGACCGTCCGCTTGGCCGGTTCGTCGGGCGCCAACCCCTTCGCCTGTATCGCCGCCGGCATCGCCTGCCTGTGGGGCCCGTCGCACGGCGGCGCCAACGAAGAGGCGCTGACCATGCTGAAGGAAATCGGCACCCCGGACCGTATCCCGGAGTTCATCCAGGGCGTGAAGGACCGCAAGTACAAGCTGATGGGCTTCGGCCACCGCGTGTACAAGAACTACGATCCGCGCGCCAAGGTCATGCAGCAGTCGGCCTATGAAGTCCTGGCCGCCACGGGCCGCGAGAACGACCCGCTGTTCCTTGTCGCCAAGGAACTGGAGAAGGTCGCCCTGTCGGACGAATACTTCACCTCGCGCAAGCTGTTCCCGAACGTCGACTTCTATTCGGGCATCACCCTGTCGGCGATGGGCTTCCCGACCAGCATGTTCACCGTGCTGTTCGCCCTGGCCCGCACCGTGGGCTGGATCGCCCAGTGGCAGGAAATGATGTCGGATCCGTCGCAGAAGATCGGCCGCCCGCGTCAGCTGTACACGGGCCCGACCGAGCGCGACTACGTGCCGATCGAACAGCGCGGCTGATCGACCGTCCCACGACCGGACTGCAGAACGCCGGGGAGCCATCCCCGGCGTTTTTCTTTGGCCTCAGACCAGTTTCAGATCGGCGAACCGCGCCGCCAGATCGTCCAGGTCGCGGTGCATGTGCGCCAGGCCGATGGCGGCGGCGCCCAGGGCCATGTCGTCGCCCTGGACGGCCATGGACAGAGCCAGGGCCTGGTCGACCGGCCCCAGGGGCTCAACGGCCCGCCCCGCCGACAGGGCTTCCAGCCGGGCGACGGCCCGGGCGGCGTCCTGGGACCAGGGGCCCAATCGGGCGGCCGCGCCCTCGGCCTGGAAGCCGCGCCCTAGGATGACGATGTCGCTGCGGACCCGCCAGAAGGCGCGGGCCAGGGCGGCGCGGTCCGCTGTCTCGCGCTGCGGTCCCGGCAGATCGATGACGTGTTTGGCGGCGTCGCCCAGCTTGTCCAGCCGCCGCTTCAGATCGGCGTGCCGGCGGGTGATCTCGGCTGCGTCGGCGTGGTCGCCCTTCGCCACCAGGGCAAGCAGGGCCGCCGCCTCCCCGGCCGCGTCGCGCGCCTGGATCTGGAAATTCTGTCGGGCGTGACGCGGGAACAGGGCCAGGATGGCGATCACACCGACGCCGCTGCCGACCATAATCTCCATCATCCGGTCCAGGGCCAGGGCGGCCGGCCCCTCGGTCCCCGCCCCGCCGGCGATGACGATGGTCGCCGTCACCGGCGCCACCTTCAGCCAGGTGCGGCCCGTGCCGAGAAAGGCAAGGACCGCCGTGGCGGCGGCCAGACTGAGCGCCATGCTCTCCATCCCCGGCGGCCGCACGAAGGCGACGGCCGCCCCCACAACGGCGCCGGTCACCGTGCCGACGGCCCGGTCGCGCGCCACATTCAGCACCCCGCCGCCGACACTGGCCTGAATGACGACGATGGCCGAGATCACACTCCAGTAAGGATGCGGCAGCTGCAGCAGGGTGGCCAGGTAAAGGGCGGCCGTCGCCCCCGCCGCCATCTGGAGCGCGGCGCGAATTTCCGCGGCCCGGCGTGGACTGAAGGCCCGCGCCACCGTCAGGTCCGCCGCATCCAGCGGCCCAGCGCGGCGCTGACCAGATCCGGCGCCTCGATCGGCGTCAGGTGGCCGCACCCCGGCGCCACGACCAGTTCGGCGTCCCAGGCCAGGTCCGCCATCTCGCGGTGGCCGGCCGGCGGCGTGATCCCGTCCGCCTCTCCGCACAGGACCAGGACCGGACGGGTGAAGGCGCGCAACACCGCCTCGCCGTCCGCCCGCGCGAGGGCGTTCTGGCGCAGAAAGACCTCCAGGCCCAGTCTCTGGGTCATGGCGCGAACCCGTCCCGCCATCTCGGGATCCGCCGCGTGCTCGGGGCTGAGATAGGCCCGCATCATCGGATCGCCCATGCCCAGGAACCGGCCCGACGCCTGGGCCAGCCGGCCGAGCGTTCGCCTCTCCGCCGCCTTCTCGGGCGTATCGACGCGGATGGCGGTGTCCAGCAGGGCCAGGCGTTCGATCCGGTCCGGCGCCCGCCTCAGCATCTCCTGGGCGACATAGCCGCCCAGCGAAAAGCCAGCGATGGAGAAGCGGTCGGGCGCGACGGCGAACACCGCCTCGGCCAGGGCCGCCAGGCTCTCACCCTGGGTGATGTCGGCGACGCGGACGTCATAGATCGGGGACAGGGCCTCGACCTGGTCGCGCCAAAGGTCGGCGTCGTTCAGCAGCCCCGGGATGAGCACCAGACAGGGCCGCGTCATGGTCAGCCCGTCGTCCCGGTCGGGGCCTTCGCCGCGATCACGCGCAGCACGGCGTCGGCCGCCAGTTCCGACGGATCCGGTCCGCCGCGCCCCATCAGTTCCAGGGCCGCCGTCTGGCGCCGGGCCTGTTCCGTCGCCATGGCCGGATCGGCCAGCAGCCGGCCGACCGCCGCAGCCAGGATGGGCGGCGTCGCCTCGTGCTGGATGAACTCCGGCGCAATCCGGTCGTCGGCGGCGACATTGAACAGGGTGATGTGTTTCGCCGTCACCATACGCTTCATCAGCTGATAGCTGAGCCCGCCGATCTTGTAGGCGATGACCATGGGCGCGCCGGCCAGGGCCAGTTCGGTCGAGACCGTGCCGCTGGTGGCCAGGGCCACGGTGGCCGCGCGCATGGCGTCGTATTTCTCGGACTCGTCAACCAGATGGACGCGGAAGGGCCAGGCGGCGATCCGTCCGGCGACATCGGCGGCCACCGTGCCTGCGGCGATCACGGCGACCTCCAGCGTCGGATCCAGCGCCTTCAGCTTGCCGATCGTGGCCTCGTAGACGGGCGTCATCCGCGTGATCTCGCTGGGCCGGCTGCCCGGCAGGACCAGCAATAGTCTGGCGTCGGCGGCGATGCCGCGTCGCGCGCGGAAGGCCGCGCCGTCGGCGCCGGCCATGTCCACATGCAGGGCCGAGGAGCCGACGACCGTCGTCGGCAGGCCCTGCCGTTCGAACCAGGGCGCGTCGAAGGCGTACAGCGCCAGCAGGTGGTCCACGGCGCCGGCCAGATCCTTGGCCCGGCTCGGCCGCGAGGCCCAGACCTGGGGCCCGACATATTTGATCAGGGGCGCCCCCGGCCGCGCGGCGCGAATGGCCTTGGCCACCCGGATGGTGAAGCCCCAGCTGTCGATCAGGACAACGGCGTCCGGCTGTTCCCGCTCGGCCAGGGCCGCCGTCTCCGCGACGCGGCGCTTGACCATGCCATAGACCCGCAAGCCCTCGACCCAGCCCAGGATGGACAGTTCAGCGATGTCGAAGGGGCTGGCCACGCCCTCGGCCGCCATCCGGGGACCGCCGACCCCGACGAAGGCCACGTCGTCGCCCAACCGCGTCTTCAGCGCCCGGGCCAGACCCGCGCCCAGCGCATCGCCCGAAGCCTCGGCCGCCACCAGCATGATCTTCAACGGACGGCTCATCGGTCCTCGCCCCACACGAACAGACCCAATCGGTCCGCCGCCGCGACAATGGCCGTGCGGTCGATCAGGATCAGCCGCCCCGTCACCCCGCCGATGCCCGCGAGACCGGCCGCGGCGGCCATTTCGACGGTGCGTGGTCCGATCACCGGCATGTCCACCCGCAGATCCTGAATCGGTTTGGGCGCCTTGCCCAGCGCGCCCTTGCGGTCGCCAGCCGAGCCCCGCAGATCGCCCGGCAGACTTGCGACCCGGCCCAGCATGGCGTCGGTTCCCTCCTGCGCCTCGACCGCCAGCACCAGGCCGTCGCAAACGACTGCGCCCTGGCCGATGTCCAGCTCGCCTGACTTTTCCGCCACATGCAGCGCCTTCTTAAGGTCAGCCAGCTGTTCGGGCGTCGGGGATACGGCCCCAAGGGCGCCGGCTGTCAGAGTCTCTCCGCCCAGGATGTCGTCGGCGCCCTCGACGGCGAACCCCTCGGCCTCGAACACCGACAGAATCTTGCGCAGCAGGGCGTCGTCGCCCTTGGCCGCCGCCGCGACTATGCCGGGCAGCAGGGTCGCGCCCTTGAAGTCGGGCTTCAGCGTCTTGAAGTCGGGCCGGTTGACGATGCCCGCCAGACAGACGGTGGTGCAGCCCTCGGTCTTCAGCGCCTTCAATATTGCGCCGATCTGGGCCATGCCGAACTCGGCGCCGGGCCAGCGGATCAGATGGGGATCGGCGAACCCGGCCAGACGGATCACGAAGATCGGCCGTCCCTCCGCGTCGCACCGCGCCGCCACCGCCGCCGGGAGGTCGCCCCCTCCGGCGATCAGGCCCAGTTTTCCGGACAAGCTCATTCCGCGTTGGGCAGGCACAACGGACGCCGCCCGCCGTCGCGGATGAAGACGATGATCTCCATGATCTCGGGCAGGTCGGCATAGGTCCGGGCCACCCCGTCTATCCGGCCGGCGAACTCGCCCTGACCCTCGAAAAGGTCGCGGTAGGCGGCAAGCAGCCGCCGCACCTGGTCCTTGCCGTAGCCCTTGCGCTTCAACCCGATCAGGTTGAGCCCGCGCAGCCGCGCATGATTGCCCCAGGCCGAGCCGTAGGGAATGACATCGCGGGTCACGGCCGCCAGGCCGCCGATGATGGCCCCCTGCCCCACACGCCCGTTCTGATGCACGGCGCACAGTCCCCCAAGGAAGACCTTGTCGCCCACCTGGGCGTGACCGCCCAGGGTCGCGTTGTTGGCCATGACGACATTGCTGCCGACGACACAGTCGTGGCCGACATGGGCGCCCGTCATGAACAGGTTGTTCGAGCCGACGACGGTCACGCCCGTCCCCTGAGGCGTGCCCCGGTTGAAGGTGCAATGCTCGCGGATCAGATTGTTCTCGCCGATCTCCAGCCGCACCGGCTCGCCCTTGTAGCCATTGTGCTGCGGATCGCCGCCGATGACCGCGAAGGGATGGATCGTCGTACCCGCCCCGACCGTCGTGTCCTGCTGGACGACCACATGACTGACCAGGCGGACGTTCTCGCCCAGGACCACGTTCGGGCCGACCGTGCACCAGGGGCCGACCGTCACCCCGTCGGCCAGGGTCGCCGTGGCGTCGATCAGGGCGGTCGGGTGAACAGTCATCAGGCGGCAGGCTCCGGCACGGTGACGACCATGGCCATGAATTCGGCTTCCGCCGCCAGCTTGCCGTCGATGAAGGTCTCGCCGCGGAACTTGTAGGCGTCGCCGCGCGCCTTGATCACCTTGACCTCCATGCGCAGCTGATCGCCTGGCCGCGCCGGCTTGCGGAAGCGCACGCCGTCGATCGACATGAACATGATGACCTTGTCGGCCACGGCGACGTCCAGGGTCTTGGACATCAGCAGGGCGCCCGTCTGGGCCATGGCCTCGACGATCAGCACGCCCGGCATGACCGGATCGATCGGGAAGTGGCCCGGGAAGAAGGGCTCGTTGTGGGTGACGTTCTTGACGCCCACGATCGAGGTCCGGGGCACGAAGTCCTCCGCCCTGTCCACCAGCAGGAAGGGATAGCGGTGCGGCAGCCGCCGCATCACCTCGGCGTAATCGATCTTGCCGTCTTCGCTCATCCCTATGATTCCTTCGGGGCCTTCTTTGAGGAGGCCTGTTTGGCGAGCCAGATCGTCTCGCGCAAGAACTGTCGGATCGGACGCGCCGGATAACCCGACCAGGTTTCGCCCGCCGGAATGTCGGCCAGCACCCCTGCGCCGGCCGCCACGCGCGCGCCCTCGCCGATGGTGATGTGATCGCCGATCCCGGCCTTGCCGCCGAAGATGACGTTGTCGCCGCTGGTGACCGATCCCGATATGCCGGTGTTGGCGGCCATCAGATTGTTGCGGCCGATGACGCAGTTGTGGCCCACCATGACCAGATTATCGATCTTGGTGTTCTCGCCGATGACGGTGTCGTCGTAGGCGCCGCGATCGATGCACGAGTTGGCGCCGACCGTCACCCCGTCCTGCAGGATGACACGTCCCAGTTGGGGAATGTCCATGGCGCCGGCGGCCGTGCCGGTCGCGCCGAAGCCCGCCTCGCCGATACGCGCGCCCGCATACAGCTTCACCCGGTCGCCCACCAGGGCGAAGCCGACGGTGACGTTCGCGCCGATGATGCAGTCGCGGCCGATCTGCACGCCCGGACCGATGACGGTGTTGGCGCAGACGCGCGTGCCGCGCCCGATGCGAACGCCCTCGCCCAGGACCACGCCCGGCTCCACGACCACGCTGTCGTCTTCGACGGCCTCCGAGGCCGGAATGGCGCGGTCCAGCGTGACCGGGCGGTGCAACAGCGCCGAGGCCATGGCCCAGGACGCCTGGGGCGTGCGTGAGACGATGACGGCGGCCTCGGACGGCGCGGACGCCACGGCCTCGGCCGGCACGATCACACAGCCCGCCTTCGTCGCCGACAGGGCGGCGGCGAATTTGCGATCGCCCAGAAACGCGATCGCGCCCCCGTCCGCAGAGGACAGGGGCGCGACGGATGCGATGGTCCGGTCCCCGCCCCTCTCGACCTCGCCTCCGATCCGGGCCGCCAGTTCGGCGACGGTCAGGGACGCGAGGGTTTCGAAGAAGCGGGTATCGGGCATATCGACCTTAGTTGGCGGCGGCCGGCTGTTGCGACTGCTGCGCCGGCACCGGCATGCGGTTGAACGACAGGGTCGGCAGGGCCGTGTTCAGACGCTGGATGGCGGTCTCGGTGATGTCCATGGCCGGGTTCATCATGAAGACGCTCTCGCGGTCCAGCAGCAGGCCGCAGCCCTTCTCCTGGTACAGGGCGGTCAGGATCGGCGACACGGCCTCGGTGATGGCCTGACGCTGCATGGCCAGGGTGTAGCGCAGCTCGTTCTCGCGCGTGCCTTCCAGCTGTTGGGCCTCCTGGGCGCGTTGCTGCAGGGCCTGGCGGCGCTGTTGCAGTTGGTCGGCCGGCAGGCTGGCGCCCGAGGTCTGGAGCTGCTGGGCCTCGGTCTGGATCGCAGTGGCGTAGGGCTGGAGTTCGCCCTGAACTTCCTGGGCGAGTTGCTGCATGCGCGCTTCAACGGCTTGGCCGGCGGCCGATTGGGCCAGCAGGCGGGCGTTGTAATAGACGCAGACGCCCGGGATGACCGGACCCGGGTTGGCGGGCGCAGCGGCCTGTTGGGCCGAGGCGGCGGTGGCGACCAGAGAAGCGGCGGCCGTGGCGGCGATGATCAGAGCTTTCATGGATAATCCTCGTGCGAGCGCTTTTGCGTCGCTTCCTTAGAACTGGGTGGAGGTCGAGAAGCGGAAGGATTCCGTCTTGTCGTAGTCTTGCTTGGACAGAACCTTGGAGATGTCGAACCGGATGGGGCCCATCGGCGACTTCCAGTGGATGCTGACACCGGCCGAGGCCCGCAGCGACAGCTCGTCCGCGATGGACGTATCGAGCGTACCGGTGGAGGTCAGCTTGTAACGGTCGTCCAGGGCGCCCAGGGTGCCGACGTCGGCGAACAGCGAGGTCTTGATGCCGTACTGTTCGGGCAGATAGTTCGGCAGGGTCAGTTCGACAGTGCCGATGGCGTAGAAATTGCCGCCCAGAGCGTCGGTCGTATCCAGGTCGCGCGGCCCCATGCCGGCCGTCTCGAAGCCACGGAAGCTGTTGCCGCCCTTGAAGAACCGGTCGTTGATCCGGATGGGATCGCCGTTCCAGCCGCTGACATAGCCGGTCGATCCCTGAACGCTGACGATCCACTGAGGCGTCAGGCCATAATACCAGGCCGCATCCGCTTCGGTCTTCACGTAGTTTACGTCGCCGCCGATGCCGGCGAAGTCCTGACGCAGCGAGCCCGACCAGCCGCGCGTCGGGCGCACGGGGTCATTGGTGTAGTTCATCTGCAGCGTATAGCCGATCGACGAGTTGATGTAGCTGCCGACCTGGTCGCACAGCGCCGACGACCCGCTTCCGGTCGTGTTGCAGTAACCGGTGGGAACGATGATCTCGTCCGACTTCAGGAAGTAGCGCGTGCTGAGCAGCATATTGCCGTTCAACGGATACGACAGGCGCAGTCCCCCGCCGGTGGAGCGGTAGTCGTAGGACGAATATTCGCTCAGGTCGTAACGCGAGTGGAACAGGTCGAAACCGGCCCGCAGGTCACGCCCCAGGAACTTGGGTTCGGTGAACCGGAAATCGACCTGCTGGCGCAGCGACCCCCATTCCATCCGGGCGACGACGTTCTGGCCCCGGCCGCGGAAGTTCCGCTCGGAAATGCCCAGGTTGACGGTGAAGGAGTCGACCGAAGAGAAGCCGGCGCCGACCGACAGTTCGCCGGTGGGCTGTTCCTCGACATTGACGTTGATGACCGAACGGTCCGGCGCGCTACCGCGCGTCTCCTCGACCGTCACGTCCTTGAAGAAGCCCAGGGCGCGCAGGTTGTTGCGCGACCGCTCCATCAGGGCGCGGTTGAAGGCGTCGCCTTCGGTCAGCATCAGTTCGCGACGGATGACCGGGTCGATGGTGCGGGTGTTGCCGACCACATTGATGCGGTCGATGTAGACGCGCTGGCCTTCGGAGACGTTGAAGGTCACGTCCACCGTGTCGGTGTCCGGATTGGCGCGATAGGTCGGATTGATCTCGACGAAGGCGTAACCGGCCGAACCGGCCGCGAACGTCAGGGCGTCGACCGCCTGTTCGATCTTGTCGCTCTCGTAGAGCTGGCCCTCGCGGATCGGCACCAGGGCCTTCAGGAACTCGGCGTTCAAGCGGTCATTCTGGGTGATGACGTCGACTTTGCCGAAATTGTACTTGTCGCCTTCGTTCAGGGTCAGGGTCAGCTGGAAGGCCTGATCGTCGGGCTGGAGCTCGGCCACCGACGAGATGATGCGGAAATCGTAGAAGCCCCGGTTGGTGTAGAACTTCCGAAGCTGCTCCTGATCATACTCGAGCCGGTTCGGATCGTAGTTGTCGTTGTTGGAGAAGAATTTCCACCACTGCGACCGCTCGGTCACCATCACGTCGCGTACGTCGCGATCGGAGAAGGCGTGGTTGCCCAGGACGTTGATGGCGCTGATGCCGGTCGCGGCGCCTTCGTTGATCTCGAAGATCACGTCGACGCGGTTCTGCTCCAGCTGGACCAGTTTGGGGGTTACGGTCGCGGAGATGCGGCCTTGCAGGCGGTACAGTTCGACGATGGCGCCGACGTCTTCCTGCACCTTGGCGCGGGTGTAGATGCCGCGCGGCTGCAGGGTCACTTCCTTGGTCAGCTTGTCCTGCGACAGGGCGCTGTTCCCCTCGAACACGACCTGGTTGATGATCGGGTTCTCGACGATCTGGACGATCAGGTCGCCGTTCTGAACGCCCAGTTGCACATCGGCGAACAGGCCGGTGCGCGACAGGGTGCGGACCGCGACATCGAGGACCGAGGCGTCGACCGTGTCGCCCGGACGGATCGGCAGATAGGACAGGACCGTGGTCTGGTCGATTCGCTGCGCACCCTGCACAATGATGCGGTTGACCGTCAGAGACTGAGGGGCGGCGATCTCGACGCGCGGCGGTTGACCGTCAGCCGGCGCGGGGGCGGCCTGAGGCGCCGGAGCGGCGGGCGCGGTCTGGGCCGGCGCAGTCTGGGCCAGCACGGGCGCGGCGAAGCCGGCGGCGACGGCCAGCGCAAGGAGGCTGGAACGGGCGCCCAGTCGGACGGCGGCGCGAGAATTCATGTCGTTCATTCTGAAAACCATCGGGGGCTGGCGTCGGCTCACGAGACGAGCCCGCCGAGGAATTGGAAGATGTTGAGCTTCTGTAGGTCGTTCCACGTCGCGAACAACATAAATCCCGCCAGAAGCGCAAGACCTGCGCGATAGCCCATCTCCTGATACCGCGCCGCCACGGGCTGCCGCGCCACGGCTTCATAGCCGTAGAAAAGCAGGTGGCCGCCGTCCAGAACAGGAATGGGCAGCAGGTTTAGAAAGCCGATTCCGATCGAAAGTATGGCGGCGAAGGTCGTAAGCGTCAGCAGAAGGTTGATGGCGATGGCTTCGGGTGCCGGATTGGCCTCAACCGCCGCCGTCGTCAGTGAACCTGTGGCCTTGGCGATGCCCAGAGGGCCGCTGAACTGATCACCCGACTCGCGTCCCGTCACCAGCCGTCCGAGATAGGTCAGGGTCGAGCCGATCACGTCGCCGGTCTGACGCACGCCCTCGACCACGGCGTCCACAGGGCCATAGCGGACATGGCGCACGTCGGCGCGGGTCGATCCCAGGCCCAGTCCGATGCGGCCCACCTTGATCCGGCCGGCGATGGGGTCGTTCTCCTCGCGGCGCTCCGGGGTGGCGACCAGTTCCACGGTCCGGTCGCCGCGCTCGACGGTGAAGCGGACGGGATCGCCGGTCGACAGCATGACCGCCTGGGTCACCTCGCCGCCGTCCTCGATCGTCTTGCCGTTCACGCCTGTGATCAGGTCGCCGACCTGGAAGCCCGCGGCGGCGGCCGGCGAACCGGCTTGAATCTGCGCCACTCGCGCCGGGCGGATCTGCGCGCCCATGGTCATGAAGACGACGGCGAAAATGGTGATGGCCAGAATGAAGTTGGCGACCGGGCCGGCGGCCACGATCAGAGCGCGCTGCCACACCGGCTTGAAGTGGAAATAGTCGCGCTCGGCGCCGGGTCCGCTCTCGGCGATGACCCGCTGGCGCAATTCGGCCAGCCCCGCCTGGTCCGGCACGCTGGAAGCGTCCAGGTCGCCCGAGAACTTGACATAGCCGCCCAGCGGGGCCCAGCCGAAACGCCACTCTATGCCGTGGCGGTCGATACGACTGAAGATCGCCTTGCCGAAGCCGATGGCGAAACGGTCCACCTTCACGCCAAAGGCGCGGGCGACCAGAAAGTGACCCAGCTCATGAATGGTGACGATGAAGGTCAGCACCAGCAGGAACGGCACGATGTAGATCAGGATCTGACCCAGGGCGCCCAGCATTCGAAAATCTTCTCCCCTGGCCGATCAGGCCGCGTTCGCCAGTCCGGCGATTATGGAACCGGCCATCAGACGAACCTCGGCATCGACCGAAAGGGCCGCGCCGCAGGCGTCTCCAGAACCGAAAACCATCCCCGCTTTCGTCGCACGCTCAAGGGTTTCGGCGACGACTGCGGCAATATTGAGAAAGGCCAGCTTTCGGTCAAGAAATGCGAAGGCCGCGACCTCGTTGGCGGCGTTGAACACGGCGGGCGCCGCGCCTCCCGCCTTCAGCGCCTGCCGGGCCAGATCAAGCGCCGGGAAGCGCGCCAGATCGGGCGCCTCGAACGTCAGCTTGCCCAGAGCCGCCAGATCCAGCTTCGGCGCCGGCCAGGCGATCCGGTCGGGCCAGGCCAGGGCGCAGGCGATCGGGGTGCGCATGTCCGGCGGCCCCATCTGGGCCAGGGTCGATCCGTCCACATATTCCACAAGGCTGTGGATGATCGATTCGGGATGGACCACCACGTCGATCCGCTCCTCGG
This sequence comes from Brevundimonas sp., assembly GCF_044336875.1. Classification (GTDB taxonomy): domain Bacteria; phylum Pseudomonadota; class Alphaproteobacteria; order Caulobacterales; family Caulobacteraceae; genus Brevundimonas. The sequence continues at coordinate 104,524 of NZ_JBIIOP010000003.1, read as the reverse complement.
TCATGTTGAACAGATAGGCCGCCTCGATCATCTCCAGGCCCTTGTTGGCCATGGTGGCGCTGTCGACCGAGATCTTGGCGCCCATGCTCCAGTTCGGGTGGGCCACAGCCTGTTCCGGCGTGATGCCGATCATCCGTTCGCGCGGCGTCTGGCGGAACGGTCCGCCCGAGGCGGTCAGCACCAGTTTCGACACCCGCTCGGGCGCCTCGGCCGGAAACACCTGAAATATGGCGGAATGCTCGGAATCGACCGGGATCAGCCGTCCCCCGGCCCGCCCCACGCGATCGATCAGCGCGGGGCCGCAGCAGACCAGGCTCTCCTTGTTGGCCAGGGCCAGGATCGCGCCGGTCTCCGCCGCCGCCCAGGCTGATTTCAGTCCCGCCGCCCCGACGATGGAAGCCATGATCCAGTCGGCCGGCCGCGTCGCCGCCTCGACGATCGCCGCCTCGCCCGCCGCCGCCTCGACCCCCGTTCCGGCAAGGGCCGCGCGCAGGTCGTCCAGCCTTTCAGGATCGGCGGTCACCGCCAGCTTCGGCCTCCAGCGCCGCGCCTGTTCGGCCAGCTTGGCGATATTGGCGCCCCCGGTCAGGGCCTCGACCTCGAAGCCCCCCGTCCCCGTGACCTCGGCCTGCTCCATCAGGTCCAAGGTCGAGGACCCGACCGAACCGGTCGAGCCCAGCACCGTGATGCGGCGATGGATCACGACGCGCCCTTTTCCAGCATGACGACCAGCAGCCGCCCGGCCGCCACCACCACGACCGCGAACATCAGGCCGTCAACCCGGTCAAGCAGACCGCCGTGCCCGGGAATGGTGTTGCCCGCGTCCTTGACCCCGAACCGGCGCTTCAGCCCCGACTCCCACAGGTCGCCGCCCATGGTCGCCAGCGCGGCGGCCAGGCCCAGGACGGCGCCCCAGAAGACGGTCAGACGCCCCATGTCGAACCAGGCGGTCATGGCCGCCCCGGCGACGGCGCCGGCCAGGATGCCGCCGACGAAGCCGGACCAGGTCTTGTTGGGCGAATAGCTGGGCCACAGTTTCGGCCCGCCGAAGGTCGAACCGGCCAGATAGGCCAGGATGTCGGCCGACCAGGTCACGGCGAAGACCAGCACCGTCCAGTGCAGCCCGACCGTACTGTCGACGTCGCGCAGCCAGATCAGCAGCACGGACGGCCAGCCGAGATAGAGGACGCCATAGGCCGCATCCAGCGCCTGCTGTCCCCGGCCGCGGGCGTAAAGCCCCGCCGCCGCAGCCCCGAACACCAGCATGACGAAGGCGACCGACATGGCCCCGAAATGAGCGCTGATCACCGCCGCCACGACGCCGAAACTGACGGCGCCGCCGATGAGGCGTCGCGCATTGGGGGCGCTCATCGCCGCCCACTCGAAGGCCAGGACGATGCTCGCGGCCACGATCAGCCCCAGGAACCACACGCCCCCGATCCAGGTCGCCGCCACCGCCGCCGGCCCCAGCACGGCGGCCGATGCCGCCCGCAGGGCAATGTCCCGTCCCTTGACCGCCATCAGTCGACCATCACGCGGACGCGCGCGCGGACGCGACCTCGCGCCCGCCGTAGCGACGCTCGCGCTGACCAAAGGCGGCGACCGCCTCCCCCAGCGCCTTCGACCCGTAGTCGGGCCACAGGATGTCCTGGAAAACCAGTTCGGCGTAGGCGGCTTCCCACAGCAGGAAGTTCGACAGCCGCTGCTCGCCCGAGGTGCGGATGATCAGATCCAGCGGCGGGGATCCAGCCGTGGCCAGGCCGGCGCCGAAGCTCTCTTCGGTCAAGGGCTCGGTCGTCTCGCCGGCCGCCACCCGCGCCATATGCCGACGCGCGGCGTCGACCAGGTCCGCGCGACCGCCGTAGTTGAAGGCCACCTGCAGGATGAATTTGTCGTTGTGGGCCGTCTGGGCCTCGGCCCTGTCGATGATGGCGGCGATGTCGGTCGGCAGGCCCTCGCGCCGGCCCAGGATGCGCAGGCGAACGCCTGCCTTCTCCAGCCGGGCCAGATCGCTGGTCACATAGGTCCGCACCAGGCCCATCAAATCCGAGACCTCCTCGGCCGGACGGCTCCAGTTCTCGGTCGAGAAGCCGAACACCGTCAGGCACCGGATGCCGAAATCGGGCGCGGCCTGGATGGTGCGTTTCAGCGCCTGCACGCCTTCGCGATGCCCCAGGGCGCGCGGCAGGCCCCGCGCCTTCGCCCAGCGCCCGTTGCCGTCCATGATGATGGCGACATGGCGCGGTCCGTCCGGACGCGAGCCTGAAGGCGCGGCGCTGTCTGCCGTCATCTGTCGTGCGATCCCTTCAGGCCCAAGCCGTTCCGCCTCAGACCTGCATGATCTCTTGTTCCTTGGTCTTCAAGGCCTCGTCGATGCGCTTGATGGCCGCGTCGGTCTCCTTCTGGACCTCGGTCTCCATCTTCTTCTGCTCATCCTGGCTGATCTCGCCCGCCTTCTCGGCCTTCTTCAGGTCGTCGTTGGCGTCGCGGCGCACGTTGCGCACGGCGATCTTCTGCTGCTCGGAGTATTTACCGGCCAGCTTGACCAGATCCTTGCGGCGCTCCTCGGTGAGCGGCGGCACCGGGATGCGCAGCGTCTGGCCGTCGACGATGGGGTTGAGGCCCAGGTTGGCGTTGCGGATGGCCTTGTCGACCGCGATGACCATGGACTTGTCCCAGACGCTGACCGAGATCATGCGCGGCTCGGGCACGCTGATGGCGGCGACGGCGGTCAGCGGCGAGGCCGAGCCATAGGCCTCGACCCGCACGGGCTCCAGCAGGCCGGCGTTGGCGCGCCCGGTGCGCAGGCCGCCGAATTCTTCCTTCAGCGCGGCGACCGACTTGTCCATCCGGTCGCGGTAGGTCTTCACATCAGGCTTGGCCATGGTCTTGGTCTCTCTCGTCTCTTAACTGGTCGTCCGCACGATCAGGCGGGATCCTGGATGATCGTGCAGGTGCCCTCGCCCGTCAGGGTCCGGCGCAGCGAGTCGTCTTCGCGGATCGAGAAGACGACGATCGGAATGCCCGTGTCGCGCATCATGGCGATGGCGGACGCGTCCATGACCCGCAAGTCCTTGGCCAGGACGTCCTGGTAGGTCAGGGTGTCGTAACGCGTCGCGGTCGGATCCTTCTTGGGGTCGGCGGTATAGACGCCGTCGACGCTGGTGCCTTTCAGCAGGGCGTCGCAGCCCATTTCGGCGGCGCGCAGGGCGGCGCCCGAATCGGTGGTGAAGAAGGGCGCGCCGACACCGGCGGCGAAGATCACCACCCGGCCCTTCTCGAGATGACGCAGGGCCCGGCGGCGAATGTAGGGTTCGGCGATGGCGGCCATCGGAATGGCGCTCTGCACACGGGTCGAGACGCCGATCTTCTCCAGCGCCGACTGCATCGCCAGGGCGTTCATGATGGTGGCCAGCATGCCCATGTAGTCGGCCTGGGCGCGCTCCATGCCCGCCGCCGCCTTGGACAGGCCGCGGAAGATGTTGCCGCCGCCGATGACCAGGCAGATCTCGACGCCCTCGGCGGCCACCTGGGCCACCGCCTTGGCGACCGTGTCCACGGTCTTCATGTCGACGCCGAAGGACTGATCGCCCATCAGCACCTCGCCGGAAACCTTCAGCAGGACGCGCTTGTAGCGGAAGTTCGAGGGGGCGTCGGGCATGCGGAGGGGTCCGTTATGTGTGCGGCGCCATTGAATCAGGCGACTTCTTATAGACGAAGGGCGCGCCGGCCATAAAGCCGAACGCGCCCTTCTGATGCAAATCCCTCAAGAATGAGGGGATGGGGCTTAGTTGCCGCCCATCATCGAGGCCACTTCCGACGCGAAGTCGGGGCCTTCGACCTTCTCGACGCCTTCACCCAGCGCCAGGCGGACAAAGCCGGCCAGGTGCAGGTTGGAAGAGCCCAGTTCCTTGGCCGAGTTGGCGACCAGTTGTTCGATGGTCACGTCCGGATCCATGACGAACGGCTGCTTGGACAGCACGACGTCCTTCTGGAACTTGTTGATCTGGCCTTCCACGATCTTGGCGATCATGGCTTCCGGGCGACCTTCTTCCTTGGCCTTTTCGGTCAGGACGGTGCGTTCCTTCTCGATGGCGGCCGGGTCCAGGTCGTCGGTGTTCAGCGACAGCGGCGCCGTCGCGGCGACGTGCATGGCGATCTTGCGGCCCAGTTCGCGCAGGGCGGTCTTGTCGCCCTCGCCTTCCAGGGCGACCAGGACGCCGATACGGCCCACGCCCGGCGACACCGCGTTATGGACGTAGGTCGAGACGACGCCTTCCGACACCGACAGGCGGGCGGCGCGGCGCAGTTGCATGTTTTCGCCGATGGTGGCGATCATGTTGGTCACTTCGTCCTGGACCGTCTTGCCGGTTTCCAGTTCGGCGCCGTGCAGGGCTTCGACCGTGTGGTGGTCCAGACCCAGCTGGGCGAACGACTTGGCGGCGTTCTGGAACAGCTCGTTACGGGCGACGAAGTCGGTTTCCGCGTTGAACTCGATGGCGGCGGCGACTTCGCCCTTGCCGTCTTCCTTGGACGCCACGGCGACCAGGCCTTCAGCGGCGACGCGGTCAGCCTTCTTGGCGGCCTTGGACAGGCCCTTGGCGCGCAGCCAGTCGATCGCTGCTTCGATGTTGCCGTCGTTTTCGACCAGCGCCTTCTTGCAGTCCATCATGCCGACGCCCGAACGCTCGCGAAGTTCCTTCACGAGGGCGGCAGTGATCTCGGCCATGTTCTTCTCCTTGGGGGATTTCGTATGTGGGAACGGCCGGGCTGACTTAGCCCGGCCGTGTGTCAGTTCAACGCACGGCCTTCAGATTGAAGGCCGCCGGGCGATCAGCCCGCAGCCTGTTCGGTCTCGACCGCGTCCAGGGCTTCGGTATTGGCCGAAGCGTCGTCCGAGGCCAGCAGCTCGGCGGCGACCGATTCCGTACCGGCCGGTGCGGCTTCGGCGGCGACCGGGGCCGAGGCTTCACGCAGCATCGGCTCGACCGGAGCTTCCGAAGCGCCCAGGTCCACGCCCGAAGCCGAGGCGCCGGCGGCCAGACCGTCCAGGACGGCGTCGGCGATCAGGTCGCAGTAGGTCTGGATGGCGCGGGCGGCGTCGTCGTTGCCGGGGACCGGATAGGTGATGCCGTCCGGGTCCGAGTTGGTGTCCAGGATGGCGATGATCGGGATGTTCAGCTTGCGGGCTTCCTGGATCGCGATCGCTTCCTTGTTGGTGTCGATCACGAACATGATGTCCGGGATCGAACCCATGTCCTTGATGCCGCCCAGCGACAGTTCCAGCTTGTCCTTCTCGCGCTGCAGGTTCAGCAGCTCCTTCTTGACGCGGCCTTCGCCGCCGTTCTCGAGGATGCCTTCCAGCTCGCGCAGGCGAGCGATCGAGCCCGAGACGGTGCGCCAGTTGGTCAGAGTGCCACCCAGCCAACGGTTGTTCATATAGTACTGGGCGCAGCGCTTGGCGGCTTCGGCGACCGGCTCGGCGGCCTGGCGCTTGGTGCCGACGAACAGGACGCGACCGCCCTTGGCGGCGACTTCGCGCACGGCCACCAGAGCCTGGTGGAACAGCGGCATCGTCTGCGACAGGTCGATGATGTGGATGTTCGAGCGCGAGCCGAAGATGTAGCGGTCCATCTTCGGGTTCCAGCGGTGCGTCTGGTGGCCGAAGTGGGCGCCTGCTTCAAGCAGGGTGCGCATCGAGAATTCAGGCAGAGCCATGATCGTTCAGTCCTTTTTCCGATCAAACGTGGCGCGGGGGATTAAAGGTCTGACGACCCTCGGAATGGAGCGTCTCGGGATTTCTCCCCGAAGCGCGCCTCACCCGCGTTGCGAAATGCGGGGGCCATGTAGGCGGGATGGGCCGCAATAGCAAGCGCCGCGTGGGAAAACGCAAAAAGACGGCCCCTGTCGGGACCGTCTTTCGATGCGTTCGGGATCGTCGCCTAGGCCATCGCGTCCAGCAGGGCCTTGGCCCGGTCGCGGTGGGCGGTCACGGTCGGGACCAGTTCGCGGGCCAGGGTCGCCAGGGCCGGCGCGTCGGTATTGTCCGAGAAGCCGTTCAGCAGGGTCAGGGTCTCGTTGTGGGCGGCGACCTGCTGCTCCAGATAGACCTTGTCGAAGTCGGCGGCCGTGGCGGCCTTCAGATTGTCGATCAGCCCCTTGCGGCGCTCGTCCAAGGTCGTTGGGATGGCGACGTTCGGCGCTGCGGCCGGCGCTGCGGCGGCCAGCTTCTCGCCTGCGGCCGTGTGATCCTTGTCGATCATGGCGGCCAGAGCCTTGACGTCGGCGTCGGTCGCCTTGTCGGCGGCGACCTTGGCGGCCTCCAGTTCGTACAGGTTGCCAGTGGCCAGGCCGGTGACGAAACCATCGACCGAATTGGCGCCCATGGTGGCCGCCGAGGTCTGGCCGACGACGCCGGAAGCGGCGTCCTGGGTCGCGTTGACCGCTTCGTCGGCGTTCTGGCCGGCGCTGTCGCCGCCCTGGTTGCAGGCGCCGAGAAGGGCCAGGGATGCGACGCTGGCGAGGACGAGATTTTTCATTGAAATGGTCTCCCTATTGAGCCGACAGAACCCTTCACGCTGGCGTGAGGTTCCGTGAATTCAATAGCTTGACCATAAGCCGCGCCGGGCGCCGGATCGTCAGAGCCTGTGCAGGCCGTCGAAACGGACGTTTGGCGCGATGCTGAACGGCTCCACGTCGGTGAGACAGCGGATGTTGATCGCCACCATCTCCTTGCCGTCCGGCCCCTTGCCGCGACCGAACGGCTCGACCCCGCAGGTGGGGCAGATGTGGTGACGGATGTTGTGCGTGTTGAACAGATAGTCCCGCATCACCCCCTCCCCCGCCGTCACCGTGAAGGCGTCGGGCTGGACGAAGGTCAGCATCAGGCCCTTGCGATAGCAGTGGCTGCAGTTGCACTCGATCACCTGCGCCAGATCGGTCTCGACCGCGAAGGCCAGCGCGCCGCAGTGACAGGACCCGACATGACGCGTCACGTCGGACGATGTCATGGCAGGACCTCGGGCAGGCTGTACTCCAGGTCGTAGCGATGCTCGCCGTCAGCGACGGTAAGGTGAAAGACGCCGCCGATCCCTGTCAGGTCGCCGCTGCCCGAACCGGGCGCGATGGTGATCAGCAGATCCTGCCCGTTCGCGTCCATGACGCCGCGATGGACCAGGGCGAAGCCGCCGCTGCGGCCGTCCAGCGTGCCCGTGACCCGCTCCAGGGCGACATAGGCGCCGGACTGGCCCTCGCGGACGGCCAGCATCTCGCCGGCGCCGGTTCCCTCGAGCCCGCCATGGAAGGTCTTGGCCAGACGCATCCGGCCGGGGGCGCCCGCCGGCGCATCCGGCTCGGGTGCGACGGGCGTGATCTGGACATCGAAAGTTCCGGTCGCATGAGACATGGCGGGGCTCCGGGTTGCAGGGATCTTGGTCGCGGGAATCTCGGGCGCGGGACTCTGGGCGGCGTTCTGCAGGGCCACAGGGGCGGCGTGCGGCGAGAACGACAGCGACATCGCCAGCACAACACCGATCATCACGCCTCCTCCAGCATCAGCACGCCGGGCGCAGACTTCAGCGCGCCGCGCAGGGCGCCGTCCAGACGATAGCGGCCGGGCAGTTTCAGCTCGACCTCCTGTTTTCCGTCCAGCGAGGCGATCAGGGATATTTCACCGCCCTTGCCGATGGCGCCGGAGCGGGCGCGCTCCAGCCGGACCTTCAGGGCCTCCGCATCGGCGGTGCGGGCCGAGACGTGGATGCGCAGGCCGATGTTGGCGTCGTCCAGCAGATTGTCCATCTGGGCGGCGTCGTCGCCGAAGAAGCGCACCTCCCCTTCCGACGACTTGGCGCGGACCCGCACCATCACCGAGGCGCCGGGCTCCAGCACCTCGCGGCATTTGCGCAGCTGTTCGGGCGGGAACAGGCATTCGAACTCGCCGGTCGGATCCGAGAAGGTGACGAAGGCGAATTTCTCGCCGGTCCGGGCGCTGGCCCGTTCCTGACGGCGACGCACCACCCCCGCCATCTGGAAGGCCTCGTGCCCCGCTTCCGCCAGGGGAATGGCCTCGGCGACGAAGGTGACGCGCTTGCGCTTCAGGGCCGAGGTCATCTCGTCCAGAGGGTGGCCCGACAGATAGAAGCCGACGGCGGCCAGCTCGTGGTCCAGCCGCTCCGGTCCGACCCAGGGTTCGACGCTTCTGAGGCGCGGCCGGCCGACGTGGGCCTGATCCCCGCCGAACAGGCTGACCTGGGACGAGGCGCGCTCGGCGGCCACGCTCTGGCAATAGGCCATGAGGACGTCAGCCTGCTCGACCAGCTGACGACGGTTGGGATGGATGCTGTCGAAGGCGCCGGCCTTGGCCAGGCCTTCCAGCGCCCGCTTGTTGACGCTGCGCGGATCGACCCGCTCCAGGAAGTCGAAAATGTCGGAAAAACGCCCCCCTGTCTCACGCACCTCGATGACGTGTTTCATCGCCTCGAGCCCCACGTTGCGGATGGCGCCGAGCGCATAGAGGACGGCGCCGCTGGTCTCGTCCCAGGCCACGTCGAAATCGGCCGAGGAGCGGTTGATGTCGGGCGGCAGCACCGGCACGTCGAACCGTTTGGCGTCCTGGTAGAAGACCGCCAGCTTGTCGGTGTTCGACAGATCCAGGCTCATGGAGGCGGCGAAGAATTCGACCGGATGATTGGCCTTCAGCCAGCCCGTCTGGAACGAGATCAAAGCATAGGCGGCGGCGTGCGACTTGTTGAAGCCGTAGCCCGCGAACTTGGCCACCAGGTCGAAGATCGAGCCGGACTGCCCCTCCGGAACCTCCTTCTCCAGCGCGCCCTTGACGAAGCGGAGACGCTGGAAGTCCATCTCCTCCTTCTTCTTCTTGCCCATGGCGCGACGCAGCAGGTCGGCCTCGCCCAGGCTGTAGCCGGCCAGGATCTGGGCGATCTTCATCACCTGTTCCTGGTAGATGATGACGCCATAGGTCTCGGTCAGGACCTCCTTCAGGCTGGGGTGCAGATAATCGACCTCGGCCCGGCCGAATTTCCGATCGATATAGGTGTCGATCATCTCCATCGGCCCCGGCCGATAGAGGGAGATCAGGGCGGTCACCTCCTCGATGGATCCGCAGCGCATCTTGCGAAGCGTGTCGCGCATGCCCTGGGATTCCAGCTGGAACACCCCGACCGTCTGGCCCGAGGCCATCAGCTCATAGGTGCGGGCGTCGTCCAGAGGCAGCTGGTTCCATACCGGAGCCGCCCCGCGCCGCGACAGATAGCCGTGCGCGCGGTCGAGCGTGGTCAGGGTCTTCAGGCCCAGGAAGTCGAACTTGACCAGACCCGCCGGCTCGACCCACTTCATGTTGAACTGGCTGGCCGGGATGGTGGAGCGCGGATCCTGGTACAGGGGCACCAATTCGACCAGGGGCCGGTCGCCTATGACGATGCCGGCGGCGTGGGTCGAGGCGTTGCGATACAGGCCTTCCAGCTCCAGCGCCGTCTCCAGCAGGGTCCGGACCGCCGGCTCGGCGTCCCTCGCCTCCTTCAGGCGCGGCTCCAGATCGATAGCCTGGGCCAGGGTGACCGGGGCGGCGGGGTTGTTGGGCACCATCTTGCAGAGCCGGTCGACCTGACCCAGCGGCATCTGCAGCACCCGACCGACGTCCCGCAGCACGGCCCGCGCCTGCAGGGTGCCGAAGGTGATGATCTGGGCCACCCGGTCCTTGCCGTAATGGGCCTGGACATAGTCGATCACCTCTTCGCGCCGCTCCTGGCAGAAGTCGATGTCGAAGTCGGGCATGGAGACCCGCTCGGGATTGAGGAATCGTTCGAACAGCAGGCCGAAGCGCAGCGGATCCAGATCGGTGATGGTCAGGGACCAGGCGACCAGAGAGCCCGCTCCGGAGCCCCGCCCCGGTCCCACCGGAATGCCGTGCTCCTTGGCCCATTTGATGAAGTCGGACACGATGAGGAAATAGCCGGGGAAGCCCATCTGCTGGATGATCCCCACCTCCCATTCGAGGCGGCTCCAGTACTCCTCTTCCGGCACGGCCGGAGGCGCCTCGGTCAGGCGGACCTTCAGCCCCTCGCGCGCCTGGTGGGCCAGTTCGTCGGCCTCGGACCGGCCGGCGCCAGTGTCGAAGCGCGGCAGGATCGGCGCGTGGGTGTTGACCAGGAAGGCGCAGCGCCGGGCGATGTCGATGGTGTTGTCGCAGGCCTCAGGCAGATCGGCGAACAGTTCGCGCATCGCCTCGGTCGACTTGAACCAGTGTTCCCCGGTGATCCGGCGGCGATCCTCCTGGCCGGTGAAGGCCCCGTCGGCGATGCACAGAAGGGCGTCGTGCGACTTCGCCTGGGCCGCCTTGGCGTAATAGACGTCGTTGGTGGCGACCAGGGGCGTGTCATTGGCGTAGGCCCATTCGACCAGACCCGGCTCGGCCCGTCGTTCGTCGTCCAGCTTGTGACGCTGCAGCTCGACATAGAAGCGATCGCCGAAGACCGATCTCATGGTCTCCAGGGCGGCGCAGGCGTCGGCCTTCTTGCCCTGGACGAACAGGGGATCGACCGGCCCATCGGGCCCGCCCGACAACAGGATCAGTCCTTCGGAGCGCGCCACCACCTGTTCCCAGGCCACGCCCGGCTCGGCCATCTCGCCCGCGTCCAGATAGGCCGAGGACGACAGGGCGCACAGATTGCGCCACCCGGCCTCGCTCTGGGCCAGCAGGACCACAGTCGGAGTCTTGGCCCAGCGGACGGACTGCTGGCCGCCGATCCCCAGCACCGGAAGCGCGCAGGCGATGATCGGCTGGACCCCCGCATCGCGAGTATACTGGCTGAACTCCAGCGCGCCGAACAGATTGGACCGGTCTGCGATGGCCACCGCCGGCATGCCGGCGTCCGCCGCCAGCTTGCCCAGCTTGCCCGCCTTGATCGCCCCCTCCAGCAGCGAATAGGCGGAGCGGACCCGCAGATGGACGAAACCCTGACCCTCTGCCGCGCTGTTCACCCGATCGCTCCTTCAACTCAGCCGTGGATCAAGCCTCGAGTCGGCGGCGACGCCAACGCATGTGACGGTCTGTCACGAAAACGGGACGGACGCGCCGCCTGCCCCGCCAAGGCGCTCCAGATCAGACCGCAGTGACCATCAAGGCCGCCTGCCACGCCATCCAGACGAAGCCGGTGCAGGATGCAAGCGACAGCATATCTCTCATCAGGCGCGGCATGGTCTTATCCCCAGGTCGATCAATGTTCCTGTCTTGTTCTATGTTCTTGCATTGTTCCCGTCAACCCCCGGTCTTATCCCCGGCGGCGAACGCGCTGAAACCATTTGCTCGGGCGCATCGTATGGCTGTGGAGAAAGGGAGATGTCCCATGTCCAAGCCCCTGAAATTCATGGTCGGCGCTGCGGCCGCCGGCGTCCTGGCCGCCGTGGTCCTGACTGGCCTTCCCCGCGTCGCCCCCGCCGAGGCCCAAGCCATGCCGGCGGGCGCCCAGACGGCCGTCTTCGCCGGCGGCTGTTTCTGGTCCGAGGAAAAAGCCTTCGACGGTCTGCCCGGGGTCTATTCGGCGGTGTCGGGCTTCGTCGGCGGCCATGTGGCCAACCCGACCTACGCCCAGGTCGTGCGCGGCGGCACCGGTCACATGGAGGCGGTGCGCGTCACCTTCGATCCGAACGTCGTCAGCTATCGCGCCCTGGTCGACCGCTACTGGCGCACCATCGATCCGACCGATCCGGACGGACAGTTCTGCGACCAGGGGCCGTCGTACAGGACGGCGGTCTTCGCCACGGCCGAACAGCGGACGGCGGCGGTGGCCTCACGCGACGCGGCGATGCGGACCCTGAGCAGGAGTTTCACCACCCCGGTCGTGAGCGCCCAGCGGTTCTGGCCCGCCGGAAACGAGCATCAGGACTACGCCCGCCGCAACCACGCCCACTATGAAGCCTATCGCCAGGGCTGCCGCCGCCCGCAGCGACTTCGGGCCATATGGGGCGACGCCGCCGTGGGTTGACGGTCCAGGCGGCCCGCCAGACCTGATTCAGTAGGTCTGGCTCTGGGCCGCCCGCTCTTCCAGATGGCCGTCCTTCAGGGCGAAGACGCGATCCATGTGACCGGCCAGCTCCATATTGTGGGTGGCGATCAGGGCGGCGACGCCCGTGGTCTTGGCCAGGTCGCGCAGGGATTCGAACACCGACTGGCTCGTGGTCGGATCCAGATTGCCGGTCGGTTCGTCGGCCAGCAGCAGACGCGGCCTGTTGGCCAGTGAACGGGCGATGGCGACGCGCTGTTTCTCGCCGCCCGACAACTGGGCCGGCTGATGCGTCAGCCGCTCGCCCAGCCCCAGCGCCGTCAGGGTCTCCTCGGCCTGTCTGCGGGCCTGAGCCTGGGGCAAACCGGCGATCCGCATCGGCAGGGCCACGTTGTCGCGCGCATCGAACTCGGGCAGCAGGTGGTGGAACTGATAGACGAAGCCGATCCGCGACAGACGCAGGCGCGTGCGGGCCCGCTCGTCCAGATCCCCGACCATTTCACCGTCGATGGCGACCGTGCCCTCGGTCGGCTTCTCCAGCAGGCCGGCGGCGTGCAGCAGGCTGGACTTGCCCGAGCCGGACGGCCCGATCAGGCCGACAATCTCGCCGGGGAAGACGTCCAGGTCCACGCCCTTCAGCACGGTCAGGCCGCCCTGGGCGGTCTCATAGGTGCGGGTCAGGCCGCGCACGGACAGGATGGGGGAACTACTCATAGCGGAGCGCCTCCACGGGATCGATGCGAGAGGCCGTCCAGGACGGCGGCAGGCTGGCGATGCAACTCATGCCGAAGGACAGGAGCGCGACCCAGGTCACGTCGGCCAGGTCGACCAGAGCCGGAATGGAATCCAGCTGATAGACGTCGGCGTTGAACAACTGGACGCCCAGGACGGCTTCCAGCGCGTGCTGGATGGCGCCGATGTTCCAGCAGAACAGCAGGCCCAGGGTCAGACCCGCCAGTGTGCCCGCCACGCCGATCAGGGCGCCGGACATGAAGAAGATGCGCAGGATGGACGACTGGCTGGCGCCCACGGTGCGCAGGATGGCGATGTCGCGGGTCTTGTTCTTCACCAGCATGACGATGCCCGAGATGATGTTCATGGCCGCGATGGCCACGACCAGACCCAGGATGATGCTCATGGCCACCCGCTCGACCCGAAGGGCGCCGTAGAAGGCGGCCAAGCGCTCGCGCCAGTCGCTGACGACCGAGCCGGGGCCGGCGGCGTCGCGGATGGCGGGGGTCAGGTCACCGACCCGGTCGGGATCCTCGACCTTGATCTCGATGGCGTCCCAGACGCCTTCCTTGCCGAAGAACAGCTGCTGCTGCTCCAGCGGCATGAACAGAAAGGCCCGATCGAAGTCGGCCGTGCCCGAACGGAACAGGCCGCCGACAAAATAGGTCTTCTCCAGCCCGCCCAGATTGCCGAAGGCGCTGTCGGCGCCGGTCGGCGAATAGAGAGTGACCGGATCCCCGACCCCCAGGCCCAGCGAATTGGCCAGGGCGGCCCCCATCAGGATGCGGTCGCCGCCATAGGCGCCCTTGCCGAAGTCGGCGCGTTCCTTCGGCGTCAGGCTGTCGAACACATATTTGGTCGTGGCCAGATCCTGAGGACGCACGCCGCGCACCATGGCGCCGGTCGTGAAATTGCCGACGCGGACCAGGCTCTGGGCCTCGTTCAGCGGGGTTACGCTGACCACGCCGGGCACGGCGGCGATCCGCTTCAGCGCCGCATCGCGATTGGCGTCGGTCAGCACCGGTCCCTGGACATACATATGGCCGTTGAAGGACAGCATCCGGCCCAGCAGTTCCGCGCGGAACCCGGCCATGATGCTCATCACGCTGATCAGCACGGCGACGGCCAGCATGATGCCGATGAAGCTGATCACCGCAATGGTGGCGACGCCGCCCTCCTTGCGCTTGGCGCGGAGGTAGCGGAGGGCGAGGCCGATCTCCCAGGCGGAGAAGGGGCCGGACGGACGCGCGGGCAGGCTCAAGCGGTCAGCCTTTCGATGGCTTCGGCTAGGGGCACGGAGACCTTCTCGCCGGTGGCGCGGCGCTTCAGCTCGACCACGCCGTCGGCCAGGCCCTTGGGACCGATGGTCAACTGCCACGGCACGCCGATCAGATCGGCCGTGGCGAACTTGCCGCCCGGACGTTCATCGGTGTCGTCATACAGCACGTCCTTGCCCAGCTTCTCCAGTTGGGCGACCGCGTCCTCGCAGGCGGCGGAGACGGCCGCGTCATTGGCGCGCAGATTGATGACCACCACGTCGAACGGGGCCACGGCGTCGGGCCAGATGATGCCGCCCTCGTCGTGGCTGGCCTCGATGATGGCGCCCAGCAGGCGCGACACGCCGACGCCGTAGCTGCCCATATGGACCTCGGTGTCCTGACCGTCCGGCCCGGCGACCTTGGCCTTCATCGGGACGGAGTATTTGGTGCCGAAATAGAAGATGTGGCCGACCTCGATGCCGCGCGCCGACAGGCGGTCGCTCTCGGCGGTCTGGGCCTCGAACTGGGCCGCGTCGTGCATTTCCTCGGTCGCGGCGTACAGGGCGGTACGCTCGTCGAACACGGCCTGCAGGGCCTCGGCGTCCAGATCGTGTCCGGGCGGGGCCATCTCAACCAGTTTGCGGTCGCAGAAGACCTCGCTCTCGCCGGTCTCGGCCAGGACGATGAACTCATGGCTCAGATCGCCGCCGATCGGGCCGGTGTCGGCGCGCATCGGCACAGCCTTCAGCCCCATGCGGGCGAAGGTGTTCAGATAGGCGGCGAACATCCGGTTGTAGGCCGTGCGGGCCGAGGCCTCGTCCAGATCGAACGAATAGGCGTCCTTCATCAGGAATTCGCGGCCGCGCATCACGCCGAAGCGCGGACGGCGCTCGTCGCGGAATTTCCACTGGATGTGGAAGAGGTTCAGCGGCAGCGACTTGTAGGACTTCACATAGGCCCGGAAGATGTCGGTGACCATTTCCTCGTTGGTCGGTCCGTACAGCAGCTCGCGCTCGTGACGATCGGTGATGCGCAGCATCTCCGGGCCATAGGCGTCGTAGCGTCCGCTCTCGCGCCACAGGTCGGCCAGTTGCAGGGTCGGCATCAGCAGCTCGACCGCACCGGCCCGCTGCTGCTCCTCGCGGACGATCTGTTCGACCTTGCGGAGAACCTTCAGACCCAGCGGCAGCCAGGCGTAGATGCCGGCGGCCTCCTGCTTGATCATGCCGGCGCGCAGCATCAGCTGGTGCGAGACGATCTGGGCGTCCGAAGGGGCTTCCTTCAGCGTGGGCAGGAAAAAGCGCGACAGGCGCATGATCGGGAATCCTAGGCGTAGAGACAGACCAAGGCTTTAGCCGCTGGACCGGGGCGAAAGCTAGGCCGGGTTGCGGTTTAGACCGGCTGTTATACCGCCGGAGCGCGCGAGAAGTCAGGCAGAGGCAGCCAGCCGGTGAAGATCAGCGCCATGATCAGCACCCAGACGACGGCGGCGACCCAGGTGGTGGTGATGAATTTGCGCTTCAGGTTCGGATTGGCCGGCGCCCCCCACTGGGCGCCGTCGGTCGGGGGTTCGTGGGTCTCGCGCGACGCCCCCAGGGGCAGCACGCCGAACAGCACCGTCCACCAGACGATGATGTAGATGCCGACCATGGTGATGGGGCCGATAGGCATGGGAACCTCTCCTGTCCGGTCTTTGGCGAACCGGTTGAATCCGGTCTAAAGGATCGCCCTCCCCTGCACGAGTCCCCGCCATGCCGCAGATCACCCTGGAATATACCCGTCACCACGCCGAGGCCGACTGGCCCCCGGTCGCCCTGCAGATCCATCAGGCGGCGGTGGAGGGCGTCGGCGCCGGCCTGTCGGCCTGCAAGACCCGGCTGGTCGCCCTGGACAAGGTCGTCATCGCCGACGGCGCGCCACGACACGCCATGGTCGCCTGCCGCATCGGCCTGATGCCGGGACGCACGTCGGAGCAGAAGATCGCCCTGAGCGAGACGGTGCTCGACCTCCTGACGACCGCCCTCGGCTCGCCGGCCGACCCGACACAGGTCTCGGTGGAGGTGTTTGATCTGAACGAGACCTACCGAAAGGTCACGGTCGGCGGCTGACCTCACGCGCACTTCGCTCCGAAGCCCGGCGCGCGAAGCGCCAGCAGAATGGACGCCCGCGCTTCCTGGGTGATCGCCCCGGCCCCCTGCAGCACGCACCCCACCGCCGTGTTCGAATTGGGCGCCAGCAGCCCATAGGTCAGGCCCTCGGCGGCCAGCCGCGCCTGGGCGCCCTTCAGCGCCTCGACCGCCCCGGCGACGCGGGCGGGGTCGTCAGTGATCCGCGTCATCTCGTGCAGGGCCTCGCCCGAACTGGGGAAGTCGTAGGCCTGGGGCGTGTACGGCGCGACCTCGGCCGACAGGCGTTCGGGATGGATGTCGATGCCGAACTTGGCGTTCTGGCTGGCCGAGAAGGAGACGGCCGGGCCGTCCGCAGGCACGACCAGAATATAGGCGTGGCGCGGGAACAGCAGATACTGGGCCAGGTATTTGGTCACGGGAACCAAAGGCCTGTCGTCCGGCCCCAAGGCGTGGGCGCCGATATAGACGCCTGACGGCAGGCTGCGGGCGTCGACCCGGCCGTTCAGCTTCAGGATCCGGTCGATCATGACGTGATCCAGCAGGAAGACCCCGTCCTCGGCCTCCCGCTCCAGGAAGTCGTGGATGGCGGCCGTATCGGGCGCAGGGCCCAGATCGCGACCATAGACGGTGGGAAAGGCGGTCGCCGACATCGGCTCGCCGTCCGGCGGGCTGAACCACAGGACGCGGACCTCCTGCACCGTCCGCGACAGGGGATCCTCGCCCCGGAAGGTCGACAGGCTGAGCGCCAGATTGGCGACGGCGAACAGGGCGACGAAGCCGATCAGCCCCTGCCCCGTGATCGCCGCCCAGCGCCGCCAGCCGCGCAGCGGGTGGCGGGCGTGACGCACCCGCTCCAGCAGACGGCGGCTGCGCCCGGGCTTGGCTTGGTTGGACATGACGATCCCCCGACAGTTCCGGCGCGCAGAAAATGCGCCCGAACGGTCAAGGTTGCGTCGAGATCGGATTTCCGATCCCGACTTGATCCCCGTCACCCTCGGGCTCGTCCCGAGGGCCCACGGTTCAGTGCGAGGAAGGGGTGGAATGACGCGCTGTCGATCCCTCCCCACCCGCCTGTGGAGCGGACAGGTAGGCCCTCGGGACAAGCCCGAGGGTGACGTGATCCAAAATACTCAGACGCGCAGGACGACCGTCTCGACGATGGGACGGCGATCCCATATCTGCTGGCTGGCCTTTTTCAGTACGCGGGCCACGGCCTGTTCGATGACCATTTCATCGTCCAGGGCGTCGCCCTTCAGGCTCTTGACCACCTGTTCGACGCGCTCGGCCAGATTGTCCAGGGCGTCGCCCAGCGGCTTTGCTGTGTCGCCCGGCAGGCCGACGCTGCGGATGTCGATGTCGCTGGCGATGCGGCCGCGCTTGTCCAGGGCGAAGCTGACGATCAGCACGCCATTGGTCGAGGCGTGACGACGTTCCTTCAGGGCCTCGCCCTGTTCGGTCACCAGCATGCCGCCGTCGACATAGAGGCGGCCGTTCGGCACCTCGTCGATGATCTTGGCCGGTCCGGGGGCCAGGCGCACCATGTCGCCGTTGCGCGGGGTCACGGTTTCCTTGACGCCCACATCCTTGGCCAGGTTGGCGTGTTCCAGCAGGAAGCGACGCACGCCGTGGGTCGGCACCGCGATCTGCGGCCGCGCCCATTCGTACATCTGCTTCAGCTCGTCACGGCACGGGTGGCCCGAGACGTGGATGCCGGGGTGGTCCTTCTCGGTGTACAGGCGCACGCCCCGGTCCGCGAGACGGTCCTGCAGATTGCCGATGGCCAGCTCGTTGCCGGGGATCTGGCGCGACGAGAAGATGCAGTGGTCGCCCAGGCCCAGTTTCACGACCGGGTGGGTGCCGTCGGCGACACGCGACAAGGCGGCGCGGGCCTCGCCCTGGCTGCCGGTGCACAGATACAGGATCTCGTCGGCGGGCCAGACGCGGGCCTCCTCGTCCGACAGGAAGGGTTTCACGTCCTGCAGCATGCCGACGTGTTTGGCCGCCGCCGTGATCCGGTGCATCGACCGCCCGGCCAGGGCCACGCGACGGCCGCAGGCCTCGGCGGCGCGGATGACGCTGTCCATCCGGGCGACGTTGGAAGCGAAGCACCCGACCGCAACCCGCCCCTTCAGGCTGGCGATCAGTTTGGAGATGGCGACCGCCACATCGCCTTCCGACCCGGCGTAGCCCGGCACGAAGACATTGGTCGAGTCGCAGACCATGGCCAGAACGCCCTCGTCGCCCAGGGCGCGGATGACGGGGGCGTCGGTCTTGTTTCCGATGACCGGCTGATCGTCGATCTTCCAGTCGCCGGTGTGGAACACCATGCCCAGCGGGGTGTCGATGGCCAGGCCGCTGGGCTCGGCGATCGAATGGGTCATGTTGACGAAGGTCACGCCGAACGAGCCGACGTCGACGGTGCCGCCCAGCGGCACCTCGATCAGTTCGACCTCGTCCAGGATGCCGCGCTCGCGCAGCTTGTCCTTGATCAGATAGGCGGTGAAGGGGGTGGCGTAGATCGGCGCCTTGATGCGCGGCCACAACCAGCCCAGGGCGCCGATATGGTCCTCGTGCGCGTGGGTCAGCATGATGCCCTTGATGTTCTCGCCTTCCAGGAAGGCGGGATCAGGCACGATCACGTCCACGCCGGGCGTGGACAGGTCGCCAAAGGTCACGCCGACATCGACGATCAGCCATTCGCGGTTATCCGCGGGGCCGAAGCCGTAGGCGTTCAGGTTCATACCGACCTCGTCCGAGCCGCCCAGCGGCAGGAAAACGAGTTCGTCTTGGTTTTGCTTTTTCATTCAGTCAGTCAAATGGGCGTTACGACGCCAGATTTCGAGGAGGCCGCGAATAGTCAGGTCGGGGTCGAAGTGATCGATGCTGTCGGTCGCGCCTTCGAACAGGCTGGCCACGCCGCCGGTGCCGATGACGGTCATGGGCTTGCCCCACTCCGCCTTGATGCGCCCGACCAGGCCTTCGATCAACGAGATATAGCCCCAGAAGACACCGGATTGCATGGCCTCGACCGTGCCCTTGCCGATGACATGTTCCGGTCGCTGGATGGCGATGCGCGGCAGTTTGGCCGCCGCCTCGTGCAGGGCCTGCAGCGACAGGTTGATCCCCGGAGCGATCAGACCGCCCTCAAAGGCGCCGTCGTCGGCGACGATGTCGAATGTGGTGGCCGTGCCGCTGTCGATCACGATCAGGTCGCCGGGATACAGCAGCTTGGCCCCGATGGCGTTGACCAGGCGGTCGGCCCCGGCCTCGCTGGGCTTGGCGATCCGCACATCGATGCCGAGATTGACGTTTTCGCCGATCACCAGGGGCTCGATGTTCAGATAGCGCCGCGCCAGGTTCCTCAGGTTGAAGATCGACTGGGGCACGACGCTGGAGATGATGCAGCCGGTCAGGGCGCCGAAGTCCAGCCGCTTCATGACCATCAGCTGGTTCAGCCAGACGGCGTATTCGTCTGCGGTGCGGCTGGCCTCGGTGGCGGCGCGCCACTGGGCGATCCATTCGCGCCCGTTATGGACGGCGAACAGCGTATTGGTGTTGCCCTGTTCGATGGCGAGCAGCATCAGGCTGCCACGATCTTGGAATCTGCGCCGAAGAAGACATCGCCGGCGGAGATCAGACGCACGGAGCCGTCGGCCAGCCGCAGACGCAGCGCGCCGTCCGGCTCCACGCCTTCGGCCAGGCCTTCCACGGTTTCATTGTCCAGACGCGCCGTGCAGGGGCCGTTCAGCCCGGTCAGACGGCTGGTCCAGGCGTCCAGCACCGGCTCGAAGCCCAGGGTCTGCCAGCGGCCCCACCAGACGGCGAAGGTCTCGGCCAGGATCTCGGCGGCGGCCTCGATGGGGGGGACATAGGCCAGGTCGGCGCGCAGCTTGTCGGCGACGGAGGTGGCGCCCCGCTCGGTGCCTTCCGGCGCATGGGCCAGGTTCACGCCGATGCCGACGGCCAGCCACAGGTCCCCGTTCGCATGGGCGCCGGACTCGACCAGGATGCCGGAGGCCTTGACCCCGTCCAGCAGGACGTCGTTGGGCCATTTGATCGACACCAGGGCCGGCGAAACAAAGACGTCCAGCAGGTCGGCGACGGCCAGGGCGGCGACGAAGGTGGCCTGGGCCGCCTCGGCCGCCGATTTCGGCGTGGTCACCAGCAGGGTCGCGGCCAGGTTGCCCTGTTCGCTCTCCCATCTGCGGCCGCGCCGCCCGCGACCGGCGGTCTGGCGGCGCGCCACGATCCAGCGTGGCCCGGTCTCTCCGGCGTCGGCGAGCCGACGCGCCTCGGCGTTGGTCGAGTCGATCTCGTCGTGGATGAACAGGGGAGCGGGCGTCAACGCCCTAACCGTTCCCGAAGCCGGCGCTCGCGGCCTTGGTCAGCGGCTCCAGCCAGATCAGACCCGCGATGACCAGCGGGAAGGCGAAGGCGGCGGACGCCCAGCCGACGATCTTGGTCTCGGGCGAGGCCTTGTCGGTCGGGATCTCGTCCACCGGCGCGTCGAACCACATCAGCTTGATGATGCGCAGATAGTAGAAGGCGGCGACGACCGAGGCGACCAGACCGGCGGCCGCGACCGGCCACAGACCGGCGTCGGCGGCGGCGCCGAAGACATAATACTTGCCCCAGAAGCCCGAGAACGGCGGCATGCCCAGGACCGACAGCGACAGGATGGTCAGGGCGATGGCCGTCAGCGGACGCTCCTTCTTCAGACCGGCCAGATCGGCGATGCGGCGGATCGGGCGGCCCGACTTGGACAGAGACAGCAGTATGGCGAAGAAGCCCAGCTGGTCCACGACATACAGGGTCATGAAGATCAGCATGGCCTGAAGGCCCTCGCTGGTGCCGGCGGCGATGCCCAGCAGGGCGTAGCCGATGTTGGCGATCGAGGAATAGGCCAGCAGGCGCTGGATGTCCTTCTGGGCGATGCCGCCGAAGGCGCCGACGACGAAGCTGATCAGCGAGATGGCGACCAGGACCTGCGACCACTGGGCGTGGGACTGGCCGAAGCCGCCCTCCAGCGCGCGGGCGATCAGGACCATGGCGGCGACCTTGGGCGCCGTGGCGAACAGGGCCACGACCGGGGTCGGCGCGCCTTCGTAGACGTCGGGCGTCCACATGTGGAACGGCGCGGCCGAGACCTTGAACGCCAGGCCGCAGATCAGGAAGACCAGACCGAACACCAGGCCGGGGCTGGGATGGTCGACGGCGAAGGCGGCGATGTCCTCGAACCGCATCGAGCCGGCGAAACCGTAGATCAGGCTGGAGCCGTACAGCAGCAGGCCCGACGACAGGGCGCCCAGGACGAAATACTTCAGGCCCGCTTCCGACGCCTTGACGTCGTCGCGGTGGAAGGCGGCCAGGACATAAAGAGCCAGCGAATGCAGCTCGATGCCGACATACATGGAAATCAGGTCGCCCGAGGACACCATCATGCCCATGCCGACCGAGGCCAGCACGATCAGGACCGGATATTCGAACTTGGCGATGCGCGTACGCGCCATCCAGCCGTCGCCCAGGACGATCGCCACGGCTGCGGACAGATAGATGACGCTCTTGCCGTAGATGGCCAGCGGATCAGCGACATAGGCGCCGTTGAAGGCGACGCCCCACGGGCCGGTGAAGGCGATGACGGCGGCCGCGATCAGCAGCAGGACCGACAGGATCGACACCAGACGGGCGCTCTTTTCGCCGATGAAGGCGCCGACCATCAGCAGGACCAGGGCGCCGACCGCGAGGGTCAGCTCCGAGGCGGCGAGATGAAGTGCGGAGGACAGATCAGGCATTATGGTCTCACCCGCCGATCGCGGCGCGATAGGCGCTGGTCAGGGCCTCAACGGCAGGCCCGGTGTAATCGAGGACGGCGGCCGGATAGACCCCCAGCCAGATGGTGCCGACGATCAGGGGCACGAAGATCAGCAGTTCGCGCTTGTCGATGTCGGTGATGGTCTGAAGCTTCGGATTCTTGATCTCGCCGAACATGACCGCGCGATACAGCGTCAGGGCGTAAACCGCCGAGAAGATCACGCCCGAGGCCGCGAACAGGGCCGCCCAGGTCGAGGCCTGATAGGTCCCCGTCATGGTCAGGACTTCACCGATGAAGCCCGAGGTGCCCGGCAGGCCGACGTTGGCCATGGTGAACATCAGGAAGATGGCCGCATACCAGGGCATGCGATTGGTCAGGCCGCCGTAGAAGGCGATCTCGCGAGTGTGCATCCGGTCGTAGACGACGCCGACGCACAGGAACAGCGCGCCCGAGATCAGACCGTGGCTGACCATCTGGAAGATGGCGCCCTGCATGCCCTCGTTATTGCCCGAGAAGATGCCCAGGGTCACGAAGCCCATGTGGGCCACCGACGAATAGGCGATCAGCTTCTTGATGTCGGTCTGACGCCAGGCGACCAGCGAGGTGTAGACGATGGCGACTGCCGACAGGGTGAAGACCAGCGGACGGAACATCTCGGACGCGTCCGGGAACATCGGCACGTTGAACAGGATGAAGCCGTAGCCGCCCAGCTTCAGCATGATGCCGGCCAGGATGACCGAACCGGCCGTCGGCGCCTGAACGTGGGCGTCGGGCAGCCAGGTGTGGACCGGCCACATCGGCATCTTCACCGAGAAGGAGGCGAAGAAGGCCAGCCACAGCAGGGGCTGAACGGTCGGGCTGAAGGCGTACTGCTTCAGTTCCGGAATGCTGGTGGTGCCGGCCTCATGGGCCATCCACAGCATGGCCAGCAGCATCAGGACCGAACCCAGCAGGGTGTAGAGGAACAGCTTGTAGGCCGCGTAGATCCGGTTGGCGCCGCCCCAGATGCCGATGATCAGGAACATCGGCACCAGGGTGCCTTCGAAGAAGATGTAGAAGAGGAACAGGTCCAGCGACGTGAAGACGCCGATGACCAGGGTCTCCAGGATCAGGAAGGCGATCATATATTCGACGACGCGCGTCTCGATCGACTTCCAGCTGGCCAGGATGCAGATCGGCATCAGGAAGGCCGTCAGCAGCACGAACAGGATCGAGATCCCGTCGACGCCCAGGTGATAGCTGGCGCCGGCGAACCAGGGGACCAGTTCGACGAACTGATAGCTGACGTTCGACGGATCGAAGCCGGCGACCAGCACGACCGAGACGCCCAGGACGATCAGGGTCGTGATCAGGGCGATCCAGCGCGCGGCGGGCGCGGCGGCGTCGGTGGACTTCGACGCCAGTCGGGCGAGGAAGATCGCCAGGGCGCCGACCAGCGGCAGGAATGTAACGAGGCTCAGGATGTAGGGCACGGGCTCAGGCTCCCCACGCGAGGATGGCGAAGGTGAGCAGACCGGCCACCCCGAGCAGCATCACGAAGGCATAGTGATAGACATAGCCGGACTGGATCTTGCCCAGTCGCGCGGCCGATTTCAGCGACGCCCAGGCGGCGCCGTTCGGGCCGAGGCCGTCGATGATCTTCACGTCGAAGATCTTCCAGAAGAAGTCGCCGATGGCCTTAAAGCCACGCACAAAGACGAAGTCGTACAGCTCGTCGAAGTACCACTTGTTGTAGAGGAAGCGGTAGACGATGCCGTTCCGCGCCGCCATGCGCGCCCCCATGCCTTCACGAGCGACATAGATCCAGTAGGCGAAGGCCGTTCCGGTCAGGGTCAGGATCAGCGGGGCCCACTTCACCCAGGTCGGAACCGAGTGGCTCTCGTGGAGCACATGGTTGTGCTCGCCGGTGAAGATGGCGCCGCGCCAGAACTCATGCTCGTGGTGGCCGATGAAGTGCGGAGCGAAGACGAAGCCCGCCGCGACAGCGCCGACCGACAGCAGGATCAGCGGGACCAGCATGACCCACGGGCTCTCGTGCGGATGCAGCGGACCGTGATGGCCGTGATCGTCGTCGTGCGCGTGGTCGTCATGGGCATCATCGTCGTGCGCATGGGCCGCATGGGCGTCGGCGACCGGCGCATGGGCGTGGTCGTCGTGCCCATGATCGTCATGATGGGCGTGCCCCTCTTCTTCCTTCCACACGGGCTTGTTGTGGAAGGTCATGAAGACCAGGCGCCACGAGTAGTAGGCGGTCAGGCCGGCGGCGATCAGGCCGATCGAGAAGGCGAACATGCCGACCGACGAATGACCAGAGGCGGCCGAGGCGAAGGCGCTCTCGATGATCGAGTCCTTCGAATAGAAGCCGGCGAAGCCGCCGACGCCGGGGATGCCCAGGCCGGTGATGGCGATCGTACCGATGGTCATGACGGCGTAGGTGATCGGCAGCAGCTTCCACAGGCCGCCCATCTTCCGCATGTCCTGCTCGTGATGCATGCCGTGGATCACCGAACCGGCGCCCAGGAACAGCAGAGCCTTGAAGAAGGCGTGGGTGAACAGGTGGAACATGGCCGACTGGTAGGCGCCGACGCCCGCCGCGAAGAACATGTAGCCCAGCTGCGAACAGGTCGAATAGGCGATGACCCGCTTGATGTCGTTCTGGGTCAGGCCGACCGTGGCGGCGAACAGGGCCGTGATCGCGCCGACGATGGCGATGATCTGCGACGCGCCGGGAGCATGCTCGTAGATCGGCGACAGCAGGCAGACCATATAGACGCCGGCGGTCACCATGGTGGCCGCGTGGATCAGGGCCGAGACCGGGGTCGGGCCTTCCATCGCATCAGGCAGCCAGGTGTGCAGGAAGAACTGGGCCGACTTGCCCATGGCGCCGATGAACAGCAGGAAACCGGCCAGATCCAGAGCCGACCACTGGACGCCCAGGAATTCCCAGGTCGTGCCGGCGCGTTCGCCGATCAGCGGGAACAGTTCCGAGAACTCGATGGTCCCGTACATCCAGAAGACGGTGATGATGCCCAGGACGAAGCCGAAGTCGCCGACGCGGTTGACGACGAAGGCCTTGATCGAGGCGGCCGTGGCGCTGGGCTTCTTGAACCAGAAGCCGATCAGCAGATACGAGGCCAGACCCACGCCTTCCCAGCCGAAGAAGATCTGCATGAAGTCGGCGGCCGTCACCAGCGCCAGCATCATGAAGGTGAACAGCGACAGATAGGCGAAGAAGCGCGGCCGGCTGTCGTCCTCGGCCATGTAGCCCCAGGAATACAGGTGGACCAGCGACGAGACGCTGGTGACCACGATCAGCATGGTCGCCGACAGGGCGTCGATGCGGATCGACCAGGCCGACTGGAAGTCGCCCACATTGATGAAGGGCAGCAGACGGATGGTGAAGGGCTCGAGATGGCCCCAGGTCCATTGCCCGAACACCGTCCAGGCGACGGCGCACGAGAAGAACAGCAGGCCCGTGGTGACGGTCTGCGACGGGATGTTGCCGATCCGGCGTCCGAAGAAGCCGGCGATGGCCGCACCCAGAAGCGGGGCGAAGATCCCGCAGATGACGAGGGTCTGGAAAGTCACGCTTAGCCCTTCATCACGGAGGCGTCGTCGACCGCGATGTCGCCGCGGTTACGGAAGAAGGTCACCAGGATGGCCAGGCCGACGGCGGCCTCGGCGGCGGCGACGGTCAGGACGAACATGGCCATGATCTGCCCCGACACATCGTTCAGATAGGTCGAGAAGGCCACGAAGTTGATGTTCACGGCCAGCAGGATCAGCTCGATCGACATCAGGATGATGATGACGTTCTTGCGGTTCACGAAGATGCCGAAGACGCCGATGGTGAACAGGGCGGCCGCCGTGCTCAGATAATGGATCAGACCGATTTCCATCAGAGAAGCTCCTCGGGCGAGACGCCCTGCCCGGTCTGGACCGACTTGACCTCCATCGCCTTGGCGGCGGAGCGGTTGACCTGGGCGGTGATGTCCTGCCGCTTGATGTGCGGCTTGTGGCGCAGCGTCAGGGTGATGGCGCCGATCATGGCGATCAGCAGCACGATCCCGGCGGCCTGGAAGAAGTAGATGTAGTCCGTATAGAGCACGCGGCCGATGGCCTCGACATTGCTCATGTCGGCGGCCGGCGCGCCCGGCGCCGCCAGACCGGCTGTCGCACCGCCCTGGATCACGGCCGTCGAGACGAAGATCATCTCTGTCAGCAGGACCGCCGCGATGACGCCGCCGATCGGCAGGTAGCGCGCATAGCCTTCACGCAGCTTCAGGAAGTCGACGTCCAGCATCATGACGACGAACAGGAACAGCACCGCCACGGCGCCGACGTAGACGACCACCAGCAGCATCGCCAGGAACTCGGCCCCCAGCAGGACGAACAGACCCGCCGCCGAGAAGAAGGCGAGGATCAGATACAGCACGCTGTGCACCGGGTTGCGCGCGGTCACGACCAGAAGGCCGGACACCACGGCGGTCGCCGCCAGCAGATAGAAGGCAATGCCTTGCAGCATGTCGGGACGAAGCCCCTTTCGTCTTGGCCTGGATCCCTCGAGGGAATCGGCGGCCCGTTCAAGCGAGAGCGCCTTAGCGGTAAGGCGCGTCGAGTTCCAGATTCTTGGCGATCAGCCGTTCCCAGCGATCCCCGTTGTCGAGCAGTCGGGCCTTGTCGAACAGCAGCTCCTCGCGCGTTTCGACGGCGAATTCGGAGTTGGGCCCTTCGACGATGGCGTCCACCGGGCAGGCCTCCTGGCACAGGCCGCAGTAGATGCATTTGACCATGTCGATGTCGTAGCGGGTCGTGCGGCGGCTGCCGTCGGCGCGCGGTTCGGCCTCGATGGTGATGGCCTGGGCGGGGCAGATGGCCTCGCACAGCTTGCAGGCGATGCAGCGTTCCTCGCCGTTGGCGTAGCGGCGCAGCGCATGTTCGCCGCGGAAGCGCGGCGACTGCGGGTTCCGCTCGAACGGATAGTTCACGGTCGCCTTGGGGCGGGCCATGTACTTCAGGGTCAGGCCGATGGCGCCGATGGCGTCGAGCATCATCGCGCCCTTGGCGGCCTGGGCGATACGAGTGAACATCAGAAGCGATCCTCTGGCGCCGGGGCGCCGTTGGTTGAAGTCTGGGCGGCGGTCGCCTGCGGCATGGCCGCCGGCGCCTTGGCCTGGCTCGCACGCCAGTCGCGCTCGATGCGCTCCTGACGGCGTTCCCATTGATAGCTGGACTCGGGCATCCGCGTATCGGGCGCGCAGGCCATAAGGCCGGTCGCGGCGACGCTCAGCGGCAGGATCAGACGCTTCATGCCTGGCCTCCCGGACGCTGATGCTTGCAGTCCATGTGTTTGTAGCGCGGGTCGTCGCGGCTCATCATCCGACACAGGTTCACGCTTTCCTGGTCGTGACGACGCTCGATGGCCCGCTCGTCCGCCGACGGCGGCGTCTCGTGAACCCAGGCGGGCTTGAGCGAACAGGCGCTGAGGCCCGACGCTGCGGCCACGGCCAGGATGACGAGACGTGGGTTCATCACGCACCCACCGCGAACACGCGCCAAGCCGAGGTGGCGATCACCGCGACCAGAGAGGCGGGCAGGAAGACCTTCCAGCCCAGGCGCATCAGTTGGTCGTAGCGGTAGCGGGGCACGAAGGCCTTCACCAGGGCGAAGCACAGGAACCAGATCACCGTCTTGCCGACGAAGGTCAGGACATAGATCGTGTATTCGAGCCATGACGGCAGGGCGTCCAGCGCCCCCTGAGGGATGAAACCGGGGTTCCAGCCGCCGAAGAAGAGCAGGCTGATCATCGCCGACATGAAGACGATGTTGACGTACTCGCCCATCATGAACAGCAGATAGGTCGTCGAACCGTATTCGACCTGATAGCCGGCGACCAGTTCCGACTCCGCTTCCGGCAGGTCGAACGGCGGGCGGTTGGTCTCGGCAAGGGCCGAGATGAAGAAGACGATCATCATCGGGAACATGACGACGATCAGCGGCCAGGTGCCCTGCCCGCCCCCGAAGGCGTACCAGTTCCAGAACATGCCCTTCTGGCTGTCGACGATGGTCGACAGGTTCATCGAACCGGCCAGCAGGATGACGTTGATGATGATCAGGCCCAGCGAGACCTCGTAGGACACCATCTGCGCCGCCGAACGCAGCGCGCCCAGGAAGGGATACTTCGAGTTCGAAGCCCAGCCGCCCATGATGATGCCGTAAACGCCCAGCGACGACACGGCCATGATGTAGAGCACGCCGACGTTCAGGTCCGACACGACCCAGCCCGGGGCGAACGGGATCACGGCCCAGGCCATGAAGGCCAGGACCACGGTGATGACCGGCGCCAGCAGGAAGACCGCCTTGTCGGCGCCGGAGGGGACGACCACCTCCTTCAGCACGAACTTCAGCATGTCCGCGAACGACTGCAGCAGGCCGAAGGGACCGACCACGTTCGGCCCCTTGCGCATCTGCACCGAGGCCCAGACCTTGCGGTCGGCCAGCAGCAGGAAGGCGACGCCGATCAGGACGCCGACGGTGATCAGCAGGACCTGACCGAGGGTGATCAGGGTCCAGCCGCCGGGGGTGGCCCAGAAGGAGGTTGCAGCAGCGTCCATGACTTACTCCGCCGCCATCGCGACCGGGGCGATCCGCAGGGCGGACAGCTCGGCCATGGTCGCACTGGCGCGCGCGATCGGGTTGGAAAGATAGGGGTCGGCGACGACCGAGGTGAAGACGCGGTCGCCCAGGTCGCCCTTGGCGCCCAGCTTGGCCACGTCGAACGACACGGGGGCCGGCAGATAGTCGATCCGGCCGAAGGTCGGATGATCGCCCATCAGCTTGGCGCGCAGCTGGTCCAGGGTGTCATAGGGCAGGGTCTGGTCGACGCGGGCCGACAGGGCGCGGATGATGGCCCAGTCTTCCTTGGCTTCGCCCTTCGGGAAGACGACGCGTTCGGCCATCTGCACCCGGCCCTCGGTGTTGACGTAAAGGCCGGCCTTCTCGGTGTAGGCGGCGCCCGGCAGGATGACGTCGGCGCCGTGCGCGCCGCGGTCGCCGTGGCTGCCCAGATAGACGCGGAAGGCGTTCGAACCGGTCGGATCGACCTCGTCGGCGCCCAGCAGGAACAGGACGTCCAGGGCGCCGGGCTTCAGCATTTCCGAAACCGCCAGGCCGCCCTCGGCCGGCACGAAGCCCATGTCCAGACCGGCGACGCGCGCGGCGGCGTGGTGCAGGACGTTGAAGCCGTTCCAGCCGTCGGTGACCACGCCGACCTTCTTGGCCAGGGCGCCCAGGGCGTTCAGGACGGCGGCGCCGCCCTCCCCGCCCAGCGCGCCGGCGCCGACGATGATCGCCGGGCGCTCGGCCTTGGTCAGGAAGTCGAGCGCCGACTTCGGCAGCTTGCCCAGGGTCTTCGAACCGGCGCCCAGATAGGCGTAGTCGAAGGTCAGGTCGGCTTGCTCGCCGATGACGCCGATCTCGACGCCGCCCTTGATCCAGGTCTTGCGCAGGCGGGCGTTCAGCAGCGGCGCCTCGATGCGCGGGTTGGCCCCCACGATCAGGATGGCGTCAGCCTTTTCAATGCCTTCCAGCCCGGTGTTGAACAGCCAGCCCTCGCGCGGGCCATAGCCCAGGGCGGCGCCGTCCTGGCGGCAGTCGGTGTTCTTCGAGCCCAGGGCGCGGAACAGGTCCAGCGTGGCCTTCATCGACTCGGCGTCCTGCAGGTCGCCGGCGATCACGCCGATCCGGTCGGCCGAGGCGGCCTTCAGCCTGGCGGCGACGGCGTCCAGCGCCTCGTTCCAGCTGGCGGCGCGCAGCTTGCCGTTCTCGCGGATCCACGGACGGTCCAGGCGGCGGGCGGTCAGGCCGTCGACGACATAGCGGCTCTTGTCCGACAGCCACTCCTCGTTGATGCCTTCGTTGACGCGCGGCAGCACGCGCATCACCTCGGAGCCGCGGAAATCGGCGCGGATGTTCGAGCCCAGGGCGTCCATGACGTCCACGGTCTCGGTCTTCTTCAGTTCCCACGGACGATAGTGGTACTGCCAGGGACGGTGCGTCAGGGCGCCGACCGGGCACAGGTCGTTGACATTGCCCGACAGTTCCGACGCGACCGACTTCTCCAGATAGGTCGTGATCTCGGCGTCCTCGCCGCGCGAGATCATGCCGATGTCCGGCACGCCGGCGACTTCGGTGATGAAGCGGACGCAACGCGTGCACTGGATGCAGCGCGTCATGAAGGTCTTGATGGTCGGGCCCATGGCCTTTTCTTCGACCGCGCGCTTGTTCTCCGAATAGCGCGAGCCGTCACGGCCGTAGCCGACCGACTGGTCCTGCAGGTCGCATTCGCCGCCCTGGTCGCAGATCGGGCAATCCAGCGGGTGGTTGATGAGCAGGAACTCCATCACCCCTTCGCGGGCCTTCTTGACCATCGGCGTGTCGGTGAAGATCTCCTGGCCGTCCGCGGCCGGCAGGGCGCACGAAGCCTGCGGCTTCGGCGGCCCAGGCTTCACCTCGACCAGGCACATGCGGCAGTTGCCGGCGATGGACAGGCGTTCGTGGTAGCAGAAACGCGGAATCTCTTGTCCAGCGCGTTCGGCGACCTGGAGCACGGTCATCCCGGGCTCGAACTCGGTCTCGACGCCGTTGACCTTGGCGACTGGCATCAGCGGGCCTCTTCTTCAGCGGGAACGGCCAACTCGGCCTGTTCCGTCGTCCCATCCGGGAGCGTCTGGGTGATGGTGATGGCCGCGCCGTCCATGACGTAGCGGATCACCGGGTCGCCGGACTGGTTCATCCAGCGAACGAGTGTTGCATCAGGCAGATCGAGCGGCTTCCACACGATCAGATCCTTTTCGACGCGGCAGTCGGCCCGCATCCGGCCGCCGTCGACCGGGGCGCGCCAGGAGGCGTGGATCACGTCCCCTTCCACGCCGTCGACGTCGATGGCGACGGGCTGCTGGCCGTGAATGGCCGCCAGACCCGCGCGGCAGACGCGACGCACATCCGACGCGTTCAGAACCGCCGGAGCGGTCTGGACGGCGTCCGACTTCGGCGCTGCGGCCGCGACCTTCTCCGCCGGACCGGGCGCGGCTTCACGCTCGCCGCAGGCGGCGAGAGCGAAGGCTCCGATCAGAATGGCGGACGAAAGGCGCATGATTACTCCGCAGCGATGGCGTGGCCGGCGAAGTTCGCGCGGCGGCTGCGATAGTTGGCGATCCGGTCTTCGATCTCGTGACGGAAGTGACGGATCAGACCCTGGACAGGCCAGGCGGCCGCGTCGCCCAGGGCGCAGATGGTGTGGCCTTCGACCTGACCGGCCACGTCCAGCAGCAGGTCGATTTCCGACGGATCGGCCTCGCCCACGGCCATCCGCTCCAGCACGCGCCACATCCAGCCGGTGCCTTCGCGGCACGGCGTGCACTGGCCGCAGCTCTCGTGCTTGAAGAAGTAGCTGATGCGGGCGATCGCCTTAACGATGTCGGTGGACTCGTCCATGACGGTCACGCCGGCGGTGCCCAGCGAGGACCGCATCTCGCGCATGGAGTCGAAGTCCATCAGCACGGTCTCCGCCTGGTCGCGGGTGATGACCGGGCAGGATGCGCCGCCGGGAATGATGGCCTTCAGATTGCCCCAGCCGCCGCGCACGCCGCCGCCGTGATCCTCGATCAGCTGGCGCAGCGGGATCGACATGGTCTCTTCGACCACGCAGGGCGTCATCACATGTCCCGACAGCGACATCAGCTTGGTGCCGGTGTTGTTCGGACGACCGAAGCTGGCGAACCAGTCGGCGCCGCGACGCAGGATGGTGCCGACGACGGCGATCGACTCGACGTTGTTCACTGTGGTCGGGCAGCCGTACAGGCCCGCGCCGGCCGGGAACGGCGGCTTCAGGCGCGGCTGGCCCTTCTTGCCTTCCAGGGATTCCAGCAGGGCGGTCTCTTCGCCGCAGATATAGGCGCCGCCGCCGTGGTGGATATAGACGTCGAAGTCCCAGCCGTGGACATTGTCCTTGCCGATCAGCCGGGCCTCATAGGCCTGTTTGACGGCGGCTTCCATCCGCTCGCGCTCGAGAACGTATTCGCCGCGCAGATAGATGTAGCAGGCGTGGGCCTGCATCGCGAACGAGGCGATCAGGCAACCCTCGATCAGCAGATGCGGATCGTGGCGCATGATCTCGCGGTCCTTGCAGGTCGCGGGTTCGGATTCGTCGGCGTTGACGACCAGATAGTGAGGACGATCCTTCACTTCCTTGGGCATGAACGACCACTTCAGGCCGGTCGAGAAACCCGCGCCGCCACGGCCGCGCAGACCCGAGGCCTTGACGTTGTTGATGATCCAGTCGCGGCCAAGGTCCAGCATGTCCTTGGTGGCGTTCCAGGCGCCGCGGTTCTTCGCCCCGTCCAGCGTCCAGTCCTGGAAGCCGTACAGGTTGGTGAAGATCCGGTCCTTGTCTTCGAGAATGCCGACCATCAGGCTGCTCCTGCGTCTGCGCCGACGGGGAGGACCGAGAGCGGACTGGCGTTCGAGGCCGAGATCACGCTGGCCGGGATGCGGCTGGCGTGGCTCTGGGCTGGGGTTGTTACGCGGTTCGGAAGCATCAGCAGGACCGGGTGAAGGCGTAGAAGACGCGGTCGCGGGGGCGACCGAAGGCGAGGAGTGCGGCGTGTCCGCGGATGCGGGCCCGGCGCTCAGCGACAGGCTGGCGGCGCCGGCCAGATTGACCATCAGGCGTCCGGCGCGTGAGGGCGTCCACCCTCCCCGGCCGCGTTTGGGCGTTCGCCCTCCGCGTCTGCGATCCGTCGACATGGCGCCCCCCGGCACACGTAATCGAACTGATGGAAACACATGAGATCGACGCCGTCATGACGCAGCTCCGTCGAGCTCGCGCATGCGGCGCTTGTGGTGCTGGGTCCGGGTCCAGATGGCGGCGATGACCGACGCCCAGCCCAGGCCCAGCATGACATAGGACAGATTGATCGCCCACTCGCCCAGACCCGGCGTGCCCTGGCGGGTCAGCAGGATCAGCACGGCGGCCCCGACCACGAGCGCAAGCCCGCCCGCGCGCAGGGGGCGCGCGACCTGGCGCAGCTCCTTGCGGTACGCGGCGCGGCCTTCGTCCGTGTCGAGGTCCGGCTTGGTCATCAGGCGGGGGCCTTCTCGACCGGAGCGGGATCGCTGTTCGGCAGCTTCTTGATCGGCTTGGCGGCCGAACCGTCATACAGTTTCGGATCCAGCAGAGTCTTGGCCCCGCCGATCGGCGCCGAGGTATGACGACCGGCGTACGAACCGGGCTTCGGCGACTTGCCGGCGGCGAAGTCGTCGATGATCTGGGCCATGGTCTCAGGCGTCAGGTCTTCGTAATAATAGTCGTTGATCTGGGCCATCGGCGCGTTGGAGCAGGCGCCCAGGCATTCGACTTCCTGCCAGGTGAAGCGGCCGTCGGCGGACAGATGGTCCTTGGGACCGATCTTGTCCTTGCAGACCTTCATCAGGTCATTGGCGCCGCGCAGCGCGCACGGCGTGGTGCCGCACACCTGGATCAGCGCCGTCTTGCCGACCGGCTCCAGCATGAACATGGTGTAGAAGGTCGCGACCTCCAGCACCCGGATGAAGGGCATGCCCAGCAGTTCGGCGATGGCGCGGATGGCGGGCTCCGAGACCCAGCCTTCCTGCTTCTGGACCAGCCACAGGACCGGGATCACCGCCGACTGGCGACGGCTTTCCGGATATTTCTTGATCCACCATTCGGCCTTGGCCTTGGTGTCCTTCGAAAAGGCGAAGGACTCGGGCTGTTCCTTGGCGAGACGACGAACGCTCATCGGTCCACTTCTCCGAAAACGATGTCGAGCGAGCCGAGGATGGCGGACACGTCGGCCAGCTGGTGGCCGCGGTTCATCCAGTCCATCGCCTGAAGGTGACGGAAGCCCGGCGCCGAGATCTTGACGCGATACGGTTTGTTGGTGCCGTCCGACACCAGATAGATGCCGAACTCGCCCTTGGGCGCCTCGACCGAGGCATAGACCTCGCCCTCGGGCGTCTTGAAGCCCTCGGTGTACAGTTTGAAGTGGTGGATCAGGGATTCCATCGACCGCTTCATCTCGCCGCGACGCGGCGGAACGATCTTGTTGTCCTCGATCATGACCGGCTCGCCGGGGCAGTTGCGCAGCTTGTGGATGCACTGCTCCATGATCCGCACCGACTGCTTCATCTCCTCGATGCGGCAGAGGTAACGGTCCCAGCAGTCGCCGTTCTTGCCGACCGGAATATCGAACTCCAGCTCGGCGTAGCACTCGTACGGCTGCGACTTGCGCAGGTCCCAGGCGATGTCCGAGCCGCGCAGCATGACGCCGGTGAAGCCCCAGGCCAGGGCCTCTTCCTTCGACACCACGCCGATGTCGACGTTGCGCTGCTTGAAGATGCGGTTCTCGGTGACCAGGCTTTCGATGTCGGCCAGGGCCTTGGGGAATTCCACGCACCAGCGGCCGATGTCGTCGATCAGGTCCATCGGCAGGTCCTGGTGGACGCCGCCGGGACGGAAATAGTTGGCGTGCAGACGGGCGCCGCAGGCGCGCTCGTAGAACACCATCAGCTTTTCGCGCTCTTCATGGCCCCACAGCGGAGGCGTCAGGGCGCCGACGTCCATGGCCTGCATGGTCGCGTTCAGCAGGTGGTTCCCGATCCGGCCGATTTCCGAATAGAGGACGCGGATCAGCTGGGCGCGATACGGAACCTCGACGCCGAGCAGCTTCTCGATGGCCAGGCAGAAGGCGTGTTCCTGGTTCATCGGCGCGACATAGTCGAGGCGATCCAGATAGGGCACGTTCTGCAGATAGGTGCGGGCCTCCATCAGCTTCTCGGTGCCGCGGTGCAGCAGGCCGATATGCGGATCGACGCGTTCGACGATTTCGCCGTCCAGCTCCAGCACCAGGCGCAGCACGCCGTGCGCGGCCGGGTGTTGCGGGCCGAA
This sequence comes from Brevundimonas sp., assembly GCF_044336875.1. Lineage (GTDB taxonomy): Bacteria > Pseudomonadota > Alphaproteobacteria > Caulobacterales > Caulobacteraceae > Brevundimonas. The sequence continues at coordinate 69,605 of NZ_JBIIOP010000003.1, read as the reverse complement.
GTTGATGGTGAACTTGCGGTCGTCCATCGCCTTGGCGTGGTCCGTCCGGTGATCGACCGGCATGTCCTCGAACACGTCGACGGTCGGGATTTGGGCGCCGTCAGCCATCAGCCCTTCACTCCAGCCTTTTCGTCGCCGGGCAGCACAGGCGCCGGATACTCGGCGCCTTCCCACGGCGACAGGAAGTCGAACGTCCGGAATTCCTGCGTCAGCTTGACCGGCTCATAGACGACCCGCTTCTGCTCTTCGTCGTAACGGACCTCGACATAGCCCGTCATCGGGAAGTCCTTGCGCAGCGGATGGCCCTCGAAGCCGTAGTCCGTCAGCAGGCGACGCATGTCCGGGTGACCCGCGAAGATCATGCCGTACATGTCGTAGGCCTCGCGCTCGAACCAGCCGGCCGAAGGATAGACCTCGACGGCCGTCGGCACGGGCTGGACCTCGTCGGTCACGACCTTGACCCGCACGCGGGCGTTCTTGGTCATCGACAGCAGGTGATAGACCACCTCGAACCGCTCCTCGCGATCCGGATAGTCGGCGCCGCAGACGTCCAGGCACTGCTGGAACTCGAACTGATCGCGCAGGGCGGTCAGAACCTCGACGATGCGCTCGCGCGGGGCGACCAGGGTCAGCTCCCCGAACGCCACCTGGGCCTCGACACCCAGGGCGCCGACCATCTCGGCGCCCATCGGCGTCAATGCGGCCTCGAACTGGGCCTGAACGGCGAGAGAGCTCATCGGTCGATGGTCCCCGTGCGGCGGATCTTCTTCTGCAGCTGCAGCAGGCCGTACAGCAGGGCCTCGGCCGTCGGCGGGCAGCCCGGAACATAGACGTCCACCGGCACCACGCGGTCGCAGCCGCGCACGACGCTGTAGCTGTAGTGATAATAGCCGCCGCCGTTGGCGCAGCTGCCCATCGACACGACGTAGCGCGGATCGGGCATCTGGTCATAGACCTTGCGGATGGCCGGGGCCATCTTGTTGGTCAGGGTGCCGGCGACGATCATCAGGTCCGAGTGACGCGGGCTGCCGCGCGGGGCCATGCCGAAACGCTCGACGTCGAAGCGCGGCATCGACATCTGGATCATCTCGACGGCGCAGCAGGCCAGACCGAAGGTCATCCACATCAGCGAACCGGTGCGCGCCCAGGTGATGACGTCGTCGAGCGAGGCGGTCAGAAAGCCGCGCTCGCCCAGCTCCATGTTGACCGCTTCAAAGAACTTGTCGTGGATCTTGGGATCATAGCCCTCGACCGTCGACCGGGCGGCCGAGTTGGCGGGGACCAGAGCGCCGGGAAGCGGCGAGGAAGGCGCGACTATTCCCATTCCAGGGCTCCCTTCTTCCATTCGTAGATGAAGCCGATGGTCAGGACGCCCAGGAAGGCCATCATCGACCAGAAGGCGAAGACCATGCCGCCCTTGGTCAGGTCGAAGATCGACACGGCCCACGGGAACAGGAAGGCGACTTCCAGATCGAAGATGATGAAGAGGATCGACACCAGATAGAACCGGACGTCGAACTTCATCCGCGCGTCGTCGAATGCGTTGAACCCGCATTCATAGGCGGACAGCTTCTCGGAGTCAGGGTTCTTCGGCGCCAGCAACAGAGGCAGGGCGATGAAGAGCACGCTGATGAAAGCGGCGATGCCGGCGAAGATCAGCACCGGCAGATATTCGAGCAGAAATGCGTTCATTCAAAGAACCTCGGCCGCCGGGGAGAGGCGGGATTCGGGGCTTCTTAGACCCAACCTCCGCGCGGTTCAAACCCCTGCGGGCATTGGTTTTTTGTTGAGAACGGGTCGCAAGTCCGCGGGCCATATGTCGCAGGCCCGACGCTTGCGGTTCTTGCCGCGTCTCGGCCCTACTGCGGCCTTGAAATCGTAACTGAAAGTCATCCCGAATGAGCGCCGCCAGCCGCGTCCTGAACGCCGTAGAGCGGATCGGGAATCGCCTCCCCGATCCGGTATTCCTGTTTCTTTGGCTGATCGGGGGGCTGGTCGTCCTGAGTCTGGTCGGCGCAGGCCTGGGCTGGTCCGCCGTCAATCCGGTCACCGGCGACCGACTGGTCGCACAGAGTCTGCTGTCGCCCGACAACCTGGAGCAGTTGATCATCGGCATGCCCCGGACCCTGGCGGACTTTCCTCCACTGGGGATCGTCATCACCATCATCTACGGGGCCTCGGTGGCCGAAAGGACGGGCCTGTTCGCCACCGCGATTCGCGGCGCCCTGCTGAATGCGCCCAGGCTGATCCTGACGCCGGTCGTGGTCGTCACCGGCATGGTCTCCCACCACGCCTCCGACGCCTCCTATGTCGTCGTCATTCCTCTGGCGGCCGTGATCTTCGCCGCAGCCGGCCGCCACCCGCTCGCCGGCCTGGCGGCGGGGTTCGCCGCCGTCTCGGGCGGCTACGCCGGCAATCTGTTTCCCGGCGCCAGCGACGCCCTGATCCTGGGCATCACCGAACCGGCCGCCCACCTGATCGACCCATCCTATTCGGTGAACATCGCCGGCAACTGGTTCTTCATCGTCGGGGTGGTCTTCGTCTTCACACCCATTGTCTGGTTCCTGACCGACCGGGTGATCGAGCCCCGACTGGGCCGATGGACTCCGGCCGCAGGCGTCGAAGCCCCCAAGGCCTCGGAAAAGGAGCCCCTGACCGCCGCCGAGAAGCGAGGCCTGGCCTGGGCCGGCCTGACCCTCCTGGGCATGGTCGCGCTGTGGGCCCTGATCACCTTCCTGCCCGGCTCGCCCTTCGTCGACGCCGAGGCGGACCCGGAACAGAGGTTCAATCCGCTGTATCGCTCGCTGGTCGCCTTCTTCGCCGTCACCTTCTTCGCCACCGGCGGCGCATATGGCGCGGGCTCGGGCTCGATTCAGTCGCACCATGATCTCGTGCGGATGATGCGCGACGGGATCGCCCAGTTGGCGCCCTATATCGTCCTGGCCTTCTTCGCCGCGCATTTCGTGGCCATGTTCAACTGGTCGGGCCTGGGACCGATCCTGGCGGTCAATGCGGCGGCGGGACTGAAGAGCCTGGCCCTGCCCGCGCCGCTGCTGCTGATCTGCGTCGTCTTCGTCTCCTGCTTCTTCGACCTGTTCATCGGCTCGGCCTCGGCCAAATGGTCGGCGCTGGCGCCCATTGTGGTGCCGATGTTCATGCTGCTGGGAATCTCGCCCGAGATGACGACCGCCGCCTATCGGATGGGGGATTCCGTCACCAATATCGCCACGCCGCTGATGAGCTATTTCCCGCTGATCCTGACCTTCGCCCAGCGCTGGGATCCGCGCTTCGGTCTGGGCTCCCTGATGGCGACCATGCTGCCCTATGCGGGATCCTTCCTGGTGGCGGGGCTGATCATGGTCGCGGCCTGGGTGGCGCTGGACCTGCCACTGGGGCCCGGGGTGGGCGTCCACTATGAACCGCCCGCCCCCGCCGTGGCCGCGCAGGAGCCTGCGGGCGGCGGCCTGACGGGCCCGCACAGCCCGCCTCAGCCGGCCGCAGCCGCGCCGTCCACAGCCGTGTCGCGCTGAGGCCGATCTTTCTCCGAAAAGGCCGCTTGACGCGCTGGGTAAGCCCGCCTAAACGACGCCCCTCGCCGGGGCGCACAGCCGCTTCGGTTAGGAAACGCGGGTGTAGCTCAGTTGGTTAGAGTGCCGGCCTGTCACGCCGGAGGTCGCGGGTTCGAGCCCCGTCACTCGCGCCACTCTCTCTAGAAATAGAAGAGTGGCGCACACCGCATTTCCTCATAAGTTTTCGAAACAACTCAAAAGTTTCGACCTGGTACGCGGGTGTAGCTCAGTTGGTTAGAGTGCCGGCCTGTCACGCCGGAGGTCGCGGGTTCGAGCCCCGTCACTCGCGCCACTTCTTTTCGAACAAAGAAGTGGCGCGCCGCCCCTCTCCGGAAAGTCTGACGTCCAGACGCCGTCGACGCCCCTGATTCCGCCTCACCAGTCGTTTCTATTTCAAGCTATTGGCGATTCCCGGATTGCTCCGACGTCGCACGCCTTCACGGCATGCCATACTGCCCCTGCGCGGACCCGGTTTTCCGGAGTCCAGATCAGAATGGGCTCAGAATGGGCCTGGCGCGAGCGCACCTTTTTGGACTCGGTTTTTTCGGGTCCAGTCCGACCGTGTCAGTGAACGGCGAAGGCCTCGTCCGGACGCACGAAGGCGGCGTCGCCCGTCAGTTCGCCGTAGACCATGCACAGGTCGTCGAATACGCGGTTCCACGCGAACTGGCTGACAGCCTTCTCGCGCGCCGCCCGGCCGATGGCCTCGATATCGCGCGCAAACAGGGCCTCGACCGCCTCGGCGTAGTCGCCGGCCTCGGCGCTGGCCGCCAGTTGCCCGACCGACTCGTCGACCGTCTCGGCCACGCCGCCGGCGTTGACGCCGACCACGGGCCGCCCGCAGGCCATGGCCTCCAGCACGATCAGGCCGAACGGCTCCTTGTCGTTGGCGTGGACGAAGGCGTCGCAGCTGGCGATGATCCGGGCCACCGCCCGGGGATCCTTCTCGTACGGCATCGAGATGACCCGGTCCTCGTCCGGCATGCCCGACCCCGCGCCGACCAGCACCAGGTGGTAGGGCGCGCCCAGCTTCTGGACCGCCTCGATCAGGATATCGACATTCTTCTCCTTGGCGGGCCGGCCGGCGAAGCACAGCAGGCGGGCGTCCTCGCCCAGGCCCAGCTCCTTCAGAAGCCACTGCCGGTCCCGCCGCTCGGGCCGGAAGGTGTCGATCTCGACCCCCAGCGGGCGGATGACGATATTGTCGACCCCGGCCTCCTCCAGCCGGCGGGCGATGAACCGGCTGGGCGAAACAACCCGGTCGAACTGCGAGAACAGGCGCGCCCAGCGCTTCTCCACCGGCTTCTTGGCCCATTCGCCGAAATGCAACGCCGCCAGACCCGCCGGGTCCGAGTGGCAGAAGCCGACGACCGGGCACCCGACCCGCTGGCCCGCCTCGAGCGCGCCCTGCCCCGGCGTATAGGGGTCGCCGGCCTCGATGATCGACGGCTTCATCGCCGCCACCCAGGCGCTCCAGCGCTTGACCGAGCTGGGCCAGCGATAGCCGTCGCCGAACGGCAGTTTCGTCGCCCTCAGCTGTACGATGCCGTCGGCCCGGGCCTTGTGTCGCGCGCCCGGCACGATCAGCGAATGGCTGACGCCCGGCCGGTTGGCCTCGATCCAGGCCTTCTTCGACAGCAGGTAGCGTTTCACCCCGCCCGACCGCGGCGCATACAGCATGGTCGTGTCCACCAGCCGGGGGCGCTCATCCATGGACGCCTGTTTCAGCGCCCTCAGCGTGTCGGCCACCTCGACGTCCAGTCCCGGAATCAGTCGGAGTTCGTTTTCCTGAACGTCTAGGTCGGTCAATGTCATGAAGAGGTTCTCGCCTGGTCTGGGCTCGCCAACGCCGGGGGGGCTGGATTGGATGCGTCGCCGTGAAACGCGTTTGACCATCCTTCCGCCCGTAGACCTCGCCGCCGCAAAGCTCAATAGGGCCATCCGAAAACCTTCCGGACCCGCCGCAACGCCCCGTGAAATCAGCCTCTTCGCCGAACGACGATCCAGACATCGCACTCCGACATGAAGGACACGGCCTTGCATTCGCCTCAAATTCGATAAACTTGGGGAAGGCTGGCGCGGACCCTGCTAAAGGGTCCCCCACTTCGTGATCGCGTGACCACCAGGGGTTTTCTTCCGAATGCGTATTCTGCTCGCGACCGCCGTGGCGATCGCCCCCTTGCTGGCTGTGACGGGCGCGCAGGCCGAGATCGTAATCTCGACCGCCCGCACCACGCCGATCCAGACCTCCAACGCCACCGGTACGGCGGCGGACAACATCCGCATCGCTAGCGGCGGCTCGATCGCCGTCACGTCCGGCGCGGCGGTGACGGTGGATTCGAACAACGCCATCGACCTGGACAGCGGCAGTTCCATCACCATGGCCAAGTCGGCTGACGGCTCGACCGGCATCCTGGTCAACGGCGGAAATACCGGCGCCGTCACGGTCGGCGGCAGCATCAGCATCACGGACCTGCAAGAGTCTGCGGACGTCAAGGACACGGACGGAGACGGCGACCTGGACGGCCCGTTCGCCACCGGGACCAATCGCTACGGCGTCCGCCTCACGGGCGCCTCGCCCTTCACGGGCAATGTCCTGATCGAATCGGGCGGGTCCATCGCCGTCGAAGGCAACAACTCCTACGGCCTCGCTGTGGAATCGGCCCTGAACGGCAAGCTGCAGAGCCTGGGCGCGGTCCGCGTGGTCGGCGACAACTCGGTCGGCATTCGCACGACCGGCCCCATCTCGGGCAATGTCGATCTGGCGGGTTCCATCTCTGCAAGCGGCGCCAACGCCACCGGCGTGTCGGTCGAGGGCGACGTCGGCGGCGCCCTGAAGATCCATTCTACCGTGACGACCACGGGTTATCGCTACACGACGCCGCCGCCCGTTCGCCCGACGACGGGCACCTACGACAATGCGACGACCCTGTTCCTCGACGAACTCGACGCCGACGATCTGCTTCAGGGCGGCCCCGCCGTTCGGGTCGCCGCCAATGTGGCCGGCGGCGTGCTCCTGGATAAGGGCCCCGCCTATTCGGCGGCCGGCATCGAAGGCGATGACGACAATGACGGCGTCAAGAACGGCGACGAGGACGACGACGGCGACGGCGTCAAGAACCGCGAGGATACGGATCGTGACGGCGACGGCGTTCCCGACGCCAGCGAAACGACCGCCTCTCTCACCTCGATCGGCGGCGCGCCCGCCCTGCTCATCGGTTCGGCGACGAATGCGGTGAACCTCGGCGCCGTGGGCACGGGGGACGCCGCCTATGGCCTGATCAACCGCGGCTCCATCACGGGCACGGGCCTCTATTCCGGCGTCGAGTCGCGCGCGCTGCAACTGGGCGTCGCGGGCGGCCAGAGCGTCAATATCGCCGGCGGCGTCCGCAACGAGGGCGGAATCGCCTCGACAGCGCTGGGCGCCAACGCCACGGCGCTGTGGATCGGCGCGGGCGTCACCGCTCCGGCCATTTCGAACACGGGCGCCATCCAGGCCGTCGCTTCCGGCGATGGGACACAGGCTGCGACCGCCATCCTCATTGGAGCCGGCGCCAATGTCGGATCCCTGACCAACACAGGCAACCTCGTTGCGTCCTTCGGCGGCAATCACGGCTCGGCGACGGTCATTCGCGACCAGTCGGGAACCCTGACCCAGCTCAACAACGCGGGCTCCATCATCGGGTCGCTGACGGCGAGCAGCACGGACACGACCGCCGTGGACGGCACGGTCACGGCCATTGACCTGACGGCGAACACCAGCGGCGTCACCCTGCGCCAGTACGGCATCCCCGCCGCCTCGGGCAGCACGGCGACGGACACGGACGGCGACGGCGTGCCGGATGCGAGCGAGCCCGCCATCATCGGCGCGATCAAGCTCGGCTCGGGCGCCGACACCCTCAACGCCGAAAACGGCACGATCATCGGCGACATCGCCTTCGGCGCCGGCGCGGACCGGCTGGCCATCAGCGGCGGCGCGGTCGTCAGCGGCGCAATCACCGACAGCGACGGCGCCCTGGACATCGACATTTCCAAGGGCACGCTGAACGCCACCCAGGCCACCGCGACGTCGATCTCCAACCTGAACGTCGGCGCCGACGGCGTCCTGATCGCGACCCTGGACCCCTTGGCGAACCAGGCCGGCGGCTTCAACGTCAGCGGCACGGCGACCTTGGCCACGGGCGCGCAGTTGGGCGTGCGCTTCGCCTCCCTGCTCGAAGGCCCCGAACGGTTCACCATCATCGACGCCAACACGCTGAACGTGGGCCAGCTTGACCAGGCCCTGCTGACGGAAAACTCTCCCTATCTCTATGTCGTGGAAGCGGGTGTGGATCAGGCGGCGGGCGACCTGTACGTCGATGCGCGTCGTCGCACCGCCGAAGAAGCCGGTCTGATCCCCGTCGAAGCCTCGGCCTATGACGCCGTCTACGCCGCGCTGGGCGACAACGAGACGATCCGAAACCTGTTCCTGAGCCAGACCAGCCGCGACGGCTTCACCAACGCCTACGAGCAGATGCTGCCGGACCACTCGGGCGGGCCGCTCATGTCGCTGTCGGCCGGCGTCGACGCCGTGACCCGCGCCCTGACCGGGCGCAACGCCTCGGCCGCCCCCGGTGAAACCAGCGCCTGGGTTCAGGAGATCAACTTCTACGCCGACAAGGACAAGACCGATTCCTACGGCTTCCGCTCGGAAGGCTTCGGCGTCGCTGGCGGGGTGGAGAAGGGCACGGATCTGGGCGCCTTCGGCGTCACCGCCGCCTTCACCTCCTCGGACATCAAGGATCCGGAGTCGGAAGCGGAAGAGGTCCTGTCCGCCAACCTGCTGGAACTGGGTCTCTACTGGCGCGCCCAAGGCCAGTACTGGACCACCTGGGCGCGCGCCGCCGGCGGCTACGCCACCTTCAGCGCCGACCGTTCGCTGGTCGCCGAGGGCGTCTATCTGAACAACACCTCGGACTGGCACGGCTGGACGGCGGCGGCTGCGGGCGGCGCTTCGTACGAGCGCAACTATGGTCGCCTGAACGTCCGCCCCGAACTGTACGCCGAGTATTTCCGTCTGTCCGAGGGCGCTCGCACCGAAGCGGGCGGCGGCGACGGCTTCGACCTCGATATCGATTCGCGCGACAGCCACATCTTCTCGGCGGTCGCGGCGATGAACGTCGGCTACGGCTTCGGCCGAGACGGCTGGATCCGCCCGGAACTGCGCGTCGGTTATCGCCAGAACCTGTCGGTGGACGCCGGCGAGACCATCGCCCGCTTCGCCAGCGGCGGCCCGGACTTCGTCCTGTCGCCCGACGCGGTGGAGGGCGGCGGCCTGATCCTGGGCTTCCGCCTGAACCTGGGCAATGACCTGGGCATGCTGTCGCTGACCGGTGACGCGGAACTGCTCGAGGACTATGTCCGCTATTCGCTGCTGCTGCGGGCCAGCTTCCGGTTCTGATCGGAACCGCCGGAAACGCGAAAGGCCGCCGGAGCGATCCGGCGGCCTTTTTGTTTGGTAGGCGGCGACGGGTTCGAACCGCCGACCCTCTCGGTGTAAACGAGATGCTCTGACCAGCTGAGCTAGCCGCCCGGAAACCGGAGCAGGGCTTATGCCCTCCCCGCCCTATCCGTTCAAGGCGCTTTTCAAGCCCTCGCCTGGGCGAAAGCGGGCGGTGCGGGACGCGGCGCGGGCGATGGCCTCGCCGGTCTGGGGGTTGCGGGCCACGCCCGGCTTGCGCTCGACCGGGGTGAAGCTGCCGAAGCCGATCAGCTTGACGTCCCGGCCCTCGGTCAGGGCCTCGACGACGCCGTCGGTGAAGGCGTCGAGGGCGGCCTTGGCCTGGTCGCGGCTGATGTCTGCGGCGCGGGCCATGCGGCCGATGAGTTCGGCTTTTGTCATTGTCATCCTCCCAAGCGAATCACTAAAGGACGGATCGGCGGTTGCGTCAAAAGCGAAAACGCCGCCGACAGGCTTGTCGGCGGCGTTTCCTCGTTCAACCTGACGTCAGTGAGCGACGGCCGCCGTGGCCCCGTCAGTCGGCGCAGGCGGGGTCGGCAAGGGTTCGGCCGCCTCGTCCCATTCGACCGGGGTCAGGGCGCCGACCAGGGCCCATTTCAGGGCCTCGTCCGCTGTGGAGATCGGCACGATCTCCAGCGCCGACTTCACATTGTCCGGCACGTCGGCGAGATCCTTCTCGTTCTCCTGCGGGATCAGCACCGTCTTGACGCCGGAACGCAGGGCCGCGAGCAGCTTCTCCTTCAGGCCGCCGATGGCGGTGACCCGGCCGCGCAGGGTGATCTCGCCGGTCATGGCGATGTCCTTGCGGATCGGGATTCCCGTCAGGACCGAGACCATGGCCACGGTCATGGCGACGCCGGCGGACGGACCGTCCTTGGGCGTGGCGCCGTCCGGCACGTGGACGTGGATGTCGGTCTTCTCGAACACCGGCGGCTTGACGCCGAAGTCCAGGGCCCGCGAGCGGACATAGGAGGCCGCCGCCGAGATCGACTCCTTCATCACGTCCTTCAGATTGCCGGTCACGGTCATGCGGCCGCGGCCCGGCATCTTGATGGCTTCGATCGTGAGAATGTCGCCGCCGAACTCGGTCCAGGCCAGACCGGTGACGATGCCGACCTGATCGTTCTCGTCGGTCTCGCCGTAGCGGAACTTCTTCACGCCCGCATAGTCGGCCAGCTTGGCCTCGTCGACGGTGATCGACTTGACGCCGGTCTTGGCCATCTCGCGCACCGCCTTGCGGGCCAGACCGCCCAGGGCGCGCTCCAGCGACCGCACGCCGGCCTCGCGGGTGTAGTAGCGGATCAGGTCGCGGATCGTGTCTTCCGGCACGATCAGTTCGCCGTCCTTCAGCCCGTGGTCCGTCATCTGCTTGGGCAGGACGTGGCGCTTGGCGATCTCGACCTTCTCGTCCTCGGTGTAGCCCGAGACGCGGATGATCTCCATCCGGTCCATCAGCGGCTGCGGCATGTTCAGGCTGTTCGCGGTCGTCACGAACATGACCTGGGACAGGTCGTAGTCCACTTCCAGATAGTGGTCGCCGAAGGTCGAGTTCTGGGCCGGGTCCAGCACCTCGAGCAGGGCCGAGGACGGGTCGCCGCGCCAGTCGGCGCCCAGTTTGTCGATCTCGTCCAGCAGGACGAAGGCGTTGGTGGTCTTGGCCTTCTTCATCGACTGGATGATCTTGCCGGGCATGGAGCCGATATAGGTCCGGCGGTGACCGCGGATCTCGCTTTCGTCACGGACGCCGCCCAGCGACATGCGGACGTATTCGCGCCCGGTCGCCTTGGCGATCGACTTGGCCAGCGAGGTCTTGCCGACGCCGGGAGGGCCGACGAGGCACAGGATCGGCCCCTTCAGACTGCCGGTGCGGGCCTGGACGGCCAGATATTCGATGATCCGTTCCTTGACCTTCTCCAGACCGAAGTGATCCTCCTCGAGGATGTCCTCGGCCTTGACCAGGTCGATCGGCTTCTGCTTGGCCTTGCCCCACGGCACAGACAGCAGCCAGTCGAGATAGTTCCGGACCACGGTCGACTCGGCCGACATCGGGCTCATGTTGCGCAGCTTCTTGACCTCGGCCTCGGCCTTGGTGCGGGCTTCCTTGGACAGGCGCGTCTTACGGATGCGCTTCTCCAGGTCCATGATCTCGTCGCGGGCGTCGTCGGTCTCGCCCAGCTCGCGCTGGATCGCCTTCATCTGCTCGTTCAGATAATATTCGCGCTGGGTCTTCTCCATCTGGCGCTTCACGCGCGAGCGGATCTTCTTCTCGACCTGCAGGACCGAGATCTCGCCCTCCATCAGGCCGTAGACCTTCTCCAGCCGCTTGGGCACGTCGAAGGTTTCCAGCAGGCCCTGTTTGTCGGCGATCTTGACCGACAGATGGGCGGCGACCGAGTCCGCCAGCTTGGAGGCGTCGGTGATCTGGGGGATGGAGCTGAGGGCCTCGGGCGGGACCTTCTTGTTCAGCTTCACATAGTTCTCGAACTGCTCGACCACGGCGCGCAGCATGGCCTCGGCCTGGGAGGCCTCGCCCGGTTCGTCCTCGATCTCGACGGCCTCGGCCTCGAAATACTCCTCGCGGTCGGTGAAGCGGGTCAGGCGCGCACGGCCCCGGCCCTCGACCAGCACCTTGACGGTGCCGTCCGGCAGTTTCAGCAATTGCAGGACGCTGGCGATCACGCCGATGGGATAGATGGCGTCGGGCGACGGATCGTCGTCGACGGAATTCTTCTGGGTGGCCAGAAGGATCTGCTTCTCGCCCTTCATGATCTCGTCGAGCGCCTTCACGGACTTCTCGCGGCCAACGAAGAGCGGCACGACCATGTGCGGAAAGACGACGATGTCTCTCAGCGGCAGGACGGGCAGTGTCTTTGTGTCAGTCATGGATGCGTACTCCTGGGCCATTGATGATCGCCGGCCCGCCGCCACGGTCGCCCGGGCAAGAGGCCCGACCAGCGCATGACGGCCCGTCGATTCCGACGGCGTTCGAGTGAGTATGTGGTTTGAAAGACCTGCGGTTCAAGCGTGACCGCCGAACGGCCCACATCTGCGTGGATTTCCAGCCAGGCTGGACGGCTCGAACTGCGCTTGCGGGCCGGATCGAACGGATCGTTCCGGCAAGGACGCCCGGCTGCACGAACCTGCCGCGCACCGGTGTCGCCCGGACGCGTCAGGTCGCCCGGAATCGCACCAGATCCGGACGATGGGCGCGACCTTCCCCCGTTGCGGGGGAAGTGTCAGCTCGGCGAGCGTAGCGAGGCGGCTGACGATGGGGGGAGTGTCGCCTTCTTCAAGACAAGACTTCCCCCTCCATCGCTGGATCGGCTGCGCCGATCGACGCGACACCTCCCCCGCAAGCGGGAGGGTCTATCTCCCCTACTCCGCCCAGGCGGGCTTGCGCTTGTCGAGGAAGGCGCGGACGCCTTCCTGGCCTTCGGGAGAGACGCGGGCGCGGGCGATGCGTTTGGCGGTGTCGTCCAGCAGGCCGCTGTCGATCTTGTGGCCGGCGATGTCGTTGACCAGGCGTTTGGCCTCGCCCATGGCGCCGGGGGCGTTGCCGGACAGGCTGTCGGTCAGCATGGCGACGAATTCGTCGACCGAACCCTCGGGCAGGACCAGGTCGATCAGGCCGGCGTGGGCGGCGTAGTCGGCGTCGAAACTGTTGGCCGTCAGGAACAGCTGGCGGGCGCGCCTGGCGCCGATGGCCTCGATCACATAGGGGGCGATGGTCGCCGGGATCAGGCCCAGCTTGACCTCGGAAAAGGCGAAGCGCGCCCCCTCGACCGCCACCGCCATGTCGCAGGCGGCGACGATGCCGGCGCCGCCGCCCATGGCCGCGCCCTCGACCACGGCCACCGTCAGGGCGGGCACGTCGTGCAGGGCCTTCAGCATCCGGGCCAGACCCAGGGCGTCGTCGCGATTGTCGCTTTCAGACCAGTCGGCGGTGTCGCGCATCCAGTTCAGGTCGGCGCCGGCGCTGAAGGTCCCGCCCGCCCCGCGCACGAAGACGATGCGGACATGGTCGGCGCCGTGCAGGGTTTCGAAGGCCTCGTGCAGGGCGGCGATGGTCGCGGCGTCGAAGGCGTTCTTCTTGGCCGGCCGGTTGATGGTGACGAAGACCACGCCGTCCGCGGTGGAGTCGATCTGGACCAGATCGTCGTTGGCGTCCGGCGCGGGATCGGCCAGCAGCGGATGGGCGATGCGGTTGATCTCGACCTCTTCGGCGTCGGTGACGTCCAGGGCGTTCAGGTCGGCCGGGTTGGTTTCATTCGCCATCTGGCGCTCCTTGCGGGCAGCGGTGATTCACATATGCCGCGCCGTCGGGATAGCTGAAGGTCAGCGTCTCGCCGGCGTCGGACAGGCTAAGCGTCCGGTTCAGCCGTTCGCTCCCGTCATAGTTTTCATAATCGACCACCAGGTCGATGCGGTCGGGGCCGCGCGGGGTGACCGAGACCACCGCGTCCCCCTCCTCGAAATAGGAGATGGAGGTCGCCTGGACGACGATGCGCGTCCCGCTCTCGACATTGGCGCAGTCGTCGATGTTCTCCTCCCACAGGCCGTGGAAGGCGGCGGGAATAGTGTTCCGCGGCTCGGCCTGGGCGGCCAGCGGCGCGGCCAGCATCAGGGCGGAAACGGCAAAGGTCAGGCGCATGGGCTTCATTCTCATCACATCCGGAACAGGCCGAAGGTCGTGTCCGGAATCGGGGCGTTCAGGCTGGCGCTGATGGCCAGACCCAGGACGTCGCGGGTCTGGGCCGGGTCGATGACGCCGTCGTCCCACAGGCGGGCGGTGGCGTAATAGGGATTGCCCTCGTCCTCGTATTTCTGGCGGATCGGGGCCTTGAAGGCTTCGGCGTCGTCCGGGCTCCAGGTCTCGGCGTCGCGGTGGACCGTGGCCAGGACGCTGGCGGCCTGTTCGCCGCCCATGACGCCGATGCGGCTGTTGGGCCAGGTGAAGAGGAAGCGCGGGCTGTAGGCCCGGCCGCACATGCCGTAGTTGCCGGCGCCGAAGCTGCCGCCGATCAGGACGGTGAATTTGGGCACCTCGGCCGAGGCGACGGCGGTGACCAGTTTGGCGCCGTCCTTGGCGATGCCGCCGGCCTCGTATTTGCCGCCGACCATGAAGCCCGAGATGTTCTGCAGGAACAGCAGCGGGATCTTCCGCTTGCAGGCCAGTTCGATGAAATGGGCGCCCTTCTGGGCGCTTTCGGAGAAGATGACGCCGTTGTTGGCCAGGATGGCGACCGGATAGCCCCAGATGCGGGCGAAGCCGCAGACCAGGGTCGAGCCGTACAGGGTCTTGAACTCGTCGAACTCGGAGCCGTCGACCAGGCGGGCGATGACCTCGCGCACATCATAGGGGGCGCGGACGTCGTCGGGGATCAGGCCGTAGAGTTCGGACGGATCGAAGGCGGGCGCCCTGGGTTCGCGCACGTCCATCTCGACGGACTTGGTGGTGTTCAGATTGGCGACGATGGAGCGGACGATCTCCAGGGCGTGCTCGTCGTTCTCGGCCACATGATCGACCACGCCGGAGCGACGGCCGTGGGTCTCGGCCCCGCCCAGTTCCTCGGCCGAGATGACCTCGCCGGTGGCGGCCTTCACCAGGGGCGGGCCGGCCAGGAAGATGGCGCCCTGGTTACGGACGATGACCGTCTCGTCCGACATGGCGGGCACATAGGCGCCGCCGGCGGTGGACAGGCCCATGACGCAGGCGATCTGGGCGATGCCCTTGGCGCTCATCCGGGCCTGGTTGAAGAAGATGCGGCCGAAATGGTCGCGGTCGGGGAAGACCTCGGCCTGGTGCGGCAGGTTGGCCCCGCCCGAGTCGACCAGATAGACGCAGGGCAGACGGTTCTGCTCGGCGATCTCCTGGGCGCGCAGGTGTTTCTTGACCGTCATCGGGAAATAGGCGCCGCCCTTCACCGTGGGATCGTTGGCGACGATCATCACCTCGCGGCCCGAGACGCGGCCGATGCCGGCGATGACGCCGGCGGCGGGGGCCTCATGGTCGTACATGCCGTGGGCGGCCAATTGCCCGACTTCCAGGAAGGGCGAGCCGGGGTCCAGCAGCCGCTCGACCCGGTCGCGGGGCAGCAGCTTTCCACGGGCGACGTGGCGCTCGCGCGCCTTGTCGGATCCGCCGCGCGCGGCCCTGGCCACATGGTCGCGCAGTTCGGCGACCAGGGCGCTGTTGTGCGCGTGCAGGGACTTGTATTTGGGGCTCTGCGGATCGACCGCTGACGTCAGCTTCGGCATGGGTCAGGTTTAGGCGGGCTGGTTGTGCGCCACAAGCGCGGGGTGACGAGTGCTGGTGCGAGTGAGCTGATCCCACAGCGTCGCCGCCACTCACTCGCACCAGCACTCGTCACTGAGCCCGGCCGAAGACCAGCGATCTTGCCAGCACGGCCCTTTTCCCCTATACGCGCCCGCTTTCCAGGGCTTCGGTCCTGTCGCGGAACACCAAAGGGTTGGACGTTCGGTCCGGCCGCCGCGCCAGGAGCCATCGTGGGGATCGACTTACCCGGTCGTTTCCGCGCCGACGCCCACAAGGGAGACTACCGCATGGCTCTTTACGAGCACACGGTCATGACGCGCCAGGATATCTCGGCGCAACAGGCCGAAGCGCTGAACGACACCATCAAGGATCTGATCGTCGCCGGTGGCGGCTCGGTCGCCAAGATCGAATACTGGGGTCTGCGCAACCTGACCTACCGCGTGAAGAAGAACCGCAAGGCTCACTATTCGCTGCTGGCCGTCGACGCCCCTCCGGCCGCCATGGCCGAAGTCGAGCGTCAGCTGGGCATCAACGAAGACGTGCTGCGCTGGCTGACCGTCCGCGTCGAGGAACTCGACCTGGAACTGTCGCCGCTGCTGGCCCGCCGCGAGCGTGAACGCGAGCGCGAGCGCGAGCGCACCCCGCGCGAAGACGCCGCCGCCGACGCCGAATAAGGAAACCGGAACATGACCGACACCACCGCCCCGACCCCGGGCGCCCCGGCCGGCTCCGGAGCCGCCGGCCGCCGCCCCTTCTATCGCCGCCGCAAGGTCTGCCCGTTCTCGGGCGCCAATGCGCCGAAGATCGACTACAAGGACGTGAAGCTGCTGCAGCGTTACGTCTCCGAACGCGGCAAGATCGTGCCCTCGCGCATCACCGCCGTCTCCCAGAAGAAGCAGCGCGAACTGGCCAAGGCCATCAAGCGCGCCCGCTATCTGGCCCTCCTGCCGTACGTGGTGAAGTAAGATGAAGGTCGTTCTGCTGGAACGCGTCGAGAATCTCGGCGCCATCGGCGACGTCGTGTCCGTCAAGGACGGCTTCGCCCGTAACTTCCTTCTGCCGCGCGACAAGGCCCGCCGGGCCACCGCCGCCAACCTGAAGGCGTTCGAACTCGACCGCGCCGCCATCGAGCAGCGCAACGAGAAGAACAAGGCCGACGCTCAGAAGGTCGCCGACAAGATCGACGGCCAGACCTACATCATGATCCGTCAGGCCGGTGAAACCGGTCACCTGTACGGTTCGGTCGCCGGTCGCGACGTCGCCGAGGCCATCCAGGCCGAAGGCGGCAAGGTCGAGCGTTCGCAAGTCGTCCTGAACACGGCGATCAAGAACCTGGGCGTCCACGAAGTGCCGGTTCGCCTGCACGCCGAGGTCCGCGCCACGGTCAAGATCAACATCGCCCGTTCGATGGATGAAGCCGAGCGTCAGGCCAAGGGCGAGGACGTGATCCGCAGCCAGTTCGACGATGAGCGCCAGGCCGCCGAGCAATCGGCCCAGGAACTGATCGAAGGCGGCGCCGGTCAGCAAGAAGGCTTCGGCGACGAAGCCTGAGCCTGATCCGACCTCAGGGTCGAATCGCCAAGACATCAGGGGCGCGTTCCGCAAGGGACGCGCCCTTTTTGCTGTCGGTGCGGCGAGCCGTCGCGGAGGTTGCGGCCAGTTGCGAGCCTGTCGCGATTTCTATGACAAGTTTACAACAACGAAGGCGACGCGACGGCAAGTTGGCGATTTTGCGCAATAGGCTTGCTTGACCACCCGGTTCAGCGGTGAACACCCTCAATCAAGGCCGAGATTTGTCTCCCCTGCGACTATTTTTTTGCGTCGCCGCAGTCCCGGCCCGGGCGCCGAAGTCGTGGCCGATCGCCGCCCCATAAGTCAGGCCGCTACCGTTTGGGGATATTCATGAAGTTGTTTTCCGGTCGTTCCGTCCTGTTGGCGTTCGCCTCCACCACCGCACTGATGTCCGCGCCGCACGCCTTCGCCCAGGAGGCGACCCCACCCGTCGACGACACGGCCGAGGTCGGCGAGATCATCGTCACCGGAACGCGGGCCGTCGGACGCACGCGTCTGGATACGATCGCCCCGGTCGATGTGATCACCGGCGAGACCTTGAGCCGCAACGGCACGGGCACGGAAACCGCCGCCGCCCTGGCGGCCGCCGCCCCATCGATCAACTTCCCCCGCCCCGCCATCTCGGACGGTTCGGACCATGTCCGACCCGCCACCCTGCGCGGCCTGGCGCCCGACCAGACCCTGGTGTTGATCAACGGGCAGCGCGGACACGTCGGCGCCCTGGTCAATGTCAACGGCGCCCTGGGGCGCGGTTCCACCGCCTTCGACCTGAACACCATTCCTTCGGTGACCCTGGGCTCGGTAGAGGTTCTCCGCGACGGCGCCTCGGCCCAGTATGGCTCCGACGCCATCGCCGGCGTCATCAACCTGCGTCTGCGCGAGGCCCGCGAGGGCGGCGGCCTGACCTTGAACTACGGTCGTTACGATACCGAGTTCGACACGGCGCGCGGCTCGCACGAACGGACCGACGGCGAACAGATCTCGCTGGCCGGCTGGGTCGGCCTGCCTCTGGGCGAGGACGGCTTCGTCACAGTGTCCGGCGAACTGCAAAAGCGCGACCCGACCAACCGATCGGATTACGCCGACGCTGCGGCGGTGAACGGCGGCGGCGCGAACACCGTGCTGGGCCGGTTCGGCGACCCCGCCGTGGAATCCCAGTCGCTGTGGTTCAACGCGGGCAAGCCGATCAACGCCGACTGGGAAGCCTATGGTTTCGGCGGCATACAGCACAAGGAGAGCGAGTCCGGTGCGACCGCGCGCGCCTATAACGCCGGCAACAATGTTCAGTCCATCTATCCCAACGGGTTCCTGCCGCTGATCAATACCGAGATCGTCGACTACAATCTGTATGGCGGCGTGAAGGGCGAGGCGGCCGGCGTCGATTGGGACATCTCGGTCGGCTACGGGCGCAATGTCTTGGATTATCGCGTCACCAACTCGCTGAACGCCTCCTATGGTCCAGCCTCGCAGCAGGAGTTCGACGCCGGCGGCCTGAAGTATGATCAACTGACGTTCGGGATCGATGGGGTGAAGCCGCTGGAGCTCGGCCTCTACGAACCCGTGAACCTCGCCTTCGGTGTCGAGTATCGGACCGAGAGCTTCGAGGTCTATGCCGGCGAGCCCGCCTCCTACAATCGAGGAACGGGCGGAACGCCGACCGCTGCACTCGGCTCACAGGGTTTCCCGGGCTTTGCCCCGGCGAACGTCGCCGACGAAGACCGTAACAACTGGAGCGCCTATGTCGATCTGGAGGGCAAGCTCACGGAGGGTCTGACGGTCGGCGTCGCCGGTCGATACGAGGATTATTCCGATTTCGGGGACCAGTTCACCGGCAAGGTTTCCGCCCGTTACGACTTCAACCGTGCGTTCGCCCTGCGCGGCGCGGTTTCCACCGGCTTCCACGCTCCGGCGCTGCAACAACAGTTCTTCAGCTACACCGCCACCAATCTGGTGACGACGACGGCCGGCACCGCCCTGATCCAGGCCGGCACCTTCCGCGTCGACGATCCCATCGCGATTTCCCTGGGTTCTCGCCCGTTGGAGCCGGAAACCTCGATCAACTATTCGGTCGGGGGCGTCTTCCGGGCCGGAGGTTTGGAGCTGACAATCGACGCCTATCGGATCGAGCTCGAGGACCGGATCGTCTATTCCGAAAATCTGGGCGGCACGGGAAGCCGCGCCGGACAGTCGGCCGAACAGGCCGCGATCATCAACAACCAACTCCAGGCGGCCTACGGCGTCAGCGCCGCCCGCTTCTTCCTGAACGGCGTGGATACGGTAACCGAGGGCGTCGACGTCGTCGGCCGCTATCGCCTGCCGACAGACTATGGCCGTTTCGACTTCACCGTCGCCGGGAACTTCAACACCACCGAAGTCACCGCCACGCCGACACCGCCGGCCGGCGCCCCGTCCACGTCGGAATTCTATCTGTTCGACCGCGCCAACATCCTGGCGTTTGAGGAAGGCACGCCGGGCGCCAAGGTCGTCGGCGGGGTGGACTGGACCCTGGGCGGCTTCGGCGTTTCGGCCAAGGCGACCTACTACGAAAGCGTCCTGGTCGCGAACAACTCGGCTGGCCTCGACTATGAGACAGGCGACAAGACCCTGGTGGACCTGGAAGGCCGCTATCAGTTCCCGATGGGCGTCGGCCTGGCGGTGGGCGTAAACAACCTGTTCGACGAATATCCCGAATATACGCCCACGGCCAATAACGGCACGACGGGCTCGGTGGGCTTCCCCAGCTACTCGCCGTTCGGCTTCAACGGTCGCTTCCTGTATGCGCGTCTGAGCTACAGCTTCTGATCCATCGGGATCACGGACGGAAAGGGCGCTCTTCGGAGCGCCCTTTTTCGTGGCGGGCGGCGAAGATGACCAAGTCTTCATGCGCGAAGCCGAACGCGCCTCGGTTGCGCCATAGTGTCACCGTCAAGCTTGTCCTTTCACTTGCGGAGGGGATCGCATGAAGACCAAGCTGATCGTAGGGGTCCTGGCCCTTTCGCTGGTCGCCGGGGCGGCGCAGGCGATGACGGTGCAGGAGTTCCTGACCACGGCCGACCGTATTCCCCAGAACCCCACCGCCCTGCTGCGGTCCGATACGCGGCGGCTGATGAACGAGTTCAAGGGGGCGACGCGGACGGTGCGGGCGGAACAGACGGCGGCCCAGGCGGCGGGGCGGCCTTCGGCTACCTGCATGCCCGACAAGGTCGGCTTCTCGCCTGATCAGATCCTGGGGCGGTTCAACGCCATACCGGCTGCGCGTCGCAACATCAGCGTGACCCAGGCGATGCGGGAATGGATGGCGGAACTGTATCCCTGCCGCACCTGACGCCCCCGCCGGGGTCCGTCCGTCAGGATTGAGGAATTCCCGTTCACCCACAGGGTGGGCGATCTGTCCACGGTCGCGGCGACGTCCGCGACTGACGCAGGCGCGTGCGAGGGATAAAGCGTTAAGCAATGAACGCCTTCGCCCCCATGCCCTTCTCGTCGTCCCCGATGGATTCCAGTGGCGTCAGCTCGATGCCCCACAACCTGGAGGCCGAACAGGCCCTGCTGGGGGCGCTGATGTTCGACAACGGCGTGTTCGAACGGCTCAGCGACCGGCTGCGCGGTTCGCACTTCTACGAACCCTTCCACCAGCGGCTGTTCGACGCGATCGAGGACCATATCCGCCAGGGGATGCTGGCCGAGCCGACCATCCTGATGGAGCGGTTCAAGCAGGATCCGGCCTTCCAGGAGTTCGGCGGCCTGCGCTATTTCGCCGATCTGGTGGACCGGGCGCCGCCGGCGGCCAACGCCCCCGACTATGCGCGGGTGGTCTATGACACCGCCCTGCGCCGCGACCTGATCCGCATCGGCGGCGAGATCATCAAGGAGGCGCCCAATCCGGAGACGCCCGCCGACGAACAGATCGAACAGGCCGAACAGACCCTGTATTCCCTGGCCGAGACGGGCAAGCCGTCGTCCGGTTTCGTAAGCTTTTCCCACGCCTTGTCCGGCGCGGTTCAGATGGCGGCCGAAGCCTATCAGCGCGAGGGCAAGCTGGCCGGTCTGGCCACGGGTCTGAACGATCTGGACCGGAAACTGGGCGGGCTGCACCCGTCCGACCTGCTGATCCTGGCCGGGCGTCCGTCGATGGGCAAGACGGCCCTGGCCACCAACATGGCCTTCAACGTGGCCCGCGCCTATCAGTGGGAGCCGACGCCCGAGGGCCGCAAGACGGTCAACGGCGGGGTGGTCGCCTTCTATTCGCTGGAAATGAGCGCCGAACAGCTGGCCATGCGTATTCTGGCCGATGCGTCCGGCGTGTCCTCGGACAAGCTGCGCAAGGGCGAGATCGACGCCTCGGACTTCGGCAAGCTGCGCGACGCGGCGGTCGAGATCGGCGAGAGCCCTCTCTACATCGACGCCACCGGCGGCCTGTCCATCTCCAAGCTGGCGGCGCGGGCGCGACGGCTGAAGCGGATGGAACACGGGCTGGACCTGATCATCGTCGACTATCTTCAGCTGGTGACCACCGGCGACGGCGGCGGCCAGAAGAACCGGGTGCAGGAGGTGTCCGAGATCACCGGCGGCCTGAAGGCCCTGGCCAAGGAGCTGTCGGTGCCGATCATCGCCCTGTCGCAGCTGTCGCGTCAGGTGGAACAGCGTGACGACAAGCGGCCGCAACTGTCGGACCTGCGGGAATCCGGCTCGATCGAGCAGGACGCCGACTGCGTGATGTTCGTCTATCGCGAGAGCTATTATCTGGGCCGGGCCGAACCGCGCGAGGGCACCGAGGAACACCTGCAATGGCAGCAGGACATGGACCGGCTGCAGGGTCAGGCCGAAGTGGTCATCGGCAAGCAGCGCCACGGCCCCATCGGCATCGTCAAACTGGCCTTCGACGCCGACACCGTCCGCTTCGGCAACCTGGCGCACGGCTATGAGGAAGTCAGCTACGAGTAGTTGACGCGGGGCGCGAACAGGCCCCTTGGATGCAGATGGCCAGTGAAACCGTCTATATCCTCCAGACCTATGTCCAGGGTCGCGGCAAGGCCCTGAGGGCCGAGCCCCAGGTGGGCTGCAAGGACGCCGAAGAGGCCCGGCGCAAGGCCGAACGCCTGGCGCCGCTGCGGCTGGGGGTGGTGGCCTTCTCGGTCTCGGCCGACACCGAGATGGGCGATTACGACGAACAGCCGACCATCATCTTCAAGTCCGGACAACTGCCGCCGCCGTTCGCCGACGAGGACTGAGGCCTGTTCCATCGCGGGCGACTTGCGCCATAAGGGCCTCATGCCCTCCCCCGCCTTGCTGTCCGTCGATCTGAGCGCCCTGGCGCGCAATTTCCACACGCTTCAGGCCGTCGCCGGCGCGCCCGTGCATCCGGTGGTCAAGGCCGACGGCTATGGACTGGGCGCCGCCGCCTGCGCCAGACGGCTGATGGCCGAAGGCGCGCGGACCTTCTTCGTGGCGCGGGCGGCCGAGGGCGTGGCGCTGAGGACGGCCCTTGGCGGCGAACCCGTCATCTATGTGCTGGACGGGTGCCACGGCGACGCGGCCCCGGCGCTGAAGGCGGCGGACCTGCGGCCGGTGCTGAACCAGCCGGTGCAGATGCAGACCTGGGCGGCGGCCGGCGGCGGCGCCTGCGGCCTGCAGATCGACACCGGGCTGAACCGGCTGGGCTTCCGGCCCGAAGACGCGCCCGAACCGTTCGCGGGCCTGACTCTGGTCATGAGCCACCTGGCCTGCGCCGACGAACCGGAACAGCCGATGAACCGGCGCCAGCGCGACGCCTTCGAGATCGCGACCCGGCGCTATCCGGGCGCGACCCGGTCGTTCGCCAATTCGGGCGGCTGCTTTCTGGGGGCGGACTACGGCTTCGACGCGGTGCGGCCGGGCGTCTGCCTGTATGGCGGCGGGCCGCAGGGCCGGCCCGACGACCGGATTGCGGCGGTGGCCACGCTGAGCGCCGAGGTGCTGCAGGTGCGCGACGTCTCGCCCGGCGAGAGCCTCGGCTATTCCCGCGCTTTCATCGCCGACCGGTCGGTGCGGGTTGCGACGGTGGCGGCCGGTTACGCCGACGGGGTGATGCGCGCCTACAGCCCGGACGGCGCCGGCTGGATCGCCGGCGAGACCCGTCCGCTGCTGGGCCGGGTCTCGATGGACGTCTGCGCGATCGATGTGACCGGGCTGGAGGTCACGGTCGGCGACCGGGTCGAACTGTTCGGCGCGAACCGGCCGCTGGACGCGGCGGCGAAGGCGGCCGGGACCATCAGCTATGAGCTTCTGACCTCGGTCGCCCCGCGCGTGGGCCGCGCCTACGTGGATATTTAACCGCCCGCCATGGCCGCGCCGATGGCGCCGGCGGCCAGGAAGCTGGCGCCGATGGTGTAAACGATGGTGTTGATGATGACGGTGAGAACGATGCCCAGAATCACGGTGACGACGAAATAACCGACCGCCTTCTCGGCCGGGACCTTCATCAGGATCGGCAAGCCCAAATATAGCAGATAGAAGCTGTAGAGACCCAGGATGGCGAGGATGCCGAGCATCGGGATGATGCCGAACACGCCGACCAGCCAGGCGGCCGTCCAGGAATAGACCGCGACCTTCATCGCCTGGGTCGAATCTTGGGTTCCGCCGAAGCTGGGCGCCAGGGCGTTGATGACCAGGCCCAGGACATAGACGGCGACCAGGGACAGCACATAGCTGACGGCCGCGACCAGCAGGGCGCCGATGATCGGCATGGGCGTGCCGAACACGGGCAGGATCTGTCCGCCGATCAGGCTGCAGATTGGGCCGATGGCGGCCAAAATCATCGCGTATTTCGTGAACAGGCTCTTGGTCGTGGCGAACTCGCCGTCGATGCGCAGCCATTCCGCCTTCGGCTGAAGAATGATGCCCTTGATGCGAGCGATCAGGGCCGGGTCGACGGCGGGTTGCGACGAGGGGGTCGTCGGGTCGGTCATGGGATGCCTCTGGACTTGTGTACGGAGCCGGAAGTTGACGTCGCGTCGCCTTCGGATGCAAGCGTTCTGCGACAGGCTCTCAACCCGCGGCTACGGCAAAGGTTGCCTGCGTCCGAAAATGACGTGGAGCAGAGGCAAAGTCCCGGTGTGACGCGGGCGAATCGGCCCGCCCGCCCTGCCCGTCTGCTAAGGAAGCCCATGGCTCGCGATTCCGCCCTCTATGTCTGTCAGTCCTGCGGCTCGGTGCACGGCAAATGGTCAGGCCAGTGTTCGTCCTGCGGCCAGTGGAACACCCTGACGGAGGAGAGCCGTTCGGCGCCGCCCGGCGCGATCAAGCCGTCTGCGGCGGCCTCGGCGCGCGGGCGGGGACTGCAGTTCGAGACGCTGGAATCCGACACGCCCGAGCCCCCGCGCATCGCCACGGGCGTGGCCGAGTTCGACCGGGTCTGCGGCGGCGGGGTGGTGCCGGGTTCGGCGATCCTTCTGAGCGGCGACCCCGGCGTCGGCAAGTCGACCCTGCTGCTGGAGGTGGCGGCCAAGGCGGCCCTGCGCGGCTCGCGCATCGCCTATATCTCGGGCGAGGAGGCGGTCGAACAGATCCGGGCGCGGGCCAAGCGGATGGGGCTGGAGAAGGCGCCGGTCAATCTGGCGGCGGCGACGGCCCTGCGCGACATCCTGGGCACGCTGAAGCGCGAACAGTTCGACATCGTCATCGTCGATTCCATCCAGACCCTGTGGTCCGACGTGCACGAGAGCGGGCCGGGCTCGATCACCCAGGTCCGGGCCTGCGCCGGCGAGATGGTGCGGCTGGCCAAGACGCAAGGGGTGGCGGTGGTCCTGGTCGGCCATGTCACCAAGGACGGTCAGGTCGCCGGCCCCCGCGTGGTCGAACATCTGGTCGACGCCGTCATGACCTTCGAGGGCGAGCGCGGCTATCCGTTCCGCATCCTGCGCGCCGGCAAGAACCGCTTCGGCGCCACCGACGAGATCGGGGTGTTCGAAATGGGCGACAGCGGCCTGCGCGAGGTGGCCAATCCGTCCGCCCTGTTCCTGGGCGAGGGCAAGGAACGAGCGCCGGGCGCGGCCGTCTTCGCCGGGATCGAGGGCTCGCGGCCCGTACTGGTCGAGATGCAGGCCCTGGTGTCCAAATCCGCATACGGCACGCCGCGTCGGGCCGTGATCGGCTGGGAGACGGGGCGGCTGGCCATGGTGCTGGCCGTGCTGGAGGCCCGCTGCGGCTTCGGCTTCGGCGATCAGGACGTCTATCTGAATGTCGCGGGCGGTCTGCGGATCAACGAACCCGCTGCGGATCTGGCGGCGGCGGCGGCCCTGATCAGTTCGGCGACCGGCGTCTCCCTGCCCCAGGGCTGCGTCGTCTTCGGCGAGATCGGCCTGTCGGGCGAGGTCCGCAGCGTCGGCCGGGCCGAGGCGCGACTGCGCGAGGCGCAGAAACTGGGCTTCGACCAGGTGCTGGGTCCGACCCTTGCGGCCAAGACCAAGGGGGTGAAGGTGACCTCCGTCACCCGATTGACGGATGTGGTCGAACGAATCTCTCAGAACAGGTATTGATCCATTCGAGCCGTCACCCTCGGGCTTGTCCCGAGGGCCTAGGCGTCCGCAATCTCGAGCCTGAAAGGCGCTTCTACGATCATGCCGCCCGTGCGATCAGTGGTGCGCCCCTTGCCGTGGGTCCTCGGGACAAGCCCGAGGATGACGGGAGTCGAGATCAAGTGACCGGTTACGACGTCTTCGCCATAGTGGTGATCCTGTTCTCCGCAGCGGCCGGCTGGGTTCGCGGCGGCGTGCGCGAGATCATCACCCTGCTCAGCGCCCTGCTGGCGGCCCTGGTCGCCCTGGTGTCCCTGCCGTGGACGGCGATGCTGGGACGGGCCCTGGTCGATCCGGACTGGGCCGGGACCATCCTGGCGGCCATCGTCACCTTCCTGATCATCTATTTCGGCATCCGCATCTTCGGCTCCTTCCTGTCGAAGCGGGCCCAGGCCCACCCGCAACTGGGCGGAGTCGACCGGTTCATCGGCGTCTTCGTCGGCGCGGGCCGCGCCCTGGTGCTGCTGGGAGCCGTCCATCTGGTCATCGTCGCGGCCATGCCGGGCGAGCGGACGCCGCGCTGGCTGAGCGAGGCCGCCCTCTACAAGGTCAGCGCGGTGGGCGCGAAGGCCATCCAGATCATCCTGCCCGGGATCGGGCGGGGCGCCGATGCGATCACACCCGTGGTCGATTCATCCGTGCGCAAAGGGTTTTCGAACGACCAAGCCTTGCCTCGGACGCAAACCGAGACTAACTCGCCGCGCGACGCCGCCCCGTAAGTTTCCCCCGGTCATCGGAGCCCCACGATGCGCCACCATATCGCCGATCCCGTCGTTCACCGCGAGCACTGGCGCGAGCCGGAGGACGACCAGCTTCGCCTCGAGTGCGGAGTCTGCGGCGTCTGGGGGGCGGAAGAGGACGAAGGCTCCGCCATCGTCGCCCTGGGCCTGCACGCCCTGCAGCATCGCGGCCAGGAAGCCTGCGGCATCGCTAGCGTCAAGGACGAGCGGTTCCACACCGAACGCCACCAGGGCCTGGTGGGCGAAGCCTTCGGCGGCGCCGACCTGATGACCCGGATGCCGGGTCGGGCGGCCGTGGGCCACACCCGCTACTCCACCGCCGGCGGCAGCTTCCTGCGCAACATCCAGCCGATGTTCGCCGATCTGGACCAGGGCGGCATCGCCCTGGCGCACAACGGCAATCTGACCAATTTCAAATTCCTGCACGCCCAACTGGTCGGCGAAGGCGCCATCTTCCAGTCGACGTCGGATTCGGAAGTCATTCTTCACCTGATCGCCCGTTCGCGTAAGGCCAAGATCGTCGACCGCTTCATCGACGCCCTGGCGCGGATCGAAGGCGGCTACGCCCTGGTCGCCCAGACCCGTCACAAGATGATCGGCGCGCGCGACCCGCTGGGCATTCGCCCGCTGGTGCTGGGCCAGGTCGGCGACGCCTGGGTGCTGGCGTCCGAGACCTGCGCCCTGGACATGATCGGCGCGACCTTCGTGCGCGACGTCGAACACGGCGAGGTCGTGGTCATCGACGAGAACGGCCTGGAATCGATCAAGCCCTTCCCGGCCCGCGCCGCCCGCCCCTGCCTGTTCGAATATGTCTATTTCTCTCGCCCCGACTCGGTGGTGAACGGCCGCTCGGTCTATGAAGTCCGCAAGGAGATGGGCCGGGGCCTGGCCCGCGAACTGGGCGTCGAGGCCGACATCGTCGTGCCGGTGCCCGACTCAGGCGTGCCGGCGGCCCTGGGCTACGCCCAGGAAAGCGGCATCCCCTACGAGATGGGCATCATCCGCAGCCACTATCTGGGCCGCACCTTCATCCAGCCCAGCCAGGGCGCCCGTCAGAAGGGCGTGCGGATGAAGCACAGCCCCAACAAGTCGGCTCTGGCCGGCAAGCGGGTGGTGCTGATCGACGACTCCATCGTGCGCGGCACGACCTCGGTGAAACTGGTCCGCGCCGTGCGCGCGGCGGGCGCGATCGAGGTCCACCTGCGTTCGGCCAGCCCGCAGATCCTGTTCCCCGACTTCTACGGCATCGACATGCCGGAACGGGCCCAACTGCTGGCCGCCAACAAGACGCTGGAAGAGATGCGCGAACTGCTGGAGGTCGACTCCCTGGGCTTCCTGTCCATCGACGGCCTGTACCGCGCCATGGGCGAAAAGGGCCGCAACAACGCCCATCCGCAGTTCACCGACCACTATTTCACCGGCGACTATCCCACCCGTCTGCTGGATCGCGAGATCGAGGAAGGCGGCCGGGAATTCTCGGCGCGGCAACTTTCCCTGCTCGTCAGCGCTTAAGGCGGGATGGACAACCGCCTCGGCTATTTCTTCATAGAGACGCCGGACGTCGAGAAGGCGAAGGTCTTCTACGCCGGTCTGTTCGGCTGGACGTTCGAACACGATACGCCGACCTATACTCACGTCCAGGCGGCGGGCGCGGAAGGCGAGACCGCCTTCGGCCTCGTCAAGGGCGAGAAGAAGGACTTCTCCCATCTGTTCTTCCAGGTCGCGGACGTGGACGCGGCGGCGAAGCGTGTGACCGAACTGGGCGGACAGGCGGCGATCCCGTCGGACGCGCCGTCGGGCCGCAACGTGGTCGTCTGCGACGATCAGGGCGCCAGCTTCAGCCTGTGGTCGCCGCCGAAGGGCTGAACCTCACCCACGATCCTGAGCGGTGTGGAAGAGGCGAAGGATCACGATCCGCCTTTCGTCCAGCGTGTAGTACATCAGATAGGGCGTGTCGGTGACGCGCTTCTCATAGACGTCGGGCAAGTGGCCCGGCCTGCCGATGGGTCGGCGCGCGAGCTTTTCGGCGGTCTCGAGTATCCGAGCTTCGATCCGTTGCGCGGCGTGTAGATTGCGTTGCGCCAGATAGTCGATGGCGCGGGCCAGTTCGAGGGACGCCCGGTTCGACCAGACGACCGTCCGCATCAGACTTCGTATTTGGCGATCGTCTCGCGGATCCGGCGCATTGCTTCCTCGTGCGAAACGACATTCCCCGTTCGGAAGTCTTCCAGCCCTTCCTCGATGCCCCGAAGATATTCCAGTTCGCGGTCGACGAAGCCCGTGACGGCGCTGTCGACCAGGGCGTCGGGGGTGCGATTGGTCTTCTCGGCCAACAGGTCGAGCCGATCCTTCAGGTCCTGGCTGACCTCAAGGGTCAGGGTCGCCGTCTTGGGCATGGGCGCCTCGCTAGAATGGGCTTCAGACTAACACATTGACCGTCCGCATCGCCACTTCTACGAGCGAAGCATGACCGACGCCCTGCCCCTCAAGGACCGTATCGCCCTCGTCGTCGGGGCCTCGCGCGGCATAGGCTACGAGAGCGCCCTGGCCCTGGCCAAGGCGGGCGCGCACGTCGTCGCCACGGCCCGGACGCAAGGGGGGCTGGAGGAGCTGGACGACGCCATATTCGCCGCCACCGGCAAACACGCGACCCTGGTGCCGTTCGACCTGGTGGACGGGGGCGGGATAGACCGGCTGGGCGGGGCGATCTTCGAACGGTTCAGGAAGCTGGACATCTGGGTCCAGGCGGCGGCGACCATGGGACCGTCGGGCCTGACGCCGGTGGCCCACGCAGACCCGCGTGAGTTCGCCAAGGTCGAGAAGGTCAACTTCACCGCCGTCTATCGGCTGATCCGTTCGCTGGAGCCCCTGCTGAAGGCGTCGGACGCCGGGCGGGCCATCCATTTCACCACCAGCGTGGCGACCACGCCCCGCGCCTTCTGGGGCATGTACGCCGCGACCAAGGCCGGGGCCGAGGCCCTGGTCAAGGCCTGGGCGGACGAGGTGGAGAGCACCCCGATCCGCGTCAGCATCGTCGATCCCGGCCGGATGCGCACGGCCATGCGCGCCCAGGCCTTCCCCGGCGAGGATCCGCAGACCCTGCCCCACCCGTCCGAGATCGGCCAGTTGGTCGTCGATCTGGCGCGGGGCGACGCCACGCCCCCGCCGACGATCCGCTTCCGCGACTGGAAGGCCGGACCGACGGCGGAAGCCCTCGTTTAATCAGCCCCAGGCGCTGGCGCCCGGTTCCTCAAGGAAGCTGAAGTCGCCGTCGGTCGACAGGGACAGGTCGCGCCAGGCGTCCAGTTCGGCCTTCACCCCGGCCATCTTGCCCTCGACCATGGCCACGGCGTCGGTGCCGGCGGTCCAGCGCACCGGCGGGGTCTCCGCATTGGCCAGGGTCACCATCGCCAGACCCAGTTTGGCCGGGTCGCCCGCCTGGTTGTGGCTGCGGGCGTCGTAGAAGCCGCGAATGGCGGCCGAGGCCTCGGCGTAGTCGGCGATGGGATTG
Organism: Brevundimonas sp.; assembly: GCF_044336875.1. Taxonomy (GTDB): domain Bacteria; phylum Pseudomonadota; class Alphaproteobacteria; order Caulobacterales; family Caulobacteraceae; genus Brevundimonas. Next base: position 39,881 of record NZ_JBIIOP010000003.1, on the reverse strand, counting down.
GCGGCGTAGCGCACCGAGCTGGCGTCCAGGAAGTCGGTGCGGAAGAAGCCCGGCTCGACGATGGTCACATGGACGCCGAAGGGAGCCAGTTCCTGGGCGATGGACTCGCTGAAGCCCTCGACCGCGAACTTGGTGGCGCAATAGATCGAGCCGGACGCCCCGCCGACCATGCCGCCGCCGGACGAGATGTTGAACACATGGCCCGAGCGCTGGGCGCGCATGATCGGCAGGACGGCGCGGGTCATGTCGAACAGACCGAAGACATTGGTGTCGAACTGGGCGCGGTCGTCCTGGGCCGTCAGTTCCTCGAAGAGGCCGATGTGGCCGTAACCGGCGTTGTTGACTAGGATGTCGATGCGGCCGAACCGGGCCACGGCGGCCTCGACCCCGGCGGTGATGGCGGCGGGATCAGTGACGTCCAGGGCTAGGGACAGGACTGTGTCGCTGTCGGCGCCGAAGGTCTGGACCAGGGCGTCGCGATTGCGTCCGGCGACGACGACCCGGTCGCCGGCGTCCAGGGCGGCGCGGGCGATAGCGGCGCCCAGGCCGCGGGCCGCGCCGGTGACGAACCAGGTCTTTTGCGTTGGGGTGGTCATGGGATGTCTCCTCTGTCTGACGAGACGGACAAAACGCCTTTTCGGCCCGGCGGCGTTAGGGCGATCCGGGCGAAGTCTTGCATGATCCTGTCAAACCAACCTCGCCCGCTTGCGCACGCGTGAAGACGAGCGTTGGATACGGCCATGGACCTCTTGCCCGAAATGGCGGATCTGATCGCGCGTCATGCGCCGCCGGATTTGTCGCGGTCCGCCGTGCCCGGCCTGCGCCTTTACCGCAGCGACACGCCGACGCGCATGGTCGCCGCCGCCTATGAGCCGATGCTGTGCCTGATGGTCTCGGGCGCCAAACAGACGATGCTGGGCGACGTCGTCTACACCTATCGGGCGGGCGACTGCCTGGTGGTGTCGGCCGATCTGCCCGTCTGCGGCAGCGTGATCGACACCCCCTATCTGGCCCTGAGCTTCGACCTGAACCCCGTGACCATCGCCGCCCTGGTGCTGGAGCTGGGCGCGCCGGCGCCGCTGGACCAGCCGCCCCCGTCAGGCATCCATGTCACGCGGCTGGACGAGGACCTGCTGGATCCGCTGGCGCGGATGCTGCGCCTGCTGGAGCGGCCCGGCGAGATCGGGGTCATGACGCCGATGATCGAGCGGGAACTGGTCTGGCGGCTGTTGAACAGCCGCCACGCCGCGACGATGCGCCAGATCGGCTCGGCCGAGAGCCGGCTGTCAGGGGTGAACCGCGCCATCCGCTGGATCATCGACAACTACGCCCGGCCGATGCGGATCGAAGACCTGTCGGACATGGCGGGCATGAGCCTGTCGACCTTCCACCGGCATTTCCGCACGGTGACGACCATGAGCCCGCTGCAGTTCCACAAACAGGTGCGATTGCGCGAGGCGCGGGCCCGGCTGCTGAGCGGCGCCGACGGCGCGGCCGAGACCGGTTTCGCCGTCGGCTATGACAGTCCGTCTCAGTTCAGCCGGGAATACGCCCGCCAGTTCGGCCTGCCCCCGGCCCGCGACGCGGCGCGGATGCGCGAAAGCCTGATGGCCGGCTGACGGTTCGTCCCCGTCTTTCGTCCCTGGCCGCCACGCCTCGTCCCGGGCGCATTGCGAACGCCCGAAGACAGCGGCGATGGAGCGGGCATGACCCTGTTCCAGCCCTTCCTGATCCTGCACATCACCGCCGGCTTCGTCGCGGTCGTCGTCGGCTTCGTCCCCCTGCTGACCCGCAAGGGGTCGCGCGCCCATCGGCTATGGGGACGCGCCTTCGTGGCTTTGATGGCGACCCTGCTGGCCTGCGCCTGGGTGATGACGGCCCTGCATTTCAACACCTATTTCCTGGCCCTGTCGGCGACGGCGTCGCTAACCCTGTTCTCGGGCGTGCGGGTGCTGGGCCGGAAGCGGCCGGACATTCAAGCCGAGGACCGCGCCAGGCCGCTGGACTGGATCGCCACCCTGGGCGCCCTGGGCATAGGGGTCTGGGTGCTGACCCTGATCGCCCTGGACAGGTCGGACGGACCGCCCGTGGTCTCGGCGGCCCTGGCCTATGGGGCGTTGTCGGTCGCCGCGTGGGACCTGTGGCGGTTTTCGCGACCGCGCGACTGGCCTTTCTCGCCCGACTTGTGGAGATACGAGCATCTGGCGAAGATGCTGAGCGCCCATGCGGCGGTGCTGAGCGCCTTCTCCGGCAATTTCCTGACCTTCCTGCCCCAGCCCTGGAGCCAGCTCTGGCCGACCGTCCTGTTCCAGTCGATGGCCGTGATCTGGGTGGCGACCCTGATCGTGAGACGGCGCCGCGCCCAGCTGGCATGAAGCGCCTGTCCCCGGCGGTCGTGACGGCGGGGTTCGCCGCCTATTCCTATGCGGCGACCGTCCTGTCGGTGGCCTGGTATCTGAGGCGGGACGATCCTGCGCTGGGGCTGGAGACCTCCCTGATCTGGGCGGCCCTGACCTATGCGCCCTGGCTGGGCGTCGGCGTCCTGGTGTGGGGCGCCATGCGGCTGTGGGGGCCGGGCTGGAGGGCGGCGGGGGTTCTGACAGGGGCCATGCTGGTCCTGGTGCCGGCGATCGCGGCCTTCGACACCCGGCTGGGCCTGGCCTTTCTGCAGCGCGAGCCCTCGGCCGGCGAATGGCTGGGGCGGATCGTGGACCGGCTGCCGGTCGCCCTGCTGCTCTATACGGCCCTGATCGCCGCAGGCCTGGCGGCCGCCCACTGGCGTCGGGCGCGCGAGGCGCAGAAGCGGGTCGAAATCCTGACCGAGGCCCTGGACGCCGCGCGGCGGATCGCGCCGGACGAGGCCCGACTGCTGGTCTCGACGGGCCGCAGCCGGACCTCGGTCGAGACCCGGACGGTGGAATGGTTCGCCTCGGCCGGCAATTATGTCGTGGTGAACTGGGACGGGCGCGAAGGCCTGGTGCGCGACACCCTGCAGGGGCTGGAGGCGCGGCTGGACGACCGGCTGTTCGCACGCATCCACCGGTCCAGCCTGGTCAATCTGGCGCGGGTGGCGGGGGTGCAGCCCCTGTCGGACGGATCCTGGCGGCTGACGATGGAGAGCGGCGCCGAACTGGTGGTCAGCCGCACCTATCGCGACGCCGTGCTGGAGCGGCTGGGACGCGCCTAGTCTAGCCCGTCCAGCATATCCGCCAGTTCCTCGGGCCAGATGGTCTCGGTCGAGGCGCGAATGTCGGCGACGGACCACCAGCGGTGCCCGGCCAGAACGCCCTGCTCCTCCTCGGTCCAGCCGGCCGAGGAGAGGTCGAACGCCTCGGTGCGCAGCAGGAAGAACCTCTGATCCACATCGGCCATGCGGCCGTCCGGCAGGCGGAAGCTGACGCGGACGCGGCCGACCTGGGGGCCGGGATCGGCGACGGTCAGGCCGGTCTCCTCGAACAGTTCGCGGCGGGCGGCGTCCTCATAGGTCTCGCCCGGATCGGCCCCGCCGCCGGGCGTGGCCCAGAAGGCGGTTCCCGCCAGCGGGCCGTCCCGGAAGACGAAGTGGAACAGCAGCACCCGCCCCTGCCCGTCCAGGATCAGCCAGCGCGAGGTCGGCCGCTCGGGAAGAACGGGCGCGGCCTCGCTCATGGCTCAGGCCTCGGCCGTCACTTCTTGGCGCCGCCCTTTTGGCCGGTGCGGATCCGGCCGGAGCGCGAGACCTGGCGGGCGCCGCCGCGGGCGCCCTTCTGGACGGCGATGGACGAGCCCGCCTTCTTGGAGGCGCTGGCCTTCAGACCGCCCAGAACCTTGGGCTGGGCCTTGCGGGTCTTCTTCTGCTCCAGCGCCTTGCCGGGCAGTTTGGACAGGGCCTCTTCCTTCTCGGCTTTCTTGACGCGGCGCGGCGCGGTCTTGGCGTCGCCCTTGTAGCGTTCCGGGCCGGACTTGGCGCCGCCCTCGGCATAGGGGTTCACCCCGCTGGACTTGACGTTCAGGCGGATCGGCGTGCCCGGCAGGTCGAAGCTCTCGCGGATCGAGTTGACCAGATAGCGCTTGTAATGCTCGGGCATCGACTCGGCGCGGTTGGCCATCAGCACGAAGGTCGGCGGACGCGCCTTGGTCTGGGCGATGTATTTCGGCTTGATCCGCTTGCCGTCCACGGCGGGGGGCGGGTGCCGCTGGGTGGCCATGGACAGCCAGGTGTTCAGGTCCTTGGTCTTCACCTTGACCGACCAGGTGTCATAGGCCTGGAGCACAGCCGGCATCAGACGTTCGACGCCCCGGCCCGAGTGCGAGGACAGGGCCACGAAGGGCGAGCCCTTCAGCTGGGGCAGCTTGTCCTCGGCCATGCCCTTCAGCTTGGCCATGCGGGCCTGGGGCTCGTCTTCCAGGTCCCATTTGGACGCGACATAGACCAGGGCGCGGCCTTCGCGCTCGACCAGGTCGGCCAGCTGCAGGTCCTGGGTGTCGAAGGCGTCGTCCTTGTCCATCATCAGGATGACGACTTCGGCGAAGGTGATGGCGCGGATGGTGTCGGCGACCGACAGCTTCTCCAGCTTCTCCTGCACCCGCGCCTTGCGACGCATCCCGGCCGTGTCGACCAGGCGGATGTTCTTGCCCTCGAACTGCCAGTCGACCGAGATGGAGTCGCGGGTGATGCCGGCCTCGGGGCCGGTCAGCAGGCGGTCGTCGCCGATCAGACGGTTGATCAGGGTCGACTTGCCGGCGTTCGGACGACCGATGACGGCGATGCGGATCGGCTTGTCCGGCTCGTCGATCTCTTCGATGAAGATGTCTTCGGAAGCGGCGCGGATGGCCTTGTAGAGGTCGGCCATGCCCTCGCCGTGCTCGGCCGAGATGGCGACCGGCTCGCCGAAGCCCAGGGCGTGGGCCTCGCCGACGCCGCCCCCGCTTTCGCGGCTTTCCGACTTGTTGGCCAGCAGGATGATCGGCTTGTGCACCCGACGCAGGCGTTCGGCGAAGATCCGGTCCAGCGAGGTGACGCCTTCGCGGGCGTCCATCATGAACATGACCAGTTCGGCGTCGTCCAGCGCGGCCTCGGTCTGCTCGCGCATCCGGGCTTCGAGACTGTCGTCGGTGACGTCCTCGTAGCCGGCGGTGTCGATCAGGGTCAGATCCATGTCGCCGATATTGCCGTCGGCGTAGCGCCGGTCGCGGGTCACGCCGGGGCGATCATCGACAAGCGCGAGGCGCTTGCCGACGAGGCGATTGAACAGGGTCGACTTGCCCACATTGGGGCGGCCGACGATGGCGACCTTAAGAGCCATGTCGGCTTTCTAGACTATTTCGGGCTGAAAATCAGCGGATGCAGATCAGCTGGCCGTTGTCGGTCAGCACATAGAGGGCGCCGTTGTAGGCGGCGGGGGCGATATAGGCGGGCGCGCCCAGCTTCAGCGTCGTCTGGGCGGCGCCGGTCTTCGGATCGAAGGCCACGGCCTCGCCGTAGGAGTTGACCATCACCAGACGGTTCGAGGCCAGCAGCGGGCCCGACCATTGCGGGGTGATGGTGCGACGACCGAAGCGCAGGAAGCCGCCGACCTTGCGGGCCCGGCCCTCGTTCAGCTCACGCGTCCAGTAGATCTGGCCGGTGTCGCGGTTGGCGGTGATCAGCTCGCCCGACTTGGAGACGACATAGACCACATCGCCGACCGGCAGAGGCGCGTTGATGCCGGTGACCGGCAACTGCCACTTGGGCTGGCCCGAACGCAGGTCCAGGGCCGACAGGACGCCGGAATGGCTGACGCCGTAAACCATGCCGCGGCTGACGACCGGGCGGCCGGCGACGTCGCGCACTTCCGACAGGGCGCTGGTGCGGCTGGTGCGCGACAGGGTCTGTTCCCACACCGGCTGGCCGTTCAGGGCGCTGAGCGCGACCAGCTGGCCCGAGGCGAAGGGGGCGATGACGGTATTGCCGGTGACGGCCGGGCTGGAGGCGCGCATGACGCGGGCCGGCTCGGCGATGCCGCGATAGGTCCAGTCCTGGGCGCCCGAGTTGACGTCGAAGGCGAACAGCTGGCTGTCCACGTCGACGACGAAGACGTGGGAGCCGACCACCGTCGGGGCGCCGTGGATCGGGGAATCGACCTGCTGGGTCCAGACCACCGCGCCGGTTCCGGCGTCCAGGGCGGTCATGGAACGATAGCCGGACGAGACGAAGACCTTTCCGCCCGCGACGGCGACGCCGCCGCCGAAGCCGCCGTTGCGGTCACGTTCGTCGTTCTTGACGTTGGCCTTCCACAGAACCGCGCCGGTGTCGGCCGAGACGGCCGAGACGGTCGATTCGCCGTCCAGCACGAAGATCTTGCCGTCAGCGGCGACGACCGGAGCCATGACATTGCCGACGCGGGCCGAGCCGGCGCCGATGTCGCGCTTCCAGGCGATCTTGAAGTCCGGGGCGGCGATGACGTGCTCGACCAGATTTTCCGAGGTTCCCCCCGGCTGGGTCCAGGCCGTCGCGGCCTGGGGACCCGGCAGGAAGAAATCACGGCCCGACAGGGCGGCCGACGGGGCCAGGGCCTGTTCGAACTCCAGCACCGAGATGCGCTGACCGGCCGATGCGGTGGCGCCCGGATCGTCCTTCTTGCCCAGGCCGAAGGGCAGGTTGCGGCTGACCGTGCCGCAGGACGCCATGGTGGCGGCGACGCCGCAGATCAGCGCGACTTTCAGAACTCGGTTCATCTGGGGCGTCCTGTAAGGAGTCGTCACTTATTGGGCCGGAGCCGGAGCCGGAGCCGAGGTCGTCGGCGCGTTGGCGGCGCCGGCGGCCGGCGGAGTCGCCTTCTTGGCCTCGTCAACAATCCTGGGCAGCGCGGCTACCGTGCCGGCGTCGATGGTGGCGATGGCGACCTGGGCGCGCTGACGCACGTCGTCCGGCACATCCTGCCCCAGTTGCAGCAGGACGAAGGCCTCGCGGGCCTCCTTGGTCTTGCCGTGCTGGAGGCGGGCCAGGGCCAGGGCTTCCTGGGCGAAGGCGTGCAGAGGGCGCTTGTCCTCGGCCAGCGGCGTCAGACGGGCTTCCAGATCAGCCAGGGGGGCGGTGTCCATGACCAGGAAGGCGGCCTTGAGCGCGGGCGGGTCCGACAGAATCGGATCGCTGGAGGCCTTGGCGGCTTCGTCGAACAGGCGGACGGCGTCGGGAATCTTGTCGGCGCTGACGGCCAGGCCGGCCTGCTGCTGCAGGGCCATGGACTTGTAGGCGCCGTTGCCGGCCTTCACGGCCTCCTCGAAGGCGAGACGGGCGTCGGCGGGCTTTTCGGCGCGCAGGGCCTCCATGCCGCGATCATAGGCTTCGGCGCCCTTGTTCGCCTTGCTGGAGTTCAGGCTGTCCCAGCCCCACCAGCCCAGGGCGGCGACCAGGGCGACCACCAGAATACCGGCCGTGATCGGCAGCCAGGTCTTGGCCAGACGCTTCAACTTTTCGGAGCGAAGCTCCTCCTCGACCTGCTCGAAGACATCAACCACTGAAACGTCGCCCCAAAATCGCTAAAAGCAAACCGGCGCGGACCCTAGAGGTTCGCCCTTGCCGCCGCAACGTAGCCCGTTACTGCGAAGCCGGCTTTTTCGAGAAGTAGGTCTCGACTTCGGCAGGAAAACGGCGGCTTTTCACATCATTGGCGAAAGCGGCGGCCGCGCGGTCGATCTCCGAGCGCAGATCGGCGTATTTGCGCACGAATTTCGGCGTCCAGTCGAACATGCCCAGCATGTCGTTGACCACCAGGACCTGACCGTCGCAGGCGGCGGAGGCGCCGATGCCGATGGTGGGGGTGTCGATCGCCTCGGTGATCTCGCGCGCCAGCGATTCGGCGACGCCCTCGATGACGATGCAGAAGGCGCCGGCCTCGGCCGTGGCCTTTGCCTCCGCCATGACACGCTCGCGCTCGTAGTCGGTGCGCCCCTTGGCCTTGAACCCGCCCTCGGCCAGGATCGCCTGGGGACGCAGGCCCACATGGCCCATGACCGGAATGCCGCGCTTGACCAGGAAGGCGACGATCTCGGCCAGTTCGACGCTGGTCTCCAGCTTCACCGCCTGGGCGCCGGTCTCCTTCATCACCCGCACGCAGTTGTCATAGGCGACCTCCTTGCCGCCCTCGTAGGAGCCGAAGGGCATGTCGACCACGACCAGGGCCCGGCGCGAACCGCGCACCACCGCCTGGCCGTGCAGGATCATCATCTCCAGGGTCACGCCGACGGTGTTGGGCAGGCCATGCACCGCCATGCCCAGGCTGTCGCCGACCAGCAGCACGTCGCAGTGCGGATCCAGAAGCGCCGCCATCGGGGCGTCATAGGCGGTCAGGCAGACGATGGGCTCGCCGCCCTTCTTGCCGGCGATATCGGGCACGGAGATGCGCTTGACGGTCTCCTGGACATGAACGGACATCGGGGCCTCCTGACGTGAAGCGGGTCAGATAGGCCCCCGCCCCGCCCAAGTCACGCTCAGACGTCCTGGGACAGTTTCACCATGCCCGCCGCCAACAGGGCGACCAGGCTGCCGGCGACGATCCAGAAGGCCATCATGCCCGAACCGCTCATCAGGTCGAACGAGCCGATGCCCAACCCGTCCAGCCCCGACTGGGCTGCGCCCTGGGCCGTGGCGGCGGCGGTCCGCACCCCCTGCGTCAGAGAGGTCTCGCCGTCGGCGGTGAAGTTGAAATTCACCCCCTCGCGCACCGCCAGCACCCCGCCGACCAGGCCGGCCGTCGTCAGGGCCAGGGTGCGCCATCGCGACCGCTTCTCCATGCTGGCCTGGACCGTGGCCAGGAACAGGGCCTCGTCGGCCAGTCGCGGCGTCTGTGCGAACAGCCGCTCGATCATCGGATCGAATTCATCAGCCGACATGGGCCGACCTCCCGCCTGAGCCGTGCGCCGGCTGAAGCCGGGCGCGGAGTTTATCCAGACCACGTTTGACATGGGATTTCACCGTGCCGAGCGGCAAATTCATGGCCGCCGCGATTTCGGGATGGGACATCCCCGCGCCGTGGCACAGGGACACGCAGACACGCTCGGTCTCGCTGAGCGTCTTGAGGGCCTCGTCCAGGTCCATGACGCCGGCCCGGTCGACCACCGTATCGGCCTCGTCGGCCTCGACCTCGGCGACGTAGCGGGCCTCGCGGGCGACGCGCTTCAGATAGAGACGCGCGGCGATCTTCTTGATCCAGCCGGCGAAGGTCCCCTGCCCCCGGAACTCCGAACACCGCTGGAACCCCTGCAGGAAGGCGTCCTGGGCCACGTCGTCGGCCAGGGACGGCGCCGCCCCCATGCGGCGCAGCAGCCCCCGGACCGCCGACCCGTGCCGACGGACCAGTTCGCCATACTCCCGCCGGCCGCCGGCCGCCGCCTGGGCGGCCAGCTCGACGTCGTGGAGATCACGCAGTGACTTGTTCATGACATTCCCCCCTCAAGGCGGACGTCAGGCTTTGTTCGGGTTGAAGAAGCCCAGGATGATGAAGGCGATGCCGATGGCGACCGGGATGCAGGCGATGCCCAGCAGAGCCCCCTCGCCGTTGCCGCCCCAGCTGCGGCTGGAATTCTCGACCGCCAGGGCGAAGCCCGCGATGCCGACCCCGGCCGCCAGGCTGAGCACGCCCTTGCGGATGTCCTTGGTCCGCGAGGGCAGGTTCTTCTGCACGTCCTTGGTCATGGCGTCGATCAGCTCGGGCGGCAGGGTCTGGCCCTTGTCCACGGCGTGACGGACGGTCAGCTGCATCTCGCGACGCTCGCGGTTCTTCAGGAAGGACGGGCCGACGATGACGGCGACGATCGATGCGAAGATGATGAAGACGATGAAGATGGGTGTCAGGTCCATGGCGATGTTTCTCTTGATCCGGTGCGGCAGCCTGATGCGGCGGCCTTCTGATCACAAGAGGCTGCGGGATGCGCCCACGGATGCGCGGCCGGACGTGAAATCTTCGTAAGGTGGCGCGATCAGGTTCGCAGCACCTGACGGACCACAGTCAGAGCGCAGAGAACGGCCAATCCTGCGGCCATCAGCACAGGGGTCGCTGTCGAAGACAAAACGACTGCTTCTCCCGCCTGCGACAGGACGGGATGCAGCACCCAAAGCAGCGCCCCGCCCGCTATGGCAAGAGGCGCGGAGGACGCGACTGTGGCGATCGCCCTGCGACGTGCGATCCGTTCAGCGACCATCGCTTCGAAGACCCGGTCGCGCGCCGGGGCGGCGTCCTCGGCGAACAGAGTCTGCAGCTTCTGTTCAGGCGTCATCCGATCCTCCAAGCGTCGCCAGAAGGCGCGCACGCCCTCGGACGACATGAGACTTCACCGTTCCCAGCGGCAGGTTCAAGGCCTTGGCCGCTTCGGCGTGCGACCAGCCGTCGGCGACGCACAGGGCGACACAGGCGCGAACGGGCGGCGTCAGATCGGCCATGGCTCGCTCCAGCGCGATACGATCTTCGGCCGACACTCTGGCAGGCGCATCCGCCTCCTGAACCCAGGCCCCGTCCCGCGCAGCCCGTCTGATCCCGCCACGAATACGATCCTGAGCCTTGCGCCAGGCCATACCCAGCAGCCAGGCGCGCAGATCGTCCGCCGACCTCAAACGGCCCAGCTCCCGCCAGGCGGCCAGAAAGACCTCCTGCGCCACGTCGTCGGCTTCGGCCCAGCCGCCCGTCAGCATCCGGCGCAGAAAGCTTCGCACCGCAGACTGATGGCGCTCGACGATCCGTGAAAAGGCCGCGTCGGATCCTTCGCGCGCGGCCCGCACCAGTTCGGCGTCGGTCACGACTCATTCCCGCTCAGCCGCGTTTCCCTCTGACTTGCAACACTACCGCGCAGATCAGCGACCATAGGCAGACGGCGCCCATGACCAGGGCCACGATCGACAGGGCGCCAGTCCCGCCGTCCAGTCGCCCGCCCCAGCTCGCCCAGGCGAATCCGGCGCAAAGAGCGCCGAACAACCCGACCAACGACCAGTAATGAGCGGCGGTGCCCTGCCTCACCTCCTGACGGGTCGAGCCTACGCCGGGCGCGTTCCCGGCCAACGCGTCCAGAATTTCGCGCGGGGGCTCCTGCCCCTTGTCCGCATAGGTTCGCACCACATCCAGCAACGCCTTCTGGCGTCGATAATTCAGCCATTGCGTCCAGCCCGCGAAAGCGAACGCGGCCATCGGGAACAGTATCCACCAGTAGTCCATCATCGTCGTCACTCCCCCGCCAGGGCGACCGCAGCCCCCGCTTTCACAGGTCAGTCGTCGCCGACACGTTCTTTGGATGCAGCGGCGATCAAGATTTGTCGAACGGCGCGATCCGGACTCGACAGAGACCGCAACAAGCGCAACCGTAACCGTCTGTTGTTGGCGTCTGTCGTTCAACCCGTTTTCTCGAGGTCGCGATGCTGCTTCCCCAACTGTCCGCGCTCGGCTGGTTCCATACCTTGGGCAGCCTGCCCGCCGTGCCCCTGGCCCTGTATCTGCTGTTCCGCTACGGGCGGATCCCGCCGGAGAAGACCGTAGCCAAGCTGTTTCTGGCCTTCATGTTCGTCGGCGCCCTGTCCGGCGTTCTGGTCATCAAGAGCCCGCCTGGGGCGGCCATTTCGGTGCTCAGCCTGGGCTCGCTGATCGTCGGTTCGACGGTCGGGACGTTCAAGCCGCTGGAACGACACCACTGGTGGATCCAGACCGTGGCCCTGAGCACGGCGGTCTTCACCCTGTTCCTGCCCAGCGTGACCGAGATCCTGACGCGGTTGCCGGCCGGCGATCCGATCGCCGAAAGCCCGGAGGCGCCCCTGGTCGTGAGCTTCCAGATCTTGCTCCTGCTGACCCTTATCGTCGGGGTCACGCTGCAACTGCTGTTCCTGCGGCGGCCGGTTCGGGCTACGGTCATGGCCTGACCACTTCGAGGAGAACCCCCATGGCCCATGTCACCTATCGCATCGTCGAACACGACGGCGGATGGGCCTATCAGGCGGAGGGCACCTATTCGGAGACCTTCGCCAGCCACGACGCCGCCAAGGCCGCCGCCGTCCGCGCCGCGCGCGAGCAGAAGGTGCCGGACGAGAATACGGCCATCGAATACGAGACCAGCGACGGCCGCTGGATCGCCGAGACCGCCGACGGCCACGACCGCCCCGTCACCGACGTCGAAGGCTGATCGGAGACGGCCATGCCGACCCGTCGTCATCTGCTGGCCGCAGCGGCCGCCATGCCTCTGGCGGGGGCTCTAGCGGGGCCTCTGGCGGGATGCGCCGCGACGCCGCCCCCGGCGGACCCGACGACGGGCGCCCATCTGAAGGTCGCCACCTTCAACATCTGGCACAATCAGGGGGACTGGCCCGCGCGTCGCCCCCTGCTGGTTCAGGCCCTCAAGGCCCAGAACGCCGACGTCATCGCCCTGCAGGAGGTGCTGGAGGACGCCGACGCCGGACTGGAGAACCAGGCCGAAATGCTGGCGCGGGAGCTGGGCGGCTATTCCGTCGCCTTCGTCTCGACCGATCCCGAAGGGGCGCCCCGCCGCTACGGCAACGCCCTGCTGACCCGCCTGCCGGTGCTTCAGGAGGCGTCGGTCAGGCTGGAGCCCCTGGACGACTATCGCACCGCCCTGCGCCTGCGGGTCGAGGTTCGGGACCGTCCGGTCGACGTGGTGGTCACCCACCTGGCCTGGCAGGAGGACGCCGCCCCGGTCCGGGCGCAACAGATCGGCCACCTGCTGTCCTGGTTGACGCAGGAGGGCGTGCCCCTGGTGCTGATGGGCGACTTCAACGCGGAACAGGACGACCCCGGCCTGGCCAGCCTGACCGGGCCGCGCTTCACCAGCGCCCTGCCCCGCGGTTCGGTCGCCACGACCCTGAATCCGGCCAAGGGCCATCCGAACCGGGTCATCGACCATATCTTCGTCGAGCCGGAATTCTTCGCCCCCGTCCATTCGCACGTGTTCGGCGACGAACCGACGAACGGCGAACACCCGTCCGATCATTTCGGCGTGGCGGCGACGCTTCAGCTCATTTGAAGGCGGCGGTGTAGAGGTCGGGCTTGAAGCCGACCAGGCGGCGGTCGCCCAGGTCCAGCACCGGCCGTTTGATCATCGACGGCTGGGCCAGCATCAGGGCGACGGCCTTGTCCTTGTCGATGCCCGTCCTGTCGGCCTCGGACAGTTTCTTGAAGGTGGTCCCGGCGCGGTTCAGCACCGTCTCCCAGCCGTGTTCGTCGATCCACAGACCCAGTTTGTCCGCCTCGGCGCCCGCCTTCTTGTAGTCGTGGAAGACATGGTCGACCCCGTTCTGCTCCAGCCAGACCCGGGCCTTCTTGACCGTGTCGCAGTTGGGGATTCCGTACATAATCGGGGTCATGGAGCGCTCCTTCAGGCCGGTGGGCTTAAGGGAGGTCGGGGCGCGTGGCCAGAGCGGAAAAGGGCGCCGAAGCCGTCTTGCGGACAGGGGGCCATCGTCCGCCTACGACCCGCTGCGAAGCCTTCCGTTATAAAGTCGGCCCGTTCACAGGACAGGCATAGACAGGGTGAACCGCGTCTCCTGCGCATCCGAGACGGCCCGCAAGCTGCCGTCGTGAGCCCGTGCGATTTCCGATGCGATATGGAGGCCAAGGCCCAGCCCCTGGGACGTCGGTCGCACCTCGCCTCTGAAGAAGGGGTGGAACAGTCTTTCCAGAGCGGCAGGGGGAATAGGACTGCCGGCGTTTGCGACCGAAAGTTCCAGCCACCCCTCGGCGACAACGGCGGTCAGCCGCACGGGTTCGTTGGGATCGCCGTGGACGAGCGCGTTTCCAAGAAGGTTTGAAACGAGTTGCGCGATCCGGCCTTGGTCGAAACTGATCGGCTCCGGCAGATGGAAGTCGCAGGTTATCGTGCGGCTCGGCTCATCGACCTCCAGCTCTGCGACGACCTGCTGGAGAACCGGAGCAAGGTCGGCGGTCGAACGCTGCAGATCGATTCCGCTACCCAACCGGCTACGCGCGAAATCCATGATGTCGTCGATCAGCCCGCCCATACGATGGACGCCGGTCTCCATAATCTTCAGCACTTCCAGCGATTTTTCGCTCAGAGACTCGCGACGCAGAATGCGTGTCGCCGCGACGATGGAGGCCAAGGGATTCCGAAGGTCGTGACCCAGCACCGCGATAAACTGTTCGCGCAGTTCCGAGGTGGAGAGTTCGTCGTCCAGTCGCCCCTGCAGTTGACGCTCCCGACCGCGCCGCTCGGTCGCCCGGAAGATGGCGAACCGCACTGTGACGAGATCACCGGCGTCATTCCGTTGCTCGGTCGCATTGGCGAGGATGGGAAGCTTCTCTCCCGTCGCCATGACCAGATCGAGCGCCACTTCCTCGAACTGCCCCTGCAGCCTCAGGACCGGCGCGACGCTTGTTTCGTAGAGGATGCGTCCCGGCAAGGTGAGGAGGTCGCGCAGACGCCTCTGTTCGAGGGCCGAAGTCTCGACGCCCAGCCAGCGCGCGATCGTGCCGTTGGCCCTGATGATCCGCCCGTCCGGCTCAAGCACCAGATAACCACAGGGCGCGTTTCCGAAAAGATCCTCGAAATCGACCGGGGCGTTCAGCGTGGGGGTCGTGACCAAGTCAGACAACGGCCTGTATCGCGGAAATCACCTCGGCAGGCGCGCTGAGGTTGGGGCAGTGTCCAGTGGCCTCCAGCTTGACGAGCGTGCTGCCCAGGATGTGCGTCTGCACATATTGGCCCACCGCGTCTGGCGCGATGATGTCGTCGCTGCATTGAAGGATGAGCGTCGGCGTGGTGACCATGGCAAGGTCGGCGCGGTTGTCCGATGTGAATGTCACCCGCGCGAACGCCTTGGCGATGCCCAGGTCGGCGCGACAGAAGCTGGCCGTCAGCTCCTCACCCAATTCGGGCCTGTCCGCATTGCCCATGATGGCGGGCGCCATCGCCTGCGACCAAGCCATCGGATTTTCGCTGAGGAAGGTCAGCAACTCATCGATCTGCGCTTCTCCAAAGCCGCCGACATAGTCGCCGTCGTCTATGTATCGCGGCGACGGACCGACAAGGATCAATCGCGAGAACAGCGCGGGCGCCCGGATCGACGCGAGTACGCCGATCATTGCGCTCACCGAGTGACCGACGAAGATCACTTCGGTCAAGCCGAGCTCATGAAGGATCTCGATCAGATCCTCCGCATAGCCCGAAAGGTCCGCATATTTGGACACGTCATAGGCGGCGAGGTCAGACCCGCCCGCGCCCACCTGGTCGAACAGGACGACCTTGAAGTCCTGCTCGAACGCCGGAGCCACGTAGCGCCACATGCTCTGATCGCAGCCGAAACCGTGCGCGAACACCATGGGGCGATGACCGTCGCCGGAAACCTTGACGTTATTTCGTTGAACCACCGACATCGGGCGCTCCAGGCTCTCCCGTTGCTTGGCTCCCACAGGCTAAGCCATCATAGCTGTTCCAGCAATATCAGGGCCATAGACCGACCAGGTCCGCCTCAACCCATCCCTGGCGTTCGTGGCGTCGGATTTGGGCGGCTGCGACGATCGCGCCTGCCTCGCCCCCAATTTCGACGAAAAACGGCTGTTTTTTCAAAGCCCTGAGAGTCTAAAATCGTGATCGACCTGACGCACGTCCGACCGGCCCTATAATCCCTGCCGGTCTTTGAAAACGTGAACCCGGTCGCGACTGCGCTCTTTTGCACCGCGCACCCTTCTCGACGGCGCAAATGCAATTTCCCGGCTCTCGATTCCGGACGTTTCGGACATTTCGGACATTTCGGACACTTTATTTCCGTCCTCTCCCCGTCCCGTAATCCTCGCCCTTGCGGCGAGGATCCAGACTCCCGGCGTCTCCGCAGGACGTCCGACCGTCGAACACCGGGCGCAATGGGCCCAGGGACGAGCCGCAGGGGATGACGGGAAGACGCAGCGCGTCACACGTCCCGCCCCGATTTCGGACGTTTCGGACAGTTCGGACACTTTTTTCGACGCTCCGACCGCGCAGACCTGCGAAAGCCCGCCCGGGATCAGGTCAGGCCATCACCCCGGCCAGCAGACCGATCCCCGTCACCAGCCACGACCCGACCATCATCAGGACGCTGACGGCGATCTGCAGCACCAGCCCCTTGCCCAGCCCCGGCAGGACGCCGCGATACCAGCGGCCCCGCCCCATCCGCAGGAAGACCGCCACGCCCAGGACGAACAGCAGCAGACTGCCGATCGCCGCGACCGGTCCAGCGCCGTAGATGAACCAGAAGGCCGGCAGCATCGGCACGGTCCAGGCGTTCAGATAGGCGAAGGCGGCGCGGAAGCCGCGACGCCAGCCCAGGTCCTCGGCGTCCCACCAGCGCAGGAACGGCAGGACCGCCAGGGCGTAGAGGGGCGCCAGGATCGGCACGGTGACGAAACTCATCCAGCCGTCGGCGTCGGCCATGAAGGCGTCGCGCGACTTGCCCGACTGTTCGATCAGCGGGTTGACGATCTCCGCCAGCCCCGCCTGGGCCAGAACCCCGTCCATGCCGCCGCGCAGGAAGACGACCAGCATCAGTATGGCGTTCAGCGCCAGATACAGCCTCAGCGGCTTGGCGTAGATCCCGCCGCCGGTCGGCCCCTCGATCATCCAGGCCTGAAGCACCAGACGCGGGCGGATCAGCAGGTCGCGTGCGGTGCGGACCTCGGCGCCGCCGAAGCCCAGGGCGTCCTCGGACAGATCCTTGAACGCCTGTTTGCGCGTCGTCTCGCCTTCGGTGCTCATGGATGCTCCCCCTCCAGAGCCTGATCCGTTGAGGAGGAACCGCTTCGCGGTTCCACTGAAACGGTGAATCAGGCTCCAGCATTATCCGAGAGCATGATTCACGCTTCAGCCGGAACCGCGCAGCGGTTCCGTCCGAAACGATCATGCTCTTGGAGGATGCATACACCGCCCGGTTGCCCGCGCAAGCGACCTCGACGTCAGAACCGCTTGGTCAGGCCGACACTAAAGACCCGGCCGCGCGGATCGGCGACGACGGGGTCATAGCCCAGGGCGAACTGGGCCAGGGGCGGAGCCTTGTCGAAGACATTGACCACGCCCAAGGCCAAGTCGAGATCGGCGCCGATGGTCCGGCTGTAGAGCAGGTCCGCCGTCGTCTGGCTGGCGATGGTCGCATCGGTGATGCCGCTGCGGTCGTTGCGATAGGCGTCGGTATAGTGGACCAGGGCGGTCAGGGCGTGTGCGCCGCCGCTCCAGCCCAGGGCGAACTCGCCGCGATTGCGCGGCAGGGACCGGCCGATATTGCTCAGATTGGTCGAGCCGACGCCCGAGACCTGGGCCGCCGCGTCGTTCAGACGGATGTCGTAGCTGTCGACATAGGTCCAGGTCGCCGAGGCCGTAGCCCGGCCGCCCCACAGGTCTCGGCCGTAGCGGGCCGACAGGTCGATCCCTTGCGTCTCGATGGACGAGGCGTTGATGAAATAGAGCTGGACGAAGGTCAGGGCGCCGCTGCTCGACCGGGTGATGCGGCCCTGCGCCTCGGTGCCGGTCAGGCCCGCCGCCGTATCGGCCGTGGCCTGGTCGATGATTGCCTGGGCCGATTCCTTGACCACCTGATCCGTATAGTCGAAGCGCCAGGCGTCGAGACCCAGCTCCAGTCCTTCGACCGGCCGCCACAGGGCACCGAGGCTGAGGCTCTCCGACTTCTCGGGCTTCAGGTCGGCGTCACCCGAGGTCAGGGTGTTGACGAAGACGAAGGCGCCCCGATCGAACACCGACGGCTGCGACGCCTGGGCGCCGGACTGGGCGTAGACGGACGGGGCGCGGAAGCCCTGGCCCCACGAGCCCCTCAGCGCAAAGGCGTCGGTCACGTCCCAGCGGATCGCGGCCTTGGGGCTGAACCGCCCCTCCCCGTCATAGGATTCGTAGCGGCCGGCCAGTTGCGCCTCGATCCGGTCGCCCAGATGAATCCGGGCCTCGGCGAAGGCGGCCAGCGCCTGCTGGTCGCCCTCGAAATCGGGGGAATAGCCGGCGGTCAGCAGGTCGCCCGCATTGACCAGATCGCTCCAGTCGTGACGGAAGCTGCTGCGGCGATACTGGGCGCCGAGGGCCAGATCGACCGAGCCGCCGCTCCAGGCGAAGGCCTGACCGCTGGTCGAGGCCTCGGCCGTGACCAGGCTGGAGGCGCCGCGCAGCCCGGTATAGCCGATCAGGCTGTCGACCAGTTCGGCGCTGTTGGCCGTGCCGGTGCCGAGGTATGCGCTGCCGAACGGGTTGAAATACTGGCAGGCGCCGACGCCGGGCGTGCCCGTGGCGGCGTCGCAGCCCGCGCCGCCCAAGCCGTTCAGGGCGTTCTGCAGGGCGCTGCCGATCACGTCGGGTTTGTCGTATTCGACGTGCTGGCGGCTGGCGGTCGCAGCCAGGGTCCAGGTCCAGCCGTTGGCGAAGTCGCCGTCCAGGCCGGCGGCGAGCCGCCAGGTCTCATAGTCGAACTCGGCGGCCGAGGCGCCCGCCTCCGCGCCCAGTAGTCGGCCGCGGAACAGCACGTCTTCGCCGAACGGATTGTCGGGGTGCGAGCCCGGCACGGTCAGGGACTGGGCCAGGATCGGCAGGGACGGCGTCTGGCGCGCGCGGGTCCAGGTCGATGAATAGGCCGCCTGAAGCGACAGGGTCATGTCGCCGACCGGGCGGCGATAATCGGCGAACAGTTGGGTCCGCGTCTCCTCCGGCGTCAGGTCGAAGAAGTCGGAATAGTCGAGGCGGCAGAAGGCGTCGGCCGAGCTGTTGCGATAGGCGCTATCGAAGGCCGGGTTGTCGCAGTCCGGGTCCGGCGCATAGGCGCCCGTGCTGGGGCGATAATAGGAGCCCGGCTGGCCATAGGAGGTCACGGCGGTCCAGGCGGCGCGGCCGTAGCGTTCGGCCTGGGTGAAGTCGCGCTCGTCCGAGCCCAGGGCCGAACGATGGAAATGCGAGGCCGCCAGGGTCAGGTCGCCGCCCAGCAGTTCGAACCCGCCGATGGCCTCGATCACGCTCTCTTCCGAGCCGTTGGCGACGGCGTATTTGGCGCTGACCTCGGGCCGGTCCACGCCGTGGCGGGTGATGAAATTGACCACGCCCGCGACTGCGTCCGAGCCATAGACGGCCGAGGCGCCGTCCTTGACCACCTCGACCCGCTGAAGCGCGATCATCGGCACGAGCGAGTTGATGTCGACGAAGGCCGAGCCGTCCGTGGCGACCACCGCGCTGGTGGTCCAGCGCTGACCGTCGACCAGGACCAGGGTCGAACCGAGGCCGAGATTGCGCAGGTTGAATTGGGCCGTGCCCGAGCTCTGGGGCTGATTCAGCTGATCGACCTGGGCCTCCGAGCCCGAGTTGGCGGCGACCAGGCGCACCAGTTGCGAGGCGTCGGCGATCCCGGCGGCGGCGATGGTCTCGCGCCCGACCGTCTCGACCGGGGCGACCCGGTCCCCGCCCGCGATCCGCGAGCCGGTGACGACGATGTCGTCCACCTGGGACTGGGTCTGGGTCTGGGCTTGGGCCGCGGCGGCCGCCGCCAGCCAGACGAACGACGCCGTCGCCATCAGGATTGAACGCTTGGCCATCTGGATACTCCCCCGCGATTGACGGCGGGCTTCTAGCCAGCGTCGCCGTTTTGCGAAAGCTGAATTTTGCAACTTTGCAAATTAGGTCGCGATTGACAGGGCGGCGTCGCGGATCGACGCCTAGGCAAAACAACCAGACTGGAGGACGTCCGATGAAGCTCTACGCCCACCCCTTCTCCTCCTATTGCCAGAAGGCGCTGACGGCCCTGTACGAGACGGAGACGGCCTTCGAATATCGGCATCTGGAAGAGCCCGGCGTGATGGCCGAACTGACGGCCCTGTGGCCGATGAAACGGTTCCCGATCCTGACCGACGGCGAGACCGTCGTGCTGGAAGCGACCGGGATCGTCGAATATGTCGATGCACGGCACGGTCAGAGCCGGCTGATCCCGAAAGACCCGCTGGCCGCCGTCGAGGTGCGGATGATGGACCGGGTGTTCGACAACTACATCAACACGCCGCAGCAGAGGTTCGTCTTCGACATCCTGCGCCCCGAGGCGGACCGCGATCCCTATGGCGTCGAGGAGGCGCGGCGGATGCTGGACACCGCCTACGCCTGGCTGGACCAACGGCTGGCGGGCAAGGAATGGGCGACCGAGCACGGCTTCACCCTGGCCGACTGTGCGGCGGCGCCGGCCCTGTTCTACGCCGACTGGACCCATGCGATTCCCGAACGGTTCGAGGCCCTGCACGCCTATCGCGCCCGGCTGCTGGCCCGGCCGTCCTTCGCCCGCTGCGTCGAGGATGCGCGCCGGTATCGCCACTATTTCCCGCTGGGCGCGCCCGACCGCGACTGAGGCGACACGCGCCATTGATCCGCCGATGTAACCGGTTACGGTGCGCGCAAAATAAAGTCGCTTAGGGAAACAGGAAGCATGGCTGACGTCCGTCTGGTCGACGTGAAGAAGGCGTTCGGCGCCGTCGAGGTGCTGAAGGGCGTCGATCTGGAGATCGCCGACGGCGAGTTCGTGGTCTTCGTCGGCCCGTCCGGCTGCGGCAAGTCCACCCTGTTGCGCACCATCGCCGGTCTGGAAGAGGCGACGACGGGCGAAGTCTCGATCGGCGGGCGGGTGGTCAACGACCTGTCGCCGTCGGACCGGGGCATCGCCATGGTGTTCCAGTCCTATGCGCTGTACCCGCACATGACGGCCTACGAGAACATGGCCTTCGGTCTGAAACTGGCCAAGACGGACAAGGCCGAGATCGACCGCCGCGTTCGAGCGGCCGCCGAGGCCCTGAGCATCACCGACTATCTGGACCGCAAGCCCAAGGCCATGTCGGGCGGCCAGCGCCAGCGCGTCGCCATCGGCCGCGCCATCGTGCGCGAGCCCGAGGTCTTCCTGTTCGACGAGCCCCTGTCCAACCTGGACGCGGCCCTGCGGGTGCGGATGCGCTACGAGTTCGCGCGCCTGCACGGCGAGCTGAAGACGACGATGATCTACGTCACCCACGATCAGGTCGAGGCCATGACCCTGGCCGACCGGATCGTGGTGCTGAACGGCGGCCGGATCGAACAGGTCGGGGCGCCGATGGAGCTCTACGAGCGCCCGGCCAATCTGTTCGTCGCCGGCTTCATCGGCAGTCCGAAGATGAACCTGCTGGCGGTCGAGGTGGTCGAGGCCTCGGCGACCGGCGCGACGGTTCGGACGGCGAACGGCGAGACCCTGAAGGCGGCGGTGGACGCCTCGAACGCCAGACCGGGCGACCGGGCGACCCTGGGGATCCGGCCCGAACACCTGTCCCTGACCGGCGAGGGCGAGCCGATTCAGGCCGAGGTGATGTTCGTCGAGACCCTGGGCGCAGCCGTCATGGCCCACCTGAGACATCCGGCCTCAACCGAGACCCTGACGGTCCAGGCCGCCGGGGACGTGAGGGTGCAGACGGGCCAGAGCCTGGCCCTGCGCGTCCCCCCGACCCAGGCCCATCTGTTCGACGCGGAAGGCCGCGCCTTTTCCAGACTTTAGGCGCGCTTCTCGCCGTCGCCTATGAAGGCGCCGGCGATCCAGCTGACGACGCCGGTGACGATGGCCGCCCCGATCCCCGCCCACAGGCCGTTCACCGCGAACCCGTCCAGGAACATGGCGGTCAGACCGATCATGGCGGCGTTCACCACCAGCAGAAACAGGCCCAGGGTGACAACGGTGATGGGGAAGGTCAGGACCACCATGATCGGCCGCACGATCGCATTGACCAGCCCCAGGATGATCGCGGCCGCGACCAGGGAGCCGTTGCTGGTGAAATCGACCCCCGGCACGACCTGGGCCGACAGCCACAGGCCGATCATGGTGACCACGGCCTGAATGATGAAACGGATCATGTCGTCCTCTGAAAAGGTCTCTGGGGCGTCGTAAGCGTCACCATAACGCAGCCGATCGCCGAAGGCTCCCCCTCGCCCCTTTCGGCTGCTAATCCAGCAAAGCCACGACACGGAGACCGACCATGAGCCTGCACGGCGCCTATGACACCGACAACATCTTCGCGAAGATCCTGCGCGGCGAAATCCCTTCGGTGAAGGTGTGGGAGGACGACCACGTCCTGGCCTTCATGGATGTCTTCCCCCAATCGGAAGGCCATGTTCTGATCATCGCCAAACAGTCCCAGGCCCGGAACCTGCTGGAGGTCGAGCCCGAGATCCTGGCCCATATGACCGCCGCCCTGCAGCGCACGGCCCGCGCCGTAGAGACGGCGTTGAAGCCCGATGGGCTCGCCGTCATGCAGTTCAACGGCGAGGCTGGCGGCCAGACCGTCTTCCACCTGCATTTTCACATCATTCCGCGCTGGGCCGACCGTCCGATGAAGGGACACGGCCATGCGCCGATGGCCGAGGCCGCGACCTTGAAGCCACTGGCCGAACGAATCGCGGCGGAACTGACCTGATTCCGGGGCCTTGGCGGTCGGATCGATCTTGCACCCGCGTCGATCCGTCCGCATAAGGCGCGCTTGCCCTCGGGGGCGAGGCCGGTTTAGCTCAGTTGGTAGAGCGCCAGTTTTGTAAACTGGATGTCGCGGGTTCGATTCCTGCAACCGGCACCACTTCTTTTCCGATTCTCGAGGACATGGCCGACAAGACCAACAAGTTGGGGCACAAGATAGGGGCGCGCGGCGGACGCACGCGCCAGGCGATCCTCGACGCGACCCGGCAGTTGTTGAACGAGCGGCACTACGGCGAGATCCGCGTCGCCGACCTGGCGTCGGCGGCGGGCGTGTCTCCCTCGAATTTCTACACCTATTTCAAGACGGTCGGGGAACCGGTCCTGGCCCTGTGCGAGGCCGCCGCGGCCGACTTCCAGGGCCTGGCCGCCCATTTCCAGGCCGACTGGCCCGGCGACAAGGCCTTCGCCATAGGCCGCGCCTTCATCCTCGACGTTATGGCCATCTGGCGCAATCACGGCCAGGTCCTGCGAGTGGAGCATATGCTGGCCGACAACGGCGAGGCCGCCTTTGTCGAGAGCCGGGTGCGCCGGCTGCGCCGCCTGCACCTGGCCATCGAGCGCCGCGTGGCCCAGGCCCATTCCACGGGCCTGCACCCCAAGGACTACAATCCCCGCCTGGCCTCGTACCAGATCGCCTCGATCGCCGAATCGACCGCCGCCAGCTTCGACCTGCTGCGCCGCGCCGACACGCCAGAAGCCATTCTGGACACTGCGGCCATCATCATCGTCAAGCTGACGACGGGACGTTAGAACCCCAACGGGCCGTACAGCCAGGTCAGCCAGGTCCCGACGGCCAGGAAGACGCCGAACGGCAACTTCTCCGTGGCGCTGACCGAACGACGCACCACCAGCATGCCGAACACCAGGCTGAGGCCTGCGGCCGAGGCCCACAGCAATACGCTGGGCAGGCCGATCCAGCCGACCCAGGCGCCCGCCCCTGCGAACAGGAAGGGATCGCCGCCGCCCAGGCCGTCACGTTTGCGCACCGCCTTGTAGAGCCAGCCGATCAGCCACAGGCCGCCGAACCCGACCGCTGCCCCGATCAGATGGTTCAACGCCACATTCCAACCGAGCGTCGCCGCCGCAATCAGGCCGGTAGCGGCCAGCGGCCAGGTCAGGATGTCGGGCAGCCAGAAATTCTCGGCGTCAACGATAGCGATCAGCAGCAGCTGCCAACCCAGGACGGCGGTCAAGCCGACCATCAGCCAGGACGCGCCGCTGAAACCCGCCCACACCCCGACCAGGGCGCCGCCGATCTCGATCATCGGATAACGGCGCGAGATCGGCGTCTCGCACCGGGCGCAACGGCCGCGCAGAGCCAGCCAACTGAACAGGGGAACCAGTTCCCACGCCCGCAACGGCTTCTCGCAGCCCATACAGCGCGACCGACCGGCGACCACGCCCTCGTCGCGCGGCAGACGCACGCTGACCGCCGCCAGGAAACTGCCGATGATCAGGCCCAGAAGGCCCATGACGGCGGCGGCGATCGCAGGGGTCATGCAGGCGTCCGGTCGTTCAACAACCGTTCCCGCTTAGCCGCCTCCGAGCGCAACCGCCACATGATAGGTCACAAAGGACGCCAGATAGGCCAGACCGAACATGTAGCCGATCATGATCCAGGTCCATTTCAGCGAGTTGGTCTCGCGCCTCACCACGCCCAGGGTCGCCACGCACTGGGGCGCGAAGATGTACCAGGCCAGGAAGGACAGGGCCGTGGCCAGCGACCACTGCGCCGACAGGGTCGAGGCCAGCAGGCCCGTCGCGTTCTCGGCGTCGGCGATGGCGTAGGTGGTGCCCAGGGCGGCCACCGCCACCTCGCGCGCCGCCATGCCGGGGATTAGGGCGATGACCATCTGCCAGTTGAAGCCGATGGGGGCGAAGATCGGCTCCAGCGCCCGACCGATCATGCCGGCGAACGAATAGTCTATGTCCGGCAGGGTCGCGTTCTCGGGCGGATAGGGGAAGGTGGCCAGCACCCACAGGATGATCACCAGCGGCAGGATGATCCGACCGGCCCGGTTCAGGAAGATCCTGGCCCGGAGCCACAGGTTGAAGCCGACGCTCTTCAGGTCCGGAACCTTGTAGGTCGGCAGTTCCATCATGAAGGGCTCGACCGCGCCGCGCCAGAAGACCTTGCGGATCAGCAGCGACACGATCAGGGCGCTGACGATGCCGGCCGCATAGAGGCCGAACATGACCAGACCCTGCAGATTGGCGAAGCCCCACACCGTCTCGTTGGGAATGAAGGCGGCGATGATCAGCGTATAGACCGGAATCCGCGCCGAGCAGGTCATCAGGGGGGCGACCAGGATGGTGGTCATACGGTCGCGCTTGGAATCGATCACCCGCGCCGCCATCACCCCGGGAATGGCGCAAGCGAAGCTGGACAGCAAGGGAATGAAGGCCCGACCGTGCAGCCCCGCCCCACCCATGATCTTGTCCATCAGGAAGGCCGCCCGGGCCATGTAGCCGAAGTCTTCCAGGGCGATGATGAACAGGAACAGGATCAGGATCTGCGGCAGGAAGACCAGGACGCTGCCCACGCCCGAGATGACGCCATCGACGATCAGGCTCTGCAACAGGCCGTCCGGGATCACCGAGGCGACCAGGCCGCCGATCCAGCCGATGCCGCCCTCGATCCCGTCCATCAGGGGCGCGGCCCAGCTGAACACCGCCTGGAACATGACGAACAGGATGGCCATCAGGATGAGCATGCCGCCGGCCGGATGCAGCAGCACGGAATCGATCCGGCCCGTCAGGGTGTCCGGCCGCTCGGGCGGACGCACGCAGGCCTTCATGATCCGCTCGGCCTCACGGGCGGCGGTGCGCAATTCGGCGGCGTCGGGACTACGCCACTGATTCTCCTGGGTGGCGGCGACGTCGACCTGAGCCTCCACGGCGGCGACCAGATCGTCGATCCCGCGCTTGCGGGTGGCGACCGTGGTGATGATCGGCACGCCCAGTTCGGCGCCCAGTTTCTCCAGGTCGATGCGCAGGCCCTGGCGCTGGGCAATGTCGTACATGTTCAGCGCCAGCACCATGGGCCGGCCAACGGCCTTCAGCTCCAGGATCAGGCGCAGGACCAGACGCAGGTTGGTGGCGTCGGCGACACAGACCACCACGTCCGGCGGCGTCTCTCCGGCCAGACGGCCCAGGACGGCGTCGCGCGTGACTTCCTCGTCCGGGCTGCGGGCGCGCAGCGAATAGGTGCCGGGCAGGTCCAGCACCGACATGGTCCGGCCGGAGACGGCGCGGATCAGCCCCTCCTTCCGCTCCACCGTGACGCCGGCGTAGTTGGCGACCTTCTGGTGAGCGCCGGTCAGGGCGTTGAACAGGGCGGTCTTGCCGCTGTTGGGATTGCCGACCAGGGCGACGCGGGCGGTCTTCAGGGCGACGTCCATCAGCCGGCCTCCGGCCGGGCGTCGTCCAGCCTGATCGTCAGACTGGCGGCCTCGTGGCGACGCAGGGCCACCCGCATGTCGTCCACCTTCATGGCTATGGGATCGCGGCCGAACAGGCCCTCATGCAGCAGTTCGACCTGGGCGCCTTCGACGAAGCCCAGTTCCAGCAGGCGGCGTTCCAGCTCGACCGCCTCCCCCTGGTGATGACAATGGGCGCCCACCTGGACGATGACGCCGCGATCGCCGCGTCGGGCCTGGCTCAGCTTTATGGTGTCGGTCAATTCTACGCTCGCACGGGCGGACGTCGCCCCCCGGCGGCTCCGCGTTTCATTGACAGTGATTATCAGGCGCGAGCCCCCTACGTCCAGCAGGACAGCTTGACCAATTGCCGCGTGCGGCGATTGGGTTATGGACGCCGCAAACTCGGAGCCGCCCCATGACCCGCATCGCCGTCGCCGCCCCTCTTCTGCTGGCGCTCGCCGCCTGTGGCCAGGATCCGAACACGGCGTCCGACGCCCCGGCGGCCCCAGCAAAGCCGGCGCGCGTCCTGTCCGATGCCGAAAAGGCCGGTCTGCTGGCGTCCCTGCCCGCCCCTTACAACGCCGGCGACCTGGACAACGGCCGCCGCGCCTTCGCCCGCTGCCGCTCGTGCCACACCATAGGCGAAGGCGGGCCGGACATGGCTGGGCCGAATCTTTACGGCGTGTTCGGGCGCAAGGCGGGGGATCGACCGCGCTACAACTACTCCAACGCCATGCGCACGGCGACCTTCACCTGGGACGCCGAGAAGCTGGACCACTGGTTGCAGAACCCGCGCACCTTCCTGCCCGGCAACAAGATGACCTTCCCTGGCCTGCCCGACGCCACGGACCGCCGCGACGTCATCGCCTTCCTGAAGGTGGAGACGGGCTACACGCCGGAAACCGAGGCCCCGACGCCGCCCGCCTCCTGATCCGTCAGTCCTCGGGGATCGGCTTCTCGCCGCCGTCGCGCAGTTCCTGGGCCTCCCACTCCTCGATCTTGCGGGCGGTCCATTCCGGCGACTTGGTGAAGCGCGCCAGGACGCCGTAGATCACAGGCACCACAAACAGGGTCAGCACCGTGGCGAAGATTGCGCCGGTGAAGATCACCACCCCGATGGTCTGGCGGCTGCCCGCCCCTGCCCCGTGCCACAACACCAGAGGCAGGGCGCCGAAGGCGGTGGCGATCGAGGTCATGATGATCGGCCGCAGGCGCAGCGACGAGGATTCCACTATGGCCTCGCGGATCGATCGGCCCTGGTCGCGCAGCTGGTTGGCGAATTCGACGATCAGGATGCCGTTCTTCGCGGCCACCCCGATCAGGATGATCAGACCGATCTGGCTGTAGATGTTCAGGCTGGACCCCGCCATCAGCAGGCCGAACAGGCCGCCCGCCGCCGCAAGAGGCACCGTCAGCATGATCACCGCCGGGGTGATCCAGCTCTCGAACTGAGCGGCCAGCACCAGGAAGACCAGCAACAGGGCCAGGCCGAAGGCCGCCAGCACCGCGCCGCCGGCCTCCTGCTGGTCGCGCGCCGCGCCGCCCCACTGGGTGACCACCCCGCCCTGGGGCTGTTTGGCGGCCTCGGCGGACAGGAACTGCACCGCATCGTCGATGGTCATGCCGGGGTTCAGGTCGGCCTGCAGCGAGATCGCGCGTTGCCGATCCAGGCGACGCCGGTCCGGCGTGTCGCCCGTGGTCTTGGTGGTGACGACCGCCGACAGAGGCACCAGCTGACCAGCGCCGGTGGCGACATACAGGGCCTCCAGATCCGCGACCTCGCGACGGTTGTCGCGATCGGTCTGCAGGATGACGTCATATTCCTGCCCGCCCTTGATATAGGTGGTGGCGGTGCGCGATCCGAACATGGTCTCCAGGGTCCGGCCGATCGACTGGGACGAGACGCCCAGAGCCGCCGCCTTCTGCGGATCCACATCGACCAGCAGGCGCGGCGAATTGGGTTCGTAGTTCAGGCGTGGACGCGAGAAGCCCGGATTGGCCTGCGCCGCCGTCAGCAGGGGCTGCAGCCAGTTGTAGATCTGCTGGTAGTCCGTGCCGGTGGCGATCAGCTCGACCGAGTTGGAATTGCCGCCGCCGCGTTGGAAGGCGCCCGGCGTCGAGGCGTTGACCTGGGCGTCGGTCTGGCCGCGCAGCTTGCCGTTCAGTTCCTGGGCGATCTCGGCGGCCGAACGGTCACGCAAGGACCAGTCGGCCAGATTCAGGACGCCGTTGCCGGAGTTGAAACTGCCGCCGCCGAATCCGGGCGACGAGATCAGATAGGAGGCGGCCTCGCCGCTGGCCTTGTACTCGGCCAGGACCGGCTCCAGTCCCATCATGATCTTGCGGGTATAGTCGAAGCCGGCGCCCTCCGGACCGGCCACGCGGACCTGGACACGCCCGCGGTCCTCGTCCGGCACCAGCTCATTGGGCAGGACCAGGAAGATGCCCCCCGCGCCCGCCGCCACCAGGGCGATCAGGGCGCCGACGCCGAAGACGGCGATGCGCCGCCCCAGCAGCATGTCCAGCGACCGGGCGTAGGAGTTCTTCAACCGGTCCATAGCCCAGTCGACCCGCCGCGCGACCCAGCCGCCGCCGTGAGCGGGCTTCAGGATCTTGGACGCCAGCATCGGCGACAGACTCAGGGCCAGGAAGGCGGAGAAGGCCACGGCCGCCGCGATGGCCGCCGCCAGTTCGACGAACAGCCGCCCCACATAGCCGGGCAGGAACAGCAAGGGCGCGAACACCGACAGCAACACGATGGTGGTGGCCACGACGGCGAAGAAAACCTGACGCGCGCCGCGTTCGGCGGCGACCAGCGGCGGCTCGCCATGGTCCAGACGGCGCTGGATGTTCTCGACCACCACGATGGCGTCGTCGACGACCAGGCCGATGGCCAGAACCAGGGCCAGCAGGGTCAGCAGGTTCAGCGAGAAGCCCAGGGGGGCCAGGACGATGAAGGTCGCCAGCAGACAGATGGGCGCCACGATGGACGGGATCAGCGCCGCCCGCAGACTGCCCAGGAAGATGAAGTTGACCAAGGCGACCAGGGCCATGGAAATGCCGATGGTGATCCAGACCTCGTCGATGGCGTGCGAGGTGAAAACCGAATTGTCAGAGCCGATCTCCAGCGTCACGCCGGGCGGAAGGCTGGGACGTATCTCGTCGATCATCTTGTGGACGCCGTCCGAGATGGCCAGATCGTTCGACTGGGCCTGACGGGTCACGGCCAGACCGATCTGGTCCATGCTGTTGCCGCGGAACAGGCGACGGTCCTCTTCCGGCGCCTCCTCGACGCGGGCGATGTCGCCCAGTCGGGTCACATAGGTCGGCTGCCCCTGGATGATGGCCGCCGAGCCGCTGCCCGAGCCCGTGGCGACCGCTGCGGAGGCCGAGGCCGAACCGCGCGTCCCGATGGGCAGCTGACGGAAGTCCTCGGGTCGCGCATAGGTGCGGGCCACGCGGACGGTATAGTCCTTGTCCGTCGATTCCAGAGAACCGGCCGGCAGTTCGACGTTCTGGTTGTTCAGGGCGGTCTCGACGTCGGTGACGGTCAGCCCACGCGCGGCCAGGGCCGAAGAATCCAGCCAGATGCGCATCGAGTAGCGCTGCTCGCCATAGATGTTGACCTGGGCCACGCCGGGCACGGTCGCCATCCGGTCGACCAGATAGCGGTCGGCGTAGTCGGTCAGCTGCAGCCGGTTCATGCTGTTGGAGCGCAGGAAGACGATGATGATCGGCTGGCTGTCGGAGTCGGCCTTGGCCACTTCCGGCGGATCGGCCTGGTCCGGCAGCCGCCCGACCACGCGGCTGACGCGATCGCGCACGTCATTGGCGGCGTCGTCGATGTTGCGATCCAGCGAGAACTCGATGTTGACGTTCGACCGACCGTCGCGGCTGGTCGAATTGATCCGCTCGACACCCTGGATGCCGGCGATCTGCTGTTCGATCGGCTCGGTGATCCGGCTTTCGATGACCTCGGCGGACGCCCCTGCATAGGTGGTGTTCACCGACACGATCGGAGGGTCGACATCCGGCAGTTCGCGCACAGGCAGGAAGAAGAAGGCGGCGGCGCCGATCACGCACAGGACGATGGCGGCGACGGCCGCGAAGACCGGGCGCCGGACCGAGACATCGGACAGCATCATTTGGCGGCAGCCTGCTGGCGCTGGGCGCCTGCGACGCTGACCGGCGCGCCCGGCTGGATGCGGTTCAGGCCCGAACCGACGATACGGTCGCCCGTCTCGACCCCTGACAAGATTTCCACGAACCCGTTCTCGACGGCCCCGGTGACGACCTCGACCCGCTGGGCGGTCGAGCCCTCGGCGCCGGCGGCTATGCGATAGACGAAGGCGCCCGCGCCTTCGTACTGGACTGCAGCCTCGGGCGCGGCCGGCGCCTGGCGCTGCCCCTGCTGAACCGCGACGCGCAACAGCATGCCGGGGCGGATACGGCCGCCCGGATTGGGGAACTCGGCCCGAGCCGTGGCGGCGCGGGTGGTCTCGTTGACGCGGGTGTCGATCAGGGCGATGCGCCCCTGGAACGGTGCATCGCCATAGGCGTCGGCCGTCGCCGTGATCGGCGCCCCCGCCCGCAGCACATTCAGGTACCGCTCCGGCAGGGGGAAGTCGACGCGAATGGTCGAGGTGTCATCCAGGGTCGCGATCACTGCGCCTGGATTGATCAGGGTGCCGGGCGTCACCGTGGTCAGACCCAGGGTGCCGGCGAAGGGCGCACGGATGACCCGGTCGCCGCGACGCGCCTGCGCCGCCTCCAGCGAGGCCCGCGCCGTCTCCAGCGCCGTTTCCGACTGTTCCAGCAGAACCTGAGGCGCCACGCCCCGATCGGCCAGCGCCTTGTAGCGATCATATTCCCGCTGCGCCTGGCTGACGTTGGCGCGGGCCTCGATGATGGCGGCGTCCTCTTCGCGCGCCTGCAATTCGACCAGGGGCGCGCCGGCGGAAACCATCTGGCCGTCGGCGAACAGCACGCGGGTGATCAGTTCCGTCGTCGACGAGGTGATGTTGACCGAGCGCTGGCCGCGCGCCACGCCCAGGACGCGGATCTGGTCGGAAAACTGGTGCTGGGACACGATCGCCTGCGATACCTCCTGCCCGCCGCGACGCCCCGCGCCCGGCGCGCCGACGACCTTGTCCTCGGCGAAGGCGATCTTCAGCACCGCAGCAAGGACCATCAGCCCCAGCAGAACGGCTGCGGCGACAAGGAAAAAGTGGCGTTTGATCACGCGGAGTCTCTCGAATTGGGGACGCCGCACGCAATAACGGCTTAAGGCCCGCGCGCAACATTACGTATTAGTAACGCGGCATATGACGGTTTCCGTCGCGGAAATCGCGTCAAAATCGACGCCAGATCGCCAGTATCGGGCCGCGGGCTATGGGCGTTTCGCGTCCCGCGACCGTTTGTCGCCATCCTGCCTGAAGGCTCCAGCCGCCGAAATCCCGCACCACCGAGGTCTCCAGCGACAGCCAGCGCGCGCCCCCGTCCGCCGCGCCGCCGAAGGCCTGGCCGAGCAGCAGCCATTCGCCGCCGACCCGTCCTCCGACCGTGGCGTCGACACGGGTCTCGTTCGGCAGAACGTCGCGGACGCGCCTTGCGGCCTGCAACTCTACAAATGAACGGTCCACGCCCCAGCGCGCGCCCAACGACCGGCCGGCGGAGATGCGGGCTTCCCAATCATGCTCGCCCTCGCCAGGCGCGGCATAGCCGGCGTTGCGCCCCTCGCCAGCCCGCGAATAGCCGCCGTACAGGCTGACGGCGTTGCGGTCGTCGCGCCAGACCTGCCAGGTCACGCCCACCTCGACCGGGCCCCGTCCGCGATAGTCGACAAAGGCGTCCTCTCCGTCCTGCCAGTCGGCCTTCAACTGCAGGGTCAGCCGATCCGTCATTCCGTATTCGGCGAACAGGCCCAGGGCGGAATCCCGCCGTGCGGCCGGCAAGGGTCGTTCCTCGCCGGAAGGATCCAGTCCTGTGTCGGCGCGCATCTCCTCATACTTGACGATCGCCTGCCCCTGCCCCTTGGGCTGGGTCCAGGCGCCGGCGCAGGCGCCCCCTGCCTGGCCGACGATCAGGGTCGCCAGGGCCAGGACGGCCCCGGCGGACGTCAGGCGTCGTAGCCCGGCGACTTCCGATCCAGCTGACGCAGCGCGCCCGGCCAAGCCAAAGATGAGATGAAGCCGATGCCCCGGCCCTGTTCCTTGGTCTCGGACTGGGCTTCGTCCGGCGCGATCAGCACATGTTCGCGCCCGCCCGACAGGGCGGCCACCTGCTGCGCGCAGGCCCTCTCCAGGAAGAATATCCCGATCCATGCCTGCGCCGCCGTTTCCCCGACCGCCAGCGTGCCGTGATTTCTCAGCAGCATGAGCGGTTTGTCCCCCAGGTCGGCCACCAGACGTTCGCGTTCGTCATGGTTCAGGGCCAACCCCTCATACCCATGATACGCAACCTGATGCTGCAGTAAACACGCGTTCTGGCTGATCGGCAGCAATCCGTGCTGCTGGGCGGCGACACCCACGCCGTTCACCGTATGCAGGTGAATGACGAACTTCGCATCGTCCCGTGCGGCATGCACGGCCGAATGGATGGTGAAGCCGGCCGGATTGATGAAACTGGTCGTTTCCTGGACGACATTGCCCTCCAGATCGACCTTCACCAGCGAAGAGGCGGTGATCTCGTCGAAATAGAAGCCGTAGGGATTGATCAGGAAATGATGTTCGGGCCCCGGCACGCGGGCCGAAATATGGGTGAAGATCATGTCGTCCCACCCGTTCAGCGCCACCAGCCGATAAAGGGCGGCCAGTTCGACGCGCACCTGCCATTCGGCGTCGGACACGCGGGATTTCAATGCGGGGCTGGCTCCGTCGGCCATGGGTTCCTCCTGCCTATGCACAGCCTCTGATGGGCTTTCCCTGACCGTCCTCCCGGCTCATCGTCCCGTCAAGCGTCCAGATTGCAGACGGTCCCCACGTTAACCGACGCGCTTCAGACTTCATTAACCGCGTCTTCATGACCCGGGTTGCACAGTCACGCTGACCCAATCGCCCGCTCGGGAGCCGCCGTGTCCGCTGTTGTTCAACTGAGGACGTCGACCCAAGTCCGGGGCGACCGCGCCCCAGCCCCCGACCTGATCGATCTTGCCCGCAGCAAGACGCCGGACGACCGCCAGCGCCTGCTGATGGGCGTCATCGCCCTTTGCGAGGCCGCGCCGCCGGCCACCGCCCTGGCCCCGGCGCTCAGCGAGATCTTCCTGACCTTGGCCGCCCAGGCCGAACGCGAGATCCGCCAGCAGTTGTCCGAACGCCTCGCCGGCGTCGACTGGGCGCCGCCCGCCCTGATCAACATGCTGGCCCTGGACGAAATCGAGATCGCCGCTCCGGTGATCGCCGCCAGCCCCCTGCTGCAGGACGCCGCCCTGCTCCGCGTTCTGGTCGAAACTACGCTGGAGCATCAGATCGCGGTCGCCCGCCGCCCTCATCTGTCCGGCGGCGTCGTCGACGCCATACTGGATCGCGCCGAGCCGATCGCCATGACCGCCCTGGCGTCCAATCGCACCGCCGACATCAGCGAGACGGCGATGAACCGGCTGGTCGAACATTCACGCCGCATCGCCGGGCTGCGCGCGCCCCTGACCCGCCACCCGCGCCTCAGCGAGACCTTGGCCCAGGAATTGTATCAATGGGTCGGCCAGGCGCTGCGCCAGTCGATCGGCGAGCGTTTCCGCATCGACGACAGGTTGCTGAACGCCGCCGTCCAGGACGCCGCCGCTTCCGCCTCGCGCAACGCCGCCTGGCGCTCCCTGCCGATCACGGGCCGCAAGACCGAGGACCGCGAACGCCAGGAGATGGAGCGCCGTCTGGTCGACAAGCTGCAATCGGCCGGTCAGCTTCGCCCCGGCATTCTGATCCGCGCCCTGCGCGAACAGCGTCTGGGCCTGTTCGAACAGGCCCTGGGTCAGTTGGGCGGCTTCACCCCGGCCCAGGTCCGCGCCGCCATTCACGCCCCGACGGCCGAACCCCTCTATCTGGCCTGCACCGCCGTGGGCGTGGACAAGGCCGTCTTCCCGTCGCTGCTGGTGGAACTGCGCAAGCTGACGACCGGCCTGCCCGCCGACGGCGGCTGGACCGCGACGCCGATGAACAGCTCCTCGGCCGCTCGCGCCTTCCGTCAGATGATGGAAAAGCCCGCGACGGTTTGACTTCGCCGTCAAGCTGAGGCTCACGTTCGCCCGTGAACCAGACCCCGTCCGATCCCGCCCTGGCTTTCGTCGCCAGCGACCGCCCCGAGGCCCAGGCCGCGCGCCAGTCGCTGATCGCCCGCTATGGCGCCGTGCCCGAGGAAGAGGCCGACGTCATCGTCGCTCTGGGCGGCGACGGGCAGATGCTGGAAACCCTGCATGGCAATATGCGGCGGCGCACGCCGGTCTACGGCATGAACCGAGGTTCGGTCGGCTTCCTGATGAACGACTATGATGAGGACGATCTGATCGGCCGCATCGTCGCCGCCGAACGCACCGTCATCCACCCCCTGCAGATGGACGCCTGGACCGAGGCCGGAGAAGTCCACACCGGCCTGGCCATCAACGAGGTCTCGCTGCTGCGCCAGACCCGCCAGAGCGCCAAGCTGAAGATCACCGTCGACGACCGGGTCCGACTGGACGAACTGTCCTGCGACGGCTGCCTGGTCGCCACCCCGGCGGGATCGACCGCCTACAACCTGTCGGCCCACGGCCCGATCATCCCGCTGGACGCCCGTATCCTGGCCCTGACGCCGATCAGCGCCTTCCGCCCGCGGCGCTGGCGCGGCGCCCTGCTGTCACACGGCGCCAAGGTGCGCTTCGACGTGCTGGAGGCCGACAAGCGCCCCGTCTCGGCCACCGCCGACAATTTCGAGGTGCGGCGCGTGGCGCGGGTCGAGGTGCGCGAACGTCGCGACGTCGCCCTGACCATGCTGTTCGACGCCGGCCGCTCGTTCGACGAACGGGTCATCGCCGAACAGTTCGCCAACTGAAGGCCGCAAACCCTATACGGCTTCTTAAGGGCGTCCCGCTAAGCTCCGCCCAAATTCTATGGAGCCCGCCATGAGCAACCCGGCGCAAGTCATTCGTCCGACCAACGGCCTTCGCATGAAGGTCGGCGGCGGCTTCGGCATCAACGCCGACGCCATCGCCAAGGCCGAAGAGGCGCTGAAGGCCATGTCGGCCCAGTTCGGCCAATGGCTGAACGACGAGATCGTCAAGTTGGACAAGGCCCAGGCCGACATCCGGGAAAAGGGCTACACGACCGAGACGGCCGAGGCCCTCTATTTCCGCGCCCACGACCTGAAGGGCCTGGGCACCACCTACGAATATCCGCTGGTGACGCGGATCGCCGGCTCTCTGTGCAAGCTGTTGGACGACGCCGCCCGACGTCTGGAGGCCCCGCTTGTCGTAGTCGACGCCCATATCGACGCCATCCGCGCCGTGGTCCGCGACCAGATCAAGACCGACGAACATCCGACCGGTCGTATCCTGGCCGAGACCCTGGAAGCCAAGGTCGCCGAGCACAAGGCGCGCTGAGGCCCCGCCCGACCTCCTGGAATGCAAAAGGCCCGCCGTCTCCGGCGGGCCTTTTTCGTGGCCGTCCGTCTTGCGATCAGGCCGCGTTGGCGGCCAGAGGCGCCGGGCGGAGCGGCGCATGATCCAGTCGCTCCATCAGATAGGCCAGGTCGTCGCGCAGCACGTTCGGCCTCTGGGTCAGGAACCGCTCCAGCATCCTCTGGCGGAAGGCTTCCCCGGCCGTGTCCACGCCCTCGGCGGACAGGGCGCGCCAGGTGTCGACCCCGGCGCGGAAGGCCTGGAACAGGCGCGGCGGCAGGCCGGCCCGATCATAGATGGCCTTAAGCCCCAGCGGACCGGCGTCATGGATCATCAGCCAGGCGCGCTGGTGCGGCGTACTGGCCAGCTCGGCCAGCCCGTGTTCGAACATCGCCATCTGACCGCGCGCCAGACCCCGCAACAACAGCGAGGCGTTCAGCGCCTTGCGCAGGTTCAGCTGGGCCATGAAGGCGCCCAGGTCGGCGCTGGATGCAGCCTGGTCCACCAGATCCACCGTCGCGCGCTCGCGCGCATATTGGGCCAGGCGGATCGCGGTCTCGGGCGCCACGGCGTGGCGGGCGACCAGGTGCTCGCGCACGGACTCGCTGGCCAGCCGGATCAGGCGTTCGGTCACCTGCAGCGGCAGGACCTGGCGATAGGCCACTGCCGCAGTCACTTCGCCCGAGTCCGGGAACCGGTCGACGACCACGCCCAGGGCGTGTTCGGACAGGTCGGCGTTGTCAT
Source organism: Brevundimonas sp. (assembly GCF_044336875.1). Classification (GTDB taxonomy): domain Bacteria; phylum Pseudomonadota; class Alphaproteobacteria; order Caulobacterales; family Caulobacteraceae; genus Brevundimonas. Next base: position 3,682 of record NZ_JBIIOP010000003.1, on the reverse strand, counting down.
TGGCGGCCAGGGTCCGCACGGCCTGTTCGCAACCCTCATCCGCCAGCACGGTCGCCACGTCGCGCGACACGCGGGGGCGGCCGGCGACGGCGACCTGGCGCACAGCCGAACCGGCGCGCACGATCTCGATCAGGTCCTCGTCGCTGAACACCGGCGAGGCGCCGAGGATCGGAAGGGCGATGCTGTCGACGTCGGCCGCCAGCTTGCGCGCCACGTCGTTGGGAATCAGGTCCGACGCCTTCAGGGTGACGGCCATGGCGCGCCGCACCAGTTCGGCCGCGTCATTGGCCAGAAGTCGAAGGATCTTCTGCGCCGCCTCGCGGTCGCGTTCGTCCAGCTCAGCCCGATCCATGTTGCGGCACAGCTTGTGGGCGGCGTCGGCGCGCTCGTCGTCATCCGTCGCCTTGATCAGGCGCTGGATGTCCACTTCTGTCAGTCGGGCGCGATAGGCGGTCATGGACGGCTCGTCAGGGAATCGGGCGTGTCCGACACGATGAGCCTGCCATGCTTAACGTCGGGTTTACCATCGCGCCGGCGCGACGGTTTCAGGTCGATTCCTTGCCGGTCGGCGAAAAGGCGCCGCCGAACCCGCCGCCGCCCGACCCGTCCTGCCCCAGCAGCAGGGCCAGCAGACCCTGGTCCTGCTTCAAACGGTCCATCCGCGCCGCCAGCATCTGGTCGCGATCGCTCAGGTCCTGGACGGGCAGGCGCGCGTCGCCCACCCCGGCCGCCGGCGCGCCCTCGCCCGCCGTGCGCTGCAGATTGGCGTGGACCTCGGCCACCGTCGCTGCGCGACCGTTCCGATAGAAGATGCTGCGATTGGCCCGCGCCGCGTCGGGGAACAGGGCTGCGGCGCTGCCGTTCGGATTGCGGTCCATGGCGTTCATCAGGTTCGCCGCGCCGGCCGGCCCCAGGAAGTGGGCGGCGTACAGGTCCCCTGCCCCGGGCTCCTTGCCGGTGCGCCCGCGCAGATAGGCGGCGTTCGACGCCGTCAGTTCCGCCGCCATGGTCGAGGCCGCTTGCGGATCGAACCTCAGGTCCAGCACGACGTTGCGCGCCGATCCGTCAACCCGCCAGCGCCCGTCCGACCCGCGATGAATCAGGTCGGCGTACTGGCCATAGCCATGCTGGGATCCATGCTGCTTGACCGTCGACAGCCAGGTCTGTTCGATGAACTGGAACAGGCCCGCCGCCGATGAGGTGGGCGCCTTGGCCGAGGGATTCATCGCGCTCTCGCGCCGCGCCGTCTTGATCAGGAAGTCGTAGTCGACGCCCACGGCGCTAGAGGCGCGCCGGATGGCCGCCTCTACCCCGCCTGCTGATGGAATCGCTCTGATGCCCATGACAAGCGGAGGGTCGCCGAACGTGGTTAATCAACCCTTAATCGTTAACGACGCCGTTAACCGCCACGCTAGTCGGGGTTAACGGCGACCTTGATCGCAGGCTGAAACCTCGCCGTAAAGCCGCCACAACCTGAGCGCTCACTTTCTGTTACGGGCGCTGCGGGGGCGGTGAACGAGGGAGTGCAGTCATGATGATCCGTGCCGCCGGGGGCCCCGGCGCTATCAACCCCATCGACTTCGGGGAACGCAAGAAGCCCTTGCCGCGCTGGATGTGGGCGGCCATCGGCCTGTCCGTCCTGGCTCACGTCGGGGCCGGTGTGGTGCTCTACAATCAGCGCTTCCAGCTGGCGGCGTCGGAGGGGACGACCGTCATCGAGGATCCAATAGATGTTCTGGTCTTCGAGCGGCCAAAACCGAAACCTCTTCCTCAAAAGGAAGCGGCCGCCCCGCCAACGCCGATCCATGACCCAATTCTCAAGGCCCCGCCGACGGTCGAGACCGTGGCCCTGACGCCGCCGGACAAGACGGCCGAGACGGCGCCGCCCGGCCAGATCGTCGTCAGCACAGCCCCGACCGGCGTCGAGGGCGGCACGGCCACGACGGAAACCCCGCCGGTCCGGGCAGTCTCGGTCATCAACAATCCGACCTGGGCCAGCCGTCCTTCAGCCGCGCAGATGGCGCGCGCCTATCCGAACCGCGCGGCCGAGAACGGCGTGTCCGGTGCGGCCAGCCTGTCCTGCACGGTGCGGATCGACGGCGGCCTGACCGCCTGCCGCGTCGCCGGCGAGACGCCGAACGGCCAGGGCTTCGGTCGAGCAGCCATGGGCCTGGCCAAGGACTTCCGCATGAACCCGCGCACCGTCGACGGCCGCCCGGTCGACGGGGCGACGGTCAACTTCACCGTCCGCTTCGCCATGGCGGACTAGAAGCGCCGTGGATCGAGGGCGCGGGCGTTCGGCGACGGCGTCCGCCCCTCGATCGCATCGGCGACCACGGCGCCGACCAGCGGCCCCAGCAGCCAGCCGTTGCGACGCGGAGCCAGGGCGAGGAACAGCCCACGCCCGTCCGGGGCCCGCCCGGCCAAGGGCAGACCGTCGGCCGAAGCGCCGCGGACGCCCGCCCGCCATTCGATCTCCAGCGGCTTGGCCTCGCGCCCCAACACCCGCCATGCCGCCTCGACCAGGCGGTCGCCGACGGCCGCGTCCGGCGCGGTGTCGCGCCGTCCCGGCTCCATCGTCGCCCCGATCACGGCTCCACCGGTCATCGGCGCCACATAGGCACCCGGCCCGCGCACCACGTGAGGCGTCAGCTCGCGCGCCACGACGCCGATCTGGCCCCGGATGGGTTGGATGTCTGCGATAAGCCGCCTTGTCGCCTCGGGCGCCCCCTCGACCGGCCCGGCCGCCCCGGTCGCCAGCACGACCGCCGACGCCTCCAGCACGCCGCCGTCCAGGTCGACGCACCAGCCGCCGGCGCTGACCGCCAGCCCCGTCACCCGCGCCGACACGACCGCCTCGCCCAGCGCATTTCGCAGGGCCGCCAAGGCCTGTTCCGGCTCGATCTGATAATCCTCTTCGGTGATCACCCGGTCTCCGTCGCGCCGGGCCTGGAAGCCCAGGGCCTCAAGCCGGGCCGCGATGGCCTTCGCGTCGCCGCCGCGCCATTCCGCCGGACGACGCGCCAGGGCCACGCCGGACGCCGTGGCGAAGGCCGGCCACAGGTCCCGACCGGCGCGGAACAGGGCGGCCTTGTCGGACGAGACGTCGTCGATCGCGGCCTCCATGGCGGGCGCCACCATGCCCGCCGCCACACGCGAGGCGTTGGCTTCGCCGGGATCGACCACGGTCACGGCATGGCCGCGCTGTCTCAGCTCGAACGCCGCACAAAGGCCCAGCACGCCGGCGCCCACGATCACGAGGGTTGGGGAAGACATCACGGCCTCCAGATCGACCTCCGCCGTCCGGAATGCAAGCCGGACAAACCGGACCTTTCGTCCTACCGCCAAATGCAAAACGGCCCCCGGATCGCTCCGGGGGCCGCTCTGTTAGGCTACTGTGTCTCTCGGCCTGGGCGCGCCTCGTGGAGGCTCGCCACTTGAGGCCGGTTGATCCTCGATTACTCGATGATCTTGGCGACGACGCCGGCGCCGACGGTGCGGCCGCCTTCACGGATGGCGAAGCGCAGGCCCTGGTCCATGGCGATCGGCGTGATCAGTTCGACGCTCAACTCGGCGTTGTCGCCGGGCATGATCATCTCGACGCCTTCCTTCAGGTGGACGATGCCGGTCACGTCCGTCGTGCGGAAGTAGAACTGCGGACGATAGTTGGTGAAGAACGGGG
>NZ_JBIIOP010000025.1:0-32078 GCF_044336875.1 Brevundimonas sp. | reverse complement strand
AGATCGGTTCCGACGCCCAGCGCAAGGCGCGCCTGGTGGCCGAACCCCTCGAGCGTGGCTTCGGCGTGACGCTCGGCAACGCGCTCCGTCGCGTTCTGCTGTCCTCGCTGCAAGGCGCGGCTGTCACGGCCATCCAGATCGACGGCGTCGTTCATGAATTCTCGTCGCTGGAAGGCGTTCGGGAAGACGTGGTCGACATCGTTTTGAACATCAAGCAACTGGCGCTGCGCATGCACGCCGAAGGCCCCAAGCGCATGACCCTGCGCGCCACGGGCCCCGGCGTCGTCACGGCCGGCCAGATCGACGTGCCGGCGGACATCGAGGTCCTGAACCCCGATCACGTCATCTGCACGCTCGACGACGGCGCGTCGGTCCGCATGGAACTGACCGTCCAGAACGGCAAGGGTTATGTGGCCGCCGAGCTGAACCGTCCGGAAGATGCGCCGATCGGCCTGATCGCCGTCGACGCCCTGTATTCGCCGGTCAAGAAGGTGGCCTATCGCGTCGAGCCGACCCGTCAGGGCCAGTCGCTGGACTATGACAAGCTGCTGCTGGAAGTCGAAACCAACGGTGCGGTCACGCCGGTTGACGCTGTGGCCTATGCCGCGCGCATCCTGCAGGACCAACTCCAGATCTTCATCACCTTCGAAGAGCCCAAGAAGGCTGTCGAGCAGTCGGACGGCAAGCCCGACCTGCCCTTCAACCCGGCCCTGCTGAAGAAGGTGGACGAGCTGGAACTGTCGGTTCGTTCGGCCAACTGCCTGAAGAACGACAACATCGTCTACATCGGCGACCTGATCCAGAAGACCGAGGGCGAAATGCTTCGCACCCCGAACTTCGGCCGCAAGTCGCTGAACGAGATCAAGGAAGTTCTCGCGACGATGGGCCTCAGCCTCGGCATGGATGTGCCGAACTGGCCGCCCGAAAACATCGAAGATCTGGCCAAGAAGTTCGACGACCAGATCTAAGTTCAACCCTCCGCCCGTCTCCTCTCGGGGAGAATGTCGGGGCGGTTAGAAGATTACGGGTCTAGGTCTCCTCAGGAGATACCGGGCCCGGAGTAGGAGAGACCCAGATGCGCCACGGCGCCGCCCATCGTAAACTCGGTCGCACGACCAGCCACCGCACCGCCATGTTCGCCAACATGGCCGCCTCGCTGATCAAGCACGAGCAAATCACCACGACCCTGCCCAAGGCCAAGGAACTGCGTCCCTTCGTCGAGAAGCTGGTCACCCTGGCCAAGAAGGGCGATCTGCACGCCCGTCGTCAGGCCATCAGCCAGGTTCGCGACGTGCCGCAGGTCGGCAAGCTGTTCGAAACGCTCGGCCCGCGCTACAGCGAGCGTAACGGCGGCTATATCCGCATCATGAAGGCTGGCTTCCGCCACGGCGACAATGCCCCGATGGCCGTGATCGAGTTCGTCGATCGCGACGTCGAAGCCAAGGGCAAGGACTCGGGTCCGGTCCTGTCGTTCGACGACGCCGAAGACTAAGACTTAGCCCCTTCGAGACTGAATGCTGAAAGGGCGGCCGGAGCGATCCGGCCGCCCTTTTGCCTTATCTGGCGGAGAGTTTCCGATTCCGATGGACAGGGACGTGGCGATGGAAACGGAATTGAGTGAGGCGGAACGGGTCCTGCTGGACTGGTTGAAGCGCCATGGGCCGGACGACTGGCATCAGGTCTCCATCGACTGGAACTGGGACGCCGGCGTCCAAATCCTGGCTTGGATCGCCGCTCAGCCCGAGTGTGATCGCGCCACGGCTCAGAACCTGCTCGTCATCGGCGGGGCGGACTATTATCTGCGGTTTGCTGATCGTGCCGCCCTGCTGGCCGCCGAACCCTATAATCTGGAACCGTTCGACCTGATCATGCCGATCGTCGCGCGTTGGAACACGGGCGGATACGAGCGCAGCGAGATCGCTTCATACGAACCGTCCAGCTTAACCCCGCAGCTGCGCCGACACCGGGCGGCGGAGCAGGCGCAGGGTGGCAGGCCTTTGCCCTTCCGACTCGACGACAGCGTGTTTGAACCGCTGAACGGGCGAGGCTTCTCCTATCTCTATGCTGAAGGATGGCCGCCCGAGGTCGAGGCCGAGATCAAGGCGCGAGGACTGTCCTACTAGCCGCTGAAGGTCTGACCGAGGGCCAGGATCCATATGAGCAGAATGCACAGGCCATAGGCGATCTGGTCCAAACGGTTGCGGCGGGGCGGCTTGGGCGGCGGGTTCGGAAGGGGCATCGGCCAGCTTGAAGCCGGTTTCCGAACGAGTCGAAATCGATTAAGCGGGCAGGGCTTTGTGAGGGGAGGTCACATGCAACCCGTCGCGCCGCCGCCGCTGAACGCGCTCCGCACCTTCGAAGTCTTCGCCCGTCATCGCAGCATGACCCGTGCGGCGGCCGAACTGTGCGTCACGCACGGCGCCGTCAGCCGTCAGATCGCCGCGCTTCAGGCGTCGCTGGGCGTGGTCCTGGTGACCGGTCCTCGCCACGCCCTGACCCTGACCGAGGCGGGCGCGCAACTGGCCGAGGGCCTGACCCCGGCCTTCTCCGCCATAAGCGAGGCGGTTCGCGCCACCCGACAAAGCGCAGCGCGCGAGATCGAGATCTCCTGCCTGGGCACCTTCGCGCTGAAATGGCTGATCCCGCGCCTGCCCCAGTTTTTGGAGGCCCATCCCGAGGTACGGGTGCGACTGTCGGAATCCTATCTGCCGGTCGATTACCGTCGCGATCGTTTCGACGGCGCCATCCGTATCGTCGAGCCGGACGAAGTCCATCCCCGCGCCGAGGCGACCCGTTTCCTGGCCCAGCATCAGGGCCCGGTCGGGACGCCGGAGCTGATGGCCGGTCTGCCGACCTTGCAGGAGGCGGTCCGCGCGCCGCGACTGCGTTCGGCCACCTTCCGTCGCGCCTGGTCGGCCTGGGCCGCGCTGGAGGGGCTCGATCTGCCCTCGGTCGCCGTGGAGCGGGAGTTCGCCCACAATCATTCCTTGGTCGAGGCGGCGGTGTCCGGCCTGGGCGTCGCCATCGTGCCCTGGGCCTTCGTGGCGCCGGACGTCATGGCCGGGCGGCTGTCCGCCCCCTTCGGCTTCGTCGAACGTCCGTCCTGGTTCGCCTTCCTGCGCCCGGAGGGGCGTCGAGATACGGCGGTCGACGCCTTCCGCGACTGGCTGGTCGCGGAAGGCGAACTCAGTCCCGCGCCGCCTATTCCTTCGACAGGTCCTGGCGGTTGAACAGGGCCAGGGCGCCGATCAGAGGCGCCAGGGTCCACAGGACCAGGCTGGTCAGGGCCGGCCAGACCGGAACCTTCGGCGCGCCCTGGACTGCCGCCTTCAGCGTGTCATAGGCCAGGCCGGGCAGCAGCAGTTGCATCTTCCAGCTCATCGGCTCCCATCCGAGCGCCGGCAGAAGCGGCGCGAGCAGCGACTGGACGAAGCCCAGGGCCCAGGGCGCGAACAGGGCGGCCAGCAGTGAGCGGGTCAGAACCCCGGTCAGCAGGGCGATCAGGGTGAACTGGATGATCCGCGTCCAGGACAGCAGCCACAGCAGGGCGAACTGGCCCCAGTCCGAACCATCGGCCGAGAAGGTCAGGCCGCGGTCGAAAATCCCCGCCTTCATCAGGTTGAACAGGATAGAGGCGACCAGGAAGGCCGCCATTCCGGCGAAGGCCAGGGACTTCATCACCGCCACCTTGCCCAGCAGCAGGGAGGTACGGCTGTTGCGCGCACTGATCAGCCGCCAGGTCTCCCAACGATAGTCGCCGACATAGAGGGTGGCCGCCGCGATCAGCATCAGGATCAGGGTGAAGCCGTTCGCTCCCTTGTCGGCGCCGAAGGTCAGGGCCTCCATCAGGTTCACGGGCATGGCGGGGGCGGCGGGATTGATGCCGACCATGGCCGCCATCGGGCCGCCCTTGGCCTCGGCCTGGAACAGGACCAAGGCCCCGCCCAGGATAAACAGGGCCGGTACGACCAGGATGGCGACCACCAACTGAATCCAATTGCGCGACAGGCGATAGGATTCGGACTTGATCGCATCAACCAGCATGGTCGGCTCCTTGCAGGTTTTCGGCCTGCACGCCGGTCCAGCCGGTCTCGTTCATGAAGACATCCTCCAGGTCGGCGCCGATCCAGCGGGCCTCCTCGATGTCGACCCCGGCCTCGACCAGGGCGCGGATCGTGGCGGGCGCCTCGGCGCGCGCCACGGCGGCGATCAGGGCGTCGCCGTCCAGCGTCGCCTTGTCGCCCAGCACCCCCATCGCTTTCGCCAGAGGCGTGGCCGACAGGCGCAGCCGCTCGCCCGAGGCGGTCAGGTCGGAGACCCGGCCCTCTGTGATGACCTTGCCCTTGTTGAAGATGGCTACGCGGTCGCAGACGCGCTGCACCTCCTGCAACTGGTGACTGGCCAGGATGATGGTGATCCCGTCGTTGTCGGCCAGGCTGCGGATCAGGGCGCGCATCTCCTGGATGCCGGGGGGATCCATGCCGCTGGTCGGTTCATCCAGAATGACCAGGTCGGGCCTGGTCATCAGGGCGGCGGCCACGCCCAGTCGCTGCAGCATGCCGACCGAGAAGCCGCGCACCCTGCGGTCCGCCGCCTCGGCCAGGCCGACCCGCTTCAGCCAGCCGTCGATCTCGCCCTTTGGCACGCCGCCGTGGGCCTGGGCCAGCCAGACCAACACCTGACGGGCGGTCATGAAGGGCGGGAAGCGCGGGGTCTCGATCATCGAGCCCATGCGGCGCGTCGCCGCCGGATCCCCGATCCTGCCGCCCATCACCGTGGCCTCGCCGCCGGTCGGACGGATCAGGCCCAGCAGGGTGCGGAACAGGGTCGACTTGCCGGCGCCGTTGGGCCCCAGGATGCCATAGACCCCGCCGCGCGGGATCGACAGGGTCAGGCCGTCCAGGGCCTTCACCGTCCCATAGGTCTTGGTCAGGCCGCGGATCTCGATGACGGTTTCCATGACGCAAGCTTGGCGTGAGAACGGCCTTACCACAACCCGTCGTGTCTCTGTCGTCGATTAAGTTTAGGCAATGGTTCGATGTCGCTTCGGAATCTCCCCATGTCCCGTTTCCTCGCCACCGGCCTGATCGCTGTCGCTGCACTGGCGGTTGCGTCCTGCGCCGGAACCCCGACCGCGACCGGCCCGGTCGCACAATCGCCGGTTGTCGCGACTCAGGCGCCGCGTCCTGACCTGGTGATTCTGGTCTCCATCGACGGCTTCCGCCCGGACTATCTCGGCAAGGGGGCGACCCCGGTCATGGACGGTCTGGTCGCCGGCGGCGCCTTCGGCCCGATGCGCCCGTCCTTCCCCAGCGTGACCTTCCCCAACCACTACACCCTGGTCACCGGCCTGCACCCCGACCATCACGGCGTCGTCGGCAACCGGTTCACCGACGCCGAACTGGGCGTCTTCACCATGGCCAGCAAGGAGACCGGCTTCTGGGACCAGGCCGAGCCGATCTGGGTCACGGCCGAGAAGGCGGGGATCCGCACCGGGACCATGTTCTGGCCGGGCTCCGAGGTCGAGATCCACGGCGTCCGCCCCAGCCAGTTCGTACCTTTCGACCAGTCGATGTCCGGCGACGCGCGCGTGGACCGCGTCGTGTCCTGGCTGGACCTGCCCGCCGATCAACGGCCCAGGCTGGAGACCCTCTATTTCGACATCGTCGACACCGCCGGCCACCGCCACGGTCCCGGCGCGGCCGAGACCCGCGCCGCCGTCGCCTCGGTCGACGCCTCCATCGGCCGTCTGGTCGCGGGGCTGAAGGCGAGGGGGCTTTACGATCGCACCCTGCTGGTCCTGGCCTCGGATCACGGCATGGCGGCCACCTCGCCGGATCGGGTGGTCTGGATCGACGACATCATCGATCCGAAGGCGCTGACCATCGGCTATGGCGGCGCCGTCCTGACCGCCGACCCGGCGCCGGGGCGGGAGGCCGAGGTGCAGCAGAAACTGATCGGCCGTCATCCCCACATGGAATGCTGGAACAAGGCCGATGTGCCCGCCCGCCTGTCCTACGGAACCAACCCGCGCGTCGCCGCCGTCGTCTGCCTGGTCGAGACCGGCTGGCTGACCGCGACCCGCGACCGTCCGATCACCCGCCCCGGCGGCGCCCACGGCTACGACAACCAGGCGCCGGAGATGCAGGCCCTGTTCATCGCCCGCGGCCCCGGCGTCGTCGCCGGCCGCCGCCTGACCGACCTCGACAGCGTCGACGTCCAGCCCTTCCTGGCCCGGATGCTGGGCATAACCGCGCCCAGGGGCGACGGCCGGGTCGAGGACACGCTGGCGGTGACGGGCGACTGATCTGACAGACCCTCTCCCGCTTGCGGGGAGGTGGCCCGGCGTTCGCGAAGCGAACCAGGGTCGGAGGGGGGGGCTTCTTTCCGAAGGCAGCTGAACTCCCCCCATCGTCAGCCGCCTCGCTTCGCCCGGCGCTCCGCCCAGCCCTCCATAACCTCGCAGCGAAAGCGCGGGGGCGAAGACCCGTGCCTGGGTGATCGCCGATCAGCCCTGTCTTGGTCGCAGTGGCCCCGCTAGACCTCTCGACCGATCCAGGAGCGACCCATGTCCATCGTCCCCGAGAAACGGCTGAAGGCGGCCATCGGCTTCATCTTCGTGACGGCGGTGCTCGACATCGTGGCCATGGGGATCATCATCCCGGTCCTGCCGCAACTGATCGAGGATTTCGTCGGCTCCAACGCCCGGGCGGGCATCATCAACGGCGTCTTCGTGGCCCTGTGGGCGGGGATGCAGTTCGTCGCCTCGCCGATCATCGGCTCGCTGTCGGACCAGTACGGCCGCCGGCCGGTGATCCTGCTGTCCTGCGCCGGTCTGGCGATCGACTATGTGCTGATGGCCCTGGCGCCGGACCTGTGGTGGCTGGCTCTGGGGCGGATCATCGCCGGCGTCACCTCGTCCAGCTTCACCACCATCTACGCCTATATGGCCGACGTGACCCCGCCCGAGCAGAGGGCGCGGGCCTATGGGCTGATCGGGGCGGCCTTCTCGGGCGGCTTCGTCCTAGGACCGGTGATCGGCGGCTTCCTGGGCGAGATCGGTCCGCGCGCGCCCTTCTGGGCCGCCGCCGTCATGTCGGCCATCGCCTTCGTCTATGGCGCCTTCATCCTGCCCGAGAGCCTGGCCCCCGAGAAACGGATGAAGTTTTCCTGGCGGCGCGCCAATCCGGTCGGGGCCATGGTCCTGCTGGGCCGCCATCCCGAGCTGACGGGCTTGGCCGGGGTGACCTTCCTGCTGCATTTCGCCCACCACGTCTTCTCGGCGGTCTTCGTCCTCTATGCCCAGTATCGCTACGGCTGGGGCCCGCGCGAGGTCGGGATGTTGCTGGCCATGGTCGGTCTGCTGGACATGGGGATGCAGGGACTGATCGTCGGCCCGGTGACCAAGGCCCTGGGCGACCGCAAGACCATGCTGCTGGGTTTGGCCGGCGGCACCCTGGGCATTATGGCCATGGGCTGGGCGCCGAGCGGCTGGTTCTTCGTGGCGGCCATGCTGCCCAACGCCCTGTGGGGTCTGGCCATGCCGACCCTGCAGTCGCTGATGACCCGCCAGGTGTCCGAGAGCGAACAGGGCCAGCTGCAGGGCGCGACCATGAGCGTGGCCTCCATCGCCGGCGTCATGTCGCCGCTGTTCTTCGGCTGGATCTATTCGATGTCGGTCGGCGGCGGGTTCGAGCCCCTGACCGACTGGCTGGACCGGCACGGCCTGGCCTTCGTGGACAGCATCGTCCATGCGCCCGGCCTGGCCTTCTATATCTCGGGTCTGGTTCTGCTGTTCGCGGGCGTTCTGGGCTGGATCACCGCTCGTAGGGCGGAACGGGCCGAGAGCTTGACCGTTGATGCCCCGCCCACGCCTTGATCCGGCCCGAAACCGGGTGCGGTATGGTGTGGCTTGAAGCCTGAACTCCTCGGATGCCCATGAAGACCCGATCGATCGTGCTCGTCGCCGCCCTGGCCCTGTCGGCCTGCGGCAACCCCACCAACTCGAAGGCCCAAGACGGGGGACAGGAGGGCGAGTTCGCCCAGCCTACGCGCACCGCCCCGTCCGATGCGGCGGGGATGAAATCCAGCTTCGCCCCCGTGGTCCGCTCGGCCGCCCCCGCCGTGGTCAATATATCGGCCCGCAGCGTCCAGCGCGTCCAGGCCGACCCCTTTTTCCAGTTCTTCGGCGGCGGCATCCCCCAGGCGCGGGTCGCCGAGTCGGTCGGGTCCGGCGTCATCGTCCGCTCGGACGGGATCGTCGTCACCAACAACCACGTCATCGACGGCGCCCAGCAGATCAAGGTCGTGCTGAACGACCGGCGCGAGTTCCCCGCCACCGTCATCCTGGCCGACGAGCGCAGCGACATCGCCGTGCTGCGGCTGGAAAACGTCAGCGACCGCCTGCCGGTCCTGGCCATCGACGATCAGGAGGAACAGCAGGTCGGCGATCTGGTCCTGGCCATCGGCAACCCCTTCGGCGTGGGCCAGACGGTGACCAACGGCATCATCTCGGCCCTGAACCGGACCGAGACCGGCATTTCCGACAGCGGCTCCTTCATCCAGACCGACGCCGCCATCAACCCTGGCAATTCCGGCGGGGCCCTGGTGGACATGGACGGCGATCTGATCGGCATCAACACCGCCATCTTCTCGCGCTCGGGCTCCTCGGCCGGGGTCGGCTTCGCCGTGCCCGCAGCCATGGTCAAACGCGTGGTCGACAGCGCCCTGGGCGGCGCCAAGGCCGTGGTCCGGCCCTGGCTGGGCGTGAAGGGCGACACGGTCACCGGCGACATCGCCGGCAGCCTGGGTCTGAACCGACCCCAGGGGCTGGTCGTCACCGACGTCTACGCCAACGGTCCCGCCGCCCGCGCCGGCATCCGCCAGGGCGACGTGATCACCGCCGTCGACGGTCAGGAAATCAACGACCAGAACGGGCTGAACTACCGCGTCGGCTCGCGCAATCCGAACGATGCGGTCCAGGTCGCGATCCTGCGCGACGGTCGGGCCCAGACCCTGACCGCCCGCGTCCAGACCCTGCCGGGCGACGCCGATCCCGACCAGGGCGTGACCATACAGTCCGGCCCCTTCGCCGGCGCCGAGGTCGTGGCCCTGAACCCGGCTCTGGCCGACCGTCTGGGCGGCGACCCCTTCGCCACCGGCGTCATCGTCACCGGCGTGTCCGGGCGCGGCTATGCGGCCCGCGCCGGCTTCCGCCAGAACGACCTGATCGTCAGCATCAACGGCAAGGCCATTGCCTCGGCCCGCGACGTCGAGGCCGCCGGCTCCGGCCGCGGCCCGTGGGAGATCGTCGTCAATCGCGGCGGCCGCCAGATCCGCGGCGTGCTGCGCTAGGAGCGGGCGTGGATCGTCCCGTGATCACGCCGGCCCAGGCCGGCGAGGCGCTGGAGGCGGTCCGCGACATCCTTTTGCTCTATGTCGACATGGCCGAATCCTATGCGGGGTTCGGCCATGCGGTCGATTGCAACCTGCGTTTCGATCCTCTGAGGTACGTGGACGCGGTGCTGGAGACCCCGCCGGGCCAGGCGCCGGCCGTCGATCTGGATCTGCTGCGGACCGGCGCCGCCGTCGCCGTCCTGTGCGCCCTCTATGACGAATGGTGCGAGTTCGAGACGGTCGCCGGCGGCCGCTATCGCGAGGCCATACTGACCGGCCGCCTGTCCGCCGTCCCCGACATCGACCACGTCGCCCGCGCGGCCCTGGCTCGGGGCGCCATGACGCTGGAGGATCCCTGGTTCGACGCAGCGGTCGAGCCGATCTACCGCAAACACGTCGTCGGCTATTTCGCCCATTTGGCGGAACAGGTCAGGAGCGGGTGAACCCATCATCGCGGCCTTGCATATGACGATGCGGCGGCTACCTTGGATTGATGGAGGATCGTGCTATGCGCGCCGGACGGTCGGGGGATCGATGAAGGCTTTTCTTCTGCTTTGTGTGTGCGTTGCAGGCCTGTCGAGCCTCGTCGCGACGCCGTCGAGGGCGGCCGAACCCTGTCGTCAGGCGGCGCCCGACACCTTCGTCATTGACGGCCCCATCGACGCGGCCTTGACCGGCTGCGTCGAACGGGCTTTCGCCCCGACCACCACCCAACTGGTCCTGACCAGTCGCGGCGGCAAGGCCGGCGAGGCCATGCGGATCGCCGAACGGTTCGAGGGTAAACGGCTGACCATGACGGTGAAGGGAGAGTGCAACTCGTCCTGCGCTAACTATTTCCTGCCCCTGGCCGGGCGGCTGATCGTCGAGCCGGGCGCGGTGATCGTCGTCCACGGCGGGATCGATCCCAGCCTGATTTCACGCACCCAGGCGGCCGCCAACGGCATGGACGACGGCGCCGATCTGGAGGCCGTCGCCGCCCTGCAACGCGCCTTCATGGAGCGCAACCGTATCAATCCCGGCTGGCTGCTGTACCGCGAGGCCGGCTCGACGGCGGTCGAACGGCTGGACGGCGCCTGGGCCGACTTCGACGCCCGCACCAGGGCCTGGCTGGTCGAGGAGACGATGGCGCGCTCCTGCCTGCCGGACACGGTCGTCGAATATCGCACGGACCGACGCGGCGACTGGCTGAGCGAGTCGCGCCGCCGCGCCCTACGGCGTCAGAACATCGCCCGCTCCAACACCGTGGTGTGCAACTGATGGTCCTGGGACCGACCTGTCCGAACTGCGGCAAGCTCGTGCCGTTCCTCAAGACGCAGTTCAGCTTCGGCAAGCCGTTCGCCTGCCCGCGTTGCGAGCAGACCCTGGTGGTTCCGCGACCCCAGGCCTTCTTGATCGGCCTGGGGCTGACCCTGATCTTTCTGTTCAGCAAGGATCGGTTTCCACCGGAATGGGGCGGCGTATTCGGCCTGTTCATTCTGATGGTCGCGGCCAGCCTGCCGGTGAGTTGGGCCCTGACCTGGGTAAAACGGGCCTGAGCCGTCTCAGCCCTTCTTCGGCCCGCCGATCGACCAGGTGTGGCCGAAGGGATCACGCAACTGGCCGTAGCGGTCGCCCCAGAACTGGTCGGCCATGTCCATCACCGGCTCGGCGCCGCCGACGACCAGGGCGCGGGTCCACCAGGCGTCGGGATCCTCGACCTGCAGATGCAGGGTCACGCCGGCGGGGCGAATGTCCTGACCGCCGTGATATTCAGGGAATTCGTCGTTCAGCATCACGCTGGCGCCGTTGATCTTCAGGTGGGCGTGGATGACCCGCTCGCCGTCGTCGGCGAAATGCTTGACCAGCACCTCGGCCCCGAAGGCGATGATGTAGAAGTCCACCGCCGCCGAGGCGCCGCGCGACGGGATCGTCAGATGAGGCGTCAGACCCGAGGTCGGGCCCTGGTTCGGATTAGCGTCGGTCATCTCGGGCAGTCTCCGTGGCGGTTGGCCATACTAACGCGTGAAAAGCCTTAGTCGAATGACTACATAGGTCGCACTCATGTCCGATTTGTTTGAAGCCTCCGGCATCCTGCCGCCCGACGCCCCCCTGGCCGACCGCCTGCGCCCCCGCACGCTGGAGGAGGTGGTGGGACAGGATCACCTGCTGGGCGAGGGCGGACCGATCCGGCGGATGATCGAGGCCGGGCGTCTGGGCTCGATGATCCTGTGGGGGCCGCCCGGCACCGGCAAGACCACCATCGCCCGGCTGCTGGCCCAGGCGGCGGGCTATGAATACCAGTCGATCAGCGCGGTCTTCTCGGGCGTCGCCGATCTGAAGAAGGCGTTCGAAGCGGCGCGGATGCGGCGCGCGGCGGGTCAGTCGACCCTGCTGTTCGTCGACGAGATCCACCGCTTCAATCGCGCCCAGCAGGACGGCTTTCTGCCCTTCGTCGAGGCCGGGGTCGTCACCCTGGTCGGGGCCACCACCGAGAACCCCAGTTTCGAGCTGAACGGGGCCCTGCTGTCGCGGTCTCAGGTCTATGTGCTGAAACGTCTGGACGACGCGGCTCTGGATCAACTGTTGAGCCGCGCCGAGGCCCATATGGGCAAGCCCCTGCCGCTGTCGCCCGAGGCGCGTCAGGCCATGCTGGCCCTCGCCGACGGCGACGGGCGTTATCTGCTGACCATGTCAGAGGTCCTGTTCGACCTGCCGGAGGGCGAGACGCTGGACGTCCAGGGTTTGGCGGGCGTGCTGCAACGTCGCGCGCCCGCCTACGACAAGAGCAGAGAAGAACACTACAACCTCATATCCGCCCTGCATAAATCCGTGCGCGGCTCCGATCCCGACGCCGCCCTCTACTGGCTGGCGCGGATGCTGAACGGGGGCGAGGATCCTCTGTATCTGGCGCGGCGGATCGTGCGGATGGCGGTCGAGGACATCGGCGAGGCGGACCCCCTGTCGATCCTGGTCGCCAATGCGGCCAAGGACACCTACGACTTCCTGGGCAGTCCCGAGGGCGAACTGGCCCTGGCCCAGGCCGTGGTCCACCTGGCCACCGCGCCCAAGTCGGTCGGGGTGTACGAAGCCTTCAAGGCGGCGAAGAAGGTGGCCTACGAGACCGGTTCGCTGATGCCGCCCGCCCATATCCGCAACGCCCCGACCAGGCTGATGAAACAGCTGGGCTACGGCAAGGGCTACCAGTACGACCCCGACACGCCCGAGGGCTTCTCCGGGGCGAACTTCTTCCCCGACGAGATGGAGCGCCGCGTCTTCTACAAGCCCAAGGGCGAGGGGCACGAGGAGAAGGTCAAGGCGCGTCTGGACCGCTGGGCGGCGATGCGGGCGCGGCTGCAGGCCGAGGGCGGCGACGCTTCTGAGTGAACGGCGTTCATTGTTCGATCCGAACGACGGGACTAGCCTGCCGATCTGACATCCTTGGGAGGGGACGATGATCGAGACGGTGAAGACGCCCTGGCATCTGTGGCTGGTGGGCGTGTTGTCCCTGTTGTGGAACGGCTTTGGGGCCTTCGACTTCATCCAGACCAATACGCGGGGCGAGGCCTATATGCGGGCCTCGGGCTTCGATCAGCCGATGATCGACTATTTCCTGGCCATGCCGAACTGGATGTATGTGCCGTGGATCCTGGGCGTCTGGGGCGCGGTGATCGGATCGGTGCTGCTGCTGTTGCGCCGCCGCTGGGCCGTTCCCGCCTTCGGCCTGTCGCTGCTCGGGGCCGTCGTGAACCTGATCTACGGCCAAGTCATCGATCCGCCGCCGCTGTCGCCCGAGATGGCGACGATGAAGATCATGCCCTTCGTCATCGTCGTCATCGCCCTGCTCCTGGCCTGGTACGCCTGGGCCATGGCGAAGCGGGGCGTGCTCCGCTAAAGGGCGGCGGTGAGCACACGTGAACCCGTTTCCCTGTCCGAAGATGATATCGCCGCTGTCCGTTCGTGGGTGATCCACGAGGACGCCCATGTCATCGCCTTCTCCAAGCCTTCGGGCCTGTCCAGCCAGGGCGGGCGGATCAAGGCCCATACGCTGGACGACCTGTTGTGGGCCTTCGCCCGGTCGAACGGCAAGCGGCCGGAACTGGTGCATCGGCTGGACCGCGACACCTCGGGCGTGATCCTGGCCGCCAAGACCAAGCCGGCGGCGGGATTCCTGGGCAAGGCGCTGCAGATGCGCCGGTTCAGGAAACAGTATCTGGCCCTGCTGTCCGCGGCCCCCGAACCGAAGTCTGGAACCATCGACGCCCCGCTGCGGCGCGAGGAAATCGGGCGCGAATCCTACATGCGCGTCGTCGCCTTCGACGCCCCGGGCGCACAAGGATCGCAGAGCCGCTATCGCACCCTGACTTCCAACGATCAGGGGGCGGTGGTCGAACTGGAGCCCCTGACCGGGCGGATGCACCAACTTCGGGTCCACATGGCCCATCTGGGCCGGCCCCTGATCGGCGACGTCCGCTACGGCGGCGCCCTGACCACGGCGGTCGGGCCGGCGCCGCGCCTGATGCTGCACGCCTCCAAACTCAGCTTCCCCCATCCCGAGGGGGGAACCACAACGGTCGAGGCCCCGCCGCCCGAGGATTTTGCACACCTGCGAACGGCCCTGGGTCTGTAGGGCTGGACGGAACGTCTCGCCTCAAGCAACGCTATCTCTTCCAAAGGGAGAGAACGCCATGAAGCGCCTCGTTATTCTCGGTCTCGCCGCCTCGGCTTTGGCGCTCGGCGCCTGCGCCAGCCTGGCCCCCTACGGCGCCCAGCGCGCGCCGGGCGGGCAGGGCTATTCCGAGCAGCGGATCGAATCCAACCGCTACCGCGTCACCTACAACGGCGTCGGCGCCCCCGGCGCGGTCGCCGACTACGCTCTGGTGCGGGCCGCCGATCTGACCACCGAACAGGGCTATGACTGGTTCGAGGTGACCCAGAGCTGGACCGACGGTCGGCCGGGCGGGGCAGGGGGCGTGCGCCCCAGCGTCTCGATCGGCGGAAGCTCCGGCCGTTATGGCGGCTATTCGGCCTCTGGCGTCGGCGTCGGGCTGGGCCTGAACTTCAGCGGCCCTAGCCCCACCTCGACCTCGCTGGAAGTGGTGCTGGGACGCGGCGCCAAGCCCGACCGCCCCAGCGCATATGACGCCCGATCGGTGCAGAGCTCCATCCCGCGCTGACGACCACCCCTCGGATCAACGCCCCCGCGTCAGAGCCCGGTATTCGACCAGCCGTTCCTTGTCGCGACGCACCTGGTCGCCGACGGTGTTGTCCACGTCCAGCGAGGCGTAGCGGACCCAGCCGTCGGCCCCCAGCTTGTCCTGGATGGCGTTGGCCGGGGTCTGCCAGCGGAAATACGACAGCCAGGACACGCCGCCCGCCAGCAACACGGCCGCGATCTGCAGCAGGCGGAAGCCGATCTCTCCCGCCTCCGGCGCCGGCCACAAGGCCAGAACCACCAGCCAGATCAGCAGCACCAGAGGCGTGGTGATCCGCCCGACCCAGCGCATCCAGTACCGTTCCCGCCGGACCCGCCACAGCTCCATCTGGATGAACTTCTCCAGATACTCCATCCGCGCCCCGATCCACATGACCAGGCGGGTCAGATACAGGGCGCGCTGGCCCCAGGCCTTGCCGTCCATCTGATAGGTGGTCTCGGCCTGGTCCGACAGGGCGCGGGCGTTGGTGAACAGATTCTGCAAATCCCGGGTCCGCTGCACGATCTCGCGCGACAGCGCATAGGTGTCGTTCTCCAGCCGGAACCGGTACTGGACGAACAGGATGCTGGAGACGCCGAAGAAGATCCCGATCACGACCAGCATGCCAACCAGGCTCAGGCCCAGGCCGCCGGGCGGGCTGCCGGTCCAGTCCGCGAACAGGGTCGGTCCCATGGCGGTCAGCACGGCGAAGGCGATCAGGGACAGAGCCTGGATCAGCCGCTTGGTCCCCACATGGACGCACAGGGCGCGGAAGATACGTCGACCATAGGCGTGGACCCGTCCCCGAATGTCGCGGTCGGCGGTGAATCTTTCCTCGATCTGGCGGGCGAACAGGACGTGGAAGCGGTCGGGCTTCCGCTCGTTTTCCCAGAAGGGAAAGATGTCGAGCGGCTGATTGAAATACTGGTCGATATTGGCCGATATCCGCGCGATCGAGGCCTCGTCCAACGTGAAATAGTCACTCTCCTGGATCGGGCGCAGCACACCTTCGTCGGACACCGCCGGCGAGTCTGTCGGGGTGGGGTTCGGCGGCGGCGGGCGCGGCGTTTCGGACGCCTCGATCGGGGCCAGGTCGTGGGGCTGGGGCGTCGCCTCCGGCGCGGGCCCGGATGTCGGGTCAGGCGAAGGCGGCGGTGAGGTCATCGTCGGCGCGATCACCGGGCTGTGGCTGTCTTCCTGCGACATGGCGTGGCTCCCCCAAACCGGCTGACGTCGATTTCGGATATCGCTGTTAACCCTGCTCGGGAGCAAGTGAAGTTTCGGTCAGATCGCCTACGACCGTCAGGAGGCTTCGTTTTCGACGCAGGCGGCGTATATAGCGCCGGATCATGACCCGTTTCCTTATCGTCGCCGCTGGTGGAGCCCTCGGCTCCATGGCCCGCTATGGCCTCGGCCTCACGGCGGCCCGCCTGGCGCCCAACGCCGGCTGGCCCCTGGGCACCTTTGCGGCCAATCTGATCGGCGGCCTGGTCATGGGTCTGCTCGTGGGCTGGCTGGCCTTCAAGGGCGGTGCGCAGCAGGAGACGATCCGCCTGTTCGCCGCCGTCGGCGTGCTCGGCGGCTTCACCACCTTCTCCTCCTATTCTCTGGAGGCGGTGCAGATGATCGAGCGCCGCCAATTGGGCCTGGCCGCCGCCTATGTGGTCGGCTCGGTGGTTCTGGCCCTTGCGGCCCTGTTCGTCGGCCTGGTGATCGCCCGCCGCGCCTTTGGAGTCTCCGTTTGACCGACCAGCCGCCCGCAGAAAACGCACCCAAGCGTGAGGTCCTGACGATCTATGTCGCCGAGGACGAGGACGGCATCCGTCTGGACCGCTGGTTCCGCCGTCGCTGGCCGCACCTTTCGAACATCCAGGTGCAGAAGATGGCTCGCAGCGGCCAGATCCGCGTGGACGGCGCCCGCATCAAGCCCGAAGGCCGCCTGACCGCCGGCGCCGCCGTGCGCGTGCCCCCGATCCCGGATGACACCTCGCGCCAGGCCGGGGACGCGCACACCCTGTCCGAAAAGGACATCGCCTTCGCCAAGTCGCTGGTCCTCTACGAGGACGACATGGTCATCGCCATCAACAAGCCCCACGGCCTGGCCGTCCAGGGCGGCACCAAGACCAGCCGCCACGTGGACCGCCTGCTGTCGGCCTGGGGCGAGGGCATGGATCGGCCGCGCCTGGTCCACCGCCTCGATCGCGACACCTCGGGCGTCCTGCTGCTGGGCAAGGGGCCGGAAGCGGCCAAGCGTCTGGCCGGCGCCTTCGCCCGGCGTCAGGCCAAGAAGACCTACTGGGCCATCGTCATCGGCAATCCGAAACCCTATTCGGGCCAGATCGACATGCCGCTGAAGAAGACCGGCATCAACGACTTCGAGATGATGCGTCCGGCCGAGCGCAAGGACCCCCGCGCCGAACCGGCCGAGACGGCGTTCAGCACCGTCAGCCGCGCCTCGCACCGCGCCGCCTGGATGGCGCTGCGCCCCTTCACCGGCCGCACCCACCAGCTGCGCGCCCATATGGCCGGGATCGGTCACCCGATCCTGGGCGACCCGAAATATGGCGACGACAAGTCCAGGGAATTGTCCGGCCCGCTGAAGCTGCAGCTCCACGCCCGCAGCATCGAGCTGGATCACCCGCGCGGCGGGGTGCTGAAGGTCACCGCCCCGCTCAGCCCCGAGATGAAGGCCGGCTTCGCCCATTTCGGCTTCACCGAGGACGAGGCCGAGGACGATCCCTTCCTGGGCGTGAAGCGCATCCGGTGAAGGGGACCGCTCAGGCCCAGGTCGAACAGGCCAAGGCACTGGCCGCCGTCGGGCGGCTGGAGGCGGGGTTGGCCCTGCTGGCGCCCCTGGCGGCGCGGGCCGATGCGCCGTGGCAGGCCCTGTCGGTCCAGGCGGATCTTCTGAAACGGGCCGGGCGTCTGGTCGACAGTGCGGCCCTGTCCCGTCGCCTGGTCGCCGTGCGGCCGCAGAGCGTGCCCGCCCGGCACAATCTGGCCTCGACCCTGGGCGACCTGGGTCGGCCCGTCGAGGCCGAGGCTGTGGCCCGCGAGACCCTGGCCCTCGGCGGCGACGCGCCCGAGACCTGGCTGGTCCTGGCCCGCGCCCTGCAGGGCCAGAACCGGTTCGACGAGGCCGAGGCCGCCTATCGCGGCGCGCTCCAACGGCGCCCCGGCTATGTCGACGCCCTGCGCGACCGGACCCAGTTGATCTGGATGCGGACCGAGGACGCCGCCGCCGCCTGCGCCCCTCTGGACGCCGCCATCGCCGCCGCGTCGGACCCATCGCCCCTGCGCCGGATCAAGGCCCGGCTGCTCGAGTTCGCCGGCCGGCCCGACGACGCCTACGCCGCCCTGATCGCCGGACCGCTGGATGCGGCGAGCGAGCTTGCGGCGGCCCAGGCTGTAATGCGCGCGGATCCCGCCCGCGCCCTGGAGCACGCGAGCCGGGCGGCGGCCCTGGCGGGGCGACAGGTCCTGCCGATCCAGGCGGCCCAGGCCGAAGCCTGTCTGGCTCTGGGCGATCCCCACGCGGCCCTGGCCCATGTCGAGGCCATGCGGGCGGCGGCGCCGGACAATCAACACGTCCTGGCCTTGCTGGCCACAGCTTGGCGGATGGACGGCGATCCCCGCTACGAGACCCTGTACGACTATGCCGCCTTCGTGCGGCCCTATCGACTGGACGCCCCTTCGGGCTGGACGTCGCTGGACGCCTATCTGTCCGATCTGGCCCGGGCGTTGCACGGTCTGCACCAACTGAAGACCCATCCGGTCGGCCAGTCGTTGCGCGGCGGCTCCCAGACCACGGCCAAACTGTCCGAGAGCGACGACCCCGTCATCGCCGCCTTCTTCCAGGCCATCGACGGGCCGATCCGCGCCTATATGGCGGCCCTGGGGACCGGCGAGGACCCGCTGCGGTCCCGCAATACCGGTCGCTATCATGTCCAGGGCAGCTGGTCCGTTCGGCTGCGGCCCAACGGCTTCCATACGGACCATATCCATTCCGAGGGCTGGCTGTCCTCGGCCTGCCATATCGAACTGCCCCCGGCGGTGCAGGGGGACGACCGCGAGGGCTGGCTGCGTTTCGGCGCCGCGCCCGGCCTGCCGGACCTGCCGTCCCAGCATTATGTGCAACCCCAGCCGGGAACGCTGGTGCTCTTCCCCTCCTATATGTGGCACGGCACCACGCCGTTCGGGGGCGAGGCGTCGCGCCTGACCCTGGCCTTCGACGTCGTGCCGGCCTGAACTTCACGGACTGCCTGATGACCGACTCCAACACCCCGCATCGCCCGCGCTTCGTCGAACTGTCGCCTGACCGGGTGTCGCGCTTCTGGAAGGAAGCCTCCATCGGCCCGCACCCCGAAGGCGGCTGGGCCGTGCTGCTGGACGGCCGCACGCCCAAGACCCCGGCCAAGGCGCCCCTGATCCTGCCGACCGAGGCCGCCGCGCGCCTGGTCGCCGACGAGTGGGCGGCGCAAGGGCAGTTCCTCGATCCCTCGACCATGCCGGCGACCCGGCTGGCTTCGACCGCCATCGACCGGATCGGTCAGGCGCGTGAGCCGGTCGCGGACGAGATCGCCGCCTACGCCGGGTCCGACGGTGTCTGCTATCTGGCGGAACATCCGACGCCCCTGGTCGAGCGTCAGCGGCGCGAATGGGGCCCGTGGCGCGACTGGGCCGCGCGCGAGATGGGCGTGTCGCTGCAGCCGGTCGCCGGCATCGTCCACCAACCCCAGTCGCCCGAGGCTATCGCCCGGGTGAAGGCTCACGCCCTGTCGCTGGACGACTTTCGTCTGACCGGTCTGGCGACGGCCGTGCCTCTGCTGGGCTCGGCGGTTCTGGCTCTGGCGGTGGAGCAGGGGGCGCTGGGCGGCGTCGCCGCCTTCGACCTGTCCCGCATCGACGAGCTGTTCCAGGAGGAACAGTGGGGCGTGGACGCCGAGGCGGCCGAACGAACCGAGGCGCGCCGCGCCGAGGCGGATCTGCTGGAGCGGTGGTTCAGCGCTCTTTCCTGATTTTCCATTCTGGAAACTTATGACTTGACGATGTGGAAAGTCTCGATCATTTTCCAATACGGAAAGTGAGGAAGCCGCCATGTCCCAAGACCCCCAAAACCACGAACAGATGCTGGCCGAGATCCAGCGATCCCAGGACGCCGTGCGCGAGCGGGTCGCCAAGGGCTCCTGGAGCTATGACCTGACCTATGCCTCGGTCGCGGCCGCCATAGTGGGCTGTCAGGCCGCGCCCCTGCCGTTCAATGTGTTGGCCTCCGTCGGCGCGACCCTGGCCTTCGTCACCATGTGGCGGCGGTGGTCGGAGCGCACCGGCGTCAGCATCACCGGCGTCTCGCCGCCGCGTGCCCGCTGGGTCGCCATCGCCCTGGGCGTCCTCTTCGGCGGGCTGGCTCTGACCAGCGTCTATGTCGGCCGGACGGGCCAGTTGATCTGGGTCGCGCCGCTGACGATCGCCGCCTTTGTCCTGGCCCTGGGCCTGTCGCGCCTGTGGATGCGGGTCTATCGCGCCGAGACGGCGGGGCGGGTTTGAGCGCGCCGGTCTTCGACGCTGTCATCCACGCGCCTGGCCGGCTGCAGATCTGCGCCATGCTGTCGGCGGCGGACGAGGTGGAGTTCGGCGTCGTCCGTGACGGGATCGGCGTGTCCGATTCCGTCATGTCCAAACACGTCAAACAGTTGGAGGAGGCTGGTTATGTAAGGCTGCGCAAGGCGGCCTTCGCTGGGCGCCAGCGGACCTGGCTGGCCCTGACCGGCGGCGGGCGCAAGGCCTTCGCCGGCCATGTGGCCGAGCTGACTCGGCTGGCCGGCCTGGCCGGGGTGTCAGTCGCCGGCTGACTGTACGATCAGGGCGGTGCGCTCGTCCGGGGTCAGGTGCCGCCACCGGCCCTCGGGCAGGTCGCCCAGTAGCAGCGGTCCCACGCGGATGCGGTAAAGGTCGGTGACCTCCAGTCCGACCAGTTCGCACATCCGGCGGATCTGGCGATACTTGCCCTCGGTCAGGATGAAGCGCAGCCTTTGAGGCTCGATCTGGGTGACGCGGGCGGGCTTCAGCGGCTTGCCGTTCAGTTCCAACCCGTGGCGCAGCTTGCTCAGCTTGCCTTCAGTGATCAGGCCGTCGACCACGACCAGATATTCCTTGTCCAGTTCGGACGCCGGGCCGATCACCGCCTTGGCCACCACTCCGTCCGACGACAGCAGCAGCAGGCCGCGGGAATCCTCGTCCAGCCGGCCGATCGGGGGCAGGGAGGCGTCGCGGGCGGGCGTCTCGCCGTCGCCCACGCGATTGGGCGTCTTCAACAGGCGCACGGCGGGGATCTTGCCCGGGTCCGGCTGGCCCGAGACATAGCCGACCGGCTTGTGCAGCAGGATGGTCATTCCGGACGCCAGGGCCGCCTCGGCGCTGTCGTTCAGGGTCAGGGTCTGGCCTGGCTCGATCTTGCGGCCCGCGTCCTGGATGACCTCGCCGTCGATGGAGACCAGACCCACGGCGATCAGGCTCTCTGCCTCGCGGCGCGAGCAGACGCCGGTCTGGCCCAGCCATTTGTTCACGCGAACCGGCTCGTCGCCGTCGTAGGTGCGGGTGAAGGCCATCGGATTCCGTCGCTCAGTCGATGGCGCTGTCTAGGGCCGAGCCGCCGCGCGAGCAAGCGGCCTGCCGCCTTCAGGATCGCGAGGCATATGAAGTTGTCGGCGCAAGGTTGATCGCGCGCGGATTCTCACTATATCTGCCCGCATTCCACAAATGATCGAAAGTGCGGGGCGACGGCAGTCGGGCCCGTCGATTTTCATTTTTCTGGTCATTCGTGTCGGTGGTTCGGCGGCCTGGTTCGCCGGATCTGGATCTTTACTGAAACCCTCGAAGGAGACGTCTTGTACGCTCAAAGCAAATCTTCCGCCGGACCCCGTCGCACTGGTTACAACCGTCCCGTTCCGACCCGGCTGCGCATGGGGCTGGTGATGCGACGTGACATGGACTTCGGCGAACTGGGCGACGTCGAAGGGGCGCTGCGGGCCGAAGGCGTGGGCCTAGCCCCGATCTCGACCGGCGACGCCAGCCTGGTGACCGGCGGCGTGACGGTGCTGGCGACAGCGACGGCGAACGACATCGTCGAAGGCAAGCTCAAGGGCCTGGTCGTGCCGGGCGGGTCGCAGGACGAGGCCGGCCTGGCCGCCGTGCGGTCGCTGGTCGAGCTGGCCAAGGCCAACGGGCTTCTGGTCATCGCCTTCAGCGACGGCGTCGCTCTGGCCGCCGAAAGCCTGGGCGTTCCGGCCGAGGCTCCGGGCGTCGTGTTCAAGAACGGCGCCGCGACCCTGCTGAACGAACGCGCCGAACTGTCGGCCGCCGTCGGCGCCCTCTGAATCAGACGCGTCGAAACAGCAGCATCAGGTTGTTGGCCGGCATCTGAATCCTGAGCGTGGCCACGAGGCCGTGCGACCCCGCCAGGGCCTGGACCGTTTCGCGGTCGCGCAGGCCCCAGGCGGGGTTTCGTGCTTTCAGGCTTTCGTCGAAGGCCGCGTTCGACGGCGCCAGCGGCCTGTCCGCCTCGCGATAGGGGCCGTACAGCGCCAGCAGGCCGCCGGGGCGTCGCAGCGCGCGCCCGGCGAAAGTCATCAACCCCTCGGTCGCCGGCCAGGGGCTGATATGCGTCATGTTCGCGCAATAGAGGGCGTCGAACGGCGCCTCGGGCCAGGTTTCCGGATCGACGGCGTCCAGCGCGAGGGCCGGCTGCAAGTTCGCCGGGCCCGTTCGCCGCCACGCCTCGATACTGGTCCGCGCCTCGATGCTCGGATCGCTGGGCGTCCATTTCAGGTCGGGCAGGGCGGTCGCAAAGGCCACGGCGTGCTCGCCCGAGCCGGCCGCCAGTTCCAGCACCCGGCCTCTCGCGGGGAGATGCGCCCTCAGTACCGTCAGAATGGGATCGGCGTTCCGTCGCGCCGCCGGCGACGACAAGGCGCCTTCGGGCGTCGCGGTGATGGGGTCGAGCGTTTGCATCGTCTGGTCTTAGCGCCGAGACGCTGGGAAGGGGAGGTCGCGCCGTCGCCCGTTTTCCCCTGAGCGGGGTAGATGCTTGCCCTGAGGGTTGATGAAAGGGTTACGTCTGAAATCGACGTTAAGCTTTTGGTAATCTTCAGATGCGGCGTGCGCTTCACATCGGCCTGTTTATCGGCACCGTCCTGGGCATGTGCGCCTGCGCCGCGCAGCAGGACGTCCATGGACGACCTGTTTCCGGCGCCTACGGCTCGATAGAGGCAGGGCGGACGAGCTGACTCGCAAGGAAAACGTGGCGTAAAACGCAATCCTGCCCTAGTATCTTCCCGCGGACGCCGTCTGTCGCGCCGCGTCGGTCCCCAAAACCCCCTAGATGTTACTCATCGCTATTGTCGTCGTTCTGCTCCTGGTGGTGCTCAACGGCTTGTTCGCCATGACTGAATTGGCGGTCGTCTCGTCCCGGAGATCCAAGCTTCAAAGCCGGGCTGAAAAGGGGGATCGCGGCGCGCGCAAGGCGTTGAAGCTGGCGGAGGAACCGACGCAGTTCCTGTCGGCGGTCCAGGTCGGCATCACCCTGATCGGCATTCTGGCGGGCGCCTATGGTCAGGCGACCATCGCGGGCGAGTTGGACCGGATCCTCGAGACCAGCTTCCCGGCGCTGTCCGCCTACACCGAAATCTTCTCCACGGCCCTGGTCGTCGTCTGCATCACCTATATCTCGCTGATCGTCGGTGAGTTGGTGCCCAAACGGCTGGCCCTGATCTTCCCTGAGACCATCGCGGCCAAGATGGCGCCGCCGATCTCGACGCTGGCGGTCGCGCTCAAGCCTTTCGTCCTGCTGCTGACGGCCTCGACCTCGGGCATTCTGAAGCTGATGGGCGTCAAGGATCGCGACGGTTCGGACGTGACCCAGGAAGAAGTGGCCACCATTCTGGCGGAGGGCACCTCGGCCGGCCTGATCGAGCCTGAAGAACAGGTGATGATCGAGGAAATCCTGCGTCTGGGCGATCGTCCGGTGCGCGTGGCCATGACGCCGCGCCACGATGTTTTCTGGATCGCCCTGGACGACACGGAAGAGGTCCTGCGTGACGAGATTCGGTCGTGCCCCTATTCGCGGATCGTGGTGGCGCGCGAGAGCGACGTCGATAATCCGCTGGGCGTGGTCCACAAGAAGGATCTGCTGGACGCCCTGCTGACCGACGGCAAGTTCGACGTCGAGCCGCTGGTGGCCGAGCCGGCCTTCATCCCGCAGTCGACCTCGGTGCTGAAGGCGCTGGAGATCCTGAAGGGCTCACGGATCCACATGGCCTTCGTCGTCGACGAATACGGCGCGTTCGAAGGCGTGGTGACCGCGACCGACATTCTGGAAATGATCGCCGGCGACTTCGACGAAGGCCACGACGAGGAGCAGGCCTGGATGCATCAGCGCGCCGACGGCAGCTGGCTGGTCGATGGTCAGACCGACCTGGACGACCTGGCCGACACCCTGGGCGAGGATTTCGGCGAGCACGAGGGTTTCCACACCGTGGCCGGCCTGATCCTGCATCAGCTGTCGCGCGTGCCGGACGAGGGCGAGGTCCTGCAGGTCGGTCGATTCGAGGTCGAGGTCGTCGACATGGACGACCGTCGCATCGACAAGCTGATCTTCAAGGAACTGGTCAAGGCCGAGGACGAGCGGGACGCCGTCGCGGCGCATCTGGAAGACTGACCACAAGTCTGAGGAGATGGTGTCAGATCGCCCTTGAAATACAGGGCGGCGTCGGGCATACGCCCCCCTCTGGCGAACGCACGGACCGATCGGTTCGAGCGATTGTCTAGGAGTTTAGCTCAGCTGGTAGAGCACCGGTCTCCAAAACCGGGGGTCGTGGGTTCGAGTCCCCCAACTCCTGCCAATCCCCCCTGTCGCTTCCGGATGGGACTTCCCATCTGGGGCGACAGGAACAATTGTGTGAAGAGCAACTGATGGCCAAGGCCAAAACTCCCGGCAAGCGGCCTCAGGCCGGCGCGAAGCCCCAGGTCGCTGCGGCCGGCGCCGCCATCACGGTCGATTCGCCCGAGCCGAAGAAGCCGCGCACGAGCCCGGCGCAGTTCTTCAGCCAGGTTCGCGCCGAGGCCCGCAAGATCGTGTGGCCCAGCCGCAAGGAGACCTGGATCACTTCGGTGATGGTCTTCATCATGGTCGTGATCGCTTCGGTCTTCTTCTGGATCGTCGACACCGGTCTCGGCTACGCCTTCCGCTACATCATCGCTCTCGGATCCTGAGAAAGACGCGCCCATGACCGATGCAGCGCCCGCAAAGCCCGCCAACCCGCGCCACAAGTGGTATATCGTCAACGCCTACTCGAACTTCGAGAAGAAGGTCGCCGAGCAACTGCGTGACCAGGCCAAGCAGCAGGGCCTGGAAGACGCCTTCTCCGAGATCCTGGTTCCGACCGAGGACGTCGTCGAGATCCGTCGCGGCCGCAAGGTCAACTCCGAGCGTAAGTTCTTCCCCGGCTATGTCCTGGTGAAGATGGAAATGACCGACCAGGCCTATCACCTGGTCAAGAACACGCCGAAGGTCACCGGATTCCTGGGCGCCGCCGGCGGCACCAAGCCCCTGCCGGTCTCGGAGCGCGAGGTCCAGAACATCATCGGCCAGGTGGAAGAGGGCGTCGAACGTCCGAAGCCCACCATCCGCTTCGACATCGGCGAGAAGGTCAAGGTCATCGACGGCCCGTTCGCCAGCTTCGACGGTTCGGTCGAGAGCGTCGACGAGGAACACGCCCGCCTGCGCGTCGCCGTGTCGATCTTCGGCCGCGCCACGCCGGTCGAACTGGAATACGGCCAGGTGGAGAAGGTCGCGGGCTGAGGCTCCTTCGACATTCGGATTTGGCGACGGCGGCCCTCGGGCCGCCGTTTGCATTTGCGGGGTCGCTCTGTTACACGCGCGCCTTCGCTCTGCGGGCCCCGGTCTGCGGAACGTCAAATCCGTGGGAGGCAGCCATGCCGCACCACGGCTCACCGGCCCGTCGTTCGTTCGTCGGGTCATTCATAGGAGAGACCAATGGCCAAGAAGATTCTCGGCTATATCAAGCTGCAAGTGCCGGCCGGTTCGGCCACGCCTTCGCCCCCGATCGGCCCGGCTCTGGGTCAACGCGGCGTGAACATCATGGGCTTCTGCAAGGAGTTCAACGCGCGGACCGAGAAGGAAGCCAAGGGCACCCCGCTTCCGACCGTCATCACCGTCTATCAGGACAAGTCGTTCACCTTCATCACCAAGACGCCGCCGGCGACCTGGTACCTGAAGCAGGCCACCGGCCTGAAGTCGGGTTCGAAGCTGGTCGGCCGTGAAGTCGCCGGCAAGATCACGCAGGCGCAACTGCGCGAGATCGCCGAAAAGAAGATGAAGGATCTTAACGCCAACGACCTCGACGCGGCGGCCAAGATCATCGAAGGCTCCGCCCGCGCGATGGGCCTCGAAGTGGTGGAGGGCTAATCCATGGCTAAGCAAACCAAGGCTCAAAAAGCCCGCACCGGCGTGACCCAGGACCTGCTGCCGTTCTCGGACGCCATCAAGCTCGCCAAGGACAACGCCAAGGCCAAGTTCGACGAGTCGCTGGAAATCTCGGTCAACCTGGGCGTCGACCCGCGTCACGCCGACCAACAGGTCCGTGGCGTCGTCAACCTGCCGTCGGGCACCGGCCGTGACGTCCGCGTCGCCGTCTTCGCCAAGGACGCCAAGGCTGCCGAAGCCACCGCGGCCGGCGCTGAACACGTCGGCGCCGAAGATCTGTACGAGAAGATCGCCGGCGGCTTCATGGAGTTCGACCGCGTGATCGCGTCGCCGGACATGATGGCCCTGGTCGGCCGTCTGGGTAAGGTGCTGGGCCCGCGCGGCCTGATGCCGAACCCGAAGGTCGGCACCGTGACCCCGAACGTGGCCCAGGCCGTCAAGGACGCCAAGGGCGGCGCCGTCGAGTTCCGCGTCGAGAAGGCGGGCATCGTCCACGCCGGCATCGGCAAGGTCTCGTTCACCCAGGACGCCCTGGAAGCCAACGTGAAGGCCATCGTGGACGCCCTGGTGCGTTCCAAGCCGTCGGGCGCCAAGGGCACCTATGTGAAGCGCATCAGCCTGTCGACCACGATGGGCCCGGGCTTCAAGGTCGACCCGGCCTCGCTGGGCGCCTGATAGCCTCAAGCAGCGGCGCACTGCGTGCGTCGCGACAGGCTGTAAAATATGAAAGGCCCCGGGGAGCGATCTCCGGGGCCTTTTTCTTTGCGTATCTGTCTTCGACAGTCAGTCCGCCTTGTCGCCCTCGAACATGGTGTTGCCATTGGCGGTGGTCGTGGGGACGGGTTGGATGACGTCGAAATGTTCGACGATCTTGCCGTCCTCGACGCGGAAGATGTCGACGATGGCGCGGCCGGGATCGTCGGGCGTCTGTTTCGAGTTCAGATGCAGGGCCACCAGGTCACCGTCCGCGAGGACGTGATGGATGACGACGTGCGACTGCGGGTGTTCGCGGAAGAAGCCCTCGAAATAGCCGTAGAAGGCCGCCGCCCCGTTGGGGACGTTCGGGTTGTGCTGGATGTAGCGGTCGCCGATGTAGAGGCGGGCGGCCTCGGTCGGGCGATGCTGGTTGAAGGCCAGGTCGTAGAAGGCGGTGACGACCCGGGCGTTCTCGGACTCGGTCGGTGAACGATCCTGAGCGACGGCGGGGAGGGGCCCCGCCGTCAGGACAAACGCCGCCAGACCCGCGATGAGCGGAGACTTCATGGCGTGGTCCTCAGTAGGCCGCCGTGAAGCGGGCGCGGCTGTGGTTGTGCTGTTCCAGTTCGTCGACCATGGCGATGGCGTAGTCGGCGAAGCTGATCTTGCTGTGCCCGTCGGCGTCGACGATCAGCTGGTCCGTGCCCGTGCGGAAGGCGCCGAGACGCGGGCCTTCCTCAATGAAGGCGGCGGGCGAGAAGAAGGTCCAGTCAACCTGTGTCTCGCTGCGGAGATCGTCCAGGAAGGCGATGCCGGGCAGGGCGTAGGGCTTGAACTCTTCCGGAAAGTCCGGGGTGTCGATCAGACGCACGCCCGGTGCGACCTCCAGGCTGCCGGCGCCGCCCGTGACCAGCAGGCGAGGCACGCCGGCGGTCTTCAGCGCGGTCAGCAGGGTCTCGGCGGCGACGTTGTGGTGCAGGGCGCTGATAACGGCGTCCGAGCCCTTGATCAGTTCGGCGAGAACTGCGGCGTCCGAGGCGTCGCCGGCGACGGGGGTGACGTTGTCGGCGGCGGGAATGGCTTCGGGCTTGCGGGCGATGGCGATGACCTGATGGCCGCGCGCCGCCAGTTCCCTGGTGATTTCCGAACCGGCGCGGCCGCTGGCGCCGAGAACCGAGATTTTCATGGAAGGCTCCTTGTGGTTTCCAATAGTGACCAGGTGCGCTATGGATAGTCGTCATGCAAGACGGCACCTTTTCCCCACTTGGTCACTCCGAAGAAACCTGGACGCGCGGCGACGTGTTCGCCGCCAACTGCCCGACGCGGCAGTTGCTGGACCGGATCGCGGACAAGTGGAGCACCCTGATCCTGATCGTGCTGGGCGAGGGGCCGATCCGGTTCAATGCGCTGAAGGGTCGGATCGACGGCGTTTCGCAGAAGATGCTTAGCCAGACCCTGAAGTCGCTGGAGCGGGACGGACTGGTGTCGCGCACCGTCGTGCCGACCGTGCCGGTGTCCGTGACCTATGCGGTGACGCCGTTAGGAATGACGCTGATGGCGGCCATGCAGTCGATTATCGACTGGGCCGAGACCCGGATGCCCGATGTCGCGGCGGCCCAGGCCGTCTATGATGATCGCCCGTCAGACATCCACTGAGTTTATTCGCACGGCCGTCGAACGGCTACGCTCGACCCGCGTTCCTGTCGCGACCTTGAGGAGGCGTGATGTTCGGTTTGGGACGTTCTAGAGACGATAGGGCCGGTGACGGCGATCCGTGGAAGGGGCGGCTGGCGTTCGGCGCAATCGTGCTGGTGGCGGCCTATTTCGCGGTCCAGTTGATCGTGACGCTGCACACCCTGTGGCTGCTGATCTTCGGAGCTATCGTGGTCGCCGTGGTTTTGCGGGCCTTGGCCGACCCGATCGTGCGCTGGCTGAAGGCGCCGGATCCGCTTGCCGTGTTCGCCTCCCTGCTGATCGTGGTCGCGGTGCTGGCAGGCATTCTGACCCTGTTCGGGGCCCAGATCACCGAACAGGTGGTGGTCCTGTCCGCCGTGGTGCCGCAAGGCTGGGCCCAGGTTCAGTCCTGGATCCAGGCCCAGCCGTACGCCGCCCAGTTGCTGGAGCAGGTCCAGGGCCTGGGGGACCGGGCGGGCGAGGCCCTGCAGGTGGCCCAGCAATTCGCCCTGGGTTTCGCTTCGGGCGTGACCACCCTGGTTCTGGTCGTCGTCGCCGGTGTCTTCCTGGCCATCGAGCCCGCCAAGTCGCGCGAGGGACTGCTATCCATGGTTCCGATGGATCGCCGGCCGCGTCTGCGCGAGGTGCTGAACAGCTGCGGCAAGGCGCTGAAGGGTTGGCTGAAGGCGCAACTGTTCTCGATGGTGCTGGTGGGCACCCTGACCGGGGTGGGACTGGCGATCATCGGCGTGCCCTCGGCCCTCGGCCTGGGCCTGCTGACCGGACTGGCGCAATTCGTGCCGATCGTCGGCCCCATAGTTTCGACCATCCCGGCTGTCCTGGTGGGGGCGACCCAGGGCTGGGAGACGGCGCTGATGACCCTGGCGCTCTATGTCGTGGTGTCCCAGCTGGAGAGCAACTTCATCACCCCGATGGTGCAGAAAAACGTCGCCAACCTGCCGGTCGTGCTCGGCATCTTCGCCGTGGTCGGAATCGGCTCCCTGTTCGGGCCGCTGGGCGTGCTGTTCGCGACGCCACTGGCCCTGGTGCTGCACACTCTGGTGACCATGCTGTACCGGCAGGACGTGCTGGGCGACCCCGACGCCAAGGCGCCGGGAGAGGGTTGAGGCGGCGCTCCGTCATCTGACAACTTGACGCGGCCCGCACGATACCGTTTGGGGAGGCGCGCGGTCGTGGGGCCGTCTTGTCGCGGGATGGTCCGGATGAACAGCGAGGAGCAGGCGTCGCCGCGCGGCTGTTCGGCCGCCGCGCCGACGATGGGGCGAGGCTGACCGCATGGCCGGCGGAACCAAACGCACCGCGCGGTCGGAGACGCGCCAGGTCGCGGCCCTGCCGTGGCGCCTGGATGAAGGCGCGTTGTGGATCCTGATGATCACCTCCCGCGAGACCCGCCGCTGGGTCATCCCCAAGGGCGGCCGCATGGTCGGAAAGACAGATCCTGAGGCCGCCGCCCAGGAGGCGCTGGAAGAGGCCGGGGTCAAGGGCGTGACCGACGAACATTCGATTGGCGTCTTCCGCTACGCCAAGGGACTGAAGGACGGCGGACAGCGCCAGTGTGTGGTCTCCGTCTATCCGATGCAGGTGCTGATTCAGCTGGGGCACTGGCCCGAGGCGCACCAGCGAGAGCGGCGCTGGATGACCCCGGACGAGGCTGCGGCTGCTGTGCAAGAGCCCGATCTGGCGGCCCTGATCCGCGACTTCGCCGCAACGCCGCCCGTCATTTGAGCAACTGCTGGTCGAATTCGACTGGCCAGCCGACGGACTCCTTTCGATAAGGATCGACGGGAGGCTGTCATGATCACTATTCGAACACTCGGGCTGGCGTTGATGCTCGGCGCGGTCGCCGTCTCGGCCCAGGCGCAGGATCAGGGCGGCGATAAGGGACGCGACGACAGGCTCGAGGTCATCGACAGACCGGATCCGGGCATGGCCCTGCGTACGGCCCTGGCGCGCGAACTACTGGAAGTTTCCGTCGGCCCGAATTTCGCCAAGGAAGTCGAGCGCGCCATGGCCCAGCAACTCGAGAAGACGAGCGAACAGCAGGGCGAAGAGGCGGACTGGGTGCGAGCCAACATGCCGCCGATGATTGCGCGAATGGTCGGTCGCATGATCGACCGGATGGTCCCGTCCTATGCCAGCATCTACACCGAGGAAGAACTCAGGGGGCAGATCGTCTTCTATCGCAGTCCGGTAGGGCAGGCGGTCGCCGCAAAGACCGTCACTCTGGGTGTCGCCCTGCAGGATGTGCAGACTGAGGTGGCGATGAGCTTTCTGACCGAGTTTCAGTCCAAATACTGCGCCCAGTTCGATTGCCCCGGCCAAGGTGGGCAGGTGTCCGTAAAGCCCAGCCGTCACTGATCGTCAGTCGTCCAACTCGGGATAGCGGCGGAAGACGCCGTCCTGGTTGAACGGAATCCGACGGTCGCTGTCGATGTAGGCGGCGATGAGGGGCAGGGCCGCGACGCGGTCGCGGACGGCGACGACGTGGGGCGTCGATTTCAGCACGCGGGCCGTCGCCGTGGGAAAGGCGTAGGTCAGGCCCTCGACCAGTTGGAACAGGGACAGGTCGGCATAGGTCAGGCGGTCGCCGACCAACCAGGCCGGCCCCGCCGCGTTCTTCGACAACACCTGTTCGGCCCAGCCCAGGAACTTCTCGATTCGCTGCTTCCGGAACGCCTTTGACCGTCGAGCGGCCTCGGGCTTCTGCTGGTCGTAATAGGCCATCATGTCGACCGGATGATGGGTGTCGTGGGCCTCGGCGACCAGGTCGGCGAAGGTCAACTGGATCTGGTTCAGCCAGGCGCGGTCGCTGTCGCCGTTCGGACTGAGCCCCAGCTGCGGCCCCAGCCAGGCCAGGATGGCCGCGACCTGGCCGATGGTGCGGTCGCCCAGCCGCAGAAAAGGCGGGGCGAATGACGGCGTGGCCGCCGTTTCCATCAGTGTCATCATCGCCTTGCCGTCGTCCTGGCGCGAGACGTCGACATAGTCAGCGCCGCCGGCTTCGAGCGCCAGGCGGATGAACTCGCCCCGGCCCTGGATGGTCGGCCAGTAGTAGAGTTCATAGGCCATGGGTTCGGCTCCTTGATTTCCTGTCGGCGTCCCTGTATGAGCGCCGCTTCCCGTCAGAGGTTCACCCCTTTGACGGTCCTGTCCGAGAACTTCGGGGCCTGGGGGTCACCCAGGCCATAACTGTCAGAGAGCCCTCTGACGCCGTGGGGAGATGGGGACGCGACCTTGCCGATGTCAGCCCGCATTCCGGGACGGACGCCGTCAGACGCATCCTTCGGACAATACGACCGGCTTTAACGCTTCGCGGCGACGCGGCGCGCTTTGGCCAATCCGTCGTCGGGAATAAGCCCGGCGGCGAATACCAAGACTGGAGACCGCAATGGACCGCGCTCAAAAAGCCGAGTCGATCGAAACGCTCAAGGGCGTATTCGCCGACGCCGGCTCCGTGGTCGTGACCCACAACCTGGGTCTGACCGTTGCGGAAATGGAAGACCTGCGTGGCCGCCTTCGTAAAGAAGGCGCCGCGTTCAAGGTGGTCAAGAACCGCCTGGCGCTGAAGGCGCTCGAAGCTGAAGAAGGCAGCGACTACCACGGCCTGTTCAAGGGGC
>NZ_JBIIOP010000002.1:0-363472 GCF_044336875.1 Brevundimonas sp. | reverse complement strand
GCCCTGGGCCATGTCGTCGCCGAACCGATCACCTACGAGGACTTCCTGCCCGTCAGCGCCGCCGGCATCTTCCAGTCCAACCTCGGCGCCGAGGCCCGCGCTGCCGCCTACGCCGTCGACCCGGCCCGGGCCGAGTTCGAGACCGCCCTGGGCCGCGCGGTGCAGGACGAGATGGCCCTGTACCGCGCCGAGCAGGACGCCTCGATCGCCGCGACGCTGAAGGCCCTGAGCCCAGCGCCGATCACCGCCTGATGGCCGCAGACGGCGGGTGGCGCCCCACGCCTGCGTCGATCGCCCCCTATCTCGCGCGCCTCGTCGAGATCGGCTTCACCGGCGACATCGTCAGCGACCGTCCAGGCCTCGCCGTCTGGGCCACCGACAACAGTATCTACGAGGTGCTTCCGGCCGCCGTCCTGCTGCCGCGCGACGCGCGGGATGTGCAACGCGTCCTTACGCTCGCCGCAGACCCTGCGGTCGGCCCGGTCGCCGTCACCGCACGCGGCGGCGGCACGGGCACGAACGGCCAGTCGCTGACCCCCGGCGTGATCCTGGACCTGTCGCGCCACATGAACCGGATCCTCGAGATCGACCCCGTCCGTCGTCTCGCCGTGGTCGAACCGGGCGTGGTCCTGGACCAGTTGAACGCCGCCGCAGCGCCCCACGGCCTGTTCTTCCCGCCCAATGTCTCGACCGCCTCGCGCGCCACGCTCGGCGGGATGGCGGCCACCGACGCCTCCGGCAAGGGATCGCGCCTCTATGGGCGGACCTCCGACCATGTCGAGGCGCTGGAGGTGGTGCTGGCCGGCGGCGAGACGGGGACCGTGACCGCGCTGTCGGCCGCAGAGGCCGAGCATCGCCGAGCCGGGGCCGCCCCCCTGGACCGGTTGCTCGATCTGGTCCTGACCGAGGTCGACGCCTGCCGGGACGAGATCGATCATGTCTTCCCGAAGATGAATCGCGGCCTGACCGGCTATAATCTCCAGGGCGTGCGGCCGGCGGACGGCGGGGCTTCGCTGATCCCCCTGCTGTGCGGTTCGGAAGGCAGTCTGGCGGTCACGACCCGGATCGTGGTTCGGCTGACGCCACGCCCCAGGCATCGCGCCCTCGCCGCGGTCCGATACCGCGATTTCGACGGCGCCCTGCGCGATGTCGCGCGACTGCTGGAGGCCGACCCGTCCGCCATCGAGGTGATCG
This sequence comes from Brevundimonas sp., assembly GCF_044336875.1. Taxonomy (GTDB): domain Bacteria; phylum Pseudomonadota; class Alphaproteobacteria; order Caulobacterales; family Caulobacteraceae; genus Brevundimonas. The sequence goes on along the minus strand of NZ_JBIIOP010000002.1, from coordinate 362,278 downwards.
ACGACCGCATTCTGACGCTCGCGCGCCAGGACGTCGTGTGGGCCGCCGTCGAACAGGCGCTCGGTTCGGCCGAAGAGGTAGCCGGTCTGAGCTTCGTCGAGGTGCTGGCCGATGACGCCGCAGGTTTGCGGGCCCGGCTGGACGGCCTGCGCGATCTGGTTTCGACCGATGCGCCGCCCAGCCAGATCGATTGCCGGATCGTGGAAGATCCGGCCGTGATCGCCCAGTTCTGGACCCTGCGCGCCAAGGCCGTGGGCCTGCTGGGCCGAATGGAGGGGCGGCGCAAGGGACAGGCCTTCGTCGAGGACTGCGCCGTTCCGCCGGAACGGCTGGCGGACTTCGTCGCCGAGTTCCGCGCCATCCTGGACGGTCACGGCCTGGCCTACGGCATGTTCGGCCACGCCGATGTCGGCTGCCTGCATGTCCGTCCGGCCCTGGACATGGCCGATCCCGCCGACGCCGCCCTGATCCGCCCGATCTCCGACGCCGTCGCCGACCTGACCCGGCGCTATGGCGGCCTGATCTGGGGCGAGCATGGTCGGGGATTTCGCGGCGAGTTCTCGCCTGAGTTTTTCGGCCCCGTCCTCTATCCGGCGCTGCAAAGGATCAAATCCGCTTTCGACCCGCTCGGCCTGCTCAATCCCGGCAAGATCGTCGCCCCGGTCGGCAAGGCCGTAACCCGCATCGACGCGCCGAACCTGCGGGGCGACCGCGACCGGGCCATTCCCGTCTCCGCCCGGATCGGGTTCGAGAAGGCCCTGAACTGCAACGGCAATGCCGCCTGTTTCAACTGGGACCCGGCCGACCCCATGTGCCCCTCGTGGAAGGCGACGCGGGATCGTCGGCAGTCCCCCAAGGGCCGCGCCGCCCTGCTCCGCGACTGGATGGCCAAGGCCGATGCGCCTCAGACCGACCGGGCCGAGGTCGAGGCCGCGCTCGACGCCAGCCTCGCCACCTGTCTCTCGTGCAAGGCCTGTTCGAGCCAATGCCCGGTCCAGGTCGACATCCCGACCCTGAAGGCGCGCTATCTTCACCAGCGCCATCGAAACAGGCCCCGCTCGGCGCGGGATCGACTGCTGGCCCGGTTCGAGACCGTCCTGCCCCTGGCGCGCCGCGCCTCCGGCCCGGCCAACGCCATGCTCGGCCTCGCCCCAGTGCGCCAAATCTTCGCCCGGACCTTCGGCCTGGTCGACTTGCCGCCCGTTCAGCCACCGCGCCTCAAGGTCGAGCGCTTCAGGCCGAGCCGGATCCGCCGGCTCTCCGCCGCCGACCGGTCCCGCGCCGTCATCCTCGCCGAGGACGGCTTCACCTCCACCTTCGACGGCGCCGCGCGCGACGCCGTGGCGCGTCTTCTGCGACACCTGGGCTATCGCGTCTTCGCGGCCCCGGCGGTCGCCAACGGCAAGGCGCTGCATGTGCGCGGTCAACTCGACCGTTTCGCACGCATCGCCACACGCGCGAGACGACGCCAGGCGGTCCTGGTCGCCGCAGGCCTGCCGATCATCGGCGTCGAGGCGGCGACCAGCCTGATGTTCGCCCAGGAATACCGCGCCGACGGCGAACCCGCGTCCGCCCCGCTCGGGCTGGAGCAGTTCCTGGCCGCCGAATTCGAGAGCGGCCGTCTTCGCCCTCCTGGCGTCGGCGCCTCTCGCCCGGCGTCCGTCCTTTTGCATTGCACCGAGCGCACCGCCCGGCCTCGATCCGGCGCCGACTGGAAGACCGTCTTCTCGGCCTTCGGACTGGAGGCCGACACGCCGGCCGCCGGCTGCTGCGGCATGGCGGGCCTGTTCGGCCACGAGGCCGAACACCAGACGATGTCGCGCGACCTGTTCGACATGAGCTGGCGCACGCCGCTCTCCGCAACGGATCGACGTGTCGCCGCGACCGGCTTTTCCTGCCGCTGCCAGGCCAAGCGCTTCACCGGGGAACGACCGCCCCACCCGGCCGAAATCCTTCTCGACGCCCTGGAAGGCAGGGACGCAGCCTAGGCCGTGGCCTCCTCGACGATCCACGACCGGAAGGCCGACAGGGCCGGCGAGACCGTCCGATCGGACGGATGGACCAGATAATAGGCGCGCTCGCTCGACACGCTGATGTCGAACGGCCGCACCAGGGCGCCCGACGCCAGTTCGGGCTCGATCAGGAAGGACGGGATCAGGGCGACGCCAGCGCCGGCGACGGCGGCCTGGGCCAGCATCAGGAAATGGTCATAGGTCGCGCCGCCCGGCGCCCCCGTCATCGACACCCCGGCCTGATCGAACCATTCCGCCCAGGCGGCGCGGCGGCTCTCCTGAAACAGCAGGGGCAGGCGCGCGAGATCGGCCGGCGTCGTCACGCCGCGCTCCGCGATCAGGCGCGGCGAGGCGACGGGAAAGGCCTGCTCCTGGAACAACAGGTCATGGCCCGCGCCCGGCCAGTCCGGCCAACCGAAATGGATCGCCGCGTCGAACGGCTCGTCCGCGAACTCGAAGACAGAGGTGCGCGCGGCGAAATTGACCGTGTATTCCGGATATCGCTCAGTGAAGCGCGGCAGGCGCGGCGCCAGCCACCGCATGCCGAAACTGGCCAGGGTGGCGATGTTGAGCTCGTTCTCGGGCCGTCGCTCGATCGCCTTGGCCGTGGCGCGTCGGATGCGGTGCAAGGCCGGCCCCACCTGATCGGCATAGGCGCGCCCGTCGGCGTTCAGCCGCACCCGACGTCCCAGTCGGTCGAACAGGGGCGTCTGCAACCAGTCCTCCAGCAACAGGATCTGTCGGCTGACGGCGCTCTGGGTCAGCCCCACCTCGTCGCCGGCCCGCGAGAAGCTGCCCAGCCGCGCCGCCGCCTCGAAACAGGTCAGGGCGCCCATCGGGGGCAGCAGGCGACGCCCGCGCTCGTTCATTCGATTTGCTCATTTGAAGATGATGGAAAGGCGTTTGCTCGAAGCCTGCCCCTGGGTCAAGACGGTCTTCATCATGCACCTGCCGCATAAGCACGCGCCTTCGGGCGAATGCTTTCGGCTGCCCGGGAAGCCTCCAATGTCCGACAAGTTGATGGCGGTCTACAACCGCGCCGAGATCACCCCCGTGCGCGGTCAGGGCGTCTGGCTCTATACGGCGTCCGGCGAGGCCTATCTGGACTGCGTCGCCGGAATCGCCACCAACGGCCTGGGTCACGCCCACCCCAAGCTGGTCGCCGCCCTGACCCGCCAGGCCAAGACCCTGTGGCACGTCTCCAACCTGTTTCCGGTCGAGGGCCAGGTCACCCTGGCCGACAAGCTGTGCGCCGCCACCTTCGCCGATGTCTGTTTCTTCACCAACTCGGGCTCCGAAGCGGTCGAGTGCGCGCTGAAGACCGCCCGGCGCTTCCACGCCGTCGCGGGCGACACCCAGCGGATCGACGTCATCGGCTTCGCCGGCTCCTTCCACGGCCGCACCTACGCGGCGATCAATGCGGCGGGCAATCCGTCCTATGTCGAGGGCTTCGGCCCCCGCCTGCCCGGCTACGTCCAGCTGAGCGTCGATGACGCCGAGGGCATCGCCCAGGCCGTCGCCCGACCGACCACGGCAGCCGTGATCGTCGAGCCGGTGCAGGGCGAAGGCGGCGCCCGCGCCCTGACCGGCGAATGGCTGCAGACCCTGCGCCGCCTGTGCGACGACAACGGCGTGCTGCTGATCTACGACGAGGTTCAGTCCGGCATGGGCCGCACCGGCCGCCTCTTCGCCCACCAGTGGTTCGACAAGGCCGCCCCCGACATCATGACGACGGCCAAGGCTCTGGGCGGGGGCTTCCCCGTCGGCGCCTGCCTGGCGACGGAACGGGCGGCGAGCGGCATGACCGCCGGCGTCCATGGCTCCACCTTCGGCGGCAATCCCCTGGCCATGGCTGTGGCCAACGCCGCCTTCGACGAGATCTCCAGCCCCGCCCTGATGGACTCGGCTTGGGCCTCGGCCAACCGCCTGCGTGCGGGGCTGGAAGAGATCGCACGCCGCTATCCCGACCTCGTGGTCGATGTGCGCGGCAAGGGTCTGCTGATCGGCGTCAAGCTGGTGACCAACAATCGCGAGTTCATGGCCGCCGCAAGGGGTCACAAGCTTCTGGTCGCGGGCGGCGGCGAGAATTGCGTTCGCCTTCTGCCGCCGCTGACGATCACCGCTCAGGAGGTCGACCAGGCGCTGGACCGTTTCGACGCCACCTGCCGGGGCGTTCGCCTGGCGATCGCCGCCTGATGCTCTACGTCAGGGCGGCCGGTCCCGGCGATCTGGAAGCGCTGATGGATCTGGCGATCCTGTCGGGTCCGGGCTTCACCAGTCTGCCCGAGGACGAGGCGGTCCTCGGCGAACGCCTGGCTCTGTCAGAGGCCAGTTTCGCAGGTCGGCTCGCCCCCCAGGCGGCCTGGTACACCCTGATGCTGATCGACGCCCAGTCCGGGGCCGTGGAGGGAGTGGCGGCGGTCAAGGCGGCCGTCGGCCTGCAGCGACCCCATTTCTCGTTCCGCGTGGTGACCCTGGCCCAGTATTCCTCGGCCGTCGCCACCCGGTTCGATCATCGCGCCCTGTTGCTGGTCAACGAATGCGGCGGCTGGACCGAGGTCGGCTCGCTGTTCCTTCGCCCCGAACGCCGCGGCGCCGGCGGTGCAGGCGCCCTTCTGTCCCGCGCTCGCTACATGCTGATCGGCGCCCAGCCGGACCGTTTCGCCGACACGGTGATGGCCGAACTGAGGGGCTGGTTCGAGGAAGACGGATCCAGTCCCTTCTGGGACGGTTTCGCCAGCCCCTTCTACCGGATCCCCTTCTCGGAGGCGGACTACCGGATCGCGGCGACGGACGGTCAGTTCATCCTCGATCTGGCGCCGCGCCATCTCGTCTATGTCGAGATGATGCAGGCCCAGGCCCGTGAAGCCATCGGCCGGGTTCACCGCGACGGCGAAGGCGCCCGCGCCCTGCTGGAGCGCGAAGGATTTCAGCCCTCCGGCCTGATCGACATCTTCGACGGCGGCCCCACCTACCGCGCCCCCAAGGACGGGATCAGCACGATCGCCCGCGCGCGCAACTACACGACCGTCGTGGGCGACCCGCTCGAGGACCGGCCCGCCCTCGTCTCGCGCCCCGCCATCGACGGTTTTCGGGCGGTGCGCACGCCGTTCACCCCGGTCGGCGAGCGCGCCATCATCTCCACGGCGGCGGCCGAGGCGCTGGAGGTCAAGCCCGGCGACATCATCAGGATCAGCGCATGAACGCTCTTTTCATCGACGGCCGGCAGACGCCCGGTCGCGGCGACCGAATGATCTCCAAGGATCCGGCGACCGGAGAAACCGTCTGGGATGGCCCGTCCGCCTATCCGCCCCAGGTGGAGGCCGCCGTGGCGGCTGCGCGCCGAGCCTTCTCGACCTGGTCGCGCACGTCCGCCGAGGTGCGTGAAGCCTATGTACGGCGCTTCGCCGAGATCCTGACGCAGCGCAAACCGGCGCTCGCGGAATTGATCGCCCGCGAAACCGGCAAACCCCTGTGGGAGAGCCAGGGCGAGGTCGACGCCATGATCGGCAAGGCGGCGATCTCGATTGCTGCGCGCGTCGAACGGGCCGGAGAACGTGAACAGGCGCTCCCGGCCGGACGCGCCGTCCTGCGCCATCGCCCGCACGGCGTCATGGCCGTGCTCGGCCCCTACAACTTCCCCGGACACCTGCCCAACGGCCACATCATCCCGGCGCTGCTGGCCGGCAATTGCATCGTCTTCAAGCCGTCCGAGATCACGCCCGCGGTCGGCGCCGCCATGGTCGCTTGCTGGATCGAGGCCGGACTTCCGGCCGGCGTATTGAACCTGATCCAGGGCGGACAGGCGGTCGGCCAGGCGCTCGTCCAGGCCGACATCGACGGCCTGTTGTTCACCGGCTCCGCGCGCGCCGGCGCCGTCTTCCGCCGCGCCTTCGCCGATCGGCCGCACGTCATCCTTGCTCTGGAGCTGGGCGGCAACAATCCGCTCGTGGTCTGGGACGGCGATCCAGAGGCGGCGGCGCGTGTCATCGCCCTGTCCGCCTTCGCCACCACCGGACAGCGCTGCTCGTGCGCGCGACGACTCATCGTACCGGACACCGCGTTCGGACGCATGACGATCGAGGCGGTCGCGGTTTTGTCCGACCGGCTTCGCGCCGGCGCCTGGAATGCGGCGGAGGAACCCTTCATGGGCCCGCTTGTCAGCGACGCCGCCGCACGCGGCGCCGACATGGCCTATACGGCGCGGATCGCGGAGGGAGCCCGGGTGATCCGCCCGTTGAAGAGCGAGCGCCCCCTACCCTTCGTACGCCCGGCGATCCTGGACGTGACCGAGCTTCACGTGGTCGACGAGGAGATTTTCGCACCCATTCTGCAGGTTACGCGCGTAGCTGACTTCGCCGAGGCGATCTCGGCGGCCAACGCCACCCGCTTCGGCCTCTCGGCGGGCCTTGTCTCGTCTGACGATACACTGTGGTCGCGTTTCCAGACGGAGATCCGCGCCGGCGTCGTCAACTGGAACGGGCCGACCACGGGCGCTTCGAGCGCCATGCCGTTCGGCGGGCTCGGCGAGTCGGGCAATCATCGCCCCAGCGCCTATTACGCGGCCGACTACTGCGCCTATCCTGTCGCAAGTTTCGAAAGCCCTGCCTTGTCGATGACCTTGCCCATCAAGGGCCTCGCGACCTAGGCTCAGGACCCATTGATCCGAAGGACACGATCTGATTCAGGCTCCTGAGGAGTCTGGATCATGAGCGACTTGTATTGGCTGACGGACGAGCAGATGGCTCGGCTGGCGACCTATTTCCCCAAAAGCCACGGCAAGCCCCGGGTGGATGATCGCCGGGTGCTGAGTGGGATCATCTTCGTCAATCGCAACGGCTTGCGTTGGCGGGATGCGCCGGCGGCCTACGGGCCGCACAAGACGCTCTACAATCGCTGGAAGCGTTGGAGCGAGGCGGGCGTCTTCATCCGGATGATGCAGGGCTTGTCGGGCGCTCAGCCCGAGCGCCCCACGACCTATCTGAAAGCGCACCGCACGGCTTCGAGCCTGCGGGTAAAAAAGGGGCCTCGGGCGGCTGATCGGACGTACCAAGGGCGGCATGAACACCAAGCTGCACGCCGTAACCGATGCGAACGGACGCCCGATCAGCCTGTTCATGACGGCGGGCCATGTCAGCGACTACACCGGCGCCGCCGCCCTGCTGGACAGCTTGCCCCGAGCCCAATGGCTGCTGAGCGACAGAGGCTATGATGCAGACTGGTTCAGGGACGCCTTGGAAGCCAAATGGATCGCGCCCTGCATCCTGGGCCGCAAGACCCGGACCGAACCCGTCCGCTACGACAAGCGCCGCCAGACGACGCAACCGCATAGAGCCGAAGGTCGGCGCAGCCAGATCATGTTCGGCCGCTTGAAGAACTGGCGACGCGTCGCCACTCGCTATGATCGCTGCCCGACCGTCTTCCTCTCCGCCATAGCCCTCGCCGCAACCGTCCTGTTCTGGCTATGAGTCCTGAGCCTAGCCCGGGATTCCACCGACGACTTCACATCCTGAAAACTGACTTCGGCGCCCAGGCGGGCGCGTTCCTAAGGCCGGAACACAGCGTCCATCGAAGGGGTGCTACCGCCCCTACGTAGGCGGTGACATTTCTTGTGGCGCGGGATGTCGCCAGGCCAGTGCCGCGCCGGAGGCGGGACATCCTGCAAAGGCGGCCCGCCGACGCTACAGAACCTTGGGAGCATAACCCATGCGCGCCGCTGTCTATGATCGCCCCGGACCGCCAGAGGTGCTTCGCGTCGTTGATCTGCCGCGTCCCGCCTGCCCCGCCAACGGCGTGGTGATCCGGATCGAGGCGATCAGTCTAGAAGGCGGCGACCTCATCAACCGCGCGCGCTCCGAACTGCAGCCCGGCGTGGCCCTTGGATACGCCGCGGCCGGGATCATCGTCGAGGTGGGCGATGAGGTCTCCGATCGCGAGATCGGTCAGAGGGTCACGAGTTGGGATCTCGCGGGATCCCACGCGGAGTATCGCGCCGTGCCCGCCCTCCGGACCTGGATCGTCCCGGACGCACTGGGCCTGGCCCGAGCGGCCTGCGTGCCGATCGCTTTCGGGGCCGCTCACTATTGCCTCTTCGATCGCGGCGGGCTGCAGCACGGCGAGACCGTCCTGATCCAAGCCGGCGCCGGCGGCGTGGGCCTGGCAGCCATTCAACTGGCGCACCACGCCGGGGCCACGGTGATCGCGACGGTGTCGGGCGCCGAACGGGTCGAGCGCCTGAAGCGGCTGGGCCTGGATCACGCGATCGATTACCGCGCCAATCATGTCGAGGAGACCGTCAAGGGGCTGACAGCCGGTCAGGGCGTCGATCTCATCGTCGATCCGGTGGGATCCACTGTCCGCTCCTCCCTCACCGCCTTGCGTCCTGAAGGCCGTCTCGTGGCGGTCGGCAACGCGGGCGACGGCGCGCTCGAAATCGATCTCTGGCCGGTCCTCCAGGCCAACCAGTCCGTGATCGGCGTCTTCATGGGAACGCAGCTGGAAAAGCCGGATATCCACGCCTCGGTCAGTCGTCTGCTGGACCGGGCGGCGGTCGGTGAGTTCGAAGTGATCATCGACCGGAGGTTCCGTCTCGACGAGATCGAGGCTGCACACCGCTATGCTCAAACGACTCCGATTTTCGGCCGGGTGGTGGTGACGCCATAGCGCGCTCCAAGCGACGACGGGCCCGTTCCATCAACTGGAACGCCGGGTTGCGCTCGCCGGCGCTATCGGACGCCGTATCGGAATGACATTCGTGAGCGACGGCTTGGCGCCTCACCGGCCCCTCGCCTGAACACCAGGGATCAGACGCGATGGGAACGACGGTTCAACGAAGGCGGCGTGCGAACCCTTTCAGGCTTCAGGTCACGTCGATGGCCCGAACGGTTGCGGCGTTCGCCCTGTCGGCGATGATCTCAACGCCTGCACTCGCGGATCAGGACACGTCTGCGCCTCCCGTCTCGGAGCAGGCGCCGGAAGTTCGGTTGACCGGCGAGGTCGTCACCCTGCCGATCGTCATGGTCCGGGAATACCCGTTCATCGAAGCCTCCATCGCAGGCGTCGCTGGAAAGCTCATGCTCGATACCGGTTATCGGGGCGCACTGGTCGTCAACGATCACCGCGTGCCGGTGGCCGGAGGACGGACCATCGGAAGCGGCTTCTTCGGCAGCGGCCAGACCTTCGAAGTCCGGCTGATGCCGGAAGTTCTGGATGTTCGGATCGGCGGGCTCGCCTACCCCCGCGTCACCGAGGTCCGGACCCAGGACGCGCGTCTGCTTGAGAGCATCACGCCGGACTTCCTCGGCTGGTTCGGCTTCGAGGCTTTCGGAACTCATGCCCTCAAACTCGACTACCGGGCTCTGCAAGCGAGCTTCTATGCAGAGGGCGGCGACTATCTGGCCGGAGAGCGCATTGTCGCCGACCTCCCGTTCGAAATCCGCAGACTGCCCAACATGCCGCTCATGACGGGCGGTTTGAGCGACATGCGCATTGTCGTGAGCTGGGATACGGGTCAGTACGGCGCGCTCTACACGACCGAAGCCGGCAAGGCGCGGCTCTTGAGCGAGGGCATACTGACGCCTTCCGCCACGGATCCCGACGCGTTCGACGTTCATGGGCTGGACATCAACGGCCATCGCCTGCCCGTGATCCCTGCGGTCGAGGTGCGGACGGAACCCTCCCCTGCGTCCGGTTCAATCGGCATCACGGAGGCCGATCACATGACGCTCGGCTACGGCCTGCTTCAGCAGTTCAAGACCGTCTGGGACTTTCCGCAGGGTCGGATCATCCTGCTGGAGCCCTGAACCCCGACGCCTTCGCTCCCCTCGCCAGCCGCCGCAAACGGACCCCTGACATGGCCTATCTGACCCTCAAGGATGACATCCGGATCTTCTACAAGGACTGGGGACCGAAGGACGCCCAGCCCATGGTCTTCCATCACGGGTGGCCGCTGAGTTCCGACGACTGGGACAACCAGATGCTGTTCTTCCTCGAGAAGGGCTATCGCGTCATCGCCCATGACCGGCGCGGTCATGGGCGTTCGGACCAGACCGACACCGGCAATGAGATGGACACCTACGCCGCCGACGTCGCCGAACTGGCCGAGGCGCTCGACCTGAAGAACGCCATTCACGTCGGCCACTCCACCGGAGGCGGCGAGGTGATCCGTTATGTCGCACGCAGCAAGCCAGGCCGCGTCGCCAAGGCCGTGCTCCTCGGGGCCGTCCCGCCGATCATGCTGGCGACCGATGCCTATCCGGGCGGCCTGCCGATCTCAGTGTTCGACGGGTTCCGCGAGGCGCTGCAGAAGAACCGCGCCCAGTTCTTCATCGATGTGCCGTCGGGTCCCTTCTACGGGTTCAACCGGCCGGACGCCGAGGTCAGCGAGGGTCTGATCCGCAACTGGTGGCGCCAAGGCATGAGCGGCGGCGCCAAGGCGCACTGGGACTGCGTCGAGGCCTTCTCGGAGACGGACTTCACCGAGGATCTCAAGGCGGTGTCGCTGCCGGTGCTGCTGATGCACGGCGAGGACGATCAGGTGGTGCCGATCGACGCCTCGGCGCGAGAGGCGATCAAGCTGCTGTCGAACGGGACCTTGAAGACCTATCCCGGCCTGTCGCATGGAATGTTCGCCACCCACCCGGAGGTGATCAACGCGGACCTGTTGGCCTTCATCAAGGGCTGAGTTGCCGGCCGGTCAGGGCGACTGCGGACGGCTCAAAGGCTCCGGGACCGGCTCGATGTGCAGCCGGTCCATCCCGGACATGTCGTCGCCCTGCACCTGTTCGGCGAGCCGTTCCGCATCGCGGCGGCGGATGTCTTCAGCAGCCTCCTGGATGTCCGCTTCAGGGACTTCGAGCGCCCGCAGGCCTGCCACGCCCATGCGGTAGGCCGACTCCACCGTCTCGCGGATCTCATAGTCGACCCCTGCCCGGATCAGCTCCACCGAATGTCCCCTGTCGTAGGCGCGGACGAGCACCTTCGCCTGCGGGAAGGCATGCTGGACCAGCTCAACGATCTGCAACGCGGCCTTGGGATCGTCGATACAGACGATGACCGCATCGGCCACGGCGGCGCCGGACTGGCGCAGGATGTCCAGACGCGCACCATCACCGAAGAAGACCTTGAACCCGTAGCGGGCGGCGTCTCGGATGCGGTCGGGATTGCTGTCGATGACCGACAGGCGAACGCCCCTGGACAGAAGGATTTGCGAGGCGATCTGGCCGAACCGGCCGAAGCCGATCAGCAGCACCTGCCCCCTCAGGTCGCGGGCCGCCTCCACCCCTTCCATGGACACCGGCTCCCGCAGCAGCCGATCCGCGGCCAGCATCAGCAGCGGGGTGAGGGCCATGGACAGGATTACCACAGTCGAGAACAGCGCCGTCTCGCGTGCGTCGATCACCCCCCCGGCGCGGGCCGCCGTATAGAGGACGAAGGCGAACTCGCCGCCCTGGAGGAACATCGAGGCGCGGTGCAGCGCGGGCCGGCTCGCGCTGCCGAAAAGACGCGCGACGCCGAAGACCACGATCCCTTTCACCAGTGTGAAAAGGCCAAGCAGCGCCAAGAGCAGCGGCCACTCCGCCGCGACTACCGACAGGTCCAGCGACATCCCGACGGCCAGGAAGAAGAGCCCCATTAGGAGCCCCCTGAAGGGTTCGATGTCGCTCTCGATCTGATGGCGGTAGCTGGAACTGGACAGCATGACGCCCGCCAGGAAGGCGCCCATGGCCATCGACAGCCCCGCGATATCCATCAGAAGCGCCGCGCCGAGAACTACGAGCAGGGCCCCAGCCGTCAGAACCTCGCGCGTCCTGGCCCTGGCCAGAAGGCCGAAGAAAGGATTGAGGGCGTAACGCGACACGCCGAGCAGCCCCACCAAGGCGGCAAGGGCGATCAGACCTCCGGTCCAGCCCGCCTCGCCTTGCCCCACAGGCGAGAGGAAGGCGACCACCGCCAGCAGCGGCACGATCATCAGGTCCTCGAACAGCAGGATGGCGACCCCCTGCTGCCCCTGGGGCGTGGAGATTTCTCCCCGCTCCTGCAACACCGACATGATGACGGCGGTCGAGGACAGGACAAACCCCGCGCCCGCGACGAAGGCCGCCGGCCCCGAGAGATCAAACCCAGCCCAGGCCGCCACCGACAATGCGGCGATGGCGAGCCCGACCTGGGCGAAGCCGAGGCCGAAGATCGAGCCGCGCATGGCCCAGAGTTTCTTCGGCCTCAGTTCCAGCCCGATGATGAACAGGAACATCACCACTCCGAGCTCAGAGAAGTGCAGGATGGTCTCAGCATCCCGGAACAGGCCGAACACAGACGGCCCGACAAGCACCCCGGCGGCGAAATAGCCCAGCACCGATCCCAGTCCCAACCGCCGGAACAGGGGCACGGCGATCACGGCGGCGGCCATCAGGGCGACGGCAGGGGCGATGGTCTCGGTGACGCTCGCTTCAGCCATGGGCTCGTCCCTTCAGACGGTCAGGCCGAGTCCGCATCGGCGGCTCCGACCAGGGTGGTGATCACAGGGTTGTTCTCGAGGGTGCGCTGGACCGGACATTGGGCGGCGATGTTGAGCAGCCGGGTCCGCTGCTCGTCGCTCAGGTCGGGCGCGCGGAGGGTGATCGTCTTTTCGAAGACGTCGCTTGGAGCCGTGTCACCGGCGCGCTGCTTCTTGCCATACTCGACCGCGACCTCAATCGCCTCGACGGACCAGCCCTGCCCGCGCGCGTACCAGCGCATGGTCATGGCGGTGCATTCGGCCAGCGCGGCGGCGAGCAGCTCGAACGGCGCCGGCCCCAGCCCTCCACCGCCGGCCGCAAAAGACTCGTCGCCGGTCAGGACATGGCCTCCGGTTTCGATGCGGACGGCGTAGGGACTCTTCCCGGTCTCGGCGACCACGGCACGGGCCTTGAACGCGGCCATCACGCCGTCTCCGAAGCGAGACGGGTGTTGATGGCGACGCCGCTCTTGAGGACCAGGGTCACGGGCGTCCGCTCGGCGACATCCGCCAGCCGGGCCTTCTGGGCGTCATCGAGACCCTCGATCGTCAGAACCCGTTCGATATGGTCGCCTTCGATCTCAGAGCGCAGGAACCGGAGATCGACATCGAGCGACGTCAGCGGCCAGCCCTTCTTCTCGGCATACATCTTCAGCGTCGCCGAGGTGCAGGCGCCGAGCGCCGCCGTCAGCAGCCCGAAGGGCGACGGCCCCGCATCCTGCCCGCCGAGCGACTTCGGCTCGTCGGCAGAAAGGGCGTGTTTCCCGACCTGGATCGACACGGCATAGGGCGTCTCGCCGATGTGGGCGTGCGCCTTTCCGAGCAGCAGGCGTGCGGAATGCTCCTCGGTCATCGGTCAACCGCCGGCGTGATCCGGACCTCGTCCGGCAGGGGGGTGAACTCCTGATCATCGGCGTCCGGCAGCTTGATCCGACCGGCCTTCCAGTCCTCTGCGGCCTGACGCAGGCGCTCGGGCCGGGATGAAACGAAGTTCCAGTAGAGATAGCGTTCGCCCAGTGGCTCCCCGCCCAACACCATGACGGTGGAAGCCTCGAGGGCGCGCAGGGCGCCGGCGTCCGGCGCCACCACCGCCATCTGGCCGGCGTGCAGCGTCTGATCGCCCAGCTCCACCGTCCCGGTCGCGACATAAACCGCCCGCTCCGCATGGCCGCCGGGGATCTCCGCCGTGGCTCCCGCCGTCATCTCGAGGTGGGCGTAGAACAGCGGCGAATGCGTCTTGGCCTTCGAGGTCAGGCCATAGGCGCTGCCCGCGATCAGGTGACCCCGCACGCCGCCGGCATCCCAGAACGGCAGGTCCTCGCCCTCGTAGTGGGTGAAGGCCGGGGCCGTCTCCTCATACTCGGTCGGCAAGGCGACCCAGGCCTGGATGCCGTGCAGCCGGTCGCCGACCGCCCGCGCCTTTTCCAGGCGTTCGCTGTGGGTGATGCCGCTGCCGGCGGTCATCCAATTGACCTCCTGCGGCCGGATCGGCGCCTCGAAGCCCAGGCTGTCGCGGTGCATGATCTCGCCGGAGAACAGATAGGTGACGGTCGACAAACCGATGTGCGGATGCGGACGAACGTCGGCGCTGCGATCCACCCCGGCCGCAATGTCCATCGGGCCGATATGGTCAAAGAAGATGAAGGGCCCCACCATCCGACGTTTCGCAAACGGCAGGACGCGTCCCACCTCGAACGCCCCGCCCAGGCTGCGGCGGCGCTGGTCGATAATCATCTCGATCATGGGGTTCTCCTCAGGCTTTCGGCGCGGCGCGGATGATCGGGGCGACCTCCGAGCCCAGCAGTTCGATCGACCGCTTCATCGCGGCCGTTTCGAGCGAGGCGGTGCTCATCTGGAAGGTGATGCGCGACAGGCCGCCGAGCGTCTCGCTCGCCGCCAGCATCTTGGCCGCCACGGTCGTCGGGTCTCCGACCAGGAAGGCGCCTTCCGGCCCGGCCATGGCGTCGAACTGTGCGCGTGACGGCGGCGCCCAGCCGCGTTCGCGACCGACCTTGGACGTCAGATGCGCCCAACCGGGGAAGAAGGCGTCACGGGCCGCCGCATCGGTCTCGCCGACGAAGCCCATGGCGTGGACCCCCACCTTCAGCGTCGCCGGATCGTGACCGGCGCGTCGCCCCGCCTCGCGATAGAGATCGACCAGCGGACGGAACCGCTCGAAGCTCCCGCCGATGATGGCGACCATCAGCGGAAGCCCCAGCAGACCGGCGCGGCCGAACGATTCCGGCGTGCCCCCGACGCCCAGCCAGATCGGCAGACGGTCCTGCGCAGGACGCGGAAACACCCCCTGCCCGGTCAGCGCGGGACGGAACCGGCCCTGCCAGGTCGGAAAGGTGGTCTCGCGTAGCGTCATGAGAAGATCGAGCTTCTCGGCGAACAGGTCGTCGTAGGCGCGGGTGTCCAGACCGAACAGGGGGAAAGCCTCGCCGAACGAGCCCCGCCCGACCACCATCTCGGCGCGGCCTCCGGAGATGAGATCCACGGTCGAGAACTCCTGGAACGCCCGGACCGGATCGACCGCGCTCAGCACGGTCACGGCGCTGGTCAGCCGGATCTTCTCGGTTCGCGCGGCGGCAGCCGCCAGAATGACGGCCGGGGCAGAGTCCAGAAACTCCGCCCGGTGGTGTTCGCCGACGCCGAAGACGTCCAGCCCGACGCGATCAGCGACCTGCACCTCGTCGAGAAGGTCGGCCATCCGGTCCGTCGGCGACGGCGTCCGGCCTGTTTCCGGGTCGGGCAGGATGGCGGCGAAACTGTCGATGCCGATTTCCATAGCGATCCTTCCTTTAATGAGGGCCGCTACGGGTGCGGCCCGATCCGCGCCTAGTGGCTGCCGGCGCCCGCGGCTCCGACGGGGGTGTCGAGCAGCTGCTGCTCCCAGAAGCCGGCGATTCCGGAGCCCCCGGCGTGGGCCATGGCGATGTCCGACAGCAGGGCGGCGGTATCGACGCGGGCCCAGTCCCTCTGCCACTCGCCCATCAGGGCGGTCCAGGTCATCATATTGGCGCCGGCGGCGATCATTCGCTGAATGGCGACTTCGTGCGCTTCGACCGAAACGCCGCCCGAGGCGTCGGTGATCACGGTCACATCCCAGCCCTCGCCGAGGGCGTGGATCACCGGCATGGCCACGCAGATCTCGGTCCAGAGGCCGGCGATGATCAGTTGCTTGCGGCCCGTCGCCTTGACGGCGTCGACGACGGCCTTGTCCTCCCAGGTATTGATGAAGGTGCGGTCGATCACCGCCTGGTCCGGAAAGACGTCCGTGATCTGCGGAAAGATCTTGCCGCCGCGGGCCGCGATCACGCTGGTCAGGATGGTCGGCACCTTGAAGGCCTTGGCCAGCTTGGCGAGGCCGGCGGAGTTGTTCACCACCATATGCGGGTCGTGGCTGTTCAGATTGGCCAGCTGATAGGGCTGGTGGTCGATCAGGACGAGGACGGAATCTTCAGGGCGGAGCAGCGAGTCGAGGCCGTTACGAACGCTCATGGGTATCTCTCCAGCAGTGCAGGCAGCTTCAGGGGACGACAGTCACCAGACACGGCGCCCGTCGCGATCTACATTCGCACTCCGATATGTGATGCGGTATGATCCTTAGACGCTACTCCGCGTCGCCGTTTGGGGAACGCCGCCTTGGACATCGAAGAACTGCGCACATTCGTCGAGGTGGCCGACGCCGGGGGCGTGTCCCAGGCCGCGCGCCGGATTGGCGTGGCGAAATCCATCGTCAGCCGCCGGCTGCAGCGACTGGAGGAATCGCTTGGCGTTCAGCTGCTCGCCCGCACGACGCGTGGCGCGGCGCTGACGGAGGCGGGTCAGACCTTCCGCGACTACGCCGTCCGGATCGCAGCCGAGGTCGATGTCGCCAGGGAGACCATCCTGCCTGAGGGCGAGTTGCGCGGCCGACTGCGCGTCTCCGCTCCGCTCACCTTCGGTCCGACGCACATCTCGCCCGTGTTGGCCGAGATGGCGCGCCTGCATCCCCAGCTTAGCATCACGACCTGCTACACCGACCGCTTCGTCGATCTGGTGGCGGAGGGTTACGACTGCGCGATCCGCATCGGCTATCTGGTCGATTCCAACCTCGTGGCGCGCAAGATCGGCCCGTTGAAGGGCAAGATGGTGGCCAGCCCGGAGTATGTGCGCAAGCACGGCGCGCCCAGGACGCCGGACGAGGTCGCCGACCACGAAGCGCTCATGCAGGGCACGGAGGTCTGGCGATTCCTCGACGGCGAGAAGTTGATCACCGTCCGTCCTCAGGGCCGGTTCAAGGCCGACAACGCGACCGCCCTCGCCTGCGCCGCCATGGCGGGATTGGGCCTCGCCTGCATTCCCGACGATTTCGTCGACGATCACATCGCCTCCGGAGCGCTGATCTCGGTCATGTGCGACTATCCGCCGCCGCCGGCCGGGGCCTATGTCCTTCGGCCGCCGGGCTCTCATCCGGTGCGCAAGATCCGCGTCCTGACCGAACTGCTGATCCGGTACTGGAACGACAGAGACGCGCTGACGGCGCTGATGCAGGGGAAGCGGCCGGACATGGACCCGGGCTAGGACTGCGGGACGAGAGGATCAGCGCCCCTCGACCTCATCGGTCGCTCGCAGAAACAAGGTCTGGCTTCCCACATCCAGAACGCCGTTGAACCGCGTCAGGACATCCTGGCCGATGACGCCGTCGATATCCGCGCCCGCCAACGATTTGAGGCGATCCACGACCGATGTCAGGTCCAGGGTCCGGATCTCCTCAATGTCGAGCGTCACGCCTTCGATCCCAAAGGACCGGATGGGCAGGCGATGCATGGTCGTCTGCCCGCCCGCGCCGCTCGAGACCTCGCCGTCGCCCTTCGGCGCCTGCAGGGAGAATTTCCCAAGTCTGGCGCTGTGGACGACCGTGCCGCCCGCGCCCGAATCGACCACGAACTGACCTTCGACGCCGTTTATCGTTACCTTGACGGTCTCGTGGCCGGTGGAAAGCTTGGTCATCTGGATCGCAATATAGCCGTGCCGCCCGAGGTAGCCGGCGAGATCCTGAGCGCGAACCGAACTGGGCGCCAGAGTCACGCCTGCGCTCAGGATCGCCAGGGCCGCGGCGAGTGAGGCGGGTTTGGAGAACATGCCGAAAAGGTCCTTGAGCTGCGGTCAGCCCGCTACCTGGCGTTCGACCACGCCGTCGCGTAGCCCCCGGCTCGGAGACGCCGCGTCGCGATTTGCGCGACACGCCTGTCTCAGGCGCGACGTCACCGACCCGCCGGAACAGGACGCCCCACATCCAGCCCCGTCCATTCGGCGGCGAAGGCCCACATGTCCGCGGTCTCCACGATAATCTTGCTCAGCGGCTTGCCCGCGCCATGGCCCGCCTGGGTCTCGATGCGGATGAGGCGGGGACGGTCCCTAGGTCAGCGGCCTGGAGAGCGGCGACGTATTTGAAGCTGTGGGCCGGAACGACCCGGTCGTCGGTATCGGCCGTCGTGACCAGGACCGCAGGGTAGGTCTCCCCCGGGCGAATGGTGTGGAGGGGCGAATAGGCGACCAGGGCCCGGAAATCGGTCTCGCGCGCCGGCAGGCTCCGAAGATGGGGAGTCGTGACAGCGTCTGCGCCTCCACCCAATCGGCCACGGCTCGGTCCGCCCGGGCGTCGTTCTCCAGCCAACGGTAGGGATCGGGAACGCTCTGGCCGAAATACTCATCGGTGACGGATCCACGGGTGGTCGTCGGGTAATCGAGTGGCATGGGGGCCTCCTGACGGCTGCAACCGGTGACGAAGTTCCGAGATATCAGGCTAAGCACGAGGCGCATCGCGCGGTCTCGGGGTTCGGGGCTAACCGGGTCTTCGACAACGCTCCGCCCCGCCGGGGAGAATGGCCAAGGCCGCCGATGGGTCCGTTCCGCGTTCGGCGACACGGCGTTTCGGCGTGCGACTCTTCTTCAGCGTTCGATCAATGGACAGGTGGGTTCCCAGACCCACCGTGGAGACCAGCATGACTGCTGAAACACCCGTCGCCCTCATCACCGGCGCCTCGTCCGGGATCGGGCTCGCCTATGCCGATCGTCTCGCCAGGCGCGGCCATGATCTGGTCCTCGTGGCCCGGCGGGCCGAGCGATTGCGCGCCCTCGCCGACCGCCTCGCCGCCACCTATTCCATCGACGTCCGCACGGTCGCCGCCGATCTGACTCAGCTGGAGGATATTGCCAGCCTCGAGACGCTCATCCGCAGCGAGCCCCGCCTGCATACACTGGTGAACAACGCCGGGATCGGCAGACTGAGTCCCTCGATGGAAACGAGCGACGCCGACGCCGCCTTCACACTGGACCTGAACGTCGTGGCCCCTACCCGGTTGAGCCGCGCGGCGCTTCCCGGCCTTCTCGCGCGCAACGCCGGCGCCATCATCAACATCGCGTCGGTCATGGCGGTCGAGGTCCTGCCGGTCACCACCCTCTACAGCGCGACCAAGAGCTATCTCCTGGTATTCAGTCGCGGCCTTCAGCTCGAGACCGCCGGAACCGGCGTTCGCATCCAGGCCGTCCTGCCCGCCAGCACCGCCACTGAGTTCTGGGACAGTGCGGGGGTGCCGCTTTCGGCGCTCGATCCGGCTTCGATCATGACGCCGGACCAGGTCGTCGATGCGGCCTTGGCCGGGTTCGATCAGGGCGAAACGGTCACCTTCCCGACCGTCGAGGACGACCTGCTCTGGTCCCGCTATGAGGCGGCGCGCCAGGCCCTG
Organism: Brevundimonas sp.; assembly: GCF_044336875.1. Classification (GTDB taxonomy): domain Bacteria; phylum Pseudomonadota; class Alphaproteobacteria; order Caulobacterales; family Caulobacteraceae; genus Brevundimonas. The sequence goes on along the minus strand of NZ_JBIIOP010000002.1, from coordinate 343,034 downwards.
TTCGCCGCGACACAGACCGGCCGACCCGCACGGAGATATGGCCTCCCCGGAACGGATGCGCCGTGACGGACGTCGTTCAGGCAACGCATGACGCCCGCTTAACGATCGTCGTAGTCCCTCTGGGCCGACTGGATGACGTCCATGTTCTCGACCGTCCAGTCGTAGAGGGCGGCGAAAGGCGTCTGCAGCGAGCGCCCCAGCGTCGTCAGCGAATACTCCACCCCCGGCGGCGACCCCGGCAGGACGCGCCGTTCGACCATGCCGTTGCGCTCCAGCTTGCGCAGCGTCTGGGTCAACACCCTCTGGGTGACGCCGTCCAGTCGCCGCTTGATCGCATTGAAACGCCGAGGCTCCCGCAGCACCTGCAGGACCAGCATCGACCATTTGTCGGCGATCTGATCGAGGATCGCGCGGCTGGGGCAATCGGCGCGATAGACGGGGTCAAAGGCTTCTGTCGAGAGGGTCATCGTGTCCCTGAGCATACCTGGGATGCTTCAAGTGCGTTCTTGACCCTAGGTATTCAAGAGATACCTAAACGGCCCTCCTTCAGAAAGGCCCCGTCATGACCCTTCCACATCTCTCCCGCCTCATCGTGACCATCGACGCCGGCGTCGCGCGCGTCGTCATCGACAATCCTCCGGTGAATGTGCTGGACGCCGCACTCGCCGGTGAGCTCGTCACGCTTCTGGACGTCCTGCGGGATGACCCGACGGTCCGCGTCATCGTCTTTGAGAGCGCCAATCCGGACTTCTTCATCGCTCATGTGGACATGACGTTGATCGACACGCCGACAGCGTTCGACGAGGTGGCTCGGAGGCTGCCTGCCGCGCCGAACCCGTTCCAGGCCCTGGCGCTCAGACTGCGCGCCCAACCTCAGCTCACGATCGTCAAGCTCGAAGGCCAGGCGCGTGGCGGCGGAGCGGAATTCGTCGCGGCGGCCGATCTCAGCTTCGCGGCGCTGGAGAGCGCCGGGCTCGGACAGATCGAGGCCCTGATGGGCATCCTTCCCGGCGGCGCGGGAACCCAACTGCTTAGCGAGCGGACCACCCGGGGGCGCGCCCTGGAGATCGTCCTCGGCGCCGACCTGTTCGACGCCGCCACGGCCGAACGGTACGGCTGGATCAATCGCGCGCTTCCGGCCGCGGACCTCGACGGCTTCGTCGACCGATTGGCGCGAAACATCGCCGCCCTGCCGGAGGGTGTGATCGCCGCCGCCAAGACCGCCCTGCCTCCGCTGGATCTCGATGTCGGGCTGCAGCGCGAGCATGACGCCTGGGCTGGCCTGTTCACCCGCCCCGCCGCCGAGGCCCTCATCCGTGGCGGCCTGAAGGACGGCGCCCAGACGCCAGACGGCGAGCGGACCCTGGAAGCCCTGCTCCGACGCCTGTGGGAGCGTCTGCGACCGACCTGATCGCAAGGGCCCGGCGTCGGGTCGTCAGAGATGGCGCCGGAAGAAGGCGGTCAGCCGATCAACCGCCTGCCCCACATATTCGGGCTTCCAGTACATCTCGTAATGGCCCGCGCCCTCGACGGCCAGGAACTCCTTGTCCTTCGAACGCGACAGTCCAAACAGCTTCTCTCCGGCTTCGTACTGCGGGGTCGATCCGCGACGTCCGCCGACGACGACCGACAGGGGCTGGGTCAGGAGATCGGGCACCAGACTGAAGACCTCGAAGCCCAGGACCTGGCTGAAGCTGGTGAACAGCAGGCGATTGTTGGAGTTGGCGTTCCGGTACTCGCTCTCGCGGTAGAAGTAGACCGCCTCCAGCGTGTCACGGTCGGTGACGCCCTGGTTCCTGGCGTCCTCAAGACTGTCGGGGATCCAGGGGTCATAGCGAAGCGGCGCCCCCCGCGCCTCGGCCGTCCTTTGACGACCGACCTCCGCGATCTTTTCGAGCAGTTCCTCTTCGCTATGGAAGCCCCGGAAGGCCGAGCCGATATCGTTGGCGACCACAGTTCCAATGGCCTTGAAGCGGTGGTCGGTCAGCGCCGCGCCGATCGCATAGCCGCCGCCGGCGCAAAGACCCAGAAGGCCCAGCCGCGCTTCGTCGACGAACGGCTGCGTCATCAGCCAGTCGACGGCGCATTTGACGTCCTCGACGCGGACGGCGGGATCTTCCAGACCCCTGGGCTCCCCGCCGCTCTGTCCTTGGAACGACGGATCGAAGGTCAGGGCGACAAAGCCGCGCTCCGCCATGTTCGCGGCGTAGATGCCGCCGATCTGTTCCTTCACGCTGCTGCCCGGCGTCGTCAGCACAAGCGTGGCGTAGGTCTTCTGCGGATCAAAACCCTCGGGAACATGGAGGTCGCCGACCACCTCGATCCCGCGGTTCATGAACGTGATGCGCTTCATGGCGTGCTCCGTTTCGCCTAGATGCCGAGGATGCCCCGATAGGTCGGGTGAACGGCCTCAGCGTGCTCGGGATGTTTCTTCAGATAGGCCGAGAAGAAGGGGCAGACCGGCAGGATGAGCAAGCCGCGTTCCCTGGCGTCGGCGATCACATGTTTGGCCAGGCGACTGGCGATGCCGCGGCCCTCCAGCCGCTCCGGCACCAGGGTCTCGGTGATCATCAGATTGGGCTCGGACAGATTGTAGGTGACGACCGCCACATCGCCGTCGATGGACAGTTCATAGCGGCTCTGCTCGACATTGTTGCGGATCTCGGGGTCGGACATCTCGGGCCTCGGTAGTGGAAGGAAAGGATCAGGCGGCCGGCAGTCGGTCGGCTTCATCGGGATCGAACATGGCGACGCCGTTCGCCCCGGCCGTAGCCGAGACTTCGTCCTGCAGGACGTCCCAGTGCTCGGCCAGCTTGCCGTTCTCGATGCGGAAGAGATCGATCACGACCTGGGGCGTGTCCGCCCAGCCGCGAATGCGACCGTGAATGGCGACTAGGTCCCCCTCGGCGACGATGAGGCCGGGCTCGTAGAAGACGTCCGTGGACAGACCTGCGACCAAGCCCTTCAACGCCGCGCGGCCTTGAAGGATGTGCGGGTTATGCTGCACATAGTCCTCCACATAGAGGCGATCGATGGCAGACGTGTCGCGGCGCTGGAACAGGCTGGTCATCGCCTCGATCACCAGCGCCTTGTTGCGGTGCGGGCGCGCATCCGACGTCGCGTCGGGCGGGGTGACCACGGTGATCGGTCCGCTCATGCGCAGAAAGCGCCCGTCCGCCAGGGTGGCGTGCGAGTGGATCACCCCCCGGTCAAAATCCTGTACGTGGACGACGGTCGCGCCGGTCTCCTCGACCCAGCTGACGAGAAACAGGCCTCCGCCCAGTGGCGTCACGGCGATGTCGACGACCTCGCTGTGCGCAAAGGGGCCCTCCTTGATCTCAAACCGGAGCTGGCTCAGCGAGAGCAGGGTCAAGGTCGCCTGGAACGGCTCGAAGACGACGTCAAGTTCGAGCCCGACGGGGTAGTGATCGGATGGCATCGGCCGGATCCCTGGTTCAAACATAAGGGTAGCGAAGCGCGCCGCTCGCCAGTTCGGGCGGCCAGACCACCGCCTGGCGCGAGCCGTTTCGAAACTGCTCGACCCCCTCCCCTTCGATGTCCTGGAACTGCACCTGGAGGACACGGGGTCGGCTCCATTCGCCGCCCGTCCCAAACTGGACATCCCCCATCACGGTCTGGAAGGTCGCGTCTCGCGTGTGGGCCGTCAGCGTCTCGTCATCCAGGCTCCCCGTCTCACCCACGGCCTGCGCCACCACCTGCATCTGGGCGTAGGCGAGAAGCGCGGTGTAGTGGCCCAGCAGGTCGACGCCCGCATCCGCCGCACGCGACTGGTAGATCGTCAGCACCTCCGCCGCGCCATCGAACATCAGACTGGGCGACGGCGCCCAGTACTCGTAGTTGACGACGCCGTTGAGAAGAGGGCCGAGCGCCGTCTTCACCTCGGTGTTCTGCGGACCGATCATGGAGGCTCCGACCATTTTCGGCCGCCAGACGTGACGACGCAGGCTGCGGATGAAGTCGGCGGAGTCCTTCAGGTAGGAGCAGACGAACAGAAGCTCGGCGTCCGTCGCGGCGATCGCGTCCAGGATCGGAGAGAAGTCCTCGGTCGACAGCGGGTAGGTCTGTTCGAAGACCACCTCGAACCCGTAGGTCGCGGCATTGGCCTTGGCGCCCAGGATGGGATTGCGGGCGAACTCGGCGTCGGCGGACAGGAGGGCGACACGCCTGGGCCTCGGCGACTGTTCGGCCGCCAGGGCGAAGAAGCCTTCAGTCAGGGCGGCGTTCGGGTCCGGACCGGTCGGGATCATGGCGAAGTACTTCGGGTAGTCGAGCCCGCGGTTCACCCCCAGCCCCATCAGCCCGACGAAGTAGCGCCCGTGACGCGACACGACCGGCAGGGCCGCCAGGAGCGTGTTGGTGCCGTAGCCGCCCAGGACCAGATCGACCCGGTCCTGATCGATCAGCTTCGCGTAGAGGCTCGATGTGCGATCCGCCCGGCCCTCGTCGTCATAGCAGACCAGTTCGACCGGCCGGCCCAGCAGGCCGCCGGCGCGATTGACGTCTTCGCACCAGATTTGATGCGCCAGCTGGGCCGAGCGGGTGTTTCCCGCCACCGGCCCGGTCAGAGACAGGCAGTAGCCGATGCGCAAGGGAGCGGCGGACATGGCGGGATCAGGCCGGCGTCGGATCGAGGAAGACGTGGATCGTCTTGATCCGACCCTGCTCGACCTGAACGACGTCGGTGCCGGTGACCGCCGCCGGCCCGTCGGCCGGGCCCGCCCGCCAGCGCAGGCGGGCCAGGCCGTGATGGCCGACCGCCGGTCCGTCGGCGGCGAAGGCGAAGTCAGGCGGGAAGCTCGTCAGAAGCGCGTCGATCGTGCGCGTGATCTCGGCGTGGCCCGTGGCGATGTGGCCCGGCTCGTAGAGCACGGCGTCGGCCGCGTAGATCTCTGCGATGGCTGTCTTGCGCCGTTCCGCATCAGGCTCGCTGAAGATGCGTTTGAGGTTGGCCTGGAGCAAGCCGTCATAGTCGATGGTGTCGTCTTCCATGCGCCGTTTCCTTGTCCTGGACGCCGCAGCCTCAGTCGCCGGAGGCGTCTCGTTGTTTCCACGTCCTCGCTGCTTCGTCCCGCCACGCCCCGGAGGTTGCGCGCCAGGCGCCCGCTCGGTCGGCGGAGCACACCTTCCTAAGCTTGACTAACGCCGAAGTCGCGCATCTGCGCGTCCCGAAAAACGCGACACGCTGGCGCAAAAATCGAACCAGGTGAAAGCGGCCCCGCGCCAATCTCTGATTGCAGCGGTTGGCGGACCAGGCCGGTCGCCGCCTTGAGAGGCCGCCGCCGGCGCGAGAGGGGCATCACCTCGGTCCGAACTAGGCGATCGCCCCCCCGTCGACGGTGAGGGTCACGCCCGTGATCACGCTTGCGGCCGGGCTCGCCAGGAAGACCACGGCGTTCGCCACCTCGTGCGGTTCGCCGTAGCGGCCGATGGACGTGAGGCTGCGCTGGAAGTCCGCCACCTCGCCGTCAGCCGGATTGGCGTCGGTGTTGGTCGCCCCGGGCTGGACCAGGTTCACCGTGACGCCGTTGGGGCCGAGTTCGCGCGACAGGCCGCGGGTGAAGGAGGTCAGCGCCGACTTGGACATGGCGTAGGTCGTGATGCCCGGGAACGGCACGCGTTCGCCCAGCGCCGAGCCGATCGTGATGATCCGCCCACCGTCGCCCAGATGCGGAATGACCGCCTTGGCATAGAGCACCGGCGCGCGGACATTGACGTCCATGACGGCCTGATAGTCGCCGAGATCGAGGTCTGCAATCGGACCGGCGAGACCGATGGCGGCGCTGTTGACGAGAATGTCCAGGCCGCCGAGCGCGGCGACGGCTTCGCCCACGGCGCGCGTGATGGCGTCGGGGTCCGCGCTGTCGGCCTGGATGGCGGCGACGCGTCGCCCCGTCCCGCCGATGGACCTGGCCAGAGCCTCGGCCTTCTCGGTGGAGTTCTGGTACGTAAAGGCGACGTCGGCTCCGTTTTCCGCCAGAGCCCGAACGATCGCTGCGCCGATGCCCCGCGACCCGCCGGTCACCAGGGCGCGCTTGCCAGTCAGATCAATCATCTATTTGTCCTCTTTCGCCAGATTGGGATGAGACGCCCCCGCGACAGGCGCGGGATCAGAAAAGACGCTCGACAACTTGTCAGGCCAATCTGGGGTTCGGCGCCTGCAGCCCTTAGTGTCGGGAAGCGTCAAACAGCGTTCCGGAAGAGGGAACGGCGAACCTCGGCGTTAGACGGCGCCGGCGGCAAGCGTGACGGCGTCTTCACCGGCGGGGATGCGAAACGGCGAAGACGGCTCCGTCACGGCCCGCCAGACCGCTTCCGCCACATCGCTCGCCGTGGTGATTTCGACAGGCGGCTGCGGCGATGCGGAAAAGACCTGCTTGGCCCAGACGGCGTAGGCTTCAGGGACGCCGCCCTGCGAACGGGCGCGAGCGGTCGTGCTGAACGAGGTTTCCGGGGCGCGCCCCGGGATGACCAACCTCACGCGAATCCCGAACGGCTCCACCTCAAGGGCCAGGTCCTCGCTGAAGGCTTCGACCGCCGCCTTGCTGGCCGTGTAGGCGGACAGCATCGGCAACGGCTTGAGGGTCACGGCCGACGACAGGTTGACGATCACGCCCGAGCCCTGCGCGCGAAGGCCCGGCAGGACCGCCTGGGTCACCGCCATTGTTCCGAAGGTGTTCAACTCGAAAAGCTGGCGGATCGCATCAATCGACACGCCTTCCAGCGCCCCCATCAGGCCGGCGCCCGCATTGTTGACAAGGGCGTCGATCGGCCCCGCTTCCTGCACGGCCCGGGCGATGCTGGCGGCGTCGGTCACGTCGAGCTCGATGATGCGAAGCCGTTCGGAAGAAGGCAGCAGATCCTCCTGCGGTGCGCGCATCGTCGCGATCACCGTCCAGTCGCGATCAAGGAAATAGCGGGCGGTCTCAAGCCCGAAGCCCGACGAGCTGCCGGTGATGAGAATGGTCTTCATGACAAAAGCTCCTGTAAAGCCTAACGGGGGCGCTGCTGCGACTAGAAAACGGATCATTGATCCGATAAAGTCAAATACGGATCACCGTTCCACTTATCAAGAGAGGATGTTGGCGACAATGTCGACCAAGTCGCGACTGGCGGCCGAGCCCGCGCCTATGACGACGGCGGATGACCAAACGGCCGCACCACGCATGCGCGCCGACGCGCGGCGGAACGAGGAAGCGATCCTGGAAGCCGCCAAGATCGTGTTCGCGCGCTCGGGAGTGGACGCACCTATTCGCGAAATCGCTGCCCAGGCCGGCGTCGGCCTGGCGACTCTCTACCGTCGGTTTCCGACAAGAGCCGACATGGTCGCGGCCGTGTTTCGACGTGAGGTCGATGCCTGCGCCGACGCGGCCGGTGCGCTCGCCGCCCAACACCGGCCTGGGGAGGCGCTGGCGGCTTGGTTGATGCGCTACACGCGGTTCATCGCGACCAAACAGGGATTGGCGGCCGCCCTCCACTCCGGCGATCCCGCCTTCGCCGCCCTGCCCGACTATTTTCGCAAACGGTTCGAGCCCGCCTTGTCCATGCTGCTGGAGGCGGCCGCCCTCAGCCGCGAAATCCGGGCGGGCGTCGCGGCCTATGACCTTCTCCGCGCAATCGGGAACTTGGCCGTGGCCTCCGACGATGGTGGCGCGGCTCACACCGAACGCATGGTTATGCTGTTGATCGATGGGCTTCGATATGGCGCGACGAAGCCGGGGCGGCCCGGCCCGTAACCGCTCTCGCGGTGAAGTAGATGATCCCGTCACGATCACGTCTGCGACCGTTGCAGGCTTGGCGGCTGTTGGCGTGTCGTCTGGGACGTGCGGGAGCGGACCTGCGCCGGAACCGGCAAGCTAAAGCGACGCCCCAGCCGTGATCGGTCGCAGTCGTGCCTACGACCGGTGTACCTGGAACAGACATCTCGAACCGCCGCAATGGGTCAGAAGCGGACCCTAGGTACGCACGAGAGATCAAGCCTCTCCGCCACCCTCCACCACCGTAGGGCTACGGGTTCGCGCTATCCCAACCCGACCGCTAATGTCGCCCTGTCGTCAACCGAATCCCCTCGCCGGAGGCCGCTCCCGCACGCCCCCTTCCCTCACTCCCACTCGATTGTCCAAAAGACCCGAAGGCGCTGATTTATCAGCGTCTTTTCTTTGATCTACTGAATATGCCGTCAGCGATACCGACACTTATACACGACTACTGAAAACTAACGGGAATTTTGCCAATATAAAATTTCAGTGATCTCGCCATCTATCGACACGTAACCGCCGCTGGCGAGTCCGCCAAGCGCAAATGGCTCCGACCTCAGAGCGGCTTCTATACCGACGATCCATACCGACACGATCAACTGGCGGGACTCGACGATACCGTCATTTGAATGGTCGGCCAATGTCGTCAGTGCGCCAGAAGCATGCGTAATCGGGCAGTCCCGCGATGGGGCAAGCTCCCATAAGATGCTCGGCTCAGTCCGAGATGAAGGGAGACGACTATGTTCTACGCTGCGTTGGATGTGTCGCTGCGCTCAGTGGCGGTCTGCATTATCGATGAAGATGGGAAGGTCCGCCTCGAGCGATCTGTGCCCTCTGACGTACCGGACCTGGTCCGATGCCTGAAGGAGTTCGGCGAGCCGATCCACGAGGTCGCCTGGAGGCCGGCACGTTGACCCAACACTTGACCTACGGCCTTCGCGAAGCTGGCTTCGAAGTCGTCTGCATGGAGGCCAGGCAGGTGGCTGCGGCCCTGTCAGCCATGCGCAACAAGACCGACAGGCACGACGCCCGTGGCATCGCCCAGATCCTGCGCTCGGGCTGGTACAGCCGCGTTCATGTGAAGAGCGTCGAAAGCCATCACCTGCGGGCCCTGCTGACCAGCCGCAAGGTAATGCAGCGTAAATGCATCGACCTCGAGAACGAGATCCGCGGCCTGCTGAAAGTGTTCGGCGTGAAGCTGCCGATGCGCCTGTCGCGCGGCGCGTTCAACGTCGCAGTGCGCGACACCGTCGAGAGTGATCCGGCGCTGAGCCACGCCCTCCTGCCGATGCTCCAAGCGCGTCAGATGCTGTTCGACACCTTCATGGAGCTCGATCGACGGGTGCGAAAGGCGGCTCACGAAGATGAGGTCTGCACCCGGTTCATGGGCATTCCGGGCGTCGGCGAGATCACGGCGCTGAGCTTCAAGGCTGCCGTCGATGACCCGACCCGCTTCAAGAGCTCGCGCACCGTCGGCGCCCACTTCGGACTGACGCCTCGACGCTTCCAATCCGGCGAGAAAGACAATCCCGGTCGCATATCCCATGCCAGCGACTCCGATGTGCGCGCCACCCTCTATGCAGCCGCCAATGCCATGCTCATGCGCTCGATCAGGTGGTCGAGCCTGAAGGCCTGGGGCATGCGGCTGATGAAAACCAAGGGCCGCCGGCGCGCCATCGTGGCGGTTTCATCGTCAAATGTTCCAGTAAGGTCTTCAGTTGGTTGCGAAACTTGGCCGAACGCCGTTGGTTCCACCGTTCGTTCGCCGACCCGGTCCGACGACCGGTCAGTCGGGAAGATCTGCCAGGTTCATCGGTTCGACCTTCTGGACGGCGTTCGTGGCGTTTCTCCAGTCTTGCAGACGTTTGTAGACGAACAGCCGAGCGCGCATGATCTGTCCGAGCGGTCGGTGCGCCTCGAGACTGTTAGCCGGGTTGAATCCCATGCGCTCGTCCCAGGCCTGCGCCTTGGCTCGTTCCACGCGCTCTGAGGCGGAAACCGGATCACGCCGACAGTCCGATAAGGGCTGTCGTTCTCGTCCCAGCGAACCGAGGCGTCCTCGATCGGCATACTGTCGATGTCGGTCGAGAGCTGGACCCTGAGCTCGAACGCGGCGCCGGTCTGGGCGAACTGCTCCACCATGGCGTGGCGGAAGACGTCGGGATCGCCGCCGAGTTCAAGCGCGGTCTGGATCAGGGCGTCCACGGTATCCTCCGTGGGGGAGAGGCCGAGCTTGCCGATGTGGTCGCCCCACCGGATCGGCGCCTGGCTGAAGTAGGTTTCGGCCAGAGGGTGGCGTGGCGGGTGGCCGAAGAAGCCCAGGCTTCGCGACGGCAGGCCCACCGCCTTCAGCGCCGTCTGCGTCGCGGCCGAGACGTCGCGGACCACCTTCTTGACCCCCTCCGGCAGATCGGGCGCATGGGAGACGCCGGCCTTCAGGTTCAGCAGGAATCGGCCGGCGTCCTTGTTGAGAAAACCGGTTTCCTCGGCCTCGAACAGCCAGTCCTGCGTCGCCGCCTCCACCGTCTCCACGATACGGGGGCCGTCGACGCCGAGGATCTTCAGGGCGAAGCCTCGGTGGGTCGAGATCTTGTCGTCCAGATGCTCCCCGGGCGACGACCTCAAAGCGCGCGGGCGTGGAGGCGATCCCCTGAGCGAGTTCGGGCGACAGGCCTGGGAGGATTTCCAGTTCGCCCTTGAGCAGTCCCGTGAACTTGGCGTGGGAAACCCGCGTCGCCCGCCCTTCATTGTCCCTGACCTTCTCGCCGACGCCGGTGAAGGTCTCCGCGAGCGAAGGTGGCCTGATCGTCAGGCGGATCGAATCCGTTCGTAGACGCCGACCAGGACGCCCTTGGCGATGACCGCATCCTTGAGGGCGGCCTTGACCTCGTCCTTGTCGGGCTTGGCGCCCCAGTCGATGACGCGGTTCAGGGCGAAGACCTGGAACAGGTAGTGGTGGGGCCCATGTCCCGGCGGGGGGTCGTTTGGCAGCCAGCCGATCCCGCCCATCGAATGCTTGCCGAAGCGACCGGAGCCTGAGCCTTCCTTGAGATCGCCCTCCGCGACCGAGGCCGTCGCCGCATCGAACACCGCGATCAGGTGGATGAAGGGCTGAGGCGCGGGAATGTCGGGGTCCTCGACCACCACCAGGACTTGGCGGGTCTCGGCTGGAAGGTTCGACCACGCCAGCGGCGGCGAGACTCCCTCGCCATCGGCGGTGAACCGGACAGGTAACGCCTGACCATCGTCGAACGCGGCGCTCTCGACTCGGATCGTCTCGGGTGCGGCGGCGGCCTCCTCGTTCAGGAGGAGTTTGTCGGGGCCGGCGCGGACACCGTCGAGCGCCTTGCCGAGGAAGGCGGGAAGCTTCTGGAACATCAGTTCGCGCTCCCCGGCTCGGCCTGTTTGCGATGCATCTCGGCCAGGACCGTCTGCGGCGTCACGGCCGCCATCGCCGCCTGCACCTTGTTCATCACCCCGGCGACGACGTCGCCTTCGCCGCGCTGCATGGCGTGGTATCCGATCTTGGCGACATCGCCGGCGTCCATCTTCTTGGCCTGGCCAACGACCGTGTCGTCGAGGCCGGCGCGGTGGAAGAACTCGGTGTCGGTCGGTCCCGGCATCAGGACGGTGACGCTGACGCCGCTGTCCTTCAGCTCGTTGCGCAGGGCGAAGGAGAAGCTGTCCACATAGGCCTTGGAGGCGTTGTAGACCGCCGCGAAGGCGCCTGGCATCAAGCCGGCGATCGAGCCGGTGAGCAGGATCTGCCCCCTGCCGCGAGCGCGCATGTCGCGACCCACCAGATGCAGCAGCCGCGTCGTTCCGGTGATGTTGGTGTTGATGACGTGCAGGATGTCGTCGAAGTCCTGGTCGAGGAACCCTTGGCCGAGCCCGTGACCGGCGTTGGCGGCGAGCGCATCGACCGGCCGGCCGGCGACGATGGCGTAGAGCGACTGGACACCATCCTCCGTGGAGAGGTCGGCCTGAAGTGTTTCGACGCGTGCGCCGAGTGCCTCGAAGGTTTGCTTCGCTTCGGCCAGAGGCATGTCGGCGGCGACCACGAGATCGAAGCCATCCGATGCGAACAACTTGGCGAGTTCATAGCCGATGCCGGACGAGGCGCCCGTGACGAGGGCCAGAGGGCGGGCGGTCTCCGCTGAGCTAAGTGCGCTATCCGACATGGGAATCTCCGATTTCTGGTCAGACCCGGAAATCGGTCACGGCAATCAAAGTTCCGTATTGCGACGCTGGAACGCCGGGCCGCCGAGCGGATTGGGAAGAGCTAGCAGACGGAGTTCGCCATGCCTGACACCGACCCTATTTCGACCGACGCCGAGGTCGCCTCCCCCGCCTTCATCGACAAGGACAATGTCGAGGGCGACCACGCCGCTTCGAGCATCCGTGCGGCCATGATCAACCGACCGCGCCAGGAGCTCTATGCGTTCTGGCGGGACTTCACGAACCTGCCCTCCTTCACCGAGAACGTGAAGGAGGTGGAAATCCTGGATGACACCCGGTCGCAGTGGACCATCGCCGGGCCGGCGGGCACCGAAATCGATCTGGTGTCCGAGATCACCGAGGATATCCCCGGCGAGCGGATCGCCTGGCGCTCCAGCAAAGGATCCGACGTCGATCATGAGGGCTGGGTCGGATTCAAGGACAACGCCTTTGGTCGCGGCACCGAGGTCCGCATCTTCATCAGCTATGATCCGCCTGCCGGCGCCGTCGGCAAGGTGGTCGCCAAGGTCCTGCAGCGTGAGCCGCGCATCCAAGCCCGCCGGGAACTGCGGCGCTTCAAGCAGTTGATGGAGACTGGCGAGGTCTCGACGTCGAAAGCGCCCGACGCTGCGCCCCGCGCCAGCCGTCACTTCTGATCCCGGCCACGCCGACCACCATTCAAACAGCGAGAGTCTCATGCGCGCACTCACATGGCACGGTAAACACAACGTCCAGGTCGATACCGTGCCCGACCCCCAGATCGTCAATCCGCGCGATGCGATCATCAGGATCACCGCCACCGCCATCTGCGGCTCTGACCTGCACCTCTACGACAGCATGATCCCGGGCATGTCGAACGGCGACATCCTGGGCCACGAATTCATGGGCGTGGTCGAGGAGGTCGGCCCCGCCAACACGACGCTGAAGCGCGGCGACCGGGTCGTGGTGCCCTTCGTCATCGCCTGCGGCAAATGCTTCTTCTGCGACCACAAGATGCCCGCCGCCTGCGACAACTCCAATCCGGCCGAGAAGGCCGACGCCTCCGAGATCGCCTACGGCTACGCCATGACGGGCGCCTTCGGCTATTCACATCTGACCGGAGGCTATGCGGGCGGCCAGGCCGAGTACGCCCGGGTGCCCTACTCCGACTACGGCCCGATCAAGATCCCGGACGGCATCGAGGACGAGCGCGTCCTGTTTCTGTCCGACATCTTCCCCACCGGCTGGATGGCGGCCGAGAACGCCCAGATTCAGCCCGGCGACACCGTGGCCATCTGGGGCTGCGGTCCCGTCGGTTTGTTCGCGATCAAAAGCGCCGTCCTCCAGGGCGCCGGCCGGGTCATCGCCATCGACCACCATCCGCGTCGCTTGGAGCTGGCGAAGCAGAACGGCGCGGAAGTGCTCAACTACCACGAGGTCAAGGTGCGCGAGGCCCTGATGGAGATGACCGCCGGCATCGGTCCGGACAGTTGCATCGACGCCGTCGGCATGGAGGCCCACGGCTTCTCGCCGGACAATATCGTCGACGCGATCAAGCAGGAGACGAAGATCCTGGGCACCGACCGCCCCCACGTGCTCCGCGAAACCATCATGGCCGTGCGCAAGGGCGGCACGGTCTCAGTGCCCGGCGTCTACGGCGGCTTCGCCGACAAATGGCCGATCGGCGCCTTCATGGAAAAGGGCCTGACCCTGAAGACCGGCCAGACCCACGTGCAGAACTATCTGCCCCAGCTTCTGCAGCTGATCCTAGACGGCAAGATCGACACCACGGACCTGATCTCTCACCGGCTGCCGCTGGAACAAGCCGCCGAGGGCTACAAGAACTTCAAGGAAAACCAGAACGAGTGGACCAAGGTCGTGCTGAAGCCGGGTTGAGGCCGAGCCCGATGCGCACCGACCTGGACGCCCGCCCCATGGAGGCCCGCTCTCGACCCGACCTGCCCGAAGGTTCGGCTGGGTCTACGAGCCCAAGTGGGACGGGTTTCGCTGTCTGGCCTTCAAGCGAAACGGTCAGGTGGAGCTCATCGCCAAATCGGGAAAATCGCTGAACCGATTTCTTCCCGAGGTGGTCGATCGCCTCGCCGCCCTTCCGGAAGCCCGCTTCGGTCTTGACGGCGAACTGCTGGCGCGCGACGGCGACGCCTTCTCCTTCGAGGTGCTGCAGGCCCGCCTGCACCCCGCGGAAAGCCGCATCCAGCGCCTCTCGCGTGAGACCCCGGCGATCTACGCCCTCTTCGACATGCTCGTTGATGTCGACGGGACCGATCTCAGAAGCCGGCCCTGGTCAGAGCGACACAAGCGACTGGAGGCCTTCTTGAAGGCTCATCAGTCGGCCGACCTCACGCTGACGCCCGGTACGACCGACCGACGTCTCGCCCAGGCGTGGCTCGACGAGGGCAAGCTGGAGGGTGTGGTGGCCAAGGCCGATGACGGCCCCTACCTCGAAGGGGAGCGGGCCGTGATCAAGGTCAAGCGCGCCCGCACGGCGGACTGCGTCATCGGCGGCTTCCGCTATGCGTCAGACGCGCCCGTTGTCGGTTCGCTGCTGCTCGCCCTCTATGATGACGAGGGGAAGCTCAACCACGTTGGCCATACATCCGGGTTCGCGGGCGTCGACAAGATCGCCCTGACCCGCAACCTGGAAGCGCTGCGCGGTAGTGAAGGCTTCAGCGGCCGCGCCCCCGGCGGGCCGAGCCGCTGGTCCATCGAACGGTCTGCGGCCTGGGAGCCCTTGCGGCCCGAGCGGGTGGTCGAAGTCGGCTTCGACCAGGTGTCCGATGATCGCTTCCGCCACGGGACGAAGCTGTTGCGCTTCCGTCCCGACAAGCCGCCCGCCCAGTGCCGCATGGAGCAGCTGGAGAGTTAGGCAGGCCAACAGGCGAGCACCTCCGCGCTCTGCGCCGTCTCGACCTGCTGTCCATAGCGATTGCGGTACAGGTCCAGCAAGGCGTCATGGCTCTCGTCGGAGGAACTGCACAGGGCGTCGGTCACAACGATCACCCGATAGCCGAGATCGACCGCCCCAAGCACGGCGGCCAGGACGCAGACGTCAGTCTCCGCCCCGGTGACGACCAGCGTATCGACACCGCCCGCCCGCAGGGCGTCGTCGAGCCCCGTGCCCGGCCAAGGCGAATATATGCGCTTGTCCAGCACGCGGGCCGGCGGCGTGAAGGCGGCGAGCGCCGGGATCAGATCGGCCTTGTCGGCGCCCAGCCGCTCGATCGTCATGTCCGGCCAGCGTTCCCAGTAGCCGCGCCAGGTGCCCCAGCCTTCGCCGACCGTGGCGGCGGGAATGAAGCGGGTGAACCAGGTCCGGTCGGCCTTGTGTTCGCACAGTCCGACTACGACCGGCAGCACCCGCTCCATCCACGGCGTCCGCCAGGGCGTGTCCTCGGCGAACATCCGCTGCATGTCGACGCAGAGATGGACCGCTTTCGCCGGGATCGCGCCGCGGATCAGTCCGTCCGCCATGGCGGATCAGGCCGCCGCGGCGCCCTGGGCCCTGGCGTTGGCTGCCGCATCGGCGAGGGCCGTCAGACTCTCGTCCGTCGCGGATTCCTGCTGCAGGGTCTCATCGAGCAGGGCCGCAGCATCGTCGAAGCCGAGCAGGGTCGCCCAGCGTTTGAGCGTGCCGTACCGGGTGATCTCATAGTGTTCGACCGCCTGGGCCGCCGCGATCAGGCCGGCGTCCAGCGCGTCCGTACCGGCATATTCCTCGAGGATCTCGTCGCCTTCGGCGAGAATGCCCTCGATCGCGTCGCAGGTCTTGCCCATGGCGCGTTTGCCGATGATCTCGAACACCTGCTGCAGGCGTTCGATCTGGCCCTCGGTCTCTTCGCGGTGTTTCTCGAAGGCAGCCTTGAGCTCGGGTGAGTTCGCGCCACGCGCCATCTTGGGCAGCGACTTCACGATCTTCCGCTCAGCGTAATAGATGTCCTTGAGCGTGTCGTAGAACAGGTTGTCGAGGGTCTTCTCAGCCATCTGGGCTCTCCACGTTGAAGGTTGAGCCCATAAAAAACGTTCGCCGCGACAGCGTTCCAATGTTCGATGCCGGACGCGATCCCAGCCCGATTAGCCCCCGTCGCCACGCACGATCTGGCCGACCTCAGCCTGTCGGCGAGCCTCCTGCTCGGTCTTCAAACCCAGGCGGTGCGCTTCCTCCGGCGACAAGGGCGTCGGCGCCATTTCGGTCGGCTTCTCCGTGGGCGGGGGTTCCGCAGGTGTCTGGGTCTGGATCATCTCGATCTCCTCCATGGGAAACAGACCGTCGCAGGGCCGGTTCAGGATCAGGCCGCCGGCGTTAGGACGGCCCGGTTCGCGCCCTGACGCGCCGTTAGGCGCATCGGGCGTCCCCTCACCCAGACCCGCCCGATCTCGATAGCGGTCCAGCCCCTGGGCAGGACGACGGGACGGCGCGGCCAAGTCCCGGGATCGCCGTCGTCGACGACAACCCCCGTCAAGCCGAGCATCAGACCCAACAGCATGCCGCCGAGATTGGCGAAGAAGGGGCCGGCCTTCACCTGGCTGTCGGGATGATCAGGGCGATATTCGAGACACTGGTGGAAGCGCCCCTGATCGTAGGCGGCATAACCCTCCTAGAAGAGCCTGAGCGACAGGTTGCGGTCGCCCGCCATGGCCGCCCAGGTCGTGTACAGCGCCGGGAACATCGGCGCGCCGACGTATTCGGCCCAGTGCTTCAAATAGAAGTCGAGGGTGTTGCGCCGCTCCCGCTCCGACGCGGGATGATCGTAGGGAAACAGTCCCGCCAAGGGGGACGGCGTCGCCCCCTTCGGCTCGGACACCCGGAAGCCGTCGTGCGCGGCGATCACCCCGTCAGACCGAACCGGCAGGTACAGGTCGTCTGCGGTCATCGCCCATTCCGGCGGAGCCGCCCGCCCGTCTGTTCGGCCGCTCGCACAGCACGGCGCAAGACCTGTTTGGCGGCCATGATCGTGAAGGCGTCATTGTCAGGCGGCTCAGGCACCTCGGCCGGCCCTGTCGCGCGCAGGATTTCCCAGTCCGCGCTTCGTCCGCGTCGTGCGGCTGACGATCCAGTCCGCGACGCCCGACAGGACCGGCCAGGCGTGTTCCCTCAGGAAAGCGTCGTCGCCGGTGACGTCGGCGTAGAGGCCGAAGGCGCGCGCCGTGTGGAGGGAGCCATGATCCTCGTGGGCCGCGCCGTCGCCGCCCCCGGGCGAGGCCTCCTGCCCCGACAGCGGCGCCGCCTCCCACGGAAACTGAACTCCGTCGCGCCCGGACAGCCGGGCGATCGATCGGGCCGCGGGCAGCCCCCGGGTGCGAAAGTCGAGGATGGCGCGCGCCGCATCAGGTTGGAAGAACAGCAGCGGGGGAACGCAGAAGGCGTCCACGTCCCATATCACATGGCCGAAATAGTAGTTGTAGTCGTGCCAGGCCGCGAGACCGAAGATCGAGGTCGCGGACGGAGACGCCTCGTGGGTCGAGCAGTTGAGGTAAAAGACCGCCGCGTCGATCATGGCCTGGTGCTCGGCTTCCGCCCCGTGCACGACGATCCGGCCCTTCCAGATTTCGGCCCACGCCTTGCGATTGCGCCGGCGCAGCGTCTCGACCCCGCTGCCTTGGGCGCGCGCCACGCGACGCACCGCTTCCTCGTCGGGCCGGTCGTGAACGACCGACGGCAGGATGGCGACCAGCTGGCGGAGCTTCACCGTGCGGTCGGCTCGAGCGCGGAGCCTGTACTCGGTGCGCAACGGTCCGGAAATGTCCCAGGTCTGCACCGACCGGTCCGCCGCGCCTCCAACCACCTCCGTCGCCAGGGCGAAGCCGCAGGTGCTGAGCCCGCCTTCCGACTCCCACAGAAGCGAGCCGTCACAGACCGGCTCCGGCTCCCCGGGGGTATCGGTTCGACGCCGGATCACCCGTCCTCTCAAGCCGCTCGTCTCGACCACGGCGCGCAGGGCGAGCTCGCAGGCCTGATCGACGCGAACGGTGATCTCCTGCAGGACGATGGAGGGCGCCGATCGGCTGGCGAAGGTCAGGACCTCGACCTCGGCGATGACGCCCGCCGCCTCGTACCGGAAGCCGCTGGTCAACTCTCCGGTGGCGAAGTCATAGGCCTGCATCAGGTTCGACACCGCCGACGGCTGGTCGCTGAGCCAGACGTTATTGAGGGCGAGATCACCGGCCAGAGGATACGGCGCCGGCGCGGCGGCTTCGATCCGGCGTTCCGGATGCTCCCCCGCGAAGCCGCTGACGATCATCATGCCGGCCTGTAGCGGCTGTTCGCGCACGCGCAGCCCGATCAGTCCGTTGCCGACGTAGGCGGGCAGATCGCCGTTGCGAGGGCCCCGCGCGGGAGGCGGATTGATCGGCGTCGTCGCCTCGGGAGCTGACACCCTAGGCATTGAACGGCGGGTCCACATGGATCTTGGCGTGCCCGCCGCGCCGCTCGTGGGTCTCGTCGATTTCGCAGATGATGGCCTCCCCCCGCTCCTTGCCGACCAGCTGCAAAAGGGCGTCCAGCTTGGCCTCGGTGCGGTCGTCATTCTCCTTGGACGCGGGCGAGCCGACGTAGAGGAAGTAGGCCAGGCCGACGACCTGCCACAGCAGTTGCAGGAACTCGGACTGCCAGTTCTCGAAGGTGTCCCGGCCCATCATCATCAGATAGGGCGTCAACTCGACGGCCTGGCCGTGCTCGCGGGCGTCGTCGACGAAGGTGAACCAGCCGAACAGCCAGTGTCCGATCATCGAGATGGCGAAGAAGCCCAGGGTGATCCAGGCGTAGGCATAGCGTTTCATCGATCCCTCCGTGGTCCTTGCCCTGAATGCTGAAGGACCGTTGGGGTTTCTCAGTTCGCTCGCCGACACTGGAACCCGCATCGGCTCGCCCGCTTTCTTCCAGGAGCAGAAGAGAGTCGCCATGACCGACACCAGCACGCCCCGCCCCGACGAAAATGGCGTAGACGACGAAACCGGCGCCGGCGTTCGTCGCCCTGACCAGGGCGGCGCGGATCAGCCGGGCCAGACGCCCGAACGCCCCGCCAGCGGCGGCGAAGGCGCCGCCGGCGCCGGAGGCCCCGACGGCTTCGGGACCGGAACATGAGCCTGCGGCTCTACAGGGTCGGGCTCGGGCAGGACGGCGGTCCGTCTCGCAAGGTCCACGTGATGTCGGAAACCGACGTCCAGGCCGGGGACGCCGCCGCGCCCTTGATGACGGCCGGCGAGGCCATTCTCTCGATCGAGGAGATCGAGGACGACGGGTCTGTCGTGGTCGATGCACCGCCCGCCAGGTCCCAGGCGGCTGAACTGGCTCCGGTGACGCCGGAAGCTGCAGCGGTCCAGAACCCCTGATCGAGAACCCTGCCCTTAGCCAGGTCTTGTGGCTTGGGGGCTCGGTCGCGCATTCAGGGCAGGTGGCCGCGGCGGTTTCCGGCTTGCTGGAGCCAGCCGGCCGATAACGTAAAATCCGCGTTCGGCCAGTTGCCTACCCAACAGCTCGATGTCGTCAGGACCAAAATCGGGGGCTGACAGGGTATTCGTTTCGCTGCTCATTTCCTTTCCTCCCGAGGGGGAAAAACGCCGGGAGCGCTGGTTTCGCAACTCACGATCTCGGGACCAATCGAGGACCGCTTCAGGCGTGGCGTGCCCATTCGTTGTCGCGGTGCAGTCGGGCGAGTTCCACCCCGTCCCGCTCAACTTCAACATGTTTGAAGCCGCGCCGAGCGTGAGCCGCAGTTCGGCCAGCGCGCGCGCCTCCTGATCATCGCTGGCCTCCACAGTTTCCCGCCGCGGAGGGGTGTCCGGCCCATCATGCAGATGGAAGACATAGGTCGGCATGACGACATCTCCCTGCAAAGCACGGCGGAAAAAACGAGCAGGTACGGCTCAGGTTCCGAGGCTCGGAAGAGACGGCGGGCCCTCTTGCAAGTCGGTTGAGTCAAACCAAATCGCTGTCGTTCAACAGGGAGGTCATGCATGCACACAGTCGTCGTAGAGCCCCTGGCGGTCGGTTGGCGCGTCGCCGCCAGCGCCGATATCGGGGACCAGTATTTTCTGAGCGGCAAGTCAGCGGAGCGTTCCGCCCGCCACCTCGCGCAGCAACTGGCGACGGTCGGCGAGTTGACCGAGCTCACCTTGCGCCTGCGCGGCGGCGCCCTTGCCGCCCGATATCTCTGTCTGCCGCCGGCCCGGCCGACCGAGCCGCCGGTGATGATCGAAACCCCCGGCGTCAGGCGAACGGTTCCCAACGCGGACGGTGATCCCGCGATCGCCTGATCCGGGGCGGCGAGCGACCTTGGAACGCCGTCGCACAACATGCATTTTGGTCTCATCCAAGGGAGGACCTGATGAGACACGCCCTACTCGCCGGAGCCTGCGGGCTCGCCCTCTTCACCGCGGCTTGCCAGCAGGAAACCGGCGGCGCGTCGGACCAGCAGAACCAGGCCGTCAACGCCGCTCAGGATCACGCCGCCAGCGTGGTCGGCACAGCGGCCGGTCCCGCCGGCGCGACGACCGACGGCGGCTTCGTCGCTAACGCGGCCATCGGCGGCATGTATGAGGTCGAGGCCGGCAGGATCGCAGCGGAGCGGTCCCGCAATCCGGCGATCAAGCGCATCGGCGAAATGATGGTGACCGATCACTCCAAGGCCGGTGACGAACTCAAGCCCATCGCCACCGCCGCCGGCCTGACTGTCCCGACGGCGCTCGACCAGCGCCACCAAGGTCTCATCGACAACCTTCGCGGCGCGACGGACCAGGACTTCGATCGCGTCTATCTGCAGCAACAGGAAGCCGCCCATAACGAGACCGCGTCGCTGCTGGAAACCTACGGTCGCGTCGGCGGCAACGCGGCGCTCAAGGGATGGGCGGCCAAGACCTTGCCCGTCGTGCGCGCGCACCAGGAAATGGTGGATCAGGCCGACGAAGCGGATGCGGATCGGCCGCACTGACGCTCGCCCAAAGCCATCGCGGAGCTTGAAGCAAACGACCGGCCTGTCTTCCGCCAGGCGGTCGTTTCGCTCTATTCGCCTTTCAGCCTGTCCCGGTTGCCGGCGACGGTCTTCGGCCCCTGCGGCGATTGCCGCTCGAACCGGTCAGCCCGATCCGCGTGGGTCCGGCCCTGCGGCACATCGTCCGCGTTGAGGGCCTCGCCCTCGTCCGCATAGTCCGCGAGTTCAGCAGCGGTAGGCGACGCGACGGCGGATGTTTCCGGCGTGCCGTCGGCATAGCTCCGGGGTTCGGCCCCGCGCTCGCCGTCACGCGATTGGTCACCCGGCGCGAGCGGATCGGTTGCGGCGTTTTGCGCGGTCGCCGACGATGAGGTGGTGTTCTGATGAGCCATCGGACGCGCCTAGTGCCGGTTGTCGCGCTCGTGGCGCTTCTCTTCACTGGTCGCCTGCCGGGCGCCTTTGGCTTCCGGAGAATGGCCATGGTGGATATCCCGCTCGCCGCCCGAAGATATCTGGCTTCTCGGAGAGAGGTGATCGGGCGCGTCCGCATCCTTGACGACGGGATCCGGTTTCGCCTTCGAACGGTCTTCGTGACTCGCCCCCGGTCCGCCCCACCGGTCCGTGCTGTCGTTCTTCTCTGGCATGTTCGTGTCCTCGCAGCTTGATGCCCTACTGAGAGAATCGACGCTGGAGGACGACGTTCCATACGGCGGAGTTGCCTAATGGAGGATCGCCGGCGCCCCAGCCTGTGATCAGCCGATCAGCGTATTCCTGAGAAACCCGGCGGGGCGCACCCGGCCGGCGGCAACGCGTGGTGGCCGCCGAATTTCCTATCTCGTTGTTTCCACAAATGAAGAAACGGAGCCCCAGATGGCTGGAGGTTGGACCCGCGACGGAGCGGTTCTGGATCAGATCGACGACACCATCCTCGACGGCGTGTTGACCGCTCGCGCCCGCATGCCCGCCGGCGAAGGGACCGAGGACTGCATCGAATGCGGCGATCCCATCCCCGAGGGGCGCCGTCTGGCGGTCCCCGGGGTCACCACCTGCGTGCCTTGCCAGTCCGGCCGGGACAGCCGCGTCGTCGTCGCCGGCATCAACCGACGCGGCAGCAAGGACAGCCAGCTGCGCTGATCCCATGACCGACACCTTCGCGCTCTTCCCGGAACCGGGTTCCGTGCCGGACCGGCATGAGCCGTCCGGTCTGCGTTATGCCGACGCCGTCGTTTCGCCGGAGGTCCAGGAGGATCTGATCGGCCGGGCTCGAAAGCTCCCCTTCGCCCCCTTCGACTTTCGCGGGTTCAAGGGCAACCGCCGGACGGTCTCGTTCGGCTCCCGGTACGACTTCACTCACAACCGGGTTGCCCAAGCTGATCCCCTCCCCGACTGGCTGATCCCCCTGCGGGCCACTGCGGCGGATTTCGCCGACGTTCCCGAGGCCGAACTCGTCCAGGCCCTCGTCACCGAGTACACGCCAGGCGCCGGCATCGGCTGGCATCGGGACCGCCCCGAGTACGGCAAGGTCGTCGGCCTGTCATTCGTCTCTGACTGCGTGCTGCGTTTCCGTCGCCCCGAAGTCGGCGGTTGGCGACGCGCATCCTAGATCCTAACCCCCGGCTCCGGCTATCTCCTCGACGGCCCCGCGCGTGAGGTCTGGCAGCACAGCATCGCGCCGGGCGATCTGCTCCGATACTCGGTGACCTTCCGGACGCTGCGCCGACTGGCGCAGTGAGGCTCCTACCCGTCCGCCAACTGCGTCGCGCCACAAACTGAAAACGTCCAGCCTTTCCGCCCGTTGTTCCACCGTAGGGATACGGGATCGTCCTGTCCGGATTCGCCCGCTAATATCACCGGGTCATCAACGCCCCCTCGCGAAAGGGCCGAACCATCATGCCCTCACCCTCACGCCCACTCGATCGTCCAATGGGCTGGAAGGCATTGATTTATCGACGCCTTTTCTTCGATATACTTGAGATACCGACATTCATGCACAGCTACCTATCCGCAGACAAAAGGCCGTCAGCACGTCTGCCGAGCTCAGCTCGGCACCAATCTCAGAGCGGCTTTTGATACCGACAATCCATACCGACATGAGCGACTGGCAGACTTCCACGATACCGTCATTTTCGATCGCAGGCCATCGCAGCGCCCAACACAAGACGGCTCTGCAGCTCTAACAATGCGACGCTCACTCCCCCGATTGGCCGTGATTAGGCCGTGGCTGAAACGCTCCAGTTGTCCTTCAAGCGCTTCGTGAAGTTCGGATCCCTCGCTTTGGCATCGGTTGCTCCGAAGTTCGAGAACTCCCCGAACACCCAGGCTGCCACCTTCTGAAGCATCGCGTCGTTCACATTCGTCGGATCAAGCTGCGAGATCCGCTGGCCCGGTAGGGTGGAGTTCCCATTTAGCGTCCAAGCCAACACCGTCAGTACATGGAATTTCATTTTGTTGACCAAAGCCCGATCAGTCGTTTTTCGAATGGATCGGAAGTATGCCTCGACCTGCATCAGCAACACTGTGGTGACATGATACATGGCCATCGGGTGGGCGGCGTCCTCCCTGAAGATCGCTCTGTAATCGGCTTCCTTTTTGAGCGCCGCGCCCGGTCGCGCCTGACGTGACCCCCTGAAACTCCTCTAGGAATGGCTAGAGTCCGCCCCTCGAAAGGACGGACAGAATGAAGCGATCACGCTTCACGAAAGAGCAGATCATCGGGATGCGCGAGCAGGAGGCCGGTGTTCCGGTGGCGGATCTGTGCAGGAAGCACGGGCTGCGCTCGCCGACCATCTACAAGTGGAAGGCCAGGTATGGCGGCATGGACGCGATCAAATTCCCGGATCTGATCCATGCGGTGAAGATGGAGGCCGACAAGGGCTATCTCCAGGCGGCCAGCGTCCATGACACCTTCTGGGATTTCATCGGCCTGATGCCTGAGGTCAACTTCCACCAGATCCCGATCAATCAGGCCAAGGGTTGCCCCTTCCAGAACTTCCAAGGCGACGGCCATATGCAGATGGCCGTGCCCAAGGGCCGCGCCAACTATGAACCCAACAGCCTGGCCGAGGCGGGCGAGGACGGCGGCCCGCGCGAGGATCCCAAGGGCGGCGTCGCGGCTTATTCGCGGGCGACCATGTCCACGTCTCGCGACCCCGATCGTTATCCTGTCCGCGTCGGCTCGGCTGGAAGATCAGCACGTGGGCCTGGCGGCCGGCGCGAATGCCTATCTCACAAAACCTCTCGACTTCGTCACGCTCAGGGAGATGCTCGCCGGGTCTCGTCTGCTGCCTCCGGGGATTGCAGCGGAGGCATTCGAGTTGCGAGCCAGAGGCTGATCCATCTCTTCTTCTCCGGGTCGGTTCCATCAGCGGGATCGGGCGTCAGTTCGGCCGGCTGAGGATGGCAGTATCCAGCCCCCGCTTCATGACCATGGCATCGTGAAGCTTGGGGGCCGCATCCAGAGGTTGACGGGCAAGCCGTCGGGCGTCGTCATGCGAAGCTTCGACGTTCTTTTCGAAGAGCTCGGAACTGCGACCATCATTATTGACCAGAGTATAGTGCGCCATCGGCATTCCTTCGGCCCCATCCGTAGGGCGTGAAACCGACTCTTGATCGTAACCGCGCCTGCAGAACATCCATCGTCGTCGAGCGACGCGACCGCTCCCGCGAAGAGGCCGCAGGCGAACACTGGCCTGCGCCGGTGGGGCGGCCGCGGGGCGACGGTCCGGGACGGAGCTCCGTAGAGTTCGGCCCGAACCATCTAGGCTCCGGTCCATGTGGTCCGTCCCCTGCCCCGTTATACCCGGCATGTCCGATATGACGAAGCCGGGGCGTGATGACATGCAAGCCCGAGGTGTCATCCGGGGCGGAAACCGCCGTTCACATGGCTTGACGGTCCAATATTTTCACACAGAGGTCGTAATGATGAAGTCTCTTCGGCGAAGCAGGCTGGCGTTGGTCTTCCAGCATTCCGCGCAGCGAAGGCTAACATGGGCGCGGCATTCGCCTGATCAGGTCGTCTTCGCAGCTTTGAAGGTGCACACACGCCCCCGTTGCTTCCTGAGACGCCGGCTTGAGGCCCGCGTCCGACGTGGCTATTGTTAATCATGGGCAAATACGATCCGCTTGCCGCCTATCTGGCGCGCCAACGACAGGCTGTGGTCGATCTCAGCTTTCGAGACATCGAGCGATTGGTCAGCGGCATCCTGCCCAAGGCAGCTCGCAAGTTGGAGTGGTGGATCGGACACCACCCGTCTCAAACTGAGCCCCAAAAAATCGCTTGGGGGGCGGCAGGCTTCCATGCCGAGCCGGATCTGAAGCACGAGCGGGTCCGCTTCATTCGCAAGCCTGCATCGGTTGTCGGACACGACACCTAGACGGCTGCTGGCTTGGGCGGGATGGCGCGCCCCGGATCCGCCCTTGCGGGGGCGCATCCCGTCCGGTCCAGATTGTCAAGCCGGACGGATTGCAAGCCGCAGGGTCAAGTTCGAATCCTCGCGGCCAGAGCCGAGGGCGCGACCTGCGATAGCCAACCTGGCGAAGCCGCTCATTCCGACCCCCGGATGGGATCACCGCGCTGCGGCGTCAGCGGACAGGGGTCTCGACTACGGCTCGGCGGCGAGCCAAACACCGCCTGCAGGCAAGATGCCAAGACCTAGACGCTATGACGCGACGGCGCCCCCGCCATCCTGGTCGCCGTGGACGGAGCCCTAGCCGGGGCGCTCGCCATCGCCGATCCGGTCAAGCCCACCACGACCGAGGCCATCCGCGCCCTGCACGGCGAGGGCATCCGCATCCTCATGCTGACCGGCGACAACGCCGTCACCGCCTGCGCGGTGGCCGTCCGCCCGGGCATCGACCAGGTCGAGGCCGACGTCTCCCCCGCCGACAAGGCCGTAGTAGTCGAGCGCCTGCAAATGAGGGCCGCATCGTCGCAATGGCCGGCGACGGGGTCAACGACGCCCCCGCCCTCGCCGCCGGCGACGTCGGGGTGGCCATGGGCGCCGCTGCCGACGTGGCGATTGAGAGCGCCGGCGTCACCCTTCTGTCGGGTGACCTGAACGGAGTGGTGCGCGCGCGCGGCCTGTCCAGGGCAACGATCCGCAACATCCGCCAGAACCTGCTGTTCGCCTTCGGCTACAACGCCCTAGGCGTGCCGATCGCGGCGGGAGCGCTCTACCCTTCGGCCTGCTGCTGTCCCCGATGATCGCAGCCTTGGCCATGTCGCTGTCGTCCGTCAGCATAATCTCCAATGCCGTGCGGCTGAAAGGCGTGAAGCTTTAAGGCCGTGGGATATGGGTTATTGGCTTGCCGGTGAGGCGGTCGCGCGCCCTGAGGCTTCGTCGGACAGGACAAAAAGCTCGAGGCTTCGAGCATGGCGGTCAGTCTCTCATGGCGTCTGATCGCGCATCAGCAATCATGTCACGGGGTCAAACGCCGATGATCAGCACAGGCAGATGGCGCGCTCGTCGCGTCACGTCGCGAGGCTTTGGCCAAGCAAGCTTTCATTCCGGATTTATAATGAGAGCGAGGAGCGATAGAAGGGCCGCCACGCCCGCTGCGCACCAGACAGCCTGTCCGGCGACTGCGGAATAGGCCATGGCACCGAGGAAGGCGCCCGACACCAGACCCGCCCAGAGGAACAGATAGGCGAGCCACGCTTTGCGGTCGCCTCCGGTGAAGGCTGACGCTAGGCCCTGTCCCAGCTTTACCAATGCGCCCGTCATGTAGGTCACCCCGATCCGGGCCTCCCCGTCTCGTTCGAAAGTGGCGTTTTCCGCCCCCATCGCCACCGCGAGGAGCAGAGCTGAAGGGTGAACGAGACCGGCCAGATGAGCCATGCCCGCCAGCGAGAGAATGAGCGCGACCACCCCCAGCACCGCCGGTCGTTGGCGTCGGCCGGCGTGGCGCCCCACAAGCGAGCCCGTCACCACCCCAAGGACGAAACATACGATAAGTCCTCCGGCGATCAAGGCGGCGACCGGCGCCTGCGCCAGGCCGACGCCCAGCCGAGTGGAATTCCCGCTCATGAAGGACACGAAAAAGCCGCCCAGCTGCAGGAAGGCGATCGCGTCGACAAAGCCGGCGAGCGCGGCGAGCGCGACGGCCAAGCTTCTGAGGCGACGAGGATAGCTGAGCACGTCGAGAGACTAGCCCCTGGTCGGGATCGGGACCAGCGCCGCCGTACCCGACGCCGGGCTCCATCGCGGAACGACCCGAGCCTCGCCTTTGGCTGGTCTGCGGATCGGGATTTAACATGGTCCGCGGCGAGCGGGCCGTCCCAGGTTGACGGGGTCTTGTCGCGGACTCCCGAAAAACTCTTTATGCTTGGTCGATCAGTACAAGCGGCGCCTTCAACGCAGGCTGCCTGGCGAACCGGCCGGTGCTGCGTTTATTCGCCTCGCTCCCACACGGTGGCCCGGATTGAGATAGGGGTCGATACTCCACTGCGGGCTTCCGGTAAACGCCCCTCTCTGCATCAGACGAAAGGACGACCATGACGGATTTCACGGGCCAGACCGCCTTGGCGACCCGGGGCGCGGTCGGGATCGGCGCGGCTATCGTGCGGACCCAGGCCCCTCGCGGCGCCGCAAATCTCCCGATCCCGCACGCCGCCCGATGAGTCCGGACCGCGCCCTGGGCGACAACTATCGGGTGTTGATGGAAAAGGTCCGGGGCGGCCCGCCCGAAATCACGGCCGTCGTCCATCCTTGCACCCCCGCCGCCATCGCCGTGGTGGCGGACGCCACCGAGGCCGGCCTCATCGCGCCGATTCTGGTGGGGCCGGAAGCGAGGATACGGGCAGCAGCCGAAGAGGCCGGGCGGGACGTGACCGCCTACCGTATGGTGACCGCCTCCCACAGCCATGCGTCCGCAGCCGAGGCTGTGGCTCTGGTGAGAGCGGGAGAGGCCAGATTGCTGATGAAGGGATCTCTCCATACTGACGAACTGTTGGGCGCGGTCGTGCCCACGGCAACAGGACTCAGGACCGAACGCCGCATCAGCCATGCCTATGTCATGGACGTCCCGGGCTATCCGACGCCGCTCATCATCACCGACGCCGCGATCAACATCGAGCCGACCCTAATGGACAAGGCGGACATTGCGCGCAACGCCATCGATCTGGCTCATGTCATCGGCATACCGGAACCGCGCGTGGCCATTCTGGCCGCCGTGGAGACGGTCAACCCCGCCATGCGCGCCACCCTGGACGCGGCGGCGTTATGCAAGATGGCCGACCGGGGTCAGATCACGGGAGGACTTCTGGACGGCCCGCTCGCATTCGACAACGCCATTAATGAAGCGGCCGCCCGCGAAAAAGACATCGTCTCTCCGGTCGCTGGCCGGGCCGAGATTCTGATTGTGCCCAATATCGAGGCGGGCAATATGCTGGCCAAGCAACTGACCTTCCTAGGCGATGCCGAGGCCGCTGGCGTCGTCTTGGGCGCGCGAGTTCCCATCATCCTTCCCAGCCGGGCGGATTCGTTGAAAACGAAGCTGGCCTCGTGCGCTGTAGCCGTCCTTTTGGTGCGCGCCGCGACCAAGGCGGCTCCGGGCCTCACATGACAAGGGTCGTCTCCAGCCTGAATTCGGGGTCGTCCAGCATCAAGTTCTCACTGTTCGCGCTGGAGGATGATGATCAAATGCCGCTCCTGGCCCGCGGCAAGATCGAAGGCATCGGCACATCTCCTCGCCTGCGAATGCATGACGCGCGAAACGCTGTGATCATGGACCACGCTTGGCCCGGCAGCCCGTTAGCCCTAACGCATGATCAGCTTCTGGCCGACCTGTTCGAACGGACGGCCGCGCTGCTGGAGAACCATGTCCTGGTAGCGATGGGCCATCGTGTCGTTCATGGCGGCACCTTATTCTCAGCCCCCCGGCTCGTGGACCATGACATGATGGCGGCGTTGGATGCTCTCTGCCCTCTTGCGCCCCTTCATCAGCCTCATAACCTCGCGGCCATCCGCGCGATCGCCAAGTTGCGGCCAGGCCTGCCTCAGGTCGCCTGTTTTGACACGGCCTTTCATCACGGACGACCCGACGTAACCACGCGCTTCGCTCTACCCCGACGCTTCCATGAGCAGGGGGTCCGCCGTTACGGCTTCCACGGGCTTTCATATGAATACGTCGCCCAACGCCTGCGTGAATTGGATCCAGTGCTGGCGTCCGGCCGGGTCGTGGTCGGCCATCTCGGCAACGGGGCCAGCCTTTGTGCCCTGCGGAACGGCCGCAGCATAGACACCACGATGGGTTTCACCGCCCTGGACGGTCTAATGATGGGGACGCGCTGCGGGACGCTCGATCCCGGCGTTGTGCTTCACCTCCAGACGCAACGAGGAATGACCGTCGCCGAGGTCGAGGACCTCCTTTACCGCCGCTCCGGCCTTCTTGGGGTTTCCGGCTTGGCCAGCGATATGCGCGCCCTCTCTACGAGCGAGGCTCCGGAAGCGGAGGAGGCCATAGACTTGTTCGCCTGGAGGGTCGCGCGCGAGACCGGCGGACTCATATCCAGCCTCGAAGGTCTGGACGGCTTCGTTTTCACCGCCGGCATCGGTGAAAATCACGCGGATGTCCGCGCTCGCATCGGCCGAAGGCTGGCGTGGGCCGGCGTCGAGATCGATCCTGAAGCCAATCGACGACATGGTCCTGTCATCAGCACCCCCGGCAGTCGCGTGACGGTCCGGGTCATCCCTACTGACGAGGAGCGCATCATCGCCCGCCAAGCCGTCAGCGTGATTCGTAACGTTGTCAGTCCGACGGCGTCCGGTCGCCTGCCGATCTGATAAAGGCCGCCGCTGCCCGACCGGCTCACAAGAGGGTCAATCAACGAGGGCGCTTGAGCTCGACATTTGATTGAGGCCCCGGACGTGGCGCTCGCCAAGCGTGCCGGCCGCGGAGGGTCCGGCCCCTTGCGTCAAGTCTGTTCGTGCAGGCGAGACGCCGGTGTCCGAAGCGTCACGACAACCCCGTCCTCTTCCCACTCTCGCTCAAGCGTCGCGTCCAGACTCGTGACGGTGGCCCGTTCAGCAGCCTGCCGAAGCCCTGCGGTCTTTCACCGGACTGGACATTTCCGCCAGCCTCCGTCCAGACGATCTCCACCCTACGATCCTTCGTGGAGAGAACCGCGATGGAAAGTCTGACGTGACCCCCTGAAACTCCTCCAGGAATAGCTAGAGTCCGCCCAACGAAGGACGGACAGAATGAAGCGATCAAGGTTCACGGAAGAGCAGATCATCGGGATCCTGCGCGAGCAGGAGGCCGGTGTGGCGACGGCGGAGGTGTGCAGGCGGCACGGGGTCAGCTCTGCGACCTTTTACAAGTGGAAGGCCAAGTTCGGCGGGCTCGACGTGTCGGAGGCTCGGCGGCTGAAGGCGCTCGAGGATGAGAATGCCCGGCTGAAGCGGATGCTGGCGGACGCGATGCTGGACAACGTGGCGCTGAAGGACCTGCTGGGAAAAAAGTGGTGACGCCCGCCGGCTGGCGCGAGGCGGCTGGTCATCTGCAGGCCGCCTGCGAGATGAGCGAACGGCGGGCCTGCCGGGTGCTGGGCGTTGATCGGACGACCGTGCGCTATCGGACGACCCGACCGGACGACGGCGCCCTGCGTGATCGGCTGAAGGCCCTGGCCCAGGAGCGACGGCGGTTCGGCTATCGCCGCCTGCACGTGATGCTTCGGCGCGAGGGGCATGCGGTCAACAAGAAGCGGGTCCAGCGGATCTATCGCGAGGAGAAGCTGACGGTGCGGCGGCGAGGCGGGCGTAAACGGGCCATGGGCACGCGGCGTCCGTTGGAGACCCCACTGGTCGCGAACCAGCGCTGGTCGCTCGACTTCGTGTCGGATCAGATGACCGATGGGCGGCGCTTCCGCATCCTGACGGTGATCGACAACTGCACCCGTGAATGCCTCGGCCTCGTTGCCGACACCTCGCTGTCGGGCCGGCGGGTGGCGCGCGAGCTGGACGCCATCATCCTGCGACGCGGGTGCCCCGAGACGATCATCAGCGACAACGGCACGGAATATACGTCTAACGCCATCCTGGCCTGGGCCGACGACGCCGGCGTAGGCTGGCATTACATCGCGCCGGGCAAGCCTCAGCAGAACGGCTTCAACGAGAGCTTCAACGGCCGTCTGCGTGACGAGCTGCTGAACGAGACGCTGTTCCGATCCCTGCCGCACGCCCGTGCGGTGCTCGAAGCCTGGCGGCGCGACTACAATGAAACCCGGCCGCACTCGAAGCTGGGATGGCTGACGCCGCAGGCTTACGCAGATGCCCTCAGCGGAAAGATCGGCCGGTCCGCTGCGCTGGTTGAAGGCTGCGCTGACCGGCCTCTTGCCAACCCCACAAACCCCAGTTCAGATCACCAAAGGACTCTCGTTATGGCTGGATGAGAAACGGGGGTCACGTCAAGTCGTTCCTCCGAATGAGAGAGCGCACCCTATTTGACGCGTTCGTGGCCAGTTTGTGCAAAAGGAGCGCCACCATGGGGAACGCTTCTGCGCCGATGTCGAGGTCGTCGCCCGCGATAACGATGGCCTCGCCGGCGCGCTCATGGGCGCCGCCAGGACGGCCAGAAGCGACTTCACGCTGGTCACCCGCTCATCAGCCGCGCCTAATGAAAGATCCGGCAGGGTGGGGGCATGCGCCTTGCACAGGGAGATGACCCTCGCGCTCAAATCATTCGCCAGATCCACGACGGTCGTCGGATGTTCTCGAACAAATCCGGATAGGGTGGAACACAGATGCAAGGTTCTTGTCAGGGCGCTGGCCCAGGGGTTTCCACGATGTCAGGGGAGAGGTGAGATCGGGCGGATCGCCGCCGATCCGTTCTCCGCAGGTCACATCCCTGGCGCGGCGTCATCAGCGCCGATATGCGGCGATCCGGCCCGGATCTCGAGGTCGGACGCAGACCGTGCGTCCCGTCGACGGGAGCGGCGGACCGGCGACCGATCAGTCCAAGTCGGGTCATGACCTTGGCGCGCCGATCTGGACCCGGCCGATCGCCGGAAGGCCTTATGTCCCGAGACGGCTGGATGGCGCTGCCGCAACCGGCTTGATCCTCAGAGAGACGCGTTGGATCCGGGCGGGAGGGAGCCTGGCCAGACGGCGTTCACACCGCGAGGGCGCCGTACGCCCAGATGTCGTTCGGACGCTCCGGCGTTTCAATGGGGCCCTGCGCCGAGGTCCCCATCGTCCGTCGCCTCGGTCAACGCATCAAGAATGCTCAGATAGCCAGCCCCCAGCGGGGTGTCCGGATCCGGCTGAGCAGCCGCCAGTTCGACGCAGACGCCCCGGATCAGCTCCCGATCTTCGGGGGTACGCAAAACCCTCGAGACTTCCAGGGACAGGAGCGCGATAAGCTGCCCCTGCTGCATGAAGAGCAGCCGTTCGAGTTCGGCGATACGATCGGTGTCAGACCGGGGAGGCGATGGATGGGACATGACCCATTCAAACGCCTGCCCCGCCTTGTGCGCAATGCCGATCATCGCTTTTCTTAGTTGGGCAGGCTTGCCTTGCTCGGTTCCGCACGGCTGGGCGACCGCCAGCCCTCTGACGTCGCATTCAGCGGTGTGTGAGGCCGCGCTCCAACGCTTGCGGCCGTATCGGCCCGAGCCTCGAACGCTGTTATTCTCTGGTCTTAAGGGCCTCGGCCTGCCGGCCCGTTGCGAACCGGCGGGCGTTCAGACTGGCAGGCTCACCGGTAATCGAACGGTGAAGGTGCTACCCGCCCCCTCGCCGTCGCTCGCCACACAGATCGATCCCTCATGAAGCTCGACGATTTGCTTCACGAGGGCCAGACCGATGCCCAGACCTTCCCGTGATCGCGCATCTGGCCCTTTGAGCTGAGCGTAGAGCTCGAACACCGCGTCTTGCATATCCCTGGGAATGCCGATGCCATTGTCACTGACACGGATGATGACGACACTTCCGGTTTCTGTCACGGACAGGGCGATGCGGCCGCCGCGAGGAGTGTATTTGGCTGCGTTTCCAATCAGATTCCCGACGACCTGTGTGATGCGTGCGGCGTCAATCGTCAGCCAGATCGGCGCTGGGGGGATATCCACGTTCAAGGCGTGTCCGCCCATATCAATCTTGTGCTGCGCCCCATCGACAGCGGCTTCCAATACGGCACGCAAATCCGCCCGCTCTCGACGAAGTTCGATCTTGCCTTGATCGATGCGAGTGATGTCCAGCAAATCATCGACCAATCGGCCGAGTTGCGACAACTGCACCTGCATTCGCTGACGAATTTTTTCACTGCCCTCGTGCGCGCCGCGCCGTTCCATGAGCTCTAGGCCGGCCTTCAACGCCATCACGGGATTACGGAGTTCATGACCCAAAATGGCCAGAAACTGATTCTTGTTCAGATCAGCGGCTCGGAGAGCCTCGGCATAAGCCTCTAGCGAGTCCCGCTGAGCAAGAACTTCGCGTCGGTGTTGATAAAGATCAAAAAATACATCGGCCTTGCTCCGCAAGACATCGGCCTCGATCGGCTTCTGGATGAAATCCACGGCTCCAGCCTCGTAGCCCCGAAATCGCCGTCGGGCGTCCGCACTCCCCGCCGTGACAAAGATGATGGGGACGTGGCGCACCCGTTCGGCGCCGCGCATGAATTCGGCCAGTTGGAACCCGTCCATACCCGGCATCTGCACATCCAGAAGCGCCAGAGCGACGTCGTTGAGGAGCAGAAGTTCCAAGGCTTCGTCGCCGGAGCGCGCCGTCAGGAAGCGCAGGCCTTCACGCTTGAGAAGGGCCTCCAAAGCGATCAGATTCTCTTCGAGGTCATCGACGAGGAGGACGTTGATAGGATCGTCGATAACGCTCATGCCGTGCCTAACTCCAACAGATGCGCGCCGATTTCGTCGAGGGTCATCTTGCGCGCGGCCACACAGGCGACTAAGGCGGCGGCCGGCATGATCGATGCATAGGCGGCCTCAGGGTCTTCCACAACCGCCGTCCCGCCTCTCGCCACGACACGCGCGAGGCCCTTGGCGCCGTCCTCATTCGCGCCGCTGAGAATGACGCCGGTGAGGCCCTCGCCGTAAGCGTCCGCCGCGCTGTCGAACAGAACGTCGATCGATGGCCTCGAATAGTTGACGGGTTCGTCTGCCGAGAGGGCGACACTGGCCTCGGCCTCGACCAGGAGATGATAGTCGGAAGGCGCGAAGTAGGCGACGCCCGGCAGCAACGGCTCCTTGTCGTCGGCCTCCTTCACCCGAAGTTTGCAGCGGTCGCGAAGGAGGGGCACGAGCACATTGCTTCGATCCGGCGGAACATGAACGACGACGATGATCGGCCATGGATAGGCGGCCGGCAAAGCCGGCAATATCCTCAACAGCGCCTGCACCGCCCCTGCGGAAGCGCCGATGACGACGGCTCTCGCAGGGGGCGTCATCGGCCTTTGCGCCTGTAGATCTTTTCCTCGGGGACAAACTCTCGGAAGGCGGAGAGGTGTTCCGAAAACCGAAGACTTTCCTTCGCCCCCAAACCCAGGAAGCCGTCACGGGCGAGAGAGTCCTTGAATAGACCGACCGCCCGGTCCTGAAGGGCACGATCGAAATAGATCATCACATTGCGACAGGAGATAAGGTGCATTTCGGAAAACACTTCATCGGTCACCAGACTATGATCCGAAAAGACCGCTCGAGCCCGTAAGGCGCTATCGAACGCGGCGCGTCCATAGTCCGCCGTATAATAGTCCGAGAGGGAAGACCGTCCTCCAGACTTCTGGTGATTTTCGGTGAACCTGCGGATTTGATCCAAGGGGTAAACGGCCGCTTCGGCCGCGCGAAGCGCGTCGGGATTGATGTCCGTCGCATAAAAGAGGGCGCGATCATAAAGCCCCTCTTCCTTGAACAGGATGGCGAGCGAGTAGAGCTCCTCGCCCGCGCTACAGCCCGCGATCCAGACCTTCAGCGAGGGATAGGTGCGCAGGTGCGGCAAAACCTGCTCCCGCAGGGCGAGAAAATAGGAGGGGTCACGGAACATCTCGCTGACCTGGACCGTGAGATAGCCCAGCAAGCGCGGCAGCATCGAGCCGTCATGAAGAACCCGCTCCTGCAAGGCGGACAGGCTGGAAAAGCCCATCTGCTCGCGCGCCTGCAGGAGCCGTCGTTTAATCGACGCCCGGGCGTAGTGGCGAAAATCGTAGTGATAGCGATGATAGAGCGCTTCCAGCAAAAGCTGGATTTCGAGGTCCTCGGTCGTATCGATCACAGATCGTCCTAACGCGGCATCCAGACACGGACCAGGGACAAGAGCTTGTCGATATCAATCGGCTTGGACATGTAGTCATTAGCGCCCGCTGCGATGCAACGTTCCTGATCGTCGGGCATGGCCTTGGCGGTCAGCATCAGGACGGGTAGTTTCGCCCAGCGCGGGTCGGCCCGGATCGTGCGCGTCGCCGACAGGCCGTCCATCACCGGCATCATCACGTCCATCAGGACGAGGTCGATGCCGCTTTCAGAAGCGTCGGATGAGGCGGCCAGGGCGTCAAGGGCCTCTTTGCCGTTCCGCGCAATCTGAACAACCGCGCCCCGAGGTTCCAGCACATTCGTCAGGGAATAGACGTTGCGCACATCGTCCTCGACGATGAGGATACGCCGCCCTTCCAGGACAGCGTCGCGATTGCGGGCCTTGCGGATCATCCTCTGATGTTCCGGAGGCAGGTCGGAGACGACCTGATGCAAGAACAGAGAAACCTCGTCGAGCAGTCGCTCCGGAGACTTCGCGCCCTTGATGATGATCGAGCTGGAGTAGCGACGCAGACTCTGCTCATGCTCGGCGGTCAGGTCATGGCCGGTGTAGACGATCACCGGCGGGAAGGCGTGGTCGCCGTCTTGGCTCAGCGTCTCGAGAAGCGAGAAACCGGATGCATCAGGCAGGGACAAATCCAGCACCATGCAGTCGAAGGTCTGGCTGCGAAGCTGATCCAGACACTCCGCGGCTGTCCCCACGCCGACCGTCTCTACGTCCGCCGAGGACAGTAGCCGGCTGACGGCGTCCCTCTGTACGGGATCGTCCTCGACGATCAGGACGCGCCGGGCCGCGCCGTTCAACTTGGACTCCAGCGCTCGTAACACGTCCGCCAGCGCCTCGCGCCTCACAGGCTTGACGAGGGACCCCACCGCGCCCAGCGAGAGAGCAGTAGGACCGTGATCCTCTCCGGAAATGATGTGGATGGGGATGTGCCGGGTGGTGTCGTCACGCTTGAGACTGTCGAGCACTGTCAGGCCAGAATGATCCGGCAGACCCACGTCAAGCACGACTGCGCTGGGTTGAAACTGTTTGGCCAGACGCAGTGCGTCCTCGGCGGTCCCTGCCACAAGACATTGGAACCCCATCTCTCGCGCCAGGTCGCGCACGATGGCGGCGAAGACATCGTCATCCTCGATCACCAGCAGAAGACGGCGGCCTCCCTGCAGATGGTCGCGGTCGTCCTCAACCGCGCCGGAACGACGGCTCGCCATTGGGGGCGACAGCGTCGTCGGCTCCGCAGGGGCCGCTTCCTCGCGGATTACGCTCGGGGGCCGTTCACGCGGCGCGATCTGATCCGGGTCGTACATTTGCGGGATCAAGAGCGTGAAGGTGCTCCCTTCTCCCGGTCGACTTTGCAGCCTGAGTTCGCCGCCGAGCAGCCGCGCCAACTCCCGCGAGATCGACAGCCCCAAGCCCGTGCCGCCATACTTGCGGCTGATCGTCCCGTCCGCCTGTCGGAAGGCCTCGAACACGCTCTCCTGTTGCTCCGGCGCAATGCCGATCCCGGTGTCCGTCACATCAAGGGCCACCCTGCCATCCTGCGCAGCCCGCGCGATCAGGCGCACGCTGCCCCGTTCGGTGAATTTGAATGCGTTGGACAGCAGGTTCTTCAGGATTTGCTCCAGTCGCTGGCGATCCGTCTCCAGCGTGTCGGGCGCTTCTATGATATTGATTTCGAAGGCGAGACCCCGCTCGCCCGCCACCGGCTCGAAGGTCCGCCGCAGATCGCTCATCATTCGCGAAAGCGGCAGGACTTCCGGACGGATCTGGACGTGGCCCGCTTCGATCTTGGACAGGTCCAGAATGTCGTTGATCAGGGTAAGAAGATCATTGCCCGACGACTCGATCGTTCGGGCGAAGCGAATCTGCTCTTCCGTGAGGTTCTCCTCCGAATTGTCGGCAAGAAGTTTTGAAAGAATGAGAAGCGAGTTGAGCGGAGTCCGCAGTTCGTGGGACATATTGGCCAGAAAATCGGTCTTGTACTGGCTGGCCTGCTCAAGCTCGCGCGCCCTCAGCGTCAGGGTTGCTCCCGCGCGTTCGAGATCGTCACGCTGCGTTTCGAGGGTCTGGGCCTGCTCTTCCAGCTGACTATTGGTCTGCTCAAGCTCGACCTGTTGCTGTTCAAGACGGACCTGGGACTCCTTCAGCGCCCTGCCCTGCTCTTCAAGTTCCTCGTTCGAAACCCGAAGCTCCTCGCTCTGGACCTGGAGTTCCTCGGCCTGCCGTTGGGTTTCCTCCAGCACTTCCTGCAGTTCGGATCTGTAGCGGGCCGATCGAAGCGCGATGCCGATGGCTGCCGACGCTTCGTCGAGGAGCTCTCTGACCCGTTCATCCGCCGGATGCAGGAAACCTAGTTCGATGACGGCGTTGACGACCCCGTCCGCCAGCGCGGGGACGATCAGCAGGTGCCGCGGCTTGTCCTGACCCAGGGCGGAACCGATCGTCATATAGCCTTCGGGCACATCAGTGATGAGCATGGCCCGCCCTTCCGCCGCCACCTGTCCCATCAACCCCTCCTTCAGGCCAAAGCGCTCGACGATGGCCGCCTCGGAGGGCACGCCCAAGGAGGCGGCGCGGCGATAGACGCCGCCTTCGCCCTTGAACAGAACGCCGGCCTGGAATCCGGCGTATCGCGCCAGATAGGTCAGGATGCTGTCTGCGAGTTGTTCGACGGTCTTGTCGCCCATCATGGCTTCCGCCAGACCGACATGACCGGTTTGCAGCCATTCCTGGCGGGCCCGCGCCCGCGCCGTCTGTCGAATCAACATGAAGATGGCGATCGTCAGCAGCGCGCCGAAAAGGCCAGAGAGGACGCCGCTAATGGTGGCGGTCCGGTAGGCCGCTTCCATCTCTGCCAGCCGCAGTTGGCGCAAGCGCACTTCTTCCTGCCGCATCAGGTCCAGTTGGGAGCGAATGGCGTCCATCTCGACCTTCCCGCGATCGGTGGTGACGATCGCAAGAGCAGCCTGCTCGCCTTCGGTGCGGCGGAGGCGTATGGTTTCGGCCAACTCGGAAAGCTTGGCCTCCACATGGTTACGGAGCTGCGCCACATGGGCTTGCTGGGCCGGGTTGCCTCTTGTCAGCGCAGCAACCTCGTCGAGCTGGGCCGTCACAGCGGAAACCGCGGATTCATAGGGAGCGAGATAACGCACATCCCCCGTTAGCAGATATCCGCGCTGTCCAGTCTCGGCGTCCTGCGCCGTGGATAGCATATCGTTCAACGCGACGATTACCGTGTGCGACTGTCTAATCCTGTCATTGTTCTCGCGCAGAGTTTGAAGGTTCAAAACCGCCAGAACGCCAGTCAGCATGAAGAAGCCGAGCACAACAGCCAGCCCACCCGCAGACCAGGCGTCCAGCTTCGACCCGACACCGGGACGGCGGACAGTGACACGCGACATTCGAAACTCTTTGGCGGCCTTGGATGCCTAGCTGCGTACCGCGTAGGCGGAGGAAAGCAAATTGAGATCGAACGATGCGATACGCCGCAGCCTGTTATGCGTGGGGCGACGAACGGTCTCGATCGACACGAAAGGCAGCGGCAAAGACCGCGAGCCTGCAAGGACGCTTCCGTCTTGCGCGAAGGCGGCCTGCGCCCGCCGCCGCGATCATGTCCGGACACGGAGCACCGGGGAGGGGGAGCGGGGAACCTAGGCCGACATCTTCCGAGCCTTGCCAGATTGACCGGACGGATCGCCCCAAGCCCCGACAGATCAGTTTACAAGCGAAAGGTTCGCGGAAGGTTGGACGGTCACGGTTGACGACCTTTCCAGCCGGAACCGCACTCCATGCTCTCCCATCGATCCTTCATGGCCGCCATCCTCGCTTTGTCGGCGACGACGGCGGCCCAGCCCGCCTCGGCCCAGACGGCATCGGACGACAATGACCGAATTTTCGTTGTTGGCGGCGGCGGCGCCTACCGACCGGAGTACAAAGGGTCGGACGATTACGAGGTACAGCCCTTCCCCTATTTCAGCGTCCGCTATCCCATCAGCGGGTTGACGCTCAGCTTGCAGGGCGCAGCGCTGAAGCTCGACGTGCTCGCCGGCCACACCTTCTCGGCAGGCCCGGTCATCTCCTACCAACAGGGCCGGGAAGACGACATCACCAACCCGGTCATTCGCCAGCTGTCGACCATCGACGGGGCGGTGGAAGGCGGCGGTTATCTGGACTTCGAGACATTGATGGGTCCCGGCTCCCTCAGCGCGGGCGTGACCGCCCTGAGCGACCTCAGCGGCGTCCATGACGGATATTCCGTGGCGCTGAACGTGGGATACCGCATGCCTGTGACGTCAAGGCTCAGCGTCGGCGTGGGCGCCGAGGTCAAGTGGGCCGACGAGAACTATATGCAGACCTACTATGGCGTCGATCTGCCGGGGGCGTTCGCCAGCGGCCTGCCGAGCTACGCGGCCGAGGCCGGCATGGAGAAGGCCGGGGTGAACGTCAATCTGATCTACCGGCTGACCGAACGGTGGGGCGTCGGCGTCTTCGGTGGGTATGACAAACTGCTGGATTCCGCCGCTGACAGCCCGATCGTGGTCCTGGAAGGATCGCCGGATCAATATACCGGCGCCCTTGCGGTGTTCTATAGGTTCTAGGTCCAAACGACCCAGACCCGAACTTCATGCGTATCCTGTTGATCGAAGACAATCGTCTGCTGGCGAAAAGCACCGCCCGTTCCCTGACCGCGTCGCGTTTCACCGTGGACGTCCTCCACACCGTCGCCGATGCGTGGGAAGC
The DNA here is from genome assembly GCF_044336875.1 of Brevundimonas sp. GTDB lineage: Bacteria > Pseudomonadota > Alphaproteobacteria > Caulobacterales > Caulobacteraceae > Brevundimonas. The sequence goes on along the minus strand of NZ_JBIIOP010000002.1, from coordinate 303,116 downwards.
TTGGAACACCACCCCCTACGACGCCGTGGTTCTCGACTTGATGCTCGGCGAGGATCACGGCCTCGACCTCCTGTCGCAAGCGCGACGGGCGGCATTGACCACGCCCGTCCTGGTGCTGACCGCCTTGGGCGAGATCGATGATCGGGTGCGCGGTCTGGACCGCGGCGCGGACGATTACCTCGTCAAGCCATTCGCCATCGATGAACTCATCGCCCGGCTGCGCGCGTTGGGACGGCGCCCGGAGCATTTGGTGGACGCCATCCTGACGCTGGGGTCCATCCAGTACGACGTCGCGGCGCAGATGCTCTCGGGACCGAAGGGTCAAGTGCACCTCTCTCGCGCCGAAAGCATGGTGATCGAGCGGTTCTTTCGCCGCTCGGAGCGGGTGATCAGCAAGGCGCAACTGGGCGAAGCCCTTCACCCCCTCGAAGGGCACTACAGCGAGAACTCCCTGCACATTTTGCTCCATCGGGTGCGGCGGCGTCTGGCGGGCGTCGGAGGGGACGTCTCAATCCAGGCGCTTCGCGGCATGGGCTATATTGCAACGGTGGCCCCATGATCCGCAGACAGGCGCGACGGTCGCTGAAGTCCGTCCTGTTCTTCTCCATCGCCGGCGTCGCCCTGTCGATCTACCTGCTCATGCAGTTCCTGATCCCGGATGAACCGGACCGCTCCATTCCCCTCGGGGAGCGGCTCACGGCGTCCTACTTTCTGGACACTACGCGCGACAGCGGTCTGCCCGTCGCTGTCTTCCTCCTGCTTGTCATGGTGACGATCTGGATCGTCTTGCAGCGGACCCTGGCGCCGGTGAGACGTTTATCGGAGGAAGCGCGTCGAATCAGTCCGAACAATCTCGACGAACGCCTGCCCGCCGCCGACGCGCCTTCGGAAATCGCGCCGCTGGTCGAAGCCTTCAACACCGCCCTGGACCGACTGGAGGACGCCTGGAAGGCGCAGCGGGCGTTTTCCGCGAATGCGGCGCACGAATTGCGCACGCCTCTCGCCGCGCTTAGAGCCCAGGTCGAAAGCCTTCTTCCGGCCGGCCATCGCCAGGAAGCCGCTTTTGAGTTCGACCGGCTCTCGCGCATCATTACGCAATTGCTCGTCCTGTCAGAAGGCGAACACGGCCCGTTGCGCAAGACCTGCCCCTTCGATCTGGTCCAGGTCGTCATGACCGCGACAACCGAATGCGCGCCGGCCTTCGTGACCAGCGGACGCGACATCGGCCTCGATCCTCACCCCGATTTCCTTGAGCGTCGCGGCGATGCCGTTCTCCTCGGCGTAGCGGTACGCAATCTCTTGGATAACGCCCTTAAGCACACGCCCGTCGGATCCACCGTCACGATCCGTGTGGATGAGACCGGCGTGATCTCTGTGCTGGATGACGGGCCCGGCCTGACGGCCGAGTTCGCCGGCCGAGCGTTCCAGCCCTTCGCCAGGGCGGACGCCGGCGGCTCAGGCGCGGGTCTGGGTTTGTCGATCGCCGCGCGGATCGCCCACCTCCACGGCGGTCGGGTCTGGCTGGAACCGACGGCGCAAGGCGCCTGCTTCAAGCTGCACATTCCCCCCTCCCCAGCAGGCGCGTAGTCCCGGACGTTCACCGCTTGCCCGCGCCCCCGGCGACGACCTGCAGACCTATCCGCCTGTCAGCGCCATCCCAGCAGACAGTCAAACGGCTGCCTGCCCTGCCCCCGCCCCGACCCAAGGCCGGAAGGCTACGCCCTCAGCGCCAGCGGCCCTTCAGGACCAGACCGGCGAAAACAGCGAGCGCCGCATTGATCAGGGTCAGACCGGGGTCGAGCAGGATCAGGTGTATGGCTCCCATGACGACCGCCTCGACCAGAATTCCGCCGGCGCACGCCAGGGCCACGGGGCGAAACAGGCGCCACGACAGGACCGGCAGGAGAACACCTAGCGCCAGGGCGATCTCCGACACGCCGATGACGATCACGACGGCCGGATCGACCCGGACCGGCCAGTTCAGAAGCGCAATGAGGATGTCCCGGGTCTCTGTGATCTTGGCGTAGCCGGCGGCAAGATAGAACATGGCCAGCCATCCCTGGAGCATCCACAGCAAGGGATGTCGCCAAGGGTCTGATCGACGGGACAGGTTTTGCGGCCCCGGCGGGCAAGGTTCGCCCGAACCTTGAAGGCGCGTGGCCGACACGCGCCCGTCGGAGCGGCTGCGCAAAAGCCGTGATCGTGGCAGGTCGGTCATCTCTCCACGTCCGTCTCAATGGACCGCGGTGTAAGAACACGCGCCAGCTGAGGCTTCAGCCAGAGCTCGACGCTGTCCACATAGCGATAGACAACAGGCACCAGCAGCAGGGAAAGCAGGGTGGAGCTGATCAGTCCGCCGATGACCGCGATCGCCATCGGCTGGCGGAAGGCGGCGCCTTCGCCCAGCCCGATCGCCGTCGGGACCATGCCCGCCGCCATCGCCACCGTGGTCATGACGATCGGCCGGGCGCGTTCGCGGCAGGCGGCGATCAGGGCGTCGTGCTGACTCATCCCTTCGCGCTCCCGTTCAATGGCGAACTCGACCAGAAGAATGGAGTTCTTGGCCGCCAGTCCCAGCAGCATCAGGAAGCCGATCAAGGCTGGCAGGGTCAGTCCAAAGCCGAAGGCGAACAGGCCCGCGATCGCCCCCACGATCGACAACGGCAGAGCCGTCAGGATGGTCACCGGTTTGAAGAGGCTACGGAATAGAAGCACCAGGACGGCGAAGATCAGCGCAACCCCCGCCGCCATGGCGGTAGCGAAGCCGCCAAAGAGCTCGCCGAGTTGTTCGGCGTCGCCATAGGCGGCGTTGCGGACACCGTCGGGGAGCGCGGTCATGGCGGGTAAGGCCTCTACGGCGGCGAGAGCCTGACCGATGCTGGCGTCACGGAGATCCGAGTGGATCGACACCCGTCGCTCCCGATCGAAACGTTCGATACGGGCGGGGCCAGCTTCGAAGCCGAGGTCGGCGACCGCCCCCAGACGGGTCGTACCGGCGCCGACGGTCGGAACCTGCAGGTCGGCCAGGGTGGTTAGGTCGCGCCGGGCGCTCCCGGCCAGTTGCGCCCGTATGGGCACGCGCCGTTCTCCTTCCGTCATCCTGGCGACATTGGCGTCGATGTCGCCGATGGTGGCCACACGCGTGATTTCGGCCAGGGTCTCCGCCATGACGCCCAGACGCGCGGCCTCCTCGGTTCGGGGACGGATGATCAGCTCCGGTCCGGCCGGAGGCGCGGCAAGGCGGATGTTGGTCAGTTGCGGCAAAGATCGCATCTCCTGCTGCACCCGTTCAGCGGCCTCCGCGAGGGCGACGTCGTCCCGGCCGACCAGGGTGATCTCAACATCGGCGGGGCCGCGCTCGCCCTGGAGGGTCACGCGAACGTCCGGGATCGATCTCAGAAGGGGCCGTATCCGGTCCTTGAATTGTGTGGCCGTCAACGTCCGCGCTTCTTGGAAGGCCACAGTGACCGACCCGGAAGACAGGTCCTCGCCGCCGACCGTCGCAAACACGGTGCGCACGTCAGGTTGCTGGCGGAGCAGGCGGGTCACCTGGGCGACCGTATCGTCCATGTCCGCGTGCGTGGCTCCGGGCGAAGCCTGGATGTCCAGAGCGATGGAGGTGGGATTGCCGACAGGGATGAAGCCGGTCGGCAGCCGGGTGGCGAGACCGAGCGATCCGGCGAAGACCAGCGCTCCGAGCAGAAGCGACAGACCCGGATGCGCCAGCGCCCAGTCGAGCGCCTTACGGTAGGGGCCCTCGAACGGCTTTGGCGCATGTGGCCGGGCCACCGGCTTGAGGAACCAGGCCGCGAGCAGCGGCGTCAGCAGGCGCGCCACGAGCAGCGAAAACAGCACCGCCGCGGCGACAGTTAGGCCGAACTCGCGGAAATACTGCCCCGCGGCGCCGCCCATCAATGACACCGGCACGAAGACGACGACGATGGCCAGGGCGCAGGCCACCACCGCCAGACCGATCTGATCGGCGCCGAGGAGGGCGGCCTGGTAAGGGGTTTCGCCGCGTTCGATGCGCTTCTCGATATTCTCGATCTCGACGATGGCGTCATCGACCAGAATGCCGACGACCAGCGTCAGGCCCAGCAGGGTGACGATGTTGAGGGAGAAACCCATCAACGCCATCACCGCGAAGGTCGGGATCAGCGAGATCGGCATGGCAAGCGCCGCGATCAGCGTCGAGCGCCAGCTCCGCAGGAACAGGAAGACGACGACGGCCGCCAATGCCATGCCTTCGAGCAGGATCGCGACCGTGGCGTGAAAGCTGGCCCGCGTGTCTCCGACGGTGGATACGATCTCGGTGATGGTCACGCCCGGCGTGGTTCGCGCGATCTCGGCGATCTCGCGGTGGACCTCGTCCTCGACCCCGACGTCGCTGGCCGCCCGGGTCTTGGTGATCTGAAAGCCGACCACGGGCCGGCCGTTCAGTCGTGCGAAACTGCGCGCCTCGCTCTCGCCCGCGCCGATGTCGGCGACGTCGGCCAGGCGGACGAAGCGCCCGGCGCCGGTCGGAAGGGTCATGGCCCGCAGGGCGTTCACGTCCCGCGCCGCGCCCAGGACACGGATGGTCTGTTCGCCGCCGCCGATTTCCGCCCGGCCGCCCGGTCCGTCGGCGGCGAAGGCCCGCAGCGCCGCGCTGACGGCCGGCGCGGTCAGGCCATAGGCCGCCAGCCGATCCGGATGGAGGGTGACGTTGATCTGGCGATCGACCCCGCCCACCCGGGCGATCGACGCGATTCCTCCGATCGACTGGAGGCGGGTGGTGAGCGCATCGTCGATATACCAGGACAGGTCGGACGCCGACATCGTCGGTGCCGAAACCGCATAGGTCAGGATCGGCTGGCTGTCGGCCTCGAGCCGCTCGATGATCGGCTCGTCGATGGTGCGCGGCAGGCTGGCGCGAATACGGTCGATCGCTGTGCGGACCTGATCGGTCGCCTTCTGCACGTCCTCGCCGATGTAGAACTCGACGGTTGTTACGGACCGCCCCTGCGTCACGGTGGACATGACGTGGTTGACGCCGGGCAGCCCAGCGACGGCGTTCTCGGCGAGACGTGTCACCTGGCTTTCGAGTTCGGCCGGGGCCGCCCCGCTCTGGCTGATCGAGACCTGCACCGCCGCAAAGGCGGTGTCCGGCACGCTTTTGACCGGAAGCTGGAGATAGGCGCCGATCCCGGCGATGATCAGGGCGACGAACAGGACCGCGACCGGAATCGGATTGCGGATCGCCCAGGCGGAGATGCCGAGAGTCATTGGCCGGACTCCGGCGCGATCCGAACGACATCGCCGGGCAGGACAAGGGCGTCGCCGCCGGACAGAACGCGCGTGCCGACCGGCGGGCCGCCGATGATCTCGACATATCCCCCGCCCCGCGCGCCGGGCCTCACATCGACACGGCTGACGCGATTTTCGGTGGAGATCACGGTGACGGTGGGGCCGCCCGCCCGGTACTGGACGGCGCGCTCGGGTACGGCCGGGGCGGGGTCGCCGTGCGCGTCCATCACGGCGGTGGCGAATCCCCCGACCCTCAAAGCCGGATGGGCCGGCAGAAGAATGCGAACCCGCCCGAGTTTTGTCAGGGGATCCACCAGGGGGCTCAGCAGGCGGACCGTACCGGTGAGCGCTTCGCCCGAGGACAGCCGGACGGGGACGCTCGCCCCCACCCGGATACGCCCGAACTCCGCTTCCGGCAGCTCGGCCTGCAGCTCCATCACCCCGTCGCGGGCGAGCCGGAAAGACTCGCCTGCGGCGCCCGACACGTCGCCCGGCCGCAGCGAGCGCGCCAGCACACGGCCGGATACCGGGGCCCGCAGAGTCAGTCGCCCCCGACGCGCCTGGAGATCGCGAAGCCGCGCCGCAGCGGTGCGGGCGTCGAAACCGCGCTGCTCGATCACCTCTTCGGCGATTACGCCCGTCCCGGTCAGGCCGGCGACGCGGCGGTATTCGGCGGCGGCCCGTTCTGCGGCCACCTCAGCTTGGGCGAGCTCCTCGTTCAGCAGGCCCGGGTCGAGCACGGCGAGCGCCTGCCCGCGACGGACGTAATCCCCCTCCTCTGCCAAGACCCGCAGCACCCGATAACCCGACAGTTCGGCGCCGACGGCCGCCTCCTCCCGGGCGATCAGGACGCCGGAGACGGTCACTTCACGCGCGATAGTCCGAAGGGTGACGGTGGAGGCCGTGACGACCGGGGCTGGGTCCGGCCGCACCGGCGTCGATTCGCCGCCCTTGTCCGCGCAGGCGCCGAGCAGTCCCAGGCCGGCGAGGATCCATGTATTCTTCATCAGACTTGGTCCTTGTCGATCCGGGAGGGGCTCCATCCCCCGCCCAGGGCGCGGAATACGGTCACCGTGCGCTGGAGTGCGTCGATGCGGGCGACAGAGAGTTCGAGACGGGTCGCCCGCCAGCTCCGTTCGGCGTCGAGGGTGGTGGTCAGGTCTCCGAGGCCGCGCGCAAACCGCTCGCGCGCGGCGGCGCAGGCCTCTGCGGCGCGCGCCTCGGCCTGGGTCAGCAGGGCGACGCGCGAACGGTCCGCCTGCAGCCGGACAAGCGCCTGGTCGGCCTCGGAGAAGGCGACCTGAACCGTGCGCTCATAGGCGACGGCCGCCTGTTCCGCCAGCGCCGTCTGAGCCCCCAGTTCGGACAGAAGTCGTGGCCGGTCGAGGATGGGCAGGAAGACGCTCGCGCCCAGGGTCCAGGTCCCGATCGCATAGTCTGCTACGCCCGTCGCCGCCGTCAGACCGACGCCCGGCTCCAGGGTGAAGCGGGGAAATAGCTCGAGCCTTTGCAGCTCGCTCCGCGCCGTCGCCGACCTGAACCGGGCCTCCGCCTCGCGGATGTCGGGGCGGCGCTCCAGCAGGTCGCCCGGCATGGACCTCGGCGGGGGCGGCGCCTCCGGGAGGCTCGGATCGATCGCCAGATCGATGGTGGCGGTCCGGGGCGCGCCGGTCAGGACGAGAAGCGCGCGTTTGGCCGCCTGGAGATCCCCCGCAAGCTGCGCCGCGCGGGCCTGCGTCTGGCGCAGGTTCGCCTCGGCCCGAGACGCGTCAGATCGGGCGGTCAATCCGCGCTCGGCGCGGATGCGCAGCACGTCGAGCAGTTCCGCCTCGACCGCCAGGCTGCGCTCGGCGTCCGCAAGCTGGACCGCCAGCCCGCGCGCGCTGAACAGCGCCTCGGCGACGTCGGCCGCCAGGGCCGCCCGGCTGCCTTCATAGAGAAAACGGGCGGCGGTCAGGTCCGCGTCCGCGGCCCGGCGGGTCGACGACGCACGTCCGAACAGGTCCGCTTCCCAGCTTAGGTTGAAGGCAGCGGTCGCCAATCGGGTGTCTCCGACCGCGGCGTTCGACCCGCTGCCGACATCGCCGTCGAGCAGGTCGAGCCGCTCGGCGGCGGCATTGCCCTGCAAATCGCCTTGCAGGCGATAGCGCGCCATCGCACCGCCGCGGATCGCCCTAGCCTCCTTGAGCCGCGCGAGCGCCAGGCGCGCATCGGTGGAGGCGCCCAGCGCCCCCTCCACAAGCCCGTCCAGTTGGGGATCGCCGAACAGACGCCACCATTGGTCCAGGACCGCCGTCTGCGCCGGAACGATGATCGCGGCCTCGTAAGCCGCCGGCAGGCGGGTGTCCGGCTGAAACGGGACAAGGGCCGGCGCACAGCCCGCAACGGCGAGCGCCGGCGCGATCAGGACTGCGATGAGCGTCCGGGTCGCGGTCGCGGGAAGGCGATACGCGGCGCGCGGGCGCGCACCGGCGCTTCGGTGTGTGGTGTTCACGTCAGTTCACTTTGAAACGAGCAGTCCTGCCGCCCAGTCGGAGCGAGCGAGTCAGCGACGCGGCTGAGGCCGCGGTTCAGGCTGGGGTTGGGCCGGCTCCGAAACGGTGGCCGAGCCGGTTCCCGCGACCTGCGGCACATAAAGACCGGTAGCGAAGCCGACGACGCCATTGGCGACCGTGCGGCCGATGTTGCGACGGGATCCGTAACGCGCGCAGGGATCGGGATCGGGAATGTCGCGAACCTGCCTCGCCTCAGTAGAGAAGGCGTCGCCCACGGCGTCGCCCATCGGTTCGGCCAATTGCAGCGCGTCGCCGATCCGCGACAATGAGGGTTCGGCGCGCCCGACCATCTCCGCCTGCCGGGCCCATGTGACCGCGGCGACCTGATGGCCGTCGGGCGCGATCAGCTCGGACTCTATGGCCAGCCCACCCGTCGTCATGGGCGCCCGGAACTTCACGACGGGAACCGGGATGAAGAATCCCGCCGCCGCGCTGACGGCCGATCCCACGCGATTGGTAGTGTCAATGCGCACGATGGCCGTGCGGATTGTTCCGGCTTCAGGCGAGGGCGCTGGCACGATGGTGAACCGCTCGCTGACCTCGAAACAAATCTGGCGATCGACCTCACTCAACACCATCGCCTGCTCCTCGGCGCTGAGCGGGCTTGGGGCTCGAAGCGCGAGAACGGCAGGTTCGATATAGACGTCCCGGATTTGATCCGAAGCGGCGTCTTCCCGTCGATGCTCGGGGCCGCGGGATCCGTCAGGTTGCCGGCCTAGGCCATCATAGGCCGAAAGGAATCCCGAATGAGCGGCAGGGGTCGATTGACAGGCGGCAACGCCGAGGAGAGCCAGAGCAGCGGCGGCTTTGAGGGTCAGGCCGGCGTATTTGGGACAAGTGACCGTAAAGGCGGACATGGATGACCTTTCCAAAGGAGGGAAGGTCATGGTGATCACCCATTCTTCCACCAACCTTTCGGCTAGGCTCAGGGCCCTTTGTTCCAGGTATACGATCTGATTCAGGCTCCGAGGGGTCTGTATACATGACTGGACTGTCGGCTGATGGACGAGCAGATGGCTCGGCTGGAGCCCGATTCCCCAAGCGCCGTGGCAAGCCCAGAGTGGATGATCGCCGGGGGTTGAGCGCCATGTTTCCAAAAACGACGCCCCCCTTTTGACGATACGTCGCTGCCAGCGGTCGGCCAGATCCGAGTCACTGAACGAGAGGGCGGCCGGATGGACGACCATCGCTCATCTATCGGCCCAAAGTCGTCGCTGCGGCATCGCCTTCGCTGGGCCCGTTCTCGGCCTCGCCTATATTGCCTTTGGCCTTTCCACCTCGCTAATCTTCTCGTCCGGATTCCGGGACAGATTCCTCTCTGACTCCTGGTCAGCCGCCGCGTCGAGACGCCCGCCATCGCGTCTTGGCCGGTCATCGGTCTCGTCTTGGCCTTGGTCGGCGCCCGGGTGCTGGTTCTGCCTTTGGTGAAACGGGGCCATGCGTTCGGCGACAACCTGGCGTGAATCTTCTTCTCCGCTATGGGGATCACAGAGCTGTTCCATCTTTCCCTTCCTCGCTCGCGGCGGCTTCCGCTACGGCTTGGGGGTGGCGAGCGCCGCGGTGCTTGCGCCCTCGGCCTAGTGGGGCATGGCGCGACTGATCCAGCCGGGCCGACAGCTTCCGATCCGCGCAGCAGCAGACCGGAGCGACCAGGCGCGACAACGGGGCCGTCGCCACTTGGCGCATAAGTGATCATGCTGGCTGACGAGCCCTGGAGCCGCCACAGGACCCCGACTTCAATCCTCCCTCGCCGCGCGGTGATGCTCGGCCTTCCCGTCCTTGCTCGCAGGCCCTGCGTCGGCCGCGCCGCCCAGACGGGTGACTGCTTACAGGACACCCTGGTGCGGCTGCTGCGGCGGCTGGATCGCCAACGTGCGTCAGGCCAGCTGGACTGTGGACGTGGTGGAGCGCGAGGACCTAGCGCCGATCCGGGCCCAGCACGGAATTTCCGACGGCCTCGCGTCCTGCCACACGGCCGTCGTCGGCGCCTACGCGATCGAGGGCCATGTCCCGGCGAGCGATATCGATCGGCTGGTTCGCGAACGACCGGCGGCCCGAGCGCTCAGCGCTCCAGGCATGCCAGCGGGGTCACCGGGCATGGAGGCGGCCAGACGCGAGCCCTACACGACCTTGCTGATCCTCAACGACGGTTCAACGCGGGTGTTCGGCCGGCACAACGGGGCCTGACGCCTAGTCATCGGAAGCGCGGACGGTCGTTCGGGACGGGTTGAGCCAGGTCTGCACCGGACGATCGAAGCCGTAGCGGAACACGGCAGCGACGACGAACCCGCCGACAAACCCGACGGTCCAGAGCGCCCAGCGGGCGCCGGACACGAGAGCCTCCTGGCCCAAGGCGTCGAGGAGGCCGAACCAGATGATGCGGCTTACCTCGTTGGTCAGGCGCATCGGGAACGACATCAGGGCCAGGGGCTCGACCGGGCGCGACGGCTTGGTGACCGAGGGCGACATAGATGCGCGAGCCGTAGAAGGCCGCCGTGCCGCGGAACAGGAGAAGCGGCAGAACGCTTGGCCGGCGGCGAGGCGGTCGCCGCAGATGCGGGCCAAGCCTTAGCCGGAAACGAGGATGAAGAAGTCTATCAGCAGATATCCGCAGTCGAACACCGGATGCAGTTACGGTAGTGGGACCGGCGAGACCTCGCGGAAGCGGTAGACGATAATCAGCGCCCCGACGATGAACCGGAGCGCATCCAACCACCCCCGCGCGCAATCCGGGCGGGCCAAGGCGGCGGCGCGAGTTCGGCGGACGAAGGCATTCAGGACGGTTCCCGTCCGGAGACCACCGCGGCCGGCTTCCGGTGTTCATGTGGCCGGAGATGGACATCGTCCCGAACGAGGTAGAGGCCGGCCGTTCCCAGAACCCAGACGACAGCCAGGCCGGCTGTGATCATCACCCCGCTCCGGTCGCGCGGTCCCATGAGCAGGCTGCAGAGGGTGGCGCCGGCGAGGACTGCGCCATACCCCAGGTGAGGGGGCAACCCGTATGCGCCTGACAGTATGAAGGCCATGCAGAGCACGAGTCCGCCCGCGAACAGGCTGGCGACGAGCGCGATCACCACATCAAGGACGGGCCGCGGCTTTGGCGGGCGGGTCAGTAGTTGCGATCGCCCTCGCTTGCGATAGCGACCTTGCCGCCAGCGAATGTCCCGGCTCCGGACGGTTAAGCGCTTGCCAGCCACAGGGTCAACGCCCTCCGACGGGCGCCGGGGCGCCCTCGTGCCGGGCCAGCATCACCTTCATCCGGACGATCTCTGTCTCTTGGGCCGCGATAATCTCCTCGGCGAGATTGCGGACGTCCTGGGCCTCCCCGTGCTCGACGGCGATCTTCGCCATGGCGAGAGCGCCTTCATGGTGAGCGATCATGCCGCGCAGAAAGTCGATGTCGGCCTCGCCCGTGTAGTCGATGCCCATGGCCTCGTGCATCCGGGCGCTCGCCTCACGATAGGCCACGGTCGACGGGCTGTCGGTCGGACGGCCGGCATGGCTCGTCACGGTGTCGATCGGACGGGCGTCCACCGCCGAGTCCTTATCGGGGACGTCACGGACCTGGCGCGAGATCATGCCGAAGGCGAAGGCCGCCAGGGCTAGAAAGACGGCGATGACGGAGACCCAGCTGATCCGTTTCATGTCGATGGCCTTGAGAGCGCTGGAGCGGCCGCAGGGCTCTCCGGGATTGCGGTTGAGACGGCCGTCCGGGCCGGGTCGCGATAGGCGAGCAGACGCAAGGCGTTGAACACCACCAGCAGCGTCGAGCCTTCGTGGAGCGCCACGGCGGGCCCGATGCCGAGGCCAAAGATGGTCGCCGGCACCAGGAAGGCGACGACGCCGAGGCTAACGTAGAGGTTCTGAAGAATGATCCGCCGGGTTTGCCGGCTGAGGCCAACCGTGAACGGCAGTTGCGACAGGTCGTCGGACATCAGGGCGACATCCGCGGTCTCCAGGGCGACATCGGACCCGGCCGCGCCCATGGCGACGCCGACCGTGGCCGTAGCCATCGCCGGCGCATCGTTCACCCCGTCGCCGACCATGGCGATCTTGCCATCCGCGCGCAGGCGTTTGATTGCATCGACCTTGTCCTCCGGCATCAGATCGCCCCAGGCCTCGGTCAGGCCGACCTGGTCCGCGATCGCCTGGGCCGCCTTCTGGTGATCGCCCGAGATCATAATCATGCGCTGGACGCCGAGGGCGTGGAGCGCCGCGAGCGCCGGACCGGCCGCAGCCCGCGGCGTGTCGAGCAGGCCGATAACGCCGAGGTCCTGCGCGCCGTGTCGCACCACCATCAGGGTCCGCCCCTGCTGGCGCAGTTGCGCAACGACGGCCGTCGTCTCGTCGTCGAGGGCCGCCACGCCGTCGGCCCCGAACATCTCGGGCTTGCCGATCCAGATGATCTCGCCGCCGAGCCGGGCCGTTACCCCCTTGCCGGTCAGGCTCTTGAGGTCGGTCGCAGTGGGCATGGCCGTCTCGCCCAACCGCTCGGCGCCGTCCCGGGCGATGGCTTCCGCGAGCGGATGGTCGCTGAGCCGCTCGACGGCCACGGCCGTCGCCAGCAGGTCGGCTTCCGTCGTCCCGCCCACCGGCATGACGTCGGTGATGCGGGGCCGCCCCTCGGTGAGGGTGCCGGTCTTGTCGAAGGCGATGGCGTTGAGCGAGCCGAGATTCTCCAGCGGCGCGCCGCCCTTGATCAGAACACCGGCGCGCGCCGCCCGGGCGACACCCGACAGGACCGCGCTTGGGGTGGCGATGGCGAGCGCGCAGGGGCTCGCCGCGACCAGCACGGCCATGGCCCGGTAGAAGCTGTCGCGGAACGGCTCGTCGATCACGACCCAAGCGAACAGCAGCACCGAGACCAGGCCCAGGACCAGGGGCACGAAGATGCGCTCGAACCCGTCCGTGAAGCGCTGGGTCGGCGACTTCTGGGTCTCTGCCTCACTGACCATCCGCACCACCTTGGCGAGGGTGGTGTCGCTGGATTTGCGGGTTGTCTCGATCTCGATGGCGCCGGCGCCGTTGATGGTGCCCGCGAAGACGAGGGACGCCGCGCCGACCTGGGCCGGCCGCTCCCGGGCGGCGGCGGCGTCCGCGACCGGCTGCTTGTCCACCGGCATGCTTTCGCCGGTTACAGGCGCCTGGTTGATGCTGGACGTTCCGACCACGACGAAGCCGTCGGCCGGGAGGCGTTCGTTGGGTCGCACAACCACGGTGTCGCCGACGAGGAGGTCGTCGACCGGCAGTTCGACGACTTGGCCGTCGCGTCGAACATGGGCGGTCCGAGGCGCCAGCTCCGCCAGGGCCTCGATCGCCCGCTTGGCGCGGCCCATGGCGTAGTGCTCAAGGGCATGACCGATGCTGAACAGAAACAGCAGCAGCGCGCCTTCGGCCCAGGCGCCAAGCGCCGCCGCGCCCGCCGCTGCGACCAGCATCAGGGTGTCGATCTCGAAGCGCCTCCGCCGGAGGTTCTCGAAGGCCTCGCGGACGGTGAAGAAGCCGCCGAACGCGTAGGCGACAAGGTAGAGCGCGAGGGGAATCCAGGCCGGGACGCCTGGCGCGAGCTTTTCCAGTGCAAACCCCACCCCCAGGGCTCCGCCCGAGGAGAGCGCGAAGATCACCTCTGTGTTGGGACCGAGTACTCCGCCATGGCCATGATCGTGGCCATCAGCGGGACCGTGGCCTGCCGCACTGTGATGCTCTTGGGACGACTGTGTCGACGTCATGCGACGCCCTCCTTGTCAGATTTGGCGCGGGCGGCTTCGCGCAGGATGTCCACGCCGCTCTTCACCGCGACGGCGGCGACGATGACGCCGACGACCAGGTCAGGCCAGGCCTGATCGAGCCAGAGCACAAGCCCCCCGGCGATGAGGATGCCGCCGTTGGACGCGAAGTCGTTGAAGCTGAAGGTCTCGGCCGCCCTCACGTTGACGTCGCCGCTGTGCTGGCGACGGATCAACTGCAGGCAGATGAGGTTGATGACCGCTGCGACGACCGCGAGCGCCATCATGGTCGGGCCGACCGGTTCTGTCCCGACGATGAAGCGGCGAGCGGCGTCCAGGAGAACCCCGGCGCCGAAGATGAGGAGCGCGACGCCGGAAAAGCGCGCCGCGCCCCGCTTCCATGAGCCGGCACGGCCGATCGCGAGAAAGCTGATCAGATAGACTGCGGCGTCCGAGGCGTGGTCCACCGCGTTGGCCAGCAGCGCGCTGGAGTCGGCGGACCAGCCGCCGACCCCGATCGCCATCGCCAGGCCCGCGTTGAGCGCGAGGACCGTCAGCAGCGTTCGCCGCTGCTGACAGTCGTCCTGATCGTGAGCCATCAATCCTCGATCCCTTCATCCGTCCTGTGACGCACCGCCCTGGCCGCGAAGGTCGGAAGGACCAGCAGGGTCAGGGCGGTCGCCGTCAGGAGCCCGCCGATCACCACGGTCGCCAGAGGCTTCTGCACCTCTGCCCCGGCGCCATGAGCGATGGCCATGGGAATGAAGCCGACAATGGCCACGAAGGCCGTAGTAAGCACCGCGCGCAGCCGGCTCGAGGCGCCTTCGATCGCCGCATCACGGGGTGCGAGCCCTGCCTGCAAGCGCTCGCGAATGGCCTGCATCAGGACGAGGCCGTTCAGGGTCGCCACGCCGGAAACGGCGATGAAGCCGACCGCCGCAGAAACCGAGAATGGCATTCCTCGCAACAGCAGGGCGAGCGCGCCGCCGATCAGGGCCAGAGGCACGCAGGCGAAGACCAGACCGGCCTCCGCGAACGACCCTAAGGCCATGAACAGAAGCACCCCGATAAGGACGAACACGATCGGGATGACCAGGCCCAACCGTTGCTGGGCGCGTTCCAGGTTTTCGAACTGACCGCCCCACGTCAGGCGAACGCCCGGCGGGAGCGCGATCTGTTCGACCTGTTGCTGGGCGTCGGTGACGAAGCCGCCCAGATCCCGGCCCCGAACGTTGGCCTGAACCACCATCCGGCGACTGCCGTCGTTGCGACTGATCTGGTTCGGTCCTTCGGCGCTCTGGATGCGAGCCACCGAAGACAGGGGCACGGTCACGCCCGTCGGGGATACAATCGGCAGGGCCGCCAGCGCCGCCGGATCGTTGCGCGCCTCGTCCGGGAGGCGGACGACGACATCGAAGCGGCGGTCGCCCTCGAAGATGCGGCCGGCTTCGGCGCCGCCGATGGCGGCCGAAACCGCTTCTGAAACGTCGGCCGCGGACAGGCCGTAGCTGGCCGCGGCGAACCGATCAACGCTGACCGTCAGGGTTGGCAAGCCAGACGCCTGTTCCACGCGAACGTCGGCGGCGCCGGAGGTCTGACGCAGCGCCCCCGCCACCTGGTCAGCCACGCGCTGCATCGTGTCGAAATCGTCGCCGTAGACCATCACCGCCAAGTCGGTCCTGACCCCGGAGATCAGCTCGTTGAAGCGAAGCTCGATCGGCTGGCTGAACTCGAAATTATTGCCGATCTGCTGATTGGCGAGCTCTTCGAACCTTGCCAGAAGGGCTTCCTTCTCAAGACCGGAATCCGGCCAGTCCTTGCGGTCCTTCAGGACGATGACGCTGTCCGAGATGTTGGGCGGCATCGGGTCGACCGCCGCCTCGGCGGTGCCGGTCCTGGAGAACATGGTCTCGACCTCCGGCTGGGCGGTGATGACCCGTTCCAAAGCCATCTGCATGGCGAGGGACTGCTCCAGCGAGGCCGAGGGAACGCGCAACGCCTGCATGGCGATGTCGCCCTCATCCAGGGTCGGGATGAATTCCCGGCCCAGGGACGAGAAAGCCAGACCGCCGACGACGACCGCGCCGAGCGCCGAGATCAGCACGATCTTCGGACGATCGACGGCGGCGCGGATGGCCGGCTGAATCCACCGCCGCGCGTGGCGGAGCAGGAAGGTCTCGTGCTCGTGGGCGTGACCGTATTCGTCGGTCTCGACCTTCTTCGGCTCCCGAACCAGCAGGGCCGTCATGGCTGGAACGAAGGTGAAGGAGAAGATGAAGGCGCCGACGAGGGCCAGCATGACCGTTGCGCCCATCGGGACGAAGGTCTTGCCCTCGACACCTTCGAGCATCAGCAGGGGTGTGAAGACCAGCAGGATGATCAGTTGGCCGAAAGCCGCCGGCTTGACCATCTTGCGGGCTGCGGCCACGGCGACATCGAGCCGCTCCCTGCGGGTCAGGGCCCGTCCGAGATCGATCCGCCGCTGCGACAGCATCAGCAGCGTGCTCTCGACGACGATGACCGCGCCGTCGACCAGAAGGCCGAAGTCCAGCGCGCCGAGGCTCATCAGGTTTCCGCTGATCCCGAACCGGTTCATGCCGATGACGGCGAACAGGAAGCTGATCGGGATCATCAGGGCCGTGATGCTGGCCGCACGGATGTTGCCGAGCAACAGGAACAGCACGACGATGACCAGAAGAGCGCCCTCGGTGAGGTTCCGCGCGACTGTCGAAATCGTCGAATTGACCAGAGCGCTACGGTCGAGAACCGTTACCGCCTCGATCCCCGCAGGGAGGGTCTTGCGTAACTCCTCAAGCCGCTCCCCCGCCGCTTGGGCGACGGTGCGACTGTTGCCGCCGGCGATCATCAGCGCCGTTCCGAGAACGGCCTCGTGGCCATCACGGCTGGCGCCGCCGAGGCGCGGAGCCTGGCCAATCTCGACAGCGGCGACGTCGGCGACGCGGACGATCAGGCCGTTGCGGTTGACGACCGGCGCCTGCGCCAGATCCTCCACCGTGGAGGCGAGCGCGTCGGTGCGGACCGTGAGGGCCTCACCGGCGCGCTGGATATAGCCCGCGCCCGCCTGGGTGTTGGCGCGGTCGAGGGCCTGGATGAGGTCGCCCAGGCCCAGACCGTAAGCAGAGAGGCGCGCCGCGTCGGGACGGACAGCGTACTCTTTCACATAGCCGCCGACGGTGTCGACGCCCGCGAGACCGGGAGCAGTCCGCATCTGCGGCGCGACGATCCAGTCCTGCACGGTGCGCAGATAGGTGGCCCGCTGCTGCGGCGTCGCCAGCAGATCCCCCTCGGGCGTCAAATAGGCGCCGCCCGCCTGCCAGCCGGTCTCGCCGGGCTTGGCGAGGTTCTCGCTGTTGAACGGCTTGTAGTCGATCGTCCACATCAGGACCTCGCCCAGGCCCGTGGTGATCGGGGCCATGGTCGGTTCCACGCCTTCGGGCATGGCTTCCCGGGCGCCCGCGAGGCGTTCGGCGACCTGCTGACGGGCGAAATAAATGTCCGTCTGGTCGGTGAAGATGACCGTGACCTGGCTGAAGCCGTTGCGGCTCAGGGAACGCGTCGTGGTCAGGCCGGGGATGCCGGCCATGGCGGTTTCGATGGGATAGGTGACCTGCCGTTCGATCTGCTCGGGCGCGAGCGCGGGAGCGACCGTGGTCACCTGGACCTGGCGGTTGGTGATGTCCGGCACGGCGTCGATCGGAAGCCGTGTCAGTTCGAGCAATCCGTAGGCCGCGACGAGCGCCGTGGCGAGGACCACGAACCATCGGAACTTGACCGAGAGCTCGATGATGAATTTGAACATGCGGTGCGCCCCTAGTGACCGTGCTCGGCCTCGCCCTTGGCGAGCTCGGCTTTGAGGAGGAAGGCGTTGGCGCCGGCGATGCGTTCAGCCCCGGTGAGGCCGCGGAGAATTTCAGTCCGCCCCCCGGCCTGACGGCCGGCAAGCACGGGACGGGCCTGGAAGCCGTTCGGTACCTGGACGAACACGACGGTGTTCCCGTCGACGGTCTGGACCGCCTCGGTTGGCACGGTAAGGCCGCCCGTCGTCTCGCCCGTGACGATCGCGCCGGTGACGGCCGACCCGGCCGGCGGGAGGACAGAGCTCGTCGATCGGGCCCGGATGACCGTGGCGCCGCTCTCGCCACCCGCGCCGGCGGCGACGCCGGTCACGATGGCGTCGAAGTCGCCGCTGGGGCTGCTGACCCGGAGGGGGGCTCCGGCCCGCACATTGGCGGCCAGAGAGGGCGGTGCGTTGAAGACGAGCTCGACGCGCGCCGGGTTGGTCACCTCGGCGACGACGGCGCCCTGGGCCACAAAGCCGCCGGGCCCGACCTGAACGCTGGTCACGACCCCGGCGATGGGGCTGGTGACGCTGAGGCGGCCCGACGCATTCGGCGAGCCGGCCGCGCTTGACCGCGCGCGAGCCGCCCGGGCGCCGGCTTCGGCGCTGAGCAGTTGCGCCCGCGACGCCTCAACCTCCTGTCGGGCGACGACCCCCTGGTCGGCTAGATTGCGGTTGCGTTGGTAGGCCTGGCGCGCGGCCTCGGTTTCTGCGGTCGCGGCATCGGCGTCCGCGCGGAAGGTCGCGGCTTCGCCGCTGACGAGGCTCACCAGAGGCTGACCGATCCGGACCGTCTGACCCGGCGCCACGAGGACCCGCTCAACGCGACCGCCGACGGCGGCCGCCACGGCGGCGCGGGCGTCGACCATGGGTTCGATCCGTCCGGAGAGCCGGGTTTCGGCGCCCCCTCCCCGACCGATCCCGACCACGATCAGGTTGGCGGCCCGGGCTTGGGCCGCGCTGAGCGCGACGAAGCCTTCCGGCGCTTCGGCCTCGCCTTCATGGCCGGCCTCGCCCTCGGCGTGCCCGCCCTCCTCTTCGGTGTGACCTGCCTCGCCTTCAGCGGCGACCGGTGCGGCATCAGGGCCACGGGTGAGCAGGAAGAGCCCGCCTCCGCCAAGAATGACGACGGCGGCGGCGCCGCCGATGAGCAGAGTCTTGCTGTATGTGCGCTTGCGCATCATTGGGCTCCTTGGAAGGGGGCGCGGCCGTCCTGGCGCGCGAGTTCGATCTCGGCTCGGACGCGCGCGAGGCGGGCATCGACGGCC
This sequence comes from Brevundimonas sp., assembly GCF_044336875.1. GTDB lineage: Bacteria > Pseudomonadota > Alphaproteobacteria > Caulobacterales > Caulobacteraceae > Brevundimonas. The sequence goes on along the minus strand of NZ_JBIIOP010000002.1, from coordinate 284,422 downwards.
GAAGTCCGTGCTGAGATCAGGGCGGTGCGGGTGACCCGAAGTTCGAGCTGGGAGATCCGCCCGGCTTCGGTTCCGATGCGCGACAGGCGGTAGGCCTCCTCTGCGGACGCCACCCCCGCATCGGCGGCCGAGACCCGGCTGACGGCGGCCGCAAGCCGCGCCCGCGCTGCGGCCCGGTCGGCCTGGGCTTCCTGACGGGCGCCGAGAAGTCGAGCCTCTGCGGCCCGGAAGTCCGCCTGGGCCGCGTCGATGTTTCCTCGGTTCCGGTCGAACAGCGGCAGGGGCATGCTGACGCCGAAGGTCAGCGCCGTGGCGTCCTCCATCTCGTAGCGACGCACGCCGACGCTGGCGTTGATGTCCGGGCGAGCGCGTACCCGCTCCACGTCGATACGCCGTTCAGCCGCAGCGCGTTGAGCCTCCGCAACGCGGACGGTCGGCGCATCCCCCTGCGCCACAAAGGTGGCGGCAGGCGACAGGTCGAGCAGGCTGGTGTCGATCGTCGTCACCGGCGCGGCCAGCATGGCGACCGCGGTCAGCCTCGCGAACGCGGCATCGCGTTCCGCGACGGCCTCATCCCGCGCGGCGCGGGCCGCAGCGGCTTCGCTCTCGCCTTGGATGCCGCGCAGCAGGGGCTCGCGCCCCTCCTCGACGAGGACCAGGGCGGCCCTCGCGTCGGCGATGGTCAGGGTCAGGCTTTCCTCGGCAAGAACAGCGCGCCGCTGGGCGGCTTCCGCATCGGCATAGACCTGCGCGAGCCGTCCGGCGGCGTCGATGATGGCGAGATCCCGCTGCAGGGCGGCGGTCCCGGCTTCTGCACGGGCGACATTCACCCGCGCGGTGCGGCGCCCCCAGAGCTCGAGGTCCTGACTGATCGCCAGGGTGGTTTCGGCATTGGCGTAGCCGGAGAAGGGACCCGTGCCGAAGGCGTTTTCGGCGTCGAGGGCGATCGTCGGATTGGGCCTGACGCGGGCTTGACGGACCCGCGCTTCGGCGGCGTCCGACAGGGCGCCGGCTTCAAGAGCGGCGGGCGCTTCATGGAGGCGGGCGAGCAACTCGGCGAACGAGGGAGCAGGGTCAGCCCAGGCGGGACTGGCGAGTACGGCCGCGAATGCGGCCAGCGCGCAGCCGACCGCGAAACGCGGCGGCCTGCGATATGAGAGAGGCATGATTCATCTTCCAGAGATTTGACACGAGATCGCGCGCACGGGGCGCAGACGTCGGGTCAGACCTTGGGAGGGCGCTTCAGGCCGTCGGGCGAAATCGACGACGGAAAACTACTCGAGGGGAAGGCGTGAACCGGCCGCGCATAGATCCGTATCGCGATGTCGTCGGCGACATCCGCGCGCGCGGTTCCGTTGTGGTGGCAGTGACCGTGGCCGCAGATTCCATGCCCGCCGCCAAGGTCGCCTTGATCGCTGTCGCCTGTGTCCTGACCGACCACGGCGTGAGCCGAGGGTGTCTCAGGGGCGCACGTCGCAGCGTCGGCGATCGGGGCGACGAAAAAGACAGCCACGACCAGGGTCACCGCCAGAGTCAGTCTTGCCCATGTCGCCATTGACCAGGTCATCGCGCGCTGAATACTTTTATTCGGTCAAAGGGGCAATCTGTTACACAGTCCGCACGCTCAGCACCCGTGAACGCGTAGCTCGTGGCCATCACCGCGCCAGCGAGACCCTCGCGACGTATCATGCATGCGCTGCTCTCCGTTCCGCCTGCGGCTGCCGCACGATCGACTAGGCCGACCGCAGGAAGACAGCCGCGAGGATCCCCCCCGGCGATCAGGTCCGGCCAGCGCGAGGCGGTCAACCAGACCAGTCCGCCGGCCGTCGCGACGACCAGGCTTGCGGCTCCGGCCCAGCACCGGGCGAAGACCGTCCTCACGGGCGCGCTCCCCTTGGTCACGAGCGCCCGAGGCCGGCGTTTCGAGGTCTTCGGCCTCGAAACGCCCCGCCGATGACGGTCCCCCTCCCGCGGTCGCCCTCCCTCGACGATCGCGATCCCGCCATCGATGCGCGCGGCCCCGTTGACGGCCGCCTGGCGTCCGACGATGCGGGGTGCCCGCCGCCTCCGACACGGCCTCGACTGTCATGCCTGGCCGAGGTCGCAGACATCGCCGAACATCTGATGAACGCCGATGCGCCGTGCGAGGCTGCGACAGGTTTCGGCGCTTGGCCGACCCATGAGCCGTCCGACGGCTGCCAGGCGCCTTGTGGGGTTGGCACCGTTCAATCCGAGCATCATGATGGCCGCCTTCATCATGACCTGCGGCCGACAGGACACTTCTGGGCCGGTTGGCGATCTGTCTTCCACCGCCCATTGGGCGACGTCCTGACATCCTCCACCCTGCCGCGACTTCAGGATCGCGGCCTTGGAGGAAGGGTCCATCTCGTGTGCGCCGCGCCAGTCGCTAGGGGGCGTCAATCATATCCCGAATCCGCTTCGCCAGGGCTTCGATCGCAAAGGGCTTGGTGATCATCTCCATCCCCGGTTCCAGGAAACCGCCCGCGAGGGCGGCGTTCTCTGCATAGCCGGTCATGAAAAGAACCCGCAGACCCGGGCGCGCGGCCCGCGCCGCGTCGGCCAACTGGCGGCCGTTCAGTCCAGGAAGGCCTATATCCGTCACGAGCAGGTCTATCGCCATGTCGCTCTGGACGAGGCGCAGCCCCTCGAGCCCGTCCGGCGCCTCGACAGCCTGGTAACCCAGCTCCTGGAGAACGTCGACGACCAGTCCGCGAACGGCGACCTCGTCCTCCACCACCAACACCACTTCGTGCGTCAGGCTGGACGGTGCGGGGGCCGGCAGGGCGCCGGCTTCCGGTCCTGCCATCGCCCCGTGATAACGCGGCAGATAGAGTTTGACCGTCGTTCCCTTCCCGAGCTCGCTGTAGATGCGCGCGTAGCCCTCCGATTGCCGCGTGAACCCGTAGATCATCGAGAGACCTAGTCCCGTACCCTCGCCGAGGGGTTTGGTGGTGAAAAAGGGTTCGAAAGCCTTCTCGACCACATCCGGGGGCATCCCGACGCCGGTGTCCGTTACACAGATGCAGACATACTGGCCCTTGCTGACATCGCCCAAGGTCTCGGCATAGGCGGCGTCGAGGTGGGTGTTGCAGGTCTCGATCGTCATCACGCCGCCGTTCGGCATGGCGTCACGGGCATTGATCGCAAGGTTGAGGATGGCGTTCTCCAGCTGGTGGGCATCGCATTTGGTGGGCCATAGGCCGGCCGCAGTGACGATCTCCAGACGAATGGACTCCCCTATGGTGCGACGAAGCAAATCCTCCATCCCCCGCACCAGTTGGTTGGCCCCGATCGGGCGCGGATCGAGGGGCTGACGACGCGAGAAGGCCAGCAGGCGGTGCGTGAGAGCAGCGGCGCGATTGGCCGCGGTCAACGCTGTGGAGGCGTAGCGCATCACATCCACCGGTCGGCCCTGCTCGGCCCGGCGCTGCATCATGTCCAGGGAGCCGATGATGCCTGTCAGCAGATTGTTGAAATCGTGGGCGATGCCGCCGGTGAGTTGCCCCACGGCCTCCATCTTCTGGGCCTGGCGAAGCGCCTCTTGCGCGGTCTGCAGCTCCCGGTTGGCTTTACGCTCGGCGGAAACGTCACGGCCCACGGCGTGAAGGAAGCCCGCTTCCGGAACGGCGGTCCAGCTGAACGCCCGGAACGAACCGTCCTTGCATCGATAGCGGTTTTCGAAGCGGAGAGTGGTCTCACCGGCGGCGAGCTTGCCGACCTCTTGCTGCGTGGCCGCCACATCCTCCTCATGGACGAACTCCATGAGTTTGCGCCCGACGGCGTCGTCCGCCGCCCACCCCAGGGCCCGGGACCAGGCAGGATTGACCCCGGTGATCACGCCATCGAAATCCGCGACGATCATCACGTCTGTGCTGAGCCGCCATATCCGGTCGCGCTCGGCCGTGCTTTCCGCGATCTGGCGCTGGAGGGTTTCCTTGGAGGCCGCCAGCAGGGCCATGGCGGCCTTCTGGTCTTCAATGTCGGTGTTGGAGCCGATCCACCTGCTCGCCGGATCGTCTGCATCCAGCGGAACCGCTCGCGCCAGATGCCAGCGGAAAGCCCCGTCTCGCCGGCGAAGGCGATACTCGATCTCGAAAGGCGATCGAGCGGCCCACGCCGCGTTCCAAGCCCGGGTGGTTGCTTCCAGATCCTCCGGATGGACGAACTGGCTCCAGTCCAGGCCGAGGAGTTCGTCGGTCGGGATGCCGACATAATCGAGCAGGCGTTCATTGAACCAGTCGATTCTCCCATCGGGACCCGCCGTCCAGATCTGGTTGGGGAGAGCCTGGGCGAAAGCGCGAAATTGCATTTCGCTGCGGCGCAGCGCGTCCTCGGCGCGACGCCGCCGGGTGATGTCCTGAACGACGCCCACCATCTGGATGGGCTGCCCCTCAGGGTTGCGGATGAATTGGGCCTTCCGATGGATCCATCGCAGGGATTGGTCGCTCGCCCGTCGGATCCGATACTCCACATCGGATGGAGCCTCTCCGCTGGCCCGGGTGTGGGCCCCGGAAACCAAGGATCGATCCTCCTCGAAGACCAGGGCCTCGAAATCCTCGGGAGTAAGGTCGTCGCTCGGTTGCACCCCGAACAGCCTGCAGAATTCGGGCGTCAACTGGAGCCGTCCGCCGGCGATATCCACCGCGAAGGTTCCGATGCCGCCCGCCGACTGCGCCAGGCGAAGCTGTTCCTGGGAGGCCGCGAGAGCATCCTGGGCGGATCGCTCAATCGTCCTGTTCCGGACGATTTTGACAAAGCCCGTGATCTCCCCCGCTTCGCTGCGCAAAGGCGTCATCTGACCGCTGGCCCAGAACCGGCTTCCATCGCGCCGCATCCGCCAGCCTTCATGCTCGCTGAATCCGGACGCCAAAGCCTCGGCCATCTCGGCCCGTATTAACCCGCTTTCGCGGTCCTCCGGCGTGAAGAAGGTGTCCACCGGACGACCAAGCATCTCCTCGTCCGTGTAGCCGATGACGCGTGTCGCGCCCGCGTTCCAACTGAGGACACGACCGTCGAGGTCAGTGCTGACGATCACCGTGTCGATCGCGCCGTCCAGGATCTGACGGTACTGGGCTTCGACGGCACGGGACGGCGGAGGCGTCCCATCTTCGGTCGGCGAAGCGAGATCGTCCGCCGAGCTCGGCGCGCTCATGATGGCTGGCCTGAAAACCGGATCATCCTACCTCCTTTTAACCACGGCGGATCACATGAACCACGGCGGATCACAGACGTCTGCACGGGCCGGATGGGGAACAGCGGCGGGCGGCGCCGCAAGTCAACGCTCTCTACCGCCGGAAGGTCCCGACCATTCAATATCGAGGCCCATTTGGACGGATTATCGCAGAATACAGCCAGAGGACGAAGTCTTAACGGTGGCGAGCTAACATCGGCCCATGACCCCGAGCGCTGCTACCCCCCTCCCACCTGAAGACCAGCGCCTCCGCACGCTGTCCGACTATCACCTGGTCGACACCCTGCCCGAAGCCGAGTTCGATCGGCTGGTGGGGCTCGCGTCCCGCCTGTTCGACGTCCCCATCGTCCTGGTGTCCCTCGTCGATGCGGATCGCCAGTTCTTCAAGGCCAAGGTCGGCCTGGATGTCTGCGAAACTAGCCGCGAGGTCTCCTTCTGCTCCCACGCGATCGCCCAGGATGACATACTGGTCGTGCCGGACGCACTGAAGGACCCCCGCTTCGCCAGCAACCCCCTGGTGCTCGGTCCCCCGTTCATCCGCTTCTACGCTGGCAAGCCCCTCAAGGTGGCGAATGGGGATCGCATCGGCACTGTCTGCCTGATCGACACCAAGCCCCATGCGGGCTTCTCGTCCGAGGATCGGCACAACCTGACCGACCTGGCCGCGCTGGTCGTCGATCGGATGGAGATGCGGCGGCTGGACGCCATTCGCAACGTCAGCCAGTCGCGGTTCGAGAATATCGCAGCGACCTCGCCGGACGCAATCATCTGCTCGAACGCGGAGGGCGTGGTGACCTTCTGGAATCGCTCCGCCGAACGGCTTTTCGGCTACACCGCCGAAGAGATGTGCGCCGGGGCCGGCGAGATCGTCCCGCCCAGCCTGAGACCGGTGTATGAGGCAGAGCTGGAACGGTTGCGCCACGGGCAGGTCCTGGAACTGGCGGATCGCACCGTCGAGCTGGCGGGTCTGCGCAAGGACGGGACAGAGTTTCCCGCTGAATTCTCGCTCTCCACCTGGCGCGAAGGCGATGCCGCGAGCATCGGCGCGATCGTGCGGGATGTGACCGAGCGCCGCGAGAACGAGGACCGCCTCTTTCGCCTGGCGTCGATCGACGCCCTGACCGACCTGCCGAACCGGTCGGCCCTCAGGGCCCGCCTTGGCCAGATGTTGGGGGCAGGCCAGCCGGCAAGCCTTCTGCTTCTCGATCTGGATGGGTTCAAGGACGTCAACGACACTCTGGGTCACCTGGCCGGGGACGCGGTGTTGAAGGAGGCTGCCCAGCGCATGTGCGCCATCTGTCCCGAGGCCGAGATGGTGGCGCGTCTCGGCGGTGACGAGTTCGTCGTCCTGCTCGCGGGCGACAGCCGCCGAGCGTCGCAGGCCGTGGCGACGCACCTGATCACCACCCTTTCGCGGTCATACGCCTTTCTGGGCCAGCCCGTCGCGGTCGGGGCCAGCATAGGGATCGCCGTGGCGCCCGACCATGGAACAGTCCCGGAAATTCTTCTGAACGCCGCCGATCTCGCCCTCTACCGCGCCAAGGCCCTGGGCAAGGGGCGGTTCGAGCTCTTCGCCCCGGCGTTGCGGGAAGTCGCGGTCGCACGGCGAGCCTTCGAGCGCGAGCTCCACTCCGCTTTCGAGAACGATGAGTTCGAGCTCTACTACCAGCCGCAGGTAAGCACCCATGATGGCGCAGTGACCGGGGCGGAGGCGCTGTTGCGGTGGAATCATCCTGAGCGGGGAGTGTTGTCGCCGGCCTCCTTCATCGACGTCCTGGCGCAAAAGCCGATTGCGGGTGAGGTCGGAGAGTGGGTGCTGAAGACGGCGTGCCGGCAGGCGGCGGCCTGGCGACAGACTCTGCCAAACTTTCGCATGGGCGTAAATCTGTTCGAGGCGCAGTTCCGCTCGGGCCGTCTTCGCCAGACGGTCGAGGAAGCGATGGAATCCTTTTCCCTACCGCCGCAAGCCCTGGAGCTCGAGATTGTCGAAAACATTCTCTTGCAGAATGATCCGACCACTCTGGACCACCTGACCCACCTGCGCGATCTTGGCGTCGGCCTTGCGTTCGATGATTACGGTACGGGCTACGCCTCTCTGAGCCTTCTGAAGCGCTATCCCGTGACGCGTCTCAAAATCGACCAGTCCTTCATCAGGACCGTTACCGCCAACCGGGAAGATGCGGCCATCGTGCGGGCGGTCATCTACCTGGGCCGGAACTTCGGCCTGGACGTGATCGCCGAAGGCGTCGAGAGCGAAGATCAGCTCGCGTTTCTGGCGGAAAACGGGTGCCTGGAAGCCCAGGGCTATCTTTTTGGGCGGCCCGTCCCGGCGAATGCCTTCGCGCTCGTAAGCTAAACGAGCGCGATCCTGCGGCGCGCTCCACCGCCGTCGACCCGCACCCGGATGGTTTACGTGTCGACGGCCCTCGCCGCGAGTCACGCTGGATCCAGGCGCGGATCGCAGAGCGCTAGCGCGAGAAGCCGGCGAAAGGCGTGAGGTATTCGGCGCCGAAGCCATCGAGCTTGGCGCGGATCTCCGCTGTCGGCTCGCCGTAGACATACAGCTTGTCGATCCTGGCCAGCGCCAGGAAGCGCTCGGCGAACGGAGCGAAGGTCTGCTCGACGTGCGGCAGCACGCCTCGCGTGCGATAGCGCTCGACGATGTGAACGACCGTGTGGTCGGCATTGACGACATATTCGTAGATGGTCGTATCGTCCTCCCTGGCGGACGTCTCCACGATGGTCTCAACCAGTGTCTTGAAGGCGTCGAAGTCAGCCGGGTCGATCGACAGGTGATAGATCGAATAGATTTCGTCTTGCATGTCAGGTCCTTTGGTGAAGCGGCAAAATGCCGTCGGAAGTCAGGTGCGGGGACAGAGCGTCTGCTGGATCGAAGGCGCCGGACCGGTCACGGCCGCGGCGGCGCGTGCTGTGCGACCCAGGATGCGAAGGCCGTTACGAACGAATCGAGGAACGCCTTGCCCGAACCCTCGGCGAGCGCGCCGTCCTCGCCGAACAGCGCGGCCGAGTTGCCGATATAGGCCTCGGGCTGCTGCATCGCCGGCATGTCGAGGAAGACGAGGCTCTGGCGCAGGTGGTGGTTGGCGCCGAAGCCGCCGATCGCGCCTGGCGACTGCGAGACGATGGCGGCGGGCTTGCCCGACCACGCGCTCTGCCCATAAGGGCGTGAGCCGACGTCGATCGCGTTCTTGAGCGCGGCCGGAACCGAGCGGTTATACTCGGGCGTCACGAACAGGATACCGTCGAGCGGCGCCACCGCTGCCCGGAACGCGTGCCATTCGGGCACGTCGCCGGTGTCGCGCTCGGGATTGTAAAGCGGCAGGTCGCCGATCTCGACGATCTCGAACGCCAGCCGGTCGGCGCCGATGGTGCGGATTCCTTCGGCGACCTTCCGGCTGAGCCCGTTTGCGGCGAGGCTGCCGATCAGGAGGCCGATCTTGGGAAGCTGGGTCATGTCTTGTTCCTTGGAAATTCGGTGAGCGGCGCCTTGACGCCTTGTTCGGGCAACAGCAGTGCCCGGTTGTGGGCGACTGCGGAGACGAGCGCGTCCTGCACGGCGACGATACGGGGGGCATGGCGGGTGTCTCGGTGGACGCCCATCCAGATTTCGCGGACGATCGCCGACCCGGTGTCGAGCCGGACGAGATCCGGCTCGGTGGCGGCAAGGTAGCAGGGCAGATGCCCGAGGCCGAGCCCGGCCGCTACGCCGTGCAACTGGACCTCGCGGCTGTTCGCGAGCAGCGCGGGATCCGCCTTTGTAGTGCGCTCGACGAACCAGCGCCCATCGGGCGTATCGAGCAGATCGTCCTGCACGCGCACGACGCGTTGGCCGGGCGCGCCCGCCGACCAGTCTGGCGCGCCCTGGCGCTTCAGATAGTCCGGCGCGGCATAGACTCCGAACGCCATCTCGCCGATCTTGCGCACTACCGTCTCGTGCGCGTCGAAGCGGCCCAGCCGCACTGCGATGTCCGCCTCGCGCCGCGCGAGGCTCAACGCCCGGCTGTCGGTGATGAACTCGATGACGATCCCCGGATGGGCGGCCTGCAACGAGCAGAGGCCGGGCGTCAGGACGTGCGCGGCGAGCGCATCCACCGTCGTCACCCGCACCAGGCCCTCCAGCCGGCAATCGTCGCCGGCGATGGTGCGTTCGAGCGACAAGGCCGCCTCCTCCATCCGCTCGACCTGCCCGAGGATCGCGCTGCCGGTCGCGGTCAGACGGAAGCCGGACGGCGTGCGCTCGAGCAGGGTGGCGCCGGCCCGATCATGGAGATGATCGAGCCGGCGGCCCATCGTCGTCTGGCTGACCTTCAGCGCGCGCGCCGCAGCCGAGAGGGTGCCGTGGCGCGCGATCGCGAGGAAGGTCTTGAGGTCATCCCAGTCGAGCATCAGCGGGGGCGCCTGGCGTCGAGGCTCCACGGGCCGGCGCCGGCGGCGGCTAGATACAGGAAGCCGAAGCAGTAGAGGATCGCCAGTTCGCCCCCGTTGAGCACCGGGTGGAAGCCCTGCGGCGCGTGGACCATGAAATAGGCGACCGCCATCTGGCCCGAGAGGATGAAGGCGACGGGACGGGTGAAGAGACCCAGCAGGACGGCGGCTCCTCCGACCAGCTCGAGCACGGCGGCGAGCCCCAACAGACTCATAAGCGGAACCTGTCCCGGCTGCGCGCCTGCCGGGAAGCCGAACAGCTTCACAAGCCCGTGCGCAAGGAACAGCAGGGCCATGATGATGCGGAACACCGAGAGCAGGCGTGGCGCCCAGGCGTCGGCGGTGGATGTTGCTGCGTTAGTGGTCATGACATTTATCCTTCGATCGATGTGGTGGCTGGGGAAGCGGCGGTCGCGGCGAGCCAGTCCGCGATGGCGGCAATGGTGGCGGGTCCGATGCCGTGACCGATGCCGTCGGTACGGGTCAGGTGGACGTGATGGCCAGCGGTGGTGAGGCTTGCTGCTGCCTCTTCGGACAGGCGTGGCGGCATCACCCGGTCTGCGGAATCGTGGATGAGGATGAGCGAGGACGGCTGCCCCGCCGCCGGAACGACCGGCGCGGCGAGCCGTCCGGCGATCGCCACGGCGCGGCCGATGTGGTGGCCCTGCGCCACCATCGCCAGCGTCATGATGGTGCCCTGGCTGAACCCGATAGGCACCAACGCCTCGAGGGCCACGCCGTGATCCTGCGCGATCCGGTTCAGTCGGTCGAGCAGACGCGACATGGCTGCGGCCACCCGCATGGGCCGGTCGGTCTCGGTGATCCCGGAGACGGAGAACCATTGCCGTCCGCGTCCGCCACCCTCAAACGGTTCGCAGCCATCGAGCGCGACGACATCCGTGATGCGCTCCAGCGGCGCGAGCGCCGCGGCCATGTCGCGCGCGGAAGAGCCGACGCCGTGCAGCGCCACGAGCAGCGGCCGGCTCATGCCTCGCCTCCGAACGCGAAGGCGTCCATCCGAAGGATGCCGTGCGTCGTGCTCTGGTGAAGATGCTCGGACTCGCCCCCCGCGCCAGCGCCGAGCGCGACGAACAACGGCAGGAGATGCTCCTCGGTCGGATGGTTGCGCACGGCGTGCGGCGCCCGCTGGCGATAGGCCAGCAGGTCGTCGATGCGTCCCTCCTCGATCGCGACGCACATCCAGTCGGCGAAGGCATCGACCCAATCGGGCGCGGGGGCATGCAGCGCGCTATAATATTGACGGAAGCTCGACAGGTCGTGGGTGAAGCTGCCTGAGCCGACGATCAGCACGTTCTCTTCGCGCAGCGGTGCGAGCATCTGGCCCAACCTGTGATGATAGTCGGGCCCCTGGCCCGGCTGCACCGAGAGCTGGACCACGGGCACGTCGGCATTCGGATAGATAAGACTGAGCGGCACCCAGGCGCCATGATCCAGTCCTCGCGCGGGGTCGCGCATCACCATGCCGCCGCCGGCCTCGATCAGGGAGGCGACCCGATCCGCCAGCCAGGCCGAGCCAGGGGCAGGATAGCGGATCTCGTACAACGCCTTCGGGAAACCATCGAAATCGTGAATGGTCGCGTTGACCGCGCTCGTGGTCACCGAAGGGTGAGCCGTTTCCCAATGCGCGGAGATCATGAGGATGGCGCGCGGCCGCTCCGCAAGTCCGTTCGAAAGCTGCTCGAGGAACGCACGCGCCGGCGCGTCGGTCAGCGGGAAGGTCGGCGCGCCGTGCGAGACAAAAAGGGCGGGAAGCATTGAAGTACCTCGTGGCTGTGATCGCCAAGCTAGCGCCTGCAAAATAACTTAGCGATATGCCATAAGCGGGAACCCGGTCTGCGTTTTCGCAGAGGAGGCGCGTGGGGGTTGTGGTTGCGGTGGGCGGGGTCCGCACCGATCTTCGCTTCTCCAACTGCATCTCCGGAGACCCGCAATGAAGGCTATCGGTTACCATGTTCCCGGCGCGATCGACCGCGCCGACGCCCTGATCGACATCGAGGCGGCGAAGCCGGTGCCGGGCCCGCGCGACCTGCTGGTCCGCATCCACGCCGTCTCGGTGAACCCGGTCGACACCAAGGTCCGCGCCAAGGCGTCGCCCGCCACGTCCGAACCGAAGATCCTTGGCTGGGACGCCGCGGGCGTGGTCGAGGCGGTAGGCGACGAAGTGACCCTGTTCGCCCCAGGTGACGAGGTCTTCTATGCCGGCGACATCAACCGACCGGGGGCCAATGCCGAATATCACGTCGTCGACGAGCGCATCGTCGGGCACAAGCCGAAGACGCTAAGCTGGGCCGAGGCGGCGGCGCTACCGCTGACGGCGATCACCGCTTGGGAACTGCTGTTCGACCGACTGCGCGTCCCCTACGGCCGGACCACGCAGACCGGCACGCTGCTCGTCGTCAACGGCGCGGGCGGAGTCGGCTCGATCCTGATCCAACTGGCCCGGCGCCTGACCGGGCTGACCGTGATCGCGACCGCCTCCCGCCCGGAAACCATCGACTGGGTGGGCAAGATGGGCGCGCACCATGTTATCGATCACCGCCAGCCGCTGGATGCCGAACTTGAGCGCATCGGCATTCCCCAGGTCGAGTTCATCGCCGGCCTGGGCGGCAGCGAGGGCTATGCGGACGTCTTCCCCAGGATCGTCGCGCCACAGGGGCATATCGCGCTGATCGACGATCCCGACACCTTCGACATCGTGCCGCTCAAGTGGAAGGCGGCGACGATCTCCTGGGAGGTGATGTTCGCGCGCTCGATGTACGGGACACCTGACATGATCGAGCAGCACAAGCTGCTCGAGGAGGTCTCGCACCTGATCGATTCTGGCGTGCTGCGGACCACCCTGACGGAGACGGTGTCGCCGATCTCCGCCGCCAACCTGGCGAAGGTGCACCAGCGGATCGAGAGCGGAACCGCCATCGGCAAGATCGTCCTTGAAGGGTTTTGAGGGCTGGCTCTAAGGCGCGCTGCGGCGTTGACTTGGGCGTGCCGCGCTCCTACCTCCCGCTCTAGACGAGGCGCGCAACGCGCCTCGCGTAAGCGTTAACGTCAACCAACGCACCCCTCGCCTGCTCCCAGGAACGGGACGGGCGCTGTGCAAGGTTGACCAATGCCTCCCACCAAACCGAATCCCGCCGCCGGCGATCTGCGTCGCGCGGGTCTTTTCATCGGCATCATCCTGATCGGCGCCAATCTGCGCGCCCCGATCACCAGCGTCGGGCCGGTCCTTCCCGACATCCAGACCCAGCTCGGGCTGAATGGCATCGGCGCGGGCTGGCTGAACGCCCTGCCGTTACTGATCTTCGCCGTTCTGTCGCTGGTCGCACCGCAGGTCGGCCGTCGTCATGGGCTGGAACGCGTCCTGGGCGCCGCGCTGGCCGCGATCGCGGCCGGCACCCTGGTGCGATCGCTGGCGCTGCCCGGCGCGATCTGGATCGGCGCCGTCCTGCTCAGCGTCGGCATCGCCTTCGGCAACGTCCTCCTGCCGGGGCTGGTCAAGCGCGACTTTCCGACGAGCGCCTCAGGATTGATCGGCTGCTATGCCGCCGCGATGGCGGCCACGGCCGGCCTCGCCGCCGGGCTGGCGGTGCCGATCGCGGCCGTTCCTGGCCTGGACTGGCGCTGGTCGCTTGGCGTCTGGGCGCTGCTCGCGTTCGGCGCGCTGATCGTCTGGCTGCCGCAATGGCGCGGGCGGCAGCATCATCTCCCCGCGGTCTCCGACGTCGGGCCGCGCCTGTCCCCCTGGCGGCACGCGATCGGCTGGCAGGTGTCGCTATTCTTCGCCTGCCACTCGCTCGTCTTCTACGGCATCGTCGACTGGTTCGCCTCGTACGCCGCATCGTCCGGGATCACGCTCGCGGCGGCCGGCTTCTATCTCCTCATCTACCAGGTCGTCGCCGTCGCCACCAACCTCGCCGGCGGGCCCCTAATCCGTCGTCTGCGCGACCAGACCATGCTCGGCCTGCTGTGCGGCGTGCTGCTGGTGATCGGTTCGGGTGGACTTCTGCTGCTGCCGCACCTCTCCTGGCTGTGGCTGATCAGCGCCGGCCTCGGCGCCGGGATCGCGATGGTCACCAGCCTGTCGCTGTTCGCACTGCGGACGCATGATCATCATCAGGCGGCCGCCCTGTCCGGCATGGCGCAGTTCATCGGCTATGTCGGCGCGGCCGCTGGCCCGCTTCTGATCGGCGTACTGCACGACCTGACCCATGCCTGGACGGCGCCGATGCTGCTGATGGTCGCGGCGAGCCTGCTCGTGACCGTTTTTGCGACGCTCGCCGGCCGGGCCCGCTTCATCGAATGAGGGGCGAGCGAAGGATAGCGACTGGAGCCTATCCCGATCTGCGGCCGCCGTTCGTCGGCGGCCGCGCATGGGCGGGAAGGATCGGCGCGATCTCCCGTTGCCACGTCTCGCGCAGCCGCTTCGACAGGAAGTCGAGCAACAGCCGCACCCGCGCAGGGGTCAGCCGGCTATGCGGCAGGACGGCGTGGATGGGCGCGCCGGGAAGCCGCCGGTCCGGAAGGACGATCTCCAGTTTCCCTTGGCGAATGTCGTCGGCTACTTCCCAGATCGTTTTGTGGACGATCCCTGCGCCCTCCAGCGCCCAGGCGTGGGCAAGGTCGCCGTCATTGGTCGACAGGTCGCCGCCGACCTCGACCTTTTCTCCGCCCGCAAACGTCCAGACGTTGCGCGCCGGCGTCCCGTACACGATCACGTCGTGCGACGTCAGATCGCTCACCGAGGCGAGCCGGCCCCGGCGCTCCAGATAGGAGGGCGCCGCGCACAGGACATAGTCGTTCGCCACGAGCGACCTGGCGATAAGGCTTGAATCCGCCAGTCCGCCGAGCCGGACCGCCAGGTCGAACCCGGCGTCCACGAGATCGACGACCCGGTCGCTGACATCGAGATGGATACGCACCCTCGGATGCTCGCGCTCGAAGGCATGGACCAGGCGCGCAAGATGCCGCCGCCCGAAGCCGAAGCTGGTCGTTAGCCGAATGGAACCGACCGCGGCGTCCTGCGCCTGCGACACCTCCGATTCGGCATCCAAAATGTCGTCGAGGATGCGGGACGCGCGTTCGTGGAAGATGGCCCCTTCGTCGGTCAGCGACAGCCGCCGCGTGGTGCGGTTCACCAGCCGGACGCCCAGCCGCTCCTCGAGGCGCGCAAGACGCCGCGACACCGCCGTGAGAGACTGGTGGAGTTCGCTCGCGGCGCGGGTCAGGCTGCCGGTCTCGGCGATCCGCAGAAAGGTCGCGAAATCCAGGAGTGGGTCGGCCATATAGTTGCGCATATCGCAAGGATGCGTCCCGCACAAACGGGATTATCCCCCTTGCAAACAACTCTACACTGGTGAGGACAGTTCACCGGAGTTTACGCATGAGAGGCAACAATATCGTCCTGGTGGCCGGGGTTCATGGCTTGTCGGGCAAGGCCGCGGCGATAGCGTGGAGCAAGGTGCCGGACACCAAGGTGTATGGCCTTTCGCGCCGCGAGGCGGAGCTGCCCCAGGGCGTCGAAGGGATCACCCTCGACCTGCTCGATCGCGACGATGTGGAGCGCAAGCTCTCCGGACTCGCCGACGTCACCCACATTGTGTTCGCCGCCTATATCGAGAAGCCCTGCGCCGCCGAGCGCTCCCAGGTCAACGTGGCGATCCTGAAAAATCTGGTCGAGGTCGTCGAGAAGGCGTCGCCAGCGCTGCGACACGTCACCTTCTACCAGGGGGGCAAGGCCTATGGCTCGGACCTGGGGCCGTTCAAGACGCCGGCGCGCGAGGACGATCCGCGGCTGATGTCGCCGAACTTCTACTACGATCAGGAGGACTTCCTGCGCCGGGCACAGGCGGGCAAGCCATGGCGCTGGACGGCGCTCCGTCCCGAGGGGGTGATCGGCTATGCCACCGGCAACCCGATGAACCTGGGTGTCGCCATAGCGGTCTATGCCACGATCTCGAAGGAGCTCGGCCTTCCGCTGCGCTTTCCGGGCTCGCCCGAGGCCTATCGCGCGCTCTACCAGGTGAGCTCCGCCGACATCCTCGCGCAAGCCACCGTCTGGGCCGGGGTGACGCCGGCGGCCCGGAACGACATCTTCAACATCACCAACGGCGACCAGTTCCGCTGGCAGCATATGTGGCCGCGCATCGCCCGCATGTTCGACATGGAGACCGCCGATCCGGTGCCGATGCCGCTGGCGTCCTACATGGCCGACAAGGCCGGCCTGTGGAGCGCGATCGTCGCGAAATACGGGTTGCAGGACACCCCCTACGACAGCCTCGTCTCCTGGAACTTCGCCGACTTCATCTTCAACAGCGGCTTCGACAACGTCGCCAGCACGATCAAGGCGCGCAAGGCCGGCTTCGGCGCGTGCATCGACAGCGAAAACATGTTCGACGCCTTCTTCGCCGACCTGCGCGCACGCAAGGTCATCCCGGCGTGAGCAGGGGAACATAGACGGCAAATCATCTCCTTGTCGCCCTGCAGGACGAGACAGACGCCGGCCCCGCAACCATTCAGCGTGGCGAGGATTTGCCTACAGCACGCCGATGCCGACGCGCGGAGCGGCGTGTCCATGCGCATGCCGTCGATGCTCAATATATTAGCCTCGACAGCCGCCGGCGCAAACCGGGCTGCATTGCACCTGATTGTCCGAGGCGAAGTTGATGACCGACCCCAGCGAGCTACCGCGAGAGTCAAAGCGGAGCGGATCCAGATGGGGGAAGAGGTCGGTGCAATCCGCCTTGGCGCTCGGCCTAACCGCCGTCACCGTATCGGCAGCGACCGCCGGGCTTTTCGGGATAGGGTCTTACGTCGATCCGTATCACGCGAAGGTGCAGGCAGCAGGCTATGTGCAGAAGACCGCCCGCGTCAATCGGATGACGCTGAGCTATGTCGAGGGACCGGACAACGGGCCGCCGCTCGTGCTGCTGCACGCTCAGCTGCTCGACTGGTTCAGCTACAGCCGCGTGCTGTCGGAGCTCGCCAAGTCCTACCATGTCTATGACATCGACTATCCGGGCCATGGCCAGACGCGGACGCCGGTGGATTATCCGATGACCGCGAACCAGATCGGCGCCGACCTGGGGGATTTCATCGCGAAGGAGATCGGCAAGCCGGTCTATGTGACGGGCAACTCCTCGGGCGGCCTGCTCGCGGTCTGGCTGGCGGCCAACCGGCCAAAGCTGATCAAGGCGATGCTGCTCGAGGATCCGCCCCTCTTCTCGGCGGAGTATCCCCGGATAAAGCAGACCGTCGCCGACCGCGCCTTCAAGACGAGCTACACGGCGGCCACCAAGGATCATCCCGACGATTTCCTGCTATACTGGATCCATGGCAATGCGCCTTTCTTCCGCAAGAACGTCGGCCCCGGCACGCCGTTCATCCTCACGCAGGCGGTCAAGGCCTATCGGAGGAGCAATCCAGGCAAGCCCCCCGAACTTGGCCTGATCAAGAACGACACGGTGCGGATGTTGCTGCGCGGGCTCGACCAATATGATCCCCGCTTCGGCGCCGCCTTTTACGACGGCAGCTGGAACAAGGGCTTCGACCATGCCGAAGCGCTGAGACAGATCAGCTGTCCGGTTCTGCTGATCCAGGCGAACTATTCGACGATGCCCGACGGCACGTTGAACGGTGCGATGAGCAAGGAAGAGGCCGAACGGGCCATGTCGCTTCTGAAGGACGGCAAATACCTCAGGGTCGACGCAAGCCATGTCGTCAACCTCGACAAGCCCGAAGCGTTCATCAAGGCGGCGAACGGCATTTTCCTGGGGATGTGAGGGCCTCCCCAATCCCAGATGCTTGGTCTGTTCTCGCCGTTGCCCGAAACGCGCCGTTCGGTCAGGTCCAATGTGAGCATCCGCCCGCAGATCGCATCTGCACTCCATGCGCTGATCAATACGTTGAGCCGAGGCTAAGAAGGTGCGAATTGCGGACCGACGGTCTCGACCAGCCAGTCGATGAACACCCGGACCCGCGGCGAGAGCTGGCGGCTGCTGGGGTAGAGGACCGAGACCGGCGTCGGCGTCGGCGGAAAGTCGGCCAACACCTCGACCAGCCTGCTCGAGGCGAGATCGTCGGCAAAGCGGTAGCGCGGCGCCTGGACGAGCCCCAGGCCCAGCCGCGCCGCCTCGGCACTCGTGTCGGCGCCGCCGACCAGCACGCGCGCCGGGAGCACGACCTCGATCACCTTGCCATCGCGCGTAAATTCCAGCGGCAGCGGCTGGCCGGTGCGCGAGGAGACGAAGCCGACCATGACATGGCCGTCGAGGCTGTCCGGCGACGTCGGCGTCCCGTGCGCGGCCAGATAGGCGGGACTCGCGACGGTGACATCCTCCATGACCCCAAGCCTGCGCACCACCATGTCGCTGTCCGCCAGCTCGCCCGCGCGCACCGCGCAATCGACGCCTTCCCTGACGAGATCAACGAAGCGCTCGCCCTCTCCGAGATGGACGGTGAGCGCGGGATGCCGGGCGAGGAACTCGGGCAACGCCGGCAGCAGGACGGTGCGCGCGAGGTTGCCGACGACATCGATCCGCAGCAGCCCGGCGACCGTGCCGCCGGCGCTGCGGTCCGCGTCCTCCAGGTCGGCGAGGATCGCCACGCAGCGGCTGTAATAGGCCTGGCCCTCGACCGTCGGCTGGACGTGGCGCGTCGTGCGCTGGAGAAGCCGTGTGCCGAGCCGCTGCTCGAGCGCCTTGATCGCGGCGGTGGCCACCGGGCGAGAGATGCCGAGATCGGCGGCGGCGGCGCTGAAGCTGCCGCGGTCGACGATGCGGACGAAAAGGTCGAGGGTGGTCAGCCTGTCCATGCGATCATTTCGTCCACCAGAACAATGCTGTCTGCAATGGCGATCTTATCGAAAGATCGGCGTTCCCTTACTTGGAAGCGATCAACCGAACGGAGCTCGTCATGCCTGAACAGTCCCCCATTGCGCTCGTCACCGGCGGCAGCCGCGGCCTCGGCCGCTCGACGGTCGAGGCGCTCGCCCGGCGCGGCATCTCGTCGATCCTCACCTACAACAGCAACCGCGCCGCTGCGGACGAGGTCGTCGCGGCGATCGAACAGGCGGGTGCGCGTGCCGCGGCTCTCCAGCTCGACACCGGCGACACCGCTGCCTTCCCGGCCTTCGCCGGCGAGGTCCGGCGCGTGCTCGGCGACTGGGGCGCCGAGCGGTTCGACTTCCTCGTCAACATGGCCGGCACTTCGCACATGGGCGCGTTCGGCAGCGTCACCGAGGAGGATTTCGACGCCGCCTACCGCGTCCACGTCAAGGGCGTGTTTTTCCTGACCCAGACGCTGTTGCCGCTGATCGCCGACGGCGGCCGCATCGTGAACATCTCGTCGGGGCTCACCCGCATCATCTCCCCCGGCCGCATCGCCTATGGGGCGATGAAGGGCGCGGTCGAGGTGATGACCCGCTACATGGCCAAGGAGTTGGGCCCACGCCGCATCGCGGTCAACACCGTCGCACCGGGCGCGATCCAGACCGACTTCAGCGGCGGCGCGGTGCGCGACAACCCGGAGATCGCGCGTCACATCGCCGAAGCGACCGCGCTTGGCCGCGCAGGGCTGCCCGACGACATCGGCCCGATGATCGCCTCGCTGCTTTCGGAGGACAATCGCTGGGTGAACGCGCAGCGGATCGAGGTGTCCGGCGGGCAGGCGATCTGAGCCGTCCGCCCAGCAGGCGAGCCTGATACGAAGCCGGTCAAGTTGGCGCGCTGCGCGAGTCGAACTGATCCGCCGCGAGGACATGAGCCAGCGGCGGCTTTCAAGAAGCGGCCGTGAGTAGGGGAGCGGCGAGACTTCGGAAGTGAAGCCGCCACCGCATGAGATGATTCGAACGGTTATTCCGCCCCCCGCCGCCCGGATTACTACGCCAGCGTAGCGGAGGCGATGCTAGGTGGGGAGCGGCGGCAGACGGCGTATTTGGCGCGCCAGCGCGGATAAACATAACGAATATATTTCGCAGTTTTACTACTATAACGGAGCTTGGCCGTCGGATTGGACGGCTTGAGTTTTGGTGATGAACCACCTCCTAATCGGCGGTCGCCGCGCTGGCGGCAAAATCCGCCCCCTGAAGCTTCGCCACACACGTCAGCACCGGAGGCGTGGCCGGATCGGTGATGAAGTCGAATGCCTTCCGACCGCCGCAGGGGTTGAAGCTCGCGCCGTGACTGAGGCCGGGCATCAGAACGAAATGCGCTCGGGGCATATTCGCGAGCAAGCGTCGGCCCCATTGCGGCGGCGTAGACGGGTCGAACTCGCCGGCGAAAATCAGGGTCGGGATATCAGTCGTGACGGGTTCATTTGCGGCACTCGCCGCCGTCGCGACGTTCCAGGCGGCGCATATCTCCGGGGAGGCCGCTCGGGCGTCCATGCCGCCAAGGCCAAGGTCAGGGGATGTTTGCGCCCGAACACGGTCCGCATCTTCGAAGGGCCGTTCCTCGCCGCACCACACCGACAACCTCAACCCCCATGTGAAAGGGGATGGTCCTTGCGCCTGTGAGATCCAGCGCCCCAGTTCCTCATAGCGGCCCGCCTGGGCCTCGCCCACCGCACGAGGAATAAGGGCAATACGACGCGGATCTTGCAACGCTCCGCCGACACCCTGCACCACCTCGGCACCTCTGGCGTCAATCGAGGGATCCGTGAGTTCAAACGGTAGGCGCGCGCTGTCCGCGCGCGCCACGAGAGCCTCAAAGTCCGCCCTCGGCTCGGGCCACGCCGCAGCGCAGATTGGATCCACTGCACATCCGTCGAACACTGCGTTCAAGGCGCGCCATGTGTTGGCGCTCGCAGTCTCGTCATAGCTGACTTCCGGCGGCAGGGCGGAGTCGAGAACCATGGCGCGCACCGACGCGGGATGCCGTCTGGCGACGGTCAGGGCCAACCGCGTCCCGTAGGACAGCGCATAGAGGTTGAGCTGCGGGTAGCCCAAAGCCTTGCGGAGATCCTCGATGTCGTCGGCGGCCTCGGCGGAGGTATAGCCGTTCAGATCTACGCCTGAATCGATCAAGCGGGTTCGACAAGTCACGGCGGCCGCAGCCAGACCGGTCTGCGCTGCTTCCGCTCTCATTCTACCTGCGCCGATCTCGCCTTTCGCAGCGTTGATCTCCGGGCATTCAAGAGCCGGCTGGGATAGGCGCGCGCCGCGCGGCTCTAGCAAGATCTGATCGCGCGCATCGAGAAACGGATTGCTCCGCCCCGAGCTCTGGCCGGTCAGGGCGCTGTTACCGGGGCCGCCGGTCAGAAACATAACCGGATCCGGCAATGCTTGGGCAGCGCGACTGCGAAAAATGATAACGGGGAGCCGGATCATCCGGCTGTCGGCCACGGTCCTGTTCTCCGGAACACTCAGCGTGCCGCAATCGATCTTTTCATCGGCAGCAACCTCGACGGCGCACACTCCGGCCTCGAAGGACGAGCGCGATGGCCCAGCTTGCGCCAGCGACACACCCGGAATAGCCGACGCAAGTGACAACCACAGTATGAGCGTTTTCAAAGAGACCGTCCCCGTGTTTGGTAGACCGTTGCGATCCGGACCCCGTGGCGCAACTTAAACATCGGTAACCCGGTCGAAACTCGGGTTGCTACAGTTGGATTTCGAGCACGCCGAACGTCTGTTCCGGGTCGAATTCGGCCTTTAACTTCTCGGCACTAAGCGGACATCCGGCGGCGTTCGAGCGCCCTGAGATGTCCTGGCGAACTCCAGCTAAGGGTGCGCCGCCGTGGATGATCCTGAGAACTATTCAGCCGTGATCGGCTGGGCATCTTGAGGCGCCGCATCTCGGCTTGAGGCTAAAGCCCACTTCGATCCTAACGGAGTCTGGGATTGTCCGCTGTCAGGACGCAAATCAGCGCCTATGGCGCTCCAAGATACTGCGGGTACCAGTCGATCAGGTGCGCCGTCGTCGATGTTATCGCGAACCATTTCACGCGCATCGCGCTTCAATGCTGATGTTGGAATGCGTCAGGTGGAGACACTTGCGCAGTAGCGAATGCAGCTCAACGCGGCGCGGCCCGCGCCGCCTCGACGGCCGCTCGCACCGCGTCAAGTTTCGTTTGCTGTTCAGCCAGAGTCGGAACTCCCATGGCGTTGCGAAGGCTATCCGGGATTAGCTCGCGATTGAACGGATCAGCAGTCGGCACCTCGCCTTGGCGCGCAAAGGTCTGGGTGCCGTATATTTGAGGCTCCCCCTTCATCTGGAGATAGCGGTCCAGACTAGCCGCCGCGATCCAGGCAGCCTCCGACGAACCTTTCGACGCCGAAACGACGGCCAAGCTATGGGCCAGCAGATAGTCATCAGGCTGGGCGCCATGTTGAAAAACAAATGCGGCCTTGCGGAAATCCTCGGCGGTTTGGAGCGCGCCCTCGTCGAGCAAGGTCCGAACCTCCGCCCGTCGGGCAGCGTCCTCGGCATGCATGCGCTCGACGAAGGCGCGGTCTGGCCTCTGGCCGGCTGAGACGCCGGCCCGGATCGCTTGATCGTCGGCGAAGATTTGCGTCATGCGGGCATTGTCGCGCCCCGGCTCCGCAGTTTCCCCCCAAGCGGGGGCGCTCGACATGAGCGAGAGAAAAAACATCGCGGCAAGCGGCAGTCGGGGCATGGGTTAGGTCTCCAGCAACGATCAACCCTGCCGAACGGCCCGTGAACGCTCAAATGAATTCGAAGACAGGTCTCCTGAACTCCCGAACTGAACGGGCTAAGGTCGCTCGAACTCGTCACATGCGTCCGCCTTCTGGTCCCAATCGCCGCCGCGCCAATCATGCCCAGCTTCTTCGAAAGATTTCTCGCCCCTCGCTACCTCATCATCGAGGTCACGCCGGTAGCGGCGTGCAATCAAGGGTGTCTGAAACGGTCCGCGTTACAGCAAATTAACTCGTGTTCCATGGACAACCACCTGAAAGCTTCGGCTTTGGAGGGTGTCTCGCATGAACCGACGTGAAATGATGGGCTCTCTTGTTGGAGGCGCGGCGATGGTCAGCTTCGGCACTGCTATTGCGCAGCCCTTGCCCTCAGCACGGTATGTCGTGGATGCCTTGGCGATTGGAGGGGCAGGATCGGTGGATGGTCCTGAAGTCCTGGCCGCCGGGATGGATGCTCTCGTTCTGGATCTGACAATTTTCCCCCGCGCGCTGCCCCAAGCCACAGAGGCTCTGTCGGCGTGGACTACTCGCGTGGGCGAGGCGGGCACGGCTCTGCACATAATTCGCAACGGCCGGGACTTTCAAAAGGCTCGTGCTGACAACAAGCTAGGCATTGTGATTGCCTGCCAAGACGCATCGATCCTGGGTCCATCGGTGATCTCCTATTCCGACCAGAACCTCGAAAATTTGAGGACGATGCATGCTTCAGGGCTTAGAATCCTCCAGTTGACGCACAACGAGAGAACCGCTGCGGGCGACGGTTTCATAGAGCCTCACGACGGCGGCTTGTCATTGCTCGGCGCCCGGGTCGTGGAGGAGATGAGTCGTCTGGGCGGGCTGATCGACCTATCCCACTGCAGTGACAGAACGACCATCGAGGCTATTGGCGTTTGCAACGGGCCGATCGCCATCACCCATGCAGGTTGCCGCACTCTAAATTCCAGTTTGCGCAACAAAACCGACGAAGCGATCCGGGCGCTCGCGGACAAGGGAGGCTTCTTCGGCGTCTTCATGATGAGCCGCTGGCTCACGGACCGCGATACGTCCTCGGTTGAAGATGTCGTCGATCACATCGATCACGTGGTGAAGATCGGCGGCGTCGAAGTTGCAGGCTTCGGCAGCGATCAACCGGCAATGGGCGATAACAGCGCTCAAGCGAGCAAGGTTGCCCGGCTGGCGGATTATCAGGCTAGGAACCTGGGCCGGCCCGGAGCCGAACCCCTCCACGGCCACGTAACCTGCGCGGACATGGATGGTCCGGATCGGATGACGGTGCTCGCCCAGGCTCTGGACCGGAGGGGCTACCTCGCTTCCGACATCGACAAGATTGTGGGCGGAAACTTTGTGAGAATTTTCAGTAATGCCACCACTAACGCTTAGTCGGGTTCGCAATCGTCCGCGTCCCCCTCGCAGACCTTGCGAAAGTACGGCTTTAGGACGCGAAGTGGGTAGCGGGATCGCGCCCTAGAGTGTCGCGGCGGGCTCTGGCGCAGGAGCGCCGCCTTGGATGAAGCC
Source organism: Brevundimonas sp. (assembly GCF_044336875.1). GTDB lineage: Bacteria > Pseudomonadota > Alphaproteobacteria > Caulobacterales > Caulobacteraceae > Brevundimonas. The sequence goes on along the minus strand of NZ_JBIIOP010000002.1, from coordinate 260,579 downwards.
GAGAACTATACGACCTTGATACGCTGGGCAGCCTGATCGGGCCGAATGTCCGAATTCAGGCCGGAAGCCATGGTTGCAAACCGACCCATCAGGGACGTTGGAGACGTCCGCTCTCGGCACACTCAACGCGAGTGAGAGCATAGCTGGCGAACGGCTCCTCTACTCCGGTCGCATCCTTCGCTACGATCGTCCATAAGGCCGAGGTGGGCGTCACCACCCATTGGTTCACGAACTTGGCGTCCGGGTAATCATAGGCGACTTCGAAGCTGTTCGCGTAAGCGGAGCCTGACCCCACAGCTGTGAAATCGCCGCCAAAGCTGTCAGCGAAAAAGCCCGAGACGCCTACAGCGTCATCATCAAACAGTGTCGCCTTGCCGCCGAAGATCAAATGCGCAGCATAGCGGTCTGCGGGATCGGATAACGCGTGACTTTCCGCCTCGACTAGAAACAGCGCACCTTCGGTGATCGCCTTGGCCTTGAGAGAGATCACGACGGGCTTGTCCATTACCGATCCAGCGCCTTGCCAGCATCCGTTAAGCGCCGAGACTTGCCTGGGCACGGGAGCGGAGCCAGGCTCCTGTGCCATTGCGAAGGTGGACATCCCAGCGAAGAGGCAAACAGCGACGACAAGAGACTTCATGTTCGACCTCCGAAGACAGCTTCGACGACCGAAGCTTCGCCTTGGTGGTATGGCCCGGTCAGCGCCGTATTTCCACCCTCAACGGAAGTTCAGAACGTCCGGTCTCGGGCCATGCCTGGTGCCCATGATCGTGGGTGGAGGTGCCGGAGACGCTGGCGGGTCGGTGCGCCGCCGTGGACGATCCTGAGACTATTCAGCTACCGTCGGATGGGCCGCGTAGGTTGGAAATGCGCCGCGCGTTTTCAAGCTTGGGGACACTGGCCCTGTTCGACCTCTATGGGGGGCTGCCGCGTGACGCCGACGGCCTCTCTAAACGCCAATCATTCATCGACGGACCAGCCTGTAGTCTCCCACGCGCTTGCCCTCTTCCAGCCCCCATCCGGGGTTCAGCGCCAGTGTCCAGCCCGGTCCATTTACGGCCTCCGCTGACGGCGGCGCAACGACCGTCACCCCGCTCCAGTTGTCGTCGATCAGTGCTCCGTCGCTGACTTCCAGCACGCCCCAAGCATCCACCACTCGCAACGTCGGGTAGATTGATCCATGCGGCGGCAGTGCAATGATCTTGCCAGGATCAAAGGCGATCTGCATTGACTGGAATGGCAGCCGCAGCCCGGGTCCGTCCACCAACTTCGCCGTCCATGCCGCCGCGATTCCCCGCGTCTGTTCCGCGCGCCGGGCTTCCTCGCTGCGGATCGCGTCGCCGCCGTACCGCGCCTCGGCCGAAGCGGCATCCGCAGCTCGTAAGCCCAGCCCCGCCGCCAGCAGGTCGCCCAGGTCGTCGGTCGCCTTTAGCTCTTGTCGCCAGTCTGGCACCGCCTCGTCCAGCAGCAGGCCGTAGGCGGGGCCGGACGCATAGGCGAAGCTGCGTACGAACGACGTCCCGCGCTCGGCTTCGGCCAACGCCGCGCCGGCCAACGCCCGCGCGTCCCCGCCTGAAAGGCGCAGTCCGCTGTATTCCGCCAGGCCCTCGTTCATCTCCAGCGCCTGTTCATCAGCTGCCCCGTCGCCCGCGATCGCTCGCCGGGCGGCCCGGAACGTCAGCGCGTCGGCTACCGCCTGACCTCGCATCGCGTCATCGCCCGCGTCCAGTGCGGCGGCCAGCGCCCTCCATTCCAGCCTCATGAGGACGCGCCCGTCTTCACTATCCAGATGGGCCGGTGTCGGTGACCGGGCCGGCAACCCCAGCGCCTCCTGAACTCCGTGCCAGCTTTCGTGGACCAGCAGCGCCCTTCTCCTCACCGGATCGCGGGGCAGCGGCTGCATCAGCATGGCCCAGCGCACCCCGTCCCATTCCATCGCGGTGTTGGCGATGTTGACCTCGCCCGGCAGGACGCCGGTGAACAAGTCGCCATCCGGCCGCAGCGCATTGCTCGCTCCCTTCCGGTCGGCGTGAACGGTGCGCGTCTGTGGATCGACCAGCAGCACCGGCGTACAAAGGTCCACACCCCACAAGCCGCCACCATCGGCTTGACAGACCGCGTGCGCCTCGGCGAACACTTCCGTTGGCGTCTGCGCCTGAGCCGAATAAGCGATGCAGCTCGCGAAGCTGGCAAGCACGAGCATACGCATGAGCAAACTCCTCCTGCGCACATCACCGCTGGTTATTGTGACGCTTGTGCGGCTGGACATGGTCTAAAAGCTCCTGGAGCCCCACGCCTGCACCATTCGCTGAGGATAGCCGCTCCTCGCAGAATTACCGACAGTCCGTTTTGAGAGCGCCAGATCGTTCGCGCGAACCCCTCCTAAAGCACTCTAGCGGCAGACAGTGTCGGTGCCCCCGGAACGATTCGAACTCTTACTGTCTAACAGTCGGGTTGGGGTTGATCTGTGCTCGGACAATCGGTCCGGGGTGCATCTAAATGCTGAAATCTTTGGCTGACGATCCCAATAGCAAGGTGCCTCATAGGGCCGGCCTCGCCGCCGGGCTGGCCGTACCGATCGCGGCCATGCCGGGCTCGGACTGGCGCTGGTCGCTGGGCGTCTGGGCGCTGCTCGCATTAGGCGCGCTGATCGTCTGGCTGCCGCAGGGACGCGGGCCGCAGCATCATCTGCTGTGCGGCGTGCTCCTGGTGATCGGTTCGGTCGGACTGCTGCTGCTGCCGCACCTCTCCTGGCTGTGGATGATCGCGGCGGGGCTCGGCGCGGGGATTGCGATGGTCACCAGCCTGTCGCTCTTCGCGCTGCGCACTCACAACCATCACCAGGCCGCCGCCTTGTCCGGCATGGCCCAATTCATCGGCTATGTCGGTGCGGCCGCCGGCCCGCTTCTGATCGGCGTACTGCACGATCTGACCCGCGCCTGGACGGCGCCGATGCTGCTGATGGTCGCCGCGAGCCTGCTCGTGACTGTGTTCGCTGTGCTGGCCGGAAGGGCCCGTTTTATCGAGTGAATACCTTTCCGCCCCGAGCGCAGCCGCGCTGGGAGGTGATCGGCCAGCGCGCCGCTCCCATACTGTGATTGCCACGACGGGGCGCCGAACAACCGGCGAGATTCGCGGCTGAACTGCGACTGTCTGTTCTAGCCGACCGCGACGCTCGCCGGCCCGGCCGGCGCCCCTTCGGCGAGCATCAGCCGCCGCGCCTCCTGCGACCGCAGCGGCCTCTGATATTCGAGCGGTGTCATCCGGATGATCGCCTTAAACCGCGCGTGCAGCGATGAAGTGCTCAGGACCGCAGCCGCGGCGATCTCGTCGACCCGGAGCTGCGCGTCGATCAACCTGTCCCAACGCCCTTGCACCCCTTCGAAAAGGTCGACGGCTCGCTGTGCAGCCCGCGCCCCCTTCCGTATTCTTTCATATCCGGCCTGATCGACGCGGTGCCGACAGGGGCAGACGCATTGAGTTGGACACGCTACGGTCTGGCGCCGAGCGCCACAGCACGTTTCACCGCTTGGCCGCCGGCGTCCGGAACTTCAGCGTTCAGGTCAGTCTCGTCGGCCGCCGGCAGGGTGCCGCCCCGCAGCGTCTCGAGGCGTGCAAGACGCGCCCGACTGTACGGCTCCGTACCCCCGGCGGGGTAAATCCACCAGGTTTTAGAATATCTTAGTCTCAGACGTGGATCGTGGGCTCCGGAGTGCGCCATGACCCATGAGACGTCGTCGATAACCGCCAGCCAAAGCTCACCGGTTCGCCCGCCGTTACTGCATCGGCTGGTCCGCGCAGGACAGCTTCGCTACTGGATTATCCTCAGCTGGGCGCTTGTCTTGTCCACGACCGCCCACTGGCGTCTCGCTGTGCTGTGGTTCGTCGTCACTGCAACCCTCGGCCTCGTTCGGACGGTCATCGAGCGGCGGCCCGACTCTGCGCCTGGCGAGGCGAGTTTGACGCTGTTGACCGCGACCCTCTCCTGTGTCGCCTGGGCCTTCGCGCCGCTGATCGCCTACTTCGCCGGCGGTAATCATGGGCTGACAATCGCCGTTGCGCTTCTCATGGCGGGATACACTCTGGTCTTCACACAAATGCGGGCGGCGCTGCGCGAGGCCCTGATCGTGTCCACCCCCTACTCGGTCGTCGTCGTCATTCTGGCTTTCGCGGTTCCGGGCCAGGACGGCGCTTGGACCATTCTGTCTCTGATCCCGATGCTGGGGCTGTCGTTGCTCGTGAAGATCGTCATCACCCAGATCAAGGACAGTGACCTCGCAGCCGTCAACGCGGGCCAGGCAGCCCTGATCGTGGACCTTGCGGCGGCGCGTGATCGTGCCGACGCCGCCAGCGAGGCAAAAACAAATTTCCTCGCCGTTGTGTCCCACGAACTGCGCACGCCGATGAATGGCGTACTCGGCGCCGCCCAGTTGCTGGAGAACACGCCTTTGGCCGACGCGCAACAGAGCTACGTTTCTATCATCCGCCAATCCGGCGAAGGTTTGCTGGTTCAGCTGAACGACATCCTTGATCTGACCAAAATCGAGGCTGGCCACATGGCGATCAACCTCGCGGAGGTTGTGGGCGAGACGCTGGTCAAACGGATCGTTGGACCGTTTCGGGCCCAGGCCGAGGCCAAGGGCCTCGGCTTTCGCGTGGAGCAGTCCGGACCGCTTCCGGCCGTCGTCCGCCTCGACGAGTTGCGAGTGGCGCAGATCGCCCACAATCTCCTGGGCAATGCGGTGAAATTCACGGAGAGCGGCGAGATCATCCTGAGCGTTGTCCAAAAACCGATCTCGACGGACCGCGTCCAAATCGGAATCCACGTCAGCGACACCGGCATCGGGATTTCCGACGAGGATCTGGGCCAGCTGTTTCAGCCCTTCACCCAGGTCGACGCCTCGTCGACGCGGCGCTTCGGCGGGACCGGTCTCGGATTGAGCATCTGTCGCCAGTTGGCGCATCTCATGGACGGTGAGATCACCGTCACCTCCCGCCTCGGGCACGGATCAACCTTCGCCTTCGAGTTCGAGGCGGAGGTGGTCGCCTGGGCGGCGGACGGGTTGACGGACGACGAAGCGCAATCAGCCATGGCCATCGATGAGCGGTCAGAGGGAGGCGGGCAGGCGCTGCGCGTCCTTGTGGTCGAGGATCATCCGGTCAATCGCATGGTGCTCCAGACCTGGCTTGGCGCTGTGGGACACGATTGCACGGTGGCGGAAAACGGCCAGATCGCGCTCGACTGCGCCGGGATCGAACGATTCGATCTCATCATCATGGATGTGAACATGCCGGTTATGGACGGTCTGGTCGCCACCCGGGAACTCCGAGCGCGACCGGGCCCGAACCAGGAGACACCCATAGCGGTGCTGTCTGCGTCCGCGAGGCCCGAAGACCACCTCCTGGGCTATGCGGCCGGCGCCGACGTCTACGTCGACAAGCCCGTGGATTTCGCCGCTCTGGCCGGTGTCCTGGAGACTGCGCCATTCGGCCGCATGGCCCTGCACGAGCGACGGCGCGCCCCTGTCAACGCGGCCTAGAAGTGCGGCCTCTGCCATCGTGCCACGAACTGACATTACGGTCAGATGTCTGACATTCCTACCTGACCGCAACCTTAAGGTGCCGCGCGTGAGCGTCGCGATCGCTTTAATGTTGCTTGGCCAGCCTTCGCGCGATGGCGTCTTCTTGCGTGAGCAGGGAGATGATCGCCGCAGGGGTGTCAAACAGGAGGCCAGTTCGCTCAGCTTGCGAAAGGGATCGCCCCGCTTTTCGAGAACGTCTGCGCTCCGGGCGATGCAAGTCACGCATCCCTTCATCCTCAGCAGCCTGTTCACAAGGCTCAAAATTATTCGTCATCCCGCGCCGCGCCACGGCCTGGAGAGGCTCGCGGGCCGACGTCGCGGGACGAATCGATTGCGCCTGCCGCCCATGCAGGGAGGGATCCTGGACGCGCCCCGGCAGAATCCGCTTGTCGTCCGTCCCGGCCCCCGCCCCTGTCCATACGCCGCCCGAGCCCGGGCCCGCCGGCCGCTTTACGGGTCCGTAACCCTCGCAGAGGCGGCGGTCGCCTGTGTGGCCGAGCCTTTCCGCGTGGCCGACGGCCAATCACGGCGTGCCGATCAGCGACAATCAGAACTCGTTAAAGGCGGGCCGGCGCGGCCCATCGCTGCTCGAGGTGCCTGGCGCCCGGCGGCCCTTGGTCGCCCGAGGCGCGGGTGGAACTGGGGGCCCCTGACGATCTCGATACGCCCAGCGACACGCCCGTTGAGGTGCGATCCTCGCTCTTGAAGCCCTGCTCGGAGAGGCCGTCTATGTTGACGCCGCCTGACTTACGCCGGACGTGTCGTCCCGGACATTGACCAGGGCGGGCGGCTCTCGGCGCCGCCGAGCGCGACGCGGACGGCGGCTTCCCGCGCGAGGCCTTCGACGCGCTTGTCTCCACCCGACAGGTTACGCCCATGCCTCGGTCTCGATGAGGACGCGCGTTGCGAACGCCGTTCAACATTAAGCTTGCGCGATTTTGCGCCGCAGCATAGCGTCTGAAGGCCCTTCCTGGGCGTTTCCTCCCTATCAACTTATGACCGCGCCGGATGAGCGCGGTCTTTTTCGGTCGGCCTCCCGCGAGAGAGGCTGTCACTCGGAGCAGGCGCCAAGGTTGGCGAGATACCCTGCGCAGGTCCTCCCACAGGCCCCATCGGCGCGCGACGGTCCTCGAGCCGCTCCGGGTCTTCGGTGAGTTCCGGACCCGCGCCCCTCCACACGCATCCGCGTGCCGGCGCGGCTCCTCCAGGTCATGCGCGAACGTCGCGCCGAACGGCCGCCTCTCCACCGGCGCAAACCAGCCCCGCAGGATGGACGACCGTCGCCTCCTCTGACACAACACCGTTGGGCAAGGGGGCGGATCATGAGCGAGGCGACCACGCCGGCGGCACGGGTGCAGGTGATCGACACCCTCAGGGCGCTGGCGCTCTATGGCGTCATCACCATGAACCTGATGGCCATGGTGATGGGGCTGATCGGCGCCGAGATCGTTCCCAAGGCCGGGCCGATCGACTACGTCTTCGCGACCTTCGACCTGGTGCTGCTCCAAGGCAAGGCGCGCTCGACCTTCGCCCTGCTGTTCGGGGTCGGTTTCGGCATGCTGATGGTCCGAGCCGCTCAGCGCGGACAGGCCTTCACCGGCTTCTATCTAAGGCGGATGTCGGCCCTGCTGTTGTTCGGACTGATCAATCTGGCTGTGCTGTTCTGGGGCGACATCCTGATCCTCTATGCCTTGCTCGGCATGGTCTTGCTGCTCTTCAGGGGATGGAGCAACCGCGCCATTCTGGCGGCCGGCCTGATCCTGGTGATCGGCCCGCCGCTGGCGCTCGGGCTGTTCGAGGCGGCCACGGGCGCGCCGGCGCCGAACCTCGCCGGGCTCACGCCGGAGCAGGCCGAGGGCGTCATGAGCGCCAGCGCGCCGATCTATCGTGCCGGAGACGGGCTGGCCTATGTGCGCGCCAACCTGGCCTATTATGTCGATCACCATCTGACCGACACGGCCTATGCCTTCGTTTATGAGCTCGGAGTCCTCGGCCTGTTCCTGCTGGGCCTGTGGACCGCGCGGACGGGCGTGCTCGCCGGGGTGGAGGCCTGGCGGCCCTTTCTCCGTCGGGTCGCCTGGATATGCCTGCCAGTGGGGCTGGTCCTCAGCGCCCTTCACGCCAGCCGGCGGATGGGGATCGACGTGGAGGGCGCCGCCTATGCTCTGGTGAGCGCCGCCTATGTCGGCCTCCCGATCATGGCCTTCGGTTATGTCGCGATCCTCGCCCTGCTCCTCACCCGGGGCGGCCGGTTCCTGCAGCCGCTGCTGTCGCCCATGGGCCGAATGGCGCTCAGCGGATATCTCGCCTCCAACGCCATCGGAAGCTTCGTCTGGTACGGCTGGGGTCTCGGCCTCATGGGCCGAACCAATGTAACGGGCATGAACCTGTTCGCCCTGGCCGTCTTCGGGAGCCTGTGCGTGTTCAGCGCCGTCTGGCTCTCGGTATTCCGCTTCGGTCCGGTCGAATGGCTATGGCGCTGCCTGAGCTATGCGCGCTGGCAACCGCTTCTGCGACGGAAGTGACACCCGCCTTGAAGCCAACGCGATCGGCGGGCGTCGGCGCGGCGTCGCCGCGTCCACGGACCTGACCTTCTGTCGCCCTCGCGCGCTCGCATTTGCGGCATTCGCGGGCCCTCCTCTCTGTCCGGGCGCGAGCTTTCTTCATCCATCGCTCGAGATAGTCGGAAGGGCACGGAGCCGAAGCTGTCCGGGCTGACCGTACAGTCACCTGCCCTGCGGGCCTCGCAACGCCACGTTCGGAAGCATTGGCCAGTTGCGCAAGGTCGGGAAGCAACATTGCGAGCGAACTCCTGATATCATGGAGGGATGGACCTGGCTCATGACGCTTCAGGTGCGCCCAACGCGGGGATTTCGATGGCGGCTCGGAGACTGCGGATCAGCTTGGGCATACTGGTCGCCCTGCTCGTCGGCGTAACGAACGCCTGCAGTGTGAACCCGGGGAGGGCTCGGGAAATCGTCCGCGCTTCGGACGCAGCGCCCGAACGCATCAGAACTGCGGAGGGCGTCGTGCGGGGCGTGGCCTCCTCGCAGGGAAAGGTCTTCCTGGGAATTCCGTTTGCGGCGCCGCCCGTGGGAAGGCTTCGCTTTGCGCCGCCCGCGCTTGTGGCGCCCTGGACGGACATCCGGGATGCGAGCCAGGCTGGACCGGCCTGTCCGCAGAGCCTCGGCGCGGGCGGCGCGGAAGACTGCCTCACTCTGAACGTCTATGCGCCCCATGACGCGCGGCCCGGCGATCGGCTGCCCGTGATGGTGTGGATCTACGGCGGCGCGCTCGCCCTGGGCCAGAACACCCAGTACGATCCTACCGTTATCGCAGAGCGTCAAAAGCTGATTGTCGTGGCGCCCAACTATCGCGTCGGGGTGCTCGGATTTTTCGCCCATCCCGCCCTGCACGGCAAAGGCGAAGGCGGCTACGGACTGCTGGATCAGCAGGCGGCCCTGGCATGGGTGAACCGCAATATCGAGGCTTTCGGCGGCGACCCCGGGCGGGTCACCCTGTTCGGCCAGTCCGCCGGCGCTCTCAGCGTTTGCGCCCATCTCGCGATCCCCGGATCGTATCGCTACTTCCAGGGAGCAATAATCCAGAGTGGAACCTGCGCTGCGCCGGACACCTCGGTCTCCATGGAAGAGGCGGAAGCCAGCGGCGTCGCGTTCGCGGCCGGGCTCGGATGCCGAAATCCGGCGACCGCGCTGGCCTGTCTGCGGGCGCTGCCCGCGCGGCGGCTGATGGGAGAGAAAAGCGGGCGGCGCGGAAACATCGGCCGAAACGGTTGGGCGCCCATGACGGGAGGAGACCTCCTGCCGGAGCCGCCTGCGGTCGTCTTCGCTTCCGGCGACGGAGCGCGCGTGCCCGTGATCATGGGCAGCACTCGCGACGAAGGCAGGCTCTTCTCCAACATCCTGACCCTCGGCCAGACAATGTCCACGCGAGGGGGGTTCGAGAAGGCGGTGGCGGGAGCCCTGCCCGACCCTGTGGTTCAGGCCGCGCTCGAGGAATATCGAGCGTTGTCGAACCGGTCCTACGACGCGGCCTTCTCCGCCATCGTGACGGACTCTCATTTCGCCTGTCCCGTGCTGACGCTCCACCGCCTGCTGGGCGCCCGGGCGCCGTTTTACGCCTATGAGTTCGATGATCCGAATGCGCCGTCATCCGTGCCGAGGATACCCTTCGCCGAGCCTCTGGGGTCTTATCATGCCTCGGAGATCGCCTACCTGTTTCAGCGCCCCTGGGCGTTGGCTAATCCCAGGCGTTTCGACAGATCCCAGTGGGCGTTGTCAGACCGGATCCAGACCCATTGGGCCGCCTTCGCCCGGAGCCGCGACCCCAACATCGCGTCCCTGCCCCCATGGCCGGTCTTCGACGGACGCGTTCCGCAGGTCCTGTCGCCGTCGCGGACCGGCCCTGCCCTCGATTTCGCGGCCCGACACCGGTGCGATTTCTGGGCGCGTTTCGAATACTGACGTGGGAGGCGACGTTCAGTCCCATCCTTCGGATTTCGCTCTACAGAGGATAAGACGCCGCGCCACAAGCGCGAACGCCCCGTGACTCTGCGGACCCTGACGGCGTCCGGGTTGGGCGTAGGGAGGGCGTAGCCCGACCGGAGGCTCAACCCTCGCCTGGCGTTCTTCCTGGTGGGTCAGATGCGGTATTTGAAGCGCCGGCTGTCGTCGCCGGTCTCGACGATGTCGCAGTGGTGGGTGATCCGATCAAGCAGGGCGTCATCATCTTGGGATCGCCGAACACGGGGGGCCATTCGCCGAAGGCGAGGTTGGTCGTGACGATCACCGAGGTCCGCTCGCAGAGCTTGCTGACCAGGTGGAACAGGAGCTGGCCGCCGAGCGGGCGAACAGGAGGTAGCCGAGCTCGTCGAGGACCACGACGTCGAGCCGCAGAGGTGGGCCGCCAGCGCACCGGCCTTGCCCAGGCGGTCTCCTCCTTGAGGCGGTTCACCAGGTCGACGGTGTTGAAGTACCGGCCCCGGGCGCCGGCGCGCACGACGTTGGCGATGATGGCGGTGGCCAGGCGAGCAGGAGTGAAGGACAGCAGGACAGCAGTAGACCATCTCCTAAAGCCGGCAAAAGTCCTATCCGCGCGGGCGACTCGTGCGCAGCTGCATACCAAGTCGTCACGATCGCCTCGACCCGAGTTTCAGCGTTTTCCGTTTCGACAATCGATCCAGGCAAGGCTTCTGCCACCAGGCTGCATCTCTCCTTGATCCGAGACGCGGCTGCTTTGATCACTTGCGGACCATCCTCCCCGGGCACCGTCGATCCCGCAACGCCCAACGCCTTGATTTCGAGATCCCTACCCTCATCGAAAGCGCGAGCGCCATCGCCACGCGAACGGCCTTGGGCGACCAGCCCGTTCTCGAAATCCGCGAGCGCGTCTTCCGCCGGCTCGGTGTGAACGCTGTAGCCCGCAAGGCTGCAAACGTGGAGTGCGAAACTCCAAGCGCCAATGTCCCGCCCTCGATCAAGCGGATCTTGCGCCTCTGCGAACACGAGACTGGCCCCGATAAGAAGCTGTAAATCATAGGCACAATCCAGATGTGGCGAGAGCATATCGCCGCGTTGAGGCAGCGGTCGTCCTCCGCTCAATGCAGACCGCCTGCACGTTAAAATGCGACATCTATCCGGCGATAGATCTTCTCCGAGGAAGCAAAGTCTTCCGGCAAAACCAAGCCTCTCGATCATCGCAGATCTGCCCACGGACGCCGGCGCTGAGGCTCGGGGAGACCGGCCGATTCGGCGACCTAGCCGGTTCTGCCTCTCCCGCGACGCCGGAGCCCTTATCCATCCTCACATCCGAGCCGGCTGGGGAGACACCCACCCGCGAAGACGCGCGGAGATGACGGGCGACGGGCAGTTCGTATAAGCCGGGTTGAGTCATTACAAACACGTCATGCCCGCCCTGCATCCGTTGGCGACCGTCGGCGCCTCTCATCATCTCAACGCCAACGGTATGACAGGGGACATTCGATGATCACAAAGACTCTATTCCGATCCGCACGGCCACAGCGCGCCGCCGGGAGCGGCCTTGTCGTCGTCGCCGTTCTGACGCTCGGCGCGGCGGCCACGCCCGCCCTTGCGCAAGACGGGGCGCGCATGGCCCAGGTCGTAAGCGCACGCGCCAGCGAAGACGGCTTCTCCGGGTCCGTCCTCGTGGCGCGGAACGGCGAGGTGCTGCTGCAGCAGGCCGAGGGCTTCGCCAATCTCGAATGGGGGGTCCGAAATGACGGAGACACCAAGTTCCGGCTCGGCTCACTGACCAAACAGTTCACCGCCGTGGCGGTGCTCCTGCTTCGGGAGCGGGGTCAGCTCGACCTTGAAGGTCCGGTGAAAACCTGGCTGCCAGACGCGCCTTCCGCCTGGGACGCCGTCACCGTGCGCCAGTTGCTGTCGCACACCGCCGGAATTCCGGATTTCACTCGGCTCGAGGAGTATGAGGCGCGCAAAACCGCCCCGACAACGACCGGCGAGCTCTTGGCCCGGTTCCGCGACCTTCCGCTGGCGTTTACGCCCGGCGAGAAATTCGCCTATTCAAACTCCAACTATGTGGTGCTGACTGCGATCATCGAGGCGGCGAGCGGCCAGCCTTATGCCGACTTTGTCGAAGCCAATCTGTTTGGACCGCTCGCCATGGCCGACAGCGGCTATGATCGCGCCGAAGCCATCCTGCCGCGCCGGGCGGCCGGCTACGCCGTCGGCGCCGACGGCCCGGTGAACGCCGGTTTCATCGACATGAGCGTGCCCGCTGGCGCCGGGGGCCTCTATTCGACAACCCACGACCTCCTCAAATGGGAAGAGGGGCTGTTCGGCGGTCGGCTGCTGAGGCCGGAGTCCCTCGCGCTGCTGACTACGCCGGTCCGCGGCGGCTACGCCTTGGGCCTGCTGGCGACGCAGGCCGACGGACGGACGCTGGTCTGGCACAATGGCGCGGTCGACGGGTTTCGGTCCTACATGGCGTATGACCCTGCCGCCCGGACCGCCGTCATCGTCCTCGGCAATCAGGAGGGCGATGTGGTCGACAAGCTCGGCAACGATCTGGCGACCCTGTCGGTCGGCGGATCGGTGACCCTGCCGAGCGAGCGCCGGGCCATCGCCCTCGCCCCCGAAACACTGCGCCAGTACGAAGGGGTCTTCGAGCTGGCGCCGACCTTCGCCCTGACCGTATTCCTTCAGGACGGCCACCTCATGGTTCAGGCGACCAACCAAGCCCCCGCCGCCCTGTCGGCGGAGGGCGAGGATGCGTTCTATCTGACGGTTGTCGACGCCCGGATCACCTTCACCCGAAACGCCGAGGGGGCCGTCGACGGAGCCGTCCTTCACCAGGGCGGGCGCGACATGCCCGCCCGCCGCCGACCTGGGTCTTGACGCGGGCGGTCGCTTCCGCATCGGTCGGTTTGGCATCCCCGGATGCGATCGGCCAAGACCCGGACAAGCCCGCGCCGAGCGGGCGGCGCGACCGCCACGCCGGGGCTCCAGCCGCGAGCCCCGGCGTCCTCTCTCCCCCGAACCCGCGCCGCATCACCTCGCCTCTGGACATGGCCCCGGGCTCTGGAAGTGAGGCGATCCGTCGCCCTCGCGCCGGTCAAGGGATAATGCCGACAGATCTGTTCAAACGTTCGCGCCTTCACGGCTACGGGCTCGCGATCGTCGCCTGGGGACGGGCCTTCGGCCTTACCGAACACATCAGGTCGCTCATTGGCGGGCTCCGGCATGATAGTGGCCGGTCCGGAGCCGGCGGGGCGTCGCTGACGTCGCCGGCGACCCGCGGTGAAATGCCGGGCTTCATCGCAGAAGTTCATGGCCCGCCTCCTATACGAGGATGCGATGGACAATGATCTTTCGCCCGAGGAAGAGGTGATCTACATCGCCTTGGCGACACGGGCCGGCGTCATCGCCAAACGGATCCTGTCCGAAGGCGGTGTCGCCTACCTGGACGATCTCGCTGCGGAGGCCGCGCGAGAGTTCCTGCGCGCGGCCTGACGGGAGGCCGCCGCCGAACGGTTCTGCATGGAAGACCTGGCGGACCTGATCGTGGAAATCGACGCCATGATCGACACCCTCACCACGGACCAGTCGTCTTGCGCCACATCGACGCCTCGCCTCCACTGAGCCGGTCACGGCGGATACTCCGCCGCCAGCCTGTAGGCCGCTACCACGCCCTGCGCCTCGCCACCGCAGCAACCGAGGCTCGCGCGACAGAGCCCGCCCATGCCCGTTCAGGTTTCCGGTCCCTCCCTTCCGCTCCGCTAGCGCGGAGACAGGCAGGCAGGGCGTTTTGTTTGCTCAAACGGCGAAGCACAGCATCTGGCCGTTACGATCACGGCCACCTTGGCCTAGGCTGACACGGATTGAGACAATCTCTCGATGGGCGCGCGCAGGACGATGACAAGGCCTTGCGCCGTCCAGGTTCGATCGAGCGTGCCGCCCAGACCCTTCAGGCAGGTGCGTTCCAGCAGGCTCCCAAATCCCTCGGCTCCAGCACCAACATCAGCCCGCTGGGCGCCCCCGGTTTCGGACCATTCGATCTCGACGGCTCCGTCTCCGGCCATCCGACGGATCGCCACCTTCAGGTGGCCGGCCGGATGCGATAGCGCGCCATACTTGGCCGCATTGGTCGCCAGTTCGTGCAGCAGCAGAGCGAGCATCGGCAGGGCCTTTGACGACACATCATGATCATCCCCCTCGATCGCGATCGAGGCCGCCACCCCTTCGTGAGGCGCGACCAAGGCGGCCAGGAGCCCCTTGAGCGGCGTCGGCTGCATGTCCGTCTCGGCGGTGGTAAGGTCCGGCAGGGTCAGGGCGTGCGCTCGCGACAGGGCGGCGATCCTGCCGTTGAGGTCCCGAACCAGTCCGCTGACGTCCACGGCGTCTCGCGCGCTGGCCACGACCAGCCCGGCGACCATTGCAAAGAGGTTCTTGATGCGATGGTGCATCTCCCGGAGCAGCAAGGACTGCCGTTCGGCGCTCCGCCGCGTGTGGGATATGTCGCGCGCGATCTTGGACGCGCCGATGACCGCACCTGAGCTGTCGCGGACGGGTGAGACCGTAAGAGCGACCTCGATCAATTCGCCGTCCTTGCGTCGACGCACGGTTTCAATGTGTTCGATCCGCTCGCCCCGCCGCAATCGAGCAAGGATATCGTCCTCTTCTCCTTGCCGCTCCTCTGGGATGAGGGTGAGCACGGAGCGGCCCACAATCTCCTCGGCCCGATATCCGAAAAGCCGTTCCGCGGCAGGGTTCCAGCTCTGGATGACGCCGTCGAGAGTTTTGCTCAATATGGCGTCGTGAGAGTTTTCGACGACGGCGGCCAGCCAGGCGGCTGGTTCCGCCGAGAACGAGAGGGGCGAAGACGAGATGGCGATGAACTCCTTGCCTGGCGGGGACCCGTCCTCTGCCGAGCGCTACGAACGCGAAACCTAGGCGTTTATCGCCGACAGGAAAAGCACATCGACCAAGCAAAACATCTTGCGGCTGGAAACCATAACGCCTCCCAGCGCTTTCGCAGTCATGCCTTCAGAGACGGCCGCTTACGCCCTTGTTGTGGATGATGATCCGCTGGTCCTCCTCGTGTCGTGCACGATCCTGGAAGAGGCCGGTTATCGGTTTTTCGAGGCCGGCGATGTGGAAGAAGCGCTGGGCGTTCTGCGCCAGAACGGCGCATTGGTCAGCCTGTTGTTCACGGACGTGGAGATGCCGGGGAGCGGGAACGGCTTTGACCTTGCTCGCCAAGTTTCCCAGGATTGGCCGAACATCACCATCGTCGTCGCCAGCGGCCGCGTGGCGCCAGGCCCGGGCGACCTTCCCGCCTCAGCGACCTTCCTGTCCAAACCCTTCACCGCCGACGTCGTGCTAGAACATCTCCGGCGGGTCCTGCCCGGAGATCAGAGGCCGGCGTCCTTGTCAGCCGAAACCTGAATTCCGGTTTGGCTCGCCCTCAATCTGGAGCGCCGTCTCTTCCAATGCCCCTGTTGGCGGAGGCACGATGAAGCCTTGGCTGATCAGATGGAATACCTGAGAGACGCCGATGCCCCCTTTGCAGACCTGCTGTCGCAGGGCTCGGCCCCCCGTGTGGCTGTTCATCCCCTCCGCCCTGTTGCTGGGGGCTTTGCATGGCTCGAGCCGGGCCACTCCAAGACCATGATGGCGGCCTTTATCGTCGCGGTTCGCGGGCCCCTCTGGCAGGCGATCCTGCTCGGCCTTTCCGCGACCCCATACGGCCATCGGCGATCGCCCTGACCGGCCTCTACTTCGGTCGCTACTTCGACGTCGAGGCCTCGGAGGGCTGGTTCCAGCTGGCCTCTGCGGTAATCATTCTCAGGGTTGCCGCGTGGATGATGTTTGCGACACGGCGAGAGCAGAACGCCGTTCATAACGAGCACGACCACCATCACGACCATGAGTACGATCCAACGATGTCCGCTGGATAGACAGGGGCCACGGCGCTGTCGGTCTGAGCGTGTTCGAGGATGGCGTTCCACCGCGATTCCGCGTCGCTCCCCAACACGGGCGGGTTCCGAGCGCCCAGTCGATTACCGTGACGACCAGCCCACCCGACGGCGCGGTGCAGACCTTCGCCTTCGAAGCCCGGGACGGCCTTCTGGAATCGACCGACGAGATCCCGGAACCCCACGCTCCACAGCGCGCCTCAGCCTGAACCATGGTCATCCCAGCCATGACTTCGAGGTCGAGTTCGCCGCGCATAACCACGATCAGGGCCACGATCACGGCGGCCTGGATGTTTCCGACCCCGGCTATCAGGATGCGCACGAGCGCGCCCATGCCAACGAAATCAAGAGGCGGTTCGCCAACCGCAAGGTCACAACCTGGCAGATCATGCTTTTCGGCCTGACTGGCGGCCTGATTCCCTGCCCGGCTTCGATCACCGTGCTGCTGCTCTGTTTGCAGCTCAAACAGGTCGCGCTCGGGGCCACTCTGGTGCTCTGCTTCTCGATCGGGCTGGCCGCGACCATGGTCACGGTCGGGGTGGCGGCTGCCATCGGGATGCGGCATGCCGAGAAGCGCTGGTCGGGCGGCTTCGCGGCCTTCGCTCGTAAGGCCCCCTTTGCGTCCGGCGGCCTGATCGCCGTCGTCGGTCTTGTCCTGACCTGGCAGGCCGTCGTGGCGTTAACGTCCTGATGGCGGAGACGCCCTGCATCGACGTGTGCACCTTCGATGGCCGCTCTGGTCAGTGCGAAGGCTGTGGTCGGACGCGGCCCGAGATCGCCGGGTGGCGCAAGCTCAGCCCCTATCAGCGGCGCGTGATCGAACGCGAGCTGCCACGTCGCCTTGCAAAGATCGCCAGCACAGGGCCTGGGAGTGCGCCCGACGTCGAAGGCGAGGAAATCGATTAGCGCCCTGTTGACCCTCCACATCCATCGCTCGACCTTGGAATCCGTCCGAAGGTTGATACGATGGCTTCGGCGGGCCTCGGCTGTATAGCCCTCGATCTTGAGCCAGGGGACGCTCTGCGTCGGCGGCGATCGCGGATGAAGAGGCCGAGCTTCGCACAGAAGTTCCCGGCCCGCCCCCTACTCTGTCGTCACCACCGGGCGGCGCTGAGCCGGCGCCAGCGGTCGAGCTCTGCGCGCGGCACGTCAGCGAGATCGGCGTGGTCGCGCCAACGCGTGATCACGCCGCCCTCGACCTCAAATAGATTGATCGCCCGGACGCTCATCAGGCCGCCACGGCGCGCTCCCAACAGATAGACGCTCTCAGCGATGACCAGACCCTCGTCGACGACCGCCTTCAGGATGTGAAGCTCGAAGAGCGCATAGGTTTGAAACAGACGACGCCAGAAGCCCAGCAGCGCGGCGCGACCTCTGAGTTCGCCGGCGATGTCGAACTGGGCGGCGACGTGTTCGGCGAGGTAGGATTCCAGGCGGCGCGCATCGCGAGAGGCGATCTCCCCGGCAAAAGCTTGGACGACGTCTCCGGGCATAAGCGACATGATCACCGTTCAGGCGATGATCGTGCTCCGATTCTCGACGAAATATCACGCTCCGCGTGTGAGCCGCGGTTCAGTCGGGGTCGATGATGCCGGATCGAACCGCCACAGCGACAGCCTCGATCCGTGTCCGGACGCGCAGCTTGGCGCACACCTTCTCCAGATAGCTGTCGACCGTCCTTGGGGAGAGGCCGAGGATGGCTCCGATATCCCCCGAACTCTTGCCTCGGCTGACCCAGACGACGCACTCCAGTTCACGCGGGCTCAATGCATGGCTTTGCGGCGATAGGTTCGATTGAGAGGCGGACGTCATGATTTTACTCACGTTCGACGCTGAACCCTATCTGCGGTTTCGTCGCCAGCAACGCCAAGACCTTGCGCAATCTCCGCAAAAAAGTTGCGCAGTTGGTCGGGCATGCACCGGCGCTGATCGGCCGCGCTGAACGCCCCGGTGACTTGCTCCGCCCGTCCCGGGCGCCTACACGGGGCCCCGTCGGGCGCCGTCATATAGGGACGGAGCGGGAGCCGGGGTCCGCCCATGGCGGAGGCGGCGTTTCATCCTGAAGTAGCGGGCCTCTTCGCAGAGGATTCCTCGCCCGACCCCTCCGCCTTGCACCGGGACTCGGTTTGATTCATGCTTCGGCGTCGGCGCTTGCGTCGATAGGGGCCGGGAATCCCCTGTGCGAAGCTCAACCTTTACGACCGTGCGACTGAGGCGCGGCGTCCGTCCGCTTGGTGATCGCGGCGCACCTGTTCGTGCGCGTGGCGTCCTGCGGGCGCGCTCCTGGATTCCTGCCGCCTGAACACCGGCTGGAGGTCGCCTTGAGCGATGCAAAGGAGTTGAATTCGGGCGCCGCGGCGAGTCTCAACGGGCTCTATCGCCGCTATTCGGGATGGCTCGGCCAGCGCCTGCGTGGACGCGTGGGCGTCGATGAGGCCGCCGATGTCGTGCAGGAAACCTATCTGCGCATCGCGCCCTACCTGCTTGACGAAATCCGGCACCCCAAGGCTCTTCTTCTGAGGGTCGCCCTCAATCTCGTGCGGGACGAACGGCGACGGCTAAGTCTGAGGGATCGGGCGCTCGGAGCCGCTGCGCCGCTGGCTCCGTCTTTTTCCGACAGCCCGGTCGACCGCCTGCTTCTCAAGCAGATCTTGCTGACGATGCCGCCGCTCTACCGGGACGTCTTCGTCTTGAGCCGGTTTGACGGTATGACATATTCGGAGATCGCTCTGGCTCAAGGGATCAGCTTGGCTACGGTAGAACGTCGGATGGCCAGGGCTGTTGAGCACTGCATGGCGCAACTGGACGTCTAAGGCACGCACGATGACTGCCGATACCGACCTGGACGTGAGACGACGCGAGGCGGCCTCCTGGTTCGCCCTTCTGAACCAGAAGCGCGTGTCAGCATCAGACATCACCGCTTTCAGCCAATGGCGGCGGACCCCCGAGAATGCTGCGGCCTATGCCCGCGTCGAAGCGATGTGGGACGCTGCGGAGACCCTGAAAGGCGACGCGGATGTCGCTGCCCTCACGCAGGGCGCACGCGCGCGCGCGGACGCGTCCAGAAGGGCCCGCGCGCGGCTGTCCGGCGTGCTGGTCCCTATTGGCGCGGTGGCGGCCATCGCGGCCGTCTCACTCACCCTCTTGGTCTGGTCAGGCCGAAGCCAGGCCTATGAGACCGGGCTGGGTGAGCGCCGTCTGGTCGTCCTCGCCGACGGCTCGCGCGTGACGCTCGACACGGACTCCCGCATCAGCGTCAAGCTGTACCGAGGCCGACGCGCGGTCGAGCTGGCCAGCGGCCAGGCCTTCTTCGAGGTTCAGGGTGATCGCAGCCGGCCGTTCGTGGTGAGCGCCGGCGGCACCGACATCACAGCCGTTGGAACGCGATTCGACGTCCGGCGGGCCGGCGACGGCGCACAGGTCACCTTGCTGGAGGGGAAGGTCGATGTCCGGGACCGCGCGACGCCCTCGTCGCCGTGGTCTCTCGCGCCTGGCCAGCAGATCGTCACTGCGTCGCGGCGCCCGGCGGTGCGACAGGTGGATGTCGTATCCGAGACAAGCTGGACTGCCGGTCGCCTGGTTTTCGACGGCGACACGGTCGAGTCGGCGGTCGCCGAGGTCAACCGTTACACCGCGACCAAGATCGTCCTGGAGTCGCCGACGATCGCCGGCATCGCCGTGAGCGGCGCCTTCAATACCGGCGACCTCGATGGCTTTGTCTCCGCCCTGACCGGCCTCTACCCCGTCGTGGCCGAGCGGAACGCGACAGGCCAGATCGTCATTCGTGACGCGGCCGCAAAAAATGCGGCGGTGCGCTGAGGGGTTTTGCCGCGCCCCTTCGTCTCTTCCCCGACCCGCATCACTGCGGATACTCACCTCGGGGGTTTTAATGCGTTTCGGTTCCTCTTCCTCCGCGCTCGGCGCGCTCGCTCTTGTCCTTGCCGCGGCCACGCCGGTCGTGGCTCAAGCTCAGTCTCCAGCGGTCCAGTTCCGCGTCCCGGCCGGCCCGCTCCAGACCGCTCTGCCGCTGTTCGCCCAGCAAAGCGGCGAGCAGATTCTGTATTCCACCGATCTGGTGATCGGGCGCCAGACGCCTGGCGTCAGCGGCGCTCTGAGCACGGACCAGGCGCTGGCGGCGCTCCTGCAAGGCACGGGTCTGCGCGCGCGGCGGACGAGCCCGAACACCCTGGTGGTTTACGATCCCGGAGCCCGGGCGGAGATGACGGACGACGCCGTCGAGATCGAAGATGTCGTCGTCACGGGCAGCCTCATCCGCGGTGTCGCTGACGGCCCCTCGCCCGTCGTCACGGTAACTCGGGACGACATCGATCGGCAGGGGCACGGCACGGTCGCGCAAGCGCTGGCCGCCCTGCCCCAGAATTTCGGCGGCACCGGCAACGACGCCGCGATGAGCAACGGTGGCGACCGGACCGGAACGAACAGCTTCTACGCATCCGGGGTCAATCTGCGCGGGCTCGGCAGCGATGCAACGCTTGTCCTGGTGAACGGCCGTCGCATGGCCGGAACGGGAAACAAGGGAGATTTCGCCGACGTCTCCACGATCCCGACGAGCGCCGTCGCCCGGATCGACGTCCTGCTGGACGGCGCATCGGCATTGTATGGCGCGGACGCGATCGGCGGCGTGGTCAACATCATTCTGCGCGAGGACTATGACGGCGCCGAAACGCGCGTCCGCTATGGCGCGACCGGAGACGGCGCGAGCGATGAGTTTCAGATGGGTCAGACCTTCGGCCGCCGTTGGTCCTCTGGGTCGATCCTGGGCACCTACGAGTTCAACGAGCGCAGCCGGTTGGCCGCTTCCGAGCGCGACCGGGCGAACGATGCAGACTTGCGGCGCTTCGGCGGGTCAGACCGACGCCGCAATTTCAGCAATCCCGGTAATATCGTTGTCTTCGACGCCGCCGCCGGCGGCTATGTGACGACCTACGCAATTCCCTCGGGTCGAAACGGGGTTGGTTTGCAGCCGGGCGACTTCATCGCCGGCCAGAGCAACCTCTACAATCACCGCGAAGGCCTGAACGTGTTGCCGCAGCAAACGCGACACAGCGCCTACCTGGCGCTCAATCAGGACCTCGGCGACCGAATCTCTCTCAATGCGGACCTGCGCTACGGGCTGCGCGATTTCGAGGCGGTGTCTCAGGGGTTTCCAACAACCTTCACCGTGACCTCCGCCAATCCGTATTTCGTCTCGCCGACGGGAGCGACGTCGCACATCATCGCCTACAATTTCGGTCGTGACCTCGGGAACCCGAGGATCAGCGGTCGCGCCGAAAGTCTCGGGACATCGGTCGGCGCGAAGATCGACTTGGCGGGAAGCTGGCGGCTCGACGCCTATGTCGCCTACGCGCGCGAGTACGGCGAGAACGCGAGCACGAACCAGTTGAACTCGACCTTCCTGCGCGAAGCGCTGGGCGCAATCGCCGACAATCCGGCGACCGCCTACAGCGCGCCACGCGACGGCTACTTCAATCCCTTCGCGGACGGCTCGAACAGTTCGCCTGGCGCGCTCGCCTTCATCGGCTCGGGCTGGGCTCGCGGCGAGGGGGAGACGACCGTCTCGTCCGTCAACGCCTTGGCGGACGGGACCCTCTTCACCCTGCCCGGGGGTGAGGTGAAGCTCGCCGCGGGTGTCGCCTTTCGCCGCGAGACCTTCGACAGGCAGGATTCGAGCTTCACCTCGGGCGTGACGCCGACGATCGGCGCGCCCGTCGCGTTTGACCGCGAGGTGGCGTCCGCCTTCGCGGAGCTTCGCATCCCGCTCTTCCGCGCTGACAACCGCCGAGCAGGGTTCGAACGGCTGGAGCTTTCGATTGCAGGCCGTTTCGAGGACTATTCCGATGCCGGGCAGACGACGAGCCCGAAAATCGGTCTCCTGTGGCAGCCCCATTCCGATCTTGTGCTCCGCGCCAACTACGGCGAGTCCTTCCGCGCGCCGGCGCTGCGCGAACTGCATGAATCGGCGGACCAGAGCCCCACTTTCCTGCCGCGCGGATCCCAGCAGGTGCTGGCCGAGATCCTCTACGGCGGAAATCCCGATCTCGAGCCCGAACAGGCCAAGAGCTGGACGGTCGGTGGAGACTATCGGCCGTCGTCGGTTCCCGGCGTCCACGTCGGCCTTAATCTGTTCCGGATCGATTTCGACAACCAGATCGGCCAGCCGGCCTTCACCGCCTTGACCACCGCCCTCACCAACCCGGCTCTGGCGGCCTTTGTCCGCATCATCGATCCGATCAATAACGCGCAGGATCGCGCAGACATGCAGGCGTTGCTGGATCTGCCGACGACGGCGCTGGCCGACCTGTTTCCGGCGGAGGCCTACGGGGCCATCGTCGACGCGCGGTTTGTCAACACGTCCAGTGTTCTGCTGGAAGGCGTCGACGCCAACCTCGGTTACGCATTCGACGTCGGCGACCACGCCTTCGAGGTCGACGCCAACGTCACCTATCTCGGGCGGTTCGACACCCACGCGACCCCGAGCGCGCCCGTCCAGTCTGGCATGAACAGTCCCAATCTCCCCGTGGATCTGCGCGGACGCGCTTCGGCGAGCTGGAGCTACCAGGACTGGGGCGCATCCATGGCCATCAACTACGTGGACGGCTATCCTGAGGTCACGGGGCGTCGGATCGGCTCCTGGACGACAGCCGATATCCAGCTTCGCTATTCACCTGAGCAGGGCTGGCTCGGCGGTACGTCCGTCACACTCAACGTCCAGAATCTTCTGGACGCGGACCCGCCCTTCTACGATGCGCCGGAAGGTGTGGCCTATGATGCCGCCAACACCAATGTTCTCGGCCGCTTCATCTCTATCCAGCTGACCCGGCGCTGGTGATGAAGTCCCTTCTTGGCCTTGCGGCTGCGGCGACCGTTCTGGTCGCCGCGAGCGCGGCGGTGTGCCAGGCGCCGCCCCGGACCGACGCCCTCCGTCCCTTCACGATCGACGACCTCCTCAGTCACGAAGACCTCGGCAATGTCCGCATCTCCCCGGACAGCCGCTGGATCGTCCTCGAACGTGAGGCTCCCTGGAACACGGCGGCGACATACAAATACGACTACTACACAGAGGCATTGCTGAGCCGCCTGCTCGTCTTTTCCGCCATTGACGGGACACTCAGCCACGCTCTCGAGGATCCGGGCCACTCTGCCGGGTTCACCTCCGGGCCGTTCTCCCCGAGCGGCGGGCATATGGTCGTCTACCGCCTATCCGACACGGGATGGCGTATGGGCGTCATGGTATTGGCTACGGGCGCGGTTCGCTGGCTCGACCTGTCACCCGAGCCCGCGCGTTTTGGCGAAACGGTCGCCTGGCGCTCGGAGACGGAACTCCTGGTCGTGGCCCGGCGCAACGGCGCCTTGCCGTATATCATCGGCGTCTATGAACAATCGGTCGTGAGACAGACCGAGCTCTGGCGACGGGCGCAGGGCGGACATTCTCCGTCTTCGATCGCGACGTCCAGCGGCGCAGCGCGCGATAGCCGGGACAAGGGGACGCCTCAACAGCTTCTCCTGGTTGATCTCACGACCGGCCGCGAAACGCTCCTCCTTGAAGGTGCGATCATCGATGTTGCGCTGTCGCCTGACGGCCGCTCAGCCGCTACGCTGCTCGACGGTGATGACATTCAATACGGTCTCGACACCGTGATGTTCACCGGCACGCCTAAACGCGTGCGCCGTATTCTGCTCACCGATCTCGAGACGGGCGCGACCGTCGAGCCCCTGCCCAACCAGGATTTCACATCGCATCTGATGAGCTGGTCGCCGCGGTCCGATCGGCTGATCGCCTTCGCACGCGCCCTTGGCGGCCGCTTCGAAACCGGACGGTTCTGGCTCATTGACCAAGCCGGGGTCGCGAGCCCGGTCGATCTGGGCGACGCCACGCCCGCGATC
Source organism: Brevundimonas sp. (assembly GCF_044336875.1). Taxonomy (GTDB): domain Bacteria; phylum Pseudomonadota; class Alphaproteobacteria; order Caulobacterales; family Caulobacteraceae; genus Brevundimonas. The sequence continues at coordinate 236,615 of NZ_JBIIOP010000002.1, read as the reverse complement.
GACGGCGACAGCCAGACCATACCCATCGCGCGCGCCACCTGGGACGGTGACCGCCCGATCTTCCAGGTTCAAACGGCCGAGGGCGAGAAGGCGTGGATGACGACGGACCCGGACGGACGCCGACAGACCGTGGCCCAGGTGGAGGATGGGGAAGCCGTCGTCCGTTTCGACGGCGCGACCTACATTCGCCGCAGCGATGGCCTGACGGCCTTTCAAGACGGCCGCCCGCGCGCCCGTGTTCCGGGCCGCCTCGTCGACGCCGGGACATCGACCGATCTTGGGGCGCGGGACACACAAAACCCGACGGCGGAACGCCTCGGTCAGTCTGTATTTCTCGACCCGGAAGGGTGTTTGCGGCCTTCCAATGGTTTGGCCCACTGCTTCGGGCCGCTCCCCGCTGACGAGACGATCACGGCCGCCAGTCCAGACGCTGCGTTCATCGTGAGCTTACGCCGGTCCCTAGGCGGCGCGACGCAGGTTCGACTTCGAACCCCATCGGATAGTTTTGAACTGGCGACTTTAAACGCCGAGCTCGATCAACGCGCGTGGGGCGACGTCGTCCCTGTCGAAACGAGGGGACCGGAGGGTCGGCTCGTTCGAAGCTGGTTGCTCTTGCCGGCCGCCCCTACCTCGGCGCCTCCCCCCGTTGCGGTGATCGCCTACCCGGGCCGAGTGTATCCGGCTCCGCCTCCACGGTTGCTGCCGGGTTCTCTGCAGCTGCACATCAACCCGGCCATCCTTTCCGCTGCGGGCTATGCCGTGCTTATGCCCAGCCTGCCGGAGCGGGCGTCGCCCTCATCTGATCTGGGTGACCTCGGTCCTGAGCTCGCCGCGATCGTCCAGGCCGCCTGCGCCGCGTCCCGGTGTGATGCCGAGCGAGCCGCCCTGATAGGGCACAGCTTCGGCGGCTACGGCGTCCTTCGGGCAGCGACCCAGACCGACGCCTTCAGGGCCATTATTGCTTCGAACGGCTACGGCGACCTTAGCGAGGCTTATGAACCGCGGCTGTACTCCAGCCTGAGCGGTGAGGCCGGCGTCTCGATCCAGAGCGGCTGGCTCGAAGGCGGGCAAGGCGGTCTCGGCGTCCCTTTGGGAACGAATCCGCGTCGCTACATCGATCGCAGTCCGCTGTATGCTGTCGATCGTATCCATACGCCGACCCTGCTCATCCAGAGCGACTTCGACGGCTCCCGCTTCGACTCGATCTTCGGGGCTCTGTATCGCCTCAACCGCGAGGCGGAACTGGTCACCTACTTCGGAGAAAGCCACGAGTTCGTCAGCCCGGCCAACATCCGCGACCTGCACCTACGCATTCTCGCCTGGCTGGACCGCTATCTTGGCCCGTCTGACCCGCGCGATGCGAGCCTCCCAGGTCCTCGCCCAGACCTCCAGCGCGCTGAGAATGAGAAAGCGGTTGGTGGCGGGGTCCCAGATTAGGCTGGCGTCGGACAGAGCCTGATCGAACCCGTCGGTGTCGATCAGGCCCTGGTCCGCCAACCGACCATCCACGAGAAGCTCCTTGAACACCGCCGCGCTCTGTCTCACGACCAGTGCGTAGAAGCGACTGAGGTCCCCCTTGTCCCTCCTCTCCACGATCGGCGACGGCAGTCTGTCCGCGAACGCTGCTCGCGCCAGGCCGCGATCGCGGGCACCAAGGGTGAGACGGTCGGTGGGAATGGCAAGGCAGTGCTCCATGACGGGCTGAGTGAGCAGCGGATGGAGAAGGGTCGCTGAACGGGCGCGCAGGCAGTCGCTCCAGTACGTCTGGCAGTTGGCCAGTTGCTGGACCTGGCGCGCCTTGCCCGGGGCGAGCGATCCCGCTCCCTCGAGCCACCTGTGCCGTCTCCCCGGCGCCAGCGGTCGGGGTTTAGGAAACAGGCTGTGTCGGGCGATGGTCCAGACCGAATGCCGCGTCCAGCGCGCGACGGCCGCCAAATGGCTTGGCTCAAGCCCCCAGAGCCCTTCACGTCGGATCCGATCAGCGAACACCAAGGGGTCGGGCGACTGGAAAAACACCGCGTCGCCGCCCTGCCCGGTCAGCAAACCTGTCGCGCGAACCTTGCGGGCCCGACCGGCCATGTCGGCGTCGTAAACCATGTCGACGCCGTGCAGCGCCGGGCGCACGCTTTGGCCGAGCGGATCAAACTGTCGACGGCTCAAAGGGGCGATCGGCTTGTGGATCTCTTCCAGGCTCACGCCCAGGGTCGCGGCGGCCGCTCTCGCGAACGTCCGCTCATCGCCTTCGGGCTGATCATCGAAGTAGTTCACGAACCGCGACCGCCGTGCGCCGCCCGTTTCTACGAGGCTGGCCGCGATGATCGCGGAATCCAGACCGCCGGAGATTTCGGTAACGATCCGAGCGTGTCCATCGACCGAAGCCGCGACAGCGCGATCCACGACATCGACCATGGCGCCGGGACGGTCATCCCAATGACGGGCGGCGGCCGCGAAGCGGGCCGGCGTCCACACCGCGCCCTGGGTGACGGTACGGCCGATCCGCGCCAAACCGCCCGGCATGACGGCCTCCAGACCGGTAAGGGCAAGCGCGTCGGACGCCAGGTTCACCGCGCCGACGATTTCCCCAAGAACGTCCCAGTCGATCGCCAGATCATCCGGCATGAGGGGGTCCAACGCGTCTGGGGGCTGGCTTGTCGCGAGCCCTGCAGAACCATAACGCCAGCAAACACAGTCCAGCGCCCCGCTCGGGTCTCGAAGAAGGCGCAGATCACCGTCATCATCCCGCCAGACGAAGACGTATCGGCCCCAGCCCTGAGACACCACGGCACTTGCCAGTGCTTCGGCCGATCGATGAAGCGCGACTAGGGTGGACAGGAATTCCCCGTCTCCAAGCCAGTCTCCAATCAGGATGTGGCGACGCTGGACCTGAGTGACCTTCAGCGGGGATTCCGGTCCGAGATAGACGCTCAGTCCGTCGATCTCGAGCGCCTTGCGCCAACCCCCGCCTTCCAGTCCACGAATGGCGCGGACGACATCCGGTCGCACGCGTCCACGATCAGCCTGGTCGATGACCACGTAGCCGCGAAGATCTGGCGTCGCGAGCGTCATCGGCAATAGATCGGCGTATAGGCGGCGAGCCGCTCGATGTCGTCGTTCAGACAGACGTCACCGACCTGGACCCAGCAGTGCGCGGAAAAGGGCCAGAGGCGAACTCCGAAGACCCAGTCCGCCGACAAGCCGGCGCGTCTCAAGTAGCTCATCAGGACCGCCGAGCGGACGAGGCATTCGCCCTCGATCGGCAGCCATGGCGAAAGTCGCCAGAACGCCCTCGCCTCGCGGGTGACCCTCTCGGGGCTCACGGCGCCGCCGGGCCCCGGCGCCACCGCGAGAATCGGACGCAGGCCTGTCCCGCGCAGGGCGCGACGAACATCGCTCACGGCGCACAGCCCTCGCAGCACCTGACGCGGTGAGACCCGCGAAGGCGCGTCGTGAATTACGGTCCGCATCGGCAAGGCCGGCGGCGGTCGGAACGGCGCAGAACCATTACCGCCTCCAAGCCCCGCCGCCTCGATTGCGGCTGCGGTCGGCCCGTGCAGGCGTCGCACGGAGAGGCCCCCGGGCTCGACACCACACGCCCCATTCGGAAGGCAAAGATAAGCGTCAGCGCCGAGGTCGATCAGGGCGAGGTCCTCGCCCACCACGACTCCATGCACATCGTCTCCCAGCACCACGCTCGCCTGCTGGCCCATAGCCATGTCGTCGCACGCTGCGGCTGGCGCTCGTCCGGGACCGTCCGGGCTCATCGCTAAGACCGCGCCCGAAGCGATGTCGGCGCAATGTAGAAATAGGGCGGGATGAGTTCGGTCAGGTCGCCAAAGTCGCAGGCGCGGGTTGTTTGGCGAACGGAGCCGCAGACGATCAGTGTGGAGGCGCGAACTTTCATGGCAATCTCCTGTAGCGAACGGAGCCCCCGGCGACCCGAAGGCTCCGCCGGCCGCTCAGCTGAGGCGGATTTCCGCGGTGGCGTAGCGAAGCTCGGGGACGAGCTCCGACCGCTTGCCGTCCTCGACCGCCCGCGTTTCGTCGCGCGCGGAGCCCAGCCGCGTGACCTCGGATCCCACACCCGCCTTCGTGTAGAACTGGCCGCCGATGAGCTCCATGTGAGTCCCATCGCTATCGGCACGGGTTTCACGCCGCGCGGAGCCCAGTGCGATCAGGCTCGAAATCGTTGCTTTCAACATAGCCTACCTCCTTCATCCGACCGGAATGGCCGGTCATGACAGAAGGCGGCGGGCGCATCATATTTTCAAACTATATTTGCAATATACTTCACGCAGACTGCCGCATCACCTTCTCGACCGACTGCGCAAGGTTAATGCGGCCTTGATGATACTTGTCCACAGCTTTGACGACCTCGGCCGCGCCCCTCTCTGAATCGAGACGATCGATCTCGATCACCAGGTCCCAACCCGTGTCTTGAAGCAGCGCCTCGATCCGCCGGATGGGTCTGAGCTGCGCCGTCACACGTCGAAAGGCTTCCACCACGGCGCTGTTCCCGCCTTGCTGCGCCAGGCGATCGAACACGCTCTCGATGCGCTGGATTTCATCCTCAGCGGCGTCCACCGGGAACAGGTCGGGCAAGACCACCTCCGAAGCCGACCCTCTGAGGAACTGGCGATGAAGCTGGTAAAGTCCAACAATATCAGCGGCGGTCGGACTCGGTGCGAAATAGCCGCGTCCGGGGCGGTGCTCGATGATCCCCTCCCCGGCCAGATGGGCGAGCGCCTCGCGCACCGGGGTGGGACTGAGGCCGAGTTCCGTTGCCAGACTGGTGGCGACCAGGGGATGCCCCCAGCCGAACCGCCCGGCGGCGGCGTAGCCGGCCAGGGCGGTTCGCGCGACGGCGAAGTGATCTCTCTCCCGCATCACGCCCCGCCGGGTGATCGCCATGTCGGCGTCGCGCGCGAGCCATCGGCCTCGCGATTGACGGAGTTAGGCGATGCGAGAGTAGCTGGGCGGCGCTGACTAGTTTTCATTCAAGTACCGCATGTTCTTTGCGCACCTTCCGCAAGACTTGGGACACCGTGAGCTTCCCGTCTTTCATTTGATGCTCAACTGCCCCATTTTTCAACCACCGGGAGTACGGCGTCGTGAATCGCGTTGACCTCCACAACCCGAGGCAGCCGAGCTGATGGAAAGCGATCGTCCCCGCTCTCAGAATGAAATCCTAGGCGCCGCGCTGCGGCTGGTTCGCCTGCATCGTCGCATGAGGCCGGCCGAGGTCGCCGAGGCCATGGGCATGGCCAAGCGGTCGTACGAACACTTCGAAGCGGGAAAAGGGAAGATCAATCTCGACCGCATCCACCGCTTCGCAGCGGCCACAGACAGCGATCCCTACGCGATTATCGACTGCATGGCGCTCGGGTCGCCGGAGTTCGCCGTCCGCTGCGCGGACAACAAGGCGATGCTCGCGCTCAGGGTCGCGGCCCAGGAGTTCGATGAGGCGGTGGGCGACGCGATCATGGAGTTGGACACACGCTCGATCATCAATGCCTTCACCCGGGCTTTGAAGGACCTCGGGATGCAGGCGGTGAGACGGGACGACGAAGCGAAGGCCTGGCTGGCGGACCGTATCGGTCGGCTCGTCACGCCGTCCTCGGAGGAAGACGGCTAAGGTTCGCTCGCCTCACACCGTAAATTCCCTGCGTGGACCTTGCGGTCTTGCCGCAAACTTCGATCCGGGTCTGGCTTGAGTCCATGTCCCAATCGCTCATCCGATCGCAGGACGAGGACGGCTTGCCGATGGCCAAGCGCCTGTCCGAACGCCAAGCCGACTGCCTGCGTCTCGCCGCGCAGGGCATGCCGTCGCGCGAGATCGGTCGTCGCTTGCGGCTCTCCGCCCGGACTGTCGATGACCACATCCTGCTCGCTTGCAGGGCGCTTGGCGTCAGGACTCGCGTCCAAGCCGTGGCGCGGCTGGCGGGCGACGACCGCCGGGCGAGCGAACCCCGCACCTTCACCCCGTAGCTTCCCGGTGGCGCCCTGACGGATCGAACAGGCGCGCCTGATACGCTCTGCTGAGGGCCCGTGATGGAGCCCTGTTTTGATGGATCTCGCCCTCGTCCTGGCCCTTTCCGCGCAATGCGCGCCCGGCGTCTCTCCCGAGACGATGGCCGCCGTTGCGCACACGGAGAGTCGCTTCAATCCTCTCGCCATCGGCGTCAACCGCGCGGCGGCCGTCCGCCAACCGCGGTCCCGCGACGAGGCCGCGCGGACCGCGCGTCGCCTGATCTCAGCGGGCGTAAACATCGATCTCGGACTGGCGCAGATCAACTCGGCTAATCTCGGATGGCTGCGCCTCACGGTGGAGGACGCCTTCGACCCCTGTCGCAATCTGGCGGCCGCCGAAACCGTGCTGCGCGCGGGCTTCGATCCGGTCCGGGCCTCTGCCGACCCCCAGCAGGCCCTGCGCGTAGCGCTCTCGCGTTACAACACGGGCCACCCCGAACGCGGCTTCCGCAACGGCTATGTCGCCCGCGTCGAGGCCTCGGCGGCGCAGCTCGGACTTGTGCGTCCCGCGTCGTCAGCGTCGCAGGCGGTGCGCGTCAACGCGCCCTTGGCCGACGCCGCCCACGCCGCCCCTCCGCCCGCTGAATGGGACGTGTTCGCGCGCGCCCGATGGAGCCCGACCATCCGCTTCGCCCCCGACCCGCAAAACCAGACTTGGAGTGTTCTCCCTTGACCCTGAACTCCACCTTGCGCCGTCGCGGCGCGATCGGTGCGATCGCCATTGCGACCACCCTCCTCTCCGTTCAACCGGCGTTCGCCTCCGCCAATGTCGAGGGCCTGCTGCAGAACGTCGTCGACATGCTGACGGGCAACACGGCCCGGCTGCTGGCGATCCTCGCGGTCGTCGTCGTCGGCATTCTGTGGATGTTCGGCCTGTTCGATCTGCGGCGGGCCGCGATCGTGATCCTAGGGATCGTGGTGGTCTTCGGGGCCGCCGAGATCGTCGGCCTCATCACCGGCGGCGCCTGATGAGCCGCGCCGAAGATTTTCTGGTCGTAACGGGAGCGGCCGGCGCGCTGGCCCTGAGCCTGATGCTCGGCCTGAGGCTCATCTCGGCAGAACGGTTCGCCCAGGCCTTGGGCGGCGGCCTGCTCGGCCTAGCCCTGGTCAAGACGGTCATGGTCATCAGCGGAGGGGACCATGGCTGAGGAACGGCTCATGGAGGAACCGCTGTTCCTCGCCTGCACCCGGCCGGCGATGATCCTCGGCGTGCCGATGGAGGCCATGGGCGTCAACGTCATGGTCTCCGGACTGGCGTTTCTTGTCGGCGGCAGCCTGCTCTACCTACTGATCGCGCCGGTCCTGCATCTGGTGTTCCGGGCGATCTGCCGCGTCGATCACAACGCCTTCCGGCTTCTGCTTGTCTTCATCGACACCAAGGGCCGATCGAGAAATGGCGCCTTGTGGGGTGGCAGCTCCCCGACGCCGCTTCCCGTCGTCCGGCGGTATCGCGCGAGGGAGCTGGCCCGTGGGTGACGTTCGCCTCACGCCGGCGCGCTTGCGCAGGGAGAGCGAGGCGCTATCGGGCCTCCCCTATGCCAGGCACGCCAGCGATCATGTCGTCGTCCTGGACAGCGGCGCCTTGATGATCGCCTTCCAACTCCAGGGCGCGGCGTTCGAAACGGCGGACCCCCGCGACCTGAACGACTGGCACACCAAGCTGAACCAGGCGTGGCGCAATCTCGCCGACGACCGTCTGGCGGTCTGGCATCACATCGTGCGGCGCGAGGTCAGCCCCGCCGCCTCCGGCGGTTTCCGGTCGGTCTTCGCTCGCGAACTCTCCGAGGGCTACGAAAGCCGCATCGGCGGGCGGCGCCTGTTCGTCAACGAGCTCTTCGTCACCCTGGTGCTGCATCCCGGTCGTGATGCCGGCGACCGCGCCGGCGCCCTGATGCGCAAGCTCAAGACGGCCCGGCGCATGCAGACCGAGGTCTCTTCCGAACAGATCAAGCAGCTTGAGGACGCCGCGCGCGAGCTCGAGCAATACCTGGCGCGTTACGCCCCGCGCCGTCTCGGGCTCTATGCCCATGGCGACGTCTGGTGTTCGGAGCCCATGGAGCTGGTTCGGCTCGTTCTGACGGGCCGCCCGGAACGGGCGCCCCTCGTTCATGGCCACCTCGGGTCGGCGGTCTACACCGTAAGGGTCATCTTCGGGCGCGAGAGCCTGGAAATCCGCGACATCCATCAAGCGCGCTTTGCGGGCATCCTGGCGATCAAGGAATACCCGGCCGCCACGCGCCCCGGCCTGTGGAACGGCCTTCTGAGCGCGCCTTTCGGCTTTGTCATGACGCAGTCGTTCGCCTTTCTCTCCAAGGCGTCCGCCCGCTCGGTGATGGAGCGTAAACAGAACCAGATGGTGTCGGCGCGGGATCGGGCCGCGTCCCAGATCGAAGGATTGTCCGACGCCCTGGACGACCTTGTCAGCAACCGGTTCGTGCTCGGCGAGCACCACGCCTCGGTCCTGGTCTATGGCGAAACGCCGGAGACGCTCGCCGACCACCTGGCGAAAACCAGGGCGCATCTGGCGGACTCCGGACTGGTCGTGGCTCGCGAGGATCTGGGTCTGGAAGCTGCGTTCTGGGCCCAGTTTCCCGGCGGGTTCGCCAGACGGACGCGGCCGGCCGCGATCACCTCCCGCAACTTCGCCGCCCTTGCGCCCTTCCACGCCTATCCGGTGGGAAGGGCCACGGGCAACCACTGGGGCCCGGCGGTCGCCATGCTGCGGACCACAGCCGGTTCGCCCTTCTACTTCAACTTCCATGTCGGGGATCTGGGCCACACCTTCATCTGCGGCCCGTCCGGCTCCGGGAAGACGGTGGTTCAGAACTTCATGCTGGCCCAGCTGGAGCGTTTCGACGTCCAGCAGCTCTTCATCGACAAGGACCGCGGCGCCGAGATCTTCGTGCGCGCGTCCGGCGGCACCTACCTTGCGCTACGCAACGGCGTGCCGACCGGCTTCGCGCCGTTCAAGGCGCTGGCGCCGTCGCCGGCGAACCGCGCCTTTCTCAGCCGCCTCGTCCGAACCCTGGTCAGCCGCCCCGACGAGACCCTCTCCGTGCCGCAGGCGCGCGCCATAGATGAGGCGGTCGCCGCGCTCGAGGTCCTGCCCCGGGAACGCCGCTCCCTCACGGCGCTTCGCAGCCTTCTGGGCCAATCCGACAGCGGCGGGGTTGGGGCCAGGCTCGAGCGCTGGACCCAGAACGGCCCCTTGGGATGGGCGCTGGACGGCGACGACGACGCCCTCTCGCTCGAGGCGCGGTTCGCGGGTTTCGACATGACGGACGTCCTGGACCATCCCGAAGTCCGCACGCCGATGATGCTCTACCTCTTTCATCGGATCGCGCAGCGGGTGGACGGGCGTCGGCTGGTGCTCGACATCGACGAGTTCTGGAAGGTGCTGGGCGACCCCGCCTTCACCGACCTCGCCCAGGACGGCCTGAAGACGTGGCGCAAGCAGAACGCCCTGATGGTGTTCGGGACCCAATCGCCCGCCGACGCCCTGCGCTCGCCGATCGCCCACACCATCCTCGAGCAGTGCGCCACCAAGATCTTCCTGCCCAACGCCCACGCCCAGGCCCGGGACTACGTCGAGGGCTTTGGTCTGAGCCAGGAAGAATTCCGGCTGATCCGCGATGAGCTGACGCCGGAGTCGCACCGCTTCCTGGTCAAACAGGGCCACGACAGCGTCGTGGTCGAGCTGGATCTCAACGGTCTCGACGACCCGCTCGCAATCCTCTCCGGCCGAACCGAGACCGTCGCCCTGCTGGACCGCCTGAGGGTCGAGACAGGCGACGACTACGCCACCTGGCGGGAGCCCTTCCACACACAACGGAGACTGACATGAGACGCTCAATCCTCTCGATCGCTGTCGCCCTGGCCACGCTGACCTGCGCTCCCGCCCAGGCCCAGCAATTGGTCCACGACCCCCGATCCCTGGCCCAGATGGTTCAGGACGCGCGCACGGCTATGGAACAGCTCGACAGCCTCAAGGCGCAGGTCCAGCAGGGTCAGGAGCTCTTCGCCAGTCTGAACGAGCTGTCCAACGTCAATGCAATCGCCGAGCGCCTGGGCCTGCCGGAAATCCGCAATCCCCTGCCGGACGTGGCCACCCTGCGTTCCGCTGCGGACGGCGACCTCACGGCGCTGGGGGACCTCGCAGAACGCGTCGATGAGATTCGGCGGGAAACGCGCGTCTACACCCCGGAAACCTCGTCCGCCGGAGCGGACGCTCTGGAGAGATCCGGCGCCCTCGCGGCGCGGGACCTGGCGATCGGGGAGACGGTTGATCGCGCGGCCACGACGCGGCTCGAAGGTCTGGAGACCCTTCGGCGCGCGCTCGACACCGCCCCCAACGCCCGCGCCGTTCTCGATCTGAACGCCAGGCTCGCCGCCGAACAGGCGCTGATCGAGAACGAGCAGGTGCGGCTCCAGGGGCTGGCGCTGACCCAGGCGGCGGAGGGGCGCCTCGAGGAGCAACGCGCCCGCGAACGGATCGCGGCGGAACGCGCCTCCCGCATGGATGTCTATCGGCAGGCCTTCCGGTGAGACGCGCCCTTCTGGGTCTCGCCAGCCTGATTGCGGCCTGCGCCCCAGAGACCGGGACCGGGGTCGAAGCGGGCGCCGATCGCGCTGCGCTGGAAGCCGTCGTCGAGGCCTGCGATCGCGGCGCGCGTCGCGCCCGGTGCGACGACGCCCGGACCCGTCTCGCGCAGGCGCGGCGCGCCGACCGCATGGCCGCCTATCGGCAGGCTCATTAGGAGGCCGCGATGTCGTTCCGGGTCTTTGAACCGGCCTACACCTTCCTCGACGAAAGGCTGAACGCCTTCCTCGGCGATCGTCTGGGCTCCGTCATCGCCCAAGTGGAAGGCCCCCTGCGCATCGCGCTGGTCCTTTACGTCGTCCTCTACGGCTTTGCGATCTTCCGGGGCGCGATCAGCGAGCCGATCATGGATTTCGCGATCCGGGGGATCAAACTCCTCTTCATCTACGTCCTGGCGACCACCCCGGCCTATTCAGACTTCGTCACCGAGCCGCTGTTCCGGGATCTGCCGAACTTCCTGGCGCAGGCGATCAGCGGCGCCGAGACGCCGAACGTCGGCGCGGCCTTCGACCAGTTCCTCGCCTATGCCGGATATCTCGGCGAAAAGATCGGCTCCGAGGGCTCCGCGTTCGACCTCGCCCCCTACATCGTCTCGGCCGTCGTCTTCATCGTCGGGGCGCTCGCGTGTGCGCTGGGGTTCGGCGTGGTCCTCGTCGCGAAGCTGGCCCTGGCCCTGCTGGTCACCCTCGGTCCGATCTTCATCGCCTGCGCGCTCTTCGACGCCACGCGCCGGTATTTCTTCGGCTGGCTGTCCCAGGCCGTGAACTACCTGGTCCTGTTCGCCCTCATCATCACGATCTTCCAGCTGGTCCTGTCTCTGGTGCGGGATCAATGGGGCGCGATCGAAGGCGGCGACCCGATGGTGGGCGGGCTGATCTTCATCGCCCTGTGCCTGCTGGGCGCGATCTTCTTCCTCCAGACCCCGGCCATCGCCGCCGGGATCGCGGGCGGCGCCAGCGCAGGCCTGGCCGACTTCGCCAACGCCGCCGCCCTGGGTTCCAGCCCGAGCGGCGCGGCCCGTGGTCCGCTCGAAGCCAGTCGTCAACCGCCGCGCGGCGGCGGGTCCATTCGTCCCTCAGGAGCGCGCTGATGTCTAAACTCCGAACCGCATCGAAATTTCTATCGGCCCTGCTGGCGCTGCAGGCTGTTGCAGGTTGCGCGGCGCTTGCAGACGGGGAACCCCCGATCTGCGACGGCCGGAACCGCCGGCCCGCCAACCCATACGGCTCGATCCTGGTTCCTGCGCCGACGCCTGTGGGCGAGGCGTCTCCGCCCTTGCCAGCTGCGCCCGATATCACTCCTCCGCAGTCCTCAGCGATGGGAGGCTGCGCATGACCGGCGTCCCGTCCTCCGATCTGAAGACCTATTTCGCCGAGGCGCGTCGGTGGGACCAGGACCGTCTCGGAGCGGCGATCCGGTCGCGCCGCCTCGCCTGGACCGTAGCGGCGGCGGCCTCCGGTTTGACGCTCGTTGCGGTGACGGCGGTGGCGGTGCTCACCCCGCTGAAGACGACGGAGCCATTCGTCGTGCGGGTCGATCAATCGACCGGCGCCGTCGACGTGGTTCGGGGCCTGTCCGCGGCCGAGGGTCCGGCCACCTATGACGAGGCCATCAGCAAATACTTCCTTGCCCAATACGTCCGCGCTCGTGAAGGTTATCTCGACCCCGCCGCCGAAGAGAGCTTCGCCCTCGTGTCCATCCTGTCCGGGAGCGCAGAACAGCGGCGCTGGGCTGACATCTATCGCGGCTCGAATCCCGACAGTCCCCAGAACCTTTACGGCCCCGGCGCCGAAGCGGTCATCTCGATCCGTGCGATCGGCTTCATCAACGACGGCGTGGCCAACGTCCGGTTTCACCGGACGGTCCGCCAGGCGCAGCAGGTCATCAAAAGCGACTGGATCGCCACCATAGCCTTTACCTACACCCGCGCCCCGATGTCGGAGCCTGACCGCCTGCGCAATCCGCTCGGCTTTCAGGTGATGTCCTACCGCGCCGATCCGGAGGTCGTGCGATGAGACGTCTCCTCATGACCCTCGCCGCCGGCCTCGTCTTCCTGTCGGCTTCGCCGGCGCTGGCCGACCATGGCACTCGCGACGCCAGAATGGTCGAGGTCGATTACGCGCCGGGCGCGGTCTACCGGATCGCGGGCGCCTTCAGGACCGCGACCCAGATCGTCTTCAGCCCCGACGAGGTCATCCGACACGTCGCAATCGGCGACAGCGTCAGCTGGGAAGTCGCCGCCGAAGGCTCCGTCCTGTTTCTCAAACCCCGGGAACGGCTGCAGGCCACCAATCTGCTGGTCGTCACGGAACGCGCCGGCTCGACCCGGCACTACGCCTTCGAGCTCGCCGCCCGGGACTCTCGCGACCGGGCGGCGATCGCCTACCAAATCCGCTTTCGCTATCCCGCCGATGTCCAGGCGGCGACGGTGGCCTCTCTGGACGCGGCGACCCGGGCGATCGAGGCGCGCCTCGTCGATCTGACCCTCGATCAAGCGGCGCTCGCGGGTCCGCGCAATCTCGCCTACAGCGTCCAGGGCGCCCCGGACCTCCAGCCCAGCGAAGTGACCGACAACGGCCGCTTCACGGTTCTGCGCTTTCCCGCGAACCAGCCCATCCCGGCCATTTACGCCGTCTCGTCTGAAGGCGTCGAAAGCCTCGTGCCCTTCGACGTCAGGGGCGAATTCGTCGTGGTGCATGCGGTCAGTTCAGGGCTTCGCCTGCGCCGGGGCGGCGCCGTCCTCTGCATCTTCAACGACGCCTATGAGCCACGCGGCGTCGCTACGGGGACGGGCACGGCCTCGCCATCCGTCGATCGAACCGTGGTGGGAGGAGCCCCGCGATGACCCACTCTGTGGAACCCGGCGATTCCGCCGTCGATGAACCGCGGACCGAACGTGCTGAGCAATCCCAGCCTCTCGATCGAGGCATCTCGCCGATCGCCGGGCGCTTCGGCGGCCGAGGATCCAAGGTCGTGACCCTCGCCGCTCTCGGTCTCGGCTGCGCCGTCTTTCTCTTCGCCACCTGGGACCGCGGAGATGGCGTCGATCAAGGCGCGCGGGATGGAACCGAGCCTGCGCGTCAGCTGGTTCCGTTCGAGCCCGCCCGCCGCGACACAGCTCCGCCGACTCTCACCGACGCCTCCCAGAGCCCGGACGCCCCGACGCTGACCTCGACCGGTGAACGGGTGCCGGCGATCGAAGCGCGTTCGACCGAGGCGACGGGCGGCCCGTCTGCGGCCGAGCGGCACCGCGCGCTCCTGGATGAGGCGCGGCGCGCGCCGGTGCTCGCTTACAGCCGCCAGGGCGCCAGAGGCGAGGCATCCTCGGATCTTCTGCGGACGACAGCGGATCCGAAGGTGGTCAGCGCCCCTGTGCAGGCCCGGGTGACGGCGCTGGACAGCCTTCGACAGGGCTCGGTGATCGGCGAGGCCCGCGCCGGCGTCCTCAGCGATCGCAACCTCCTCCTGACTGCCGGGGCGTCGATCCCGTGCATCCTGCAGACCGCCATGGACAGCGCGACGCCGGGCTTCGTCAGCTGCATCCTGCCACGCGACATCTATTCCGAGAACGGCGCCGTAGTGCTGATGGAACGCGGCACCCGGGTGCTCGGGGAATATCAGGGCGGCCTGCAGCAAGGTCGAAGCCGGCTGTTCGTCCTGTGGACCCGGGCCGTCACGCCAGCCGGGGTCACAGTCGGGCTCGCGTCGCCCGCCGCCGACGCTCTCGGCAGGGCCGGTTTCGACGGCCGGATCGACACGCACTTCTGGGACCGGTTCGGAGGCGCGCTCCTGTTGTCGCTGGTCGACGACGGCCTGTACGCGGCGGTCGGACGCGATAGCGCCGTTCGGGACACCGCGCGGGTCCCGTCGGACGCCGCCGGGATCGCGCTTCAGAACTCGGTCGACATTCCCCCGACGTTGCGGAAGGCGCAGGGCTCCGAAGTGTCGATCTTCGTGGCCCAGGACCTGAACTTCTCCGGCGTCTACCGGCTGAGAGCGCGCTGATGGACGACACCGCCGTTCTCGAGCATTACCTGGCGCCCCTGCGGCCGCTGCTGGCGCCCGATGACGTGACCGAACTGGTCATCAACCGTCCGGGCGAGGTCGGGATCGAGCAGGGCGGCCAATGGCGATGGCATGAGGAGCCCGTCCTCACCGAAGCCTGGCTCCGCACGCTCGCTGTGGCTGCGGCCGCGTTCACGAAGCAGGATGTCAGCGACGCGCGCCCGATCTGCTCGACCGCCCTCCCCGGCGACGAACGGTGTCAGATCGTGCTTCCGCCGGCGGCGCCCGCCGGCACCGTGTCGCTCACGATCCGCAAGCCGTCGCGTCGCCACTTTGGACTGGATGCCTTCGCGGCGGCCGGTCTCTTCGATGCCGTGATCGCGGCGAAGGCCGCCGACATCGATCCGATCGACGCCGAACTTGTCGGGCTGAAGACCGCCGGCGACTGGCCCGCCTTCTTCCGGCTCGCCGTGGTCTCGCGGCGCAACATCCTCGTGTCCGGGGCGACCGGCTCGGGCAAGACAACCTTCGCCAAGGGCCTGGTTGAGGCTATCCCGGAACACGAACGCCTCTTGACGATCGAAGACACGCGCGAACTGGTCGTGCCCCACCGCAACGTCGTTCATCTGGTCTATTCGAAGGAAGGTCAGGGTCTCGCGCAGGTCACCGCGAAAAGCCTGCTGGAAAGCGCCCTGCGTATGCGGCCCGACCGGATCCTGCTGCAGGAACTGCGCGACGGGACCGCCTTCTTCTACCTGCGCAACGTCAACTCCGGACATCCGGGATCCATCACGACGGTGCATGCGGATTCAGCCGCCCTCGCCTTCGAGCAGCTGACGCTGCTGGTGCGGGAGTCCGAGGGCGGCCGCGACCTTCCGCGCGACGATATCCGCGCCCTCCTGCACCTGCTGGTCGATGTCGTGGTCCAGATGAAGAAGGTCGACGGGCGCTATCGTCTGACGGAGGTCTGGCATGACCCGCTTCGAAAGCGCCAGCCCGGCGGCTAGGGCGGCCCTCGTCGCGATCGGTCTCGCGCTCCTGCTGGTGCTCGCCGGAACATCGACCGCGATGATCGCCCTGGCGGGCGTCGGACGCTTGTCCCCGGACGTCGAGCCTCTCCGTGTCCCAGCCTGGTTGTGGCATTATCGCGCCGACCCCGACCTTCAGCGCTGGCTTCGGATCGGCGCCCTGATCAATGGGCTGCTCGCCGTCGTCATGGTCGCGGCGATCGCTCTCGGCGTTCGCCGTCCCCTTCACGGCGCGGCCCGCTGGGCCTCGACACGCGACCTGAAGGCGGCGGGGCTGTCTTCCCGCGAAGGCATCCTGCTCGGGCGGCGCGGGCGCTCGTGGCTGATCTCCGGCGGTTCGGAGCATGTGATGCTTTACGCGCCGACACGCACTGGCAAGGGGGTTGGGGTCGTGATCCCCAATCTCCTGACCTGGTCAGGCTCGGTCGTCGTGCTCGACATCAAGCGTGAAAACTATGAGGCGACGGCGGGGTTCAGGGCGGCCGCCGGCCAACGTGTCCTGTTGTTTGATCCGCTCGCGCCCGATGGCCGGACCACGCGCTTCAACCCCCTTTCCCATATCGACCGGACGGTCGCCGCCGCCGTGCTGGACGAACTTCAGCGCATGGCAGTCATGCTCTTCCCCGGTCACGACCATGCCGATCCATTCTGGTCTGAGGCGGCGCGCACCGGTTTCATCGGCGTTGGGGCCTATGTTGCTGAAACGCCGGATCTGCCGTTCTCACTGGGCGAAGTCTTCCGCCAGTTGACCCAGAGCGATGCGAGAGAACGGTTCCCCGGGCTGATCAAGGCGCGAACGCTGGCCGGATCGCCTCTTTCTATCGGTTGCTCCTCCGCCCTCACGGACTTCTGCAGTTCAAGTGAGAACACCTTCGCTTCGGTCCGGCAGACGATCACCAGCCGTATGGGACTGTGGCTTAATCCCGCCGTAGACGCAGCGACCGCTGTCAGCGACTTCGATCTGCGCGACCTTCGTCACGGAGGGCTGTCGCTCTATCTGGGCGCTTCGCCGGACAACATGCTGCGCGTCGCACCGCTCTACAGCCTGCTGTTCCAGCAACTGGTCGACCTTAACAGCCGCCGCCTGCCCGGCCCTGACGACCGCCCCGTTCTGGTGTTGCTGGACGAGTTCGCCCGGCTCGGTCGCGCGCCTGTTCTCGCCGCCGCCTTCTCGTACCTGGCCGGGTACGGCTTTCGCCTCCTGCCGGTGATCCAGAGCCCGTCACAGCTCCGGGCGCTTTATGGGCCGGACGTAAGCGAAGACATCCTGACGAACTGTGGAATCGAGGTCGTCTTCGCGCCCAAGGAACTGAAGGTGGCCCAGGAGCTGAGCGAGCGACTCGGTTACTTCACCTATGGCGCCCGAAGCCGTAGCCGTCCGATGGGTCTGGGGTCTGGTCGACGCAGCACGACAACGTCCGACCAACGGCGCGCGCTGATGATGCCTCAGGAACTGATGCAGCTCCCCGCTCGGACCCTGATCGTCCTCAAGGCCGGGATGCCGCCGGCGCGCGGCGAAAAGATCCAGTTTTTCCGCGAACGGGTCTTCACCCGCCGCCAACGACCGGCCCCGATCCAGGCCAGGCCGCCCAATACCCCGGCCGTCGCCGCACTCGCACCTTCCACCCCGTCTCCGCCCCTTGAGGACGCCGAAATGACTTACGACGCCGTGGTTCAGGCCTTCACCGAGCAGGGTTGCCCGCCGCCCGAGATCGGCGCGACCGAGCACGAGGTCGCCGACTGGCTGGACCAGGTCATTGACGTGGTTGTAAACGCACCGGATCGGGATGACGGCCGATGAGCGAGCGAGCCAACGCCGGAGACAAGCCGGCGGGCAACGCAGTGGCGCCTCCGCCCGCAAAAGACGGCGACGCACGGTCCCGCAGGCGGGGCGACGCCCCTCAGGCGGTTCTGGAGCGCTACCTGATCGAACACGATCGGCTGGGTCGTCCGTCCCGCTTCTACCGGGACCACCGCGCGACCGAGCCGATGTTTCGAGATGAGGGCCGCAGGCTGATCGCAACTCAGGCTTATCCCGACGCCGTCGCCGACATGCTGAAGATCGCGAAGCATCGCGGTTGGACCGAAGTGCGGTTGTCAGGCGACGAAAGATTTCGACGAGAGGCCTGGATTCAGGCGCAGACATTGGGCCTTGCGGTCCGAGGTTACAGCCCGCGCGATCGCGACCGCCAGGCAGCGGGTGATAGATCCGCTTCCACTTCTGCCCCCGATCGGCGGCCGTTCGACGCCCCTATGGCGGAGGACCGGCTGCGTGCCGCTGCTGCCGTGGTCAGACGGCTGATCGAAGATCCCGCCGCGCGAATACGCCTCATGACGCGAGCCATGGATCGCTTGCGGGATCGCACCGGCATCGACAACGAACGGGGTCGGCAAGCCAACCGGGGATCCAGGGACCGACGGCCTTGACCGTCGCCGCCCGCTACTCGGGGCTTCAAGGCGTCGCGGCCTCCTGAAACGCCACCTCATCGCAACTCGCGTCAGCGTCCGGCGACCGGAACCCGCGGCCGGACTGCGAGTCTATCCCGCACCTGAGCGTAAATCTCATTCACGCCGGGCATCTTCACTGTCGCGACCACGGCGTAGGGCGTGAGGTCAGGGAAGTCATCGATCTGCCGCTGCACGATCACATCGAACGTCGCGTTCTCTCCAAACGCTGCTGCGCGATCGCCTTCCCACCGGCGATGGACGACTGTCCCGTTGTGGGTCTGGTTATAGTCGGGCTGGAGGCCGTCGGCCTCGACAGCCAGCATAGCGGCGGCCTCGCGCGGTTCTACGATCTTGATCTGGACGCCCCGATATTTCGGCGCCCCAATGCGGGGCGGTGCCATCCAGGCGACGGTCACGCAAACCTCATGAGGTGCGGCCCGTCCGGCCATCGCCGCGGGGATGGGAATCCGCACAGTGTGAGCCTGACCGGACCCCAATCGGCCTACGCTCCACATCGTCGCTCGGTCAGCGGCGCATTCTAGCACCACCTCTCCGTCGATGGCACCGAAACCGAGATAGCGCCTGACATTGTCCTTCTGGCGGACGTGCTGACGATTGTCTGCGGGACCGAGGGTTTCCACGATCAGATCGCGGGCGGCGGTCCACCGCGCCGAGTGCACGAGTAAGGCCTTGAGCAAAACCGACCGGTGAGCTCCGGGAATCTCAAGGAAATCCTCGTAGACGGATTCCAAGGCCTCGTGAGCGCGAACTGCGATCCCGGTCGTTAGAGCGGACGCCACGCTCGTGCCGATTGACTTGCCCACCGCGTCCGGACGCGCGAACCGCAGATCCGGCGGGGCAGCCACAAGCACGCCGGATGGCCCGGCGTTTCGCAGGGGCGTCAGGGCATGGCCTTGCCCCCGCGGACTGAGCCGAACCTGATGTCGCCCTCCGGGTGCCAGGATGTCCGGCTTCACCGCGCCTCCGTGACCGGGGCCCAAGGCACTGGAGACCGTGCAGAGCCCGGTGTCGGCCCAGACGTCGAACGTAAAAGCGGCCGCCGGGGGCGCGGGTCCCCCATCGCCGTGCAGGGCGCCGACCGTGAGCGCGTTCATAGATTCAGCCGGCGCGAGCACCCGGCGGTAGGCCATGGCGGACCCGCTCGCGCGCAGGGCAACCTTAGCCCGTTCGCCGGGGGCGAGATCCTCGAACGCGATAATATCGAGGTCGGCGGTCTCAAGATCGGAGGTGTGGTTTCCCGCACTGATGATGAACAGAACGCCGTAGGCGTAAGATAGATAGTCGATGACGCGGGCCCATCCCGACATCCGCCCGGCGAAGGGCTTGTTGATGTCGCCGAGCGAGGCGTTGATGACGATGACATGAGGGGCAGTCGCGCCCGGACCGGTTTTCATTCGCGCGACCGCTTCGTGAAACAGGTCAGCCGGTAGGCGATCCGGAAACCGTTCCGGATCGTCGATCGGGGCAGGCGCGTACATCAGATTGACGAAGTGAACCCGACGCTCAAGGGGCGGACCCGGCGCGTGCAGGTCGCCATGGAGGACTGCCGAGGCCATCGCTGTCCCGTGGACGCGCGGTCCTACGGAGAGGCGCTCAAGGTCGAAAGGATCCTCGACCGATAGGCGTCCGGCGAGGCGCGGATGGCCGGCCAGGGGAACAGCATCGAAGACCGCAGCGATCGGATCGCCCTCCGGCAGCCCATTCACCGGAGGCGGCTGGGTTTCGTCCGGCTCGACGAGAGTCAGCTGAACCGCGCTCTGGGGGCGGATGTGCATGACCGCCTCGGATCCGATCAGCCCCTCGTAACCTCGCGCCAGAATGGTCTGGACCTCGGCCAACGGCACCTCGGCGAGGAGAGCGTGGTAGCGGGCGCCGTCGATACGGCGCGCGGAAACAACGACGCCCCCGCGTTCCACGACGAGGCCCGAGACTTCCTCTTCAGCCGCGCGCGTCGCCCGAAATACCAGTTCGACTTCAATCCGGACGCAGCCCTTTTCGTCAGCACGTTGCTCGGCGAGGATCGCCGCATCCTCTTTCGTGAGACGATCTTGCGGCCCCCATGGTCGGAGATCCCTCATCTGGAGGAAGAGGTTTCGCCAAGGCGCAAAGCCGTACGGTAATGCTCGTCCAGCGGCGAATTCGCGCCACAGGTTGGACATCTGCGTCAGCGCGCGGCCGTCCGGGATCATGAGATAGAGGGCCGGGTCCCGATCCTGCGCGTCTGGTTCCAGTTCATCGGCGCCGACGAACTCCAAGCCAGGCACCAAGGCTGCGGCGCGTATGAATCCGCCTACGTCGCCGGTGAGTTCAAAAACCAGCAGGCGTTCCGGCGCGAGGCCGCCGGGGTCCGCCCGGAGCTGCAGCACCGGCGTTCCGGCTGCGAGGACACGCGACAACGCCTGAAGGCGTTGACCCGCCGGCGCAGCGACCTGCGCGTCGCGATCAATCGTGCGCGGTCTTGGAAATCCGGCCCTTGGAACGCGCGCGCGGAGCGCGGGAGGATCCAGGCGCAGTAGGGGTCTCGTCGGTCTCGCCATGTCCCTCCGGGACGACCCGCGTCGCCCACAGTGAAAGTTCGTCGCCCAGCGCCTGCTTCAGCGACTCACAACCTTGAGCGAGGATATGACGTCTTCGCACGTTTTGGCAGAATTCCGCGACCTCGGCGTAGCTGACCGGACCCAGGCGCTTCGCAACGGTTTCGGGCGAAAGGTTCACGGGCTCCGGCCAAGCGTCCATGAACCGCGAGACCAGGACAGCGCGTGCCGCAGCATCCGGCGCCGGCATGTCGATCCGCAACTGGAAACGTCGCCAGACCGCACGGTCCAGAAGTTCGGCGTGATTGGTCGCGGCCATTGCGATCACATAGCTGGGGAGCTGGTCGAGCTGCATCAGGAGAAACGACACGACTCGCTTGATCTCCCCGGTCTCATGTACGTCGCCGCGCTCTTTGCCGACAGCATCGAACTCATCAAAAAAGAGAACGCATGGGGTGGCTCGCGCATACTCGAACAGCTTCGCCATACGAGCGTTCGTTTCGCCCAGATAAGCACCGACGAGGGCGTCGTAGCGCACGGTCAACAGGGGCAATGACGCCGCGTTGGCGATAGCTTCGGCGATTGAGGTTTTGCCGTTGCCGGGAGGACCAGAGAGCAGGATGCGGTGGCGGGGCTGCATACCCTGGGTTCGCAGAAGGTCCGCTCGAAGCTGCTCCTGGATAAGCTGCTCCGTCAATCGCCTGGCGGGTAAGGGAAGAATCAGGTCGCTCAGCTCGACGCGAGCCTCGCTTACGATCACAAAATCCCGTCCACCGGCCAAAGACCCTGTTCGTCGCAACTCGGCGGAGTTTGTTACGGGGACAGACTGCAGGGCTCGTTGGAGCCGGTCCGCCAGCACATTATGGCTCCGAGACTTCTCCTCGGCCACGATCGCCTCAACCGTGGAGGTCAGCAGGGAGCGATCACCAGCGGCGCCGGCACGCACCAAGGAAATCAGAAGATCGCTACGCGCCATTTCATATCCTGCGACCCTGTCTGGTCGCCTCAATCAACCTAACACGCCAAAGGCGAGTCGGGGAGCCACCGCCCCTCTGGGAGGAAGATGTCTTAGAGCGGGAGGGCACTTCAGTGTCCAGCTTCGGCTTACTACGTACGCGTCATGGCAGCCCAACGCGCCAGATACGGTCGTGGCCCGTCAAAGGATCGACGGCTTTATCGACGCCGATAAGTCGGCCCCCTCGAGCATTCCGATCGGTCGATCCCGGCGGTTCGTCTTTCAAGTGCACGGCTCAGGATCTCCTCGGCGCGGGTCCGAACAGGTGGCATCGCCTTGACGAAGGCCTGAAGATCCTCCGCCAGCTTCCGATCATCGTGACGGCCCGATCGTGACAAGGCCAACGCCTGAGCCACGAAGTAACGCCGGATCGACGTTTGACGCGCGCGGCTGGCCTCAACCCATGGCGTCTCTCGAACCTGGTTGAGCGCGTCTCGGACCGCCGCAACATCGACCTTGGGCGGGGGGCCTTCCTGCTGGGAAAACCGGGCGCGGATACGGTGGACGGAACTGGTCTCGGCCTTCTTAACGATCCCCCGCGCCCGACGCGGCGTCGCCTCAGCCTCCACGCCGCGATCCCGCAATGCAGCCGCGAAGGTCTGGCGCCACCGCTCCAGATCCGCCTTTCGCGGGTTCAGCTTGCGCCCGTCATGACCAAGGATCCGAACCGTCAGATGGACATGGGGATGCCGCTCGTCGGTATGAAAAGCGAACACATAGGGGTGGCTGTCGCTGAATGTCCGGCGGGCGAAGGCTCGCGACGCATCATGCATTCGGAAGGGATCCGTGCCCGGCGGCATGCTCAGTACGATCGACAGGCTGACCGCGCTGTCCCTGCGACGGCGTGGATCCGCCTCGACCTCCGCCATCCAGTCCCCGACGAGCATCGTGACTTCGCCCGGGGACTGTATGCGCTCGCCGTCCGGCCCCTCGAGCGGAAGTTTTCCATTCCGGCCGATATAGGCGAGGTGGCTTTTGAGGTGACCGCCGTCGCGCGTCCGGCCCGTGACCTTGACCATCACCTCGGGCACGCGCCGGGCGATCCGGTCGAGCCGGGCGCGAGGCGCCATGTCGGGCCGGGCCCGTGCGACCCGCCCCGGCGGATCGGTCAGGCGCGCGCGCCTTTGCCGGATTGGCGGACGCACCGCGTCTTCGAACCCGCGGACCTGGACGAAGTCCGCCATCAGCAGTCAGACCAATAGTCGAGGTTGCCCCTGAATGCGTCCTGCAGCCCGTCGAGATGTGCGCGGATCTCGGCCGCAAAGTCGGCAAGTTGGGCGATCTCCAGATCGAGCACCTTGCCGTCGAGCACAGCGGTGTTCAACGCCCTGGCGATCTGGTTCACGTTGACGCCGATCCGCCGCAACTCACGCTGGATGCCCACAAAGGCGACGGCCTCGGACGGCGAGAGCTGAGGCCGTTCATGAAGCCGTCGGCGGATCAACGCGACTGTCCATTGGGTCCGGGAAAGGCCTGCGCGGGCCGCCTCGGCCTCCAGCAGCGCCAAGTCGTCAGGGTCCAGCCGGAGAGACAGTTTGGCGTCGAGCCGGCTCACGGATGGGGCGGCGGTCTCCGGGAGGGCCGCATGCGCAGCACCTTCGACGAGGCTGCGCAAGAGGCGGGACCGACCGCCTCGCCCGGCCGCGGCGGCATCGAAGCGGCGGATGAGATCGGGCGGAAGGCGGACGGTGAGGCGGTCCATGAGCGGGGTGCGATGTCTGACATTGCCGGCGCAAAGCCTATCCTGCCCTAGACCGTCACCACCCTCGCCCCGTAGGTCTCCGGTGCTGCCCGCCCTCCCCTCGGCGTCCGAAGCCGGCCGCTCGCCCGCCGCCCTGAAGGGCGCCCCAGCCGGACGGCGGGACACGTTCCTGGCCAGCCGTCACTGGTGCGCTTGGCCGATCCCCCGCCTACCCCTAACTTCGCCGTTTCACTGAGACGCTGTCAGCCCTGGCGGCGGCTGCAGTTTTGATCCGGAATATGCAATGGACCGAGATGAACTGGCGGCCACCCTCGCGGCTGCTCTTGCCGGAAAGCGACTTTCCAACATTGGCGACCAGACGCCGGGTTGGCGCCCAGAGCCGGGCCATTGTCACGAGAACGCCCGCCGCTGGGTCGAGGCGAACCCGACATACGTAGTCGTTCATGGCCGGCTCAACGCAAGGGGCGAGACCTTCGAGAACCGGCTGCGGTTTCACTCTCACTCGATCGTCCGAAGCGCGGACGGGGAACTGCTCGACATCACCCTGAGCAAAGGCGCTCCGCAATATACATTCATCCCCCACCCGTTCGACGACGATCCTTTCCGGCGCGAGATTATCGGGCGCATCCCAACGGTCGATCATCTCCTCGGTCCTGACCCGGTGATCCCTTCAGATTGATACGGGGAAGATCCGAGCCTGGATAACCGGTTCCTCTGACCACGCTCTCTTCGCCTTTCGCGAAGCGGTCGAGGCGCGCCGCCAGCGCGGCGCGCCTCGACCCTCAAGCGATGACGGGTTGCAGTCCCTTGAGGTGGTCCACGGCCTTTTGCGCGTGCGACGCCGCCGACACGACGAACCGCCTGTCGTCCTTCAACACCTGGAGCCAGCTCGCAATGTAGGCGGCATGGTCGTCGCGGGGCTCGAGCTCCAGGCCGAGGTCCGCGCAGAGGAAGGCGGCGCCGAGTTCGGCGACCAGCTCCTCGCGAGCGTAGCCGGGATCGCCGAACCGCTGGCGACCGAAGTCCCGGTCGAGACGTGTCGGATGCCGCGTCCAGTGCGTCATCTCGTGTCCAAGGGTGCTGTAGTAGGCGTCGGCGCTCTCGAAACACTCGAACGGCGGCATCTGCACGTGATCCGGACCCGGCGCGTAATAGGCGGCCCCGCCGCCGTGTCGGACGTCGGCTCCGCAGCTCCGGAAGAAGCCGTCGATCCGGGCGATCCGTTCGTCCGAATTGATGACGAGGGCTTCCGGCTCGTCATACCGGTCGGGCAGGCCCTCGATCTGATCGACGTTGAACACGGTATAGGCTTTCAGAAACGGAATGCGGTGCTCGACTTCCGCGTCAGCCTCGTCGACCCCGGCCCGGACGATCTGGTTGGCGTAGACCACCGTCGCCCCGCGCTCGCCTTTGCGGACGTGAGCGCCCAGAGCCAGCGCTTGCCGGAAGGTCATCCAGGTGGACCGGGTATAGCCCCGGTCGGCGGCCTCCCCCCAGAGCAGGATGACGTTGATGCCGTTGCAAGGCGTTCCATCGTGGCGCAGAGGGCGGCTCACGGAGGTTGCATGTTTCCAGGGTTGGGACCAGGGACGAACTCCGGCTTCAAGTTGGGTGATGATTTGTTGGGTGATCCGGGCGTGGATGTCCGGGCGTGCAGGATCGGCGGGGCGCGTCATGGCGGCCTCCTCGAAACGGATTGTGGGAAGAAGGAGCGGCGGCGCGGTCCCCGCGCCGCCGCGGCTCTTGGTCTAGCGGGACCAGATCAGGCTGTGTCCGCCCTCGACCTCCACCAGGGAGGCGTAGATCGGCGCCGGGAAGCTGGGATCGTCGAGCTTGACCGACAGGTATTCGCGGTTCTGCTGGCTCGTCTTCTTCCAGGCGGCGCCGAACTCGGTTTGGCCAGCGAAGATTCGGAAGTCGGGGGCCTTGTCGTCGCTCTTGTCGTTGGGCCGCAGGACCGCCGCCTTGACGTTGAGGGTGAGGGTCTTGATCGATCCGGTGTAGCCGTCGCCTTGGGCGGTGAAGGTGCCGATGGTGGCCATGTCAGTCTCTCCTTTGCTTCGGGCCACGCCTGCCGCGGCCTCGATGGCGATCGGGAGACCGGGGCCCGGGCGGCGCGCGGGGAGAGCGAAGCGAGCCCCCGCAGCGAAGCGGAGGACCGCGATGAGAGACTTTCTTGTTTCGCGAGGAAGGCCGTCAGGCCGGGGATGAAAGTCGCGAGAGCGGTTGCGCCAGCCGACCGGGCTTCGGTCAGATCCGCCTCATCGAGAGGCCGCGCCGGCTGGCGCGAAAAGGATGCGAGACGGTGGCCGCCGCCTCACCTCCGACACCGCAGGCTACGCACGCTCGGTCGTGCAGATCTCCTCGTTCGTCTAGGCTCAGGCCGCCATCGAGAAGACTTTCTCGACCTCAAGGCTCGCTGCTGGCAGAGCCCGCAACAGTTTGGCTTCGGGTCGCGGAAGATTGAGCCAGGCCGCGTCATCCTCGGGCCGTAGAAGCACGATCTGAAGGTCGGCATAGGGGCGCGATACCCACTCCCGGCTCCATAGTCAGCATAGCGAAGGCGCCATCCCTGATCAGTCCCGCGACCCAGAAGAGCCGCTGGCCGGAGAGGGTGAACCGTGGCTTGGTTTCCGCTACGCCCCGGTGTCGGGATCGTCAGAAAAGCCGTCGGCCATCAAGCGCCACCGGTCCCTCTTTCTGAAGGCGAAATCAGCTAGATCGTGCGACCCACGTACACAACGCTTCAGCCCTACTTTCCTCCAGTGAGCGCGCACCGCCTTTCCGCCGCCTCACGGCTGCCGTGACGACGGCCGTGCCCCCAGTCTTCGCCGAACGGGTTCAGCACACGTCATCGCGCAGCGGGCCCCGAGCCCCGGCACGGCGCGCAAACCACTTGCGATGCACTGTATAGTTGATTTAGCTCGACTGGACTTTTCGATAGCCGAAAACGAAACGAGATTCGGGGCCGTTTGTGGCGATCAGCGACCAAGTTATCGACGGCGCGGTGGAGCGATACCTGCGGGAACGCGACCGCTACATAAAACTGGCCGCCCGGGTTGCGGACATATGCCTGGCGCAAATCGTCGAAGGCGATGCAATCCGCGCCCAAGTCACCTATCGAACAAAGACCGCGCAGAGTTTCCGGGGCAAGCTTGTCCGGTTCTCAAAGCGGCCGGACAAGGACTACCCCACAGTCGAGTCCGTCTTTGAGGGCATTACCGACTTCGCCGGCGTCCGGGTCGCTACCTACCGGCCCGAGGACGAACAGAAGGTCGCTGATCGACTACGGGAGCTCTTCGCAGGTCCGAAAGACGATGTGGAGATCGACATCGATCTCAAAAACAAGCTCGATGCCGACGCCTGTCAGTTCTACCGGGCGACCCATTGTCAGGTCTTTCTTCGAAGTGAGGATCGGGTCGGCCAGTACGACAATCTCGCCGGAGCGTCGTGCGAGGTGCAGATCTGTTCCATGATGGCGCACGTCTGGAACGAGATCGAGCACGACATCGGCTATAAGCCCGAGGGCGGCGGCCCCACCGGAACGGAGAAGGGCCTGCTTCAGATGCTGGGCCACCTGACTCGATCAGGCGACGCGGCCATTACGAGACTTCTCGAGGCCAACGAGCAGCGAATGAGATCCCAGACCGGGGAGTTCACCGACGTCCACGACTTCGTCGCCCGACTGAGGTCGACCTTCCCGGGCGCCGATCTTTCGGTCAACGCGGGGCAGGCTTACGACGCGGCCCTTCGTCTCAAACTGAACTCACTCGACACCGTCCGCGGCGCCGTTGAGCCATTCACGGAGGAGGCCGCGCGGGCGCGCATTGAAGCCTTTAACGCCTACGTCCGTGAAACGGGCCAAACGCACAGTCTAATGAACAGCGCTTCGGCTGACCTCATCACCGCGCTGTTGCTGCCGCTCCTCAAGCCTTTCAAGGACGATCCGAGCGACGCCATCAGCCGCACCCGAAGCTTGAGACTGTCGTCGCTCATCAATGCGTGGAAGGGCTTCTCCGCTCAGGCGAAGGCGACCTGAGGTGAACCTGTCTTTTGGCGATGAGGTTACCGATCCGCCCGATGCGCCGTCCGCCAGCCGCGTGGTCGCCGAACTGGGTTTGGCGATCCCGATCTCCGAGGCGTTCCGGCGCCACGCCCTCCCTCAGCGGGTGGCGAACCTAATCGCTACTCCTCCATTCTCATCATTGTGTTTGGGTCACGCGATCCAGGCGCGGAGGGCGCTGGATCGGACCCTCAGCTGTCAACCTAACCTGGGACGCAAGAGTCGTCGGGAGTTCTGGGCCTATGTGCTCTTAAGTCTGGCGCAGCGTTGTCGGACCCTCGGCCTGGACGAAGGGCAAAGGCTCGCTCTCGCCGAGGTGTTAGGAATCGACGCTGCCGAGCTCGAAAGCGAGCCTGACCTCTGGGACGAGGTTCACGAACTTCAACAGGCGACCACTGTTGAGACCCAGGATCTGATCAGGATCCTGGACCTGGCCATCGGCCAACTTTCCTCTCGGGATGCGGAAGTCCTCGCCTTCCGCTTTCCACCCGATTTCTCGCAAGAGAAGACCCTCGAAGAGATTGGCGCGATCTACGCGATCACCCGAGAGCGGGTGCGTCAGATCGAACAGCGGGCTGTTAGGGTTGTGCGCACACTGTTGCCCGCTGAGGTCCTGGCGAACCTGCTTCGGCTTTGGAGAGACGGCTGGTCATATCTGACGGCGAACAACGATGTGCTGCGACGTAGCGAACTCCATCGAGCGCGCCAAAGCCTCGATGGTCGCATTCTGCTGGCATTTGAAATCGCCGGGATAGATCTCGTAACCTATCTGGATGCCGTGGCTTATTCCTTTCCGGCCGGCTGGCTCGGGCGCGATGGCGATGAGCAAGCTGTCTCGGCCCTAGCGGCCGAGCTTCCCGGACAGCTTGCAACCAAGGCCTTACCGCGCCCTGTCCACGATTTTGGTCACTTGGAGATCGCCCGATCAGCGCTGCTGCTCACTCAAGATCTCGTATTATCGGGCGGCTATGTCTTCGAGCGTCTGAGTGCTCGGCCGAGGCGAATGGCGAACGCGCATGCGTTGTTGAGCGGTGCCACGCAGCCCGTCGCCATTCTCGATCTCCACTACAGTTATCGGAAGGCGTTCGATCAGGACCGGTGTTCGCCGCGTGACCTGGTGATCGTCATGGAAGAGGCTCCGCACCTCTTCATCGAGACCGCTGAAGCTTATTGGTCGGCGGCCGGCGAAGGGGCGACTCGCCCGCTGCAACGGGGGTCGCCGAACGGCGCGCCCGATGACGTCGAGGACGATGCGTCCGGCGAAGCCCAGACGGAAGTGGACGGCACGGTGGCGGGAGCCATCAGGGACGAGCTTGCGAGGACAGGTCCGCAATCCATCGGTCGGCTCATGAACGCGGCGCATCGTATTCTCCCACCAGGACGCTCCAAACACTCAATCGGCCCCATACTGATCGGGCGACCAGACCTGTTCGAGCGCGTCTTGCCAGGCGTTTACGGCTTGGTCGGCGAAACACCGACCGCCGAAACCCTAGCCCGCGGCTCTGCACCCTACCTCCTCGACGCGACACAGGCGCGCTTACTGGCCTACGGTCGGCGGGCGAAAGAACCTTGGGGTACATATCCGCTTTGGATACCCGAGGCCGAAATGCGATTGTGCGGATGGGCACGTCGCGAAGGCCCCGAGGAGGTCTACCGCAGTCTTCTGGCTGTGGCGGACGTAGATGCCTGGCCCGCTTCGACAGAGGCGAGACTCGAATGGCGGGACCTGCAGCGCCGACACGGCCGCTACGACCTCATCAGTAGTTTGCGTGAAGAACTCGTCTACGAGCGCATACCGGTCGATCGCATCCTCGCGGCTCTGCTCGACCTCACGGCCATGAGGCAGACGAACTGGCTCCGGCTCAACCGGATCCTGAGAGGACGAATCGACAGTCAGTCGAGCTGCGGGCTGCTGGTGGTTCTCACAGCTTTGGGAGCCATCACCCCGCCTGCAACCGACGAGGAATCTCCGTGGCAGCTTCCACATCCGGCGACCTCCGATGCTTCAGCCTGGACCTCGCTCCTAAGCTCGGCGCGCCATGAGCATGGCACCCTGATTTGGGACAGCTTGGTTGGCCATGAGTTGGCCGCCGCCATCGTAGCGGGGCGCGGGAGAGCCCCGACTTGGGCGCAACCGGAGTTGGTCACTCGAACCTATGGGCAGATCGGCGCGGCGAGCGACGGCGAACGGCCACCGGAGGTGGAGCTTCTGGCGGATCGCCGCATGCGAGAGTTTCTGGACTGGGCGGAGGACGCATGAGCGCGGAACAACAGGCAGCTCAGTTTCGGGCGGGGGTCAAAGAGACCTACCGCAGCGGACAGGACCGACTGTCGCAGGATTTCTTCGGCCCGGCCTTGAAGTCAGCGGTTCTCTATCGCCGCAGCGTGGGCTTCTTCACCACGAGCGCACTGCTTGCATGGTCGGAGGGGCTGGTTCGGTTGGTGACTGGCGACCTCCGTATCAAACTCATCGCCTCGCCCGAGCTGTCCGAAGCAGATCTGAACCTGCTCAGGTCGCTGCAGTCGGCAGAGCAGCGCGCTGCGGTCTACTCCGAGATAGGCGATCGCATCCTGGAGACCGTTCTCAACTTCATCGACGAACCTGACGATGTTGGACGTCGCGCGACGGTGTTCGCTTGGCTCTTGGCGAGCGAAGGGCTCGAGCTTCGCTTCGCGTTTCCGGACCATGTCGAAGACGCTGGCATGTACCACGAGAAGGTGGGTGTGGTGGATCTTGCCGGCGGAGGCCGCCTCGCTTTCACAGGATCAGCGAATGAAACCGACTCGGGGCATCGGCGCAATTTCGAGTCTATCGACGTGTTCCGCGACTGGGTGCCGGGGGAAGACGGGCGCGTCGCCAGCAAGGTCGAACAGTTCGACGAAGCCTGGCGGGGCGACACGCCAGGCCTGAGCGTGCTACGGCCTACGGCCGACCTCCTGGAGAGACTCCGGGCTCGAGCACCCAAAGCAAAACCCGTTTCAACGACACCGCCGGTGCCCGCCCCAGCGATTTCGCTCTGGCCTCATCAACAGGACGCCATGGACGCGTTTCTGAGAGAGCGCCGCGGCGTGCTCGAGATGGCGACCGGCACCGGCAAGACGCGGACCGCGTTGGCGATCCTGTCGCGGCTCGTCGGCAAGCAAGACATCGGGACGGCAGTGATCTGTATGGACGGCACCGATCTGCTCGACCAATGGGCCGAGGATTTGAGGCAGTGGCTGGCAAACCAGGGGCGCGGCTGGCTCCTCTACCGGCAGTACGAAGAAAACCGCGAACTGCCTGAGTACGGCCTGGATCCCCACCACGCCCTTCTGCTGGTCTCCCGAGGTCAATTGGGACGCCTCAGTCGTCACCTCGCCAAGGTGTCAAAGGAAACCGCGCTCATCATCCACGACGAGGTGCATGGGCTGGGCGCGCCCGCATTAGTGGAGAGCCTAGCCGGTCTTCATGCGAGTTTTGCCTGGCGACTAGGGCTGAGCGCTACGCCCGAGCGGGCGTATGACGACGCCGGCAATCAGTTCATCGAAGAGGCAATTGGCCCGACGATCTACGCCTTCCCGCTCGAGGAGGCGATCCGCCGCGGAGTGCTGACCGAATTTGACTACGAACCCCTGCCCTACGACCTGACGGATGAGGACCGTCGTCGTCTGAAGCAGATCTACAGTCGCCAAGCGGGTCGGGCCAGAGAAGGCCGACCGATGAGCCAGCAGGAAATGTGGACGGAGCTCGCTCGCGTCTACAAGACCGCAGAGCAGAAGCCACTCGTCTTCGCAAACCGGCTGGCAGAAGACCCATCAATCATAAATCGCTGCATTATCTTCGTTGAAACCCGGGAATATGCGGTTCCGATCCTCGAGACGATCGACGCCTACACCCACAGGTATCGAACCTATTACGCCGAGGACGATCGAAACCACCTCGTGTCATTTGCAAAGGGTGAAATCGACTGCCTCATCACCTGCCATCGCATCTCGCAAGGCATCGACATCCAGAGCTTGAATGCGGTTGTGCTTTTCGCGTCAGCCCGTTCTCGCCTTGAGACGATTCAGCGTATTGGTCGATGTTTGAGAACTGACCCGACGAATCGCACCAAGCGGGCGCGGGTCATTGATTTTGTAAGGACGGGGGCTGCGGTCGGGGAACCGAGCGCGGATGAGGACCGAGCGTCATGGCTTGAAGTCCTGTCGTCGGTTCGGAGGGAAGACGCCGATGCCAATTGATTCAGCGATGAAGGTCGCGCTGCACAACGCCGTCGCGGAGGCCGCCCAGGCAGCATCCGTGGGAGACCGGCTCGAGGCTTGGCTCGAAGGTCTCTCAAACGGCGACGACAGCGGTGATGTGCAGAAGCGGAACTACGACGGGGTCTTCGCCAAACTGCAGGCGGAGCCGACGGGTGAAGATTAAGCTTCTTGGCTGGGAAAGCCGCGGGCTGCGGTGTCCTGATGCTGCGATCGATCTCACAGTCACGCATCGTACGCCTGCCCAGATCAGCCTGCTTCAGATGCCGAACGGCACAGGCAAGACGACGACCCTGAAAATGCTGGACGCAGCAATGAGCGGTCGTGCCGTACAGTGGGACGAAGAGACGATCCGGGGGCTTCGTCGCCCAGGCGATGACCACGCCAAGGGCGTCTTTGTCGTACGCCTGTCGGTCGACGATCGCCCTTTGACCTTCGAGCTGTCGTTAGATTTCGAGCGTGCGGAAGCGATTTACAGGACCACACGAGCAGGCAGCAACGGGGTGGTGCCGGGTTGGGATCCGGAGCCGACATATCGACGGTTCCTCACCCCGCGATTCCTTGATCTCTTCGTGTTCGACGGCGAGTTCGCCAACCGCTTATTCGATCCGTCCGGTCTGCAGGCGGAGACGGTTATCGACGCCCTCTGTGAGCTCTATCTTCTGGACGAAGTTTCCCGCTTCGCCGAAGGGGTATGGAACAAGCAGGCGAAGCTGGCCCCGGGCAAATCGGACGCCACTTTGCAGAAGGAGCAACTTCGCTACGAGGCGCTGACCAAACGGCTCGGCTATGTTTCGCGCAAGCGTGAAGACGCGGCCAGCAAGGCTGTAACGCTGCAGGCCGAGATCGAAACGTTGGAGCGCAAGATCCGGGTTCGTTTGTCCGAAGTGGAGACAACGCGCGACGAGGCGCACGATGCGGAACTGGCGTTGGTCGGCGCCAACAGCGCGCTCGAACGGATCGTCGCGGAGACGATCGGCGCGCTGCGCAATCCGCTCGCTCTTCATGCGCAGTTCGCCGAGACGCTCTGGACACTGCGTGGCAACCTCGACCGGCTGAAGCTTCCTGAGAACACGTCCGCCCAGTTCTTTCTGGATCTCGTGGAGGACGACGAATGCATCTGCGGCCGTGATATGACCGACGGGGCGGTCGCAGAGATCGAGAGGCGTTCCGCCGACTATCTCGATGACATGTCGACGGGCTTCCTCAATGCGCTCAAGCAGGACATCGAGAAAGCCGGCGCGCCGTCGGAGACCGCCGCCATTCGGACCACCTTCGCGGCGTCGATCACTGATCTCGCCGCAGCCCGCCGACAGCGTAAAGAAGCGCAACAAGTTGTCGATCTGCTGACGACACAGCTTGCTGATGCCGGAGATGACGAGCTCAAGGGGTGGCAGACCCAAAAGGACCTGGCAGCCGAGCGGCTCGAAGGTGCCAAGGAACTGCTGCGCAAAGCGGACGAACCCGACGACCTTACTGACGATGCCGAGACCTGGTCGATCCAGTCTCTCGAAAGGCAGATTGAAGAGGTCGGCAAGAAGATCGCCACGATCACCGAGACCTTGGACCTGCGGGCCAAGACCGAGGTCCTGAAGCAGATTCTCGGGCGCGCAGGCGAGCTGGCGCGCGCGCAGATCAAGTCGGAGCTGATCGAGATCTCTAACGACCGGCTCCGCCAGGTCCTTATGAATGACCCGCTACGTATCGCAAGCATCGACGGGGCCCTCAGACTCGCGGGCCAGGGCGGAGCCAGCGTGGGCCAGACGCTTTCGGTTGGCTACGTCTTCCTCATGAGCGTGCTCCAGCGCGGCGGCCACGAGCTGCCCTTGATCGTCGACAGTCCCGCCAACCCGATCGACGCCGGGGTGAGACGCCGTATCGGCGCTTTGATCCCGCAGCTCTGCAGCCAGTTCGTCGGTTTTACGATCAATACGGAACGCGAAGGTTTTGTGCCCGCCCTGCAGGAAGCCTCGGACAGCATCAAATATCTGACGCTCTTCAGACGGACCGAGGGGACGCGCGGTCTTCAGGCAAGGCTGCCGAACGACGGGGTGTCCATCACGGACAACGCGGTCTTGGTGGAGGGTCGAGCCTTCTTCGAACGGTTCGATCTCGAGGACGAGGGCTGAGATGGCGTACTTTCGTCTACGCAAGGATGCTGAGAAATGGTTCGCTCAGATCTATGCCGTCCCGCCATTCAAGGTGAAGTGGGACATGTACTATCTCTGTCTCATGGCCGGTCTAGCCTCAGGACGCGCGACGGAGCCTGGCCCGTCAACCGATCTGGTTGAGCGGTGGGTGGAGGAATACCGGCCGGTGAGCCGATACCTCATCGGTCTGCTCGTCGCTGCTGAACTCAGGAGCAGCGGCATCGCGATGGAGGACAAGGCTGCGGTCAAGACCGAGTTCAAGCGGCTGCTGGACGCCAAGAGCCCGAATGACCTCAGCGATGTCGGCGTCCGAAGAATGAACGCCTACGCCAGCGGCGGCTTCGAATATCTCTCAGGCGCTCGCGACCAACGACCGTACGCGATCGAGGAGTTTCTCGAGAGCTGGCCGGCCGAGGTAGCCAGCCTGCTCGATCCCTCCTCCACACCCTGAATCAGATCGGGCGGAGAGGCGAGATGCGGTCCGCGATGGCTTGCCAGGGCGGCTCATCGCCTTGGTGCGACCAGGAAAATCGGACCGCGCCTTCCACGATAGAGGGCGGCAATCCCATCGCTTTAAGCACGTGGCTGGGCGCGTAGGACGACGAGGTGCAGGCCGATCCGTTCGACACCGCCGCCACGTCCTTAATGGCTAGCATCAGCGCTTCAGAATCCACGCCGTCAAAGGACGACATCAGGACATGGGGTAGGACGTGGGCCTGATCGCCGATGGGTGTGACCCCGATGGCGCTGAAAGCCTCAAGCGCCCGGACCCGTCGAGCCAGGGCGACCCGCTCGCGGGTCGGCCCTTCAGCAAGTCCACGCGCCGCAGCCTCGCCGAACGCCGCGATCAGCGGCACCGGCAGTGTCCCGGGTCTTAGCCCCCGTTCATGCCCGCCCCCAAACATGAGGGGCGACAAGGGCGGCGCCTCGGTGCCGCGCCTGCGGGCGATCAAGGCACCGACCCCCTTGGGGCCGAACAGCTTGTGGGCGCTGGCGGAGATTAGATCGATCCGCTTATGGCGAAGCGGCTCAATCACCTTCCCAAAGGCTTGCGCCGCATCGACGTGGAAATAGGCCGAATGGTCTGCGAGCCCGTCGGCGATCTCTGTGAGGGGCTGCAGGATCCCCGTCTCATTGTTCGCGAACATCACGGACACGGCGATTGTTTCCGGTGTGATGGCGGCCAAAACCGCCTCGGCGCTGACCCGTCCGCTCCCATCCACGGCGACTCTACTCACGTTGAAGCCTTGGCGCTCGAGTGCATCGATCGGCTCGGCAACGGCCTTATGCTCGATCGTGGTTGTGATGATGTGGCGCCGCCCCTCGGCCGCTGCGATCGGACCCAGTCCGAGAAGAGCGAGATTGTTGGCTTCGGTCGCGCCTGACGTGAAGACGACCTCGGTAGGGTCTGCGGCCACGACGTCCGCGATTTGCCGTCGCGCGGTCTGTACTGCGCGCTTCGCGCGCAGCCCATACTCGTGGGTCCGGCTTGCAGCGTTGCCGTATTCCTCGTCGAAATAGTGCATCATGACTTCGCGGACCGCAGGGTCCAACGGGGTTGTAGCGTTGTTGTCGAGGTAGATTGCCAACGGCCGACTCAGCTATGAACGTTAAATCACAAGCGTGTTTGTTATCTCGTTTGACAAACAGTTTGCAATCACGGATCACAGGCCGTGATGGATGATCCCTTCCACTATGTCTTCCCGGCGATCCGAGGCGTTCAGGCCGGCCGGGAGTATTACGTCTCGATGTGCCCGCTGCGGCTCATTCCGAAAATCTTCCTGTTCGATGAGGAAGAGCTAACGGCCGAACTGCGAGCTCAGCGCACCCTGAACAAAGCCCGCGTGCCCGAGATCGCTCGCTACATCACAGACAATGCGGGCGGATATGTCTTTTCCGCCCTGACGGCGTCGGTCGATGCTGACCTGTCGTTTCAACCCGCCTCGCATACCAATGCGAGTTTGGGCGTGCTGCGAATTCCAATGTCTGGCCAGTTCATTATCAATGACGGACAGCATCGCCGGGCGGCCATCGAGGCAGCCCTGAAAGAGAACCCCAAGCTGGGAGACGAGAGCATCGCCGTCGTCTTCTTCAGCGACATCGGCCTGAAGCGGTCGCAGCAGATGTTTGCCGACCTGAACCGCTATGCGATCCGGCCGTCGACCTCGATTTCGATCCTCTACGACCATCGCGACCAGGGCGCCGAGCTCGTCCGCCTACTGATCCATCAGGCTCTGCCATTCCGGGATCTCGTCGAGATGGAGCGGAGCACCCTCTCGTTGCGATCGCGGAGGCTCTTCACCTTCAGCGCCCTCTATCAGGCGACGACCGCCCTCTTGAGCGAGTGCTCGGCTTGGCAGGTGGACGACAAGCTGGCTTTGGCGACCCGGTTCTGGTCCACGACGGCCGAGCAACTTCCCGAGTGGGAGCAGGTCCGACGCGGCCGTCTGGCGGCCAGCGAGGTCCGGCAGGATCTCATCCACTCGCATGGGGTGGTGCTGCACGCAATCGGGCGGGTCGGCAGCGCTCTGGTCAAAGCGGACGAGGCCTGGTCTGCGCGACTGAAAGGGCTCTCCGAAATCGATTGGTCCCGCAGCAATCCGAGCTGGGCCGGCCGGGCGGTGGTTGGTGGTCGCCTTTCCAAGGCGACCACCAACGTCATCCTCACGGCCAACTATATCAAGACACGCCTCGCACTGCCGCTTTCAGCGGACGAACAGCGCGTCGAGGACGCTTTCATTCGAGGCGACTATGACCGAAATTCTTAGACCCACGCCGCGCCGCTCAGCGTTCTCGGAAGCCGGCTTCAATGCAACGATCGCCGCTCTGATCGCCAAGGTTCAGGACACATATCTCGCCGATCAGATCCCGTGGGTGGTGGGCTACAGCGGCGGCAAGGATTCCACCGCCGTTCTGCAGTTGGTTTGGCTGGCGATCGCTCAACTTCCGGCGAAGGTCGCCCGCAAGCCGGTGCATGTGATCTCAACGGATACCTTGGTCGAGAACCCTGTGGTCGCTGCATGGGTTGATCGTTCCCACGAGGTCATGGGCGAAGCGGCCAAGCGGATGGGTCTGCCGATCTATCCGCACAAGCTGACGCCCGATGTGAAAAATACTTTCTGGGTCAACCTGATCGGACGCGGCTACCCCTCCCCCCGGCCCAAATTCCGCTGGTGCACGGAGCGGATGAAGATCAAGCCGGCGGACGCCTTCATCTCGAGCGTCGTCAAACAGAATGGCGAGGCCATCGTGGTCCTCGGCACGCGCAAGGCGGAGAGCACGGCGCGCGCGGCCCGGATGAACGCCAATGACGAGGGGGAGGTCCGACCGGATCTGAGCTCGCACAGTTCACTGCCCAACGCCTTCATCTATGCGCCGATCGGCGGCTGGTCGAACGATGACGTCTGGCTCTTCCTGATGCAGGCGAAGAACCCTTGGGGCTACGACAACAAGGCGCTCCTGACGATGTATCAGGGCGCGACTCAGGACGCGGAATGTCCGATCGTCCTCGACACATCGACGCCGAGCTGCGGCGACAGCCGGTTCGGTTGCTGGGTCTGCACGCTGGTCGACAAGGATCGGTCGATGGCGGCCATGATCCAGAACGACGAGGAGAAGGAGTGGATGGCTCCGCTTCTCGAACTTCGTAACGCCTTGGACGAGCCCGACCATGACAAGCGCGACTTCCGGCGCATGGGTGGGTCGGTCCAGCTGATCAATCAGTCCGAGCGGGTCATCCCCGGGCCGTACACTCAGGCGACGCGTGAGGATTGGATGCGGCGCCTTCTCCGGGCTCAGGAGGTGGTGCGCAATCATCCCAAGGCTCCGCCCGAGGTGAAGGGGATAGAACTCATTAAGCCGGAGGAGCTGGCGGAAATCCGTCGGATTTGGGTCGTCGAGAAATACGAGATCGAAGACAATCTGCCGGGCATCCACAAGGCAGTGACGGGCCGGGACATGGAGGCGCCGAAGCTGGACGACGCCCAGCCGTTCGGGGCTCCCGAAATGAACCTTCTGAAGCGCGTGACCCATGACGATCCCGTACATTTCGAGCTGATGCGCGAACTGCTCGAGGTCGAGCGCAGCTACCGGACGGCGTCACGGCGGGCCAAGTTGTTTGATCGGCTCGAGGATGCGTTCCGACGCGGCTTTTACGATGATGCGGAGGACGCGGCGAGCCGGGCCCTTCGACGTCGAACCCTCGGCGGCCTCATGGAGGACGTGAAGACCGACGACGACTTCCAGTCGGCGGCTGACGCCGTCCATCGCGTGCTCGCGGAGCGACCGGCCAATGACCCGGAGCGATCGGCATGATCCTTGACGAGCTCATCCTCCACGATTTCGGCGTGTACCGGGGTCGCCAAGTTTTCGATCTGTCGACGCCTGACCCCAGCCAGCCCATCGTCTTGATCGGCGCCCAGAACGGCGCGGGCAAGACGACGTTTCTTGAGGGCCTGCAGCTCGCCCTTTACGGGCGGCTGAGCCAGGCTGGCTTCCGCGGGGCCAGCGGCTATGAAGCCTATCTCAGATCCGCGATCAATCGGAACGCGGCCCCGGCCGACGGCGCCCAGGTGCAGGTCGCGTTCCGCCGCACGGTAGAAGGCCAGGAACGTCGCTACCGCTTGATCCGGTCCTGGTCGGTTCAGAAAGGTCAGCTGAAGGAGGTCTTCGAGGCGCTTTTGGACGATCAGTTCGACCCGGTCCTCACCTCGCAATGGGCGGAGTTCGTGGAGGAAATGCTTCCTCCACGCATTGCACCGCTATTCTTCTTCGACGGGGAGAAGATCGAGCAGTTCGCGGACCTTCGGCGGTCTTCTGAGATAATCTCAGTCGCCATTAAGGCTCTGCTAGGCTTGGACATTGTCGAGAAGCTGGAGCTCGATCTGGAAGTCCTGGAACGGCGCAAGCTGGCGGGGCAGGCCAAGGGCGAGGCGAAGAGCGAGTTGAATGCGGCTGAGGCCCGAGTCGCAGACCTGTCGAGACGGCTTGAAGCCGTCTTCGTCGAGACGACCTCCGCCCGAACCAAACGCGACCGCGCCGCTCATCAACTGGATCGGGCACAGTTCGATCTCAAATCTCAGGGCGGCGACCTGTTCGCCTCGCGCGAGGTGCTGGCGACACAAAAGATCCAGGCGGATCTCGCGTTGGAAGCGCAGCAACGCGAGATCCGCCAATGGGTGGGCGGCGTCGCCCCGCTTCTACTGGTGACCGATCTTCTCGACGAGGTCCGTCGCACGTCGGCTCGGGAAGCCGAGGCGGCCGTCTCGGCCCAGGTGCTTGACTACGTCGTCGAGCGGGACAGGCGTCTGCTGGAGGTGTTGAGCGAGATCCCTCACCCTGGCCTGACGACCCGTGTGGAGGCGTTTCTAGATCTCGATCGGATGAAGCTGGCCGATCTGGCCGACCATGGTGTTGAGCTTCAGCTCTCGCCTGGTGCGCGCCTTGGTCTTGAGGCGCTGCATGAAGGCGAACTCTCCGAAGCAGTCAGCCAGCGGGATGCGCTTGTCAGCCGCCACGCCGATCTGGAAGTCGACCTCGAGAGTGTTGAGCGTCGGCTGGCCGCGATCCCGGCGCCGGAGTCCATCGCCCCGCTGATCGCTGACGTTGTGCGTCGCGAGCGAGAGGCAGCCGACGCTGAGGCCGCGTTGGACGCCTCGATGGAAACCTATAGTCAGATTGAGCGGGACCTGGCTGCGGAGCGGGCACGATATCAATCAACGCTCGACGCGCACGTGCGCCAAAGTCTTGCGACCGAAGACGCCGAGCGTATTCTTCGCCACTCCGCCCGGGCCCGTCAAACCCTCGCGTCCTTCAAGAGAGAGGTTGTGTCTCACCACGTCCATCGCCTGGAGAAGCTAATCTTAGGCGGATTAAACGAGTTGCTCAGGAAGAGTGATCTCATCGTCGATGTCTCGATTGATCCCGACACCTTCGAGATCCAGCTTAAGGACAGCTCTTGGCAAACCTTGTCGCCAGACCAACTGTCTGCCGGGGAGCGCCAGCTCTTGGCCGTGTCCCTCCTCTGGGCGCTGGCCAAGGCCTCGGACCAGGCCGCTCCGACGGTGATCGACACTCCTCTCGGGCGCCTCGACAGCCGTCACCGAGACCGGCTCGTACAGCGTTATTTTCCGTACGCGGGCGATCAGGTCATCCTGCTATCAACAGACGAAGAGGTGGACGAAGCTCTTTACGAGAAGCTTAAGCCTCACCTCAGCCGCAGCTTCACAATCACACAGACGGCTGGGTCTGACAGCGAGGTTTCGCCGGGGTACCAGTTCGTCGTCGGCAAGAGCGTCTCGGAGGCTGCGTAATGGCGATCGAAACCGTGCGCATCGACGAGCAGGGCCGCGAGCAGCTTATCCGGCTGAAGAGGCACACCGGCGTCGACACATGGAACGTCCTTTGCCGCTGGGCCTTCTGCGCGTCACTGGCTGAAAAGACGCGTCCGCCTATGCGTCTCTTCAAGGGCGAGCCCGCTGTCGAGATCGCTTGGCGAGTCTTCGGAGGCGCTCATCATGAGCTGTATCTTGCCCTCTTGAAGCAGCGCCTGAAGCAGGATGGATACGAGCTCAATGACAGCAACCTGCAGGAACAATTCCGCCTCCACCTGCATCGCGGTCTAGGTTATCTTGCTGCCAATCGCGCCATAAGATCGATCGAAGGCTTGGCGACAATGCCGAAACAGCACGCCGCCTAATCCGCCACGATCACTCTTGGAAGTTGAGCTCCGCCTTCACGGGCTCTAAGCTTCGCAGAGGGAGATCCCTGCATGGCATTGCCAATAAAGTACGACCTGATGCTGCCACTTCTGAGGGTGGTTAGCAAAGGGCAGATCTCAATGAAGGACGCCGCGAGCCTTCTTGCAAAGGAGTTTCGGCTGTCCGTCGCCGAGCAATCGGAAATGCTCAGAACAGGGACGAAGACACGCTTCTTCGACCGGGCTAGTTGGGCGCGGGTTTATCTTCGGCAAGCTGGATTGGTAGATCTTCCCAAGCGGGGCTACCTGAAGATTACCCCGGCAGGCAAAGCGCTCTTGGCGACTAATCCGAGTCGGATCGATCTCAACCTGCTCATGGGTTATCCGGCATTCGCCGCCTTTATAAAGCGCAGCGAGACCAGTGGTCGCTTCGTCGACGCTCAAATGGGTGTCGTCACTGTTCCGGACGAAGGTGCAGGAGGCGAGAAGCTTGCTCAGGATGAGGCGACTCTTCACACCGAGATTCAACACTTGCTGCTGCGCCTAGGCGAGCGCCTCGGCCTGAACGTATGGGTTGCGCGTAATGATCGATCTCGGAAGTGCAAAGGCGTCAAGCTAGGGGCCATGCCCGGTATGCTCGAGGAGCTACCGCGCACGTTTGATCGCGCGACACACCGAACC
This sequence comes from Brevundimonas sp., assembly GCF_044336875.1. GTDB lineage: Bacteria > Pseudomonadota > Alphaproteobacteria > Caulobacterales > Caulobacteraceae > Brevundimonas. The sequence goes on along the minus strand of NZ_JBIIOP010000002.1, from coordinate 195,405 downwards.
ATCGAGCTGATCGACGTGATCTGGATGCGAGATAAGTCGATCGTGGCCGCCTTCGAAATCGAGAGCACCACTTCGGTGTACTCGGGTCTACTGCGTATGTCGGACTTGGCCGCGATGCAGCCAAATATTGCCATCAAGCTCTATCTGGTCGCACCCGGCGACCGACGGAGCAAGGTTTTCCAAGAGATCAATCGCCCCACCTTCTCCCGTTTCACGCCGACCATCGCCGACATGTGCAAGTTCATAGGCTTTGAAAAACTGCAGGCGCTGGTGGAGCAAGCCGAACCTCTGCTTGAGCATCTGCGGGAGGATTTTCTGGAGAAGGCCGCCGAATCCTGCCGACTAGATGACGACCAAAGTTGAGAGCTCATTGATCACGCTCTTTAAACGTCACAACCCTCCCACGGCCCCTTCAATCGCCCGGCGGATGATCGACCGGCCCGTGCCCGAGGCGTTCTGAAACTCAAGGCTGGAGAAATCGATACCGCCCGCCGGCTCGAGCCTCCGAGCGAAAAACGCCTCGCTCACATCGCCTTCGGAGGCGGCCTCGAGAGTGAGCTTGCGCAGGATGTCGAACAGGGCCTGCACCCCGACGGTCTTGACGATGAAGGAGCCGGGTCGCGCCTCGCTCCAGAACAGCGTATCGCAAACCTTGAGGTAGTTGAGCACAGTCGCGTAAAGCAGCGCGTCCTGGCCGGCAATGAACACCTCGCGCATGGGAGACCGGTCTCTCGACCCGTCGCGCAGGGCTGAACGGGTCTTGAGCGGGGGCGTCAGCATCAGATTGGCGTCGCGCTTGGGATTGGAGGAGATGAGCCTCAGTATTCCCTCCACCACGGTGGCCGTCGAGACCTGCCAGTCCCGACGCTCCGCCAGCGCCTTTAGGGCGCTGTCGCGCTTGGGAGCAACCACGATCCGCCCCTGCAGGGGCGAGCCGTCAAGGGTGTTCAGCCGCCGGGTGAGGTAGACCGCGAGCTTGTCCGGCGTCCATCGTTCGACCGGCTCGTCCGAGATGTTGTAGCCGAACATCTCATAGGTCAGGCTCTTGTCGACCGGCTTCTGGGTGGAATTGATCGTGGCGAAAAGCTGGGCCTGATAGGGCTTCGGCAGGGCCATGAAGACCGAACAGATGAGCTCCATGTCTCGCCGTCCCTGAGTAGACGCCTGCTGAAAACCGTCCAGCCGATGCTGCCCATCAATGATGCCGGCGAGTTTTTCGGCGGTGGGGATCGTCAGCTCGAAGCAACCCTCGTCGAGCTCGACGACTGACCACACCGCGTCGTCGCGTCCACCTTCCTCAGTGTCCTGCCCGCGAATGACACCCGTTGCTTCATCGTAGTTGGCGGCAAGGATGATCGAGTTCGGAAACGCGGCGTCACTGCGGTTGATGTAGTCAGAGATTTGGGTCCTGCGACTGGACTGCTTTTCGCGCTGGGTCCCGCTCACGGAGTAGCCGATCTCTTCATCCTCGATCCGGGCGCGGAGCCGGTCGCTGAACGCCACGTCGATCAGGATGTGCGCCGGTATGATCGCCACGTAGAACTCGCCGAGCGGCTGTTCGACCCGAAGCGCCTTGGTTTTGAAGGGGTACATTCTCTCAGACCTTGAAGTTGCCATACCCGCCCGACAGAGGGGCCGTCGGCGAACCGCCCAATGGGGCGTCCGGCTCGTCATGAAGGTTGGCATTGTCTGCATTAGCGACCCACCAGAGCCAGGCCGCGCCGACACAGGCGAGCGCAGCCACGGTCCAAGCGTAACCGCCCCAGAAAGCGCCGAAGATAAAGAGGGCGATCACCAAGGCGGCGGTGATGGTTCCGGCAATGACCACAAAGGCTGTGACGCGACGGTTCTGCTTGGCCTCATAGAGCATCTGCAGAAGAGCCGGTCCGGCGATGGCGGGGGAATAGGTGAGCATCGCTGTGTAGAGATTGCTCCAGTCGCGGTCGGCTTCAGCCGCGAGACCCGCGCGGCCGGCCTCCAGCAGAATCCCGAACCCACCCAAGATCACGATTCCGGCGAGGAAGTAGGACCAGAACACCAGTTCACCGGCCGGGCGCGAGGTTCGTCGCTTCAACTCCTCCCAGAGGATGGCGAGATTACTGGGCGAAGAGGGCGCGACGACCGGGTCGGTCAAGGTTGATCTCTCGATAACTTATTCATTCAAGCTATGCAGCAACGGGCTCGGGCCGACAACCCGCATGGGTTGTCCGTTCAGGCGCCGGACTTCGCCGACTATGGAACCAAGGCTTTTCGCCCGCGGTCTCGGCGCGCGCGTAGGCAAGTCTCAGCGGCGGATCGAAGCGAAAAGGGCGTCGCCTTCTGAGGGGTCGCTATTCTTCTTTCGCCGCCGCGAGCAAATTCGCGAGCCGCGCCTTGCAGACGTCGTCCGCCAGCGCGCGCAGTATGTTCACGCGCTCCGATAGCCAAGCCAGCTCCTCGCCACTGATCTTATAGTGCTCGGAATAGCGCGCCTTTACGTAGGCCTCGCGCAGCAGCTCGAAACAGCGGCGTTCGAACTTGGTCTCGCGGGGCCATGCTTCCGCAAGGCGGAAATCGATAGCCTCCGCCTTCTTGCGCAGGAAGGCGAGATTGTGGGCCTTGCCGCTGTAGAGCGTCACGACCAGTAGCACCGCGTGATAAAGGTGCTCGGCTGTCTGGTGGAGCATGAACGCTGCCCAGTTCGGCTGCGTCTGGATCGAAGACCGAGCAATCTCCTGCGCTCCAATCGCGGTAGTCATCCACTTCTCATAGTGCCGCTCGGCCTCCTCCAGCGCGACCCGCGCCTTGAGGTCCGCCGGCTTGTGCAGCTTGGCGCCCGGCGTGTCGTAGAGCAGCACGCCTTCGCGCACGATGTCGGCGAAGAAGTATCGTCCCCGATCCAGTTGCTCGTTCACGTCGTCAAGGGAATGGACGATGAGGCTGACGGGGGTGCGGATGTCGGGCCCGACCGGCATGGTGCGGTTCTCGGCCTCGTGCCAAAATTCGCCGTCGGTCAGGTCTTCATGATCGACCACGATCAGGAGGTCGAAATCCGAGAAGTAGCGCCCGACGGGATCGTGCACCCAGTCGCCGCGCGCATAGCTTCCGTACAGGATGATTTTGAGGATCTTGCCGTTCTTGAGCCGCGCGGCGCGTCGGGTCGAGATCGCTTCCTCGAACGCCGCGCGCACGGTCTCGACCACTTGGCGGAGTTCGGCCTGTTTGCGCAGCGGCAGGTGATCGAGGCTTTTCTTCATGGCTGGAGTCTCCGCGATACGGTCGCACACGGCAAGGCTGAATACGCCTCGGGCGTCCTTGTCCACCTCCCCGCGCGCGCTTCGCCCGCGCGCTCGAGGTCTTCGCCGCCGAGCGGCGGCGGCCGACAAAAAGCCGTGCGCCCCAAAGGGCGCGCGGCGAGTTTTGAACACGAAGTGCTATTCAGCCGCGAACGCGTAGGCGTCGTCGTCGCGGATCGCTTCGGCGCCCTGCTCCTCCGGCTCCGCCGCATCCGACACAGTGCGCAGGACCGAGGGCAACCAGCCCTTTCCCTCCACCAGCCGTTCCGCCGCCTCGGCCATCTCGCCCTTTTTCAACCCGGCGATCCGGCCCGCTTCCTCCGCGTTGACGGCCTCCGTCACCGCTTCCAGCACCCGCGTCTTGGGTACGCGCGTGAAGTAGCTGGCCGCCGTGGCCGACCACGTCGCGGTCATGTCGAGGCCGACAACCGTCGCCAGCGCTTCGGCCTGAGCCAGAGCGCCGGGCCGCCGGTCATGCGGGTCACGCACCGCGTAGACGCCGACGCCCGCGCAACAGGCCATCAGGTCCAGTTGTGCGGAGGGCGGCAAACCGAACACCACACTCCACAGGTCCTCGGCCCGCTCGGGCAGACGCGCGCCCCACGCCTCGCACCGGTCGCGAACCCGGCGACCCGCAGGCCCGTCCTCCACGCCCGGCGCCAGCCGTTCCAAGCCCGTGATGGAGAGGCGAAGCTGCAACGGCGTCCACAGGCCATAGCCGGGGTAGAAGACCTGCAGGGCGAGAGCATGAACGACGGTCGCCAGCGCCGCACTGACATCGGCCTGCACCGCGTCGCGCAGGCCCATGGTCTTGTGGGCCGTGAGGTCGATGACCAGCCGGTCCGACAGGGCGCTTCCGACCTCTTCCGGCCCCGGCGCGCTCCCGTCCCTCCCGGCGTCAGCGTCTCCATCGTCGTTATCGACCCCCTCCTCCTCCGGCGTCGGCGCGACGGCGTCCTCGGCCCGGACCAGCCCGCGTTCGAAGCGGGCGAGCCCGTCATGACCGAGCATCACCATCACCCCTGCCCGCGCCTTGGCGTCGGCGGGGTAGTCGAAGTCCGGGCCGAAGGCTTGCAAGGCCTTGTCGATCTCCTCCAACCGCATATCCGCTTCGGGCGACAGTCCCTCCGCGCCCGCCTCGGAGACGATCCGGTCATATTCCTCCGACAGGGCCGTGATCTCGGCGGCGTCCGCCTCCGACCGCTCCACGGCCACCGGATAGACCCGCCCTAAGGCCGAGACGTCCGGATAGTCCAGGGCAGGCTCCGCCCACTTCCAGCCCTCCCGCTCGCGCGCCTCGTCGGCCAGCCCGGCCAGCTTCTCGCTGACCAGCCGGTCGAGCAGGACCACGTCTTCTAGCCAGCCGCCGCCGTCCTCGGTGAACAGGTCGCGCAGGACCGACCCGCGCGCCTTGGAATAGGCCTCCAAGCCGACGAAGACCGCGCGACGGTCGTCGGCCCGGACCTTGGCCTCGGTCATGGCCCGGCGGATGGCGTAGGCGGGCGTGTACGGCCCGGTCTGCTCCAGCACCTGCCGCTGCCGGTCCTGATCCTCGCTGACGCAGAAGGCCGTCAGTTGGTCCAGCGCTAGATCGCCCGCCCGGTAGGCCGCCATCAGCTCGGGAGCCGCCGATCCCAGCCGCAGCCGTTGACGCACGACATGGGCCGACACCCCGAACCGGGCGCCGATCTCCTCTGGGCCATAGCCCTTCTCCGACGCCAACCGCTGGAAGGCCTCGAACTGATCGGCGGGATGCATGGCCTCGCGGGTCATGTTCTCGTCGAGGCTGATCTCGTGCGCGTCGTTCTCGGCGTCCACGATGACACGCACCGGATGGGTGCGCTTAATCGCCTTGCGCTTGGCCAGCAGCCGAAGCCCCTGACGGCGCCCTTCGCCGATGGTGACGAGGTAGTTCCCGGTCGGGACGCCCTCCCCGTCCCGCTCGATCTCGACCACGGGCGGCTGCAACACCCCCTTGGCCTTGATGGAGGCCGCGAAGGCCTCGATGCTCGCGGGGCTGTGCGGCGTCTTCCTCGCGTTCTTCGGCGAGGCCTTGAGCCGATTGAGCGGCACAGTGATCTCCGCGCCATGCGCGGAAGTGGCCACCTCGGTCGCGGCGGTTTGGATGGATTGAGCAGTCATGTCTGCCTCCTTTGGGCATGGGTTGCAGGCACGCGAACTGCGCGCCTGAAACCCTGCCCGTCGGCGAGACCGGGGTAGCAAGGGCCAGGGCGGACCGGCCGGAGGGGGATCGCCCGACCTGCACAAGCCTGACCCTGATGACGACCTTGAGGACCTTGCCCGGCGCGGAAGGCCGGGGAGACCGGCCGGTCCGGCGGCGAAGCCGCTTCACCCTGGCCCGCGCGAGGGCGGAGCCCTTAGCCCTGGACGCCCGCCGGACCGTGCGTTCCGTCGTCAAAGTCGACCGTCATGAACGTGAGCGTATCGATCACTGGCCACGACACGGTGTTGCAACGAGGAAGGAGACTAAAGAAGGCGTCGCCTGTCCCGCAGTGAGGGATGAAGCGAGGCGAAGGTATCGGCATCGGCGTCACATCGATCAGTTGTCCGCGCCCATTTGCAATGACGGAATGGGCGACGATGCGGAGTTGGAACGCGTCCTGCCCCTCGATCAACCAGCCGTAGACCGGGATTGCGTCCGGCGTCTGCGCCGCCCAGCGTACAGCGTTGGCATGGCAGTCGTTGGGGCGCGCCGCTTCACCATCGCGAAACTCGACCTCGAGCCGTTTCGGCGAAATTGCTTCGAACCTGCGCCCGTAGACCTCATCGAAATAGGCGACATCATCGGCGTCGAAGGTGATCGTCATGTCTCGTCCTCTCGCCATCGACGGCCCGACGGGTCCGAAGGCATGACACGGTCTCGACTTCCGGCCAAAGCACGGCTTCACTCGGATATTGAGGCCCTCGCCTCCGCTTGAGGGCGGAAATCGGCGGCGCGAATTTCGAGGACCACGCCCTGTCATCCCCAACGCTGATATCTTTCGATGAGTCCGGCTTCACCGGGCCCAACCTGCTCCGGGACGACCAGCCGGTCTTCGCCTATTCGGCGGTCGAACTGTCCGTCCAGGAAGCCGATCAACTGATCGCGGAGATCCGCGACGGTCGCAAGCCGGTCATCCAGGCGGCCGAACTAAAGGCGTCCGGACTCAAGAGGCGGGGGGACTGGCCCGAGATCGCCCGCCATGTGCTTTCTCGGATGGATGGCCGTTACAGCTTCCTTGTCACGGACAAGCGTCTGGCGTTCGCGGGCAAGGTCTTCGAGTACCTCATGGAGCCCGTGCTCGAGGACAACAGCATGCTTTTCTACCGTCACGGCCTTCATCGGCTGGTCGCGGGAGCCGTCTATCGAAGCATCGCGACCGCCGGTGGACCGGCAGAGGATCTCGCTCTTCAGCTTGAGAAGTTCATGAGGAGCTTCGATCCCGCCGACGCCCCCGCTGTTTTCGCCGCGACGGGAGAGGCGCCGGCGGATGCGCGGGTCCTGGGCGAGGTGTTGCGGTTCGCGCGGGGCTATTCCGAGCGGATCAAGGCGCGCACCCAGCACCTGAAGGACGACGCCGATTTCGGCAAATGGGTTCTGGACCTGACCTCGACCGCGCTCATGTCGCTCCTCGTCAATGGCTTCGGTCCGAAGCACCAGCAGTTGGAGGTGCTATGCGACGAGTCCAAGCCGCTGCAGGGCATCGCCTCGACCTTCGACGGCTTCATCGGCCGCGATGAAGAATTCCCTCTGCATGGCGGTAACCGGGTGGTCAGCGCCAGACTAAATCTCGCCGGGCCAATCCGGTTCGGCCAGTCGCATGACAATCCGACGCTTCAAATCGCCGACCTGATCGCCGGCCTCGCCGCGCAGCTCTATGGCCGCAATCCGCCTGCGGAACTTCAGCCTCTCAAGGCCGACCTCGACCGCCATCTGCATCAGGATCACATCCTGCCGGAGACGGCGGGGGACTCGCAGATGACCGCAGTCGAGAAACAAGCCAATATGTTCGTCCTGCGTCACCTTGCGGGCCGCGCGGCATTGGGAGTCGATCCCCTCAAGGGCATGGCCAAGGTCTACTTCCAGGCCTTCAAACGAGCGAGTTCCGTCGGCCAGCGCCTTAGAAACCGGCGCTGAGGACACGTAAGCCTGCCACCGCAGGCCTGCGTGTTCACCCTCCAGCATCTTTCGGTTCGAATCGGCCGGAACAAGGAGATGCTCCATGGGACAGACCCATTCGCCCCTGCCGCGAACGATCAAGAAGCCGGAACTGCGCCAGATGGTGCCGCTGGCCGACAGCACCATCTGGGAGATGGAGCAGCGCGGTGAATTTCCAAAACGCTTCCGGCTGACGCCGCGATGCGTGGTCTGGGATCTGTCGGAGGTGCAGACCTGGCTGGAGAAACGCCGCCGCACTCCCGTAACGCCGGCCAAGGCTCCGGATGTGCGCCTGCGCCGATCACGCCCCGTCCACGACGGGCCGGGCGCTTCCCGACCGCACCTGTAAGCCGCGCCTCGCTTCCGAAGCGGCGAACTGGTCATAGATTGCTTCATCCGGAGATGGCGGAACCACGGACGCCGAGACAGAGGCGTCCAGGGCTGATCGTTGATTTCTTCACCCCCGCGAGCTATATGTCGTCCCGAGGCCAGATCGGTTGAAACAGCCTCACCCGCCTCTTCGGAGGTCCACGCGTGAGCGAGATAGGGATTTCGATCCCGGAAGCGGCTACCGAGTGACTTCTGATAAGGGCGCCTCCGGGCGCCCTTATCTTTTCCGGTGAAACTTAAGCTTCTCGCCCTTCAGCGTCTTGTCGATCAGCACGGCGAAGCGAACCTTGCTCATGTGTGCGATGGCGAGCGCCTGCGCCGGCTCGGGGCTGTAGGCGCTTTCCACGAAGAGCTTGAGATCGACGCCGGAGCCGGTGCCGCGCTTGACCCGGAAGAAGACCCTGTAGTCCCCTGCTCCGCCGTCGTTGCGCACGCCGATACGCAGGAAGTTAGCCTCCGGTGTCTGGTAGACGTGCGCCGTCGGCAGGCCCTTGAGGATGTGTGGCAGCGCCTGCGACAGGCCGTAGCGGATCGGACAGAAGACGCGCTGCCTTGGGCCATCCCAGACGGTCACCGCCATTTTGTCGTGCTGGGCGGCGTCGAAAGCCTCACTGAAGCAGTGGTTGCTGAACCGGACATCGATCTTCACGCCGTTGGGACGCGACTGGGTGGCCATCTCCAGCTCGAAGGGCTCGAGATGGTCGAAAGCGAGCATCTGCCCCGCGACCTCCAGCGGCGGAAAATACGGCCCGGCCATAGCCTACAGTCCAAGCAGGTCCGGTGACCACTTGCGCAGTCCCGGACGCACGGCCGCGCGCTTGGTGGCGGCGGCCTTATCCCGCGCGTCGATCATGTCCTTGTCCCTGCAATTTCTGCTGGCATCCCCCGATGCATTTCACAATTTCGGATCAAAACGCGGTGCTTTGACCTCTGACACGGTCAGAACCGGAGTGTAGGCGCGACCCGCTTCCCACGCGTCCACGGCGTTCGACCACTCCTGCGCCATGTGGCGGCGCTGGGTCTCGAACTCCGCCTTGTTGTAGACGCCTCGCGAAGATCGCTCTTCGTGAGCGAGGCCTTTCTCGATCCAGTCCGAGTTGAAGCCCATCTCGTGCAGAAGGGTCGAGGCCGTCCGGCGCAGGTCGTGGACGGTGAAAGGCTCGAGCGGAAGCTCACCCTTTCCGGCCCTTTCAGCGATTGCACTGGTGACGCGGTTGAAGGTCGCCCGCGACATCGGCGCATCGGCGTCGTAGCGCGACGGCAGGATGTATTTCGAGTTGCCGGCGCAGGTCTTCAGGGCGACCAGGATGTCGAGCATCTGGGTGGAGAGATAGACGTTGTGAGGCCGCGAGCGCTTCATGCGTGCGGCCGGGATCGACCAGACCGCATTCCCGAAATCCACCTCCGTCCATACCCCGTCCTGAAGTTCGCTCTTCCGAACCATGCTGAGCAGGATGAACTTCAAGCCGAGCCTGATGGTGGGCAGGGTCGCCACCTCACCCAGGAGCATCAGCATGATCCGGATTTCGGCTGGGGTGAGTGACCGATCGCGCGGTCGGAAGGTGGCGATCGAAGCCGGACCCACGTCGTCCGCAGGGTTGTCGATCTTCTCGCCGTGGAGAATGGCCCAGCCGTAAATCTGTTTGACGATATCCCGGACATGGATCGCCGTGGCGGGCGCCCCGCGATCCACAATCGCCTTGCAGTGCGCCCTCAGGTCGTCGGGTGTGATCTCGCTCAGCAGGCGGTTCTTCCACTTTGGCAGGATGTCCCGATTGAAAATCGCCCGGCGCATGTCTCGGGTGCTGTCCGCCATCGGCGCACGGTCCATCCAGCCCTGGGCGACCTGTGCGAAATCGCGAGCTTCCTTCAGGCGACGTTTGGCGCGCTGCTTTTCAACGGCGGGCGATACCCCGTCCGCGATCGCCTTCTTCACCTCGATCAGCCGTTCGCGGGCTTGGGCCAATGTGAGTCCGGCCCGGCCGTAGCGGCCGAGCGTCACCGTCTCTCGCCGGCCGTTGAACCGGTAGTCGTAGCGGAATGAGATTGCGCCGCCCGTCGAGACATAGACGTACATGCCGTCCCTGTCGGTACTCTTGTAAGCCCTTGCTTTCGGACGCAAATTCTTCAGCGCAGTGTCGGTAAGCACGGTATAAACGCCTCTGGCCGCCGGTCCTTCGAATTCGGTAGCGCCGAGACGGTTTTTCCACTTAATCTCAATTACTTGCGGGAAATGAATACCGTCAGGGCGTGGCCCGATGTCAGGACGGTATGAGCCCGGGTCCGCCAGATCAATGCAGCGGCGTACCGTCGGCCAGTCCGACAAAACGAAAAGAGACCCTCCGAATGGCTCCGAAGGGTCTCGATAGAATTCACAATGTTGTCAGGTGGTTAGTGGCCGTTTCGGAAGCGATACCGAATGCTACCGAAGGGTCGGGACTATTCCCACTCGATGGTGCCGGGGGGCTTGGACGTGACGTCGTAGACCACGCGGTTGACGCCGCGGACCTCGTTGATGATCCGGGTCGCGGTCTTGCCCAGGACGTCCCAGGGGAACTGGTAGAAGTCGGCCGTCATCCCGTCGGTCGAGGAGACGGCGCGCAGGGCCAGAACCTTTTCGTAGGTGCGGGCGTCGCCCATGACCCCGACCGTCTTGACCGGCAGCAGCACGGCGAAGGCCTGCCAGATGCTGTCGTAGAGGCCCGCCTTGCGGATTTCCTCCAGATAGATGGCGTCGGCTTCCTGCAGGGTGGCCACGGCCTCCGGGGTGATCTCGCCGGGGATGCGGATGGCCAGGCCCGGCCCCGGGAAGGGGTGGCGGCCGACGAAGGCGTCGGTCAGGCCCAGTTCGCGGCCCAGGGCGCGGACCTCGTCCTTGAACAGTTCGCGTAAGGGTTCGACCAGCTTCAGCTTCATATAGTCGGGCAGGCCGCCGACATTGTGGTGGCTCTTGATGACATGGGCCTTGCCGCTGGACGAGGAGACGCTCTCGATCACGTCGGGATAGAGGGTGCCCTGGGCCAGGAATTCGGCGCCCTCGATCTTGGCGGACTCGCGGTCGAACACCTCGATGAACAGCCGGCCTATGGTCTTGCGCTTGGTCTCGGGGTCGGAGACCCCGGCCAGTTCGCCCAGAAATTCCTTTGACGCATCAACATGCACCAGCGGGATGTTGTAGTGCTCACGGAACAGGGTGGTGACCTGGGTCGCCTCGTCCTTGCGCAGCAGGCCGGTATCGACGAAGACGCAGGTCAGCTGGTCGCCGATGGCCTCGTGGATCAGCACGGCGGCGACCGATGAGTCGACCCCGCCCGACAGACCGCAGATCACCTTGGCGTCGCCGACCTGTTCGCGGATCTGGGCGATCTTCTCGTCGCGATAGGCGGCCATGGTCCAGTCGCCCTTCAGCCCGGCGATGCCGTGGGTGAAGTTCTTCAGTATCTGATGGCCGCGCGGGGTGTGCATCACCTCGGGGTGGAACTGGACGCCGTAGAAGCGACGGCCCTCGTCGGCGATCACCGCATAGGGCGAACCGGTCGAGGAGGCGACGACGTCGAAGCCTTCCGGAATGGCGACGATCTTGTCGCCGTGGCTCATCCAGACGGTCTCTTCCTCGCCGACGGGGGCCAGATCGGCCAGCAGGGGCGAGGTCTTCTCGACGGTGATCTCGGCGCGGCCGAACTCGCGAGTGTGGCCGCCCTCGACCTTGCCGCCCAGCTGCTCGCACATGGTCATCTCGCCGTAGCAGATGCCCAGCACCGGCACTCCCGCCTCGAACACGGCCTGGGGCGCTCGGGGACTGCCCTCTTCGTGGACGCTCTCGGGACCGCCCGACAGGATGATGGCCGCCGGGTTCATGCCCGCCAGGGCCGCCTCGGCCTTCTGGAACGGATGGATTTCGCAATAGACGCTGGCTTCGCGCAGGCGGCGCGCGATCAGTTGCGTCACCTGGCTGCCGAAATCGACGATGAGGACCTTCTGGTGGTCTTGCGGCGTGGTCATGGGCTGATCGAATCCGGAAAGAGTTGCGCGGGGTCTTGGCCCTGTAGGGCCTGATTTTCAAGATCGGGGATTTCAAGGGCGGCGAGACCGTCGGCCTCAAGCACGCCGATCAGGCGATCCAGAGCGATCGCCAGGTTCTGGTCGACGTGATGCAGGGTCGAGGTCCAGTCCTCCAGCGCCTTCAGCTCGGCGCGGCCGTCCGATACGCCGCGCAGCGCCACCAGAGGCAGGCCGAAGGTCTGGGCGGCGCGAACCAGGGCCCAGGTCTCCATGTCCACCATCTCGGCGTCGATGGCCTCATAGGCGGCGCCGGAGACGACATTGCCCCCGGTCGACAGGCGCGCGACCGGCACGCCGGGAATGGGGCACGGCAGGGGCATGACGGCGGGCCGGTCCAGCAGCGGCGTCACCCCTTTCGGGAAGCCCAGGGCGCTGGCGTCCATGTCGCGATAGGCCACCGACGAGGCCTGATAGACGGCCGCATGCTCCAGCACCCGCGAGCCGCACGAGCCCAGGGACACGATCAGGTCCGGCAGGTCGCCCGCCGCCTCCAGCCGCGCCAGGGCGGCGGTCAGGACGACAGCGCCCTCGACCGGGCCGATACCGGTCATCAGCGGATCGATCCGACCGCGCAACGCCTCGCCGTACTCGGCGGGAGCGGCCATGACCGGCAGGACCGCGACGGCGCCGTGCCGGTCGATTCTCATGCGGCGCGCTCGTAGACGGCGGCGAAGAAGCCGTCGGTGTCGGCCGAGGCGGGCGACAGACGCAGCCGCGTCCCCTGCCCCAGTTCGGCGAACCGGGCGCGCGCCGCCTCGGTCAGTTGCGGGGCCGACAGGACCTCGGCGACCGGCACGGGGCGGAAGTCGGGGTGCGCGGCCTCGAAGGCGTCGGCGCTGGCCTCGTTCTCGCGCGCCAGCATAGAGCAGGTGACATAGACCAGACGCCCGCCCGGCTTCACCAGCCTGGTCGCCTGGCCCAGGATGCGGACCTGCAGCGCGTGCAGCTTCTCGACCTCGTCCGCCGTCAGACGCCAGGCGTCCTCGGGCCGGCGACGCCAGGTGCCCGAACCCGAGCAGGGCGCGTCGACAAAGACCAGATCCGCCTGGCCGTTCAGGTCTTCCAGACCGCCGCCGTTCTGACCGATCAGGACCAGGTCCGCCTCGACGCCCGCGCGCTGCAGGCGGGGACGGATGTTCTCCAGCCGCTTGTTGACCACGTCGGAGGCGACCAGCTTGCCCTGCCCGCCCATGGCCTGGGCCAAACCCAGGGTCTTGCCGCCGCCGCCGGCGCAATAGTCGACGACGGTCGTGCCCGGCTGCGCGCCGGCCAGCCAGCAGACGACCTGGCTGCCTTCGTCCTGGATCTCGAACTTGCCGGCCTTGAAGCCGTCCAGGGCCTGGATATTGGGCGGCGGCTCCGACGGGACGCGCAGGCCCAGGGCGGACCAGGGGGTGCGCGAGACCGACAGTTCGGCCGCGCTCAGTTCGGCCTCGACCTCGTCCACCGTGGCGGCGGCGTCGTTGACCCGCAGGTCGATGGGCGCGCGCGGCGCCATCAGGGCATGGGCCTCCTCGGCCCAGCGGTCGCCGAAGGTCGCCTTGAAGTCCTCGACCACGAATTCGGGCAGGCCGGCGGCGACCCAGCCGGGCAGTTCGCCCTGCCCCGCGGTGATACGGCTGCGTTCCTGTTTCGACAGGGGGCGCGGGCCGTAGCCGTCGCCGGAATGCAGGGTCTCGATCTCGTCCAGCGGCAGGCCGTCGATGGCGTGCAGCGAGCCGATCACCAGGGCGCGGCCGTCTTCGCGCCCGCCCATGATCCACGACAGGCGGCCGCGTGCGCGCAGCACCTTGTAGACCCGGTCGGCGATGGCGCGGCGGTCCTTGGATCCGGCGTAGCGATTGGCGGTCCCCCAGGCCTTGAGGACGGTTTCCGCCGGCTGGCGGCCCTGGGCGATGGAGTCCAGGACGGAGGCGGCGGCGGCGAGGCGGGCGGCTGGGGTCAATCTAGGCTTTCAGAATGAAAAGGGACGCCAGGACCAGGACCAGTCCCGCAAGCGAGACCACCCAGACCAGCGACCGGACATAGGGAACGCCGAAGGCGTAAAGGGGCACATAGACGACGCGCGCCCAGAAATAGAGGGCCGTCCCCCAAAGGGTCAGGGCGCCGTCCGCGCCGATCACATGAGCGATCAGCACGGCGCCGATGAACAGCGGCAGGGTTTCGTAGAGGTTGGCCTGGGCCCGCTCGAGACGACCAGTCAGCGGCTTGGTCGCTGTCGGCGTCTCGTCGCGCGGGCCCGCATTCCACTTCGAGCCGAACTCGACCGTCCGCGCCCCGGCCGGCAGGAAGACCTGCACCAGCGCCAGGATCAGCGTCAGGGCCAGATAGGTCAGTTCGGTCGTCATGGCCTTATCCCTGTCTGTAGTTCGGCGCCTCGCGCGTGATCATCACGTCGTGGACATGGCTTTCCCGCAAGCCCGCGCCGGTGATGCGGACGAAACGGGCGCGCTCCTGGAAGTCGGTGATGGTGCCGGCGCCCACATAGCCCATCGAGGCGCGCAAGCCCCCGACCATCTGGTGCAGGACCGGGCTGATCGGCCCCTTGTAGGGGGTCTGGCCCTCGATGCCCTCGGGCACCAGCTTCTCGGACGAGACTTCCTTCTGGAAATAACGGTCGGCCGAGCCGCGCGCCATCGCCCCGACGGAACCCATGCCGCGATACGACTTGTAGGACCGGCCCTGGTACAGGAAGACCTCGCCGGGGCTTTCGTCGGTGCCGGCGAACATCGAGCCCATCATGGCCACGTTCGCTCCGGCCGCGATGGCCTTGGCCAGGTCGCCCGAATATTTGATGCCGCCGTCGGCGATGACCGAGGCGCCCGTGCCGCGCGCGGCGCGAGCCGCGTCCATCACGGCCGTCAGCTGGGGCACGCCCACGCCCGCAACGATACGGGTGGTGCAGATGCTGCCCGGACCGATGCCGACCTTGACCGCATCGGCGCCCGCATCGATCAGGGCGCGCGTGGCGTCATAGGTGGCGACGTTGCCGGCGATGACCTGCAGACGGTTCGACTCGCGCTTGATCCGCTCGACCACCTGGGCGACCGAGGCCGAATGGCCGTGGGCGGTGTCGATCACCACCACGTCCACGCCCGCGTCGGCCAGGGCCATGGCCCGCTCGTAACCGGCGTCGCCGACGGTCGAGGCGGCGCCGACCAGCAGCCGGCCCTGCTCGTCCTTGGCGGCGTTGGGGAAGGCCTGGGCCTTCTCGATGTCCTTCATGGTGATCAGGCCGACGGCCCGATAGTCCTCGTCCACCACGATGACCCGCTCGATCTTGCGGGTCTTCAGCAGTTCGCGGGCCTCTTCGCGGCTGGCGCCCTCGCGCACCGTGATCAAGTCGCCCGTGGTCATCAGCGAGGCCGCCGTGACGTTCAGGTCGCTCTCGAACCGCATGTCGCGGTGGGTCAGCATCCCGACCAGCTTGCCGGTGGCCGGATCGACGACCGGGAAGCCGGTGATCTTCTTGCGTTCGACGATCTGGCGAACCTCGCCCAGGGTCGTCTGCGGGCCGACGGTCACCGGATTGACCACCATGCCGCTCTCATAGCGTTTGACGGCGCGGACCTCGTCGGCCTGCTCCTCGATGGTCATGTTCCGGTGCAGCACGCCCAGGCCGCCGGACTGGGCCATGGCGATGGCCAGGCGGCTTTCGGTCACCGTGTCCATGGCGGACGACAGCAGGGGTATGTTCAGTCTGATGTCGCGTGTCAGCTGGGTCGAGACATCGACCATCGCCGGCATGAACTCGGACGGGCCGGGTTCGAGCAAAACATCGTCGAAGGTCAGTCCTTCGCGTATCTCCATAGGGAGTCTCCGTTTTGCGGGCCGCGTATAACGGGCTGCGGGGGGGCACGGCAAGGCCTAGCGACGCGGAGAGGCCGCTTTCGCGATCACGCTTCGCGACAGGTTGCGAACGAAGCGCCGCCGTAAGACGTTGATCGCCTCATGCACGCCTTCGAAGCCCTGCTGATCGTGATGGCCGCCGCCGTGGTCCTGTCGCTGCTGGCCGGGCGGCTGAAGGCCCCCTTCCCGCCCTTTCTGGCCATGGCCGGCGCCGGGGCGGCCTTCATCCCCTTCGCCCCCGACATCGGCCTGGACCCTCAACTGGCCCTGGCCCTGTTCGTCGCCCCGGTGCTGCTGGACGCGGCCTTCGACAGTTCGCTGCGCGATCTCAGGCGAAACATCGTGCCCATCGCCTGTCTCAGCCTGGCGGCGGTGGCCGTCACCACCGTCGCCGTCGCCCTGGTCGCCCGAACCCTGATGCCCGCCCTGCCCTGGGCGGCGGCCGTGGCCCTGGGCGCCATCGTCGCCCCGCCGGATGCGGCCGCCGCGACCGCCGTGCTGCGGCTGGTGCCCGCCCCCTACCGGGTCCGCACCGTGCTGGAGGGCGAGAGCCTGTTCAACGATGCGGGCAGTCTGCTGGTCTATCGCTTCGCCGTGGCGGCGACGGTCGGCGCCCTGCCCGCCGGCGCCGCCCTGCCGCTTCAGGTGGTCTGGGCCCTGGTCGGCAGCGTCGTCTTCGCCGTCGCCGTGGCCTGGCTGCAGGACCGGCTGATGCGTCGGCTGGAGGATCCGCCGCCCGCCATCGTGCTGCAGTTCGTCGGCGGTTTCGGCGTCTGGATCGCGGCCGAGCGGCTGGGCCTGTCGGGCATCATCACCATCGTCGTCTTCGCCATGGCCGTGTCGCGGATGGGCGCCCGCAATCCGGCCCGCGTCCGCCTGCCCGCCTATGCGGTGTGGGAGACGGTGGTCTTCGGCCTGAACGCCATGGCCTTCATGATGGTGGGGCTGCAGATCGGCCCGATCTGGGAGAACCTCGCCCCGGCCCAGCGCGGCGACTACGCCGTCTTCGCCCTGGCGGTTCTGGCCACCTGCGTCGCCGCCCGTTTCGCCTGGGTCATGGGCTATGGGACGGTCGTGCGGTTCAAGAACCATGTCTGGGGCGCCAATCCGCCGCCGGGCATGTCGCCGCCCACGGCCCGCAGCGGTCTGGTCGTCGCCTGGGCCGGGATGCGCGGCGTGGTCAGTTTAGCCGCCGCCTACGCCCTGCCCGCCGACTTCCCGATGCGCGACCTGATCCTGCTGTCGGTCTTCGTCGTGGTCATGGGCACCCTGGTCGTCCAGGGCCTGACCCTTGGCCCGCTGATCCGCGCGCTTCGCCTGGGCGGAGACGACACCCTGGACGCCGACATCCGTCTGGCCCGGATCGCGTCCGTCGAGGCCGCCCTGAAATCCATCGAGGGCCGGACCGATCCCCAGGCCGACCGCCTCCGCGCCGACTACAGCGAACGACGCGCGGCGCTGAACGGGATCGACGACGGCGACGGCCGGGTTCTGCTCCCCGTCGACAACCTGGCCCTGACGGTGCTGCAGGCCAAGCGCGACCGGCTTCTGACCCTGCGGCTGGAGGGGACGATCAGCGACGCGGCCTATTACCAGCTGGAGGAGGAACTGGACCGCCACGAACTGGCTTTGACGCCGGTCATAAGGTGAAGGTCGGGCTTATCGTCGCGATAGATTATATTGGTTTGCAACCGGTTCGCAGCATCACCATTCTCTCGTCATGGTCGAAGCCATCCTGAGCACCGCGCGCAAACTGGCGTTGAAGATCGCCAGCTACGGCCTCATGCACCTGGTCGTGGCCATCCTCGTGGCCTTCGCCATCACCCGCGACTGGCGTCTCGCCCTGGCGGTCGGCATGGTCGAGCCGGTCTTCCAGACCCTCGCCTATTCGATCCACGACCGCGTCTGGCACCGGATCGAGCGACGTCGCATGGCCTCGGGCATCGAGGAGGCGGCCGAGGCCTTCACCGCCCGTCTCGACATCATGTCGCCGGAGGAGCAGCAGCGGGCGCACAACGCCCACCGCCATCACGGCCACAGCCACGCCCTGCCCCGCTCGTTCAGGCAGATCGCCCTGAAGACGGTGACCTATGGCCTCATGCATTTCACCGTGGCGGTCGCAGTCGCCTTCGCCCTGACCGGCGACCTCGCCGTCGCCCTGACCATCGGCGTGATCGAACCCCTGGTGCAGACGGTCTTCTTCACCCTCCACGACCGTATCTGGACGCGGATCGAGGACCGTCGCGCCCGCGCCAGCGTCGCCACGGCCTGACGAAGACCGGGGACGCGCCCGAAGGCGCATCCCCGCCCACGTGACCTAGAACCGGCGACGGATGCTGGCGAACACCTGGCGCGGGGCGCCGGGCAGGAAGGTCTGGCGACCCGCCGAGTTCTGGAAGCCGCCCGAACCCACCGTCGAGATATAGTCCTCGTCCGTCAGGTTCACGACGTTCAGCTGGATCGCCGTCCCGTCCAGCCAGCCGCCCGTGCCGTCGAAGCGATAGCCGGCCGTCAGCTCCACCGTGGTGTAGGCGTCGGCGCTCTCATTGTTGATGTAGGAGGAGAAGCGCTCGCCGGTATAGGCGGCCGCCAGGGCGCCGAACACCGCGCCGTTGTCATAGGACAGTTCGGCCCGGAACAGGTTTTCCGGCGTGTCGACCGTGCGCTTGCCCGAGGTCGCGGCGACCAGGACGCCCGCGCCGTCCACCACGTCGTCCTGATAGGTCGAGTCGTTGTAGCTGTAAGAGCCGAAGGCCGACCAGTCGGAGGCGAAGGTCCACAGGGCGGCGGCCTCGAAGCCGCGGCTCTTCACCCCGCCGACGTTCTGGATCCCGTTGCCCAGGCCCAGGATCGGGGCGCCCAGGGCGACGACCAGCAGGCGGTCCTCGAACTCGACGTCATAGGCCGCGATCGAGCCCTGCAGCCCGCCGTCGAAGCGGAAACGCCAGCCGGCCTCGATGGTGCGCGAATTCTCCGGCTGCAGCGTATCCCGGATCGCCGCGAAGCCCGCCGCCGAGGCCGAGAAGGGCCCGCCAGTGTTCGAGGATTCGAAGGCCCGCATGTTCTCGGCGTAGGAGGCGAACAGCTGGTGGTCGGGATTCAGGTCGTAGCTGATCCCGACCTGGGGCAGGAAGTTGTCCTCGGCCTTGATCGAGCCGGTCTTGTTGACGCCGACGACGGTGCTGGCCTCGTTCTCGACGCTCAGCGACTTGAAGCCGGCGTTGATCGTCAGGGCCTCGGTCACCGCCCAGCTGTCCTGCAGGTACAGATGAGTCGTCTGGGTGTTGTAGCTATAGGCCCACTCGGTCGCGAACGGGTTGCGCTGGAACTCCAGCGAGTCGCGGCCGCCGTCGCCGCCCCGGCTCAGCCCGTAGTAGCGACGGGCCTGGTTGAAGTCGTTGTCCTCGACCCAGAAGCCGGCTTCCAGGCTGTGTGCGCCCAGCTCCAGCTTCACCGCGCCGATCGCGCCCTTGCGGTCGATGTCGTATTCGGTGGTGCGGATGGCGATCGGGCCGGGCGTGGCGATGACCGAGCCGTCCTGACCCTGGGCGCCCGCCGGGGTGGCCAGATAGGGCGTCCACCACAGGCCCTGGCCTTCGTTCTTGTGGCCGTAGCCGGTCAGGGAGACGCTGAGGCGGTCCGTGATCGGATACTCCAGCGTCAGGGCGCCGATGGTGTCGTCACGCAGGCCGGCGGCGTTGAAATAGGCGTCGTCCACGCACAGGATCGGGTCGGGATAGGCGTTGGCGGCGCAGTCGCCGGCCGGATTGGCCTGGTAGATGTCGGCGACCTGGACCGCCAGGGCGTAGTCGCCCGAGATATTGTCCCAGTCGCGGCCCAGGCGGTCGATCATGCCCAGGGACATGTCCTGATAGTCGTTCTCGCGACGCTCGGAATGATTGACGAAGCCGCGCAGTTCGCCGGCGCCGATCGGCTGGACGAAGCTGGCGTTGATCTGCTGCTGCTTCTGCTCGCCCACGCCCTTCCACTTGTCGGCGCTCTGATCGGCGTAGGACAGCGACAGGCGCGTGCCCGTCGAACCCAGGGCGCCGCTGTCCAGGCGCACGAAGCCGCGCAGGGTGTCGTCGCTGCCGAAGGCGCCCGAGACGTCGACGCCGAAATCCTCGGTCGGACGACGGCTGGTGAACTCGACCGTGCCGCCCAGATTGCTGCTGGACGCCGTGCCCAGCGCGCCCGAGCCCTGGGCCACGTCCACGCGGCCGACGTTCTCGGAGATGATGGCGCGCGAGATGTGCAGGCCGTTGTGGTTGCCGTAGCTCATGTCGCCCAGCGGCACGCCGTCCAGGGTGAAGCCCAGCTGGTTCTGGTTGAAGCCGCGCAGGGTGATGCGCGCCGACCATTCATAGGCGCCGAAGGCGTCGGCCGACTGGAAGCTGACGCCCGGCAGGCGTTCGATGGCCTTCAGCGGGCTGGTCCCCGGGGCTTCGACGGCGATGGCGGCGGCGGTGACCGAGGCCTGCTGGCGCGTCTGGCCGCGACCGAAGACGATGATCTCGTCGACCTGGGTCGCCTGGGCGTCGGCCGTGGCCATGGCGACGGCGGCGTCCTGCGCGGACGCGACGCCCGGAACGACGAACAGGGCCAGCGTCAGAAGCGACGCGCCCGAAAGGAAACGATTGGAAGTCATTTAGCCCCCGCTAACAGCGCTCAATGCGCGATCGCCGGGCTAGCGATCCGTGATGACCGCCTTGCGACCGGTTCGCAGGGGTTTGATGACAACCGCGTCCTGTCCGACATTCGTCGACCGACGTGGCCTTAAGGCTACGCTTGGACAGGGTTCGGACGAAGCGTCACGATCAGGAAATCCGGGCGTCGCGCGGCTGACGAGAACGCCAGCCGGCGTCGCCGCTCATCGCTTGTTCAGCGCCACCAGAAAGACCTCGGCGCTGTCCTTACGGCTGGAGGCCGGCTTGACGTATTTCACCGTCTCGAACTCCTCGCGCAGCCGCGCCAGCACCCCGCCGGCGTCGCCGCCCTGGAAGTTCTTGGACACGAAATTCCCGCCCGGCCGCAGGGTGCGGATGGCGAAGTCGGCGGCGATCTCGATCAGGGCGATGATCTTCAGGTGGTCGGTCTGGCGGTGGCCGACCGTATTGTGGGCCATGTCGGACAGGACCAGGTCCGGCCGCCCGCCGATGGCGTCGATCAGCTGCTGGTCCACGCCCGGACGGGTGAAGTCGGCCTGCAGCAGGGTCGCGCCGGGAATCGGCTCGATCATCAGCAGATCGACCCCCGCCACGGCCGTCGCGCCGCGATCCAGCGCCACCTGGATCCAGCCGCCCGGCGCGGCGCCCAGGTCGATGACCTTGCTGCCGCGCTTTATCAGACGGAACTTGTCGTCGATCTCGATCAGCTTGAAGGCCGCGCGCGAACGCCAGCCCTCGGCCCGCGCCTTCTCGGACCATTTGTCGGCCAGCTGACGCTTGATCCACTGCTGGCTCGACATGGACTTGGTGTCGGCCGTCTTCATCTTGGTGCCCATGCCGCGTCCGGCGGCGGTCCCGCCCGTGGGCGGTTTCACCATGCGGCGGCGTTCTTGGGGCTTTTCGTCTTCGCTCATCGTTCCCACATAGCCCCGACCGGCGATGCGGGCTATGTCCCGCCTCAAATCAACACCAAGAGGACGACCGAAATGGCCGACACCCTGACCTTCACCCTGGACACCGGCGACGGCGAAGCCCGCGACGTGGTCATCAAGCTGCGCCCCGATCTGGCCCCGGGCCACGTCGAACGCATCACCGAACTGGCCTCGGAAGGCTTCTACGACGGCGTCGTCTTCCACCGCGTGATCCCGGGCTTCATGGCCCAGGGCGGCGATCCGACCGGCACCGGCACCTCGGGCTCCAAGAAGCCGAACCTGAAGGCCGAGTTCTCGGCCGAGCCGCACGTGCGCGGCGTCTGCTCGATGGCCCGCACCTCGGATCCCAACAGCGCCAACTCGCAGTTCTTCATCGTCTTCGACGACGCCACCTTCCTGGACCGCCAGTACACCGTCTGGGGCCAGGTCGAATCGGGCATGGAACACGTCGACGCCCTGCCCAAGGGCGAGCCGCCGCGCGCGCCCGGCAAGATCGTCAAGGCGACGGTGAACTAACATACAATCTTGACGTTTTCCGAAGATCGTATTGGTTGCATGACCGATACGATCCTCGGGGGACGCGACGTGCGCATACTGCTGGTGATCGAACCGTCGGGCGGCGGTTCCGGACGTCATGTGATCGATCTGGCCCAGGCCCTGATCAATGACGGCCACAGCGTTTCCCTGATCTATTCGCCCACCCGCGCCGAGCTGCGGTTCGAGGCCGAGGCCGCCGCCCTGCCCCTCAGACATCTGGAACGCCTGCCCATGCGCCGCGCCGTCGGCCCGTGGGACATCGCCGCCCTGCTGGACCTGCGCCGTCTGATCGACCGCCTGGGACCGTTCGACATCGTCCACGGCCACAGCGCCAAGGCCGGGGCCCTGGTGCGCCTGGCCGCCCCGGCGACGGCCGGCCGCATCTACACCCCGCACGCCCTGTACACGCTGCACGCCTCGGGTCTCGGCGCCCGGCTGTACGGAATGATCGAGATGCTGCTGGCCCGATCCACCAGCGAGGCGGTCATCGCCGTGTCGGACGAAGAGGCCCGCCACGCCCGGCGCTGGCGGTTCCCGGACGCGCGGCTGCACACCATACCCAACGGCCTGGCCGTCGCGACCCCGGCCGATCGCCGCGCCGCGCGCCGCGCCCTGGCCCTGCCGCCCCGCGCCAGGGTCGTCGGCTTCGTCGGCCGGCTGTGCCCGCAGAAGGATCCTGTCCGCTTCGCCCGCGCCGTGCGTCTGGCCCATGCCCGCAATCCGCACATCGTCGGCGTGATCATCGGCGAGGGCGCGCTGTCCGGGGCGGCGCGCGCGGCCGGCGGCGATGCGATCCGCATGATCGGCGCGTGCGACGCGCGCGACCTGATGGCCGGGTTCGACCTGTTCGCCATGACCAGCCGTTACGAGGGCTTCTCCTACGCCCTGATCGAGGCGGCGATGGCGGGCGTGCCCATACTGGCCACCGAGGTCGGCGGGGTCTCGGCCGTGTCGGACGCCGGCGCACGCGTCGAACGCCTGCCCGTCTCGGCGACGGCGGAACAGCTGGCCCAGGCCATGGTCGAGACGCTGGAAAGGCGGCGCAGGCCCCAGATCGCCCTTGGTCTGCAAGACCGGTTCTCCGCCGCCCGCATGGCCGCCGACACCGTCGCCGTCTATCGTCGCGCCTTCAGCCGGCGGCGCATGGCCAGTGTCTGATCCGACCGCCCCGGTCTTCATCAACGGCCGCTTCCTGGCCCAGCCGCTCAGCGGGGTCCAGCGCTACGCCCGCGAGATCGTCCGCGCCCTGGACCGGCGCCCCGGCGCCGGCCGCTATGTCCTGCTGGTTCCAGAAGGGGCGGATGCGAGCGGGCTGAACCTGCGGGCCATCGCGGTGCGGGTCGCGCCGGGCGGTCGCGGCCATGTCTGGGAACAGACGGGCCTGGCCTGGGCCGCGCGGCGCGGGCGGCTGCTGTCCCTGGGCGGGTCGGGACCGGTGCTGCATCCTCGCCAGACCGTGGTGATCCACGACGCCGCCGTCTTCCGCCATCCCGAACATTTCCGCCGGGGCTACGCCGTCTTCCATCGCGCGCTGGGTCGGATGCTGGGGGCGCGGGCGGCTCTGGCCACGGTGTCGGCCTTCTCGCGCGACGAGCTGGCCGCCGTCCTGCGCCGCCCCGCCGCGACCATCGCCGTTGCGTCCAACGGGGCGGACCATCTGAGCCGCGTCAGGCCGAGCTGCCGGATCGTCGACGATCTGGACCTGACGCGCCGGCCCTATTTCGTCGCCCTGGGCAATCTGACGCCCAACAAGAACATCGGCGTGATGATCCGCGCCCTGCGCCGCCTGCCCGACCCGGAGGTGCGGCTGGTGCTGATCGGCGCCCCGGCGCCTGCGGTGTTCGATCGGACCGACACCGGAAGCGATCCGCGCCTGATCCTGGCCGGCCGCCGCAGCGACGCCGAGGTCGCCGCCCTGCTGCGGGACGCCCGCGCCCTGATCTTCGCCAGCCTGTACGAGGGCTTCGGCATTCCGCCGCTGGAGGCCATGGCGCAGGACTGTCCGGTCATCGCCTCCGACATCCCCGCCGTGCGCGAGGTCTGCGCCGACGCCGCCCTGTATTTCCCCGCCGCCGACGACGCCGCCCTGGCCGAGCAGATGGGCGCCCTGCTGGACTTCGCCCCGGCGCCGACCCGGATCGACCAGGGTCGATCCCGCGTGGCCCTCTATCGCTGGGACCGGTCGGCCCAGGCCCTGGAGGCCTTGCTGGCCAGGACCGACCCATAAAGGCTGCGATGGGCGTCGATGATGGACGCCTCGGTCCAGACGGGTTGGAACGGCGCCCTGCGGCGCCGGAATGCGGGATCGGCCAGAACCTGCGCCATCGCCGCCCTTAGCCCCGTCACGTCCCCAGGCTCGACCAGAACGGCGCCCCCGTTCGCCGCCTCGGGCAGGCCGCCGATGCGGGATGCGATCACGCCGCGCCCGCGCGCCAGGGCCTCGACCACCACCCGTCCGAACGGCTCGGCCCAGACGGCCGGCGCGACCACCACATCGACCCGGGCATGAAAGCCGTCCGTCTCGACCTGGCCCAGCCAGGAGATGCGCGGATCGGCGAAGCTCCGTTTCAGATGTTCGACCCAGGCGGGCTCGCCACGTCCGGCGATCCGAAGCCGCCAGTCGCCGTCCAGCCCGACGGCGGCGCGCAGCAGGACTTCGATCCCCTTCTCCGGCTCGATCCGGCCGATGAAGCCGAAGGTCGGCGGTCCGTCGCCCCGTTCGACGACGACGCCGGGCCCCGCCGCATTGCCGATGATGGTCGCGGGCGCGTCCGGAAAGAACCCCGCCGCCCGGTGCGCCGCCAGCACCGCCGCGCTGACCGCCGCCACATGGGCCACGCCCGCCGCGTCGCGCCGCCGCCCCGCGCTCAACACCACGCAGTCGAGACAGCGCAGCGCGCAGCGCCGCCCGTTCCGGAACAGCGCCCCCCGCGAACAGATCGTCGAATAGTCGCGCAGGGTCTGGACCAGCGGCAGCGCCTCTCGTCGCGCCACCCGGTGCGCGGCGCCTGCGAAGCCGGTCGTCACCTGTGGATCAGGTCCGGCCTCGTCGCCTCGACCGCCCGCATCACCGCCCCGTCCATCCGGGAACCGATCGCCTCCAGCCCGTGCCAGGCCGCGCGCGCCGGCGCCGGCCGTCGCTTCCCGTCATAGGGCCAGTAGAGGTGGCGCAGGGTCGTCCGGTGGATCGTGACGCCCGCCTCGGTCGTCACGCCGGCGTCCGGTCCCGCGCTCAGGGTCAGGACCGACACCGCGACGCCCGCGTCGACCAGCCCCCGGGCCAGTTGCGCCACGCTGCGTTCCGCCCCGCCGATGTCCGCCGGCGGATACAGGCTGTTGACCAGCAGCACCCTCACGGCGCCACCGGTCTTCGCCAGGCGGTCGCCGCGACCAGACAGATCAGGAAGACGAACCCCGCGCCCTGGGCCAGGTCCTCGCTGAACATCATCGCCAGCAGATAGACCGCCAACGGCGTCAGGGCGTCCAGCCGCGCCGCCGACCACAGATGCAGGCCCAGGGCGGCGAGCGCGGCCCCCAGCCCCAGCGTCCGCGCCATGAACAGATAGCCGTTGTGGCTGACCGTCAGGGCCCGGAAGGCGCCCAGTTCGTCGGCGGTGGACCAGCCCACGCCCAGCGGCTGGTCGACGACGAAATCGATCGTCCGGGTCCAGGTCGCGACCCGCCCCTGCAGATTGTCGTCCATCTGCTCCAGGTCGAACCGCGCGGCGAACCGGCTCAGATCGACATCGACCCGCGTCACCTGCAGGGCGATCAGCCCGCCGCTCAGCAGGCAGACGGCCAGCAGCACGCCCAGGGGGCTGGCGGGCGCGTTCCAGCGCCGCCCCACCACGGCGCGCGCCAGACCCGCCGCCGCCGCCGCGATCAATCCGCCCCGCGAAAGGGTGCAGAGGAAACCGACCGCCGCCACGCCGGCGGCCCCCAGCTCCAGCGGCCGGCGCGCCCATCGCCCGCCGATCAGGGCGACGGCGGCGGGGACGGCCAGACCGATCATGGCCATGGCCGCGTTCGGATGCTCGGCCACCGTCGTGATCCGCACATGGGCCGCGACCGAGGTGAAGGCGGCGCGCGGCGAGGCCAGGCCCACGGCCTGAAGCGCGTCCCGTCCGAACAGGGCCAGCAGACCATAGGTCGCCAGATGAAACAGGCTTCCGGCCAGGACGGCGGCGAAGAACAGCCGCCGCCGCCCGGCCTCCGCCGCCATCATCGCCCCCGCCGCCGGCGCGACCAGGGCCGCCGCCAGCCACCGGAACCAGAAGGCCAGGTCCGAGACGTTCAGCGCCTGCCCGATACGCCCCGCCTGGATCAGGACGGTGACCAGCAGGACCAGGGCCGCCGCCGGCCCCGCCGCCCGCGACGCCGGCCCCATCCGCCCCCATTGCAGCACGACCAGAGGCAGGGCCGCCGCCAGCGCCAGATCGCCCAGGCGCGGGGCGCTGACCCAGCCGGGCGCGAGGAAGACCGGCAGGGCGACGCCCAACCCCAGCAGAACCAGCGCCCAGGCCTCATAGGCGGCGCGGACGTCCGACCATCGCAGCCCCGCCCAGGGCGCGGACGGCGCGCGCCAGATCAGGGCGCGCAAAACTCGACCTCCGGCGCGAACCGCCAGCCGTCGACCACCCCGGCGACCAGCAGGCCCGCCCTGCGCCACCGCCCCCGCCTCGCCAGCCGCAGGGCGATGCGCAGACGCGAGCCCGCATAGCGCAGGGCCGAGGCCCGCCCCTCGTGTCGTCGCTTGGCCAGGATCACGTTGCGGGTCAGCAGCCGGTGGAGCGCCGCGCGGCGCGGATCGTCCTCGGTCTCGATCGTCAGCCAACCCGGCGCGACCCGCACATGCTCGACCCGGCTGGCTCCGACCAGAAACCCGGGCCGGTCCGCCGACAGCCGCAGCGTATATTCGGTGTCGTCGCCCCAGACGAACATGGGCGCCAGCGGCAATCCGTGTTTCAGCACCGCCGACCGCCGGATCAGCACCGAGACGAAGGTCGCCTGTTTCACCGGCAACAGACCCCGCGCCAGCCGCTCGCCCCAGGCCGCATAACCCAGGGCGTTGGTCCGTCCGTCGATCTCCGGGATATTGGTCAGCAGCCCCTCGGGCGTGCGGACGCTGGAACAGAGGAAGGCCGCCTCCAGGCCCTCGCCGGCCAGATCGGCTTCGGCCGCCAGCAGGCGTTCCAGCGCATCGGGCGCCGGCAGGACGTCGTCGTCCATCAGCCAGATCCGTCCGGCGCCGCCCTCGACCGCCGCCCGGATTCCCGCATTGAATCCCCCGGCCCCGCCCGTATTGACCGGCAGCCGCAGCCTGTCGACCCGCCCCGCCCAGTCCCGGGCCAGCCGTTCCGGCGTCCCGTCGTCGCTGGCGTTGTCGACCACCAGGATCCGGTCGCAGGGCCGCGTCTGGGCGGCCAGGTGCGTCAGACACTGGTGCAGCAGATCCTGGCGGTTCCAGGTCACCACCACCGCCCAGACGGTCACGCGGCGGCCTTCAGGATCGCCGGCGCCAGCGCCTTCTCCACCAGACTGAGCCCCCGCCCCACCGCCTGATCCATGTTGTAATAGCGATAATCCGCCAGCCGTCCGGCGAACCAGACCCGCCCCTCCAGATCGCGCGCCATGGCCCGGTACTGGTCCGCCAGCCGCCGCGAGGCCTCGCTCGGGATCGGATAGAAGGCTTCGGTCGCCCCCGGCGTGTGGGGGATGGGATATTCGGTCACCAGACGGGTCGTCTCGGCCCGCTCGCCGGTGAGGTGGCGAAAGTCGGTGACGCGGGTGAAGTCGAACTCGTTGGGATAGTTGACGGTCCCGACCGGCAGGCCGTCGGCGACCGGCGCGACCTGATGTTCGAACCGCAGGCTCCTGTAGGGCAGGTCGCCCGCCGACCGCCCGAAATAGTCGTCCAGGGCCCCGCAATAGACCATCCGATCGAACCGCCCCGGCTCGACCTCGGCTAGGTCGGTGTTCAGCGACACATGGATGTTCGGATGATCCAGCATCCGGTCGAACAGGGCCGCATAGCCGTCGCGCGGCATGGCCTGGTAGCGGTCGGAGAAATAGCGGTCGTCGCGGCTGACCACCACCGGCACCCGCCCCGTCACCGCCGGATCCAGCGCGCCCGCCTCCATGCCCCATTGCTTGCGGGTGTAGTGGGCGAAAACCCGGTCGAAGACATAGTCGCCCAGGAACCGCAGGTCGGCGTCGTCGCTCGCCGCCATCAGGTCGGCGATGGTCGGCCGCGCCCCGAAGCCGAAGACGTCGATCAGCCGCGCCGACAACCGCTCGGCCATAGCGGCCGGGAACAACCGTCGCATCGAATCCAGATTGAACGGCACCGGCACCAGCCGGCCGTCCACATGGCCCCGCACCCTATGGAAATACGGCCGCCAGTCGGTGAAGCCGCTCAGATAGTCGAAGATCCGCCCGCTGTTGGTGTGGAAGATGTGCGGTCCATAGGGATGGAACAGCCGCCCCTCCTCGTCGCGCCGGTCATGGGCGTTGCCGCCCGGATGGTCGCGCCGATCAATGACCAGGACCCTTTGCCCCAGACCCCGGGCCAGCCGCTCGGCCGTCGTCGCCCCGGTGAAGCCCGCCCCGACGATCAGCCAGTCATACCGCCGGGACATCGCGTCCTCCGCCCGCCGGAAACAGCGCCCGCCAGTACGGTCGCAGACAGGCCAGACAGGCGCCCACGACCACCGCCTCGCCCAGGATCCGCGCCCAGCCCATGCCGGTCGCGCCGAAGACCGGGACCAGGAGCAGGGCCGGCGCCAGGGTGGCGACCCCGCCGATCCCGACCATCAGGGCGAGCCGGCCGTCCATCCGCAGCGGGGTCATCAACTGCAGTCCCAGCACCTGGCTGGCCGCCACCAGGGGCAGGACGAAGACCAGGATCCGCAGCACCCCGACCGCCTCGTCGAACCCGTCTCCCACCGCCAGCCGCACCACCGCCGGCGCCGCGCCGTACAGTCCGGCCGCCGCCGCCAGGAACAGCAGCGGCGTCACCGCCAGGCTCCACCGTGCAGTGCGAAAGGCGGCGGGCGCGTCCTCGGACAACAGGGTCGAAATCCGCGGGCCGACCAGTCCCGCCAGCGGCCGCAGCAGCGAGCCGACCGCCGCCGTCAGTCGATCCGCCACCCCATAGACGGCGGCCTGGGCCGGTCCCGCCAGCGCCGCCACGACCAGACCCCCGCCTCCCGTATAGGCCATGATCACGGCCCGACCGACGAACAGCGGAAACCCCTCGACCAGTCCGCGCCGTACGAAGCCCGCCTGTGGCCACACCGGTCGGCATCGCCGCCTCATCATCGCCGCGCAGACGACGACGCCGAGCCCAATTCCCGCCGCCTGGACGACCAGCACCCCGCCGACGCCCAGGCCCGGCGTCGCCAGCACGACGGCGGCCGCCGCCAGGGCGGCGGCGACCTCGACCAGGGCGGCCGCGGCCGGATCCCGCATCCCCTGGAAGAACCACAGCAGACTGGCGCCCTGCCCCACGCCCAGCGCCACCGCCGCGCCGATCACGTCTCCTGCCCCGCTCAGCACAGGATTGATCAGGCCCAGGCCCAGGCCGATCAGGCAGGCGGGCGGAACCAGCACGGCGCGCAAGGCCAGCGTCCGCCCCACGACGGGGCCGGTCGTCTCGCGCGCGCTCGCGATATCGCGCGGACCGGCTATGGACGCTCCATAGTCGACCACCACCGCCACGATCATCGCCAGGGCGGTCGCCGCCACATAGAGGCCGAAGGCTTCGACGCCGAACCGGCGCGTCAGCACCGGATAGAGCAGCAGAGGCGCGAGGAAACGCAGCCCGTGGGCGGCATAGACCAGCAGGGCGTCGACCGCCCCCCGTCCCGACCACAGCCGGTGTCCGCCCCCCCGCGCCCCCAAGGATCGCCCCCGCGCATCAACCCTGACGCGAGTTAACGCACGTCAGAACGGATCCCGCAAGATGGAGGAGCTCTCGGCTCGGCTCAGGCTCCAGAGGCCGGACCTGTCCTCGACACGGATCAATCAATCATTGATCAACTGAATCGACCCTCGGCCCAGCGCGCTGCGAAATAGCCGCCGGTCGCCGACAGGGTGGTCAGGCATGTGCCCCAGATCAGGTCGATGACGGTCAGCTTCGTCTGCCACGCCGCCAGGGTCGCCTGATTGGTCAGGTCGTAGGTCGCATAGGCGACGAAACCCAGCACCGCCCCGTTGATCGCCGCCCGGGTCCAGCTCTCGTCCTTCAAGGCCGGGGCGATGGCCAGGAAGACGGTGCCGGCGATGGAGATCAGATAGAAGAGGACGGCCGCCTTCATGTCCGGCTTGTCCGTCATGATCGGCCCGATCACCGGCTTGTACAGCCGGTTGGTCATGGTGGTCAGCCAGATGGCGTCGATCACCGCGAAGGTGATCCCGGCGCCCAGATAGGCGGCGATGTATTTGATCACGACGACCTCCTCACGCGGGCTTCAGGCGGTAATGGCTGACCGCCCAGGTGCGGCCCTCGTCATTGCCGAACAGGCCCGCCGTCGCCAGGTAGAACCGCCGCCAGCGCCGGGTCCACAGTTTGGCGTCCTCGCCATAGGTCTCGCGCATCAGCACGGCGATCCGCTCGGCGTTTCGGTCCATATTGGCCAGCCAGTCGTTGGCCGTCCGGGCGTAATGGCCGCCGTTCCACGTCCATTCCTGCTCGACCGCGAACAGGTCGGGGAACTGCCGGATCAGGCCGTGGCTGGGCATGACCCCGCCGGTGAAGAAATGCTGGGCGATGAAGTCGCCGCTGTCGGTGTGGTCGAACCGGTAGGGGGCGTCCCTGTGGGTGAAGACATGGATGAACATCCGCCCGTCCGGCTTCAGCCACCCCCTGGCCTTGGTCAGCAGGGCGCGCCAGTTGGCCATGTGTTCGAACATCTCGACCGAGACGATCCGGTCGAACCTCTGGTCCGTCTCGAACACGTTCATGTCCCGCGTCACGACCGTCAGATTGCCCAGTCCCCGCGCCCGGGCCTCGGCCTCGATATGCTGACGCTGGCCGTGGCTGTTGGAGACGGCGGTGATGCGCGAACGCGGATAGGTCTCGGCCATCCACAGCGACAGGGAGCCCCAGCCGCAGCCCATCTCCAGCACCGCCTGTCCATCCTGCAGGTCGGCGTGGGCGCAGGTCTCCAGCAGGGCCGCGACCTCGGCCTGGTCCAGGGTCTCGGTCCCGGCCGGATAGAGGCAGCACGAGTATTTCAGCCGCTCGCCCAGGCACAGGCGGAAGAACTCGGGCGGCAGTTCGTAATGCTGCTGATTGGCCGCGTCGGTGTGTTCGGCGATGACCCTCTGGGCCATTTCGCGGGCGAAGGCGGCCTCGTCGTGCGGCCCGTCGCGGTCCAGCCGCCGACGCGCCTCGGTCACCAGACTGTCGATGGCCGGCCGCGTGACGAAATCGGGGAATGGCGCGTCCTGCAAACGGCGAATGGCGACATTGGTCAGGTTCACGGTTCTCTCCCTGCGATCCTAATCAATACGCGCTGACGGCCCGACCGGATGCACGGCGCCGCTTGCTGGCCCTCACCCCGTCCCCACGCGCGTAACGCCCCTAGCAAGTTCAATCACTTGCGGGAAAAATCGGCCTTCTTCTCACCATGGCCGGAAACGGGCGGATAATGACGACATGACCGCCGCGCCCTCCGCCCTGCCCTGCCCCGTCCCGGATTTGCCCGGCGCGCCCCAAGTCCCGGTCGACTTCGGACGTTTCGGACACTGTTTCCGCCGTCGCCGGTCCCGGTTCGGACATTTCGGACATTTCGGACACTGTTTTCGGCAGGCGAACCGCTCGATTTCGGACATTTCGGACGTTTCGGACACTGTTTTTCGGGAGACGCGCCGTTCGATTTCGGACGTTTCGGACAGTTCGGACGCTTTTCCCCGCGCGGTCCGAAATCGCCTGCGACCTCGACGGCGAAGGCGGACGCCTTGCCCCGGATCGCGCACCGGGTTAGGCGTGGCTCAACACGTCGATATTCATCAGACAGTGAAAAGGGAGAGCGATGGGTAAGATCTACGCCGACGTCACGTCCGCGCTGGAGGGGCTGACCTTCGACGGCATGACGATCATGTCCGGCGGCTTCGGCCTGTGCGGCATTCCCGAGAACCTGATCGCCGCCCTGCGCGATTCCGGCGTGAAGGGCCTGACGGTCATCTCGAACAACGCCGGCGTCGACGGCTTCGGCCTGGGCCAGCTGCTGGGCACCCGCCAGATCGCCAAGATGATCTCGTCCTATGTCGGCGAGAACAAGGAGTTCGAGCGCCAGTATCTGGCCGGCGAGCTGGAGCTGGAGTTCAACCCCCAGGGCACCTTGGCCGAGCGCATCCGCGCGGGCGGCGCCGGCATTCCGGCCTTCTTCACCGCCACCGGCGTCGGCACCCTGGTCGCCGAAGGCAAGGAGGTCCGCAATTTCAACGGCCGCGACTATGTGATGGAGACCGGCCTGGTCGCCGACCTGTCGATCGTCAAGGCGTGGAAGGCCGACGAGCGCGGCAATCTGGTCTTCCGCAAGACCGCCCGCAACTTCAACCCGATGATGGCCACGGCCGGCAAGGTCACCGTCGTCGAGGTCGAGGAAATCGTCCCCGTCGGTTCGCTCGACCCCGACCACATCCACACGCCGGGCGTCTATGTCGACCGCCTGATCCAGACCGTGTCCGAGAAGCGCATCGAACAGCGTACTGTCCGTCAGAGAGCAGGCGTCTAGAGGGGCGTGGGGCATGGGGGATGGGGTGTAAGGCGTGACGGCATCGCTCAAATCCTATCGGGAACTGACCGTCTGGCGTGACGGCGTCGCCTTGGTGAA
This sequence comes from Brevundimonas sp., assembly GCF_044336875.1. Lineage (GTDB taxonomy): Bacteria > Pseudomonadota > Alphaproteobacteria > Caulobacterales > Caulobacteraceae > Brevundimonas. The sequence continues at coordinate 162,693 of NZ_JBIIOP010000002.1, read as the reverse complement.
GGCGTGCTATCTCGTCACCCGATCCTTCCCGAAGGACGAGTTGTTCGGCCTGACCTCCCAGATCAGACGCGCCTCGGTATCCGTTCCCGCCAACATCGCCGAAGGGTACGGCAGAGGCTCCCGCAAGGACTATGTCAGGCACCTCATGATCGCACAGGGCTCGCTGAAGGAATTGGAGACCCACCTGATCATCGCAACGGAAGTCGAGCTGATCACCCCCGCCCAGACCGACCCGGTTCTAGACCGGTGCGATCATCTAGGTCGAGGCGTCGGAGCCCTCATCCGATCCCTCCGCGCCAACGACGCCGCTGACACCTAACCCCAACACACCCCACACCCCACACCCCACACCCCACACCCCACACCCGGATCAAACCCATGCCCCGCACCCGCGAACAACTGGCCGAACGCGCCGCCCAGGAACTGCAGGACGGCTTCTACGTCAATCTGGGCATCGGCATCCCGACCCTGGTGGCTAACTACATCCCCGCCGGCATGACCGTGACCCTGCAGTCCGAGAACGGGATGCTGGGCATGGGCCCCTTCCCCTACGAGGGCGACGAGGATCCCGACCTGATCAACGCCGGCAAACAGACCATCACCGAGATCCCCGAGAGCGCCTATTTCTCCAGCGCCGACAGTTTCGCCATGATCCGGGGCGGGCACATCAACCTGTCGATCCTGGGCGCGATGGAGGTGGCCGAGAACGGCGACATCGCCAACTGGATGATCCCCGGCAAGCTGGTGAAGGGCATGGGCGGCGCCATGGACCTGGTCGCGGGCGTCAAGCGCGTGGTCGTGGTCATGGAGCACGCCAACAAGCACGGCCAGTCCAAGGTGCTGAAATCCTGCACCCTGCCCCTGACCGGCACGGGCGTGGTCAGCCGCATCATCACCGACCTGGCGACCTTCGACGTCAAGCCGGACGGCGCGGGTCTCGAACTGGTCGAACTGGCCGACGGCGTGACCCTGGACGAGGTCGCCGACAAGACCGAGGCCGGCTATACGGTAGCGGAAGGCCTGACGGCGGCCTGACCGCCTGCGGCCCGGCTGTTCTCGACCTCGACCAGCGAGCCAGCTTCGTCTCAGGCGACGCCGCGGTCGCCTTGGATGGGGCGCGCCTGGGTCGTCTTGCTCGCCGGCCTGGTCTGGTTCTGAGCCACGGCCGCCCGCACCAGGGCCCTGAACGCCTCGGCGTCGACCACCTCGCCCTCATGGATGTCGATGGCCCGGCGGGCGTTCCCCTCCAGGCTGGCGTTGAACAGGCCCGCCGGATCGGCCAGAGCCGCGCCCTTGGCGAAGGTCAGCTTCACCACCGTCTTGTAGGTCTCGCCGGTGCACAGGACGCCGTCGCGCTCCCACACCGGCACGCCGCGCCATTTCCAGGTCTCGACCACATCGGGCACGGCCTCGTGGATCAGGGCCCGCATCCGCGCCAGCGCATCCCCGCGCCAGTCGTCCAGCCCCGCGATCCGCTCGTCAATCAGCGCCGACGGAGCCAAGTCGTCCTGGATGGTCACATCGTCTCTCCCGGCGCGAAGCTGGCCTGTCTGACCCGGTCGAGAAGCCGCGCCTTATCCAGCGGTCCGTCCTCGCCCATGTCCAGATAGCGCAGATTGGGCTGTTTCGACGAGCCCGGCGGCGGCGGCCTTCGCCCGACGGCGGGGTCGCCGCCCGAGCCCTGGCGGCAGGATATCGGAAGACCGGCCGGCTGGAAGTCCGTCGAACGCCCGCGTCGAACGAGAGAAATCTACCTGAGATTGTCATTCCGTGTTAAGCTGCGCCGGAGACGGCCCGTCCGGCTCTTATCCCGCGGAGGGAATGGTCATGCCCGACCCGACGATCTTGCGCAGCGGAACGCGCCGTTTCGATCCGACCAAGGCCCGCATCGATCGGGCGCGACAGGTCGAGCTGCTCCGCACGCGAAACCTTCGCGCGGCCGGGCTGCTGGGCCGGCGAACGCCCTATGACCTGAAGCCGTCGTGGCTGACCCTGCGCCCCGACAGGCCGTTTGCTGCGGGCAAGGGCTGGCTTGAATACACCAGTCCCAGCAAGGTCGGCGTCGGCAATTTCGAGGATGGCGACTACATGTTCGCCGCCTTCGACCTGATCTTCGAAAAGGACACGCCGGGCGGCTATTCCATCGAACGGCCGGCGGTGACGATCCAACTGATGACCCCGCCGAGCGCGATCATGCTGGTGGAAATGGACATCCACGCCCACGACTGGCCGCCCGGCGACCCCCGGTTCGAAATCAACGCCGCCGCGCATCAGTTCATCGACATACCCGATGGACACCGGGATACGGTGATGTTCCTGATGCACGACTACGCCTCAATCCAGTCGGCGTGGGCCGAGGGCGCGGACTTCACCAATCGCGACGGAGGATGGGGCTTCTTCGAAGCCCGGATCACGCCCATCGATTGATCGTTCAGCTGTCAGCCGGCCCGAAGAGGCTCTGATACACAGCCTCGAACACCAGCTTAGCACAGGCTCCAGGCCCGATTTCAACCTGAAGATGACCGACGCAGCCTCAGCCCGCCGACTGGATCGTCCAGTCGGCGATCTGGGTGTTGATGTCGCGTGTCGCCGTGTCGAAGGCGGCGACGATGGCCGAGACCCGGTTCTCGCCCGCCGGCTGGCTGACGGTGAAGACCCGTTCGACCGACCGCCCCTGTTCGGGGCGGATGGCCGCTGTTCCGCCGGCCCGGCGTTCCGGCGTCGAACGCAGCTGAGCGCGGGCGGTGATGATCACGTCCGGCGTCGCGCCCGGCGCGGCGTAGCGGGCCTCAAAGGTCGTGACCGTGACCTGCAGCACCAGGGGCGGCGTGCCGGGCTCGCGGCGGCCCAGCACCCGAATCCGGTCGGCCCTGTTGGCGAAGGCCGCCTTCAGGCTGTCGTCAAACAGGGTCGAGGCCGGCGACACCCAGCGCGCCCCGCCGATATAGGCCGTCTCTGTGCCCGTAACGCCCAGGATGCGGTCGTCGCCGGTCGCTTCCGGGAACTCGATGCGACGGATCGACACCGACAGGGGCGCGGGCGTATCGCCCTCGGCCGACGGGGCGTCCATCGGCAGGCCAAAGCGATACATCTGCACCGGATCGGGCGTGGACAGCAGCGAACAGCCGCTCAGCGCCAGGGCCGCGCCGACGGCGACACCCAGTTGAACCAGGGAACGGATCACGGCTGCACCTCCAGCTCTTTCGATTGCGGGCGACCGATGAAGTCGCGCGGACTGGCGCGGACGTCGTCGATCAGGGACTGCAGCGACCGGGTCGCCTCCTGCAGTTCCTCGATGGTTCCGCTCAGTTGCGGCAGGCTGGAGGTCGCGAAGTCGCCCAGCGGCTGCTCCAGTCCGCTGATCGAGCGGTTGGCCGAGGCGATGGCCGTGCGGGCCTCCGCCGTGGCCTGGTTGATGTTGGCGATGGCTTCGCGGCCGTCGGTATTGACGACGGTGCGCATGTCGGCGGCCAGGCCCTGGTATTCCAGGATGGTGTTGTTGGCGTTCTTCACCGCCTCTTCCAGCTCGGCGAAGATGGCCTTGCGGGCCTCCAGCTCGGTCGTCAGGGCCTCGACGTTCTTCACGCTGGTCGAGAAGCTGCGGATATTGTCGTCGGACATGACCCGGTTGATCCGGTTCAGGGCGTCCACCGTCTGAGCCAGCACCGTGCCCGACCCGCTCAGCAGTTCGGCGATCGGCGACGGCTGGCTCTGCAGCACCGGCACGACATTGTCCGGATACTGGTCCTTCAACAGGGCGCTGTTGGGCGAGCCGGCGGTGATCTGGATATAGTTCAGCCCCGTGATGCCCTGCGGTTCCAGCTGGGCGCGCGAGGTCACGCGGACCGGCGTCGTACCGTCGACGCGGACACGGGCGATGACCTGGTCGCCACGCTTGGTGTCGATGTTCAGGTCCGTCACCTCACCGACCCGGATGCCGTTGAAATGCACTTCGCCGCCTTCCGACAACCCGTTGACCGGCCCGTAGAAGACGATGTCGTACAGGTCGTAATCGCTGTTGAACTGCAGCCGGGCCAGCCAGATGGTGAATACCGCCAGGGCCGCCAGCAGGCAGACAGTAGCGATCCCAACCGCGGCGTAATGTGCGTCTCTTTCCATGGTCGGCTCTCCTCAGGCCGCTGTCTTGGTGGCTGCGCGTCCGCGCGGCCCCAGGAAATATTCCTTGATCCACGGATGGTCGGAGCCTTCCAGCTCCTGCACCGTGGCCTTTTCCACGACCCGCTTGTCCGCCAGGACCGCCACCTTGTCACAGATGGCGTACAGCGTATCCAGGTCGTGGGTGATCATGAAGACGGACAGGCCCAGGTCGTCCGACAGCTGGCGTATCAGCTCGTCGAAGGCCGCCGCCCCGATCGGGTCCAGCCCCGCCGTCGGCTCGTCCAGGAAGACCAGTTCCGGATCCAGAGCCAGGGCCCGCGCCAGGCCGGCGCGCTTCTTCATCCCGCCCGACAGTTCGGCAGGCTTCAGGTGATGGTGTTCGGGCTTCAGCCCCACCATGGCGATCTTCAGCTCGGCCAGTTCGTAGATCACCGCCTTCGGCAGCTTGGTGTGCTCCACCAGAGGCGAGGCGACATTCTCGAGCACGCTCAGAGACGAGAACAGGGCGCCCTGCTGGAACAGGATGCCGGTGCGCTTCTCGATATCGGCCGCCTGGTCGCCGGTCAGGGACGCGCGGTCATAGCCCAGCACCTTGACCGACCCGCCCTCGGGCTCCTTCAGGCCGATGATGGTGTTCAGCAGCACGGTCTTGCCCGCGCCGGACCCGCCGACCACGCCCATGACCTCGCCCCGCTTCAGGTCCAGGTCCAGGTTTTCATGGATGGTTCGGTCGCCGAACCGGCTCAGCAGGCCGCGGACCTCGATCAGGGTCTCGTCCGCGCTCGACGTCTTCGCGGCGTCGGTCATATGTCCAGCTCCAGGAAGACCAGGGCGAAGACCGCGTCCAGCAGGATGATGGCGAAGATCGCCTGCACCACCGCCGCCGTCACCCGTCGGCCCAGGCTTTCGACATCGCCGGCGACCGACATGCCCTGGCGGCAGCCGATGGCCGCGATCACCAGAGCGAAGACTGGCGCCTTAACCAGGCCCACCATCATGTGCTGGGCCATCATCCCGTCCTCGACCAGGCGCTGGAAGAAGAAGGCCGGCCCCAGATTCAGCGAGCTCCAGCACACCACCAGACCGCCCGCCAGACCGCCGATCATGCCCATGAAGGTCAGCAGCGGCAGCATCAGCACCAGGGCCGCGACGCGCGGGATCACCAGGGCCTGGAACGGATTGACGCCCATGACCTGCATGGCGTCGACTTCCTGGTTCATCCGCATCGAACCGATCTCGGCCGCGAAGGCGGAGGCCGAACGGCCGGCCAGCAGCACCGAGGCGATCACCACCGCGAACTCGCGGAACATGGCCACGCCGATCAGCTGGACCGCAAAGACCTGGGCGCCGAAGTCCGTCAGCAGGTCCACGCCGATGAAGGCCACCACCGCCCCGATGAAGAAGTTGGTGATCATCACGATCGGAATGGCGTCCAACCCGGCGCGCTCGCCCTGGCTGACCCAGGCGGGCCAGCGGATGCCGCCGGGATGTTTCGCCGCCTCCACCACGGCCATCATCAGCCTTCCCAGGAAGGCCAGGGACAGCATGGCCTCGGCGCCGAAATCATAGACGCCCCGGCCGATCTTGGCGAAGGTTCGGGTGAAGGCGTCCGGACGTTTGGGCGGCGGGGCGCTCTTGCGCTCCAGCGCCTCGATCATCGTGTAGATACGGCCGGCCTCGGGCCGGTCCTTCCAGGCCGACTTGGGCACGCCGCACTGCGACGCCTGGACCAGGGCCAGGGCGCCGGCCGTGTCAAACCGGCCAAGATCGGCGGTGTCGACACTCTCGACCTTGCGCCCGTCCAGCTCCTTGTCCAGCCGCTGGGGCAACCGTCCCAGGGCCGTGGTCGTCCAGTCGCCGACAAGGCGCAGCTTCGCCGCCCCCTCGCCCGCGTCGGTGATCTCGTAATCGGTCTGGCTCATCGCGCCCCGGAAGTCAGAACGGGCATCGGACGGCTCCCCAACCCACGCAAGGAACAGCCGAAATCCCGATCAGCCTAATGGTCAAGCCACGAACCGAAGTCAACGCGCGTTGACATTCACCCACCGCTTTCCTGCCGGACTGTGTCGGACCTGCGTCCCCCATGAGTCTCCCCTAACCGCCACGCTGGCGGTCCGAACCAAACGCGGCCGAACCGGATTCGTTCGACGTTCAACCGATACGCCGGCGAACCGCCGCCAGATCGTCGATGAATCCGCGCCGCGCCTCGGCCTTCGCCGCCGCGTCCGGCAGGCGCAGCAGATAGGATGGATGGATCGTCACCACCCCGACCGATCCGTCATCCAGCGTTTGCGCCTGTCCCCGTTCCTTCGTCACGACCGGCTTGCGGCCCAGCACCGCCAGACCCGCCGTCGCCCCCAGGGCCAGCACCACCCGGGGCTTGATCAGCCGCCGCTCGGCGTCCACCCACCAGCGGCAGGCCTGGACCTCTCCCGCATTCGGGGTCTTGTGCAGCCGCCGCTTGCCTCTCGGCTCGTGTTTGAAATGTTTGACGGCATTGGTGACATAGACGTCCGAGCGGTCGATTCCGGCCTCTTCCAGCGCGGCGTCCAGCACCTGCCCCGCCGGCCCGACGAAGGGCCGGCCCGCCAGATCCTCCTGATCGCCCGGCTGTTCGCCAACGATCATCAGTCGCGCCGTCTTCGGCCCCTCGCCACACACGCCCTGGGTCGCGTCGCGGAACAGGGGACAGCGCCGACAGGCCTGAACCCCGCGTTCGACTGCGGCCAGACTGTCCGGCGTCGCCTCGGCGTCCGGCCGCGCTGCGTGCAGGTCGCGCGCCACGGCGCGGACGAAACGGGCGTTGGGCTCAGGGGCAGGCGCGGCGACCATGACATCGGTCCGAACCGCCGACGCCGCCACCAGTTCCGGGATCAGCGCCGCCTCGGGCAGGTTCTTCCAGTAGCCCTTGGCCATCTCGCCCTGCATCGTCTTCACCTTCAGCCGCGCGGGGTTGAAGGTCGAGGCGTAGTAGGTCTTCCAGAACTCCTCGACCTCGTCCTCGGCCGGCGCCATGTCGCGCGTCGCGGGCGGGCCGAAGCTCAGCGTCTCCGCGTCCCAATGGGCCGACCCGTCCGGCGTCAGGATCGCCCAGCGCATGGTGGTGAAGCGCCGCTGGAAGAAGGGAGCGGTCTTCTCCAGCACCCGGTGCGGGGGCTCGAACCAGGCGACCCAGGCCTCGCCTCGCGCGTCCTCGACCTGCCGGAACCGGACGAAGGCCTTCATCTTGTGCGATGCGCGGCTGACGTTCTTGGCCCGCTCCATCGCCTCGGCCACGTCCCGGTCGGAGACCACCTTGATCAGGTCAGGCTCGTCCCGCAGCCGCCACAGCAGCCGATACAGCAGGTCGAACCGGTCCGCAGACCGATGCAGGATCACCTCGCGCGCCAGGTCCACAAAAGCCTTGGAGACGGTGAACGCCTCTTTCCGCTCATCCCTGTTTTCGCCCGTCATTCGCGGGCCTGTCTCGACCGGCTCGTCGAACAACCCACCCTGCCCCTCAGCCCCCGCCACGCTGAACCGCGCCGCCGCGGGCTCCACGCCGGCCAGCCGCATCGCCCGCGCGGCCCTTCTCCACCCGTCGAAATCCGTCTCCGACGCCAGCACCGCCGCCCGCATCAGAACAGGCTCAGTTGTTCCGACGCCTGAGGCGTCACCCGCGCCTTCAGATCCGCCGCATCGGTCAGCCCGCCCGGCGTCCAGTCCAGCGCCGTGATGAAGGGCCTGATCTTGACCACCGACCGCGTCAGCCGCCCCACGTCCTCCAGCCTCAGCGTCCGATAGCGTCGCACCGAGACGATCCGGTCCACCGCCTTCACCCCCAGGCCCGGCACCCGCAGCAGCATCTCGCGCGGCGCCCGGTTCACGTCGACGGGAAACTGCTCGCGCTTGTTCAACGCCCAGGCCAGTTTCGGGTCGACGGCCAGATCCAGCATTCCGCCCGTCGCGCCTTCGCCGATCTCCGGCGCCGAAAAGCCGTAGAACCGCATCAGCCAGTCGGCCTGATACAGCCGGTGCTCGCGCATCAGCGGCGGCTTGAACAGCGGCAGGACCGAACTGGCGTCCGGGATCGGGCTGAAGGCCGAATAATAGACCCGCCTCAACCCATAACCGCCGTACAGCGAAGCGCTGCGGTCCAGGATCTCGGTGTCGGGCGCCCCGTCGGCCCCGACGATCAACTGGGTGCTCTGCCCGCCCGGCGCGAACTTCGGCGGCTTGGCCTTGTCGCGTTTCGCCGGCCTGGCCGCCTCGACACCCAGCCGCACCTGGCTCATCGCCTTCTTGATGACGCCAACGTCCTTTTGCGGCGCCAGTCTCGCCAGGGCCTCGTCGCGCGGAAGCTCGATGTTGGCCGACAGCCGGTCGGCGTAGAGCCCCGCCATCTCGACCAGTTTCGGATCCGCCTCGGGGATCAGCTTCAGATGGATATAGCCGCGAAAGTCGTGGACCTCGCGCAGCGTCTTGGCCACCAGAACCAGTTGCTCCATCGTATAGTCGCTGTTCCGGATCACCCCCGACGACAGGAACAGGCCCTCGATATAGTTGCGCCGATAGAAGTTCAGCGTCAGGTCGACCACCTCGTCCACATCGAACCGCGCCCGCTCCACGTTGGAGGACGCCCGATTGATGCAGTAGGCGCAGTCGTAGATGCAGAAATTGGTCAGCAGGATCTTCAGCAGGCTGACGCACCGTCCGTCCGGCGTATAGGCGTGGCAGATGCCCATCCCCTCGGTCGAGCCGATCCCCTTGCCGCCGACCGAATCCCGCTTCGACGTGCCTGACGACGAACAGGAGGCGTCATATTTGGCCGCGTCCGCCAGGACCGACAGCTTCTTCCGGAGATCGAGACGCGCCATATGTTCATGATACGTTCCATTTCCGACCAAGGTCCAGCGGCGCCGTAATCTTTTCTAATGTCTTGGATTTTCCGTGCGCGCCTTGCGACGCGACGCCACCTACCTCAGGAGATCCAGCAGCGAAGTGCTCTTCAGGGAATTGATCACCTGCGCGGACGCCTCAATCGCCACCTGGGCCATCTGCAGGTCGGTGATCGCCTGGGCCGGATCATAGCCCGACTTGTCCTGCATCATCTTCTTCAGCGCGGTCTGCTGGGACTGGTGCGCGTCCAGGGCGGACTCGACATGGTTCTGGACCAGGCCGTTCTTGGCGGTCTGATTGGTCAGGCCCTCGTTCGCAGCATCGAAGGTCTTGATCGCCGCCTTCAGGAAGGTCTCGACGTCGGCCGTGGGCTTGCCTGTGATCGATCCTGGGGCCGCCGGCGTATAGGTCACCCCGTCGATCGTAACCGGATTGCCGTTCTGATAGGCTTGAATATTACGGAAGACGTCGGTCAGAGGGCCGCCGATCTCATTGGCGAGGAAGCCGGTCTCGACCGTGGTGTTCTCGTCGATCCGCGACTTCTGCTTCAGGGTATCGTTGGCGAAGGTCGAGGCCGTTGAAGGCGCCAGGGCCAGCTCGCCCATCGTCTTGGCCGTCGCCGGCGCGACGTCGCTCTGACCGCCCGCGAACAGATAGGCGCCCTGGTGTTCGGCGTTCAGGCCGCCCTGGACCGTCTGATACTGCAGGCCCAGTTCGGTCATCAGATTGGTGATGTCGCCGGCCGCCATCGCCCCGGCGATGGCGTCGCGTGCGCCCAGTCCGCCCTCGTAGATCCGGGTCATGGCCAGGTCCTGGGCGCTCAGCCGCGCCGCCGCGCTTTCGCCGGCGCCGATGAACCCCTCCAGCCGGGCCTGGGTCGAGGTCAGGCTGGTCAGTTGCTCGGCGCCCCGGCCATAGCCCGACATGTCGGTGGCGATCTTCTCGCTGGCGATCCGCTCCTGCGCCAGTTGGGCGCGGCTCTGGGCGTTCATCAGATTGAGAAGCGCGGACTGATAGTTTCCGTTGGTGGCGACGCGCGTCATTGCAGTATCCCGATCAGGACGTCGTACATGTCCTTGCTCGCCTGGATCAGGCGGGCAGAGGCGTTATAGGCCTGCTGGAAGGTGGTCATGTTGACCAGTTCCTCATCCATATTGACCCCTTCGGCCGAGGAACGGCGGCTTTCCGCCTCCTGGGCGAGGGCCGTGGCGGTCTCGCTGCGGGTCTTGGCCGCCGAGGCCTTGCCGCCGATATCGCCGGCGAAGTCGGCCGCATAGGCCGACAGGCTCTTGGTCCCGCCGCTGTTGCCGCCTGCAGCGGCGAAGTTGACGTTCTTCTTGCCGGCGTCGGAAAGCAGCAGTCCGCCCCGACCGTCGTTCTTGCTCAGCGCCGGGGTCCCGGCGGCGGCCGACAGGTTCAGCTGGGCCAGGGCGAGCTTGCCCGGATCCTGTTGAATGTCGCTGCGCACCGTATAGCCGCCCGCGCGGTTCGCGCCCGCGCCGCCCAGACCGAACAGCTCCGACATCGACAGGCCCGAGGGCGTCTGGGTCGTGCCGTCCTTGACCACGCTCATGGTCGTGGTCGCGCCGTCATAGGGCTTGAAACTCATCGCGCCCGAGGCGTCCAGGCTGAAGGCGCCATAGCGCCCCACCCCGGTGACCGGATCGTTCAGGGCCGTCAGCAGTTCGCCCATCGTGCCGGTCCCCGCCGGCACCGCCACGGTGACGTCCCGTAGCCGCGCCCCGGATTCGCCGGCGATGCGGAAGGTCAGGTTTTCACCGGGGTCGAACCCGTGCTGGGACGTCAGGCTCAGTCCCGTGTCGTAGAAGGTGGGCGAGGTCGTCGAGACCAGGTCGTTCAGGCCGAACCAGTGCGAGAAGCCGCGGCCGCCCTTGCTGCTGGGCGACGTCGCATCATCGGCGATGGCGATTCCATTGCCGCCCTGCCCCTCCATCCGCAGCCTGCCGTCGACGAAGCTGACCGTCGCCGTCCCGCCCAGCTGCGTATTCAGCTCGGCCAGGAAGGTGGTCGGATCGGCCGCGACGCCGTTGACCGTCATGGTCCCGCCCGAGAAGACAATCTCGGCCGAGGCCTGAATGACGCCAGCGCCGTTCACCGTCGTGATCGTGGTCCTGCCGGTGAAGTCCGTCAGGGCGTTCTGCAGCGACTGTCCGGTATTACGGCCCGTCAGACTGGTCGGCGCCGGCACGCTGCTGTTGGCGTTATGAGCGCGGTTCAACTCGTCGGCCAGCTTGGCCGTCAGTTCGCCCAGGCGCGCCGCTGCGGCCGGGGCGTCGATGTCGCGCAGTTCGACCAGCCCGCGAATCTGGCCCGATGTCACCCCGTCCAGCAGCGGCCACCGCGTCCCGCTGGGCTCGGTGATCATGATGTCGGAGAAGGCCGTTGAAGCGCCCACCGTCCCCGCCGCCTGATAAGAGAGGGTCGCGTGACCCTCGCCGACCAGGGTCGTCCCCGTGCCGGTCCGCAGGGTCACCCCGCCGTTCGCCCGGGCCTCGACCTTGACGTCCATGTACTGGGACAGTTCGTTGATCAGGGTCTGTTGCGCGTTCTGGGAGCCGGTGACGTCCTGGTTGGTGACCGACCCGGATGCGATGGACTTGTTCAGCTTGTCGATCTGTTCCAGCAGCGGATTGATCGTCTCGATCGCCCCCTGCAGCCGCCCGTCCGCCTCCTGCCGCGCCGACTGGATCTGAGCGGCGATGCCGGCCGCCTCGTTGAACAGGGCCTGTGTCTTGTAGACCGTGTCCTGGCGCGCCGCCGACGAGGTCGGGCTCTCGCCCAGGGTGGCGTAGCTGGCGAACAGCTTGTCGATATCGGCGAAGAAGCCGCCGTCGCCGCTGGGATCGCCGAATTGGTTCTGGATCTGGTCGTACAGTTCGTAGCGGACGGTCTGGCGCGCCGCGTCGGCGTTGGCGCTCATGTTCGCCGCCTGAAGGAAACGGTCCGTCGCCAGCCGCACCCGCGCCACGTCGACGCCCGCACCATACCCCTGGGTGACGGCGGAAACCTGGTCGGCGATCTTGCGCACATAGCCAGGCGTGTTGACGTTGGCGATGTTGTCCGATGTGACACGCAACTGGGCCTGCGCAGTCTGCAGGCCCGACGTCGCGATGTTCATGATCGAGTTCAGCGACATGGAAGCGCCTCCTGCCCTTCACCCGGCAAGCCCTGCCCTGTCACGCGCAGTTCTTGCCCGGCCACGCGCCAGCTTCGCTCGTCCAGAGCGTTGTTTTTCAACAATATCGCTGATCGCGCAGTTTTCATGACCAATAGGGCGCGCAAGCGTCGGGCCAAATATGTCCCCGTCGAAACCGACGCCGCAAACCCTGGCCGCGCGGAAACGCCGCCGACGCGTTCGCTGCCGGGCAAAAAGTGGCGAAGGCACGGCAAGAAACGACCATCGCGCCACGGCGAAAACGCGAGCGACTTCATTTTTCCTATTGTTTTCAATCATCATCAAACTGGCCCGCCCCTTGCGACGGCCGGTCCGAAGAACCCAGGCGCAGCAGGCGCCGCCCAGACCTGAAAGCCGCCTGCGCACCCATGCCGTCCGCATTCGCCATGTTCGCCTCCGTGCTTCCGGCCACCGCCGGAACGCCCGCCGCTGCGCCTGGCGTTCAGGACGGCGAAACCGCCGGTCTGTTCTCCTCCAAGCTGGCCGACGTCCTGCAGGTCACGGCTCTGGCCGAGGCCGCCAAGACGGACGCCCCGCACCGGGCGATTGGCCGACTGTCCCTGCCGGCGATCTCCGCCACCGAGCTGGAAACCGCCGAAGCGACGCCGCCTGCCGCCGAAGCCGCCACGCCCTCCGTCGAGACCACTCCATTTCCGGACGACGCGGCCGCGCCGACCTTGGAAAAGGAACAGACGGAAACGGCGACCGACAGCGCCGACGCGCCGACGCAGCAGGCCCTTCCGCCCGTCACCCCGCCTGTGGTTCAGACGACCACGCCCGCACCGACAGTGGAAGCCGCGCCCGTCGATGACGTAGAGAGCGCCAAACGGCCCGAACAGACGATCGAGCCGGCTGCGGCGAAGGCTGTCGACCAGACCGTCGGCCAGCTGTCACTCGACACGATCGAACCGATCGACGCGCCGATTTTGACGAACGCGTCGCCGACGCCCGTTTCGAAGCCGACCGTCCAGAACAAGACCGAAGCGTCTGACCAGATGTCGGAAGCCACGCCGGTCGTCAGTGAAGTTCTCGCCGAGCCCGCGCCGGCGAAGGCAGAAACCATCCAGGTCGCGCCGCCGATCTCCGTCCCCGCCAAGGATATGACGCCGCCTCAGGTCGCCCCGTCGCAACCCGGAGCCAAGGTCGAGCACGCTCCCGTGCTCAAGGCCGATCAGCCCGCGACGACCAGCGTGAACGGGGTCGTAGAAGCAGTCTTCGCGCAGACGCCGAAGACTGCGGAGAAAGCCGCCGTCGAGCCGACGCCGCCCCCTGCCGAGACCGCACCCGCCGACTCCGTCGCGGTCAAGTCGGAGCCGACGTCGCCCAAGGTGGAAATCAAGGTCACGGTCCAACCGGCGGCCGTCGCTCCGCCGCCTGCGCAGACGGCGGCGAACGCAGCCGTGAAGCTGGCCGTCGCCGAAGCCATCCAGGCCCTGGACACGGACGCTGAACCGACGGAGGCCGTCACCGCCTCGGACGCCGCGCCGCAACAGACGGCGGACAGCGTCGCAAAACCCGCAGTTCCCGCTCCTGTCGCGCCGCAACATCACGCCCAGACCAGGCTTGCGCCGACCGAAGCCTTGCCGACAGTTGCAGGCGACCAGGCTTCGGCGACCGACCATGTCGCCATGGCGGATGCGACTCCGCCCTCGGCTCAGACCGCGACGGCTCGGACGGATCCCGCCTCGGCCGCCGCCCCGCCCCTGGACGTCGCTGTCCTGCCGCTCGACCCGGCCACGCCCGTGGACACTCCAGCCGAGGCCCGCGCGCTGGAGGCGACGGCGACCACGACCCAGACCGCGACCGCCTCTTCCCTGTCGCGCGCCACCATCGAGACCACCGCCCATCTGGCGGCCCAGATCGCGCGTAAGCTTGAGGGCCGCTCGACCCGGTTCGACATGGTGCTGACGCCCGAAGATCTCGGCCGCGTCGACGTCAGTCTCGAGATCGGCTCCGACGGCCAGTTGGCCGCTCGTTTAGCCTTCGACAATCCCGCCGCCGCAGTCGAACTTCGCGGCAGGGCCGACGAACTGCGTCGCCAGCTTCAGGACGCCGGCTTCCAGGTCGCCGGCGACTCGCTCGACTTCACCCAGCGCGACACCTCGTCCGGCGGCGGCTTCGACCGCCAGCAGCAACAGCGCCAGGCCCTGTTCGCCGGCGGATCACGTCTGGCCGCCCAGGCCGATCTTTCCGCCACGCCCGCCCCGGGCGCCTGGACCAACCATTCCCAGACGCGCGACCGCGTCGATGTGAGGGTCTGACCCCATGGCCACCGCCGTATCATCCGTCGACGCCTCGGGCCGCCTGAACAGCGGCACGACGATGCTGGCCTCGAACTTCGAGACCTTCCTGACCCTGCTGACCACGCAGATGAAGAACCAGGACCCGCTGTCGCCGCTCGATTCCAACGAATTCACCGCCCAGCTGACCCAGATGGCCGGCGTGGAGCAGCAACTGCTGACCAACGACCTGCTGACCAGCCTGGTCGCCGCCCAGGCCGCCGGCGGCCTGGACAACGCCGCCAACTACATCGGCCGTCAGGTGACAGCCGCCTGGACCGCCACCTCGCTGGAGGGCGGCAAGGCCAACTGGAGTTATGAGCTGGGCGGCGCCGCCGCCGACGTGAAGCTGCAGGTGCTCGACAGCACCGGCAAGGTCGTCTGGGAGGGCAAGGGGCTGGAAACCTCCACCGGCCTGCACGACTTCACCTGGGACGGCAAGACGACCCAGGGCGAACAGCTCGAGGACGGCGGCGTCTATACGCTGAAGGTCTCCGCGACCGCCACCGGCGGCGGCACGGTCGACAGCCAGGCCCTGATCCGCGGCCGCGTCACCGGCGTCGAGATGTACGACGGCACGCCGTACCTGGTGATCGGCGATTCCATACTTCCGCTTTCCACCGTGCTCTCGCTGAACGAGATCAAGGAACAGGCAGACAACGACGATACGGAGAATCCGGACGTCCCGACCGAGGAGGCGGCCGCATGATGCGCTCCGCCGCCTTCCCGATGACCTTCATTCAAGGAGCGTATTCATGAGCTTGAACAGCGCAATGCTGGCCGGCGTGTCCGGTCTGGCCGCCAACTCCGCCGCCCTGGCGGCGATTTCGCAGAACATCGCCAACGTCAACACCGTCGGCTACAAGCGCACCGCCGCCGAGTTCCAGACCCTGGTCAACAGCCAGAGCCGCGCCGGCGGCGGCTATTCGGCCGGCGGCGTCATGGCCAACACCCGGTCCTTCGTCGGCCAGGAAGGCCAGTTGCAGCGCACGACCGAGAGCACCGATCTGGCCGTCAGCGGCCAGGGCTTCTTCGTCACCACGACCCAGGCCGAGGGCGTCGGCGCCACCGACACCCGCCTGTTCACCCGCGCCGGCGCCTTCCGCGTCGACAAGCAGGGCTATCTGGCCAACAGCGCCGGCCTGTATCTGCAGGGCTGGCCGGTCGATTCCAACGGCGAGATCGCCACTGACCCGTCGGACCTGTCGCGGCTGCGCTCGATCAACATCGGCTCGGTCGGCGGCACGGCCGAACCGACCACCCGCGTCCAGATCAACGCCAACCTGCGTTCGACGCAGGAAGTCTCCACGGCCGCCGCGCCCAACGTCTATAAGGGTGTCGAAGAAAACTTCGTCGCGCCGGCGACAAGCGGTCCGGCACACGACATCTCGGTCGCTTACGAGCGCGCCGGCTACAATGCCGGCACCGGCGTCACCACCTATAATGTGACGCTCAAGACAGGCATCACGCGGATCGAGGGCGTGGCCAGCTACAATGCCGCCGGCGCCTTGACCGGCTTTGTTCCCAACAACGGGGCAAGCGCCAACGGCACATCCACGGCGACCGCCTCGACCATCACGATCACCCCGACGAGCAACGGTACGCCCGGCACGCCTTTCGCGATCGACTTCTCCAAGATCAGCATGACCACTGACGGCATCGCCAAGACCAAGTATGATCCGGCCGTCAACTCGATGGCCATGTACAACGCCGACGACGACACTCCGGTCGGCGTTAAGCCGGACTTCAAGATGAACATCCCGGTGTCGGACTCGAAGGGCGGCCAGCGCAATCTGGAAATCCGCTTCCTGAAGAGCGACCAGCCGAACCAGTGGTACGCCGAAATCGTCGCGGTTCCGGCCGAGGACGTCGTCACCGGCGCTCCTTATTCCAACGGTCAGATCAAGACCGGCCTGATCGCCTTCACCCCATCGGGCCGTCTGGACGTCGAGACCATGCAGAGCTGGCCCGCCGGCACTGGCCTGTTCGATGATCCGACCCAGGCCACCCTTTCGTTCCTGGAATCCGATCCCAACAACACCATCGACCCGGCGGACCCCACCGACAACGGCAAGGTCAAATGGGCCGACGGCCTGGGCATCGCCGCCCAGACGGTGACCCTGGATCTGAACACCTCGGCTGGCGGCCTCAGCCAGTTGAACACCGCCTCGGTGGTGCAATCGACGGTCACCAACGGCACGGCCTTCGGCAATCTGAGCGAGATCACGATCGATGAGAGCGGCTTCGTCACCGCCATCTTCGACAACGGCGTCATGCGCCGCATCGCCCAGGTCGCCATCGCCACCTTCCCCAGCCCCGACAGCCTGAAGGAAGTGTCCGGCAACGCCTATGCCGTCAGCCTGGAGAGCGGCACCTTCAACCTGAAGGCGGCCGGCTCCGGCGGCGCAGGCACCATCGCGGCCCAGCAACTGGAATCCTCGACCGTTGATCTGTCTGCGGAATTCACCGGCCTGATCACGACGCAGCGGGCCTATTCCGCCTCGTCCAAGATCATCACCACGGCGGACGAAATGCTCGCCGAGCTGATCAACATCAAACGCTGATCGGCGAGTAAGTAAGCGTTAGTTTCAATGAATCGTCGCGAAAGCAAGGTTTACAGAGTCATTCGGGTCGGGACGGATTTTATCCGTTCCTTCACCACGACGCTTAAACCGACCTTAGCTGGGCAGGCCTACATTCATGACACTACGGTGTTGGTGAAAGAGGCATAAGCCCATGTTGCAAGAGCGACGCCTTAATAGCAAAGGCGAACAATACGTGGTCGGACCGACAGGCACGCCCCTGACGCTGAACGATCTGCCGCCGTCCAATACGGACCGGTGGGTGATCCGTCGCAAGGCCGAGGTCGTGGCCGCCGTTCGTGGCGGCCTGCTCAGCCTGGACGACGCCCTGGCGAAGTACCGACTGACGGCCGAGGAGTTCCTCGCCTGGCAGAAAGCCATCGACAAATGGGGCATGCAGGGCCTGCGCACGACGCGGATCCAGAGCTACCGCTCCTAAGGGTTCGCACCTCGGAGACGATCAGGGCCGCATCCGGAAACGGATGCGGCCCTTCTCATTTACATCTGCGCAGCACAGTTAACGACCGATAGCGGACGCCGCCTCCCTCAGCCGCGACAGGGCCCGGTCGCGTTCACGATCTCTGAGACCATTCGTAATCCGACAAGGACCACGGACGGACCGAACCCTGGCGGCACCGGTCGATTGGCCTGATCATGCAATATATTCTATATTGCGGCCATGGCTGACCTGGCTCTGACCCTGCCCGACCCGCTGGTTCAATTCCTCGACCGTCAGGTCGGGCCGAACGGCTTCGTCGATCGGCAGAGCGCCATCGAAGCCGTTCTGATGGACTGGCGTGACAAGACGGAACGCCTCCAATCCATGATCCAGGAGGGCTTGGACGCCCTCGACGCTGGAGACTACGAAGAGGTTCAGGATATCGAGGCCTGGCTCGACGGCCTCGGGCGCGATTGAACAAGATCCTTATCACCGCGCCGGCGCGGCGGGATATCGAGCGCTTGCTCGTCAAAAGCCGCCGTTCTTTCGGCGAAACTGCAGAAGATCGCTACCGAAGCCTGGTCCTACGCGCCCTGACGGCGGTCCGTGACGATCCCTATGGCCCCAATACCCGCCCCATGGCTCTCGCCCGCCCCGGCATCCGCTCCCTGCATCTTCGCAGCCTCCCTTCAGCCGTCAGCAAACCTCGTCACCGACTGACCTACATCGTCGATGCTCAGACGGTGATTGTGCTCCGCGTGCTGCATGATCGGATGGATTTTCGGGCTGCCTTGCGCTGACGCCTCGAAATCGCGCGCATCAGGCACTAAATGGCGGCCATGATCCTGGTCGAAGACATCTGCGCCATCCCGAACATCGCCCCCATGAGCGACAAGGCCGACATGGATGCGGCGGTGGAGAGCGCGCGCGCGGCCGTCGGCCTGCCGATCGGCGCCCGTGTCGTGGCGGCCATGTCCGGCGGCGTGGATTCCACCGTCGTCGCCGCCCTGCTACACAAGGCCGGCTATGACGTCGTGGGCGTGACCCTGCAACTTTACGACCACGGCGCGGCCCTGAAGAAGAAGGGCGCCTGCTGCGCCGGCCAGGACATTCACGACGCGCGTCTGGCCGCCGACATGATCGGCATCCCCCATTATGTCCTGGACTACGAAAGCCGGTTCAAGGACGCGGTGATCGACCAGTTCGCCGACAGTTATCTGAAGGGACAGACGCCGGTCCCCTGCATCCGCTGCAATCAGACGGTCAAGTTCCGCGACCTGCTGGATGTCGCCCGCGACCTGGGCGCCGAGGCCATGGCCACCGGCCACTACGTCCGCCGCGCCGCCGTCGGCAACCGCTCGCAGATGCGCAAGGCGATCGACCATTCGCGCGACCAGTCCTATTTCCTGTTCGCCACCACCCAGGACCAGTTGGACTATCTGCGCTTCCCCCTGGCCGATCTCGAGAAGCCCCAGGTGCGCGGCGTCGCCGCCGAACTGGGCCTTAAGATCGCCGCCAAGCCGGACAGCCAGGACATCTGTTTCGTCCCGTCCGGCGACTACCGCACCCTGATCGACCGTTTGCGTCCGCAGGGCCGCGAGGCCGGCGAGATCGTCCACATGGACGGCCGGGTGCTGGGCAAACACTCGGGCATCACCGACTACACCATCGGCCAACGCCGGGGGTTGAACGTCGCTGTGGGCGAACCCCTGTTCGTGACGAAGCTGGAGCCCGAGACCCGCCGCGTCGTCGTCGGCCCGCGCGAGGCCCTGCTGACCGCCGCCCTGACGCTGGAGGAAACCAACTGGCTGGGCGACGAGGCCACGATCGAAGAGGCCGCCGACGCCGGCGCCCCCGTCCTGGCCCGCGTCCGCTCGACCCGCCAACCCTCTCTTGCCCGCCTGGCCCGGATCGACGGCGAGGTGAAAGTCGTGTTCGAGGAAGGCGAGGAAGGCGTGGCCCCCGGCCAGGCCTGCGCCCTGTATTCGCCGGCCGATCCCGAGCGCGTCCTGGGCGGAGGCTTCATCCGCGACACGACCGCCGTCGCAGTCTGATCCTCAGCGCGCGTTCCGTCCGCCTTCACGCGGACGATAGTCCAGCCGCACTCTGAACTCCCGTGTTCGCCAGGTCGCGTCTGACGGCGGACGCGGAAAGGGCTCGGACGCCCGCAACTGGCGCAGAGCCGCCGCATCCAGGCCGGCATGACCGCTTCCGGTCAGCACCTGCTCCTTGGTGATCCGGCCTCGCCGGTCCAGGGTGAAGGCCACCGTCACCACGCCGGTGACGCCGCCGGGATGGCGCTTGTGCTCCTCCACCCAGCGCAGGACGTGGGCGTAATAGTCGTCGATCCGGGCGCCGCCGCTGGCCCCTGTCGTCCGCGCAGCGCCGCCTTCGGTCAGGCCACGCCGCGAATCCCGCGCACCCGTGGCGGTCGCCTCGCCCTGCCCCTCGGCCTCGCCACGCGGCCCTTCCGTCGGCGTCGGCGCCCGAGACGGCGTGTTCAGCACCAAGACGGGAACTGTCTGCGCCGGCATGGTCTGGATACGAGGCGCGATCGGGGTCGGGCGAACCCTTGGCGTCTCGTCCGCGGCCTCCGCCTTGGACGCCACAGGCTGAGCCGGCCTGGCGTCGGCGGAATCAGCCGAACCATTGACGCTGTCGAAGGCGACGCGCGGCGCCAGGGTCAGTTCGATCACCGGCGCGCCGCCGTCGTCCAGGGTTCGGGGCGGCACAGCCTCGACCGCCAGGGCGGCGATCAGGCCCAGTTGGACCACGGCGACGACCACGCCCGTCGCCGCCTTCGCGAACGGGGAAACCAGGTCGGACGACATCGAGGTTCGCATAGGCCTCAAGCCTTGAGATTGCAACTGATAACAAGTTGCAATTCAATGTTCGCAGGCGTAGGTCGCGCCCCCACAGTTCAGTAAAGCTTCGGGGATCACGACCATGCGCATCACTCTCGTCTCATCCGCCAGCGCGGCGGCGCTTCTGCTCGCGAGCGGCGCACAAGCCCAGGCGCAGACGGACCAGACCGACGCCGCCATACCCACCGTCGTCGTCACCGACGAGTCCCGCGCCTCGACCGCCTACAGCTATGGCGACCCGATCAACTCGGGCGAGACCACCTTCGGCGCCGACTCGATCCGCGACCGCGCGCCCGGCTCAGGCGACGGCAACCAGATACTGAAGCTGGCCCCGACGGTGCAGTTCAGCAACGACGAGGGGATGGGCACCCGCGAGGGCGTCCAGGACATCCGTCCAGCCCAGATCTCAATCGCTGGCGCCAGCCCTCTGGACAACCAGTTCATCCTGGACGGCGTCAGCGTGAACTCGCGCCTATATGACGCCGGCAATCTCTTGGGCATCGACGAGGTCGCCGGCGGGTCGCCGCAAGGAACCTGGGTCGACTCCAACCTGATCGGCAAAATCACCCTGCTCGATTCCAATGTCTCAGCTGAATATGGCGGCTTCCTGGGCGGGGTGGTCGATGTGGAGACACGCGCCCCAGCCTCCACCTATGGCGTCACCGCCTATTACGGCCTGACCCGAACGGACATGGCCAGTTTCCGGATGCCCGACTCGGTCCGTCGTGAACTTGGCGACAACGTGCCGGAGTCTCCCGACTATGAGAAAAGCCGGTACGGTTTCACGGTCGACCTGCCGATCACTGACCGCCTGCGCCTGCTCGCCGCCTACAGCTATTCCGACTCCGAGGTGACCTACTATCGGAACGCCAACTACCTGGAACGCAATTTCGGGCAATCCAGCAAGGCGGAGAACTTTCTGCTGAAGGCGGAATACGATCTGTCCTCCGACCTGACCTTCGACGGCCAGATCAATTGGAGCCCTTACGAAAGCACCAACGCCTCACCTGCGGCGATCAACGCCCTGATGACCCAGAAGGGCGGGGGTCTGACGACCAAGGGGCGCCTGCGTGGTCGTCGAGGCGACGCCGACTGGAGCGTCCAACTCAGCTACGCTGACCTGGATAGCGGCCGCGAGGCGCCCGACGTCCAGTACACTCTGCCCGGAAGAGCCGAAGAGATCGACTGGTGCACCAGCACCAACTGTACGACCGGCGGTCTGGGCGACATCGACCAGAACCAGAAGGATTACGGCCTCAAGGCGGATTGGCGCCAGTCCTTGGGCTTCGGTGAAATGGGATTAGGCCTGGATTTCGCCCAGACCGAGGTGATGAAGCACCGCCCGCAGACCAATCACGTATGGCAAACCGGCATAGTGTCACCGGATATCGTCTGCGCCGCCCCCAACGAGGACCCGCTAACCTGCGTCACTGGCTCCTACGTCATCACCCGCCACCAGGAGTATCAGGCCTATCGCAACGAAACCTCGGTCCAGACCTACGGCCTGTGGAGCGAATACGCCTTCGACTGGTCCGGCTTCCAGGTCCGGGCGGGGCTCCGATACGATTATGAATCCTATCTGAAGAACCATAATGTCGCGCCGCGCCTGTCGATCGCCCGCGCCCTTCCCTGGTGGGGCATGACGGCGACCATCGGAGCCAACCGCTATTATCGTCAGTCCTTCCTCGGCTACGCCGTGCGGGAGAACAGCCTTCAGACCCTGCAGTATGAGCGGGAAGAGGTCGACGGCGTCTGGGGCGACACCTGGTATCTAACCGGC
The DNA here is from genome assembly GCF_044336875.1 of Brevundimonas sp. Taxonomy (GTDB): domain Bacteria; phylum Pseudomonadota; class Alphaproteobacteria; order Caulobacterales; family Caulobacteraceae; genus Brevundimonas. The sequence goes on along the minus strand of NZ_JBIIOP010000002.1, from coordinate 140,556 downwards.
GACAACAGCGCGCCTCGCTTCTCGGAATATGGCTTGGCCACGCCTTATTCCGACGAACTGACGGCAGCGATCCAGGGCGACCTGCTCGGCGGCCGCTATCGGATCAAGGGGATACTCCGCGACGGAAAGGACCAGTTCTCCACCACGGAAATCCGCGAAAACTACGTCAACGAACTCGGGCAGACCCGGTCTCGCTTGGTCGCGACTCCCAACAACGACGGCCATTCCAACTATCGCGGCCTGTCACTGGAATGGAATCGCGACTTCGGCCGTCATACACTGGCGCTGAACACCAACTTCTCGCGCGCTCAATCGACGAACTTGACCTTCTTTGAGGAAAGCGAAGATCTGGAGGGTGCCGAACTGGTCTATTATAATGGCCGCGTCGTCTCCCTGTTCGAAGCCCTGTCGGACAACCAACGCGCAGATTTCGCTTCGCCCATTGTCATCAATGCCGATTGGGGTTCGTCCTGGCTGAACGGGCGCGTCATGACCAACATCAATGCCCGTTTCCGTGACGAATTCACCCGCGTTGAGGACACGGGCGAGACCATGACCGTCGACGGCTCGGCCTACGACGTCTACGGCCCCATCACCTACGACGCCTCGATCGACGCCAATCTGTCGGTCCAGGCCGAAATCGCCCGCACCCAGTTCGGCACGGCGACTCTTGATCTGCGGGTCAACAATCTGTTCGACACCATCCGCAACAACAACTCGACCGCGACCAGCCAACCCTACCAGCTGGGCCGCAACATCTGGGTCTCGCTGAAGTACCAGTATTGAAACCCACCCGCGACATAGCCGCCCTCGTCGTCGCCGTTCTCGCGCTGCATCTGGGCGTGGGGGCGGCGATGTCGCGCGTGCAGTCGCCGTCCAGCGACGGCGAGCTTCGGCTCGCCTATGCCGGCGCGCCCGAGACCTGGCCCCGGCCCGATCTGCTGCCCGGCGCGGCGTTCGAGGAATTCGCCCCCCTGCCCCCGGCGCCCGAGCCGGCGGACAATCCGACCACGCCGCAGAAGGCCGCCCTGGGTCAGAAACTGTTCGATGATCCGAACCTGTCGGCCTCGGGGCAGATCGCCTGCGCCTCGTGCCATGCGCGCGAGTTGGGCTTCGCCGACGGACTGCGCACCTCCTTCGGGCATGACCGCCAGAGAGGCCGACGCAACGCCCCGTCTGTCGCCACCGCCGCCTGGGCGACCAGCCTGTTCTGGGACGGTCGGGCAAGCACCCTGGAGGAACAGAGCCTGCACCCCATCGTCGACGGCAAGGAGATGGCCGCCGAACTGCCGGTCGTCACCGCCCGGATCGCCGCCGACGCCGCCTATGCCGCCCCTTTCGCCGAGGCCTTCGGCACGCCCGACGTCACCACCGACCGGATCGCCAGGGCCCTGGCCGCCTTCCAGCGCACGCTGAAACCCCGCTCCAGCCGCTACGCCCGCTTCCTCGGCGGTCAGGCCAACGCCCTGAACGACCAGCAACTGCGCGGCCTGCACCTGTTCCGCACCAAGGCGGGCTGCGCCAACTGCCACAGCGGCCCCCTGCTCAGCGATCAGAGATTCCACAACCTGGGCCTCCACTTCTATGGCCGCGCGCGCGAGGACCTCGGCCGCTACGAAGTCACCAGAAATCCCGCGGATGTCGGCGCCTTCCGCACCCCGTCCCTGCTGAACATGAACCGGACCGGCCCATGGATGCACAATGGGCTCTTCCCCACGCTGGACGGACTGGTCGCCTTTTATAACGGCGGCGGCGCACGCCCTCGGCCCCGGCCCGAACAGGTCGGCGATCCGCTGTTCCCAACCACCGACGCCCTGGTGGTCCAACGCAGCCTGACGCGGCAGGAGCGGGAGGATCTGATCGCCTTCCTCGAAGCGCTCTAACCGATCGCTGTTACATTAAATCCAAGACAGAATGCATCTGTCGTGGTCTTGTGCCGCCTCCTACGGTTATCCCTGTCGAGAGGCTCCTATGCGCACCACTGCCTGCCTGGTTTCCGTACTGGCCCTGATGGCCGACCTTCCCGTCGCTGCAAACGCCCAGCCCGCGCCGCCCTCGACGTCCGCCAGCCCGGCGACGCCGACCTATACGGCGGCCCAGTTTTTCGACACCACCAGCTACGGGCTGGCCTATGGCGGGGCCAAGGCCTTCTCGCCGGACGGCAAGTCGGTGCTGATCAGCTCGGACAAGACGGGGGTGTTCAACACCTACGCCCTGCCGATCGCCGGCGGCGACCCCGTGCAGCTGACGACCTCGACCACCAGTTCGGCCGGCGCGGTGAGCTATTTCCCCGACGACGCCCGGGTCCTGTTCACCCAGGACGGCGGCGGCGACGAGTTGAACCACCTGTTCGTGCGGGCCGTCGATGGGACGGTGACCGACCTGACGCCGGGCGACAAGGTCAAGGCCGACTTCCTGGGTTGGAGCAGGGACGGCAAGAGCTTCTATGTCATGTCGAACGGACGCGACGCGGCCGCCTTCGACATCATCGCCTATGACACCGACACCTATGCGCACCGGATGGTGTTCGAGAACCCCGGCGACTTCTCGCCCGCCGCCCTGTCGCCGGACGGCCGCTGGCTGGTGCTCGACAAGTCTCTGTCCAGCGCCAATAACGACCTGTATCTGGTCGACCTGACCACGCCGGGCGAGCCGAAACTGCTGACCCCGCACGAGGGCGATGTCTCCTACGCCGCCTTCGACTTCACGCCGGATTCCGCTGCTGTCCTGATTGGCACCGACCAGAACGGCGAGTTCCAGCAGGCCATCCGCCACGAGCTGGTGACCGGTGAGAACACTCCGCTGATCCAGGCCGACTGGGACGTCAGCTTCGTCTTCTATTCGCCCAGCGGCCGCTATCGCGTCTCGGGGCTCAACGCCGACGCCAAGACCGAACTGACCCTGCTGGACACCACCACCGACCGGCCGGTCGCCCTGAGCGGCCTGCCCGACGGCGATATCGCCAATGTCCGGTTCAGCGACGACGAGAAACGAATCGCCTTCACCCTCGCCTCGGACACCTCGCCGTCCGACATCTTCGTCGCCGACCTGGCCAGCGGCCAGGCCATGCGCCTGACCCACGCCCTCAACCCCGCGATCGATGAGGACGTCCTGGTCGAGGCGACCATCGTCCGCTATCCGGGCGAAGACGGGGTCATGATCCCGGCGGTGCTCTACAAGCCGCGCGGCGCCTCGGCCGCCAGTCCTGCGCCGGCCCTGGTGCTGGTGCATGGCGGTCCCGGTGGCCAGACCCGGCGCGGCTATTCGGCCATGGTCCAGCATCTGGTGAACCACGGCTATGCGGTCCTGGGCGCCAACAACCGGGGCAGTTCCGGCTACGGCAAGACCTTCTTCCACATGGACGACAAGAAGCACGGCGAGGCCGATCTGCGCGACATCGTCGCCGGCGGTGAATGGCTGCGCCAACAGGACTGGGTCGCCGACGACCAGGTGGCCGTGATGGGGGGCTCCTACGGGGGCTATATGACCGCCGCCGCCCTGGCCTTCCACCCGGACGCCTTCGCGGCGGGCGTCGACATCTTCGGCGTCACCAACTGGGTGCGGACCCTGGAGTCGATCCCCGCCTGGTGGGGCGCCAACCGCATCGCCCTGTACGACGAAATGGGCGATCCGGCGACCGACGCCGAACGTCACCGCCGCATCTCGCCCCTGTTCCACACCGAGGGCATCGACAAGCCCCTGCTGGTCGTCCAGGGCGAGAACGACCCGCGTGTACTCAAGGTCGAGAGCGACGAACTGGTCGCCGCCGTCCGCGCCAACGGCGTGCCAGTCGACTATGTCGTCTTCCCCAATGAAGGCCACGGCTTCACCCGCCGCGACAACCGCATCACCGCCCAGAACGCCTACCTGGCCTTCCTGGACAAATATGTGAGGAAGTAGAACCGGACGGCGGCGGCGTTCGCGTCGTCGCCCTCTCTGCTCCAGATCTCGTTTGTGGAGACTACGTGGAGATTAAGAGAAAAACGATCGAATATTGGATATATCCCGGTACATTAATAATGCATGCCACTGTTGCAAGCATGTAAACAGCGCATCGCAATAGTGCCGTAATCCCCCGGCGACCAAGCAGGGGATATAAATGCACCGTCAAAACAAACTCCGCCTCCAGCTGCTGCTGGGGACCGCTCTTCTCGCCGCGCCCTTCTCCGCCTTCGCCCAAACCGCACCGGCCCCCGCCGACGCCGCGCCGGCCGGCCTGGACGACATCGTCGTCACCGCAACCAAGCGCGAGACCAATCTGCAGGACACGCCGATCTCGATCTCGGTCCTGAACTCCGAGGCTCTGGAGAACCGCCACGTCCAGAGCCTTATGGACCTGGCCGACGGCGCCGTCCCCGGCCTGCGCATCGCCACCTTCGAAGCCCGCCAGTCGGCCCTGACCATCGGCATCCGCGGCATCGTGCCGAACGACGCCAACCAGCCCGCGCGTGAACAAGGCGTCGGCGTCTATGTCGACGGCGTCTATCTGGGCCGCCAGCACGGCCTGGGCGCAGCCCTGCTGGACGTGGAGCGGATCGAGGTTCTGAAGGGGCCGCAGGGCACCCTGTTCGGCCGCAACACCGAAGGCGGCGCCCTGTCGCTGGTGACGCGCAAGCCCACGGGCGAGTTCGGCATGCGCGCCGTCGCAGGCGTCGGCAACCTGAACTCCTACAACTCGGAACTGCACGTCGACTTCCCGGCCATCGACGATTTCGCGGTCAAGGTGGACGGCGTGATCTCGGCCCAGGGCCCGGTGACCAAGAACCCGCTGCCGGGCGAGGAAGGTTTCGGCGCCTATGACCGTCGCGGCCTGCGCGCCCAGGTCCGCTGGACCCCGACAGACAACTTCACCGCCGATCTGGCGGCCGACATCAGCAAGGACAAGAACACCCCGTTCTACAGTCAACTGCTGAACTACAATCCGAACGGCCTGACGGTCGTGCCCTTCAACTCAACCACGATCCGTTCGGTGAACGGCGTCCCGGTTGAAATCCGCGCGCTCTCGCCCCTGGTTCAGGTCAACGGCGACAGCATCATGGACGTCGCCGACATCGGCGTGCCGCAACAGTGGAGCGTCGATGACACCAAGGGCGTCGACCTGCACCTGTCCTATCGCCCCAGCGACGATCTGGAACTGCGTTCGATCACCGCCTATCGCGAAGTCGCCGTCGAACAGTACGACAACATCGCCGGCGCTCACCGCCCGCCCATCGTTGGTCCGAACAGCAACTTCAGCCGCTACTCGCTGGCCGGGCTGTGGCAGCACCAGTTCAGCCAGGAGTTCCAGGCTGTCGGTTCGCTGGGTGACCGCATCGACTATGTCGGCGGCCTTTACTACTTCAAGGAAACCGCCTCGGACGACGCCTCGACCCCGTCGACCAACCGCTGGAACGCGGACGGCACCGGCTACACCATCCTGGACCCCACGCCGACCATCCGCGGCTTCCGCTCGATCGACCGCGAAAGCCGCGCCGAATCCGAGTCCAAGGCCATCTACGGCCAGGCGACCTGGACCCCGGCCGTGCTGAACGACGGCCTGCACATCACCGCAGGCGGCCGCTTCACCCAGGACGACAAGTCGGGCGTCTTGTCCAAGGTCAGCAACGCCGTGACCAACTTCACCTTCGACACGAAGACGGAACGCTTCAACCCGATGGTGACCGTGGCCTATGACGTCAACCACGACGTCAACGTCTACGCCAAATACGCCGAGGGCTACCGCGCCGGCGGCGCCAGCTCGCGCTCTCTGACCTACCGCTCGTTCGGCCCGGAAGACATCGTTTCGTACGAAATGGGCCTGAAGAGCGACTGGTTGGACAACCGCCTGCGCGTCAACGCCGCGGCCTTCTACTCGGAGCGCGAAAACAGCCAGATCGACTTCAGCCTGGTGACCGTGATCGGCGCCTCGACGCGGAACACGCTGGAAACGATCAACGCCCCGGGCACGACCAAGCTGAAGGGCGTGGAGTTGGAAGGCATGGCGCGTGTCACTGACGCTCTGACCCTGTCGGCCTCCTACGCCTACACGAACACGGAAGTGCCGCCGACGCGGAACCCGTTCAGCGGCGTGGTGCAGCAGGTGTTCATCGCCTACACGCCGAAAAACGCCTTCAGCGTCGCCGCCGACTACGACACCCCGCTGTTCGGCGCGAACTTCAAGGCCCACATCGACGCCAACTACGCCGATGCGACCCAGGCCTTCGACCAGTTCGAGTTGAAGAACGACTCCTCCTTCATCGTGAACGGTCGCGTCGCCCTGACGGATATCACGACCCGAGACGGCGGTCCGCTGCTGGAGGTGGCCCTCTGGTCGCGCAACCTGCTGGACGAGCAGTATGTCTATCGTCGCGATCCGTCTAACCGGGGCGTGATCGGCGACTACGGCAACTTCAATACGCCGCGCACCTTCGGCATCGAACTGCGCGCCACCTACTGATCGTTCCTTCGGACCGAGAGAACGCCCCCTTCCGCATCGGCGGGAGGGGGTTTTCTTTTGGCCCTTTGTTCAGTCAGTGTGGAGACTGGATGAAACTTGTCCGAAGCCGTCCGGTTTTGCTGGACCTGGCGGTCTTCCGGCGCGATGGCGGCCTTTATGAGCAGCTTGATACTGATCGCAGACGACGAGGGCGAGATCGTCGAGATCCTGGACGCCTATCTGCGCCGGGAAGGATTCCGCACTGTCGCCGCCTCGGACGGGCAGCAGGCGATCGACCTCCACGCCGCGCTGAAACCTGACCTTGTCCTGCTGGACGTGCGCATGCCGGTGCGCGACGGTTGGGACGTGCTGGGCGAACTGCGTCGACGCGGCGAGACCCCCGTCATCATGGTCACCGCCCTGGATCAGGACCTGGACAAGCTGCAGGCCCTGCGGATCGGCGCCGACGACTATATTGTCAAGCCGTTCAAGCCCGTCGAAGTCGTGGCCCGTGTCCACGCCATCCTGCGTCGCAGCGTCGGCGCCCCCAACGCCAAGGTTCTGCGCGTCGGCCCGGTCGAGGTTCAGCTGGAGAATTATCTCGCCTCGGTCGCCACGCCCGAGGGCAAACGCCGCCTGGACCTGACCCTGACCGAATTCCGGATCCTGGCCCATATGGCCCGTATCCCGCTGCGCGTCTTCACCCGCGCAGAGATCATGGAATCCTGTTTCCCGAACCAGGAGGTCCAGGAGCGCACCATCGACAGCCATATCAGCCATCTGCGCCGCAAGCTCGAGGCCGCCGGCGCGGACGAGATCCTGACCAATGTGCGCGGCGTGGGCTATCGGCTGGAGCCGCAGGACTGATGCGACTCGCCGGTCTGGGTCGCAGAATCGCCGTCCGCATGGCGCTGGTGACCGTGGCTGGCTTCCTGCTCAGCGCCCTGTGCGCCTTCTTCGTCTATGCCTGGGTGTTCGAGAACAATCCCAACCTTGTCGCGGCGCCGCACCACTGGTCGCCCCAGGCCAAGGACTATGTGGTCATCGCCGCCGCAGTCGTGATCGCCATCGGCCTGGCGGTGCTGATCGGAGCGCAACTGGCCCGTCGGATCGTCCTGCCCCTCGCCTCGCTGGCCGCCACCGCCCGCCGTATCACTGACGGCGACCTGACCGCCCGCGCGGTGGTCTCCGATCGCTCGCTGCGCGAGACGGCGGAACTGGTCGACGACTTCAACCGGATGGCCGAACGGCTGCAGGCCCTGGCCGCCGGGATGATCAGTTGGAACGCCAAGATCGCCCATGAACTGCGCACCCCGGTGACCATCCTCAAGGGCCGCCTGGAGGGCGTGGCCGACGGTGTGTTTGAAATGGATCCCCGCACCCTGACGAGCCTGCTGCGGCAGGTCGACGGTCTGGCGCGGGTGGTGGAGGATCTGCGCGTGGTCAGCCTGGCCGACAGCGGCCATCTGGATCTCAGGCTCGAGACCGTGGACCTGGCCGAGGTGGTCGGCGACCTGCGCGAGGTCGTGGAGCCCGGCCTGACGGCCGCTGGCTTCGAAGTGGTTTGGCGGCTGGAATCCGCCGTGGTCGTCTGCGATCCGACCCGGATCCGGCAGGCGGCTTTGGCCCTGGTCGAGAACGCCCGACACCACGCCACGCCCGGCCTGCTATGCATCCGCACCGCTCCCTTCAGTGGCGTGGCGCGGCTGTCGGTTGAGGACGACGGCCCGGGCATCCCGGCCGACCGCGCCGCCGAGGTGTTCGAGGCTTTCAAGCGCGACGCCACCTATGCCTCAGGCACCGGCCTGGGCCTGGCGGTGGTGAGGGCGGTGGCCGACGCCCACGACGGCCGGGCCTTTCACCGCTCCACCGTCGGCGACGGCTCCCTGTTCACTGTCGAGATTCCGCGCGCCAGCTTCGTCCAGGCCTGAGCGTCAGGCGGCCACGCCGCACCGGCCTTCGGTCCGGGCGAAGACCCGCAGCCGATGCCCATCCGGGTCGCGCGCCACGAATCCGCGCCCGCACCCCATGTCCATCGGCGGCAGCAGGATGCGCGCGCCCCGGTCCCACCAGTCCATATGCGCCTCATCGACCGCCGCCGCGCCGTCCAGCGGGAAGTCGACCTCGCAGACCTCTTCCAAGCGGGCGTCGACCCGCCGCCACAGGCTCAGCGCCCGTCCGGAGCCCAGGACGAACAGCGCCCGATCCGGCCCCGCCTCCACCGGGAGGCAACGTAGCAGCCCGGAATAGAACCGCGCGCTGACCTCCGGATCGGTCACGTTCAGCAGGATGTCGTCGGTCTCGGTCATCAGGCCCTCCTGTCGTTGCGAACAGGACACAGCCTAGCCCCCGGTGCTGCCAGAATCTGTCAGCAGCCTTCCTTCGAAATCGACTTTTCCTGGGCCTCGCGCCAGGTCTTCAGCAAGGCTTGGCGACGGGCCGGATAGCGCGCCTCCATCACCTCGGCCTCGACCACGCGGTCGGTGCGGAAACTACGGAAATCCTCGCGCAGTTCGCACCAGGCCAGCAGCAGCCGCACCCGGTCGAAGAAGACCAGGGCGAAGGGCCAGACCACCCGTTCCGACGCCTTGCCCGCTTCGTCGCGATAACACAGCTTCAGCCGCCGCTCGGTGCGGATCGCCTTTCGCAGCAGAGCCGGATCGACCACGTCCACCGGAAACGGCGCGCCCGGCACGACCAGCAGGGCCGAGGTCTCCATCTCGTCCTTCAGGTCCGGCGGGACCACCGCCGCGATCCGCGCCAGCGCCCCCAGAGCCGCGTCCCGCATCCGCGCATCGGCCCGGTCCGCCACCCAGCGCGAGCCCAGCACCAGGGCCTCGATCTCCTCGGGCGTGAACATCAGCGGCGGCAGCAGGAAGCCGGGCTTCAGCACATAGCCGACCCCCGGCTCGCCCTCGATCGTCGCCCCCTGCGCCTGCAGGCTTGCGATGTCGCGATACAGGGTCCGCAGACTGATCCCCATCTCGTCCGCCAGCACCTGACCGCTGACCGGCCGGCGATGTCGCCTCAGGGCGTTCAGCAGATCGAAGAGACGTTCGGACCGGGACACGCCGCGACTCTAGCAGACATCCTGCCAGAAAGCGGCAGCAGCCATCCTCAATACGCCAACGGCTGATGCCCCAGAAAGACCGCGACCTGCGGATGGGCGGCGGCGAACCGGCGCAGGGCCTCGACCGAGGCGCGCGCCTCGGCCCGCGCGCCCTTCGGCAGGGGCTGCGGCAACTCCTGATCCCAGCCCAGCCGGATCGACACCGCATCCCCGGTCACCAGTTTCGGCCCGGCGACGGCGTTGATCAGATAGCCGGTCGATCCCGGCGAATGACCCGGCAGGCTCAGCGCCCAGACCGAGCCGTCGCCGAACACGTCGATCACCCCGGCAAAGACCCCGTCCGGGTCGGGCGCGAACGCCCATTCCCTGAGCGGCCCCTTGCCCTCCAGGGCGATGTCGGCGGGCCGACCGGTCAGCCGATGCATCAGGTTCCGCTCTTCCGCGTCGCCCGCCCCGACATAGACCGGCGTCCCGTCCACCAGATCCATCACACCGCCCACATGGTCGAAATGCAGATGGGTCAGAAAGACCGCGCGCGGCGCCGCCTCTCCCGCCAACCGCTCCCCCGTCGTCCGCTCGATCCGCACGTCCAGATCCCGCAGCGCCCGGCGCATCAGCGGATTGAGGCGCGGCTCCAGATCGCGCGACACGCCCCCGTCGATCAGGTAGCGCCCGAACCGGGGATGATCGATCACATAGGCGAAGATGGTCGCCTCCTCCGTCCCCTTGGGCACGGCGGCGGTGCGCGGATCGTCCCACTCGATGAAGGCCGCCCGCCCCGCCGTCCAGCGCGCGAAGGCGACCTGTTCGAACCCGACCACGCCCGGCCGCGCCAGACTGGCCTCCAGCGCCGAACCCCGCGACGCCGTCCCCAGATCCGCCGCCACGCGCGGATGAACCGTCGCCACCGTCGCGCACCCCGACGCCCCCAACAGAACCACAGGCATGACAAGCCCGGCCCAGCGTGAAATCCTCGACCGTCCCATGAGCGCTTCCCCGGCTTGCGTGACGCCCCATATCGAAATACATAAAAATATATCTGTCAATCAGGTCTCACCATGGCCGTTCTTATCGACCTGCCGCCGCCCGTTCCGGTCGAGGCGCCGGCCCTGACGCGGATCCGGGGCCTCAGCCGTCCGCTGGAGATCCTGTTCGCCGTCCTGTTCGTTGTCGGCGCCCTGGTGCTGGCGATCTCGATCGTGGCGGTCCTGGCCTACGACGGACCGCGCCTGCAGGTGCGGCCCGGCGGGATGCAGATCCTGCTGATGCCGGACGTCCCGCCTCTGCCCGCCGGCTGGACCTCAGTCGGCGCCCTGCCCTTCACGCGCAAACTGGCCCTCGCCGCCTCCGCCTCTCTGATGCTGGTCCCCGCCCTGGCCGTGCTGTGGGAACTGCGCCGCCTGTTCGGCCTCTACCGGGCCGGCGTGGTGCTGGACGCCGCCAACGCCCGCTGTCTGGAGCGGATCGCCCTGTGGCTGCTGGCCTACGCCGTCGCCCCGACCCTGGGCCATCTGCTGGTCGAGGCCGCCGGCTTCGACGACGAGGGCTGGCTGCGTCTCGACAGTCTGAAGGCCTTCGCCCTCGGCCTGGTCCTGTTGGTCGTGGCCCGTGTCATGCGTTGGGGGGCCGAGATCCACGACGACGCCTCGAGGTTCGTCTGATGCCCATCGTCCTTCGCCTCGACGTCGTCATGGCCCGCCGCAAGGTCCGCTCCAACGTCCTGGCCCGCGCCATCGGCATATCCGAGACCAATCTGTCCCTGCTGAAATCCGGCAAGGTCCGCGGCCTGCGCTTCGACACCCTCGACGCCATCTGCCGCTATCTGGACTGCGCGCCCGGCGATATTCTCGAGTATGTGCGGGACGAGGCCGACGACGCTTCTATCGAAAGCCTCGCCAAAACCGGCTGAAGCCTAAGCCGCTTCCTTCGGCATCACGTCCCCAACCGTCGGCCGGTTCTCGGCCCGCGTCAGCTTGATGTCCCTCGGCTTGACGATCTCGTTGCAGCAGCCGCAGGCGATGCGCGGGGTCAGGGTCTGGCCGCAGGTCTTGTGCACCATGTCGATGCCGCTGTCGGCGTCGCCATAGACGTGCTTGGCGCCCCAGCCGTGCAGGGTCACCAGCACTCCGTACAGATCCTTGCCCTTGGCGGTCAGGACATATTCGTTGCGCGGCGGGCGTTCGGAATACAGACGCGGCTCCAGCACCCCGTGCTGAACCAGGCTTTTCAGACGGGCGGCCAGGACATTACGGGCCACGCCCAGATTCTCCTGCCACTGTTCGAACCGGCTGACCCCGTTGAAGGCGTCGCGGATGACCAGCAGGGTCCAGGGGTCGCCGATCACCTCAAGCGTGGCGGCGATGGAGCAGCTTTGGCGGCTGTAGTCGGCGGTGCGTCCCATACGGATGAAAGTGACGCCGCGTCACCCTGTTGGCAAGAGGGTTGCCAATCCGAACCCAGTCAGTCAGTCTTGTTTGGCAACGGACCTGCGAACCTCCCGGTTCTTCGGCCTTGTTCCTTTGACTGGCGGGGGGTCTTCTAGGATCCTCCGTCCCTCTTCGCCGATGCAGTGACCCGACCATGACCGACGCCGTTTCTCTCGACGCCGCCCTGGCCTTCCAGACCCTGGACGACGGCGGCCTGTCCGCCCCGGTGCCGGGCCATTTCTCGAATGGCCCCTCGGGCATGGCGCCGGAAAAGGGCTTCCCTTTCGGCGGCCTGCTGGCGGCCCTGTGCGCCCAGTCGATGCGCCAAGGCCTGGCCCTGACCGCGCCGCTTCGCACCCTGTCGGTGCAATATCTGTCGGCGGCGAAGTTCGGCGAACAGGTCGCCTTCCGCCCGCGCCTGCTGCGCGGCGGCCGCAATGTGATCTATGCGGCGGTCGAGGCGGATCAGGACGGCCGCATGACCCACCACGCCACCGGCACCTATGGTCTGGACGGCGCGACCGCCCCGATCACGCCCCGGCACGCCCCGCCCCCGCCGCTGGACAGCCTGGACCCCAGGGGCACGATCCACGGCCCCATGGCCCCGCACTTCTCCCAGCACGTCCAGTACAGATTCGACGGCGGCCCCAACATCCTGGGCGGCAACGAAGGCAAGCCGGCGATCGAGCGCACCTGGATGCGGATGGCGGACGGCCGGCCGCTGGACGAGGTCGGTCTCTGCTATCTGCTGGACGCCCTCTATCCGCCCGCTTGGACCCTGTCGAAGACGCCTGCGCCGATGACCACGGTCGATTTCCGCATCGACATCCTGGCCGACCCCACGCCCGAAACCGCGCCCGACGGCTGGGCCTTCTTCGAGTTCAGGATGCTGGACCTGGGCGTGGGCTGGACGGTGGACGAGGCCACGGCCTGGGGCGCGGACGGCGCGCCTTTGGCGATCTCGCGCCAGCGCCGCAAACTGCTGCCGCAACGCACGGCCTGAAGTCAGCCCTCATTCACCATTAGTCTGTCATTCTCCGTCCCACAGGGGAGAAGAAGAATGATCGACCGCCGCATCGCCCGCACCGCCGTCCTCGGCCTCGTGCTGGGATCCTCCGTCCTGCTTCAGGGCTGCCTCGTCGGCGCGGTCGTCGGCGGAACCGCCGCCGTCGTAGGCGGCACGGCCAAGGCTGGCGGCGCTGTCGTCGGCGCCGGCTTCGACGCCGTCACCACCTCGGACGAGGAAACCCGCGCACGCCGCGAACGCGAACAGCGCGACTGGGAACGCGAACAACGCCGTTGCGAACAGCGGCAGCGTCAGGGCAAGCGCTGCTGATCCAATAGGGAACAGCGCCTCTCCCTCCCCCCTGCGGGGGAGCGTGGCCGCGAAACGGCCGAGTGGGGGCGGCAGGGCCCTTCGGCACGATCAGATTGCATCATCCTGCCTCCTCACCCGACCCGAAACGGGAGGGAGAAATCGTGTTAAGCTCCCGTCATGACCCCGACCGTCCTGATCCCCGGCCTGGCCTGCACGGCCGAGACCTTCGCTCCGCAAACCACCGCCCTGTGGCCCTATGGTCCCATAACCGTCGCCTCAACGCTGGAGGGGCGAACGATCGCCGAAATGGCGGCCGCCATACTTAGGGACGCCCCGCCGCGCTTTGCTCTCGGCGGCATCTCGATGGGCGGCTACATCAGCCTGGAAATCATGCGCCAGTCGCCGGAACGCGTCATCAAACTGGCCTTGCTCGACACATCCGCACGGGCCGATACGCCGGAACAGATCGAGGCGCGGCGATTACTGAACGAACGCGTCGCCAACGGAGAACTGGAAGCGGTCTTGGCTCAGGTCACGCCCAACCTTCTCCACCCCCTTCATCGACAGCGACAGGAGTTGATCGATGTCCAGGTGCGCATGGGACGCGATGTCGGACCAGCAGGTTTCATCCGCCAGGAGGCGGCGATCACGAAGCGGATCGACTCTCGACCTCACCTCGCCGATATCAAGGTTCCGACCCTGATCCTCGTCGGAGACAAGGACGTGCTGACCCCGCCAGATCGCTCCGAGGAGATGGCGGCCGCCATCTCCAACAGCCGGCTGGTCGTGGTTCCCCAATGCGGCCACGCCTCGACGTTGGAGCAACCAGAGGCGGTCAATGCAGCGCTGACGGAGTGGTTGTCGGCCTAAAGGCTCAGCACGCACCGTTCGTTGATCGTCGGCCGGGCCACCTGGACCCGGCACAGGCCCGGCCAGTCGGGCTGCAGCGTCTTGACGAACCACAGGCACAGGTTCTCCAGGCTGGGCAGTTCCAGCCCCTCGTGCTCGTTCAGCATCCCGTGGTCCAGTTGCTCGGCCGCCGCCTTCAGCGCCCGGTCCAGCGCGCCCAGGTCCGCGACCCAGCCATGTTCGGCGTCCAACACCTCCGACCGCACCGTCGCCTCGACCGTGAAGGAATGGCCGTGAACGCGGCGATAGATGCTGCCCTCGGGCTCGTTCGGGAAATGGTGGGCGGCGTCGAAGGTCGCCTGTTTGGTGATTTCGAAGACGGGCATTAGCGGACGCCGATGTACTTGTGGGTCTGGACGCTCAGGCGCCACTGGGGATGGGTCAGGCAGTATTCGATGGCGGCGGCGGTGTTCTCCGCCTGGTCGGGACCGTCCATGGGCTGCAGCCAGAACCGCTCGAAATCGAGATGTTCGAACCGATCAGGCATCGCCTTGGCCTGCGGATAGACCAGCTTCAACTCCTGCCCCTTGATCTGGATCACATCCGCATCCGCCTTGGGACTGACGCAGACCCAGTCGATGCCGTCGGGGGCCGCCAGGGTGCCGTTGCTCTCGATGGCGATCTCGAAGCCGCGCGCGTGCAACGCCTCCACCAGGGGCGGATCCAGCTGCAGCAGAGGCTCCCCCCCGGTGCAGACCACCAGTTTCGGATCGCCCTCGCGCCCCCGCCACATCGAGGCGACATGGTCGGCCATCAGATCCGGCGTACGGAACTTGCCGCCCCCGCCGCCGTCCGTGCCGACGAAGTCGGTGTCGCAGAAGCTGCAGACTGCCGTCTCGCGGTCCTGCTCGCGTCCGCTCCACAGATTGCAGCCGGCAAAACGCAGGAAGACGGCGGGCCGCCCCGCTTGTCCGCCCTCGCCCTGCACCGTCAGAAAGACTTCCTTGGCCGAATAGGTCACTTCGAAGCGACCCATTCCGCATGGCCCGCCGCCCGCAGCTCGCAGGCAGGGCAGTCGCCGCAGCCATAGCCCCAGACGTGCCTATGCGTCCGGTCGCCCAGGTAGCAGGTATGGCTGTCCTCGACGATCAACTCGACCAGGGCCTCGCCCCCGATCGTGTCGGCCAGTTCCCAGGTCTGGGCCTTGGTCAGCCACATCAGCGGGGTGTCGATCACGACCGGCTTGTCCAGCCCCAGCGACAGGGCCCGCGCCATGGCCTCCATCGTCTCGTGACGGCAGTCGGGATAGCCCGAATAATCCGTCTCGCACATGCCGCCGACCAGGACCTCCAGCCCCCGTCGGTCCGCCAGGGCCGCCGCCGCCACCAGGAAGATCAGGTTCCGCCCCGGCACGAAGGTCGTCGGCAGGCCGCGCGCGTCCATCTCGATCTTGCGGTCGGCGGTCAGGGCGCTCTCGGCGATCCGACCGTATCCGGTCAGATCCACGACATGGTCGTCGCCCAGGCGTTCGGCGTACTGCGGCAGGGCCTCGCCCATGCCGTCCCGCACGGCCTGACGCGCCTGCATCTCGACCAGATGGCGCTGGCCATAGTCGAAACCGACCGTCTCGACCCGCTCGAACCGCTCCAGCGCCCAGGCCAGGCAGGTGGCGCTGTCCTGCCCTCCGGAGAAGAGGACGAGAGCGGTGGTCGGGGTCTTTTCCAGGATGGCGCTCATGACAAACCTGCGGTCGGCCGGTCGGCCGCGCGCATGCACAAAGGGATGGGGACCCTAGATGGGTCGGGCGGGCCTCATACACCAGACCTCGTCGGGGTGCAAAAAGAGACGAGGTGCGGAATCGGCTCCGCCGCTCTTGAGGTTCGAGCGTCGCGGCTCGGCCAAACTTTCTGATCCGGCTTAACTAATCCGCAAGCGATCCTGGACCAGATTGTGACCGAGTAAGGAGTTCCAGGCAGTATGCCGACCATCGAGACCCTTTCGGAACACGCCCAACCGGTCGATCCCTCGACCCTCGGGTGTCAGGTGCTGGCGCGCTTCGAACGCGAGCCGGACACCCTTGTCATTCCCGTCGTGGAGAATGACCGGCCGGTGGGCCTCGTCGAACGCACCGCCTTCCTGCAGAAGATCGCCGGCCGTTTCGGCCACGCCCTGTACGACCTCCGCCCCATCAGCTTCGCCATGGACGCCGAGCCGGCCGTGGTCGAGGGCGACGTCCAGATCGACGCCTTCTGCGACATCATGCTGAAGGGCGGCCCGGCCGCCCTGCTGCGCGGCTTCGTCGTCACCAAGAACGGTCGCTACCACGGGGTCGGCACGGTCGCGACCCTGCTGAAGGTCGCCACCGACCGCCAGCGCGAACACGACGCCCAGCTGGCCGACCAGGCCGCCATCCTGAACGACACCCGCGCCCAGGCCATCGCGGCTGCACGCGCCAAGAGCCAGTTCCTGGCCATCATGAGCCACGAGTTGCGCACCCCGATGAACGGCGTCCTCGCCGTCGCCGAACTGCTGCGCCGCCAACCCCTGAACGAGGCCGCCCAGGCCCACGTCCAGACCATCGTCGATTCCTCCGAAAGCCTGCTGCGCATCCTTCAGGACGCCGTCGACCTGTCCAAGGCCGAGGCCGGCGAGCTGGAACTGAATCCCGCCCCCACCCCGCTGCGCGCCGTCATGGACGATGTCCAGGCCCTGTGGGAGCCGCGCGCCTCGCAGGATGGCGTGACCCTGTTGATCGGTTATGAAGGCGACACCGAACTGGCCGCCGTCATCGACGGCATGCGCCTGAAGCAGGTGTTCAACAACCTGATCGGCAACGCCCTGAAATTCGCCCGGAACGGCGTGGTCGAGGCCGGGCTGAAGGCCTGGGTCGAGGGCGACCAGGTCCATATGGAAGCCCGCGTCCGCGACGACGGCCCCGGCGTCGACGCCGATCGGGTCGACTCCATCTTCGAGCCCTTCGTCCACGGCTCCGGCCCCGACGGCGCCGGCCTGGGCCTGTCCATTTGTCGCCAGGTCGTCGACCGTATGGACGGCCGTATCTGGGCCGAAAACAACAAGGGTTGCGGCGCCACCTTCGCCTTCGACCTGATCGCCCGCCGCGCCGTCATTGAAGCCGAGGCGGCGTCGAACGTGTCCGACCTGTCGGAGCTGGAACTCCAGTCCGCACCTCACATCCTGATCGTTGACGACAACGCCACCAACCGCGTCGTGGCCCAGGCCCTGTGCGAGATGTTCGGCTGCAGCTCCGAACTGGCCGAGGACGGCCTCGAGGCGCTCCAGGCCGTGCAGGAAAGCCGCTACGATCTGGTCCTGATGGACATCAAGATGCCGCGCATGGACGGCGTCCAGGCCACCCAGGCCATCCGCGCCCTGGACGGCCCCGTCAGCCGCATCCCCATCGTCGCCCTGACCGCCAACGCCGATCCGGAAGACGCCAAACACTATCTGTCGATCGGCATGGCCGCCGTAGTCGAGAAGCCGATCAAGCCGGAACGCCTGCGCATGGCCATGAACGCCGCCCTGTCCAGCGCCGAAGCCGCCGCCGCTACAGACGTCTCCGAAAACCGCGCCGCCCGTCAGGCCTGACCCGGATCAGTCCGGCCGGACCTCCACCGTCTCCTCGTCCTCCTCGTCATAGCCGACGAGACGCAAGGCTCTCGCCTTCTGGCCATTGATCTCGGCCCAGCGGAGCAGCCCCTCCTCCCGCCCGTGGGTGATCCACGCCTCTTCGGGCTTCAGCTCCTCGAAGGTGGCGACCAACTCGCCCCAGTCGGCGTGATCCGAGACCACCAGCGGCAGTTCCACGCCCCGCTGGCGCGCCCGCGCCCGCACCCCCATCCAGCCCGAGGCGAAGGCCGTGACCGGATCGGCGAAACTGCGCGCCCAGCGATCCTGAATGGCGGACGGCGGCGCCACCACCACCTCCCCGCCCAGCGCCCCCTTGGCCAATCCTCGCGCAGGCAGGATCGGCCCCAGATTCACGCCCTCACGTTCGTAGAGGGCGTTCAGCCGCTCCATCGCGCCGTGAACATAGATGGGCCGATCCCACCCCGCCTCCCGTAACAGGCGCATGATCCTCTGCGCCTTCCCCAGGGCATAGGCGCCGACCAGATGCGCCCGCTCGGGAAACTGCCCCAGCGACCGGACCAGCCGCCCGACCTCCTCCTCTGCCGGCGGATGACGGAAGACCGGCAGCCCGAAGGTCGCCTCGGAAATGAACACATGGCACGGCACGGGCTCGAAGGCCGGACAGGTCGGATCGCGTCGGCGCTTGTAGTCGCCGGACACCACCATGGTCATGCCCCTCCACTTCACCTCGACCTGGGCTGAACCCAGGACATGCCCCGCCGGGACCAGGCGGAGGTCGACTCCGTTGACGGAGGCCTCCTCACCATATTCGACCGCCTGTTCCCGCCCCGCGAAATCGGCGCCGTACCGTTCCGCCATGATGGCCAGGGTCTGACGCGTCGCCAGGACGACGCCGTGACCGGCGCGCGCATGGTCCGAATGGCCATGGGTGATCACCGCCCGATCCACTGGCCGCACCGGATCGACGTAGAAGTCCCCTGGCGGGCAATAGAGGCCGGCGGGCGTAGGATGCAGCAGGTCTTCGAAGCGGATCATGGCGACTGTAACGCTCTCGACGCCGTCGGGTCCCCGATCCATACAGGACGGCTCAGTATCCCCAACAGCGTAAGTTCGCATGCATCAGGATTTCGCCTCGTCCGTTCTACCCCAGCTCGCGGCGGGCTCGGCCCACACGGCGGCCCTGGGATTCGTGTTCGACGGCCTGCACGACGGCGAGCCGCGCATCCGCGTGCCCTGGCGACAGGATCTGGTCGGCGATCCGCAAGCGGAGACCTTCGCCGGCGGCCTGGTGACCACCCTGCTCGACCACATCTGCGGCCTGGCGGTCTGGGCGGCGATGGACGCCTTTCAGCCCATCGCCACCCTCGACCTGCGCGTCGACTACATGCGGGTGGGCCGACCGCGACACGATCTGCTGGCCCAGGCCAAATGCTATCGCCTGACCCCGACCGTCGCCTTCGTCCGCGCCTGGGCTTTCGAAGACGACCTGTCCGATCCCGTCGCCGCCGCCCAGGCCGCCTATGTGCTGAACCGGTCCGCCGGCGCAAAGAGAGAGGACGCGGCGTGAGCGACCTTCTCGAACATGCCCCCTACGCCCGCTTCCTGGACTTGCGGACCCTGGTCAGCGGGGACGAGGTGACGGTCGTCATGCCGTTCGCCGACAGGTTGATCGGCAACCCCATGCTGCCCGCCCTGCACGGCGGCTCGATCGCGGCCCTGCTGGAGCTGACGGCGATGGCCCAGGTCGAGTTGGCCTTTCCGGGTCCGCGCCTGCCCCGGCCAATCAATGTGACCGTCGCCTATCTGCGCACTGGCCGCCCCATCGACGTCTATGCCCGCGCGAGAATCAATCGCGCGGGGCGTCGGATCGCCCATGTGCAGGCAGAGGCCTGGCAGGAGGCGCGCGGCGAACCCATCGCCTCCCTGACCGCCCACTTCCTTTTGGACAATCCCTAGGAATTTCAGAGCTCGCAATTCGCGCTCATTGCAGGCGGCGCCCTATGGCGCCGCTTCAACGCGCGATTGCCGAATAGGTAAACAAGCCGCTACCGAACACAGTTAAGACGTGTTAAGATTCATCCATTGTAAACCTTGTCTTGAGGGGCTTTCTAATGGAACGGACTGAAGTCATCGCCAGCGTCGCCGGCGATCTGCACGCGACTGAACACGCCATCGACGCCGCCATCACCCAGGCGACCACGCTGGTTCAATCCTTCATCGGCGCCCGCGCCGCCCTGTCGCTTTCGCCTGTCGCCGCCACGGCGTCGCAAGCCAAGGCCATGGAAACCATCGCCGCCCTCGCCGCCGCCCGTGAATCGATCGTGGCCTGCCACGCCGAGCTCCAGAAGGACCACCGTCGCCTCGGCTACGGGACCTACGCCGCCGGTCCGATCGGTAAGCCCGATGACTGGCTCGATCCGCAAGACGTGAAACGCCCGACGGGCCACCTCCGCTCCGTTGCGTGAATTCTTGGTAAGCTTAGGTTACTGACATTCTCGCTTAACCAGAGTTGCTTCATTGTCGCCCTCGCGCATCCAGCGCGGGGGCGACTTCACATGGTGAACATGCTGTACGCCGTTGTCGGCGCAGTCTTCATGGTAGGCATGGCCTTGTTCGCCTTCATGAAGGGCGGTCCCGCTGAACGCATAGGTGCGGGCGTCTACCTATTCGCCTGGTTCGCCTCCATGGTCATGCAGGAGATGCAAGGCTTTCGCGGCATGCCGATCGGAGTCTTCCTGATCGATGTCGGCGTGCTCATCGCCTTCGTCGCTCTGGCTTGGCGGGCCCGCCATCCTTGGACGATATGGGTCAGCGGCCTGCAACTGATCGCGGTCATGAGCCACATCATGATCCTGACCGGCGCCCGCGTCCCGCTCGCGTCACTCTACACGGTCACCAACTTCACGGGTTACCTGATCATCGCCTGCATCATCGTCGGCACATTCTGGACTTGGCAAGATCGCAAAGCCGCCGCCGAACACATAGGTAGAAATTCCTAGATCAGCCCTCTAGGATTCCCCGACTCAGTCGCGGAAATCCCATGCCCCTGTCCCACGCCCAACTCTGGAAGGCCGTCGACGCCCTGGCGCGACGCGAGGGCCTGACCGCGTCTGGTCTGGCGCGGCGGGCGGGGCTGGACGCCACCAGCTTCAATCCCTCCAAGCGCTTCGGCCCCGGCGATCCGCCTCGCCCCCGCTGGCCCTCGACCGAGAGCATGACCCTGATCCTGGCGGCGACCGGCGTGTCCCTGGCCGATTTCGCCGCTCTTGCCGAGGATGCGCCGGACAGGCCCACCACCGTCCCCCTGCTGGGTCTGGCCCGCGCGGGTCAGGACGGCTTCTTCGACGATGCGGGCCTGCCGACCGGCGACGGCTGGGAGGAGACCGAACTGCCGAGAGTCAATGACACCACCTTCAGTCTGCAGATCACAGGCGATTCCATGTCGCCCCTCTATCGCGAGGGCGACCGGGTGATCGTGGATCGCAGCGACCCAGCGGTGCGGCGCGGCGACCGGGTCGTGGCCCGCCTGGCCTCGGGAGAAGTGGTGGCCAAGGAACTGACCGGTCTGACGGCGCGCACGGCGACCCTGTCCTCGATCAATCCCGAATACCCGCCCCGCATCGTGGCGCGTCGCGACATCGAATGGATGGCGCGGATCCTGTGGGTCAGCCAATAGTCTGATTAGCAGAAAGCCCCGCCCGGCGAACCGGACGGGGCTTCGGCTCGAACGGCGAACCGCGAGCCTGAATGACTGTCCCGACGACGGGAACTGGACGGGGCATGAACGGCCCCGCAGCCGGAACAGTCTTCCGTTCAGCGACCCTTAGCGGGTCACATAGTTGGCGTTGACCCAACCGCCGCCGGCGATCTGGATCCAGTCGCCTTGCGAAGCGACGGCCGTGAAGGGCTGGCCGGCCGACAGGCTGCCCGACTGGCGATAGCCGGTGCCGGGACCGCTGCGGATGCGCAGGTTGGAGCCGGCGCGATAGGTGTTGGCGTTGGCCTGGGCTGCAGCGCGGGTGCGCTGCTGGTTGCAGCCGATGTAAGAGCCGGCTGCGGCGCCGGCGCCCGCGCCGACGATGGTGCCGGCCGTGCGTTCGTTACGGGCCAGGTTCGACCCGACCACGCCGCCGACCACGGCGCCCAGCAGGGCGCCGGCGCGTTGGCGACCGCCGGGGGCGTCGCAGTTGGTCACGCCGTTGGCCTGGGCCTGGGCGGCCATCGGGGCGGCGGTCACCAGGGCGGCCAGAGCCGCAGCAGTGGCCAGACCGGTCTTGAAAATCTTGTTCGACATAACTCTTCTCCTGTCAGCGCGTTTGCCGATGGGTGGAGAATGCACGGACGAACCTGAAGGCTCCCGGAGCTTCGCCGTTATTTTCGGTTCATCTTCGTTGCGCTTGTCGGTGCTCGATCCGGCGCATCGCCGCCTCCGGCGTGGCGACCACCAGATGTCTGCGGCGCGGAAACTGGAAGTCCATCACCCGCGCCCAAAGGTGCAGATAGGAGTCGTGGGTCACCAGCATCGTCAGCACCTCGTTGTCCAGCCGAACGTCGAAGGCCCGGGCCAGGCGCGCGATCTGATGAAACGAGGCGTCCTCGGGCGTGACCCGGGCGTCGACGATCCAGTCCCAGCGCCACAGCTCCGGCCGCGCCTCGATCACCGTCAGCGCCTTGTCCAGCGCCCGCTCCGCCGTGATCCCGCAGTTCAGGTCGAGATGGAACAGGCGCGCTTCGTCGTCTATCCGATAGTGCAAGCCCGCCTCCTGCCCGGCGCTCATGCCGAGCGGGCGGTCGATAGGCGGTCTTGCCTAACGCAAGCTTGACCGAAAGGGTTAAACCCGGTCAGGCCTTGGCCAATTGACCATTCGCCCCCGCCTCGATCAGTTCGATCGTCTGAGCCAGGCCGTAGATGGCGGCGAACGAGCCGAAGCGCGGTCCCTGGCTGGCGCCCAGAAGCACCTCGTACAGCGCCCCGAACCAGGCCCGCAGCGGCTCGAAACCGTGCTCCTTGCCCACCGCATAGACCTCGTTCTGGATCAGTTCACCGTCCGTGGTGTCCGCCGGCAGGGCCTTCAGCCGCGCCGCCAGATCCAGCAGAGCCGCTTTCTCCTTGTCGTCCGGCAGGCGGTACGACTTCGAGGGCTTCACGAAGTCCTCGTAATAGTTCAGCGCCGATCCCATCAGCCGGTCCAGCAGGGGCTCGTTCTCCGGCGTGGCCTCGGGCAGATACTTCGCGAAATAGGCCCACAGTTGGTCCTTGGTCGAGGCGTTGGCCACCCCCACCAGGTTCAGCAGCAGGGCGAAGGACACCGGCGACGTATGGGTCGGCGGGTTCCCCGCATGTATCGACCAGACGGCGTTGTCGATCCGCTTGGCCGGCTCCTGGGTCTTGTAGCTCTCGATGAAGGCCAGATAGTCGTCGATCGCGCGCGGAATGACGTTGAAATGCAGGCTCTTGGCCGACTTCGGCGACTGGAACATATACCAGCTCAGGCTCTCGGGCGTGCCGTAGCGCAGCCACTCGTCCATGGTCAGGCCATTGCCCTTGGACTTGGAGATCTTCTTGCCCTCGATGTCGAGGAAGAGCTCGTAGTTGAAGCCTTCCGGCGGCGTCCCGCCCAGGGCGCGGCACAGCTTGGAGCTTTCGCGCACGCTCTCGATCAGATCCTTGCCCGACATCTCGTAATCGACGTCCAGCGCGACCCAGCGCATGGCCCAGTCGGGCTTCCACTGCAGCTTCACATGGCCGCCGGTGACCGGAACCTCGGTGCGGTTGCCGGGCTCCCCGGCCGGATCCTCGAAGGTGATCGTCCCCTTCTCGACATTCCGCGCCAAGGTCGGCACCTGCAGCACATGGCCGGTGATGGGACTGACCGGCAGGAAGGGCGAATAGGTCGCCCGCCGCTCTTCCCCCAGGGTCGGCAGCATGATGGCCATGACCGCGTCGAACCGCTCCAGCAGGATCAGCAGAGTCGCGTCAAACCGCCCCGACCTGTAGGTCTCGGTCGAGCTCATGAACTCGTAGTCGAAACCGAAACCGTCCAGAAACGCCTGCAGGCGCGCATTATTGTGCGCCCCGAAACTGTCGTGGGTGCCGAACGGGTCGCGCACGTGGGTCAGCGACAGATGCAGGTCCTCGCGCAGCATATCCGGGTTCGGGATGCCTTCCGGCACCTTGCGCAGCCCGTCCATGTCGTCCGAGAAGGCGATCAACCGCGTCGCCCACCGGTCGCCGGTCAGGGCGCGGAAGGCGTTGCGCACCATGGTCGTGCGCGCCACCTCGCCGAAGGTGCCCATGTGCGGCAGACCCGAAGGCCCGTAACCCGTCTCCAGGATCACCGGCCGCTGCAGGGCCTCGAACTTCGCCAGGGCCTCTCCGGTCTTGCCCGCCTCGATCAGGGCCCGCGCCTCGGCGCGCTCGGCCTCGCCCAGCCGTTTTTTCAGAACATGGGCCAGCAGATTGCGGGCTTGTTCGAACGGCCAGGACTTGGCCTCACGGGCGAGGGTTTCGAGGTTTTCTAACATGGGCGGCGGTTTGCAGCCTGCGCCCCGCCGGGTCAACTCATCGCGCGGCGATAACGATCACCTCGACCCTGTAGTCCGGCGAGGCCAGCCGGCTTTCGCCTGTGGCCCGCGCCGGCGGATTGGCGGTGTCGACCCAGGCGTCCCAGACGCTGTTCATCGCATCGAAATCGGCGATGTCGGCCAGCCAGATCTGGGCCGTCAGGATCTTCGACTTGTCGCTGCCCGCCTGGGCCAGCAGGGCGTCGACCTCGGCCAGAGCCGTCTTGGTCTGGGCGATCACGTCGTCGCCCGGCTCCCCGACCTGTCCCGCCAGATAGACGGTGTCGCCGTGGATCACGGCCTCGCTCATGCGGGCGCCGGGCTGGATACGGGTGATCATGGGGAGGGCTCCTTGAGTATGTCCCTTATTAAGCACGTCACCCTCGGGCTTGTCCCGAGGGCCCACGCCTGGTCCTGATGCGAATATTGTCGTTTTCACGCAATGCGAACCCGCAGCGATTGCGTTCGCGGACAGGTAGGCCCTCGGGACAAGCCCGAGGGTGACGGCGCGTAAAACTCAGCGCCGTCCGCGCACCGCCCAGGCCACCACCGCCGCGCCCGCCGCCACGATCAGGGCGTCCTCGATCAGTCCGCTCTTCGTCTGGCCGATCTCGGCCATCGCCTTCTTGCGCCCCGACAGGGTCAGATAGGCCATCGGCACGGCCGTCGCGACCGCCAGTCCCGCGCCCAGCTTCTCGCGCCCGCGCGGCGCCAGGGCCGATCCCGCGATCCCCGCGCTCATCACCCGCGCCAGCAGACCCAGCAACACCGTCCGGTCCGGCGCCGACTTCATCTTGTCCCCAAACAGCTCGCCCACGCCCATCGCCAGCCCGCCGAACTTGAACAGCGGATGATCCAGCAGAACCAGCCGCCCCGGCGTGTCGCGATGCGCCAGTCGCGCCCCCGCTATGGCGGCCATGGGCGTCATGGACCGGGCGCTGGCGACGGCGCCAATGAGGACGGACGGAAGGAGTGCGAGGTTTTTCATCCTGCCTCAACACCACAGCGCCCGCGAGGTTCAGCCCTCGGCTTCGGTCTGACCGGTTTCGTCCGCGCCCAGCCCCGGAATGGCGATGCAGCGTTGGCGCGTTCCGCCGCCCGACGTCGCCTCGACGCGCGGCGCGATCGAGCTGACAGTCGCCCCGTCGGCGCCATAAGTAGCCAGGAACTGACACCCGGTCTGCAGGTCGGTCAGAACATAAACCCCCGGCTGATCCGTCGCCGTCTTCGACAGGGTTGCCCCCGCCACAGCCTGAAGGGCCGCCGCCGGGTTCTCGATGATCTGCTGCGCCTGGGCCGAGCGGGTGTTGATCGCCTCGGCCGTGGCCTGGGCCTTGGCGGCCGTGTCCTGGACCTCCTGCAGGGTGGAGGTGTCGATCTCGCAAGCGGAAACGACGAAAGCGAGCGCGGAGACAGCCAGGACGGTTGGATTTTTCATCCGCGCCTTATCCTACACCCCCGCGCCGGCGTCAGTCGGACACAAGGTCACGCGCCTTAGTCCGCCCACCTTGACCCGGCCGCGCCCGCATGGCCTTTGCCCCGCCTGATGAAGACCGCCGATTTCGATTTCGACCTGCCCGAGGACCGCATCGCCCTGCGGCCTGCCGATCCGCGCGATTCCGCCCGCCTGCTGGTGGTGAAGGACGGATCGCTGGACGACCGGATCATCCGCGACCTGCCCGACTTCCTGCAGCCCGGCGACGCCCTGGTCTTCAACGACACCCGCGTCATCCCCGCCCGGTTGTCGGGCGTCCGCACCCGCCCCAACCCTGTTCCCGGCGCCGAAGGCGAAACCCTGACCGTCGAGGTCGAGGCCACGCTTCACCATCGCGACGCCCCTGACGTCTGGTCCGCCTTCATGAAGCCGGGCAAGCGGATAAAGCCGGGCGACCGCATCATCTTCGGCGCCCTACCGCTGGCGCTACATGAGGGCGGCGCCCAATCCCTCGAAGCCACTGTCGAGGCCAAGGGCGACGACGGCCTGATCACCCTGAAGTTCGACGCCTCCGGCCCGGCTCTGGACGAGGCCATCCGCGCCGTCGGGGTCATGCCCCTGCCCCCCTACATCGCCGCCAAACGGCCCGAGGACGACCGCGACCGCTCGGACTATCAGACGGTCTTCGCCGAACACGACGGCTCGGTCGCCGCCCCGACCGCCGGCCTGCATTTCACCCCCGCCCTGCTGGAAGCCATCCGGGCCAAGGGCGTATCGACCCACGCCGTCACCCTGCACGTCGGCGCCGGCACCTTCCTGCCGGTCAAGGCCGACGATTTAGCCGACCACAAGATGCACTCCGAATGGGGCGAGGTCTCGCCCCAGACCGCCGCCGCCCTGAACGCCGTCCACGCCAACGGCGGCCGCATCGTCTGCGTCGGCACCACCTCGCTGCGCCTCCTGGAAAGCGCCACGACCGAGGACGGCGACATCCGTCCCTTCCACGGCGACACGGCCATCTTCATCACCCCCGGCTACCGGTTCCGGGCCGTGGACGTGCTGATGACCAATTTCCACCTGCCGAAGTCGACCCTGTTCATGCTGGTCAGCGCCTTCGCCGGTCAGACCACGATGAAGGCCGCCTACGCCCACGCCGTCGCGGACGACTACCGTTTCTACTCATACGGCGACGGCAGCCTGCTGTTCCGAGGGTAACCCCAAACCCTCTCCCGCCGCTTGCGGGGGAGGTGTCGCGTCGATCGGCGCAGCCGATCCAGCGACGGAGGGGGAAGTCTTGTTTTTAAGACAGCGACACTCCCCCATCGTCAGGCGCCTCGCCCAGCCTCCACAACTCCGCCGAAAGGACGGAGCGAAAACCCGTGGCCTGTGGCCATCCGGCCTCCGACCCCTTAAACGCCGTCCCCTGACGAAAGACCCGACCGTGACCCTCGACGACTTCGAGCCCGAGCTTCCGCAAGACCTGTACGACGGCCTGATCGCCGTCGGCGAGGCCGCGCGCGATCTGGATCAGCCGTGGTGGATCTTCGGCGGTGCGGCCATGGCCCTGTACGGCCTGACCGAGATCCATGTGCCAGACATCGACGTCCTGTGCGCCCCGCGCGACGCCCGCGCCCTGCTGGCCGGGCTGGACGGCCAGGTCGTGCCCGATCCGGGCGAGGGCCTGTTCCGCTCGGCCGTCTTCGGCCGCGCCCACGACCAGTCGATCCTGATCGAGGTCATGGCCGGGCTGGAGGTCCGCAACGGCGGCGACTGGGCCGAGGTCGCCTTCGCCTCGCGCCGTCAGGTCTTCGTCGACGACACCCCCCTGTTCGTCCCGGACATCCGGGACCATATCGCCCTCTACCGCCTGTTCGGCCGCCCCAAGGATCTGGCGCGCGTGGAACAGCTTGAACGACTGATCGCCTGATGCCCTTCCCCTATCAGATCACCGCCACAGAAGGCCGCGCCCGCACCGGCGTGCTGAAGACCTCGCGCGGCGACATCCGCACCCCCGCCTTCATGCCGGTCGGCACCGCCGCCACGGTCAAGGCCCTGACCACGGATCAGGTCGCCTCGACCGGCGCCGACATCCTGCTGGGCAACACCTATCACCTGATGCTGCGTCCCGGCCCGGAGCGGATGGAGCGTCTGGGCGGCCTCCACAAATTCATGGGCTGGAACAAGCCCATCCTGACCGACTCGGGCGGCTTCCAGGTCATGTCCCTGGCCGGCATCTCCAAGGTCAAGGAGGAGGCCGTGACCTTCTCCTCCCATATCGACGGCTCCAAACACGTCCTGACGCCCGAACGCTCGATCGAGATCCAGGCCGACCGGATCGGCGCCGACATCTCGATGCAGCTGGACCAGTGCGTCGCCTATCCGGCCGAGAAGGACGCCGCCCGCAAGGCCATGGAGTTGTCGATCCGCTGGGGCGCCCGGTCCAAGGCCCGGTTCGGCGAACGCGAGACCCAGGCCCTGTTCGGCATCCAGCAGGGCTCGACCTTCGAGGATCTGCGCCGCCAGTCGTCGGAACAACTGCAGGAGATCGGCTTCAACGGCTACGCCATCGGCGGTCTCGCCGTCGGCGAAGGCCACCAGGCCATGTGCGAGGTGCTGGACTATGCGCCGGAATTCCTGCCCGCCGACCGACCCCGCTATCTGATGGGTGTCGGCAAGCCGGTCGACCTGGTCGAGGCGGTCTATCGCGGCGTCGACATGTTCGACTGCGTCCTGCCCACCCGTGCCGGCCGCCACGGCCAGGCCTGGACCTGGGACGGCCCGCTGAACCTGAAGAACGCCCGGTTCGCCGAAGATCAGGATCCACTGGACCCCGCCATCCCCTGCCCGGCCTCATCCGGCTATTCGAAGGCCTATCTGCACCACCTGATCCGCGCCGACGAGATCCTCGGCAAGGTCCTGCTCAGTTGGCACAATATCGCCTTCTACCAAGCCCTGACGGCGGCGATGCGGGCGGCGATTTCCGAAAACCGGTTCGAGCAGTTCCGCCGCGATTTCCACGCCCGGCACACGTCGAACGGCTGATCTCCCTCCACCTCTCTCCGTCATCCTAGGGCTTGTTCCTAGGATCCATACTCCCGGTTTCCACGGCGGCGCACTCTGCGGATACACCGGGCGTATGGATCCTCGCCACAAGGGCGAGGATGACGGCCAAATGGGATGCGCCCTACCGCGCCCTCGGCCTGAACCAGCTCGGCGCCGCCGGCGGGGCGCAGTTCCGCTGCATCCCGATCCCCTTCAGGAAGGCGCGGCGCATCCGTCCGGCCTGGATGGCGGACTGGACATGGCGGCTGTGCTGCTCGGCCCCGCTCAGGCGCCGGATCCAGCTTCGTCCCGGAATGAAGTCGGTCGCCGTGCCGCGAATCGCATCCAGCGTCGCCTTCGCCGCCGCATCGGCCGCCTGTTCGCTGCGATAGGAGCCGTCCTGACGCGGCGGCTCGTCGGTGTCGGGCCCCAGGGCCTCGTCCAGCCGCGCCACCTCGGCGCCGATGGTCGTGCACTGGTTCAGATTGCGCAGATCGTAGGGATTGGCCTCGGCCTGCAGCAGCACGGTCGGGATCTGCTGACGGCGCAGGTTGAAGTCGTCCAGCGGCGCAGTCACGGCCGCCCCCAGTCCCGCGCTCACCTGTTCGGCCCCGCCCATGGCGGAGCGGCCGGCGTTACAGCTTGCGAGAAGAACAGCGACCCCGAGGGCCACAAAAAGAGTCGGCTTCATCCGGTCCTTAGACCATGCGAAGCCGCTGCGATCAAAACAGCTCGAACAGTCCCACGACCACGATGGCCCAGGCGGCGACACTGAACACCAGACCCAGCGCAAGAGCCTGCGCGAAGTCGAATTCCTGATTCTGATTCTGTCTCATGGTCCGCTCCCTAAAGTCTTTTTTGGTTATGACTCTTGGTAACCCGATCGGAAGGCAAACCGCAATCAGGGGCTTTACGGATTATCTATCTTCAAAATGTCGCCTTCGCTCCCGATGGCCGCACCGGCGCCTGCCTGGGTCAGGCGGTCAGGTCACGCGCCATCAGCATGGCCCCGTCCAGACCTGCGTGTTCGAGCGCCGCCGGAACCAGATAGCCGCCCTCGCCCATGACAACCGCCGATCCATAGCCGTTGACCCAACGCCGCGCCGCCGCCTCGACCTCCGCGATCAGGCCCGGCGTCGACATCACCCCGCCGCCGAAGACAATCCGGTCGGGCGCCCAGGCGAACAGCAGGCCGGCGACCAGTTGCCCCAGATAATCAGCCACGAAGCTGCGGATTTCATCCGCGTCTTCCAGATTTCGTCCCGCAAGCCGCGCCTGAACCGAAGGCCCCGCCGCCAGTCCCTCGACACACTCGGCATGAAACACGCAGGCGCTGGCCTGAGCGTCTCCGGACGCGCGGCGCACGAACAGATGGCCGATCTCGGGATGAAGCGCCCCCTTCAGCGTGCGGCCGTCCACGCACAGGCCGCCGCCGATGCCTGTGCCGACCGTGACATAGGCCACAGCCCGCGCGCCACGCCCGGCGCCCAGCCTCGCCTCCGCGACAGCGGCGGCGTTCACGTCGGTGTCCACGGCGAAGGGCGCGTCGAAATGATCGGCCAGGGTCTTCGAAAGATTGAAGCCGGCCCAACCCGGCTTGGTTGTCGCCAGCATGGCGCCCCGCTCGGGCGACGCCGGATCGACCATCAGGGGACCGAAACTGGCCAGACCCAGTCCGGCGACAGGGCGTCCGTCCACCGCCGCGATCAGGGTTTCGACCGCCGTCTCCGGTCGTCCGGTCGCAAACCGGCCCTCGTCCAGCACGACGCCGGCCGAGTCCTCGATCCGCCACACGATCTTGGTCCCGCCCGTCTCGACCGCGAAGAAGACAGGCTGGCTCATGTCGCGCTCCGGGTCAGGAGAGAATGGTACGTCCTCTCGGGCTCGAACCGAGGACCCTCTGATTAAAAGTCAGATGCTCTAACCAACTGAGCTAAGGACGCACCGTAGGCGCTCAGGTCGATGCCCGAACCGCCGAAGGGCGCCTTCTGTTGCAATCCGCCCTTCCGGTCAAGAGCGGGTCTGCTACTCAATGTGGATGCAACCGCTGAACGGACTGCGCATCCTCGAATTCGACGGCCTGGGGCCGGTGACCTTCGCCGGCATGATGCTGGCCGACATGGGCGCCGAGGTCCTGCGCCTGAGCCGAGACGCCTCGGCGGGTCAGGCGCCCTTCGCCGAGGTCGGCGGGGCCCTGCTGCACCGGGGCCGGACCGCAGCGCCGGTGGACCTCAAGTCCGCAGCCGACCGTGACCGCATCCTGCGTCTGGTGGATGGCGCCGACGCCGTGATCGAAGGCTTCCGCCCCGGCGTCATGGAACGGCTGGGCTATGGCCCCGAGACCTTGCAGGCGCGCAGGCCCGCCCTAGTGTTTGGCCGCGTGACCGGATGGGGCCAGACCGGGCCTCTGGCGGATCAGGTCGGGCACGACCTCAACTATATCGGCCTGTCGGGGGTGCTGCACGCCATGGGCGAGGCGGACCGTCCGCCCACGCCCCCGCTGAACCTGGTCGGCGACTACGGCGGCGGGGCCATGATGTTGGTCGTCGGCGTGTTGGCGGCGCTGATCGAGGCGAAGACAACCGGCCGCGGCCGGGTGGTCGATGCGGCCATGACGGACGGCGCCGCCTTGCTGGGCGGCCTGTTCCAGGCCCTGCGCGGCCAAGGCATGTGGAGCGATCGGCGCGGCGCCAATCTGCTGGACGGAGGCGCGCCCTTCTATCGCTGCTACGCCTGTCGCGACGGCGGCTTCGTCGCGGTTGCGGCGCTGGAGCCGCGATTCTACGCCGCTCTGTTGAAGGGGCTGGAATTAGATCCAGACGACGCCCCCCAGTATGATTTCGCCGCCTGGCCTGCTCAGCACGCTCGATTTTCCACCCTGTTCGCAACGCGGGACCGCGACGACTGGGCGACGCATTTCGCCGGGACAGAGGCCTGTGTCACCCCCGTGCTCAGCCTGTCGGAAGCGCCGACCCATCCGCACAATCAGGCGAGAGGGGTTTTCGCCGGCGGCCTGCCGGTCTCCACACCCCGTTTCGACGGGACCGCGCCGCCTCTGAAAACCCCCAAGCCGCAGATTTCGCTGGAAGAGGCCTTGGCGAATTGGAACGCGGAGGCGGGATGACCCCCGAAGTTTTCGGCGCTATGGAACGGGGCGGCGCCAGGGGCGTTGCAAGGGTCGATACCCGGGGAATTTTCTTGATGAGACGCTCGATCTTCGTTCTGGCCGCGACGGCGCTGGGTGCGCTGGCGCTCGCAGGCTGCGACGACTTCCAGTCCAGTTCGCGGGACGATTACGCCGACGCGCCCCCCGTCCAAGAAGAGGCCCCCGCCGCAGAGGATTCGGCCGAGCCGGTCGTCGCGCCGGAGGTGACCGACCCCACCCCGACGGCTCCGCCCCCCGAAACCCTGCCGCCGGAAGAGCGGTCGTCCGAACAGTCGGTCCAGCCCGAAAGTGAAACCCTGTTCTATTAAGGCGCTCCTTACCGCCGCCCCATACGACTGCGAGGGCGCATGACGGCCCACTGGAGTCCGCGCCCTTGACGAAAGCTAGAGTTTGACGTTCCGGCCCGCCCTGTTTCTCGCCGCCCTGGCGACCTGCAGCCTTCTCGCCCAGGCCGCCGCCGCCGATCCTCGCGCCCAGATCCGGGGCGACATGGACGCCGAACTGCGCCGGATGCTCGAACGGGCGGTCGGCGAAGTCGACGGCGCCCCCGAAAGCCGCTTCGAGGCCCGCCGCCGCGCCAGAGGCGCGATGTCGGCCGCCGAAGCCCTGCTGCGCTCGGAAGGCTATTACCAGCCCGTCCTGGAGGATGTGGTCGAGGGCGAGGATAATCCGTCCGCCATCGTCGCGGTCACGCCCGGCCGCCGCTTTCTGCTGACCCAGCCGGCCATCGCCTGGGTCGATCCCGCGCCCGACGCCGAAAGCGGCGCCAACGCCAACGCCGCCATCGGCCTGAAGGCCGGCGATCCGGGCCGAGCGGTCGACGTCATCGCCGGCGAGGGCCGCGCCGTGGCCACCCTCGTCCGCGACGGCTATGCCGACGCAAAGTCCGATCCGCGCCGTGTCGTTGTCGATCACGCCGCCTTCACCGTCGCGCCCCAGTACAACATAAACTCCGGCAGACTGGTCCTGCTGGACGGGGTGGTGATGCAGCGCACCGGCCGCACCAATCCCGACTGGGTCGCGGGCCTGGCTCCGTGGGAAGAAGGCGACCGCTACGATCCCGAACAGGTCGCCGAACTGGAACGCCGGCTGCTGGACACGGGAGTCTATGACGGGGTGGGCGTGGCCCTGGCGCCGATCGACCAGACCAATGCCGACGGAAACCGTCCGGTCGTGGTCAACCTGACGGACCGCCCGCG
This sequence comes from Brevundimonas sp., assembly GCF_044336875.1. Taxonomy (GTDB): domain Bacteria; phylum Pseudomonadota; class Alphaproteobacteria; order Caulobacterales; family Caulobacteraceae; genus Brevundimonas. The sequence goes on along the minus strand of NZ_JBIIOP010000002.1, from coordinate 107,463 downwards.
CCGCATCATCGAGGCCGGCGCCACCTGGTCGACGGCGGAAGGCACGGGCGTCGACTTCATCTGGACCCGCTACAACCGCTTCGGCCGGGCCGACACCCTGCGGCTGGAAACCCGCTGGGCCGACATCGACAGCCGGATCGGCGCCGATCTGTCCCTGCCCCACTGGCGTAAGCCGAACCGGACGCTGAAGCTGAGCGCCGGCGTGGTGCGGGAAGACACCGACGCCTACGAGCGCACCGCCCTGGTCCTGGGCGCCGAGTTGCAGCAGCGGATCGGCCGCACCTCTTACTTCAACTACGGGATCGGCCTGGACGCCGGCCGGTACAACGAGAACCGCTACGACTACGCCTCCATCCCGCCGCAACCCGTCAGCTTCGACCGGGATCTGGCGATCGTGACAGGCCGGACCAGCGCCTATATCGACAACTCCAACGACCCGCTGAACCCGACCAGGGGCTGGCGCGTGACCGCCTCGGTCCAGCCGACCGCCGTGGCGGGCGAGGACACGGTCCTGTTCCTGCGCACCGAAGGCCAGGCCACCGCCTATCTGCCGATCCAGGATCAGGCCCGCACCGTACTGGCCGGCCGCGTCCGCATCGGCTCGATCATCGGCGGCGGTGAATTGACCACGCCTTCGGACCGCCTGTTCTATTCCGGCGGCGGCGGTTCGGTGCGCGGCTATTCCTACCAGGGCGTCAATCCTGAGCTGCCGGACCAGACCCCGCGCGGCGGTCTGTCGCTGTTCGAAACCTCGCTGGAGGTGCGTCACGACATCGGCCAGGCCTTCCAGGCCGTGGCCTTCGTGGACGCCGGCGCCGTCGGCTTCCAGGAGACGCCCAACCTCAGCAACATGCGCTACGGCGCCGGCGTCGGCGTGCGATACAAGCTGCCGTTCGGCCCGGTCCGCGCCGACATCGCCGTGCCTCTCGACAAGCGCGAGGGTGACGCGGCCTTCCAGATCTACATCAGTATCGGGCAGGCGTTTTGACCGAAGTTCCGCCCGAAGACGTGCCTGAGACCGCCCCGCCGGAAGAAACCGCCGCCGAGGTGCGCAAGAAGCGCAGCCTGCTGCAACTCGCCGCCCTGATCGTTGGCGGCGTGGTCGGCGGCCTGCTGGTCCTCGTCGTCATCGCCCTGATCGGCGGGCGGATGTATATCGTCTCCGACGCCGGGCGCGACCTGGTCACCGGCTTCGTCCAGGGCCAGAAGATCAGCCGCTACGGTCGGATCAACGTCTATGGGCTGAAGGGCGACCTGTTCGACGACTTCACCCTGGACCGGGTCACCGTGACCGACCGCGACGGCGTCTGGCTGGACGCCCGCAAGGTGCGGGTAGACTGGTCCTATTGGCCCCTGGTCACCCGTCGATTCCATGCCTCCGAGATCAGCGCCGACGTGATCCAGGTCATCCGCCGCCCGATCCTGGACGCCCCCAGCGGTGCGCCGGGCGGGCCCCAGCCGATCGACGTGGACATCGACAAATTCTCGGCCCGGATCGAACTGCTGGAAGGCTTCTCCAAGGAATACGGCCGCTGGAACCTGGCGGGAGACGTCAGCCTGCCGCGTCGCGGGGCCAAGAGCGCCACCCTCAACGCCGACAGCCTGAACCGGCCCGGCGACTATCTGCGGCTGGCGGCGACCTTCGGCGGCAAGCTGGAGGAGACGCGCATCAATTTCCGGGCCAACGAGGCCCAGGGCGGCCCCCTGGCCGGGGCCATGGGTTATTCGCCGGACCAGCCCTTTTCGGCCGTGGCCCTGCTGAACGCCGACATTGTTCACGCCAAGGTCCAGACCGGCCGGTTCGTCCCCCTGACCGTCGACGGCAGGTTCGGCGAGGACGGCTCGCGCGTGTCCGGCTTCTTCGACTTCAGCGGCTCGGACCTGTTCGAACCCTTCGTCGAACGGGTCGGCCGCACCGCCCGCTTCGGCTTCGCCATGGTCCCCGCCAAGGACAAGGCCTACCAGGGCGTGGGCTGGAAACTGGTGTCTGACAATATCGCCTCCGAGGCGCGCGGCCTGATCCGCATGTCCGACCGCAGTTCGCCTGACGGCGTCAGGCTGGACATCCAGGCCGCCTCGCTCAGCCGCCTGGTCGGCTCGGATATCGCCGGCCCCGCCGCCTATTCCGGCCTGTTCAAGGGCGACGCCCAGACCTGGACCCTGGCCGGCCGCGCCACCCTGCTGAACGCCAACCTGGCCAGCTATCGCGCCACCCGCATCTCCGGCCCGCTGAATGTTCAGGTCAAGGACGGCCGCATGGACTTAGACGGCGATATTCGCGCCAATGGCGGCTCTTCGGAAGGCATCATCGGCGGCCTGCTGGGCGCCGAGCCGCGCGTCCAGATGGAGGCGACGCGGATGAAGGACGGCGCCCTGCTGCTGGAGAAGGTCGACCTGCTGGGCCAGGGCCTGACGCTGAAGGGTTCGGGCGGGCGCAATCTGCTGGGCGGGATGAACTTCCGCGGCGACGCCCAACTGACCGACGCCTCGCGCATTCTGCCCGACGCGGGCGGCGCCTTCGGCGGCCCGATCCGCGCCTCGTCGGCGAAGACGGGCGCGCCCTGGGTGCTGAACTTCGACGGCCGCGGCCGCAACCTGACCATCGGCATGGAAGAACTGGACCGCCTGCTGGGCAAGACCCCGCGCCTGGAACTGGCGGGCAAGCTGAACGGCGGTCGGATCGAGGTCGATCGCGGCGAACTGACCGGCGCCAACGGCCGCGCCGGGGCCAAGGGCCTGATCGAGACGGCCGGCCAGTTGCGTCTGGCTCTGGACTGGAACGCGCGCGGTCCCTTCGCCGCCGGTCCGGCCGAGATCGACGGAAACATGAACGGGCGCGGCGCCCTGACCGGCACCCTGTCCCAGCCGCGTGTCGACCTGACCGCCGGCTTCGACAAGGTCACGGCCGGCGCCCTGACCCTGAACAACGCCGACCTGATCCTCAGCTTCCGCAAGGGGGCCGACGCCTCGGACGGCCGGATCACCGTGACCAGCGGCTCCAACTACGGGCCGGCCAAGGCGGCCGGGAACTTCTTCCTGGGCGGCAAGCAGATCCGGCTCAGCGACATCGACCTGAACGCCGGCGGCGTGACGGCCCAGGGCTCGGTCGCCCTGTCGAACAACATCCCCTCCAGCGCCGACCTGAGCTTCACCGCCCGCACCGGCGCCTTCCTGGCCTCGGGCGAGGCCAACGGCCGGGTGCGCCTGACCGACGGCGGCGGATCGGACAGCGCCATACTGGACGTCAGCGGCCGCAATGTCCGCCTGGCGGGCCAGAGCTGGATCATCCGCACCATCGATCTGGACGGACGCGGCACGCTGAACAACCTGCCCTTCACAATGGCGCTGGACGTAGGCGGCGGGGTTCCGGCCCAGTTCAACGGCACGGGCGTCTATTCGCGTCAGCCCGACAACGCCCAGACCCTGACCCTGCGTGGCGGCGGCCGGGTGCGCGAAGTGGCCTTCACCACCCGCAGCCCCGCCTCGATCACCCTGGACGGGGCCAGCAAGTCGGCCCACCTGGACCTGGGCGTCGGCGGCGGCGTGCTGCTGGCCGACCTGCGTCAGGACGCCCGCACGGCGGTCATCCAGGCCGACCTGACCAGCGTCGATCTGCAGACCATCTCGCCCGAGTTGCGCGGCCGCGCGACCGGCCGGGTCGCCCTGCGCGGCGCCGGCGACGATCTGTCCGGCTCAGCCAACGTCACCCTGCAGAACATCCGCAGCATTGACGCCCCACGCGGCCTGGCCGTCGACGGTCAGCTTGACGCCACCTTGGTCAACAACAGCCTGACCATTAAGGCCACCGCCGACGACGAGGGCGCCGTCCAGGCCTCGGCCGACCTGACCCTGCCCGTCGAGGCCTCGGCCGCGCCGCTGCGTCTGGCCATCGCCCGCCAGCGGCCCATGTCCGGCAATGTGTCGATCAACGGCCAGATCCAGCCCATCTGGGACCTGTTCCTGGGCGGCGAACGCAGTCTGGCAGGACAGGTGGCGGGCCAGGCCACCATCGCCGGCACCCTGGCCGCGCCGCGCCTGAACGGCCGGTTCGACCTGACCCAGGGCGCGTATCGCGAGAACGCAGTGGGTCTGGTGCTGGGCGACCTGACCCTGCGCACCAGTTTCGACGACACCACCGCCCTGATCGAGACCTTCTCAGCCAACGACACCGCAGGCGGCACGGTCAGCGGCCAGGGCCGGATCGGCCTGCGCGAAGGCTCGGGCTCCACCGCCCGTCTGACGCTGAACCGTTTCCGTGTCATCGACAACGACATCGGCGAGGCCCGCGCCTCCGGCCCCATCACCATCGTTCGCGGCAACGACGGCAACGTCCAGCTGTCGGGCCAGATCAATGTCGACGAGGCCCGTATCGAGCCGGAAGTGCCCGGATCGACCGGCATCGTCTCGATGGACGTGGTCGAGATCAATCGCCCCGGCGGCGACCCGGTCGAGACAGAGGCCCGCCAACGCGGGCCGCAGATCGGCATGGACATCAGCCTGCGCTCGACCGGCGGCAAGGTGCGGGTCAGCGGGCGCGGCCTGAACGTCATCCTGGACGTCAACGCCCGCGTGCGCGGGACCATCGCCCAACCGCAACTGACCGGCTCCGCCAATGTGGTGCGCGGCGACTACGAGTTCGCGGGCAAGCGGTTCATCTTCGACGATGACGGCCGGGTCACCCTGTCCACCGATCCGAAACAGATCCGGCTGAACCTGTCGGCGACGCGCGAGGATACGGCCCTGACCGCCTCCATCGACGTGACCGGCACGGCGGACCAGCCCAAGATCGCCCTGACCTCGACCCCCGCCCTGCCCCAGGACGAGATCCTGTCCCAGGTGCTGTTCGGCCGCTCGGCGTCTCAGCTGTCGCCGTTCGAGGCGGCCCAGCTGGCGGCGGGCGTCGCGGCCCTGGCCGGCGGCGGCGGCTTCGACGTGATCGGCAATCTGCGTGAACTGGCGGGGCTGGACCGGCTGTCCTTCGGCGGCGAGGCCTCGGCCGTGACCGTCGCCGGCGGGCGCTACATCACCGACGACGTCTATCTGGAGGTCATCGGCGGCGGCGAAGGCGGGGCGGCGGTCAAGGTCGAATACCAGCCGCGCCGCAACCTGGCCCTCAGCTCGCAGTTCGGCGGCCAGGGCGACACCAGCCTGTCGATCCGCTGGCGCCGCGAGAGCCGCGAGGCCGGCGACCGTCGGGACCGGCGCCCGAACCGCAGCCCGAACTAGAGAACTTCGAGCACCGTCTCGACGGGGCGCCCGATCCGGGCGCCCTTGTCGGTCTCGACGATGGGCCGCTCTATCAGGATCGGCTGGGCCATGGCCGCCGCCAGGATCGCCTCGTCATCGGCGCCGGCGTCGAGCAGCGCCTTGGCCTCGGCCTCCTTTTTGCGCAGCAGGCCTGACAGGCCGAGGCCGGTCCCGGCCGCCAGCCGCTCCAGCGTCGCCCGATCCCAGCCGGTCTTCAGATATTCGACCACCGTCGGCTCGACGCCCTTCTCCCGCAGCAGGGCCAGGGCGTTGCGCGAGGTGCCGCATTTGGGATTGTGGAACAGGACGACCGCCATCAGGGCTCTCTCTTCAGACGATGCAACAGCATCGCGCCCTGCAGGGACGCGACATAGATGACGGCGGAGACGACGGATGTCGGCCAGGTGATCGCCAGAATCCACAGCGGCAGATCCGGCGACGGCATCGTGCCCAGCAGCCGCATCCCGGCGTTGGCCACCAGGCTGTAGACGATCATGGCCAGCATGATGATCGGGATTACCCGCGTCATCAGCTTCCACTGAACGACAGCCAGCGCGCCGTAGAGCACGACGGAAAAGATCGCGCCGAAGCCGATCATATAGGGCCACACGACCTTCATGACTTCCTGCTGCATCGCGACCTCCTGCGACGACAGGTTCATCCGCGCATATTCGGCGCTCATGGCCGTCTCGAACCAGCCGGAACTGAAAATCCACCAGGTCGGGATCAGACCGACGACCAGGGCAATGCCCAGACCGATCACCATCGACCGCGCCGCCCGCTGCGCCTCGGCCATGCCGCGCGGCAGGACGAAGGGGTTCATGGCCCTCAGCCACAGATCGATCGTCGAACGCTTCATCACGGACCTCATGTTGGCGCGGACCCTAGCGATGATCGTCCGTCACTTACAGGCCCGACCTTCACCTTTGTCACGGCTGCGTCTAGGGTCCGGCCGATGCGGATTCTGACCTCGGACCAGGCCGTCCTCGACCACGTCGCCGCGCGACGCGAGGCCATCATCGGCCGCACCATAGACTGGGCGAACCTCAACTCCGGCAGCCGCAACGCCGCTGGATTGAACGCCGTGCTGGACGCGCTGGAGGCGACGGCCCGCGCCCTGCCCGCCACGGTCGAACGCCTCCCGACCCAGGGCTCGACCACCGTCGCCGACGACGGATCGGTGCGGACCGAGGCCCATGCCGACGCCCTGAAGATCACCGCCCGGCCCGAGGCCCCGATCCAGGTCGTCCTGACCGGCCACTACGACACCGTCTTCCCCGCCGACAGCCGGTTCCAGACCGTGACGTCCCGCCCGGACGGCGCCCTGAACGGTCCCGGCGTCGCCGACATGAAGGGCGGGATCAGCGTGCTGCTGGCGGCGCTGGAGGCCTTCGAGACCCATCCCGACCGTCACGGCGTCGGCTGGACCGTCCTGCTCAGCCCGGACGAGGAGATCGGCTCGCCCGCCTCCGCCCCCCTGCTGGCCGAACTCGGCGCGCGCGGCCATGTCGGCCTGACCTACGAACCGGCCCTGGCGGACGGCACCCTGGCCGGGGCGCGCAAGGGCAGCGGCAATTATCATCTGATCGTGACGGGCAAGGCCGCCCACGCCGGCCGCGCCTTCGACGAGGGCCGCAACGCCATAGCCGGCGCCGCCATCCTGGCCGCCGCCCTCCACGCCCTGAACGGCCGCCACGAGGGCGTCACCGTCAACGTGGCCAAGATCTCCGGCGGCGGCGCCCTGAACGTCGTCGCCGCTGACGCCGTGGTCCGGTTCAACGTCCGCGTCCCGGACAAGGCCGCCGCCGACTGGATCGACGCCTCGGTGCGCGAGATCGCGGCGACGCCGCCGTTCGAGGGGCTGAGCCTGCACCTGCACGGCGGCTTCACCCGGCCGCCCAAGCCGATGGACGCCGCCCAGACCGCCCTGTTCGAGGCGGTGAAGGAGGCCGGCGCCCTGCTGGGTCAGCCCATCGCCTGGAAACCGTCCGGCGGCGTCTGCGAAGGCAACAACCTGCACGCCGCCGGCCTGCCCAATATCGACACCCTGGGCGTCCGGGGCGGCGACATCCACTCGGATCAGGAGTTCGCCTGGCCCGACAGTTTCGTCGAACGCGCCCAGCTCAGCGCCCTGATCCTGTGCAAGATCGCCTCGGGCGAGATCGACGCCGCCAAGCTGAAGGCTCTGCGGCTGGAGACCCTGTAGAATGCTCGTCGTCCGTCCCGCCGGTCCCGCCGACCTCGACCATCTGCTGGAGCTGGCCATCCTGTCCGGCCCCGGCTTCACCAGCCTGCCCGAGGACGCCGACGCCCTGTCCGACCGGCTGGACCTGAGCCAGGCCAGCTTCCGGGGCGAGGTCGCCCGGCAAGAGGCCTGGTACACACTGATGCTGGAGGACGCCTCGACCGGCGACATTGACGGCGTCGGCTCGGTCAAGGCGACGGTCGGCCTGAAACGGCCCTTCTTCTCGTTCCGCGTCGTCAACAACACCGTCCAGTCGCCGTCCCTGGGGGTCAAGCTGGACCACCAGACCCTGGTCCTGGTCAACGAATGCACCGGCTGGACCGAGGTCGGCTCCCTGTTCCTGAAGGCCGACCGGCGCAAGGGCGGCGCCGGCCGCCTGCTCAGCCAGTCGCGTTACATGCTGATCGGCGCCCAGCCCGATCTGTTCGCCGACATGGTGCTGGCCGAGTTGCGCGGGGTGTTCACCCCCGACGGCGCCTGCCCCTTCTGGGACCATGTGGCGCACAAATTCTTCCCGATGGAGTTCGACGACGCCGACCGGATGAGCGGCTCCACCGACAAGCAGTTCATCCTCGACCTGGCCCCGCGCCATCCGATCTACACCGAGCTTCTGCCCGAACCGGCCCGCGCCGTGATCGGCAAGGTCCATCCCCAGGGCGTCCCCGCCATGGCCCTGCTGGAGAGCGAGGGCTTCCGCCCCAACGGCCTCGTCGACATCTTCGACGCCGGTCCGACCGTTTCGTGCGGCCGCGACAATATCCGCACCGTCCGCGACGCCCGCAGCCTGACGGTCGAGATCGCCGAAACCATCGAGACCGAACTGCCGGCCCTGATCTCGACCGACAGCATCGCCGCCTTCCGCGCCGTCCGCGCCAGGGCGGACATCGAGGGCGACGTCGTCCGCCTGACCGCCGAAACCGCCGCCGCCCTGAAGATCAGGGCCGGCGCCACCGTCCGCGTGAAATCATGACCGTCTTCAAGTCCACCGACCCCGCCACCGAAGCGACCAACTGGGAGGGCGAGGCCGCCTCCCCCGCCCAGGTCCAGGCCGCCGCCGACGCCGCCCGCGCCGCCTTCCCCGACTGGGCCGACCGCCCGCGTCAGGAGCGGATCGACGCCGTCAAACGCTATCAGGCCGTCCTGAAGGACCGCGCGCCCCAGATCGCCGAGGCCATCGCCCGCGAGACCGGCAAGCCGCTGTGGGAAACGAAAACCGAAGCCGCCGCCATGATCGGCAAGGTCGACATCTCGATCCGCGCCTATGACGAACGCACCGGCGAACGCACCAGCGACACGGCCTTCGGTCGCGCGACCCTGCGTCACCGTCCGCACGGCGTCGCGGCGGTGCTGGGCCCGTTCAACTTCCCCGGCCACCTGCCCAACGGCCATATCGTCCCGGCGCTTCTGGCCGGCGACACCGTCGTCTTCAAGCCGTCGGAAGAGACGCCCCTGGTCGGCCAGGTCATGGCCGAGGCCTTCGCCGCCGCCGACCTGCCCGAGGGCGTGGTCAATGTCGTCCAAGGCGGACGCGAAACCGGCGCGGCCCTGCTGGACGCCGGAATCGACGCCCTGATGTTCACCGGCTCCGGCGCGGCCGGCGCTCACTTCCGCCGCAAGTTCGCCGACGATCCCCATGTCATCCTGGCGCTGGAGTTGGGCGGCAACAATCCTCTGATCGTCTGGGACGCTGGCGACGCCGAGGCCGCAGCGGGCATCGCGGTCCAGTCCGCCTTCATCACCACCGGCCAGCGCTGCTCCTGCGCCCGCCGCCTGATCGTGCCGGAAGGCGCCCAGGGCGACGCCATCGTGGAAGCCATCGCCGCCCTGTCCGACCGCCTGGTCTTCGGCCCGTGGGACAGCGATCCCGAACCCTACGCCGGCCCGCTGATCTCGGCCCGCGCCGCCGAGGCCGCGCTGAAGGCCTTGCAGGAGCGGATCGATATGGGGGCCAAGGTCATCCGCGCCTCCGGCCCGGTCGCCAACCTGCCCGGCGCCTTCGTCAAGCCGGCGATCATCGACGTGACCGGCGTCGACGTCCCCGACGAGGAGATGTTCGCCCCCTTCCTGTCGGTGACGCGCGTTCCCAGCTTCGACGCCGCGATCCAGGCGGCCAACGCCACCCGCTACGGCCTGTCCGCCGGTCTGGTCAGCGACGATCCGGCCAACTGGGACCGGTTCATCCGCCGCATCCGCGCGGGCGTGGTCAACTTCAACCGCCCGACGACCGGCGCCGCCGGCGACATGCCCTTCGGCGGTCTGGGCGCCAGCGGCAACCACCGCCCCAGCGCCTATTACGCCGCCGACTACTGCGCCTATCCGGTCGCCAGTTTCGAGGCCGACGCGGTCGCCAATATCGAAGGCGAGATCAAGGGACTGCGATGAACACCGCCGTCGAAGCCAACGCCGACGGCCTGATTGGGCCGACCCATTCCTACGCCGGCCTGTCGCCCGGCAATCTGGCCTCCAGTCTGAACAAGGGCGAGGCCTCGAACCCGCGCGCGGCGGTGCTGCAGGGGCTCGACAAGATGAAGACCCTGGCGGACCTGGGCCTGCCCCAGTTCGTCCTGCCACCGCACGAGCGGCCGAACATCCCCTTCCTGCGAACCCTGGGCTTCACCGGATCCGACGCCCAGGTGCTGGAGCGCGCCTGGCGGACCGCGCCGTCGTTCGCCGCCGCCGCCTGTTCGGCCTCGCCCATGTGGGCCGCCAACGCCGCGACCGTGACGCCCAGCGCCGACGCCGCCGACGGCCGGGTGCATTTCACCCCCGCCAACCTGCACACCAATCTGCACCGCTCGCTGGAACATCAGCAGACGAAGCGCGCGCTGGACGCCCTGTTCCCTGACGCCAGCCGGTTCGCCGTCCATGACGCCCTGCCCGCCGTCGCGCATCTGGCCGACGAGGGCGCCGCCAACCATGTCCGCCTGTGCGCCACGCACGGCGGACGCGGGGTCAATCTGCTGGTCTGGGGCCGCGAGGCGTTCGAGCCGTGGGACGGCGCCTTCCCCGCCCGTCAGACCCGCGAGGCCTCGGAGGCCATTGTCCGCCGCCATGAGGCCGGACGGCCCGTTCTGACCCAGCAATCCCGCACCGCCATCGCCGGCGGCACATTCCACAACGACGTGGTCTGTGTCGGGGCGCTGGACACCCTGTTCTTCCACGAGCTGGCGTTCGAGGACACGGAGGCGACCAAGGCCGCCATCCGCCGCGCCGCCGACGGCCTGTTCGAGCCGCAGTTCGTCGAGGTCTCCAACGCCGACCTGCCGCTGGCCGACGCCATCTCCTCCTATCTTTTCAACTCCATGCTGATCCAGGTTCCGGGCGAGGACCGTCTGACCCTGATCTGCCCGACCGAGACCCGCGACAACGCCCGCAGCCACGCCGTGGCCCAGTCCCTGGCGGCCTCCAACGGCCCCATCGGCCGGGTCGAATATGTCGATGTGCGCCAGTCGATGCGCAACGGCGGCGGCCCCGCCTGTCTGCGCCTGCGCGTCGTCCTGACCGAGGCCGAACTGGCGGCGACCAACCCCGCCATGCGCCTGACCGACGCCCTGCACGCCGAGCTCTCGACCTGGGCGAACCGCTGGTACCGCGACCAGCTGCGGCCCGCCGACCTGGCGGATCCGGCTCTTTTGGATGAAACGCGCGGCGCTCTCGACGAATTGAGCAATATTCTCAAGCTTGGGGGGAGCTTCTATCCGTTCCAGGGTGTTTATGCGTCAAATGACCACACCCTCCTCCCCCCCGATGTCGCCCGCCCGTCGTCTTAGAAACATCGTCGGCGGGTCCGCCGGCAATCTGGTCGAATGGTTCGACTGGTACGCCTATGCGGCCTTCACCCTCTATTTCGCGCCGGTTTTCTTCCCCAGCGAAGACCCCACCGCCCAGTTGCTGAGCGCCGCCGCCGTCTTCGCGGTCGGCTTCCTGATGCGCCCCATCGGCGCCTGGATCATGGGCGTCTATGCCGACCGCAAGGGTCGCAAGGCCGGCCTGACCCTGTCGGTGACCCTGATGTGCACCGGCTCGCTGATCATCGGCGTGACGCCGGGCTATGACGCGATCGGTCTCGGGGCGCCCGCGCTTCTGCTGTTCGCCCGCCTGCTGCAGGGCCTCAGCGTCGGCGGCGAATACGGCTCCAGCGCCACCTATCTGTCGGAAATGGCCGAGCCGCATCGCCGCGGCTTCTGGTCCAGCTTCCAGTACGTCACCCTGATCTCGGGCCAGTTGATCGCGCTGCTGCTGCTGATCGTGCTTCAGAACACCCTCAGCGAGACGGCCCTGGCCGCCTGGGGCTGGCGCATCCCGTTCTTCGTCGGCGCCGCTCTGGCCCTGGTCGTCTTCTGGCTGCGTCGTCGCCTGGACGAGACCCACAAGGAATCGGACGTCAAGGACGCGCCGAAATCCAGCGCCATGCAGCTGATCCTGAAACACCCGAAGGAGGCCCTGATGGTGCTGGGCCTGACCGCCGGCGGCACCCTGGCCTTCTATACCTACACGACCTACCTGCAGAAATTCCTGGTCAACACCACGGGCTTCCCCAAGAACACCGCGACCGAGATCAGCGCCGCGGCCCTGTTCATCTACATGCTGCTGCAACCGGTCGTCGGCGCCCTGTCCGACAGGATCGGCCGCCGTCCGGTGATGATCGCCTTCGGCGTGCTGGGCGTGCTGTGCACCGTGCCGATCATGAGCCTTCTGGCCCATGTCGAGAGCCCGTTCGCCGCCTTCGGTCTGGCCCTGACCGGCCTGGTCATCGTGTCCGGCTACACGGCCATCAACGCCGTGGTGAAGGCCGAGCTGTTTCCCGCCCATATCCGCGCCCTGGGCGTCGCCCTGCCCTACGCCATCGCCAATGCCGTGTTCGGCGGCACGGCCGAATATGTCGCCCTGTGGTTCAAGGGCGCGGGCATGGAGAGCGTCTTCTTCTGGTATGTCACCGGCATGATCGGCGTGTCGCTGTTCACCTTCATCAAGATGCGCGACACCCGCCACAACAGCCTGATCACGCACGAATAAGAGCTGCTTGAGCGAGCGGCCTACATAGTTCATACGCCTACTGACATTTCATGTTGCCGTAGAGTATTGTGCCTTGTTGACGCCGCTTGTTCTGCTCTCCGCCATATCGGCGCTGCAGTCGGAACCGACTACCTTGCCGGAAATCGTCGTGGAGGCTCAGCGCCTGGACCCCTTGTTGACCGTCACCGTCTCGGGAGACGTCACACAACAAGCCATCATTCGGAGCGATCCGGTCGGCGTGCGATGCGGCGTAAGCCGCTACCAATATGACGCCTACGCAGCGCCTCGGCTATGCTGGGTGCGGACGCCGGCGCACACCAGTGTTCATCTCCGCTCTGAAAATGGAGGAACGCCAAGCTCTCGAGTACAGTGGCAGGGATGCACGCCTAGCGACGATGGCGCAGAATGCGTGCTGGAGATGCCGATGACCGGCGCGCATGTGGAGGCGACCTTCCTTGCTCAATGAGGGCGGTCAGGCGGCGAAGCGGCCTCCACGTTCGGCGTAGGCCTGACTGCCCCGCGTGAACACCTTGTCGGAAGGCAGGACGGCGTCGATAGCGATGTCGTCCTGTCCCTTCAGGGCCTCATAGACCGGACCAAAGTCCTTCAGCGTCTCGACCTTCAGGGCTTCGATGCCGTCGATGACGAAATAGACCTGCTGGAAATCGTCGATCCGGTACAGAGTCCGCATCACCCGCTCCAGCTCGAAGCCCAGCCGGTTCGGCGACGGATCTTCCAGCGCAAAGACGCTCTCGGTCGCCGAGGAGACGATGCCGGCGCCATAGATGCGCAGGCCGTCCGTATCCTGCATCAGGCCGAACTCGACCGTGTACCAGTACAGCCGCGCCAGGTTCTGCAGCATCCCCAGCGACGCCGCCCGCTGCCCGCCCTTGCCGTAGGCCTCCATATAGGCGGCGAAATCCGGGTCCGTCAGCATCGGCACATGGCCGAAGACGTCATGGAAGATGTCCGGCTCCTGCAGATAATCCAGCTGATCGGGCTTGCGGATGAACTGACCCGAGACGAAGCGGCGGTTGGCCAGATGGTCGAAGAAGACCTCGTCCGGCACCAGACCGGGCACGCAGACCACGGTCCAGCCGGTCAGGGCCTGGAGCTTGGGATTGATGACCTCGAAATCGGGAATGCCGCCGGCGTTCAGATCCAACGCGTCCAGCCCGCGCAGAAAGGCGTCACAGGCGCGCCCCGGCAGGATCTTCATCTGACGGGCGTAGAGCGTGTCCCACGTCTGGTGCTCGACCTCGGTATAGGCGGCCCAGTTCTGGGGAATGGTCCAGTCGGCGGCCGCGCCCTCGGGCGGCTGTTCGAACACGTGCTCGAAATCGGACATGGGGGCGTTTCCTCTTTTCGCCCATTCTAGCGTGGGGGACGCGCGGCTTCCAAGGCGTCAGTGCAGCCGTTCGTCCAGCGGCGCGTGATGGCCATCGGCGTCGACGGTGAACCAGCGGCGGGCGTCATCGTCCAGAAGTTCGGACTGGCCGTCCTCCAGCACCATTTCCGCCGCATAGGCGACGAAGCCGCCGTCCTCGCCCAGGGCGAAGACGCGATAGAAGGGCTGATCCGCCGCCACGCCGCCGGTCTCGACGGCTGGGCCGTCATAGGCGGCGTCGACGTCCATCACCACGCCGCGGAAGGCGTCGTCGCGGTGTCGGACGATCTGGCCGATGGCGAAACGGGCTGTGTGAACCTGGGTCATGATCACTGATACGACGCCGCGCCTGACACGGACGCCCACAGGCCCGTTCATCTTCCTGACAGAATGGCTTGGCGCGGACGATCTTCGCGGGCTAGGCTGATCGGGACGGGCGCCGCTTCGGACCGCCCACATCGGAATGACGACCCATGCCGGAGACCCACGGCGCGCCGCGACGGCGCGACGAGCGGTCCCAGCCTTCCCGGGAACGGGATGCGTCGGGTCGGGATGCGCAACTGTATGGCGCGCTCGATCTGGGGACCAATAACTGCAGGCTGCTGATCGCGCGGCCGTCGCGCGACGGCTTCCGGGTGGTCGACAGCTTCAGCCGCATCGTGCGGCTGGGCGAAGGCCTGACCCGCACGGGACGGCTGGATCCCCGCGCCATGGACCGGGCCTATGACGCCCTGGCCCTGTGCGCCGAACGGATCGTCAGGAAGGGCGTCGAGACCGCCCGGCTCAGCGCCGTCGCCACCCAGGCCTGCCGCGCCGCCGAGAACGGCGCCGAATTCATCGAACGGGTGCGCAAGGGCACCGGCCTGCGGCTGCGGATCATCGATCCGGCCGAGGAGGCGCGGCTGGCGGTCGAGGGCTGCCTGAACCTGATCGACCCCAGCGCGGAAGGCGTGGTGATCATCGACGTCGGCGGCGGCTCCACCGAACTGTCCTGGCTGAAGCGCGAGGGCTCCGACTGGAAGACCACCGGCTGGATGTCGGCGGCCCTGGGCGTGGTCACCCTGGCGGAACGCCACCCCGAGCCCGAGGGCGCCGGCGAGGTCTGGTACGAGGCCATGGTCGCCGACATGGGCGCGGCTCTGGCGGGCGGCGGGATCGAGGATCCGCAGATGCTGGATCTGCTGCGGCGGGACCGGGCGCATCTGATCGGCACCTCGGGCGCGATCACCAGCCTGGCGGGCATTCACCTGAACCTGCCCCGCTACAACCGCGACCGGGTCGACGGCTTGTGGATGACTCGCGGCGACTGCGACGCGGCGGCTGAACGGCTCAAGGCCCTCGGGCCGGAGGGGCGGGCGAAGGAGGCCTGTATCGGTCCCGACCGGGCTGATCTGGTCCTGGCGGGCGCGGCGATCCTGGAAGCCATCCAGCGCGCCTGGCCCTCGGAGCGGGTCCGGGTCGCGGATCGAGGCCTGCGCGAGGGCCTGCTGCTGCAGCGCATGCGGGAGGACAGGAAGCCGCCCCGGCGCCGCAGACGGCGGCGTGGGCGCGGGCGCGGTCCGGCCGCCGCCTGATATCAGGCGGCCGGGTTGACCCGCACCGGCACGTCGATGTCGCAGACGGAAAAGTCCGCCCCCTTGGCCTGACGCGCCTGTTCGACCAGGGCGTGGAAGGTGGGCGAGGCGGTGTTCAGCATCTGCACCGCAGGGCGTTCCGCGACAGACAGGTCCGAGGCCAGCCGGACGCGGGTCATGCGATCAGGGTCAGCGACGATGCCGCCGGGATCCGTGCTGAACTTCAGAGCGCGCACGACTTCCAGACCGACGACCACGCGCCCCCAGACGGTGTAGCGCTTGTCCAGGGCCGGATAGGCCTGACGCATCAGGAAGAACTGGCTGTTGGCGGTGTCATTGCCCTCGTCCCGCGCCATGCCGGCCACACCGGGGCAGTAGAGGCCCCAGCCGTGAACCTTGTGATCGGCGGTGCCGGCCATCAGGGCGTCCGGCTGGGTCTGGACGGGGACGGAGTTGACGAAGCCGACCGGGCCGCCGGTCGGATTGGCTACGGCGCTGAACACCATGTCCGGTCCGCGCCTGAAGGTGAACTCGCCCTTCAGATCGGGATACCAGCTCTGGCCGTCGCCGGTGCCCAGGGGATCGCCGGTCTGGGCCATGAACCAGTCGATGACCCGATGCCAGGCCAGATTGTCGTAGAAGCCGCGCCCGGCCAGCAGCTTGATCCGCTCGACGTGGGCGGGCGCGATCTCGGGGGCCAGTTCGACCAGGATGCGCCCCTTGGTCGTATCGATGACCAACAGATTATCGGGGGCGACGGCGCGCCATTCCGCGGGTCCGGCGGGCGGCGGCGGGGTCGACGCCTCTTGCGCCAGGGCCGCGCTCCCGATCAGGGCGGCCAGGGCCCCGGCGATCGTCGCCTTGCGAATGGTCATGCCCACATCCCCCTGTTGGCCTTGAAGTGCGATCAGCCGCCGACGATCTCGGCGACCGGCTGAACATCGCAGATGCTGAAGCTTCCGCCGCGCGCGGTGCGGGTTGCGGCGATCCGCTCGGCGAAGGCGGCGCTGCCGGCGTTCATCACCCGCACGGTCGGGCGTTCGCCCTCGGGCAGGGCCGAGGCCATGCGGACGTGGGTCATGACGTCGGGATTGGCGACCTTGCCGTCCTCGGCGTCCGAACCCTTGTTCAGCTTGCCCACGACGTCCAGGCCCGAGACCACGCGGCCGAAGGCGGTATAGACGCCGTTCAGCTGGTCGCGGTCGCCCATCATCAGGAAGAACTGGCTGTTGGCGCTGTCGGGGGCGCCGGCGCGGGCCATGCCCAGGACGCCGGGGCAGAACAGGCCGTGGGCCTCGACCTTGAAGTCGGCGGTGATCATCATCTGGGCGTCCGGCTGGGTCTGAACCGGCAGACTGCCGACCAGGCCGCGCACGCCCTCGCCCGCGTTGGGCACGGCGACGAAGCCGGCGTCACGGCCACGGCGGAAGCTGAACTCGGCCTTCAGATCCGGCAGGTCGCTGCCGCCCTCGCCCGTGCCCAGGGGATCGCCGGTCTGGGCCATGAAGTCGGGAATGACGCGGTGGAATTTGAGGCCGTCATAGAAGCCCTGGTTGGCGAGGGTGCGGATACGCTCGGCGTGGTTCGGCGCAGCGACCGGGCTAACCTCGACCAGGATCCGCCCCTTGGGGGTGTCGATCACCAGCAGGTTCTCGGGCGCGATGGTGCGCCAGTCGGACGTCGCCGCAGCGCCCCCCCCTGCGACCTGGGCCACGGCCGGAACCTGAGCGGCGCCGGTCGCCAGAAGGACGGCGAGGCCCGCCGCGATGATCCCTTTACGCATAAGTCTTACCCTAACCGTTCTTGACCTTGTCCCGCACGCGCGCAGCGATCGCGGGGCTGACGAAACTGTCGATCGCGCCGTCCAGACGGGCGATTTCCTTGACCAGCCGCGAAGCGATGGCCTGGTGCCGCGGATCGGCCATCAGGAATACCGTCTCGATGTCCTGATTGAGGCGCTGGTTCATGGCCGTCATCTGGAACTCGTATTCGAAGTCGGCGACCGCGCGCAAACCCCGGACGATGACATTGGCGTCCAGTTCCTCGGCGAAATGCATCAGCAGGTTCGAAAAGGGCTGGACCACGATGTCTCCGCCCAGGCCCGCGACCTCGGCCTTCAGCATCTCGACGCGCTCGTCGGTGCTGAACAGCGGCCCCTTGTCGTCGTTGCGCGCCACACCGATGACCAGCCGGTCCACCAGTTTCAGGGCCCGTTTGATGATGTCGGTGTGCCCGTTGGTCACCGGGTCGAAGGTGCCCGGATAAAGTCCAATGCGCATGGCGTGTCTCCCCAGCCTGTCGCCTGCTGTTTGGCGTGACTTAGCAGGTGCGAAATCAGCGGCCTAGCCGGCTGACGGCTTCGTCATCGTCTAAACCGCGACAGGTTGAGGCGGCTGGGACGACCAGGCGCGTTCCAGCCTGGCCAGGATCGCCGGATCGGTCGCGAAGGCGACTTCGCCTATGGCCGTGATCGGACAGACCGGGGTGGCGGCGTTGCACAGGAAGGCGCCGTCCAGGGTCGCAATCTCGTCCAGACGCACCGGCCGAATTTCCGACGAAAACCCTGCCTGATCCAGTCCCCGCTGGATCAGACTCTGGGTCACGCCCGCCAGCATCAGGGCCTGGGGCCAGACGATGCGGCCGCCCTGAACGAAGCCGATATTCCAGGTCGCCCCTTCGGAGATGCAGCCCGGATCGTCGACGAACAGGACGTCGTCGAACCCGGCGGCCCGTGCGGCCCGGCGCGCCCGGGTCTGGCCGAAGGTGGCGACGTGTTTCAGATGCGGCGCCTCGCGGACATGAGGCACGGTCGTCACCCGCATACTGATCGCCAGAGGCGGCGGCGGAGGCGAGACCACCGTCATCACCCTGGGCCGGCCCACGAAGGACGGATTGCGATGGCCGATCTCGGGCGAGAACAGGCTGACCCGCAGCCAGCAGGCGTCGCGGTCATCGACCGCCAGGATCATGAGGCGGCGCAGTTCGGCCTCGCCGGGGCTCTCCCCGAACAGTTCGACGCCCGCCTGCTCCAGCCGAGCCAGATGCAGGTCCAGGCCGCGCACGCCCCCCTGCTCCACGCGGAAGGAAGTATAGGCGCCGTAATTGACCAGGGCCTGATGCGCCAGGTCGTCGGTCGTGGCGGGGCGGCCGTCGATCAGAATTTCAGACGCCATGACCGCTCCCGAAACACGTTCCTTCTCCCATTGGGAGAAGGTGGCCCGAAGGGCCGGATGAGGGTCGGACGGTGGGCCAGTTCGCACACCTTGCCCCTCACCCTTTCGCGCAAGGACGACGGCTTCGCCGCCGTGCGCTCAAGCCCTCTCCCGGCGGGAGAGGGTCTTGCTCTTAGGCCTCGCCGCCCTCTTCACCCGCGCTGTCGGCGTCGTCGCCGCCGCTTTCAGGCAGGCGTTCGACCGAGACGACCTTCTCGTCCTTGCCGGTGCGGAAGATGGTCACGCCCTGGCTGGAGCGGCCGACGATACGGACCTGGTCGATACGGGTGCGGATCATCTGGCCGCCCGAAGTCACAAGCAGCAGGTCGTCCGTCTCCTCGACCGGGAAGGCCGCCGCCAGACGCGTGCCCGCGCGACCGCCCAGACCGTGGGCCGTCAGACCCTGACCGCCGCGACCGGTGCGACGATACTCATAGGCCGAGGACCGCTTGCCGAAGCCGGTCTCGGTGACCGTCAGGATGAACTGTTCGGCGGCGCCCAGTTCGGCGATCCGCTCGACCGTCAAAGCCGCGTCGGCGACCTCGTCTTCAGCCTCGGCCGGAGCCGCGACATCCTCCTCCGCGTCCGCGCCGGCCAGGGCCTTGCGCATGGCGTTGGCGTGTTTGACGTAGGCGGCGCGTTCTTCCGGCGAGGCGTCGACACGCCCCAGGATGGCCATGGAGATGACCTCGTCCCCGTCCTGCAGTCGCACGCCCCGGACGCCGGTCGAATCCCGACCCTTGAAGACACGCACGTCGTCGGCCTTGAAGCGGATCGCGCGGCCCAGAGCCGTGGTCAGCAGCACGTCGTCGTCCGCCGTGCACAGGCCGACGCCGACCATCCGGTCCTCGCCTTCCAGCTTCATGGCGATCTTGCCGGCGCGGTTCACCGTGGCGAAGTCCGACAGCTTGTTGCGCCGCACGTCGCCGGTCGAGGTGGCGAACATGATGTCGTAATCGCCCCAGGTCGCCTCGTCCTCGGGCAGGGGCAGGACGTTCATGATGCTGTCGCCCGGCTCGATGGGCAGCAGATTGACGAAGGCCTTGCCGCGCGACTGGGGATTGCCCAGCGGCAGGCGCCAGGTCTTCAGCTTGTAGGCCTTGCCGTTGGTGGCGAAGAACAGGACCGGCGTGTGGGTCGAGGCGCTGAACACGCCGGTGATGGCGTCCTCGTCCTTCATCGACATGCCGCTGCGACCCTTGCCGCCGCGGTGCTGGGTCCGATAGGCGTTCAGGGCCACGCGTTTGACATAGCCGCCGTGGGTGACGGTGACGACCATGTCCTCACGCGGGATCAGGTCCTCGTCCTCCATCTCGCCGTCGCCTTCCCCGATCAGGGTGCGACGCGGCACGGCGAACTTGGCCTTCACGTCGATCAGGTCGTCGCGAATGATGGCCAGGACGTTCTTGCGGTCCGACAGGATGGTCAGGTGGCCCTGGATGGTGTCGGCCAGGCCGTGCGCCTCGCCGAAGATGTCGTCGCGGCCCAGGCCGGTCAGACGCGACAGGGTCAGGGCCAGGATGGCGCGCGCCTGTTCGTCGGTCAGGCGGATCTTGTCGCCCTCGACGATGACGGTGCGCGGATCGGCGATCAGCTCGACCAGGGCCATCATGTCGCCGACGGGCCAGGCCTTGGCCTGCAGCCGTTCGCGCGCCTCGGTCGGATCGGCCGAGGAGCGGATGATGTGGATCACCTCGTCGATATTGGCGACGGCGACGGCCAGACCGACCAGGACGTGGCCCCGGTCGCGGGCCTTGTTCAGCTCGAACTTGACGCGGCGGACGACGACTTCCTCGCGGAAGTCGAGGAAGATCTGCAGCAGGTCGCGCAGACCCATCTGTTCGGGACGGCCGTGGTTCAGCGCCAGCATGTTGACGCCGAACGAGCTCTGCATGGCGGTGTAGCGCCACAGCTGGTTCAGGATCACGTCGCCCGAGGCGTCGCGCTTCAACTCGATGACGATCCGCATCCCCTGACGGTCGGACTCGTCGCGGACGTCGGAAATGCCTTCCAGACGCTTCTCGCGCACCATTTCGGCGATCCGTTCGATCAGGGTCTGTTTGTTGACCTGGAACGGCAGTTCGGTGACGACGATGGCCTCGCGATCCTTGCGGATCTCCTCGACCGAGGCGCGGCCGCGCACGATGACCGAGCCGCGACCGTCGCGCAGCGCATTGCGCGGCGCCGTGCGGCCCATGATCTCGCCGCCGGTCGGGAAGTCGGGACCGGGCACGATGTCCAGCAGGGCGTCGTCCGAGACGGTGGGGTCGTCCAGCAGGGCCAGGGCCGCGTCCACGACCTCGCCCAGATTATGCGGCGGAATGTTCGTCGCCATGCCGACGGCGATGCCGCCCGCGCCATTGACCAGCAGGTTCGGGATCCGGCTCGGCAGGACGACCGGCTCCAGTTCCTTCTCGTCGTAGTTGGGCTGGAAATCGACCGTGTCCTTGTCGATGTCGGCCATCAGGGCGACGGCGGCCGGAGCCATCTTGGCCTCGGTGTAACGCATCGAGGCGGGCATATCGCCGTCGACCGAACCGAAGTTCCCCTGACCGTCGACCAGCATCAGCCCCATCG
Organism: Brevundimonas sp.; assembly: GCF_044336875.1. Taxonomy (GTDB): domain Bacteria; phylum Pseudomonadota; class Alphaproteobacteria; order Caulobacterales; family Caulobacteraceae; genus Brevundimonas. The sequence continues at coordinate 86,205 of NZ_JBIIOP010000002.1, read as the reverse complement.
AGAAGGGCTGCGCCATCCGCACCAGGGCCATATAGACCGAGGCGTCGCCGTGGGGGTGGAACCGGCCCAGCACGTCGCCGACCACACGGGCGCATTTCGAATAGCTGCGCTCCGGCGTCATGTTCAGGTCGTGCATCGAATACAGGATGCGACGGTGAACCGGCTTCAGCCCGTCACGGGCGTCCGGCAGGGCGCGACTGACGATCACGCTCATGGCGTAGTCGAGGTACGAACGCTTCAGTTCGTCCTCGATCGTGATCGTGGAAATGTCGGAGCCGCCGCCTCCACCGTTGATCGGAGTTGCGGCGTTTTCGTAGCTGTCGTCGGTCAAGGAAGCGTGGCTTTATGCGGCCGGAATCGGAACGTGATCCGCTGTGACGATTTCTAGCATTCTAGGGCCTCGGAGGCAAAGCGACGCCGCCGTGAAAGCCCGTCTCTGAAAGGACTTTCCATATGCGCGCCAACCGCCTCGCCGCCGCCCTCGTTCTCGCCTCGCCCCTGGCCCTGATGGGAGCCTGCGCCTCGACCTCAGACGAGGCCGCCGCACAGGCCGATCGGGCCCCGATCGGCGCGACGGGCCAGGCGGTTCTGATCAACGGCGAAGGCGCCAATATCGGCCGCGTGGATCTCCGTCAGGGCCCGACCGGCCTGGTCATCAAGGTCGAGGCTTCGGGTCTGACGCCGGGCTGGCACGGCATCCACATTCATGCGACCGGCGCCTGCGCCGCGCCCTTCACCACCTCGGGCGCCCATATCAATCACGGCGAGCCCAAGGCGCCGCACGGCCTGCTGAACGCCGGCGGCCCGGACGACGGCGACCTGCCGAACATCTACGCCGGGGCCGACGGCAAGGTGAACGCCGAACTCTTCACCACCCGCGCCCGCATCTCGTCGGAAGGCCCCGGCCAGTGGCTGTGGGACGCGGACGGTTCGGCCATCATCATCCACGCCAATCCCGACGATCATTCGACCCAGCCCATCGGCGGCGCGGGCGATCGGGTAGCCTGCGCCGCGCTCAGCGCCAGCTGACGCCTCCCCTCCTCTGAAAATTCGGCCCGCTGGACTTCGGTTCAGCGGGCTTCTTTCTGCGCCAGAAGTTGCTGGATCAGATCGGTCTGTTCCTGTTGGCGCGCGGTCAGGGTCTCGACCTTTTCCAGCAGGGCCATGATCTCGATCTCGGCCTTCAGATTGACCTGGTAGTCGTTGCCCGCGTCCAGCCGGTCCTTCGCCGCCTGGCGGTTCTGGCTCATCATGATGATCGGCGCCTGGGCCGCGGCGACCATCGACAGCATCAGGTTCAGGAAGATGAAGGGATAGGGATCGAACGCGTCCCGCCCCAGAACCAGGTTCAACACCGTCCAGACCGCCAGGAAGGCCCCGAAGGCGATCAGGAAGGTCCAGGATCCGCCGAAGGTGGCCACCCGATCCGCTAGCCGGTCGCCGAATGTCTGTTTGTCATCGAAGGTTTCGTTGATGTCTTCAGAGATCGGGCGGCGCTCGGCCGCGCTGCGCACCACGCTGGCCTCGTTTTCGGGCAGGTCATGCGACGCCTTGCCCAGCCAGCGGCGGGAGACGTGGTCGGCGTCGAGCGGGGCGTGGTTCATGACGGTCTCCTGAAGGACTCAGGAGACAGATCAAGCCTTGGCGGCCCCCGCGCGCAAGCCCCGTTCGGCCAGGGCGACCAGAGCCACCCCGCCCATGGCGATGGCCGAGCCGGTCAGGATCTGGGGCGTCAGCAGATCCCCCATGAAACCCCAACCGATCAGCATAGACACCACCGGCGTGATCAGCAGATAGGGCGTCACCCGCCCGGCTTCGCGCCGCTGCACCAGCCAGAACAGCAGGGTGGTCGCCAGCACCGACGAGACGATCCCCGCCCAGATCAGCGAGGCCCAGACCATGGGGGTCGCGGCCGTCACCGCCGCCCACTGGCCGTGCTCGAGCACGGCGGACCCGAAGGCCATGACCGGGAAGGCGCCCAGGGCCAGCAGCCCCTGCATCTTCAGCGGCGGGATGGAGGTGGTGCGTCGCGCCACAACCGTCGTCACACCCCAGGCCGCCCCGGCGGCGATGGCGACCAGAATGGCCTTCCAGTCCTGCAGGGCGTGGGCGTCCAGCGTCATCCAGGCTACGCCGACGAAGGCCACCCCCATGCCGACCAGGGCCGCCTTGCTCAGACGCTCGCCCAGGATCAGGAAGGCGAACAGGGTCGTGAAGGGAATCCACAGCTGGTTCGCGACGGTGACGGGGCTGACGTCGGTCGCCAGCCAGTAGGCGGTATAGGCCAGGCCGTACTGGATAGGCCCGCCGACCATGACGATCAGCAGCAGGCTCTTCCAGTCGGGGAATGGCGGCCGCACGAAGGCCAGCAGGCAGGCGGTGGCGATGCCGAAACGGATGGCCCCGACCAGCAGCGGCGGCAAGGCCTCGGTCGCCAGCTTGGCCCCGGCGTTGTTGACGCCCCAGACCAGGATGATGGCCACGATGGCGGCGATCTCCAGCCCGGTCAGGGCATGGGGTCGTTCAGCCGGCTTTTCGGTCGCTGGGGCGTTGGTCATGACCGCCTATGACACGACGCCGCCCGCGCGTCGGCTCATTTTCGATGACCCAAGGTTTCGGCTCAGAACTCCGGCTTGGCGACCATCAACCAGTAGATGGCCAGAACGCCGGCGAAGGCCGGCCAGCCCAGGCCGAACCACCAACGGAACAGGCGGTGATAGGCGGCCGGGAGAGCCGCTCCCGCATCCGCCACCTGTTCGGCCAGCGTCATCATCCGGTACTGGATCCACACCACCGGCAGCCAGCAGACGCCGATCAGCACATAGAGGACATAGGCGGCCAGCAACCATGGACTGGTCAGAGACCAGCCCTGCAGGTGGATCAGGCCCAGACCGCTGATCGGCTGGACCACCACGGCGCTGGCGGTGAAGACAAAATCGGCCATGACGACGATCCGGCCGACCTCGGCCACTGTTCGCGCATCCTTGGTCGCATGGGCCCTGAGCATGAAGAAGGCGATCCCCGCCCCCGTGCCGAACAGCACGGCGCCGGACAGGATATGGATGATCTTCAGCAGAAAATAGACGCTCATCGGCGGGCGTCCGTTCCGGCCACGAACAGGCACAGGGCCATCATCGGCAGCACCTTCAGCCATGGTCCCAGGGGGTCGATCCAGTACTGGGGCAGGCTGAGCGTACCCGCGATCAGATAGCCGACGGTCGACAGACACATGAGCAGGGCCACCCGCGCCGTCCACGGCCTTACAAACAGCAGCAGGCCCAGCACCACGTCCAGCAACGCGCCCCAACCGGCTATCGGCCCTGCCCAGCGGCCATAGCCGCCCTCATGCAATATGGCGACGGCGCCGTTCCATCCGGGGCCGAAGCTGATCAGGCCGGTCGCCAGCCAGAACAGGCCCAAAGTCAGTATGGCGATCGGACGCACGAACCACAGCCGCGCATGCCAGACATCCTGCACGGAAGCGGGAGTCTCGGCCAGGAAGCGCGAGAAGCCGCGCGGCGCGACATCGAGCTTTTCCGCCCAGCCGCCGTCATGGCCCGAAGCGTCGTAACCCATCTGCCGCATCGCCGTGGTGCGGATCGGCGACGACCAGCCCAACCGCCCCAGCAGATCTCCCAGCGCCAGAACCGGCGCAGCCGCCCCTCGCGGCACGCGCACCACCGGCGCGGGGGCCAGCCCCATCCAGCCGCGATACAGGGTCGCCGTCTGCGCCATGGTCACCGCCTCCGGCCCGGGCATGTCCAGGATCAGGCGGGACGGAGCGCCAGGCTTCAGCGCCGCGACGATGGCGTCGGTCAGGTCGCCCATGGGAATGGGCCGAAACATCTGGTCGCCGCCGACCACGGGAATGAACAGAGGAAAGGCCGCAAGCGCCCGGATCAGTCCCGTTCCGCCGAAGGCCGCCCGATCCACCACCAGCGACGGCCGCAGGATCAGCCAGTCCAGCCTGCTGGCGCCGAGCAGTCGCTCGGTCTCGATCTTCGTGCGGGCATAGTCCGTGCCGGCCGCCTCGTCCGCGCCGGCGGCCGAGATATGGACCAGCCGGGCGACGCCCGCCGCCTCGCAGGCCGCGATCAGGGCGCGGGGGCCGTCGACATGGGCGGCGCGGGTGCTGTCGCCGCCGCCGTCCTGCAGCACGCCGACGCAGTTCACCACGGCCGATACGTCCGCCAGCAGCGGCGCCCAGGCCTGGACCGTCGTGAGCCGGGAAAAATCAGCGGCGACCCAGTCGAACAGGGGCGCGCGCCGCGCCGGATCGGCGATGCGGCGCGCGCCGGCCCGCACGTTCCAGCCGTCAGCCGACAGGGCCGCCGCCACATGGGCGCCGATGAAGCCGTTGGCGCCCAGCACCAGCACCCGTCCGCTCATCCCAGCCCCCTGTCGCTCATGTCCACATCGGTCGACGGCATGGCGCACCATGTCGCGCCGGGGATGCGACGACGCCGTCGCGCCACGAAATCATAGAGGGAGTCGCGAACACATCGCGGCGCGATCCGTCCGACCGCAACCCATCCATAGGGGGCGGGCATCAGGGCGGCGATGGCCAGGACGGCGTCCGAACGCCGGCGCGCCACACCGTCCCGGATCAGCAGCATGGTCGAGGGATCGTCCGGCGCTACGCCATAGTGGGCCAGAAGCGCCTGCCCCAGCACCGATTGAGTCGGCGCCAGCCGAAACACCCCGGCCCGGTCATGCTTCAGAATGCTGCGCGCCGAGCCGGAACAGAGCGCGCAGTCGCCGTCGAACAGGACCAGGGGCCGGTCGTCCGGAAACACCGGGACGGCGGGGTCGTCACGATAGCTGTAGGCCCCCCGCCCCATGGCCCGTTCAGACCGGCCGGCCTTAGAAAGGGATGTCGTCGTTCAGGTCGTAGCTTTCCTTGGGGCCGCTCGGCTTGTTGGCGCCGCCGGTGGAGAAGCCCGAGGAATAGTCGTCGTCGCCGCGACCGCCGCCGCCGCCATAACCGCCGCCCGACGATCCGCCTTCCGAACGGCCGCCCAGCATGGTCAGTTCACCCTTGAAGCGGCTGACCACGATCTCGGTCGAATATTTCTCGACGCCCTGCTGGTCGGTCCATTTGCGGGTCTGGAGCGCGCCCTCGATATAGACGGTCGAGCCCTTCTTCACATAGTTCTCGACCACCTTGACGATGTTGTCGTTGAAGATGACGACCCGGTGCCACTCGGTCTTTTCCTTGCGCTCGCCCGAGGACTTGTCGCGCCAGGTTTCCGAGGTCGCGATCGACAGGTTGGCGATACGGTCGCCGTTCGGCATGGACCGGATTTCCGGATCGCGGCCCAGATTGCCGACCAGAATGACCTTGTTGACGCTGCCAGCCATGAAAACTTCCTTCTCTCGAGGGACGGCGATTCCTTCGACCGTCCCGTAATTCAGTCGGATGTCTTAGGGCCGCTGTGGTTCACCACCAGCCGCTTTCGACATCAGACCCGCCAAACCGGTGGATTAACGAAATGTTCCACCTTTGTTCACTTCACGCAAGTCCCTTGAGAGGACTCTGCTTCGCCTTGGCCTATTTGGCTTCCGGCGGCGCCGCGATGGCGATGGGACGTCCGGTCTCGTCGCGCTGGATGGCGCCCGGGATGGCCAGCCGGCCGTCGCCGGTCCGGGCCATGGCGAAGAAGCGACTGCCCGTCAGGCTCTTGCCGATCTTCACGCCCTCGCGGTCGACGAAGATGAATCGCCCCTGATAGGCGCCGGTCACCTCCTGGTTCGAGCCGCCCATGCGCAGGAAGCGCAGACGCATTTCCTCCAGCTGGGCGGCGCACAGTTCGATCTGGGCGACATTTTCGCCCATCTGCTGCAGGCGCGGCGGCTCGCCTTCCGGCGTGGCGACGAAATAGCAGACGCCCGGCGCGAAATCGAACTTGGGCTGGTTGCTGCACGCGCCCAGCAGGACAGCGCCGGCGATGACGGAGAAGGCGAGCGTACGCATCAGTTCATACCCGGGAATTGGCAGTTGCGGTCCTGTTCCGCCAAGGTGCGGAAGCGGCTGTTGTCGCCCGACTGCTCCACCCGGCGCGGCACCAGGCGCAGGGTCATGTCACCCCAGCGGCCGTACTGGGCGTCACCCGGGCGCACGCAGGTTCCAGCGTACAGGGCCTGGACGCAGGCGTTCAGGCTCATGCCGTTGGACAGTACGCGCCAGTCGGAACCGGTATGACGCAGGCACTGGTTTCCACCGGCGGCGGGCGCGGGCGCGGGGGTGCTGGGCGTCGCCGGATTGGGCTCCAGGCGCGGGCCGGCGTCGGCCTCGGCCATATCGACCGGCGGCAGTTCCGGCGGCGGGGCGAAGGCGGCGGTCGGGGCGGCGGCCAGGGCGCCCGTTTCGTCGATGCCGACATCCAGGGCGTCGGTCGCTAGGCCGTTGCGCTGGGCGCAATCCGCCAGGGTGGCCATGCCGACGAACTGACCGTCGACGAAACAGCGCAACTCGCGCGTCGGCTCCAGCGACGGAGCGTCGGCGACATCGACCGTCAGCCCGCCCTTTGCCGCGGGCGGCGCCTCGGGCGCCTTGTCGCCGCCGCCGGTGAAGATCAAGGCCAGCACCACGGCGGCGATGATGACCAGACCGGCGCCGACGGCGATGATGACGCGATTGTCTTTCGGGAGGGCCATTTGGGACTTTCGCAACTGAGGCGCCCAATAACCCGGAACGGGCCTCAGGCGTCAACCGCGAAGCGATGTCGACGGAGTCAGGCCATCAGTCGACTGAGGGCGGCCTGGTAGTTGGCGAGCTGCGTCTGCTGATAGGCGGTCGACGAGCCGTTGCCGGTCTGGGTGTTGGTGATCGTCCCCGTCGAGGGCGCCAGCGCCTTATAGGCCGAACGCACGGCCGTCATGGCCTGGGCCAGGGCTTCGTTCGCCGCCTTGATCCCGGCGGCGTCGTTCAGGTTCAATGCGTTCGACAGGTTCAGGCCGAAGGTCTTGGGTGCGTTCTTGTCCGGTGTCGTCGGCCCTACGAATCCCGGCGTGAGTCCCAGACCGGCCAGGGCGTCCTTGCCCACCGCGCCGGAGGAGATGATCGCCCCCTCCTTGTTCGCCGCCGTGGTGATCTGCAGTCGCTGCACGACCGGCGTCGCCTTCAGGTCGGTGATCACCTTGGCCTCAAGCTGACGGCCGGAGGCGGTGACGATCTTCTTGGCCAGGGTTTCCAGCGTATCCTTGGCGTCGATGGTCACCGTGACGGCGCGGCCGCCGTTGGCGGGCGAAATGGAGAACTGGTCACCGACCCGCGCCGAGGTGGCGACGGTCAGCAGCTTGGAATCCGCCTGCATGATCTCGCCCTGCGGCAAGCCCAAGCGATCCAGCACGCTGGCGGCGCCCGCGCCTATGCTCAGGCTGGTCGGCTTGGCCTGGTCATCGTCGGCGCGCCAGGTCGTGTTCGATTCCACCGCGCCCGTCGCCAGATCGAGGCGCGCCAGATATCCCGAGGTCGGGCTGTCCTTGACCGCGCCCTCGGCGCGGTTGGTGCCGGTGATCCAGACCTTGCCGTCCTTGATCTCGACATCGGCGGCGGTGTCGTCGCCCGCTCCGCCGAAATAGGTCAGCCGGTCACCGGAAGACGCCTGCAGATCGGCCGACAGAGTGGCGACGAAGACGTCGCTTCCGCCCGCATGGGCGTTGGTCGCCGTGCCGATGTCCAGGGACGGATTGGTGGTCTGGCCGGTCAGGACCACCTGACCGTTCTCGACGGAAATCCCCGCGATCTCGCCGTTAGCGTAACCCAGATCCCGCGTAGCGGCCAGGGTCGGCACGCCAGCGGCGTCCAGGGTGAAGCGGCGCACGACCGCCTTACCGTTCTCCACGCCCGCCGTGTAGAGATCCGAGCCGGACACCGTCATGGCCTGGACCGAGTCGTCGCCGTAGGTGCCGAACTGCTGGGTCGAGACGTTCACCCCCGTCACCGGCCCGGTCACGGTCGTCTGCTGTTCCCGGAAGCCCTGCAGATACGAGTCCCAGCCGCCCAGAGCCGCCGCGCCCGGCATGGCCGATTTCGACCGTCCGGCGACATAGACCATGCCGTCGGCGCCGAAGCTGACCTCGGTCGCCTCGTCGGCGGCCTTGGCGCCGCGACGCTGGGTCCACAACTCCTTGCCGGTGCTGTCGAACACCGAAACGAAACTGTCGGCGGTCGCAGCGCTGTCGCCGCTCTTGCCCGGCTCGAGCGCGCCCGTGACCGAACCCGCCAGCGCCACACGGCCGTCGTCGTCGATGGCGATGGAGAAACCGTTGGCGCTGGAGGCGGCGCCCAGCAGCTTGGTCTGCATCAGGTTGCCGGCGGAATCATATTTCATCAGGGCGACGTCGCGCGTCCCCTTGATCGGCTGGTTGGCGTCCCCCGCGGTCAGATCGGCCACGACCCACAAAGATCCATCGGGCGCGACCGCGCTGGCCCTGACGGCGGCGACGCCGTCCGGCAGATCGGTCTGCCCCACCCTGCCCTCGACCCAGAAGGGATCATCCACGCCCTGCTGCGCCGCAGGGGCCGCGCCGCCGTCCGCCTGGAACTTCAGCAGTTGACCCGCGCCGGCCTTGCCCGCGCCCTGGGTCACATAGACGGCGTCAGAGGTGTCGACGGCCTGGAAACTGATGGTCTCGCCTGCGCCGCCGTTCACCTTCAGCGCCCATTGGTCGGGGCCCGCCGGCAGGGTGATGGTCTTGTCGCCCGCCTTGATGGTCTTGGGCTCGGCCGGGATCAGCTGGTTGTTCATTCGAACCGCGACCCCGGCGGACTCCAGCTTGCCGTTCATATAGGCTACGACGTTCATCAGCGATCGATCGGTCGATCCCATCTCGGCCAGATCCATGTCGATGGTCTTGGTCCCCGTGTCCGTCTTGACGGTCATGGCGAACTTCACGTCACCCTCGAAGGCCTTGACCGTGGCGGCGGGATCGCCGTCGTGGATCGGGGCGGTGACGAAGGTGGTCGGCGCGCGCTCCAGCGCATAGCCGGTCTTGACCGTGGTCTGGGCTACGCCCTGAACCAGGCGCGCGTCTTCGAAGCCCGCAGTCTTCAGATAGGACGACATCTCGGTCAGCCCCTCGGAGAACCGCTTGGCCAATTGCGCCGACTCGGCGGCGGTCAACCCCTTGGCGCCGGCGCGATCCGCCAGAGCGCTGAGGCTGTTGAGGCCCTGATAGAGCGCGAACATCTTGCGGTAGTCGCCCGACGCGCCGGCCAAATCTAGGCTGACGGCGCTTTCGTCAATGATGCGGCGCCCGGCCAGGGCGGCCCGCACCATTTCGTTGGGCTTGGGCAGGGTGGCGCTGACGGAAGCGACCCAGGGCGCTGTCGGCTGGGTCTTGCGGACGGCTGCGGGCGTGTTGGAGCCGATCAGCGACGTGGTGTCCGTCGTGATCCCGTATAGACCCAGCAGATAGCTGTTGTTGATCATGACACGGCTCCGCCCTCAGCGTAGCGTCATGCTCGATAACGAACCCTTAAACGCCCGGGTTAGTTCTGGAACAACGACAGGATGACCTGCGGCGCCTGGTTGGCGATCGACAGGGCCTGGGTACCCAGCTGCTGCTGAACCTGCAGAGCCTGCAGGCGCGCGCTTTCCTTGGCCAGGTCGGCGTCCACCAGATTGCCGATACCCGATTCCAACGCATCCGTCAGCTTGCCCACATAGGTGGTGTGACGTTCGATCTGCTTGGCCTGAGCGCCCAGTTCAGCGAGACGCGCGCTGCTGGTGGCCAGTGCAGCGTCGATGCGCGTCAGGGCGTCAGCGGCCTTGGCCTGGGTCAACAGGTCGGGGGCCGCAACGGCCGGCGTCGCGGTGGCGTCCGCCGTCAGGCCCAGGCCGGTCAGGGTCAGGTTCTGGCGGTTCAGCGTGATCGTCTCGCCGCCGTCGGCGCTGGCCAGGAAGCTGAGCGCGGTCGGCGAGGAACCGTCAAGGATATTGGACCCGTCGAAGATGGCGTTGTCGGCGAAGGACTGGATCGACTTCAGCAGCGACTGGAACTCGTCGTTGTACGAGGTGCGCATGGCCAGGGTGGCGCTCTGATCCGCCGCAGCCGTCGCCTTGGTCTTCAGTTCGACCAGAAGATCCGAAATCTGCTCGCCCGCCGCCAGAGACACGTCCGCGATCGAGGTCGCGCGGTTCAGGCTGGTGGTCACCGCCCCCAGCGAGCCCATGTCGGCGCGCTGCCCCTGGGCCACCGCCCAGACAGCGGCGTTGTCCTTGGCGCCCTGGACCTTCAGGCCCGTGCTCACGCGCCCCTGCGTCAACGCCAACTGATCAGTTGTGCGATTGAGGTTCTGCAGGGCGATCATCGCCGAGGTGTTGGTGTGGATGCTGCTGGTCATGGCTTCAAGCCCCGGACTTCTGTTCCCTGCATGGTTAACCATGAGTCGTAATCACATGGTTAACGCGCCGGAAACCACGTTTGCGCCGTCCGGCGAGCCGGCGGCGTTAACCAGTTCAGAATCGACCGGCCGTCAGACGACGGTGTCGATCAACTTCCCTCCGCGATAGGTCGGGTCGCTCGTCAGCTTGGCGACATCCTCTCGCGGCAACTGCCGGATAACCTCGCCCGTCACACGGTCCAGGACCTTGTAGACGAAACGATTTGCGCCGATGGCCTCGATGGAGAGGCGATAGCGGCCGGTATCCATATTGTCGTTTCTCGCCGCCGGCCCTGCGGGCGGGGCGACGGGCGGAACGACCTGGTTTGGGACGGGCTGAGGTACGCTTACTATCCTCGCAACATTGTCTGTCATGGCTCCCTGCGCGAAAGGATCCGCGCTCCTCTAGATGCGAAAAGCGATCGACCGGGACGACGCGAGGCCGCCCCGGTCGGGCGCCTTAGCGGAACAGGCCGAGCAGAACCGAGCTCGACGAGTTGGCGATCGACAGCGCCTGGACACCGAGCTGTTGCTTGGTCTGCAGGGCGGTCAGCTTGGCGCTTTCCTTGGCCAGGTCGGCGTCCACCAGATTGCCCACGCCGGCTTCAAGTGCGTCCTGAAGCTTGTTGACGAAGGTGATCTGACGGCCCAGCGACTTGGACTGGGTGCCCAGGGTCGACAGGGCGCCCGTGACCGTGGAGATGGCGCTGTCCACCGCAGTGGTGGTGGCGCCGGCGCGCACGACGGAGCCGCCGGTCAGACCGGTGACAGTCGCACCGCCCAGGGGCGTGGTCAGGCTGTTGACGCCGTCGAACGAGGCGCCCGAGATCGCCGTGGCGATTTCAGCGCCCAGGGCGTTGAACTCGGCCAGATAGGAGGTCTCGGCCGACGAACCTGCGGTCGCCGACTGGATCGAGACAGCCAGGGACTTCATCTCTTCCAGAGCGGTCGTGATGGTGTCGCCGGCGGCCAGGGCCACGTCGGTGATCGATTGCGTGCGTTGCAGGCCGGCGCGAACGGCGTCCTGCGAGGCGGCGTTGGCCCGTTGCGACGTGGCGATCGCGAAGATCGCCCCGCTGTCCTTGGCCGAGGAGACCTTCATGCCGGTGTTGATGCGGTTTTGCGTCCGCTCCAGCTCCGAGTTGGTCTTGTTCAGGTTCTGCAGCGCGATGGCCGCGCCGTAGTTGGTGTTGATGCTAGCCATTTTGGCCTTCCTTCTTCACTTCGTGATGGCCGCCGGCGTTTTGCCGACGGGAGCGTTTTGCTCGGGGTGTGTCACCTGCGGCCCGGCCGCCTAAACGACCGGGCCTTCAGGGCCTTAACGGAACAGGCCGAGCAGAACCGAGCTCGACGAGTTGGCGATCGACAGCGCCTGGACACCCAGCTGTTGCTTGGTCTGCAGGGCGGTCAGCTTGGCGCTTTCCTTGGCCAGGTCGGCGTCCACCAGATTGCCCACGCCGGCTTCAAGAGCGTCCTGAAGCTTGTTGGCGAAGGTGATGCTGCGTCCCAGCGACTTCGACTTGGTGCCGAAGTCGGACAGGATGGCGGTGAAGGCCGTGATCGCGCCGTCAACGGTGGCGGCAAGACCGGCCGCGTCGCCGGCCGCAGCCGTCGTCGTGGTCGCCACAGCCGTATCCGCAGCGGTGATGGCCTTCAGCGTGTAGGTGGTCGAAGGACCGGTCTGCACGGTGACGGCCGCAGTGTTCGCCTTGAACAGGTTGACCCCGTCGAAGCTCGCGCCGCCGAGCGCGTTGGCGATTTCAGTGCCAAGCGCGTTGTATTCCGCCAGATACGAGGTCTGGGCGGCGCCCGTCGAAGAGGCGATGCTGACGGCCAGGGACTTTTGCTCTTCCAGGGCCGACGTGATGGTGTCGCCGGCGGCCAGGGCCACATCGACGATCGACTGACCGCGTTGCAGCGAGCCGCGAACGGCGTCCTGCGAGGCGGCGTTGGCCCGTTGCGACGTGGCGATCGCGAAGATCGCCCCGCTGTCCTTGGCCGTCGAGACCTTCATGCCGGTGTTGATGCGGTTTTGGGTCCGCTCCAGCTCCGAGTTGGTCTTGTTCAGGTTCTGCAGCGCGATGGCCGCGCCGTAGTTGGTGTTGATGCTAGCCATTTTGGCCTTCCTTCTTCACTTCGTGATGGCCGCCGCCGTTTTGGCGACGGGAGCGTTTTGCTCGGGATGCGACGTCGGCCGAGGCCGCCGCCTGGGTTCAAGACCTTGGGCGAGGACCGCCGAAGCGGCCCCTGCCCTCCGGGCCTTAGCGGAAGAGGCTCAGCAGAATGGAGCTGCCTTGGTTGGCGATCGACAGCGCCTGGACACCGAGCTGTTGCTTGGTCTGCAGGGCGGTCAGCTTGGCGCTTTCCTTGGCCAGATCCGCATCCACCAGATTGCCCACGCCGGCTTCCAGGGAATCCTGGAGCTTGTTGACGAAGGTGATGCTGCGACCGATCGACTTGGACTGGGTGCCCAGGGTCGACAGGGCGCCGGTCACGGCCGTGATGACCAGATCGACGTTGGCGACGGTGTAGTCGGCGACCGCAGGCGTCGCCGCCGTGAACTTGGCCAGGTCCGTGTTTGCACTGAGCGCAGCGGTGGTGCCGATGGTCTTGGTGTCCGCGGCTCCGGTACCGGTCTGGACCTTGACCTCGGTGGCGCCCGTGGACGCCGTGGTCAGCAGGTTGACGCCGTCGAAGGTGGCGCCGTCCAGAGCCGACTTGATTTCCTTGCCGAGCGCCGTGAATTCGGACTCGTAGGAGGTCTTGGCGGCGCCGGTCGAGGACGCGATGCTGACAGCCAGGGACTTCATCTCTTCCAGGGCGGAAGTGATGGTGTCGCCGGCGGCCAGGGCCACGTCGACGATCGATTGACCGCGTTGCAGCGAGCCGCGAACCGCGTCTTGCGACGAGGCGTTGGCCCGTTGGGACGTGGCGATGGCGAAGATCGCCCCGCTGTCCTTGGCGGTCGAGACCTTCATGCCGGTGTTGATGCGGTTTTGCGTCCGCTCCAGCTCCGAATTGGTCTTGTTCAGGTTCTGCAGCGCGATAGCGGCGCCGTAGTTGGTGTTGATACTCGCCATTTCGGGCGTTCCTTATTCACTTCGTGATGGCCGTCGGCGTTTTGCCGACGTGAGCGTTTTGCTCGGGAATGAGCGACGATCAGGGACCGTCGCCCGTACTGAAGGACCATGGTCAGGCGCCGCCGAAGCGACGACCGACCTCCGGGCCCTAGCGGAAGAGGCTCAGCAGGATGGAGCTGCCCTGGTTGGCGATCGACAGCGCCTGGACACCGAGCTGTTGCTTGGTCTGCAGGGCGGTCAGCTTGGCGCTTTCCTTGGCCAGGTCGGCGTCCACCAGATTGCCCACGCCGGCTTCAAGAGCGTCCTGAAGCTTGTTGACGAAGGTGATCTGACGGCCCAGCGACTTGGACTCGGTGCCCAGGGTCGACAGGGCGGCGGTCACAGTGGAGATGGCGGTGTCGACCGCAGTCGTGGTGGCCGCAGTGCGCGCCTTGCCGCCGCCGGACACGGCCGTCACGCCGGCGACGCCCAGCGGCGTGGTCAGGCTGTTGACGCCGTCGAACGAGGCGCCCGAGATCGCGGCCGTGATTTCCAGACCCAGGGCGTTGTATTCGGCGAGGTAGGAGGTTTCGGCGCTGGATCCGACGACGGAGGACTGGATCGAGACGGCCAGGGACTTCATCTCTTCCAGGGCGGTCGTGATGGTGTCGCCGGCGGCCAGGGCCACGTCGGTGATCGACTGCGAGCGCTGCAGGTTGGCGCGCACGGCGTCCTGCGAAGCGGCGTTGGCCCGCTGGGACGTGGCGATGGCGAAGATCGCTCCACTGTCCTTGGCGGTGGCGACCTTCATGCCGGTGTTGATGCGGTTCTGGGTCCGCTCCAACTCGGAATTGGTCTTGTTCAGGTTCTGCAGCGCGATGGCCGCGCCGTAATTGGTGTTGATGCTAGCCATTTTGGCCGGTCCTTTTCACTTCGTGACGGCTGACGCCATTTTGGCGACAGGAGCTTTTTGCTCGGTGGGTAAGAAGCAATTGCCGGGCCAGTCAGCCCGAACAAAAATCAAGGCAACTATCTGATTTTATTGATTTACTATTGATTTACCCTCCTATCCGCCCGGCAAGAACTGCCGAGCAGCCTCGCTCACCCGGCAAGATTTGCCGGGCTCGCGTCAGATTGGACGGCGCCGAGAGCTGAGAGCGCGAACGAAAACGGGATCGACGCGCCTCCGGCGGGCGCCTTAGTTGCGGAACAGGCTCAGCAGGATGGAGCTGCTCTGGTTGGCGATCGACAGCGCCTGCACGCCCAGTTGCTGCTTGGTCTGCAGGGCGGTCAGCTTGGCGCTTTCCTTGGCCAGGTCGGCGTCCACCAGATTGCCGATGCCGGCCTCGGTTGCGTCCTGCAGCTTGTTGACGAAGGTCAGCTGGCGGCTGACCGACTTGGACTGGGTGCCCAGGGTCGACAGGGAGGCGGTCACCTCGGCGATGGCGGCGTCGACGGCGGCCGTGGTCGCACCGGTGGCGGTGATCGTCTGGCTGGTGATGGTGGTGATGTCGGTGTCGGCGGCCTTGCCGCCCGTGGCGGTGAAGCCGATGGCCGTGGTGCCGCCGCCGACGTCCTTGATCAGGTTGGTCGGGGTCGCGGTGGTCCACAGGTTGACGCCGTCGAAGCTGGCGCCGGCCAGCGAGGCGGTGATTTCGGCGCCCATGGCCTTGAATTCATCAAGATAGGAGGTTTGAGCAGCGCCGGTCGAGGACTGGATGGATACAGCCAGCGACTTCATTTCTTCCAGGGCGGCGGTGACCGTATCGCCGGCGGCCAGGGCCACGTCGACGATCGACTGGCCGCGCTGCAGCGAGTTCCGCACGGCGTCCATGGCGCCCATATTGGCGCGCTGAGTCGTGGCGATGGCGAAAATTGCGCCGCTGTCTTTGGCGGTCGCGACCTTCATGCCGGTGTTGACGCGATTTTGCGTGCGTTCCAGCTCGGCGTTGGTCTTGTTCAGGTTCTGCAGCGCAATTGCGGCGCCGTAATTCGTATTGATGCTGGCCATTTTGGCCTCCTGTTCACTTCGTGTGATGTCCGGCGCCATTTTAGCGCCAGGAGCATTTTGCTCGGTCACTCAGGAGCAAGGGCGGGGCCAGTTCAAAAACAAGATCTGCGCAGCGCGATCCACTGATTTCATTGAGGTTATTTCAGGCCCCTGCGAGACGACCCGGCAAGCTTCGACGCTGTGCGGCAAAAACTGCCGAGTCGTTTCTGCAGGGCGTCAGTGGCGGTCCTGCATCGCCCGCTCGGCCAGCAGCGTTTCCACCGCCAGCCGCCGCGCCCCGTCGCAGGCCAGGATCTGGGCGCCGCGCAGCACATAGGCGGCGTCCAGATCCCCCGCCGTGGGATCAGCCGGCAGGGTCGCCAGGGCGCAAGGCCGGGTCGCCGCCTGCGGAAGGGTCAGCCGGGCCGGCGCAACCGTCGAGGTCGGGGGCGAGGCGGCACAGCTCGCGATCATGGCCGCGCAGACCGTCGGCCCGGCGGCTTTCCAGAGGTATGTCGGCGTCATCGGCGTTCCTTGCCTGGGTGACGGTGGTCGCGGTGGCCTTCGCCGCCGCTGTCTGTTGCTGTTGAAAATCATCGAGACGGCGCAGTTGTTCGCTCGTCCCCGTCGCCTCGAGGCGACGAGCTCCGGCCTGGGCCAGAGCCGCCCCCTCCCCTTCCGCCGCCCTCGCCTCGGCCCGTTCCAGCCTGCGTTGCTGCAGGCCGAACGGATCCCAGCGAAACCCGAGCCCGCCCATCAGGGCGAGCGCCAGACCCAGGGCAGCCGCGATCACGGCAAGCCAGCCCCAGGGCGACAGGGTTTTCAGGACCGAGGCGGCCCTCATGGGAAGAACTTCCGGTCCAGTTCGAAATGCGGTCCGTCGCGCAGGTTCTTCCAGTCGCCGCCCCAGACGATGGGGGTCTTCAGGTCCAGCGCCGCCGCCTTGAAGGCTGCGGCGATCCGGCCGTACAGGGGCCAGTCCCAGCGCACCTGCCCATCGACCAGGGCGGCGACGTCGACCGCGTGTCCAGTCAGGTGCCGCGACTTCAGCGTCCGGCTGGCGCCGGCCTTGACGAGGGCGGCCTGACGGTCAGCCGTTCGCAATCCCTCGGTGATCATGAAGTCCACCGGAGTGCGGGCGATGGCCGCCTCAACCACGGCGACCAGAGCCGGATTCACCCCCTTCAGCCGCGCGCGCGACCGGGTCGAAAGCCGGAAACTCATGGCCGGCCTCCCGCCAAACGCAGCCGTGCATTGGCGATCAGGGCCACCAGTTGCTGGGCCGTGGGCGCGACCAGATAGAGGACCAGGATCAGGGCCAGCAGCCCCATCAGCCCGTCGGTCGTCTTGGGCAGCATCTCGGCCGGCATGCGCGCCACCGTCCGCATCAACAGCAGCCACAGACCCACGCTGACGGTAAAGACGTACAGCCTGCGCCACAGCCATCGCGCCTCCGCCAGGGGTTGCTGTTGCGGCTGGGGCTGCGTCGGCGCCGTCGGCCGCGTCGTTCGTCTCGTCATCGGTCTTCCTCCCTGTCCAAAATTTCGGCGTGGCGTCGGCCGCCCTGACCGGCGTGCCTGCGCCAGTCGGTCTCGTTCAGCCGCTGCGGGACGCGCCATATCTCGGCGTCCAGCAACTCCACCGGCCGGGGTTTGCGTCGGCCCGTCCGGATCATCCGACAGCCGTGATGCGAACCACGCCTCCGCCGCCGATCCCGCCTGCGCCCGGGGCCGTCAGGCCCGCGCCGCCGCCGCCGCCGCCCGCCCCGAAAGCCGCCCCCGCGCCGCCCGCCATGCCCGCACCGCTCGCCGAGGCGTTTCCTCCACCGCCTCC
This sequence comes from Brevundimonas sp., assembly GCF_044336875.1. Classification (GTDB taxonomy): domain Bacteria; phylum Pseudomonadota; class Alphaproteobacteria; order Caulobacterales; family Caulobacteraceae; genus Brevundimonas. Next base: position 68,933 of record NZ_JBIIOP010000002.1, on the reverse strand, counting down.
GCCGCCGCCGCAGGACAGATCCGGCGCCGACGAGGCCTGGCCCGCCGTCCCCGCCGCACCGCCCGGGGTTCTGCGTCCGCAAACATCGCCGGTTCCGCCGATCCCGCCAGCCCGGGCTGCATTGGCCGTATCCAGCCCCCCGCCCGCGCCGCCGCCGCCGGGACCGTCCGGACAGGCCGCCTCTCCTCCGCCGCCCGAGGTCGCTGTGGTCGAGGCCGCACCCCCGCCGTTGGCCAGTCGCTCGCCCAGCCCGCCGCCGCCGCCGCCGCCACTTCCTCCGGTCCCGGCCGCCCCGGGCGCGCCGCCGCCGGCCCGCGCCAGGCCGACGCCGGACATCTCGATCCGGCTCTCGCCACCCGCGCCGCTCGCCGCGCCGCCGCTTCCGATCACAATGGTCAGGCCCCCTGTCAGGTCTGCGGTCGCCCAGGCGCCACGCCTCAGTCCGCCCGCGCCGCCGCCGCCGCCGCCGAATCGAGTGGTCCCGGCCGGTCCCGCGAGACCGGCCCCGCCCCCTCCGCCGCCTCCGACACAGACCGTTTCGATCCATCGCGCCCAGGCGGGCGGTTCATAGACGCCGTCATCTGTGAAGACGGTCGTCTCGCGTCGCGTCGCGCCTCGATCGAAGTCGATGCGCCCGGAGGCCCGGTCCACCCCGAAGGCGCGGCGCCAGGTCGTTCCATCGGCGCTGACCTTCAGGCTCAGGTTCTCGTCGCCCGCCAGGCCCAATTCGGCCCGACCGGCGTATCCGCTCTGGAACAGCAGCGACAGGACATCGCCCGCCGCCGCCTTGTTCAGGGTCAGACGCAGGTCGCCGTCGCCGCCCTCGTCCGCGCCGCGGGCGGTGAACAGGGCCGTATTGCTCTTGATCGCCAGCGGATTGGCCGCGTCCGCCGTGGTCCCCACGCCCAGACGCGAAAGGGCCTGCACTTCGCCCAGCCACTGCCCCAAGGGGCTCCAACCACCCTCTCCCCGCACCACCGCCGTCGCCGTGTCCAGCACCAGGGCGACCATGCCGACCGGCGCGGGCGCCACAGTCCAGCCCCCGGCCTCGAACCGCATCAGGTCGCCAGGCCGACGACCGTCCCAAGCCGGCCCATGCGCACCGTCGGGCAGGATGTAGAGATCGCCGTCGGATACGTCGCCCGGCTGGGTCGTCGTCGTCCGGCTGACCACCGCCGTCTGCAGCAAGGCGTCCAGTCGGGTCAGGGCCGCATTCAGGGTCACATGTTTCTGCATCTGCCCGGCCGCCAGATAGGGCAGGGCCAGACGTGCGCTGAAGTCGTCGCTCATCGGGATCTCCGTTGTTGTCGGAGATCAGTCTGGGTCCGCCGTCAGGTCAGGCGCGTCGGGCGGCGAGATTCAGTTCCAACCCGATGAAATCAAAAGAGACAAACTTTGAAACCATGTGCGGCGGCAGGGCTGGGCGCGCGCAATTCAGTCGTGCAGATAGACGACGCGACGCAGCTTCTTGTCGTTCTTCACCGTTTCGAGATGGCGATCGTGGTCGCCGCTGGCCCGCGCGGCGGCCTCGGTGTCCTCGACCCAGTGGGTGGTCTCTATATCCTTCTGCAGCGCCTTGGCCGCCAGCAGCTGCCCGGGAAAGAAGGTGTCGACCACGTCGCCGGCGATCGGCACCGTGCCCGTCGCCGTGTCGATCGCCATATAGGCCGCCATCCGCGCCAGGGTGGCGGGCGAGGCCTTGGCCCGGATCGCCTGCAGCACCAGCCAGCCGCCGGTCCCGACCGTGTAGACGGTGCCGACCACCGGCACCCAGGTCAGCAGGCCGTCCATGCCGATTCCGAACGGCCCGATGCCGATGACCCGGTCGGACAGTTTCTTGATCCCCTCGACATTGGACCAGATGTTCTCGATATCTCTGATGGACCGTCTGGCCATGTCGCGCCTCTCCAAGCGTCGCCCTAACGCGGCACAGCCAACAGCGTTCACCACGAAAGGCAATGACCAATGTCCCTGCTCAAGCTGGCGGCCAATGTAGCGGCCTGCCTCGTCCTGATCGGACTGTCGGTCTTCGGCGTCGCGGCGCTCAGCGGCATCGACCATCGCTGGGTGGACATACTGGCGCAGTTCACCGCTCCCGTACTGCTCGCGGCGGCTCTGACGACCCTGGTCTGCATGGTGCTGCGGCTGTGGCCCGCGACGGCTGCGGGACTGCTGGCCTGTCTGGTGCTGGTGATCGCCGTCTGGCCGCAGTGGATGACGGTCATGGGGCTGCGCCAGGCAGGCCAGCCGACGATCCGCGTCTATTCCGCCAATCTGTGGGCGCCCAACACAAATGTGGACGCGATGCGAAAGTCCATTGTCGCCGCCGATGCCGACATCGTCATTCTGGTCGAGGTCGGCGATACGCCCATAGCCCGGCGCGACGACCTCCTGGCCGGCTATCCCCACCGGACGATCTCCGGCGCCCTGACCCCGGCCGGCGGCGCGCGGTCCATCATCGCCTCGCGCTATCCGATCGCCCGGAAACTTCCCTGGCGTCGGGACGGACTCAGCGCCGTCGGCGCGGTCGTCTCGACTCCACTGGGGCCGATCAACATATTCGGCGTCCACCTGACCCGGCCCTGGCCCTATGAATACCAGTGGGGCCAGATCACCCAGGCCATGGCCCTGACCGCGCGCCGCGCAGACGCGCCGCCCAATCCCGTCATCGTCGCCGGCGACTTCAACAGCGTCTCCAGCGCGCGTATCGGGCGCCAGATCAAGGCCGACATGAACCTGCTTCCGGCGCCCGGATTCCCCGGCACCTGGCCCACCAAGGCGCCGGCCTTCATCGGCATCACCATCGACCAGGTCTATCGCTCGCCGGACCTGGCCCTGCTGAGCCGCCGCATCGGCGAACCGACCGGCTCGGACCATTATCCGGTGGTCACCGAATTCACTCGCGCGAGGAAATAAGCGCCGCCAGCCGCGCCTCGTGCCCGTCGGTCGGGAAGTCGTTGGCGATCCAGCCGTTCTCGAACGTCTTCAGGATGCGGCCCGTCTCAGGCCCCGGCTTCAGGCCCAGCCGCGCCAGGTCCCGCCCGCCGACCGGCATTCTCGGCGGCGTCCAGGTCGCGGCCAACCGGCGCAAGGCCGCGCCGTCGCCGGATCCGCCCGCTTCCGCCCGCGTCAGCCTGTCCTCGAAGACGCCGCGCCCCAGGCGATAGATCGCCGCCCGCGCTTCCGCCTCTGGCATGGCGGCCGTCACCACCGGCCCCTCCGCGACCACGGCGGCCAGTCGGTCGCGTACGCCGTTGGACAATCTCAACGCCCCGGCGATCCCAACCACCGCCGCCGCATCCGCCGGCAGCAGGGCCGACAGGCGCAGCACCGGATCCTCGGTCAAACCCCACATCGCCTCGAACAGCTCCAGCGGCTGGACCTGAGGCAGCACCTGGGCCAGCACCCCGCTCTCGCTCATGGCCCTAACCGATGGCTTGGGATCTGGCGCGGCGAGCAGTTTCAGGAGTTCCTTGGACACCCGCTCGGCCGACAACAGCGCCATCCCGGCCTTCAACGCCGCGCAGGCCGCCAATCCATCGGCGTCCGGCGCGCCTCGCCCATACCAGGCGTAGAATCGGAAGAAGCGCAGGATGCGCAGATAATCCTCGCGGATCCGCGTCTCGGCCTCGCCGACGAAGACGATCCGCCCTGCCGCCGCATCGTCCAGCCCGCCGCCAGTGGGATCAAACACCGTCCCTTCAGCATCGGCATAGAGGGCGTTCAGACGGAAATCCCGGCGCGCCGCGTCCTCGGCCCAGTCCTCGGTAAAGGCCACCACGGCCCGGCGCCCATCGGTCTCGACATCCCGGCGCAGGGTGGTGATCTCATAGGGGCGCCGCTCCGACACTCCGGTGACGGTGCCGTGCTCTACGCCGGTCGGCACGGCCTTCAGCCCCGCCGCCTTCAGCGCCGCCATCGTCTCTTCCGGCCTAAGCCGTGTGGCGATATCGATGTCGTCGACCGGCTGGCCCAGCAGACTGTTTCGGACGCAGCCGCCGACGAACCGCGCGCACCCCGCCCCCCCTGCGGCCTCCAAGGCCGCCATCACCGCCCGCGTCGCCCCGGCGTCCAGCCACGGCTGTCCCTTCATCGAGATGCTCATGCCGCATCGTCCTTGGCCGCATCCTCGTCCACCGCCGCTTCGGGCGCCGGCTCGTCGCCGTACAGCCGCGCATGCATTCCCTTCAGAATGCCCGCCGTCGCGCCCCAGATATAGCGTTCGCCCCAAGGCATGGCCCAGAACCACCGCCGAACGCCCGGTTCCAGATCGTAGGACTCCTGGCGATGGTTGGCCACGTCCATCAGGAAGTCCCACGGCGTCTCGAAAACCTCGGCCACCTCGGCCGGCGACGGCGTCAGTTCCGGCGGCCGGGCCAACCAGCCCACGACCGGCGTGACACGAAAGCCGGTGACCGTCTCATAGGGGGCCAGCAACCCCAGCACCTCGACCGCGCCGGCGACCAGCCCGACCTCCTCGTTCGCCTCGCGCAGGGCCGCCGTGACCGCGTCCTCGCCGGGGTCCAGCCGACCGCCCGGAAAGGCGATCTGCCCCGTATGGCTGGACAGCGTGTCGGCGCGCCGCGTCAGCAGCACGGTCGGCCCCTCCTTCCGCGCGATCACGGGCACCAGCACCGCCGCCTGCCGCAAACGCCGCGACGACCGATCCATCGTCGGATTCAGATCGAAGTCGGAGCGATCTGCCGGAACATCCTCGCGCCAGGTCTCGACCGGCGCCAGCCGCTCGACCAGCCGCGCCTTCAGCGCCTCCAGGCTCACGTCACCGCTCCCAGCGAGAACACCTGCCCGCCCGACCGCACCACCAGTCGCCCGTCGACCTCCTCGGCCATTTCGACCAGCTCATAGAAGACCGAGCGCGTGATCCTGGCCCACAGGTCGCGCCGTACGTGGACACGCGGCGCCGGCTCGCCCGTCGTCGGATCGGTTTCGACCTTGATCGGATCCGCTTCACCCGCCCGCACTTCGTCGCCGACATCGGTGACGAAGATCAGATCGTCGCCCTCATGCCCCACCGAGACGGCGCGAAACGGCAGATCCTCGACCGCGATCTTCATCTTCTCGACCGGCGTGACCAGATGATAGCCGTCCGGATCCTTGCGCAGCACGGTCGAGAACAGCCGCACCAGCTCCTTGCGGCCGATCGGCGATCCCTCGTGCATCCACACCCCGTCGCGGCGGATGAGGATGTCGATTTCGCCGCAATGCTCCGGACGCCACAGATGGACAGGCGGCAGGCCACGGCCCGGCGCCTGTTTCGCCGCCTCAGCGACGGCGTTCAGTCCTGACTTGCGATCACTGGTGTTCGTCATGTCCGAACATGACTTAAGCCCCGCGACCCGTGCGGGAAAGGTCAGCCGATGCGAACCGGCCCGGAAACGGCCTCGACCTTGGTCGGCATCCACAGGACGCGACGGCGGTTTACCGGCCCGGGCAGGATCGCCTCGGGCGCGCCGACGAAACCGAACCGCTCGAAATAGGCCCGGTCGCCCACCAGCAGCACCCCGCCCACATCCAGCGTCCGCGCCTGATCCAGACAGGCCTGCACCAGTTCGGCGCCCAGGCCGTCGCTGCGGTTGGCGGCGTCGACCGCAATGGGCCCCAGGAACAGACCCGCCGTCTCGCCGATCACGACCGGCCACAGCCGCACCGAGCCGACGATCCGCCCGTCATGGCGCGCCACGAACCCGGCCGTCGGGCGCGATCCCTCGCGCAGCCGCTCCGCCGTCTTGGCGAAACGGCCGGGGCCGAAGGCGGCCATGATCAAGGCCTCGACTCCGAGGGCGTCGGCCGGACTCTCGGCTTCGATACGGCTGGCGGCCGTCGTGAGAGCCAGATTGAGGACAGGGGCGTGCGACATGGGCGCTCCGACGGAGAGGCGCGCGCACCTAGGACCAAAGCCGCGCCAAATCAAGGCGTGGTCTTGTGACGGTCAGCCGATCTTGGAGAAGTCCGGGGCTCGCTTCTGCGTGAAGGCGGTAAAGGCCTCCATCGCCTCGGGGCTGCGCATCTGCGAGCCGAAGGCCTCGCCCTCGCGCTGCATCAGGGCCCACAGCCCCTCCGCGTCGCGCATCAGCCGCTTGGTCTTGCGGATGGAATTGGGCGCGCGGGCCGCCACCTTGGCCGCCAACTCGGCCGCCGTCGCCTCGACCTGGTCCACCGGCACCGCGCGATTGGCCAGACCCCAGGCCAGGGCGGTCCGACCGTCCAACGGCTCCCCCAGGGCGAACAGTTCGAAGGCCCGCTGATGACCGATCACGGCCGGCAGCAGCAGGCTGGACGCCGCCTCGGGCGCCAGGGCCAGATTGACGAACGGCACGGACAGCAGGGCGTCCTCGGCGACCACCACAAGGTCGCAGTGCAGCAGCATCGTCAGGCCGATGCCGACCGCCCGCCCCTTCACCGCCGCCACCGCCGGCTTGTCCAGATCCGCCAACGCCTTCAGGAACCGGAACACCGGCATCTCGCCCGGCCCCGCCGCCGCAGAGCCCAGGGCGATGAAGTCGCCGATGTCATTGCCGGCCGAGAAACTGTCGCCCTCGGCCCGCAGCAGCAGAACCCGCACCTTGTCGTCGGTCCGCGCCCGCTCGGTCGCCTCGGCCAGGGCCGAATACATGGCCTGGGTGATGGCGTTCTTCTTGTCGGCCCGGTCCAGCGTCAGGATCAGGACGCCGTCGCTCAATTCGGTGCGGATATGTTCGCTCACGTCGTTTCCTCGTCCTGTTCGACGGCTGTCCACCAGTCGACGCCGTCCTCGTCGCGCGTCCGTGTGGCGCGTCCGCGTTGTTCCAGATAGTTCAGGTGCGCCTGGGCCTCGCCCGTGGCCATGCCCAGCACCCCGTCCCCGACCGCCCGACCGAAGACGGCGGGGAAGCCGTCGACGACCCTAGACGGTTGACGCAACGTCCGCTCAAGCCGTTTCAGCGCCACCTCGTGCCCGCGTTTCAGGGCGTCGAGCCGGGCATGGACGCCGTAGAAGGGCTCGCCGTGCGCCGGCAGGACGAACGCCCCCTCCGGCAACAGCGCGCGCAGCTTCGCCAGGGAGTCCATCCAGTCGCCCAGGGGATCGGCCTCCGGCTCGGTCGGCCAGACAGACACATTGGACGAGATGCGCGGCAGGACCTGATCCCCGGCGATGAAGACATCATCTGACCGCCGCCACAGGCAGACGTGTTCCGGGCTGTGTCCCGATCCGACCACCACAAGCCAGTCATCGTCGCCTATGCGGACCCCGTCCCCATCCGACAGACGCAGATAGGACCGCGGCATCGGCGCGACGCCCTTGCCGAAGCCGCCGTAATCAGCCCGCCAATGCTCAATCTGGGCCTCGGTCCAGCCGGCCGCACGAAAGAAGCGCGCGCCGTCCTCCGGCGCGTCACCCGCCTCTTCAGCCATCAACATCCGCGCCGTCACATATTCCAGTCGCGACATCAGAAGCGGCGCGCCCGTCCGCGCGCACAACCAGCCGGCCAGGCCGATATGGTCGGGATGCATATGGGTGCAGATCAGTCGCTTCACCGGCCGCCCCTCCAGCGGCCCCGCCAGCGCCGCCTCCCAGGCTGCGACCGTGTCCGGCGTGCGCAGACCGGTGTCGATCAGCGTCCAGCCGTCGCCGTCCTGCACCGCATAGGCGTTCACATGATTCAGCTGAAACGGCAGGGAGAACCGCAGCCACAGCACGCCGCGCGCGACCGAGACGGCCTCTCCCGCAGACGGGATTGCGCCCATGGGATAGGTCAGGCCCCGCGCGTCCGTCGTCGGCTTCACTGCTGTCGCATCGTCCGCCAAGTGGGTCTCCAATTGAAACGCGTAGACCCTAGTCCGATCTGACCTTTGGCGTCCACAGCCGCCTTGACCCCGCCCGATTAGATCGCCACGAAGCCTTCAGCCGTTCCGAACCCGAGGTGTTTCCATGAAAGCCCGCATCGCCGCCGCCCTCGCGGCGCTCCTGTTCAGCGCCATGGCGGTCGCTCCCGCCGCCGCACAAGCTCAACGAGGCCCTGAGAACGAACCGACCGTCACCGAGGGTTCCTCGCGCGCCTCGGCCGCCCGACAACGTCGTGGACGCCAACCTACTGCGCCCAATGCTGAACAAATACAGGCCTCCGCTCAGGAACAAGCGACCCTGGCCAACACCAACTGCCAAGTCAGCGAAGCCAAGCTGCTCGGCCAAACAACGGAGAATACCTCCGTCTACGAAGTCGCCTGCTCGACCGGTCCAGGCTACATAATCGAATCCAAGACGCCGCCGGTTGCGACCGATTGTGTCGTCTTGGCCTACTCTGCCGAGACTTTGCGAGCGCGTGACCCAGCTGCTGATCCCGGCCCGCAGTGCACGATTACCGCAAACACCGACACCAAGAAATTTTTGCATGAATATGCCGTCCAAGCTGGCGTCACTTGCACTGTGGATCAGGTAAAGGTTCTGGGTAAAGCCAACGATGGCGGCATCATGTATGAAGCCGGCTGCTCCGACGGCGCCGGTTTCTGGCTCAAGCAACTGAACAACGCCTGGACCAAGACCCCCTGCATCCAGGTGCTGGCCGAGAACGGAACCTGCGCCTTCACCACCACGGCCGAGAACGCCGCCTTCGTGAAGGCCTATTTCGCCGGTTCGGAAGCCGCCTCGTGCGACGTGACCGAAGCTCGCCTGATGGGCCGCAACGCCAACGGAACCTTCTACGAAGCCAAGTGCGCCGCCGGCGACGGCGTCATCGCTCGTCTGAACGCCGAGAACGTCGTGCAACAGGTCTATCCCTGCGCCACCGCCCAGCAGATCGGCGGCGGCTGCAAGCTGACGACGGCTCCGGCTCCGGCCGCTGCTCCGGCGCCCGCCGGTCGTCCGTAAGCGACCGAGACAGACCAGACGAAAGGGCCGTCGGAGCGATCCGGCGGCCCTTTTCTTTTGCGCCCTCTTTCCCGAAACCGTGACGCAGCCTAGCGTCGCCGTCATGCGCATCGCCACCTGGAACGTGAACTCGGTCAACGCCCGCCTGCCCACCGTGCTGGCCTGGCTGGAGCAGGCCGCCCCCGACGTCGCCTGTTTCCAGGAGATCAAATGCGTGGACGAAAAATTCCCGCGCGAGGCCTTCGAGAGCCTGGGCTACAATGTCGAGACCCACGGCCAGAAGAGCTACAACGGCGTCGCCCTGCTGTCGAAATACCCGCTGTCCGACATCCGCCGCGGCCTGCCCGGCGACGAGACGGACGAACAGGCCCGCTATATCGAGGCCGTGGTCGAGGCGCCCCGCCCCATCCGCGTCGCCGCCATCTATCTGCCGAACGGCAATCCGATCGGGACCGAGAAATTCGCCTACAAGCTGGCCTGGTTCGACCGGCTGAACCGCCACGCCCGCGACCTGCTGAAGTTCGAGGAGCCCCTGGCCCTGTGCGGCGACTACAATGTCATCCCCGAGGCCGAGGACGCCAAGAACCCCGCCGCCTGGACCGATGACGCCCTGTTCCAGCCGCAGAGCCGCCAGGCTTTCCGCGCCCTGAAGAACCTGGGCTTGGCCGACGCGCACGAGGTCGGGGGCGAACCGGCCGGAACCTACAGCTTCTGGGACTATCAGGCCGGCGCCTGGCAGCGTGATCACGGCATCCGCATCGACTTCGCCCTGCTGTCGCCCCAGGCGGCCGACCGGTTCCGGGGCGTCGAGACCCACCGCGACGCGCGCGACATGGACAAGCCCAGCGACCACGTCCCCGTCGTGGTCGATATCGATCTGGAGGCCTGACGCCGATGGCCGACGCCTTGCGGGTGGTCCTGCTGGTGGCTCTGGCGGCGGCCCTGCTGACGACTCTGGCCCTGGCCCTGTCGTGGTGGATGGAGCCCGCGCGCCGGATTCGCCGCGCCCTGCTCAAGGCCTTGGGCGCCCCGCCTGAGGTCGAGGCCCTGTCGCCGGGCGAGGGCCGGGCCTGCGCCCTCAACTTCGACATCGAACAGGTGGTGGTCCTGTGGGCCAACGGCGCCCATGGCCTGGCCTATGGCTTCGACGAGGTCGAGGGCGGCGAAATCATCGTCGACGGGCACGTGGTCGCCCGCATCCGCCGGGGCGAGGCGCGCAAGTCGCTGGACGTCCTGGCCCCTGACGCCGAACAGGTGGTGCTGCGACTGATGTTCGCCGACGCCCGGCAGCCGGAGTTCGAACTGGCCCTGTGGGACGCCGGTTTCGCGGGCCAGACCGGCTCGCCCGGCGAGGCACTGCGGCTGGGCCGCCGCTGGCTGTCGCATCTCGAAGCCCTGCTGAAGGGCTAGGCCCCCTTCCGATTGTCGCCCGGGAGCGTTAGAAGCCCCCACTCATTGTAATCGACACGCCTTTTTACGGGAGGCCGCCTTGGCCCGCCTTTTCGACGCCTATGTGGTCGCTGACTGGACCGCCGCCGAGACCAAGAAGCTCGGCGACACCTCGCTGTGGATCGGGGTGGCGAAGCGCGACGTGCGTTTCCGTCTCTATACCGAGACCCACAATGTCGCGACCCGCGCCGAGGGCGAAGCCCTGCTGGCCTCGATCCTGGCGGATCACAGGAAGCGCGGCGACCGGGTTCTGGTCGGTCTGGACTTCAACTTCGGCTATCCGGCCGGCACGGCCGCGCGCCTGAAGCTGGAGGGAACGACGGGCCAGGCCCCGTGGCAGCTGATGTGGAAATTCATCGCCTCGAACATCGTCGACAAGGCCGACAACACCAACAACCGCTACCAGGTGGCGGCCAAGATGAACCGGCTGATGACGGACGAGGCCTGGCCCCTGTGGGGCGCCCCGGCCAAACAGGCGCAACGCTGGCTGACCACGACCAAGCCCCCCGCAGGCGCGGGCGCCGACATCCCCGAGTTCCGCGCCACCGAGAACGCGGCCCGCAAGGGCAGGCTCCAGCCCAAGAGCGTCTGGCAGATGCATGGCGCCGGCGCCGTGGGCGGCCAGACCCTGGTCGGCATTCCGGCCGTGCGCCGCCTGCTGGAGAACCTGGGGCCGGCGGGCGCCGTCTGGCCCTTCGGCACCGGCTGGCGTGAGCTGACGCCCGAGGACGTCGAGCCCCTGTCGGCCCTGGTGGTCGAGGTCTGGCCCTCGATGCACGAGACCAAGCCCAACGAGGGCGAATACAAGGACCAGGCTCAGGTCCGTTCGACCGCCGAGGCCCTGGCCCGGATGGACGAGGCCGGCGACCTGGCCAAGGCCTTCGGCCCGCCGAAGGACGCCACGCCCGAACTGATCGAACAGGTCGAGCAGGAAGAAGGCTGGATTCTGGGCGTCTGACACAACCGAATCCGGCGACCTTCACCGTAATCCCCCCGAGTTGACTTCCCTTCGGGCGGCCCGATCCTGCACCAAGGATTCGCGTTGCGTTGGAGGCGACCGTGGCTCACCAGATTCTGGTCGCTGAAGACAATGACGACGTCCGCGACTTCATCGTCGCGGCTCTGGGCGGAGGCGAATTCAAGGTCGCCGAGGCCCGAGACGGCGCCGCCGTTCTGGAACGTCTGGCCTATGCGCCGCCGGCTCTGGTCCTGCTGGATCTGCACATGCCGATCATGTCCGGGCTTGAGGTTCTGAAACGCCTGCGCGGCGCGCCCGGCTGGGCCGAGACGCCGGTTGTCTTCCTGACCGCCTCCAACCAGACCGACGACCTGGTCGAGGCCCGCCGCCTTGGAGCGCGCGGCTATCTGGTCAAGCCGGTGCGCCCCGCAGACCTGCTGGCCAAGGTGAAACGGGTCATCGAGGATCGCGACCTGATCTGGCTGGACGACATGACCAGCGTCCGCGCGCGCTGAAAACGCGTCAGGCCGCTGCAGCTTCCGGCAGGGTCATCATCGCCTCGGACACGGCCCGGATCAGGGCCTCGGCCGCCACCGGCTTGGATACGGCGCCGACGAAACCCAGGCCCAGCAGCTCCGTCGCCACGCCCTCGCCCGCGTCGGCCGTATAGGCCAGGACCGGGGTCAGCCGGTTCGGGCCGGAACCGGCGCGGATCATGCCCAGGGCCTCGACACCCCCCATTTTCGGCATGCGCATATCCATCAGGATCACGTCATAGGCCCGGCGTTCAGCGCATTCGACCGCGTCGGCGCCGTCCACCGCATCCTCGACCGTCGCCCCCATGCCGCTGAGGAAGGCGCGGGCCAGTTCGCGGTTGGCGGGATGGTCGTCGACCACCAGCACCCGCAGCCCACCGACCTCGGCCCCGCCCATGGGCGTGGCGCCGGCGGCGACGGCCTGTTCGGCGGCGGGCGCGGGGATCTCGAACCAGAAGACGCTGCCCTGGCCCTCGACGCTGTCGGCGCCGATGGCCCCGTCCATGGCCTCCACCAGACCCTTGCAGATGGCCAGGCCCAGGCCGGTGCCGCCATGCGACCGGGTCTGGGAACCGTCAACCTGTGAGAAGCGCCGGAACAGCCGGTCCAGCTTGTCGGCCGGGATGCCGTCGCCGGTGTCATGCACCGCGACCCGGAGGCGTTCTTCATCGGCGCTCCAGCGGACGGTCAGGCGCACCCCGCCGCGGCTGGTGAACTTCACCGCATTGCCGATCATGTTCAGCAGGATCTGACGCAGCCGGTCCGGATCGGCGACGATGGTGGCGTGGCCTGTCTCCAATTGCAGATCCAGGTTCAGGTCCTTGGCCCCGGCCTGGGGCGTGAACAGGTCCAGGGTCGAGCGCGCCAGGGTCTCGATGTCGGTCGGCTCGGGCCGGATGGCGACCTGACCGGCCTCCAGCTTGGAGAAGTCCAGGATGTCGTTGACCGTGCAAAGCAGGGCGCGGCCGGCGTTGTCGACGCGGCCGACATAATTGCGGACCAGGTCGGGCAGTTCCTGCTCCAGCGTCAGACCGGTGAAGCCTATGATGCTGGTCAGGGGCGTGCGCAGTTCGTGGCTCATGTTGGCCAGGAACTCGGCCTTCACGGCGGCGGCGGCCTCGGCCTCGGCGCGAGCCTGTTCCAGCTGGACCTCCAGCGCCTTGCGGCGCGAGATGTCACGGATCACGACCACGGTCTCGACCGGCCGTCCATACTCGTCGCGCACCAGCCGCATCCGGGTCTCACCCCAGATGACCCGCCCGTCGCGATGCAGAAGACGATGCTCCAGGGTCGCCGCGCCGCGTCCATGCGCCATCTGCGTGAAGGTCTCGGCCAGTCGCGCGCGATCGTCGGGATGTACGAAGGATTCGGCCGTGCGGCCCGCCATCTCGTGCGGCTTCCAACCCAGCAGTCGTTCGACGGCGGGCGAGATATAGTTGGAATGGCCATGCAGCTGAATACGGGCGATGACGTCCGCGGCGTTGTCGGCCAGCAGCTTGAACCGGGCGTGACTGCGCGCCAGCACGTCCATGGCGGCGCGCTGATCGGTTACGTCCTGGAAGACGCCGAACATGGCCAGGGGCGTGCCGTCCGGCAGGAATTCGGCCGCCCCCTTGGTGACGATCTGACGGGTGACGCCGTCCTGACGATGAATGCACAGATCCAGCTCGAACGGGCCGCCGCCCGCCATGGTCCTTTGCCAGCACTCGCCCAGCTTCTCGCGGTCAGCCTGGGGATAGAAGGCCGAGGCCTTCTCGAAATCGGGTTTGAAGGTCCGGGATGAGACGCCGTGGATGGCATAGACCTCGTCCGACCAGAAGACGGTCTGGTCGATCATGTCCACGCGCCAATGGCCGACGCCGGATAGGCTCTCGACCATGGTCAGCATGTGTTTCTGTTCGCCACGCTGGCGTTCGGCGCGGGCGCGCTCCAGCTCCGACACCACCAGTCGCGCCAGGTCGCGCAACCGGTCCAGCATGGCCTCGTCCGGGCGCGGGCGAGGCTTGGTGTCGATGCAGCACAGGGTGCCGTAGTTGGCGCCGTCCGTCCCGGTCAGCAGGGCGCCGACATAGAAGCGGATGTGGGGATCACCCGTCACATAGGGATTGTCCACGAAGCGGATGTCGCGCGTGGCGTCCTCGACCACCATCACGTCGTGGGCCGGAAGCGCCAGGGCATGGGTGCAGAAGGAATCGTCACGGGGCGTCGAACAACCGTCGATGCCTATGCTGGCCTTGAACCACTGGATGTCCTCGTCCAGCAGGGTGACCAGGGCGATGGGGCAGTCCAGCAGGCTCGCCGCCAGGCGTGCGGCGGCGTCAGTCGCGGCGTCGGGGGCGGCCCCGACGGCGTGCAGCGAACGAACGCTGGAGAGACGCTGGCTTTCGTTCATCGACTACTGGACCCCGGATACTGCGAAGCCCGTATCGCCCCCCCTTGCCTACTTTCGCGTTACCGCGGGGTAAGGGGAGTTCCTGATCTCTCCCTCAGGACAGGCGGTCGCGGAACTCGGAATAGTCGAATTCGCGCACCAGTTTCAGCTCGTCCGTGGCGCTGTTCCACAGGGCGATGGCCGGCAGGGGCACGCCGTTGAAGGTGTTGGTCTTCACCATCGAATAATGGGCCTGATCCAGGAAAGCGATGCGCGTTCCCGCCGTCGGCGCGGTCTCGAAGACATAGTCGCCGATGATGTCGCCGGCCAGGCAGGACGGGCCGCCCAGACGGAAGGTCGCGCCCGCCTCGCCTTCCCGCAGCATGGCCGGGCGATAGGGGGCCTCGATCACGTCCGGCATATGGCAGGTCGCCGAAATGTCGGTGATGGCGATGTCCATGCCGTTGTGGAAGGTGTCCAGCACCTCGCCCACCAGGATCCCGGCGTCCAGGGCGATGGCCTCGCCCGGCTCGATATAGACGGTCAGGCCGTGGGTCTGGCCCAGACGGCGCAGGAAGGCGGTCAGGCCCTCGATATCATAGTCGGCGCGGGTGACGTGGTGGCCGCCGCCCAGATTGATCCACTTCAGCGGCTTCAGCAGGGGCGTCAGGGTCGGCTCGACCGCCGCCCAGATCCGCTCCAGCGGCTCGAAGCCCTGTTCGCACAGGGCGTGGATGTGCAGGCCGTCGACGCCTTCCAGGTGCTCCGGCTTCAGCTGCGACACCGGGAAGCCCAGGCGCGAGCCCAGCTGGCAGGGGTCGTATTTGGCGACCTCGGCCTCCGAATGCTCCGGGTTCAGGCGCAGGCCGATGTCGAAGACCTGACCCTCCGCCCGCGCGGCGGCGATCAGGTCGGCGAAGCGGGCGATCTGGTCCGGGGCGTTGAAGATGACCGTGTCCGACAGACGCAGGATCTCGGGCAGGTCGGCCGGCTTGTAGGCCGGGGAATAGGTGGTCAGGTGGCCCTTGTAGAACTCGCGGGCCAGCCGCGCCTCCCACAGGCCGGAGGCGCAGACGCCGTCGAGATATTCCCCGACGACGTCGGCCAGCGACCACATGGAAAAGGCCTTCAGGGCCAGCAGCACCCGGGCGTCGCCGCGCTCTCCCACGTCCTTCAGGACCGAGAGGTTACGGCGCACCGCCGCCTCGTCGACCACGAAGGCGGGCGACGGGACGCGGTTCAGATCGAAACGGGCGAATTCACCCGGTCCGCCGGCCTGGGTCTGCATGGCTCTGTTTTTCCTTAGAAGGCCAAATTTAGAAGGCTAGGGGGGCGTCGAGCTCCTCGACGGTCCACGGCAGGCCGTGCTTGTTCAGCATGTCCATAAAGGGATCGGGGTTCAGCTGTTCAATGTTGAACACGCCCTCGCCCTTCCACTGGCCCGTCAGCATCAGGGCCGCGCCGATCATGGCGGGGACGCCGGTGGTGTAGCTGACGGCCTGGTTGCCGGTCTCGGCATAGGCTTCCTCGTGGTCGCAGATGTTCTTGACGTAGACCGTCTTCTGCGCGCCGTCCTTGGCGCCCGTGGCGATGGTGCCGATATTGGTCTTGCCCTTGGTGATCGGACCCAGCGAGGCCGGCTCGGGCAGCAGGGCCTTCAGGAACTCGATCGGGATGATCTCGCGGCCCTGGAACATCATGGGCTCGATCGAGGTCATGCCGATGTTCTCCAGCACTTCCAGGTGCTTGAGATAGGAATCGCCGAAGGTCATCCAGAAGCGGATGCGCTTGATTTCCGGATAGAATTTGGCCAGCGACTCCAGCTCCTCATGATACATGAGGTACATGTTCTTCGGGCCGACGCCCTCGAAGTCGAAGCTCTGCTTGTGGCTCAGGGCCGGGCCCTCGACCCACTGGCCGTTTTCCCAGTGACGCGAGTTGGCGGTCACTTCGCGCAGATTGATCTCGGGGTTGAAGTTGGTGGCGAAGGGCAGGCCCGTGTCGCCGCCGTTGCAGTCCAGGATGTCGAGGGTCTCGATCGAGTCCAGCAGGTGCTTCTTGGTGTAGGTGGCGAAGACCGAGGTCACGCCGGGGTCGAAGCCCGAGCCCAGCAGCGCCATCAGACCGGCGTCCTTGAAGCGCTCCTGATAGGCCCACTGCCACTTGTATTCGAACTTGGCCTCGTCGCGCGGCTCGTAGTTGGCGGTGTCGAGATAGTTCACGCCGGCGGCCAGGCAGGCGTCCATGATGGCCAGGTCCTGGTACGGCAGGGCCAGGTTGACGACCAGGGCCGGCTTGACCGCCTGGATCAGGGCCGTGGTGGCGGCGACGTCGTCGGCGTCGATGGCCGCCGTGTCGATGGTCACGCCGAAGCGCGACTTGACCGAGTCGGCGATGGCGTCGCATTTCGATTTCGTCCGGCTCGCCAGGGTGATGTGCGAGAAGATGTCCGCATTCATCGCCATCTTGTGGACCGCGACCGAACTGACGCCGCCTGCGCCAATGACCAGCACCCTGCTCATGTGTGCTTCTCCTGAAGACTGAAATGCTCTGGCGACTGCGCCGCCCGTATAAAGGGCGGGGCTCTTAGCACGATGATGACAGGACGGCTAATGCCGGGGGATTTCCTGTGGGATTCGGGGTTTTGTTTCGGAGGCGCTCGATAGCGCGGGGCCGGGAAAACAGAGTCTGAATAGTGCGAATAGTGCGAAATCGACGTTTGGGCCGAGGAGGCCCCACCTCCTTTTCGTCATCCTAGGGCTTGTCCCTAGGATCCAGACGCCCGGTTTCGACGGCGGCGCACCCTGCGGAAACACCGGGAGTCTGGATCCTCGGCACAAGGCCGAGGATGACGGGAGTGAGGGGGATGGCGCGGGAGAGGAGACGCGGGACGCGGGACTGAAAAACAGAGTCTGAATAGTATGAATGGTGCGAAATAGGCGCCGTCAAATTGCAATTGCAGCGGATGGGGGTTCACGCTTTCAAAGACCGCGCGGGGATTATGGCACGGTTTCGGAGGAAGCCAGGTCGATTGCCGTTTGCGCAAGCCATGTCGCTGAAAACCTAGAAGTTCGCCTTCAGAATTAGGGGCGCAACGGCTCTCTTCTGTCGCCTCAAGCTGACACTCTGAAGTTTCGCTAGGGGTGGGTAGCGGACATCGCTTCTATCGCCGCTTCCCCCATGGGCCGGTTGTGGCCGATATATCGCCGGGTTTTGTCACTGACTCGTCCCAATCGATTGGTCCGTAATCCTTTCCATCAATCCATGCCTTCGCTTGGGCCAGCGTCTGGTGTGGGGTGAGTTCGCCAAGCTGGTAATAGAGGACGCCATCCGGGCCTACCGGCATGGCTGTCTCGCCCGGTTCCAACCAATCCTCGGCTTTGCCAAGCGCGTAACTAGCGTCATGGTCTTTCGCGATGATGGTCACGCGTTTGGGGACCAGCCCATCGTAGAGAAAGGTGCCGCCGGTAACATACTCGCCTTGGTAGTCATTCAGAGCCATTGACGAACTCTGCCCCAAGCCGGTGAGGTCCGCTATGGGTCGATTTGCGAACTTGCCGCCCACGCCAAGACCAGACCTCCGCCGCCCCGACAACCAGCCCCTACCCGATCAGCGCCCTTGCCGCCGCCCGCGCCTCGTCGGTGATCTCGGCGCCCGACAGCATTCGCGCGATCTCTTCCTGACGGCGCGCGTCGTCCAGGGCGACGACCGTCGTGGTGGTCAGGCCGTCGCGGTCCGCCTTCATCACCTTCCAGTGGGCGTGGCCGCGCGCGGCGACCTGGGGGCTGTGGGTCACGACCAGGACCTGGGCGCCGGTGGACAGGCGTTTCAGGCGCGATCCCACGGCCTCGGCCACGGCGCCGCCGACGCCCTGATCGACCTCGTCGAAGATCATCACCGGCTGCAGCATGTCCTCACGGCTGGCCAGGGCCGCCTTCATCGCCAGGGCGAAACGAGCCAGTTCGCCGCCCGACGCAATCGCGTCCAGCGGGCCGAAGTCGGAGCCGGCGTTGGTGGCGATCTGGAAACGGATGGTCTCGCGCCCGTCGGGACCGCGCCGGCCCTCGATCGGCTCCAGCGCCACGCGGAACCGCGCCCGCTCCAGCTTCAGCGGGCCAAGCTCGCCCATGACGGCGGCGGTCAGGCGCTCGGCGGCCGCCTCGCGCGCCGAGGTCAGGAATTCGGCCGCCAGATCATAGGATTCGATGGCCTGGGCCACGTCGCGGCCGGCGTTGGTCAGGGCCTCTTCCCCGTCCTCGATCAGCCGCAGCTGTTCGCGTAGGCGAACCCGCAGCGACGGCAGGGCGTCGACCGTGGTGTTCAGCTTGCGCGCCGTGGCCCGCAGGGCGAACAGTCGTTCCTCGGCCTTGTCCAGACGGCCAGGCTCATAGTCGAAGGCGTCGGCGGCGGCGTCCACGGCGGCGACGGCCTCGGCCGCCTCGACCATGGTGCGGTCGATGGCCTCGACGGCGGCGGACAGTTTCAGGATCACCGGATGGTCGCCCTCGGCCCCCGCCTGCCCGGCCCGCTGGCGCGCATGTTCGACGGCGCGCAGGGCGGCGCCCAGCTTCTGGCTCAGCTTGTCGCCGCCCAGCTGGGTGCGGGCGTCGGCCAGATCGGCGATGGCCTTTTCGGCGGCGCCCAGCAGGGCGCGCTCGCCGGCCAGCTCCGTCTCCTCGTCGGCGCGGGGATCCAGGGCGTCCAGTTCGGACAGGTTCAGGCTGATCTCTTCCAGACGCGCGGCGGCGTCGGCGGCCTGGGCCTGGAGTTCGGCCAGTTTCGCCTCGGCGGTCTTCAGCTTGGTCGAGGCGGCGGCGACGGCCTGGAGCTGGGGCTGGACCCCGCCATAGGCGTCCAGCAGGCCCCGGTGATTGCGCCAGTCCAGCAGGCCCACGGTCTCGTGCTGGCCATGCACCTCGACCAGGGCGGCGCCGATTTCACGCAGGGCCGTGACCCCGGCGGGCTGGTCGTTGACATAGGCCTTGCTGCGGCCGTCGGCGGTCAGCACCCGGCGCAGGATCAGGTCCTCGCCCGGCCGGACCTCGAATCCCTTGTCCGCGATCAGGGCCAGCAGGTCGGGATCGTCGGGGGCGGTGAAGACGGCGGTGGCCACCGCCTGTCTGGCGCCGTGGCGGACCAGGCCCGCATCCCCGCGCCCGCCCAGGGCCAGACCCAGGGCGTCCAGGATGATCGACTTGCCCGCCCCCGTCTCGCCGGTCAGCACGGTCAGGCCGGTCTCGACGTCGAGATCCAGCACGTCGACCAGGACGACGTCGCGGATGGAAAGGGCGGTCAGCATGCAGGTTGGTCGCCGGTGGAACGAATCAGGATCACGCCGACAGAATCGAGAGATGCGCGGGGATGCACAAGGGTGTTCCCCCTCTTCTCTCCCGGACGGTCAGCCCGGGATGATCCGCTGCAGCCAGGATTCGCGCTTCGCCTCGGGAGCCTTGTCCGGGGTCTGGCCGTTTTCGGTCAGCAGGGCGTAGGCCTCGGAATACCAGGGGCTGCCGGGGAAGTTGAAGCCCAGGACGGCGCCATTGCGGGTCGCCTCTTCCTTGAGGCCCAGTTGCAGATTGACCTCGACCAGACGGTACAGGGCTTCCGGCGTGTGCGAGGTGCGCTGGAACTCGGGGTTGGCGATGACGGCCTTGTAGCGGTTCAGGGCGGCCAGCGGCTGGTTGGCGCGCTGGTAATAGCGGCCGATGTTCATTTCCTTGCCGGCCAGCTGGTCGTTGACCATGTCGATCTTGACGGCGGCGTCGCTGGCGTAGGGCGTGCCCGGATAGCGGCGCGCCACGTCCTTCAGTCCCGCCAGGGCGGCGTTGGCGTAGCCCTGGTCGCGGCCCACGTCGGTGATCTGTTCGAAGTTGCAGACCGCCTTCATGTAGAAGGCGTAGGCGGCCGAGGGATTGCCCGGGAACAGGGCGATGAACCGGTCGGCGGCGGCGACCGCCTCCGCATAGTTGTTGTTCTCATAATAGGCGTAGACCTGCATCAGGATCGAACGACGCGCCCAGTCGGAATAGGGGTGCTGACGTTCCACTTCCTGGAAATAGTCGACGGCGTCGGCCCAGCGACGTTGCTGCAACCGGTCATAACCGGTGTTGTAGAGGGCCTCGACCGGCCGTTCTTCATAGGCCAGCTTCGGGCGCGAGTTGCCGGCGCAGCCTGAAATCGTCAGCGCGGCGGCCGCCGCAGCCATCAGCACCAGGCCGGAACGGAACTTGGAAACGGACAAGGACGACCCCATAGACGAGCGGAGAATTGGCTGCAGCCAAGCCTCCAGAAACGAACGCGGCGATCTCTAGCACCCACGACCGGGCCGCGCCATGCCGACGAAATCTCTCCGCACACGACTTGCCCTGCCCGGCACCGCTGGTAAAGAGCGCGCCAACCGACGGCCGTTCATGGGGGTCGGATGACGGCGAAAGGATGACCAGCCGATGAAGCTGCTCTCAGGCAACTCCAACCGGGCCCTCTCTCAGGCGATCGCCGACCACCTGGACGCCCCCCTGACCAAGGCCCAGGTCAAGCGGTTCGCCGACAACGAGGTCTTCGCCGTGATCGAGGAGAACGTCCGCGGCGAGGACGTCTTCATCCTGCAGTCGACCAGCTATCCCGCCAACGACAACCTGATGGAACTGCTGATCATGACGGACGCGCTGGTGCGCGCCTCCGCCAAGCGGATCACGGCCGTCATGCCCTATTTCGGCTACGCCCGTCAGGACCGTAAGACCGGCGGCCGCACGCCGATCTCGGCCAAGCTGGTGGCCAATCTGATCACCCGCGCCGGCGCGGACCGCGTGCTGACGATGGATCTGCACGCCGGCCAGATCCAGGGCTTCTTCGACATTCCCACCGACAATCTGGTCGCCACCCCGGTCCTGGCCCAGGACATCCGCGAGAACTACACGCGCGGCGACGACCTGATGATCGTCTCGCCCGACGTCGGCGGCGTGGTGCGCGCCCGCTCGCTGGCCAGCCGCCTGAACGCCGACCTGGCCATCGTCGACAAGCGCCGGCCCAAGGCCGGCGAGAGCGAGGTCATGAACATCATCGGCGACGTCGAAGGCCGTCGCTGCATCCTGTTCGACGACATCGTCGATTCGGGCGGCACCCTGGTCAATGCGGCCAAGGCCTTGATCGATCAGGGCGCGACCGAGGTCTCGGCCTACATCAGCCACGGCGTCCTGTCGGGCCCGGCGGTCAAGCGGATCACCGACGGCCCGCTGAAGGAGCTGGTCATCACCGACTCCATCGAACAGCCCCACGAAGTTTTGAACTGCTCGAAAATCCGTGCGGTTTCCGTGGCTCCGCTGATCGGCGAGGCTATCCGTCGGATCGCCAACGAGGAATCCGTTTCCAAGCTGTTCGATTAACCTTCGGAAAACCACTTTCCCCACGTTATAAGCGCCCAAGTACCGGCGCTTTTGCGCGCGTAACCGCCGTGAGGATGTTCCCATGAAATCGGCCCCCCTGCGCCGCGGCGTCTCCGCCGTCGCTCTCGTCGCCGCCGTCATACTGGCCAGTTGCGAAACCGGACCGTCCAAGGCCGAGCTGGAAGCTCAGCGCCTGGCCGAACTCGCGGCGCGCCAACCCCCGCCCATTTCCCTGAACCAGGGCGTGGCCGAGGCGGCGTCCATCTATGTCGCCTTCCTGCGTGAAGCCCAGACGATCCAGCCGGGCGGCTTCGCCGACGCGGAATCCATCCAGGCCGCCATCCGCAAGGGCGCGGCCTATGACCCGGCCCAGTTGTCGCGCGGCCTGATCGCCTATGGCTCGATCATCGCCCTGCAGTCGCCCGAGTTCGTGGCGGGCGTGCGCCAGTTCGCGATCGATCCGGTCCAGCGCCAGCAGATGGTCGCCCAGATCGTCGCCGATCCGGCCTATGCCGCCACCCTGCCCGGCGCCGACGCCGCCGCCGGTCTGATCTCCGACACGATCGGCAAGGACGCCCTGGCCATGCGCGCCATCGCCGAGGCGGTCGAACAGGACGCCTATACCGTCCAGGCCCGCAACGACCCGCGCCGTCGCTGGGCCGTCGCCCATATCCAGAACCGCGAAGTCCGCCTGGAAAGCGCCAAGACCCTGTCAGCGGCGACCATGCTGCCCTCCGCCGACGAGTCCGCGCAATTGTTCGCCGCCGCCAACAGCGGCACGGGACTGGCCGTCACGCCGTCGCGCAAATCGCCCCCCTATACCCCCGCCGTCACCCGCTCCCTGGCCATCGCCGCCCTGGCGGCCCTGGGTTCGGCCGGCGACGAGGCCCGCGCCAATACCGACGCCCTGTCGATCGAGCCGAACAACGAATTCTGCCTGAACATGTCCAAGCTGATGCTGTTCCAGTGCCTGGCGGCCTCGCGCCCCAGCTACGAGGACATGTTCTGCCTGGGCCGCCACGTCGCCCGCGACCTGGCCAGCTGCGCGACCCAGGCGACGTCGATCACCACCATCACCGTCGGCGATCCGGAAGAGACCGGCACGCCGCCTCCGCCCGCCCAGACGCCGGTCCAGGTCACCCTGACGCCGACGCCGGTCCCCGCCCCGACCCAAAGCCCCGCCCAGAGCCCGGTTTCCCCCACAGTGTCGCTGAATACGGCCTCGCCGTCGTCACGCTGATCCGGCGCCGAACGAAACAAGGCCCGCCCCGAGCGATCGGAGCGGGCCTTTTCATTGAGACGACGGCCTATTCGTAGCCGTGAGCCGCCTCGTTGATCACCTGGGACGGCATGGACGAGAAGTCCACCGACACCGGATTGGCGATCTTGGCCTGATAGGTCCGCAACACATGGGTCATGCGGCGGCGCACCTCGCGTTCGGCCTCGGTGCCGGTGTCGAGCGCCAGGGGCGCCAGGCAGAAGTCGATGATGGCTTCGGTTCGGGTCAGAGGTTCCATTTGTGCGGTTCCTTTCCTGGTTAAGCCGCGTGGGTGAACTGGGCGGTCTCGGTCGAGTCCTTCAGCGCCGTCGTCGATGACGTGCCGTTGGAGATGACCGTGGCGACCTGGTCGAAATAGCCGGTGCCGACTTCCCTCTGGTGGCGGGTGGCGGTGTAGCCGATGGATTCGTTGGCGAACTCGCGCTGCTGCAGCTCGGAATAGGCCGCCATGCCGCGATCGCGATACCCGTCCGCCAGCTCGAACATCGAGTTGTTCAGGGCGTGGAAGCCGGCCAGGGTCACGAACTGGAACTTGTAGCCCATGGCCCCCAGCTCGCGCTGGAACTTGGCGATGGTGGCGTCGTCCAGCTTGGCCTTCCAGTTGAAGGACGGCGAGCAGTTGTAGGCCATCAGCTTGCCCGGATGCTTCTTCTGCACGGCCTCGGCGAACTTCTTCGCATCGTCCAGGTCCGGGTGGCTGGTCTCCCACCACAGCAGGTCGGCGATATTGGCGTAGGACAGGCCGCGCGCGATGCAGTGGTCCAGACCCGTGCCCTCCTTCAGGCGGAAGAAGCCCTCGGGCGTGCGGTTTTCCCGGTCGATGAAGGGCTGGTCCCGCTCGTCGATGTCCGAGGTGATCAGCTGGGCGCTCTCGGCGTCGGTCCGGGCGACCGTGATGGTCGGCGTGCCCATGACGTCGGCCGCCAGACGCGCCGCGACCAGGTTCCGTTCATGCGCCTGGGTCGGGATCAGAACCTTGCCGCCCAGGTGGCCGCACTTCTTCTCCGACGCCAGCTGGTCCTCGAAGTGGACGCCGGCGGCGCCCGCCTCGATGAAGGCCTTCATGATCTCGAAGCTGTTCAGCGGACCGCCGAAGCCGGCTTCAGCGTCGGCGACAATCGGAACGAACCAGTCGCGCTTGGCGCCGCCCTCGGCGTGCTCGATCTGGTCGGCGCGCTGCAGGGTGCGGTTGATGCGACGGCACAGTTCCGGCGCGGCGTTGGCCGGATACAGGGACTGGTCGGGATACATGGCGCCGGCCGTATTGGCGTCGGCCGCCACCTGCCAGCCCGACAGATAGATGGCCTTCAGCCCCGCCCGGACCATCTGCATGGCCTGATTTCCTGTGACGGCGCCCAGGGCGTTGATGAAGGGCTCGTCGTGCAGCAACTGCCACAGGCGATTGGCGCCGCGCTCGGCCAGGGTATGGGTCACCGGCACAGAGCCGCGCAGGCGCAGGACATCCTCCGGCGTATAGGGGCGCTCGATGCCGTCGAAACGGCCGGCGGGCGATGGCACCAGATCGTTGAAATTGGTCATGGTCGAACTCGGTTTCTGATGGCGCGGCCGCAGCCGCCGTCTCAGGGACAAGAACACGCTACAGTCAAAATCGACACAGCCAGAACCGCGACAACCAAGTCATCTTGTCATAATATGACTTTGCCAGATCAGTCATATTGTGACACTCTGCAACGATGAACGCCGCCGCCGATCGCAAGCTGTTCCTGGGCGCCCGACTCAAGCGCCTGCGGCGCGACCTGGGCCTGACCCAGACGGCCATGGCGGCCGATCTGGACGTTTCCCCCAGCTATCTCAACCACATAGAGCGCAACCAGCGGCCGGTCTCGGCCCAGCTTCTGCTGCGTCTGGCCGACACCTATGACGTCGATCTGCGCGCCCTGAACCAGGGCGGAGAGGCGGACGAGGCGCGGCTGACCGAGGTTCTGGCCGACCCCCTGTTCAAGGGCCTGTCCGCCCCGCGTCACGAACTGATCCAGTTGCTGGACGAGGCGCCGGGCGTCGCCGACGCCTTCCTGCGCCTCTACCGCGCCTTCGACGACGCCCGCGCCCGGGCGCGGGCGTCAGCCGAGACCGGCGAGAGCCCGATCGAGACCAGCCCGGCCGAATGGGTGCGCGAATATATCCAGTCACGCGGCAACCACTTCCCCGAACTGGACCAGATGGGCGAGGCCCTGTCCGAGGCCCTGGCCGCCGAGGCGCCCGCCCACGCCGACGGCTTCGAGCCCGCCGCCCGCCACCGGCTGGCGGCGAAACACGATCTGGGCGTCCGCACCCTGCCGGCCGAGGTCATGGTCGAATGGACCCGCCGCTACGACCTGCACCGCCGCCGCCTGCTGCTGTCCGAGACCCTGGGCCCGTCCTCGCGCGCCTTCGCCGTCGCCTATCAGCTGGCTCTGGTCGAGCACGGTCAGGCCCTGCACCAGATGGCGGAGACCTCGAACGCCCCCGACGCCGCAACCCGCGCCCTGCTTAAGGTGGCCCTGACCAACACCCTCGCTGCGGCGATCCTGATGCCCTACGCCGCCTTCCAGCGCACGGCGGAGGAGACCGGCTACGATCTGGCGCGGCTCCAGGCCCGGTTCGGCGTCAGCTACGAACAGGCCGCTCACCGGCTGACCACCCTGTCGCGGCCCACGGCGCGGGGCGTGCCCTTCTTCCTGATGCGGGTCGATCAGGCCGGCAATATCTCCAAACGCTATGCCGCCGGGGCCTTTCCCTTTTCGCGTTTCGGCGGCGCCTGCCCGCGCTGGCGGCTGCATTCCGCCTTCCGCACCCCCGGCCGGATCGTCACCCAGATCATCGAGACTCCGGACGGCGGTCGCTGGTTCACCTTCGCCCGCACCGTCGAACGCCAGGGCCAGGACGGTCACGGCGAGGCCCACGACCTGGCCGTCGGCCTGGGCTGCGAGCTGCGCCACGCCCCCCGCCTCGCCTATGCTCACGGCATCGACCTGCAGAACCCCGAGGTCACCCCCATCGGTCCCGCCTGCCGCCTGTGCCACCGCCACCCCTGCGCCGAACGCGCCGCCGCCCCCGTCGATCGGCCCCTGGCCGTCGACGACTGGTCCAAGTCCGTCAGCCCCTATCCCTTCGCCGCCGCCTGAGTTCCCAACCACCAAAAGTTGTGACAGTCTTCAGCCATGGCCGACCACGTCCTGACGCTGAACCTGACCGACGAGACGCTCGAACGGCTCAAGGCCGCCGCGCGCGCGGCCGGCATGACCCCGCATGATTACGCGGTCGCGATCCTGGAGCGGGTTTTGGCGGGAGAGGCTGGAAAGGGCGTCTCTCGCGAATTGGGGGTTCGGGAAGGCGACACGCCTTTCGTCGCGGACGGGGGGGCCGCCCCCTGGCCGCCGACCAAGCCCTATGACACCGCCGAGGCTGAACGTCGTCTCGCCGAATACGACCGCACGGGCGAGTTCATCGAATTCGAGGAATGGGCCGAGGGCTTCGAGAGAGAGCTCGAAGACATGCTCAAGACCCGGCCTTGAAGCTGAAACTATCTCCTGACGCGGTTCACGACCGACGTCGGGTCATAGGTTTTCTCAGAGAGGTCAATCCCAACGCCGCCCGACGCGCGACCCAGACGATCATCCAGGCGGCGGCACAGCTCGCTCATTCGCCTCGCATCGGGCTCGCCAGGGACGGTTTGCGCGAACTCTATGTCCCCTTCGGCGACAGCGGCTATGTGATCCAGTACCGGGTCGATGCGGACGCCGTCGTGATCGCCCGCATCTTCCACGCCCGCGAGGAACGCTGAGCCCCGCCCCTTCAGTGGCTCAGCATCAGCCAGGACTGGCTGCGGTTCAGCAGGGCCTGGGTCACGCCGCCCAGAACCCATTCGCGCATCCGGCTGTGGCCCCAGGCGCCGGCGACGACCAGATTGGCGCCGGTCTGTTCGACGCAGGCCAGGATGCGGTCCCCGGCCGGACGTTCGTCGCGCGGGCGAGCCTCGCTTTCGGCGGCGACACCATGACGGTTCAGCCATTCGGCGACATCGGCGGTGCGCGCCGCGGCCGCGGCCACATCGGCCGAGGCGCAGATTTCGACCACCTGGACCTCGCGCGCCTGACGCAGCAACGGCAGGGCCGCGGCGACGGCGCGCTGGGCCTCGCGCCCCTCCTTCCACGCCACCAGGGCGACGCCGTCCACCGGAGCGGCCAGGGCGCGCGGCGGAGCGATCAGCACCGGCCGCCCCACATTCATGATCAGATCGCCCGCATCCGGCGCCCGATAAGGCGAGCGTCCCGCGTCCCGCCCGACCAGGATCAGGTCCGCGGCCCGCGCATGGCGGGCGACACAGGACGCCGGATAGCCGGTCTCGGCCCGCCACTCATGGCGGATGCCGGTATCCTTCATCGCCGCCATGAACCGCGCCTTTGCGGCCGACAGTTCGCCGTCCGCCTGGTCCCGGCGCAGGGCCAGGATCTCGCCGGCCATGCCGCCGGCCACATAGGCGTCGACCAGCGGCGGCTCCGGCTCGCTGACGGCCATTCCGATCAGGGTCGCGTCATGGATGGCGGCCAGATCGCGCGCGAACCCGATCCGCGCGACATTGTCGGCCTCGTCGTCGACATAGACCATCAGGCTTGCATAGGTCATGGCGTCTGCTCCTTCTTGCCGGAGCCTGAGTGCGCCCTTCGCGCCCTCCCCGCCTTGATCCGCGTCAAACCTCGATCAGGTCAGGACGACGCGGCCGCCCTCCATCCGGAAGGCGACGCCGGTGCGCTGGAACAGGCGGGCGATGACCGCCGACGGATCGTCCGCGCCCCGGTCCAGCAACCGCTCCACATCGCCGCGCAGCGACGGATCACGCGACACCCGCGTCAGGGCCGTCAGCCATTCCTCGCGGCTCAACACCCCGTCCGGCTGGCGCAGCAGGGGTTTCAGAAAATCGAACCAGTCGCCGCCGGTCCTCTGTTTCTGCGCCGCCTCGGCCGCCATGGCGAAGACGGCGCCACAGGCGTAATAGGCCCGATGTTCGCCGCGTTCGGACGCCGTGACCACGGCCCGGCCGGTCGACAGGGAGACGCAGTCGTCGATCTCCTTCTGCAGTTCGCCGCGCGCGTCATAGGCCGGGTCGATGGTCTGCAGGGCCCGCACCGCCATGAGATCAGCCCCGCCCTCGGTGATCCACATGTCGCGGGCGAACTCGTACCGGACCGACTGGCCCAGCCAGAAATGCGCGCTCTCGTGGCCGATGAACCAGCGTGACACCGACAGCATCTCCGGCGTCGGATTGACCACGCCCGACCCTTCGAAACTCATGACGATGACGCCGGGGACGACGCTGCCGCCCATGCTGGTCATACGTTCGGTCGGACCGCGCCAACTGATCATCACCGTCGGATGATCGGTCTGGCCGGGACCAAGACGCCGGGCGTAATAGGCCCCGACCTGGGGCGCGAAACTGCCGACCTGCCGTCCGATCCAACTGGGCAGGGCCGGGTCCATCATCACCACCATGTCCGACGCCTCCAGCGTCTCGACCTGGCCGAACAGGACATAGGCGGTGCGGTCCTGGGTCACCGCTTCGGTCACCCGCCCGCCGTCCAGCAGGACGGGTCCGGCCCGATCCCGCCAGACGACGCGGGGGGTCTCGGCGCCCAGGTCGACGCCGTTCAGGTCGCCGGGCAGCCGGCGCACCCGGTCCAGCGTGGTCGGGAACAGATCGAACTGCATGCTGGGCAGGGCGACCGCGCCGGTGGTGAAGGCCAGGCTGCCGTATCCGGCCTCCAGATCGACGGATCGCGGGTGCAGGGCGATGCGGACCCGGCGCGGCACGGGCCCGCCGTCCGTCGCGCGAAGGACGTCGTGGTCGTTGATCCGGTCCAGAACCACGCCGGGCGTCGTCACCCGCCACTGTTCCAGTCGCCACGGCCGGCGCGTCCCCTCGACCACCTCGGACCGGATGAAGGCCCAGACCGGCGCGTCGCGATCCAGGGTGAAGTCGGCCGTCCAGTTGTCGCCGTCGCGTTGGACCAGGACCGACGGACGCGCGGCCTCCAGCCGGACCGGCGCGGGACCGGCGGCCGGTGAGACCGGCCCGGCCGACGCGCAGGCGCCGCTCAGGGCGATGACCGAGGCCAGGACGCCCAGGGTCGGGGCGGAACAGGTCAAGGCTTGGACGCGCAAAGCGAAGTCTCCGGAGGAACGGTCAGGCGGCGGGCGACAAGCCTAGCCGTTCACAACGCCGTCGGTCAGTTACGGTTTCGTCAGTCTGTGGCCCGTTCGAGGGCCCGGCCGGCCGCCGCCAGTTCCCCCGCCATGGTCGCCTTCAGACGTTCGGGCGCCAGAATGACCGCCTGCTCGCCCCACGAGAACAGGTGCCAGGCCAGTTCCCGCATCCCCGAAGCCCGGAACCGCACGATCACGGCCCCGTCCGGCTGGTCCTCGAACGACTGGGTCGGATGCCAGCGCCAGCCTTTGGCCTCGGCCGCCCCCTCGGGCACGATCCGCAGGACCACGTCCTCGATCTCGTCCTGATAGATGCCGAAGGACTGGCTGGCGAAGACGGCCAGGTCGAAGTCGGCGGGCGGAAGCGCCACGCCCTCCTGCGGCTCCACGCTGCTCATCCGGTCCAGGCGAAAGGTCTGGATCCGCCCCGTCTCGCGGTCGGCGGCGACCAGATAGTTGGCGCGGCCGAACATGACGCCGCAGGGGGCCACGCTGCGGCGGCGCGGCTCGGCCCCCGGCCGGGAATAGGTGAAGCCCAGCGGCTGCTGCGCCAGCACCGCCCCGCGAATGGCGGTCAGCATCCTCTCGTCCGCCGATGGGCGCGGCCCGGCCTGGACGGCGATGGTCTCGGCCCGGACCAGGGCCTCCAGGTCCGGCGCCATCCGGTTCAGGGTCGTGGACCGCATCGCGGCCTTCAGCTTGCGCTCCAGACCCTCCAGCGCCGCGGCGCGCGCCGGCTCGCCCGCCGCGCGCAGGCCGGAGGCGGCCTTGGTCAGTTCCAGCATCTCGGTCGCCGTCGGCGCCTGTTCGAAGGCCGACAGACCGCCCCGGATGCGCCAGCGTTTCGACGGCGGATCCGACACCTCGTCCACCTGGGGGAACAGCATCATCACTGCGTCGCGCATCCGTTCGGCGGTGCGGCGGCCGACGCGCATGTCCCGCGCCATCTCGTCGATGGTCAGGCCTTCGGCGCTGGCGGCCATGCGCCGCGCCAGGTCGATCACCAGGGCCGCCTTGTCGTGTCTCACCGCCACCCTCGAATGCTACGTCCGTTTCTGACGTATCACTGGGGCATAACCTCAACATCGACAAGAGGCCATCGCTTCAGGAGATCGTCACATGGCTCGTTTCCAACCCGCTCAAGCCGTCAACGCCAGCCGCTACATCATCGTCCCGTGCGACGACGAAGCCTCGGACCTGGCCGTGATCTGGGATCGCCTGGAGGAACAGGTGGTCGACGTCATCTCGGCCGCCGCCAGCGCCCGCTATTCCGACGAGGACGCCCTGTGGGACGAGGCCCGCGCCGACTATGCCGAGGCTGCGGCCGAATGGCGGATGGCGGCCTGAACCCGCAAGGTCGGCGGCGATGATTGCGATTCGGTCGCAAGAATCTGCACTAAAGTGCACTCTTTTTTATTTCGCCGCCGGCTTCGTCTTCAGACCGTCTCGACCGCCAGCCTGGGCTTCTTGATCGACCGGGCGTCGCGGCGTTTCAGCCAGGCGTTGACCCAGTCGCGGCCCGGCGTCTCGATCCAGCGATAGGTCAGGGCCGACAGGCCGACGATCAGGCCGATCACCGCCAAGGCGAACAGGTCGTTCAGCCAGACCGAGCCGAAGTCGATCCGCCGTCCGCCCGGCATGATGTCCAGCTTGCGGGCGACGATCAGCATCAGGGTGATGACCAGCATATGGGTCATGTAGATCGAATAGGACCAGTGCCCCAGCTTCAGCAGCGGCCGGGCCGACAGGCCGCGCGACACCCGCCCGGCCTCGGACGCGAAGACCCAGATGCAGACGGCGAAGATCAGGGGCGCCAGCACCGTCCACGGCCCACGCGCCAGGGAGACATAGGCCACGGCGGCGATCAGGCTGAGCGGCTCCAGCCACCGCACCAGCCCCGCCCCCGGATCCGGCGCCGCGCTCCAGATCCGCTGCACCAGACACCCCAGCAGGAAGCCGTAGGCGGCCCGGGGGAAGCCGAAGTTGAAGGTGGTGTTCATGAACCGCGGCGCAAAATTCAGCACGATCAGCGCCCCGACAACCGCCAGCGCCACGGCCACGGGCGTGAAACGCCGGGGCGCGGCCAGCAGCATGACGGCGAACAGGACATAGCAGCCCATCTCGACGCTGATGCTCCACGCCGGTCCGTTCCACGTCAGATAGGGGTGGATGTTGAAGGCCTGGACCAGGAACAGATTGGTGATCAGATACTCGGGCGCATGGTCGCGGCTGAAGGGCGGCACGCTGTCGAACCGGAACCACAGCCGGCACAGCTCTATCGCCACGAAGGCCGCCAGGATCACGACGTGCAGCGGCCAGACCCGCCCCACCCGCCGGATCAGAAACCGCCCCGCATCCCCCAGCGAGCCGATCCGCTCGCGATAGGCATGGGCGATGACGAAGCCCGACAGGACGAAGAAGAAGTCCACGAACAGATAGCCGTGCCGGGTCAGCGGCAGGGCGTGGAAATGGCTGGACACCGGCAGGTGGAAGAAGACCACCAGCAGGGCGCACAGCCCGCGCAGGGCGTCCAGAACCTCGAACCGAGTCGACCTAGGGATCATCGCCAGCCCATAGCGCCAACTTATCGGCCGGGATAGCGGTCTCTTGCGGCGCGCACCGATCGGTCGCACAGGTCGCGCAGCACCGCCCCGTCCAACTGGTCCAGCCGGTTGACGTAGATGCAGCCCACGCCGGTCTTCACCTTCCCCAGCCGGGCCACCAGTTCCTCCCGTTCCGGAAAGCCCCCGCCGACATAGAGAACCAGATTGGCCTTGCGCGGCGAGAAGCCGATCAGGGGCCAGTCGCCGGCCCCGCCATGGCTATGGGCATGGGTGTTCCCGAAGCCGACGATGGACGATCCCCACATCACCGCCGGTTCGCCCGTAACCTCGGCCATCAGATCGCGCACGGCCCCGGCGTCGGCCCGGCGGCGCGGTTCCTCGACGGCGGCGATGAAGTCGTCGACCGAGGCGTCGGTCGGTCGGGTCTTGGCTTCCTTGGCCATGATCACCCCTCCTGAGGCGGCCCATCATCCGGCGCCAGCTCGAAACCGGCAAATTCAAAGCCCGGCGCCACGGTGCAGCCGACCAGGGTCCAGTCCCCCAAGGTCTTGGCCCCCAGACTGCGCGCCGCCTGCCAGGCGCCGGTCGGGACCACCGCCTGCGGCCTCTGCCCCGCCGCCAGATCGACGCCCAGGATCACTGTTCCCTGCCCCTCGATCTCCAGCGCCAGCGGCGCCCCGGCGTGGAAATGCCAGATCTCCGCCGCATCCACCCTGTGCCAATGCGACCGCTCGCCCGCCGCCAGCAGGAAATAGATGGCCGTCCCGACCGAGCGCCCGTCAACCAGACGCGGATCGCGGAAGGTCTCGCGATAATGACCGCCTTCGGGGTGGGGCTGGAGGTCGAGCAGGCGGATGATGTCGGCGGCGGTCGTCATGATATTTCTGTCGGACCGGTCCAGGTCGCAAACAACCGGACGACCCGCACTTGGTCCTCCGCCGGGAACCGCGCGGCGAAGTCGGACAGGCAGCCCGGATCAAAAAGAGGCTGACCGTCGACGCCCCGTGCGAACCGCCACCCGCCGATGCGCCTCGCCGCATCGCCGATGCTCTCCGCCGCCTCCAGCCAACGCATCCGAGGCGGGCCATTCCAGCCGATGGCGGACATGTCGGCCAGATCGACCTCGGCTCCATCGTCGAAGACGAGTCTCATGATGGGCTCCGCCTTGTTCCGTCCGCCGCGCAGGCAACCGACCTCAAGGGCGGCGAAATCGGTCGGCCCATAGGCGCCGCCTGCTCCCTTGGGATCATGGACGACGATCTGACCGGGCCGGACCTCGACGCGATGCAGCGAGTCCCAGCCGACGCACACCAGACAGACGGCGATGACCGCAGCCAGCACCCCAATGACAAGCGACGCAGAAGCCTTGAAGCGCTGAAACAACAGCACCAGCAGGCACCCGCCGAGCATGGCGCTCCCAAGGCTCGCCATCGACGCGAGGCCGAACAGCGGCCACCAGACCAGCTCGGGCTCTCGCCCGGACACCCAGGCCGAGGCGATCAGCCGAAATCCGCCGAACAGGCAGAACAGGAAGAAGCCAATGCCGAACAACCCCAACACCGCTAAGGCGCGACGCGGCCGCCCCTCGTCATTCCACCCGACGATACTCACAGCCCCTTCACGATCCCCTCGACCATCTTCTTGGCGTCGGCGAACAGCATCATGGTGTTGTCGCGGAAGAACAGCTCGTTCTCGACCCCGGCATAGCCCGAGCCCATGCCGCGCTTGATGAACAGCACGGTTCCCGCCTTCTCCACGTCCAGGATCGGCATGCCGTAGATGGCGCTGGTCGGGTCGGTCTTGGCCGCCGGATTGGTCACGTCGTTGGCGCCGATGACGAAGGCCACGTCGGCGGTGGCGAACTCGGCGTTGATGTCCTCCAGCTCGAACACCTCGTCATAGGGGACATTCGCTTCCGCAAGCAGGACGTTCATATGGCCCGGCATCCGGCCGGCGACGGGGTGGATGGCGTATTTCACCTCGACGCCCTCCTCCTTCAGCTTGTCGGCCATTTCACGCAGGGCGTGCTGGGCCTGGGCCACGGCCATGCCGTAGCCGGGCACGATGATGACCTTGGAGGCGTTCTTCATGATGAAGGCCGCGTCCTCGGCCGAGCCCTGTTTGACCGGGCGCGTCTCCTTGGCGCCGCCCGGACCGGCCGCCGCATCCCCGCCGCCGAACCCGCCCAGGATGACCGAGACGAAGCTGCGGTTCATGCCCTTGCACATGATGTAGCTGAGGATGGCCCCCGAACTGCCGACCAGGGCGCCGGTGATGATCAGGGCGATGTTCTCGAGCGTGAAGCCCAGGGCCGCCGCCGCCCAGCCGGAATAGGAGTTCAGCATCGACACCACCACCGGCATGTCGGCGCCGCCGATGGGGATGATCAGGGTCGCGCCCAGCACCAGGCTGATCAGGAAGACGCCCCAGAAGGCCCAGGTCGCCTGACCGCCCGACCCGACCATGATGCCGATCAGCAGCACCAGCACCAGGGCCAGGCCCACATTGATCAGGTGCCGGGCGGGCAGGATGATCGGCGCGCCGCTCATATTGCCGTTCAGCTTGGCGAAGGCGATGACCGAGCCCGTGAAGGTGATGGCCCCGATGGCGACGCCCAGGCTCAGCTCGATCACCGACTGGACCTTGATCCCGCCCGCCCCGTCCGAGATGCCGAAGGCGACCGGGGCATAGACGGCGCCGACCGCGACCAGACAGGCGGACATCCCGACCAGGCTGTGGAAGGCGGCGACCAGCTGGGGCATGTCGGTCATGGCGACCTTGCGGGCGATCAGCGCCCCGCCCCCGCCGCCGACGATGACCCCGCCCGCGATCAGGGCCAGGGTCAGGCCGTCCAGCGCGCCTGTGGTCCCCAGGGTCAGCAGGGTCACCCCGATGGCCAGGGCCATGCCGATCATGCCGAAGGTGTTTCCCTGTCGGCTGGTCTCTGGGCTGGACAGGCCGCGCAGGGACAGGATGAACAGGACGCCGGAAACCAGATAGGCCAGAGCGGCCAAGGATGCGTTCATCGCGCCCCTCCCCTCAAGACGTGCGGGCCAGCCGCCACAGGGCGGCGGCGATGAACAGGGGGCCGATGAAGAACAGGGCCCATTCGAACACGCCCAGCGGCCGGTCCTGGGTCACGACCCGGACCAGAATGGCCGAGAAGACCAGGGCGATGCCGCAGTCGTGCAGCCGCTGGCGCTTGATCGGGATCTTGGTCCCGAACCAGCCGTACAGCCACAGGCCGAAGCCTATGCCGGTGGCGACCCAGGATCCGGTAATGGCGATCTGCGCGGCGTCAGTCATTTCGCGGACCGAAGGCGGTCGCGGTCGCGCGTCAGCATCTTGTTGCGTCTTTGGGCGCGAAAGACGCCCCAGCCGGTGCAGAGCGCAATAACCAGGAAAACCGTCAATTTGGCCCAATCATGCTGCAGGATGCTGTGCCCGACGCCCCAAGCGAGCCCCACCAGAACGACGACTGCGAGCACGGATTCGACCCGCCCTCGCAGTCGAGAATTCAGATGGCTCCGAAGAAAAACAAGCAACACCACCGTCCCAATCAAGGCGGCGCCTATAGCCATGGATATATCGCTGAACGACCCAATCATTTCGCCGGCCGTTCCTTCTTCTTGTACATGGCCAGCATCCGCCGGGTGACCATGAAGCCGCCGAAGATGTTGACGCTGGCCAGGGTCACGGCCGCGACGCCCGCCCCCTTGGCCACCCAGGCGCCGGGACCGGCCGCCTCGCCCGACACGGCCGCCGCGGCGATCAGGCCGCCGACGATGATGACGCTGGAAATGGCGTTGGTCACGGCCATCAGCGGCGTGTGCAGGGCCGGGGTCACGCTCCAGACGACATAATAGCCGACGAAAATGGCCAGGACGAAGATGGCCAGGCGGAAGACGGTGGGATCGACGTGTTCCATGTTCAGCCCTCCACGCGAGGCAGATTGTCGGATCGGGGTTTGGCCTCCAGCCCCGCAGCCTTGGCGCTATAGACCGCCAGGCCGATGCCGATGGCTATAGACAAAGGCGCCCACGCCGATCCGACCCAGATCAATATCGCGCTCCCGATAATGGCAAGGCTCAGCCCCCCGAGCAGGAAGGGCAAGACCTTGGTCAAATGAGGCTTGGTCATGCGATCAAAATTGTCATTCAGCGCGACCACCAGCATCAACCCCACACCTATGGCGACGAAGGCCACCCACAGTATGCTTTCCTCGCGGACGAAAACCCACGCGGACGCGTCCGGCTGTTCGCTTCTGAAGCTCGACCATCGCTGCCAGAAACTGTGCGCCGACATGGCGAGGAGCAGAACCGTGACGCCCCCGCCGATCCATCGAGAGAGCTTCATCCCCTCACTCCCTCATGCACCACGGCCCCGCCGTCGGTGACCACGGCCGCCTTCAGGATCTCGTCCTCCAGATCGACCGCCAGAACCCCGTCCTTGACCATCATTCCGACGAAGGCCGTCAGATTGCGGGCGTAGAGGGCGCTGGCGTCGGCGGCGATACGGCCGGGCAGATTGGCCCAGCCGACGATGGTGACGCCGTTCGGGGTCACGACCGCCTCGTTCAGCTTCGAGCCCTCGACATTGCCGCCCGCCTCGACCGCCAGGTCGACGATGACCGAGCCCGGCTTCATCGAGGCCACATGGGCGGCCGTCAGCAGCACAGGCGCGGCGCGGCCGGGGATCAGGGCGGTGGTGATGACCACATCCTGTTTGACGATATGGGACGCGGTCAGTTCGGCCTGTTTCGCCTGGTATTCGGCCGACATGGGCTTGGCGTAGCCCCCGGCGGTCTGGGCGTTCAGGAACTCCTCGTCCTCGACGGCCAGGAATTTGGCGCCCAGGCTCTCGACCTGTTCCTTAGTGGCGGGGCGGACGTCGGTGGCGGTGACCACGGCCCCCAGCCGCCGCGCCGTGGCGATGGCCTGCAGCCCGGCGACGCCGACGCCCATGACGAAGCACTTCGCGGCCGCGACCGTGCCGGCCGCCGTCATCATCATCGGGAAGCCCTTGCCATAGGCGTAGGCCGCCTCGATCACCGCCCGATAGCCGGCCAGATTGGCCTGGGACGACAGGACGTCCATCACCTGGGCGCGAGTGATCCGGGGCACGAACTCCATGGCGAAGGCGGTGGCGTTGGCGCCGCGCAGGGCCTCGACCGTATCCTTCTCGCGCCAGGCGTCCAGCATGGCGATCACCACCGCGCCGGGCTTCAGGGCCGTGATCTCCTGGGCCGTGGGGCCGCGCACCTTCAGCACGATGTCGGCGCCGTCCAGTACGGCGCGGGTGTCGGGCTTCACCGTCGCCCCGGCGGCGGCGTAGTCGGCGTCGGGAATGGAGGAGCCCAGGCCGGTCCCCGCCTCGACCGAGACGGTCGCGCCCAGGGCGATCAGCTTCTTCACCGTCTCGGGCGTGACGGCGCAGCGCGTCTCGCCTTCGCGACGTTCCCGGGTGACGGCGATTGCGACAGCCAAGCGAATCCCCTCGATCTGGTTTGGACAGGCAGCCTAGGCCGGTTCCGCGCGAGGCGTCAAAGCGGCGAACCGCCCCGCAGGACCGGCGTCAGTGGGCCGGCTTGGCCTTCAGGGCGAAGACGCCGACGGCGGCCAGCACCACGGTCGCGCCCGCCGCGACGACGAAACTGCCGCCCGGATGGAACCAGAGCGTCAGGAACAGCAGCAGGCAGGCCACGGCCAGCGAGCCCCATTTGGCCAGATCGATGAACAGTCTGAAGGTCGAGGCCTGTTCGTTGATCTGCATCTCGCCCCGGACATAGGCGCGCGCATCGGCGTCGGCCTCGGCGGTGGCGGGGTTGTGGGCGTCGGCCATCTGGAGCTCCCTGATCTTATTATTGGGCCGACTATAACGCGGGTTCGTCTCCGCGCCAGCCCGGCGCGCGCGCCCTCTTTGGACGTCATCCTAGGCCTTGCGCCTAGGATGACGGGAGGGTGAGAGGGGCGGAGCTCAACCCAGGGCCTCGAACTGGTCCACCAGCCGTTCCAGCCGCTTGCAGCCCACGCTCCAGAAGGCCGGGTCGCGCGGGTTCAGGCCGAAGGGCTTCAGCGCCTCGACATAGGTCCGGGCCCCGCCGCCGGCCAGCAGGTCGCGATACAGGGGCGTGAACCCGGTCGGATCGGCCCGCCGCGCCTCCATCAGGGCCGCCACCAGCAGATCCCCGAAGGCGTAGGCATAGACGTAGAAGGGCGAGTGGACGAAGTGGCTGACATAGCTCCACCAGTGTTCGTAGCCGGGGTTCAGCGTCACCGCCGGCCCCAGCGAGGCGCCCATCTCGGTCATCCAGAGTTCGTTGATCCGCTGCTGCGAGACCTCGCCCTTCTGACGCTCGTCGTGGAACCGGGTCTCGAACCGGTGGAAGGCGATTTGACGGACCACCGTATTCAGCCCGTCCTCGATCCGGCCCGCCAGCAGGCCGCGCTGCTCGCGCTTCGGCGCCGTGGCCAGCAGACGATCGAAGGTCAGGCCCTCGGCGAAGATCGAGGCCGTTTCGGCCAGGGTCAGGGGGGTGTCGGCCAGAAGCGTGCCCTGATCGGCCGCCAGGGTCTGGTGCACCCCGTGGCCCAGTTCATGGGCCAGGGTCAGGACGTCGCGCCGCTCGCCCATCCAGTTCAGGAAGACATAGGGGTGGCGGTCGGCGGTGACCGGGTGGGCATAGGCGCCCGACTGTTTGCCCGCCCGCGCCCGGCCGTCGATCCACGGCTTGTCGAAGAAGCCCCCGGCCCGTTCGGCGAAGTCGCCGCCCAGGTCCGAGAAACTGTCCAGCACGATGTCGCGCCCCTGCAGCCAGGTATAGGCGCGCGGGGCCGTGGTCTCGATCGGGGCGTTGCGGTCCCAGT
Source organism: Brevundimonas sp. (assembly GCF_044336875.1). Taxonomy (GTDB): domain Bacteria; phylum Pseudomonadota; class Alphaproteobacteria; order Caulobacterales; family Caulobacteraceae; genus Brevundimonas. Next base: position 30,460 of record NZ_JBIIOP010000002.1, on the reverse strand, counting down.
GGTCCAGACGGGTCTTGCCCATGGCCTTGGCCTTCAGGGCGTAATAGCGGTGCGACAGGCGCGGATAGGCCTCCGCGACAGCTTCGGCCATGGCGTCGACCGCCTCGCCGTCCACCTCATTGCCCAGATGGCGGCTGTCGGCCGGGCGTTTGAAGCCGCGCCAGCGGTCCTCCATCGCCTTGTCGGCGGCGACCGTGTTCAGCACCAGGGCCAGGGTCGGGGCGCGGGCCGCCAGGGCGTCGGACAGGCCCTCGGCCGCCGCCTTGCGCCGCGCCGGCTTGGCGTCGGACAGACGGTTCAGGGCCTCGGCCAGGGTCAGGCTCTCGTTCCCCGCCTTGGCGCGCAGGGCGGCCAGCTGCTCGTCGAACAGCCGGGGCCACTGGGCCGTAATCGGGCCGCGTTCGGCGATGAAGGTCTCCAGCTCGGCCGACAGTTCGTGCGGCTTCATGGCCCGCACCCGGCGCAGCCAGGGCCGCCAGCGCGCCGCGCCTTCATGGGCCGACAGGGCGGCCTCCAGCGCGGCGTCGTCGATCTGGTTGATCTCCAGCGTCAGCCAGACGGTGGGGGTGGCGATGGCGGTGATCTTCTCGCGCACGTCCGCCTCGAACCCTTGCGCGCCCGCATCGTCCCGCGCGGTCGAAGCCGACAGGAAGGCGTAGGCCCCAAGAGCCCCCAGCACGTCCGACGCCTGTTCGTACAGATGAATGGCCCGATCCAGCGCCGCGCCCAGGGCGGCCGGATCGGCGGCCTGGGCGACCAGTTGTCCTTGCAGGCCGTTCATCTCGTCGACCAGGGCGCGGGCCCGGTCCAGATCGGCGGCGACCTTGGCGTCGTCGCGCGAGGCGTAGAGGTCGGTCAGGTCCCACAGGGGGGCTTGGGCGTCAGGCGTCTTGAAGGGGGCGTTCATGGGGGTTGTTTTGGGCGCGCCGAGCGACGGCCGCAACCTCGTCGCTGCGGTTAACGCCGCGCTCACCACGACCCCTCACCCGATTTTCACCTCGACGCCCTAGAAATCGTGCCGAAACGGGTCATTCGCGAACGGCGGTGGCCAAATGGACGAGGGGCTTCCATGGCCAAGACCATTCTGGTCGTCGACGACGATCCCACACAGCGTCGCCTGATCCAGGCCGTGCTGGAACGGGACGGTCACGCTGTCGTCCATGCAGCCAGCGGCGGCGAGGCCATCGACCGGATGACCAGGGGCGGCCGGGCCGACCTGGTGCTGCTGGACATGGTCATGCCCGAAATGTCGGGCCTGGAGTGTTTGGCCGAACTGCGCACCGCCGGCGTCACCGAACCGGTCATCGTCCTGACCGCCAACGGCGGCATCGACACCGTGGTCAAGGCCATGCAGGCCGGGGCCCAGGACTTCTTCGTCAAGCCGGTCGGGCCGGAACGCCTGCTGGTCGGTGTGCGCAACGCCCTGCAGATGACGCGTCTGACCGCCGAGGTCGGCCGCCTGACCAAGCGCGCCCAGGGCCGCACCAGTTTCGACGACATCGTCGGCGACAGCAATCCGATGAAGATGGTCAAGGCCCTGGGGGCCCGCGCCGCCAGGTCGTCGATCCCGGTCCTGATCACCGGCGAAAGCGGCGTCGGCAAGGAGGTCATCGCCCGCGCCCTGCACGGCGCCAGCGACCGGGCCGGCAAGCCCTTCGTGGCGGTGAACTGCGGCGCCCTGCCCGCCAATCTGATCGAATCCATCCTGTTCGGGCACGAGAAGGGCGCCTTCACCGGCGCCGTCGACAAGACCCTGGGCAAGTTCCGCGAGGCGGACGGCGGCACCCTGTTCCTGGACGAGATCGGCGAACTGCCGCTGGACATGCAGGTCAAGCTGCTGCGCGCCCTTCAGGAGGGCGAGATCGACCCGGTCGGCGGCAAGCGTCCGGTCAAGATCGACGTCCGCATCGTCTCGGCCACCAACCGCGATCCGGCGCAACAGGTGCGCGACGGCGCCTTCCGCGAGGACCTGTTCTATCGGCTGAACGTCTTCCCGATCGAGGCCCCGTCCCTGCGCGACCGGCGCGAGGACATCCCGCCCCTGGTCGAGCATTTCATCGCCCGCTTCAACGCCGAGGAAGGCAAGCGGATCGCCGGCTGCGCGCCCGAGACCCTGGCCCTGCTGCAGGGTTTCGACTGGCCCGGCAATGTGCGCCAGCTCGAGAACGCCGTCTTCCGCGCCATCGTCCTGGCCGACGCCCCCTTCCTGCAGCCGCACGACTTCCCCGCCATCTCGGGCGTCGCCGCCCCGATGCCGGACGTCTCGGCCGCACCTGAAACCCCGGCCGCCGCCAATCTGCCCTCCTACGCCGAACTGCCGCCCCTGCCGGAACAGCCGATCCGCATCCTGGACGACCGCGGCCATCTGCGGACCCTGGACGACATCGAGCGCGACCTGATCCAGCACGCCATCGAGGTCTATGCCGGCCACATGAGCGAGATCGCCCGCCGCCTCGGCATCGGCCGCTCGACCCTGTACCGCAAGGTCCGCGAACAGGGGCTGGAAGGGCAGCTGAAGGAAGCGGGGTGACCTAGCCCTGTCTCCTCCCCACGCAGTGGGGAGGTGGCGCGGCGCGCCTTCGCGCCGTGACGGAGGGGTTCTTCACGCGCGAAGAACGGGCGTCCGTGGGGCTTCGAGAACCCCTCCACCGCTTCGCGGTCCCCCTCCCCACTGCGTGGGGAGGAGACGTCAGTCGTCCGCCTTCTTCCGCCCCCACCGTCGCTTCGGTTCCTCGCCCTTCGCCTTGGCGGTGATCTCCTTCAGCTTGCGGCCCTGCATGGCCGACAGGGCCTGACCGGGGGCGCCCTTTTCGGGATCGGCGAAGGCCCGGCCGTGTGTCTTCACCCTGTCGCTGACCGAGTCCAGGAACTCGCCCTCCCATTCGGACAGCGAAACGCCCGCCTTCTCTGCCGAGCGGCGGGCGCGTTTGAGAGCATTGAGCGCAGACCGCTGGGCGGCCTTGCGCTGCTGATCCCAAGGGCTCAGCAGCTGTTTTTTAGGGGCGCTACCGCCCTTCGGGCTGCTTGAGCGCATCTTTGACGCGCTATCGCCCTTCGGGCTGCTTGAGCGCGACAGCCCGCCTTTCGAAGACTCGATCGGCGTGCGCTTCAGCCGCTACTCTCCTCAGATCTCGCCGAGAGCGGACATGTAGAGGTCCAGGATGGCGTCCTCTTCCTGGCGCTTGGCCTTGTCCTGCTTGCGGATGCGGATGACCTTGCGCAGGATCTTGACGTCGTAGCCCTCGCCCTTGGCCTCGGCGAAGACCTCCTTCATGTCGGTCATGACGGCCTGCTTGTCCTCCTCGAGGCGCTCCAGGCGCTCGATGATGGTGCGCAGACGGCCCTGGGCCGTCGAGGTGAGAACGTCGGGACCACCGTCGAACGAGGCGTCGTCAGCCATGGGGAATACTCCAGAAATCAGCCGCGGACGCTAACCATGCCGGCCGCCGCGACTCAACCGCGAACACGAAAAAGGCCGCGGACAGAATCCGCAGCCTGTGGATCGTCAGGACTTTGTTCCTGCGCTACCGCCCTTCGGGCTACTTGAGCGCGGACTTGCGTGCGCACGCCGCCGAGGCGGCGCGCTGCGAACGCAGCTTAGCCCTGCTTCGCCTTGAAGCGCGGGTCGGTCTTGTTGATGACGAAGACGACGCCCTTGCGACGCACGACCTTGCAGTCGCGGTGGCGGGTCTTCAGGGACTTGAGCGAGCTACGGACCTTCATGGTCGGACGTCCTGAGAGAAACCAATAAGAAAGCCGCAGACCCGAGCGGATCGCGGCGGAGGCGGTCGTATAGAGAGAGGGGTTCGAAACGTCAACCCGCTACAGGCCGAAACCGCACAAAACCCAGGCTGCGCCTGCTCCAGGCAGCCACTCGCACACCTCGTGCTCAAGTAGCCCGAAGGGCGGTAGCACGCAAAAAAGAGATGGAGGCCTGACCTCCGAGTCGAACGGAGGGTTTGCGGGGTTGCACGCCCGCCGCGTCGCCACTCCGCCATCAGGCCGTCAGAGGACGGTGCGTTATTACGCCGCAGGATGTTAAGGCGTCGACGAAAATCGGGGTTAATGACGATAACCGACGAATCCAAAGGCAACGCTTTCGCGTGACAGGCGCTTCTTGGGCGGTGAAACTCATTCGCGCGGATGTCATTTCACCTCTGACACCGGGGGCTTTAGTCTGAATCTCATGCGCTTTTCCTTTCGCCTTCTCCTGATCGGCAGTGTGGCCGCCTGTGCGCCCATGCTGCCCGAACCACCCGTCCCCATGCCGACGCTTCCGCCTGCGCCGAGCGCGCCCCAGGCCGACGCCCCGACGCCCACGCCCCAGACCCCGCCCCTGGCCGCCTATGACCAGCAGGGCTTCGAAGGGTGGAAACAGGGTTTTCTGGCCCGCAAGGGCGGCGCCCGCCGCGCGGACTATGAGCGCGAACTGGCCGGCCTGACGCCCGACGCCAGCGTGGTCCGTCTGGACCGTAATCAGCCCGAATTCTCCAAGCCCGCCGGCGCCTATGTCCAGAACGCGGTGACCCCGGTGCGAATCGCCCAGGCCAAGCAACGGATCGACCGCGTGCCGTGGTCGGTGGTCCAGCGCTTCGGCGTGCCCAGCGAGATCCTGGTCGGCGTCTGGGCTCAGGAAAGCGCCTTCGGTCAGGTCCAGGGCAACTATGACGTCATCCGCTCGCTGGCGACCCTGGCCTATGACGGCCGCCGCCGCGACTGGGCCGAGGGGCAGTTGAAGGATGCGCTGGACATCGTCGTCGACGGCCGCCGCGCCCGCGAAGGTCTGAAGGGCAGTTGGGCCGGGGCCATGGGCCAGACCCAGTTCATGCCGGACAATTATCTGCGCCTGGGCGTCGATCAGGACGGCGACGGCAAGGTCGACATCTGGGGCGACGACGCCGACGCCCTGGCCTCCGCCGCCAATCTGCTGGCCCAGGCCGGGTGGAAGCGTGGTCAGGGCTGGGGCTACGAGGTCGTCCTGCCCTCCGGCTTCGACTACGCCGAGGCCGAGGGGCCCAAGCACAACTGGTCCACCTGGGCGGCCAAGGGCGTGCGCCTGGCCCAGGGCGGCACGCCGAACGGGGCCGAGGCCCTGGAAGAGGCCACCATCCTGCTGCCCCAGGGCGCGAACGGCCCGGCCTTCCTGGCCCTGCCGAACCATTATGTGATCCGGCGCTACAACAACTCGGTCAGCTACGCCCTGGCCATCGGCCTGACGGCGGACGGGATCATGGGCAAGCCGGCCCTGACCAAGGCCTGGCCCAACGACGCCTCCATGTCGCGCGACCAGCGCGTCGGCGCCCAGAGCGCCCTGACGCGGATGGGCTACGACACCAAGGGCGTGGACGGGGTGATCGGCACCAACACCCGCATGGCCCTGCGCCGCTGGCAAATCGCCAACGGCCGGATCGCCGACGGCTATCTGACCGCCGCCCTGGCCGACGAATTGATTCGCCGGGCGAACTGAAGAAAAGAAATACGCCCTTCTCCCTTTGGGAGAAGGTGGCCCAAAGGGCCCGATGAGGGTCCGCCGGTGGGCCAGTTCGCACCACCGTGACCCTCACCCTTTCGCACAAGACTGATCGCTACGCTCTCAGGTGCTCAAGCCCTCGCCAGACGGGAGAGGGTGTTTTTGTGCGAAAGCCTCAGCTCCCCCTGGTCCAGTCCAGCACCACCTTGCCCGACTGACCCGATCGCATGGCTTCGAAGCCCTCGCGGTACTGGTCGTAGGCCAGCTGGTGGGTGATCAGCGGCTGCAGGTCCAGTCCCGCCTTTAGCAGGCCCAGCATCTTGCGCCAGGTGGTGAACATCTCGCGGCCATAGACGCCCTTGATGGTCAGGGCCTTCAGGATGATGGCGCCCCAGTCGGTCTCCATCGGCTTGCCGGGGATCCCCAGCATGGCCATGCCGCCGCCCATGATCAGGGTGTCGACGCATTGCTTGAAGGCGATGGGCGAGCCCGACATTTCCAGCGCCACGTCGAACCCGACCTTCAGGCCCAGCTCCTTCATGACGTCGTGGATGTCTTCCTTGGTGGTGTTCACGGTGCGGACGCCCGGCGCGACCTTCTGGGCCAGCTCCAGCCGGAAGTCGTTGATGTCGGTCAGGACCACGGTGCGCGCGCCCGCATGACGGGCCACGGCGGCGGCCATCATGCCGATCGGACCGGCGCCGGTGACCAGCACGTCCTCGCCCAGCAGGTCGAACTGCTGCGCCGTGTGGACCGCATTGCCGAACGGATCCAGGATCGAGCCGATCTCATAGGGCACGTCGTCGGGCAGTTCGATCACGTTGAAGGCCGGGGCCACGACGAACTCGGCGAAGGCGCCCTGGCGGTTCACGCCGATGCCGCGCGTGTGCGGGTCCAGGTGGAAGTGCCCGGCGCGGGCCGCTTCCGAATTCAGGTCGATGACATGGCCCTCGGCCGAGACGCGCTGACCGATCTTCAGCGGACGATCCACGTCCTTGCCGACGGCGACGATCTCGCCGGCGAACTCGTGGCCGGTGATCATCGGGGTCGGGACGTTCTTCTGGGACCACTCGTCCCAGTTCCAGATGTGGATGTCGGTGCCGCAGACGGCGGTGCGATGCACGCGGATCAGCACATCCTCCGGCCCCGCCTCGGGGATCGGTGCGTCGATCAGCTCCAGCCCCTGCACCGGCCCGGTCTTGGCCAGGGCTTTCATCGTTTCGGCCATGACGGCGCTCCTGCAAAAGTCGTCACCCTCGGGCTTGTCCCGAGGGCCTACGGCTGGGATCCCCACGATCCTCGCCGGTCATTCTCCCGTCGCTGAACTCGACCATCGCGCGACGGAACGATGGGCCCTCGGGACAAGCCCGAGGGTGACGGAAGAAGGGGGCTAGATGACGCCCAGTTCCTTGCCCGCCGTCGTAAAGGCCGCGACCGTGCGGTCGATCTGTTCGAACGTATGGGCCGCCGACATCTGGGTGCGGATGCGGGCCTGGCCGCGCGGCACGACCGGGAAGCTGAAGCCGATCACATAGACGCCCAGCTCCAGCGACCGGGCCGCGAAGTCCTGGGCCAGTTTGGCGTCGCCCAGCATGACCGGGATGATCGGATGCTCGCCGTCCAGCAGGGTGAAGCCGGCGTCGGCCATGGCCCCGCGATAGCGATGGGCGTTGGCGGACAGGCGGGTGCGCAGGCGGTCGCCCTCCTCGCCCTGGGCGATGCGGATCGCCTCCAGCGACGAGCCGCAGACGGCCGGCGACAGGGCGTTGGAGAACAGATAGGGCCGCGCCCGCTGTTTCAGCAGATCGACCACGGCCTTCCTGGCGCAGATGAAGCCGCCCATGGCGCCGCCCAGGGCCTTGCCGAAGGTGCCGGTGACGAAGTCCACCTCGATGCCGTGATAGGCGAAGGAGCCCCGCCCCTGCGGACCCAGGAAGCCGGTGGCGTGGCAGTCGTCGACCATGATCAGGGCGTCGTACTTGTCGGCCAGGGCGCGGATGTCCTTCAGCCGGGCGATATAGCCGTCCATCGAGAAGGCGCCGTCGGTAGCGATGATGATGTCGCGGGCGCCGGCCTCGCGGGCCTCCTTCAGCCGGGTTTCCAGCTCGTCCATGTCCGAATTGGCGAACCGATACCGCTTGGCCTTGCACAGCCGCACCCCGTCGATGATCGAGGCGTGGTTCAGGCTGTCGGAGACGATGGCGTCGTTCTCGCCGAACAGGGGCTCGAAGATCCCGCCGTTGGCGTCGAAGGCGGCGGCGAACAGGATGGCGTCCTCGAAGCCCAGATAGGCGGCGATGGCCCCTTCCAGCTCCTTGTGGATCTCCATCGTGCCGCAGATGAAGCGGACCGAGGCCGTGCCCGCGCCCCACTTGGCTTGCGCGGCCATGCCGGCCTGGGTGACGCGCTCGTCGCCGGCCAGGCCCAGATAGTTGTTGGCGCAGAAGTTCAGCACCTCGCGCCCCGCCACCTGGATCACCGGCCCCTGGCGGGAAGCGATGACGCGCTCGGGCTTGGTCAGGCCCTGGGCGTCGATGTCGGACAGTTCAGCGGAGACGCGGTCGTAGAACGAATGGGTCATGAGGCGCGACCTACGCCGAAAACCGATCCGTTTCCAGCCGCCTTCCGACGTCCGTCCGCCACACTTCTGTCAGGTCGCGGCCTGGGGATCGGCCTCGGCGCGAATGGGGCTGACACGAACCTTGCCGCCGCAGGGTTCGAAGGCGAACGGCAGGCTGATCGTCGCCGTGTCTCCGGGGGCGGTGGCGCGCAGGGTCGCCGCGCTGGGGCAGGATTTCTGCATGGTCTCGTCCGGCACCACGGTCCAGGCCACCTCGAAATAGGCCTTGGCCTGGGGCGCGACATTGACCGGCGTCGGGGCCTGGCCCTGACGGAAATAGCTGCCGGGGCTCTGGTCGGCGCGGATCGCGGTCAGGGGCCGCCCCTGCCCGTCCAGCAGGGTCACGCCCGGATAACCGGTCAGGCTGCAGGCCTGGGTTCCCACGTTCTGGAGGCTGAAGTTGCGGATGCGGTTGCCCGCCCCGGCGTCGCCGCCCTCGGCCGCCAGTTTCAGCTGCGGGCCCTTGCAGGGCATGGAGGCGGGCAGGACGCCGCCCGGCGCGGGCGTGGGCGTCTGACCCGGCATGGGCTGGGGACCGGGGGTCATGCCAGACATCGGGGCGGAGGCCGGACGCGAGCACCGCTCCAGCACGGCGACGCCGACGTCCTCGTTCGGCCCCAGACGGCTCAGGGTCGCGCTCTCCTGCCCGTCGCGGTTCGCCGTCCACCATTCGACGCCGGACCCGACATAGCGGGCGCCGCTGGCGGCCTGAGCGGTGCGCAGGGTGTAGCTCTGGCCCTTGTAGGTCAGCTGGGCTGTCGAACTGTCGGGATAGGCCGCCTCGACCGTCGCCCCGCTCTCGCAGGCGTAGCCGACGCCCGGGGCGGTCGGGGCCGGCGCGGCCTGGGGCTCGACCGGGGCGACCGGCTGTTCGGGTTCAGCCTGCTGGCAGGCGGCGACGCCGACCAGGGCGGCGATGGCGACATAAGCGGTAAGGCGACGCATCATGGTTAAGTCTCTCCCGTTCGCCGGGCTTAACGGCGCAGGTCGCGAAAGGCTCCGCTTGGCCGATCAGGGATCGCGCCTAGTGCGCCTCTTGGGGCGTCTCCATCAGTTCGATCAGCACCCCGCCCATCGCCTTCGGATGCAGAAAGACGACCGGCGTGCCGTGAGCGCCGATGCGCGGTTCGCCCGTGCCCAGAATGGTCACCCCCTTGGCCCGCATCTCGGCGACGGCGGCGTGGATGTCGGCGACCTCGAAACAGACGTGGTGCTGACCGCCCTTGGGGTTCTTGGCCAGGAAGCCGACGATGGGGCTGGTCTCGTCATAGGGTTCGATCAGTTCGATCTGGGCCGTCGGCGTATCGACGAAACAGACCTTCACCCCCTGGGCCGGAAGGTCGAACGGCGCGCCGATCTTCGTCGCCCCCAGCACGTCGCGATACAGTTTGATCGACTCGGCGATGGAGGGCGTGGCGACGCCGACGTGGTTCAGGGCGCCGATCATGGCTTGTCCTTCTTGAACACGGGCTGGGCGTAACCCAGCCGCTGGTTCAGCTTCTCGATCAGGTCGACCGCCGTGTCGGCGATGGCCGAGCCCGGCGGATAGACGGCCGCCGCCCCCATATCGAGCAGGGGCTGGACGTCGGACGGCGGGATGACGCCCCCGACCACGATCATGATGTCGGGCCGGCCCAGCTTCTCCAGCTCGGCCTTCAGCTCGGGAACCAGGGTCAGATGCCCGGCGGCCAGCGAACTGGCGCCCACCGCATGGACGCCCTTCTCCACCGCATCCTTGGCCGCCTCGGCCGGGGTCTGGAACAGACTGCCCGCCGTGACGTCGAAACCCAGATCGCCGTAGCCGGTGGCCACCACCTTCTGGCCCCGGTCGTGCCCGTCCTGCCCCAGCTTGGCGATCAGGATGCGCGGCGGGCCGCCGTCGTTCTCGACGAAGGTCGCCACCATGTCGCGGGCGCGGGCGAAGCGGGGATCGGCCCCCGCCTCCTTCGCATAGACGCCCGACACGGTCTGGACCGTGGCGACGTGACGGCCGAAGGCGGCCTCCAGCGCGTCGGAGATCTCGCCCACCGTCGCCTTGGCGCGGGCGGCCCGGACCGCCAGTTCCAGCAGATTGGCGTCGCCCCGCGCCCCGTCGGTCAGGGCCTGCAGCGCCGCATCGGTCGCCGCCTGGTCTCGCTCGGCCCGCAAGCGCTTCAGCTTGTCGATCTGGGCCGCCAGCACGGCCGCATTGTCGACCTTCAGCATCGGAATATCGTCGACGACGGGGTTCAGATATTTGTTCACCCCGACCACCGTCTGCTGACCGGTGTCGATCCGCGCCTGGGTCTTGGCCGCCGATTCCTCGATCCGCAGCTTTGGAATTCCGGCCTCGATGGCCTTGGCCATGCCGCCCAGGGCCTCGACCTCGGCCATATGGGCGCGGGCGCGTTCCGCCAGTTCGTGGGTCAGACGCTCGACGTAGAAGCTGCCGCCCCAGGGGTCGATCACCTTGGTCAGGCCCGTCTCCTGTTGCAGCAGGATCTGGGTGTTGCGCGCGATCCGGGCCGAGAAGTCGGTCGGCAGGGCCAGGGCCTCGTCCAGAGCGTTGGTGTGCAGCGACTGCGTCTGCCCGCCCGCCGCCGCCATGGCCTCGACCATGGTGCGGGGCACGTTGTTGAACACGTCCTGCGCCGCCAGGCTCCAGCCCGAGGTCTGACAGTGGGCGCGCAGGGACAGGGACTTGGGATCGACCCCGCCCTCCTTCCGCACCGCCTCGGCCCACAACAGGCGGCCGGCCCGCATCTTGGCCACCTCCATGAAATAGTTCATGCCGATAGCCCAGAAGAAGCTCAGGCGCGGCGCGAACCGGTCGATGGGCATCCCCGCCGCGACGCCCGCGCGCAGATATTCGATCCCGTCCGACAGGGTGTAGGCCAGCTCGATATCCGCCGAGGCCCCCGCCTCCTGCATGTGATAGCCGCTGATCGAGATCGAGTTGAACTTGGGCGCCTCGGCCGCCGTCCAGGCGAAGATGTCCGCGATGATCCGCATCGAGGGCTCGGGCGGATAGATATAGGTGTTGCGGACCATGAACTCCTTGAGGATGTCGTTCTGGATGGTCCCGGTCAGTTTGGCGTGGGGCACGCCCTGCTCCTCGGCCGCGACGACATAGAGGGCCAGGATCGGCAGAACCGCCCCGTTCATCGTCATCGACACCGACATCTGGTCCAGCGGGATCCCGTCGAACAGGGTCCGCATGTCGTAGATGCTGTCGATGGCCACGCCCGCCATGCCGACGTCGCCCTTCACCCGCGGGTGGTCGCTGTCATAGCCCCGGTGCGTCGCCAGATCGAAGGCGATCGACAGGCCCTTCTGACCGGCCGCCAGATTGCGGCGATAGAAGGCGTTGGACTCCTCGGCGGTCGAGAAGCCGGCGTATTGCCGGATGGTCCACGGATTGCCCGCATACATGGTCGGATAGGGACCGCGCAGGAAGGGGGCGAAGCCCGGCAGGCCGTGCTGGTGATCCAGTTCGTCCAGTCCCTCGGCCCCATAGGCGGTCTCGACCGTCAGTCCCTCGGGCGTCAGCCAGGGATCGCGCGCCGGCCCCTGCCCCGTCGCGTCGAGGCTCAGCTGGATGCGGGTGAAGTCGGGGAAGCTCATTGGCCCGCCTCCTCGAAGGCTGCGGCGAACCGGATCGGGGTCAGGGGTTCGCAGACCGTCTCGACCGGCGCAGCGGCCCTATCGGCCGCCTCGACCGGCGCCGAACGCACATCCGCATCGACATATTTGGTCACGCCGATGATCTGGGTCGCGCCGTTCTTCAGCGCCGCTTCCCGAACTGCGCGGGCGCGGGCGATGCGGGGCTGGATGACCGAGCCCTTCAGGGCCTCGACCAGACCGCCCTCGGCCTCGATCATCTGGAACTCGGCCCAGCCGGCCTCGGCCAGATCACGGGTGCGGGCGTCCAGATACCAGGACCCGGCCGCCGGATCGTCGACCCGGCCCAGATTGGCCTCCTCCATCAGCACCAGCTGGGTGTTCCTCGCCTGCCGCCTCGCGAAGGCGTCGGGTACGCCTGCGGCGCGGGTGAATCCGTCCAGCACCACCACATCCGCCCCGCCCACGGCCCCGGCGAAGCCCGCCGCCGTCAGCCGCAGCAGATTGGGCCAGGGATCGCGAGCCGACAGCATCCGCCGCGACGACCGCGCCTCGATCACCGCCGGAACCTCGACGCCGAACGCCCGGGTCAGGCTGGCCCAGATCAGCCGCATGGCCCGGACCTTGGCCAGGCTGTCGAAGTATTCCGCATCGACCGACAGGCCGACCACAGTCCCGCGCAGGGCCGCCTCGACCGACAGTCCGGCCTCGACCGCCGCCTTCGCATGGGCCACCGCGCTGGCGGCGGCGAAGGCCAGTTCCTGCGCCGCCGATCCGCCCGCCTCGTGCGCCACGCGCCCGCTGGCCAGGAAGAAGCGCGCCTCGGGATAGGCGCCCGCATGGCGCGCCGCCGTCTCGGCCGCCAGTTTCAGGTGATCCTCGACCGGGCGAGGCGATCCGCCCGCCTCGGCGAAGGCCGAGACCGGGTCCATGTGGAAGCGCAGCTGGGCGCGCGGCGCGCCCTTGGCGACGACCGCCAGATGATCCGCCGCCGCCGGACCGTCGATCCCCGCGTCCAGGGCGACCGGGGCCAGCTCCAGCGCCACCCCTTCCAGCGCCCGGCCCAGTGACCCGGCGTCGCCCAGCACGGCCCCCTTCAGCAGGACCGAGGCCGCGCCGTTCTCCAGATCGGTCAACACCGCCGCATTGACCGCCTCGGCCTGATCCCCCTCGACCAGGGTTCGCAGATCCCAGGCCCGCCCTTCGGAATCGGACGGACGCGGGGCGAAGATCGGCTGCACCCCGGTCGCACCCGCGTAGAGGGGCCGAGTGACCAGTTGGTCCGCGTCCAGATGCATCAGGGACTCGATCGGCCGGTCCTTCAGCGCCTTCTGGGCGGACTCGCGCCATTCGAGGGGGGTGGGGGTTGGGAAGGTCATGCGGCGCTTCCCTCGCCAATGCGACGTGAAGAACCCCTCCACCGCTTCGCGGTCCCCCTCCCCGCTTCGCAGGGAGGAGAGGCGTCCGACGCTCGTCTCCTCCCCATGCAATAGGGAGGTGGCTCGGAGCGAAGCGGAGAGACGGAGGGGCTCTTCAACGCGAGCATCACCCGAACTCCACCAGCACGTCATCCGCCGCCACCGGATCCCCGTCCTTGGCCCCGACCGCCTTCACCACCCCGTCGCGTTCGGCCTTCAGGATGTTCTGCATCTTCATGGCCTCGATGACGGCGACGGTCTCGCCGGTCTTGACCTCCTGGCCCACGACCACCGGGATCGACACCACCAGACCCGGCATCGGCGACAGCACCAGTTTCGACGTATCCGGCGCGACCTTCTCCGGCAGGCGCGCATACAGTTCGGCGACGTGCGGACGCAGCACCCGCACCCGCACCCTGGCCGCGCGATGACGGATGTCGAAGCCGTCGGCGGTGCGCTTCACCTCGGCGGTGAAGGGTTCGTCGTCCAGTTCGGCCCGGAACTGGGCCAGGCCGGGCCGCCAGTCGATCTCCGACAGACGGATGTCGCCCCCGCCCGTCAGGGTCAGGATCATCTCCTCGTCCGCGTCATAGGACAGCTCGACCCCGTGCGGCGTGCCCGCTCCAGGGCCTTGGGCGATCATGACGATCCAGTCGGTGCGGTCGGACGGGTCGCCGTCCTGTTCGGCGATGACCTCGTGCATGGCCATGGCCGTGGCGATCAGGATCCGCTCCTGCTGCTGCGTCGGCCGCAGACCGTGGAAGCCGTCCGGGAACTCGTCCTTGATATAGGAGGTCGACAGCTCGCCCGACTTGAACCGGTCCTGATCCATCACCGCCGCCAGGAAGGGCACATTGTGCCCCAGGCCCGACAGGTGGGTGTCCTCCAGCGCCCGGGCCATGCCCTCGACCGCCGCCGCCCGCGTCTCGCCCCAGGCGCACAGTTTGGCGATCATCGGGTCGTAGAACATGCTGATCTCGTCGCCCTCGCGAACGCCGGAATCGTTGCGCACGACGTAGCCGTTCTGCTCCCCCTCCTCCGGCTGTTCGTAGCGAACCAGTCGGCCGATCGAGGGTAGGAAGCCGCGATAGGGATCCTCGGCGTAGATGCGGCTCTCGATGGCCCAGCCGTCGATCTTCAGATCCTTCTGTTCGAAGGCCAGGGTCTCGCCCCAGGCCGAGCGGATCATCTGTTCGACCAGATCGACGCCGGTGATCAGCTCCGTCACCGGATGCTCGACCTGCAGCCGGGTGTTCATCTCCAGGAAGTAGAAGCTCTTGTCCTGCCCCGCCACGAACTCGACCGTGCCGGCGCTGTCATAGTTGACCGCCTGGGCCAGGGCGACGGCCTGCGCCCCCATGGCCGCTCGGGTCGTCTCGTCCAGCAGGGGGGACGGCGCCTCCTCGATGACCTTCTGGTTGCGGCGCTGGATCGAGCATTCGCGCTCGAACAGGTGGACGACATGGCCGTGCTTGTCGCCCAGCACCTGGATCTCGATGTGGCGCGGATCAACGATGAACTTCTCTAGGAAGACCCGGTCGTCGCCGAAGGCGTTCAGCGCCTCGGCCTTCACCGCCGCGAACCCCTCGGCCATGTCGGCGTCCGAATGGGCGACGCGGATGCCCTTGCCGCCGCCGCCGGCGCTCGCCTTGATCATGACCGGATAGCCGATCTCGCGGGCGATGGTGACCGCCTCCTCCGGCGTCTCGATCAGCCCCATATGGCCCGGCACGGTCGAGACTCCCGCCTCGGCCGCCAGCTTCTTGGAGCTGATCTTGTCACCCATGGCCTCGATGGCCTCGGGATTTGGGCCGATAAAGGCGATGCCCTCGTCGCGCAGCCGCCGGGCGAAGCCGGCGTTCTCGCTCAGGAAGCCGAAGCCCGGATGCACGGCCTCGGCCCCCGTCTGGCGCACCGCCTCGACGATCCTGTCCGCCAGCAGATAGGACTGGGCTGCCGGCGCCGGCCCGATCAGCACCGCCTCGTCGGCCATCTCGACCGCCAGCGACCCGGCGTCGGCCTCCGAATAGACCTGCACGGTCTTGATGCCCATGCGGCGGCAGGTCTTGATGATCCGAACCGCGATCTCGCCGCGATTGGCGATGAGGATTTTGGAGAACATGAAAGGCTCAGTTTCGCGTTGAGTTCGGCCGTGATGCGAGCGCCTGACGTAGGCGCGCCACAAAGGCGTCTTCAGGATCATTGATGGGGACGAGGGACTGCATATTCAGGGAAAAACGTTCCCGAGCCCGGTTCTGGGTGCGGAACTCTACGTCGATTTGAAGCGGAAACCCGCCGCTGGCCGGATAGAGGGTCCCATTCGAATTCCGGAACGCCAGCAAGGTTTGGCCGACTTCAAGAATATACGGCCTGGCGCACTCTCCTCCGCCCAAACCCGCAGTGTCGGAAGCAGCGATGAAGGCAAACCCTTGATCGCCGGGGCGATCAGGCAACCAATCCGGCAAGGCGTTGATCGTCGCCCAACTTGTTGGCTGAATCTCCACTGGAAGCGCCGCCGGGCTATACCCCCTGACTCTAAGGTCTCCAGCCTGGAGATAATCGGGCAGAGGTCGGCCAACCTTCAGCGTTTCAACCGGCTCAAGCTTGAACACGAACTCGTCGGTGTACTCGGGATAGTCCGAAGGCACCTTCAAGTCTCCATAGTTGAGATACCAGGAGCCCTCCGAATAGGTCCGGTTGACGAGGTGTCTGGCAGCCACCCTCACGATTTGGATGGACTCGGCCTTGGCGGCAATCTGGGTGGTCAGGTCCCCGCCGACATAGCGCCCATTGTCTGCAAAGGTCATGACTGAACAGGCATTTGCTGTTCCGCCCATCACGATGATGACGCCCCCACACACCGCAGCGACGATCGACCCTATGCGCTTTGAAGTCTGCGCTCTAATCATGTCAGGCGTCCTTCAGGCTGAAATCTTCCAGCCAACCGGCTAGGCTTTTGGCGTCGGTGTCTTGGGTGATTATATAGGCAGGCAAAAGCGCCAGAACGGCCTCACGGTCGGATTCGACCCACGTCTGGAAATGCGACGCCTCCAACTTCTGGCGCACTACATCGCCACTGGTCATCCAGCCAGCGTAAGGCTCACGGATCACGCGCCTCAAAAACTCGGGCAGTATCCGAGGAACTATTTTTTCCGACATGATGGTCGTCGTGGCGCGCCATATCGTGAGGTCGACATCTCGATCGGACCATTCCTCGGGACGTGCCGCGTCCATTCGGATCAGCCGTTCGCTGTCCTCATTTCGCGAGCAATAGATCGCAGCCGGATCGATATCTCCGAGCGTTCTCATCACAGCGGAATATTGTCGTGCTTCTTCCAGGGGTTCTCCTGGACCTTGCCCTTCAGCGTCCGCAACGCCTTCACCAGCCGCCGTCGCGTGCCGTGGGGCATGATGACGTCGTCGATATAGCCCAGGCCCGCCGCCACGAAGGGGTTGGCGAAACGGTCCTTGTATTCGGCCTCGCGCGCGGCCAGGGCTGCGGGGTCGCCGGCCTCCTTGCGGAAGATGATCTCGACCGCCCCCTTGGCGCCCATGACGGCGATCTCGGCCGAGGGCCAGGCGTAGTTGACGTCGCCGCGCAGGTGTTTCGAGCTCATCACGTCATAGGCGCCGCCATAGGCCTTGCGCGTGATGACGGTCAGTTTCGGCACCGTCGCCTCGGCATAGGCGAACAGCAGCTTGGCCCCGTGCTTGATCAGGGCGCCGTACTCCTGCTTCGTCCCCGGCATGAAGCCCGGCACGTCGACGAAGGTGACGATGGGAATGCCGAAGGCGTCGCAGAAGCGGACGAACCGCGCGGCCTTGCGGCTTGAATCGATGTCCAGCACCCCCGCCAGCACCTGGGGCTGGTTGGCGACGATCCCGACCGGCTGGCCGTCCAGACGCCCGAAGCCGGTGACGATGTTCTTGGCGAAGTCGGCGCCGATCTCGAAGAAGTCGGCCTCGTCCACCGTCTTCAGGATCAGTTCCTTCATGTCATAGGGCTGGTTCGGATTGGCGGGGACCAGGGTGTCCAGCGAGGCCTCGTCCCGCTCCGGCTCGTCATAGCTCTCGCGCACCGGCGGTTTTTCGCGGTTCGACAGGGGCAGGAAGCCGATCAGGCGGCGCACCTCGGACAGGGCCTCCAGATCATTGTCGAACGCCCCGTCCGCCACGCCCGACTTTCCGGCGTGGACGCGGGCGCCGCCCAGGTCCTCGTGGCTGACGACCTCGTTGGTGACCGTCTTCACCACGTCGGGGCCGGTCACATACATGTAGGAGGTGTCCTTCACCATGAAGATGAAGTCGGTGATGGCCGGCGAATAGACGTCGCCGCCCGCGCACGGCCCCATGATCACGCTGATCTGGGGAATGACGCCGCTGGCCAGGGTGTTCTGCAGGAAGATGTCGGCGTAGCCGGCCAGGCTCTCGACCCCTTCCTGGATCCGCGCCCCGCCCGCGTCGAACAGGCCGATGATCGGCGCCCCCGTCGTCAGGGCCATCTTCTGCAGCTTGACGATCTTTGCCGCGTGCGCCCCCGACAGCGAGCCGCCGAAGACGGTGAAGTCCTTGGAGAAGACATAGACCAGCCGCCCGCCGATCGTGCCGCGCCCGGTCACCACCCCGTCGCCCGGCACGCGTTGATGTTGCATGCCGAAGTCGTGGCTGCGGTGCTCCACGAACATATCGGTCTCCTCGAAGGAGCCCTCGTCCAGCAGCACGTCGATGCGTTCGCGCGCCGTCAGCTTGCCCTTGGCGTGCTGGGCGGCGATACGCGTCTCGCCTCCGCCCAGCTTGGCGGCGGCGCGGCGGCGCTCCAGTTCTTCGAGAATGGCCTGCGTCATTCCTGTTCGACCTCCGGTTCGTGGGCTATGGGTGACCGCTTCATCGCAAGTATGCAAACGCAACTTCGCAAAAGATGTGGAGCTGCGGGGGTTTGCAAAGGACGACGGCTTGATCTGCGAAGTTGCGAATGGCTGAGAAGCTTTTTCTGGGCGCCAAGCTGAGGAAGCTGCGCGAGGCGCGCGGCTGGACGCTGGAAGCCTGCGCCGAACGGCTGGGCCTGTCGCCCTCCTATCTGTCGCAGCTGGAGACCAACCAGCGGCCGGCGACGGCGCGGGTGCTGATCGCCCTGACCCGCGCCTTCCACGTCGACGCCAGCCTGTTCGATCTGGAGGGCGACGCCCGGCTGCTGGCCGACCTGCGCGAAGCCACCACGGACATCGCCGGACAGGCGGAACCGCCCACCGCCGCCGAGCTGAAACAGGCCGTGGTCAATGCGCCGAAACTGGCGCGGCAGTTCCTGGCCCTGCATCAGGCCTTCCGTCAGATGGACGAGCGGGTGAAGGCGCTGGACGAAACCCTGGGCCGCGACGAACTGGGCGCCAGCGTCGCCCTGCTGCCCTATGAGGAGGTCCGCGACTTCTTCCACTACCGCGACAACTATATCGACAGCCTGGACACGGCGGCCGAGGCCCTGGCCGCGACCCTGCCCAACGAGGGCCAGATCGAACGGGCGCTGGAGACGGCCCTGGCCCGGATCCACGGCGTCCGAGTGGTCAATGTGGCGGGTCAGGAGGCCCTGCGTCGCTATGATCCCGTCAGCCGCGTCCTGACGCTGGACGCCTGGCGGCCCGGCGCGACCCGGTCCTTCCAGCTGGCGCACCAGCTGGCCCTGCTGTCCTTCCGCGACCTGATCGAGACCGAGCTGGACCAGGCCGCCTTCCGCACCGAGGCGGCGCGCGACGTGGCCCGCGTCGGCCTGGCCAACTACGCCGCCGGCGCCCTGCTGCTGCCCTATCGCGCCTTCCTGGAGGCGGCGCGCGAGGAGAAGCACGACATCGACCGGCTGCGCACCCGGTTCCAGGTCAGTTTCGAACAGGTCTGCCACCGGCTGTCGAACCTGCAGCGCCCCGGCTGGCGCGGCGTGCCCTTCTATTTCGCCCGCGTCGACATGGCCGGCAACATCACCAAGCGGCACAGCGCCACCCGCTTCCAGTTCGCCCGGTTCGGCGGCGCCTGCCCCCTGTGGAACGTGCACGAAGCCTTCGCCACGCCCGACCGGATCGGGGTGCAGCTGGCCGAGATGCCGGACGGATCCCGCTACATCTCCATCGCCCGCAGCGTGTCCAAGCCCAGCGGCTCCTACCTCGCCGAGGATCGCCGCTACGCCCTGTCCCTGGGCTGCGAGGTCGAACACGCCGGGTCCCTGGTCTATGCCGCCGGTCTGGACCTGAACGGCCCCGCGACCCGGATCGGCGTCAGTTGCCGCATCTGCGAGCGCACCGACTGCACCCAGCGCGCCTTCCCGCCCCTGGGCCGCGCCCTGCGGGTGCCAGAGAACGAGCGCGGCGTCGTGCCCTATGTGCTGGATGGACCGGGGCCGGACCGCTATTGATCGGGGCATGACCTCACACGATCCGATCGGCGTCGCCGTCCTGGGCTACGGCCTGGCGGGACAGACCTTCCACGCCCCCCTGATCCGGGCCACGCCTGGCCTGACCCTGCGCGCCGTCGTCTCGTCCCGGCCCGAGGCGGTCCACGCCGACCTGCCCGACGTGGAAGTCCTGCCCGATCTGGACGCCGCCCTGGCCCGCGCCGACATCGGCCTGATCGTCGTGGCCACGCCCGACGCCCTGCACGCCGAACAGGCGATCGCCGCCCTGAAGGCCGGCAAGTCGGTGGTCGTCGACAAACCCTTCGCCGTCACCCTCGAGCAGGCCGAGGCCGTCGCCGCCGTGGCGGCCGAGGCGCCGGGCGTGTTCAGCGTCTTCCAGAACCGCCGCTGGGACGCCGACTTCCTGACCTTGCGCCGCCTGATCGCCGAGGGCGAACTGGGCCAGGTCGCCGTGTTCGAAAGCCATTACGACCGCTTCCGCCCCGCCGTCACCGACCGCTGGAAGGACAAGAGAGACGGCGGCGTCTGGGCCGACCTTGGCCCCCATCTGGTCGATCAGGCGGTGCAACTGTTCGGCGCGCCTCTGGGCGTCTATGCCGATCTGCAGGCCCAGCGCGTAGGGGCGACGGCCATCGACTACGCCCACGTCCTGCTGCGTTACGACCGGCTGCGGGTGATCCTGAACATGGGCCATCTCGCCGCCGAATCCGGCCTGCGCTACGTCGTCCACGGCACGGGCGGCAGTTTCGTCAAACACGGGCTGGACGCCCAGGAGGGCCAGTCCAAGGCCGGCCTGCGCCCCGGCGACCCCGACTGGGGTCTGGACCCGTCGCCCGGCGTCCTGAGCCAACTGATCGACGGCGAGACCGTCCGCACCACGCCGACGCCCGAACGCGGCGACTATCCCGCCTTCTACGCCGCCGTGCGCGACGCCGTTCTGGGCGAGGGTCCGCCGCCCGTCCCCGCCGACCAGGCCCTGACCGTCATGCGGATCCTGGACGCCGGCCTGCGCAGCGCGGCCGAGGGGCGAGAAATCGTTCTGTAGGCATCGCCCGGTCTAACGCCCCACAGGCTTCGCCCCTTGAAAGAAAAACATACTTAAGAGCAACTTCAGGTTGATTTATTGAGCCCAAGATAACACGTTATGCGTGCAATCAGGAGGATTTCATGTCCGTCACCGTAACGCTCCACATCTACTCCGGCCGACCCGACCCTAAGTGGACCCTGACCGTCGAACAGGCGCAGGCGCTGAACGACGCCCTATTGCGACCCGGCGACGCCTTCGGCATTGAACCCTCGGGTCCGCCGAGCGCACTGGGTTTTCGCGGATTTACCATCGAGACCGCCAGCAAAGGCCTCCTGCCGACACGCGCCTTCATCTACAATCGGCAGTTGACGCGCCAGGACGACAGTCTTGTCACAATGCCCGACCATTCCGTTGAACGTTTCCTGCTGGACAGCGCCGGATCGGCTGTGTCCGACGCAGCGAGGGAAGTGGTTCTGCAGGCTCTGGACGGTTTTCAGAACCCACCGGCTCCAAACGCCCTAGCCGCCCCTCATTACGACCCGGGACGTTGGAACGACGACCCGTTCATCATGCGCAACAACAATTGCTACAACTACGCCAACGACCTGATCACCAACTCCTTCGCCCAGCCGGGTCGCGGCAGCGGCCAGATGTACACGCAGTTCAGCTGCGATAATGTGGGAGCCGCCTCGGTACGGGACGGCCAGGCGCCGACGCCCGATCCTGATAGGAATCCGGACGTCGGCCAAATCATCTGTCTGGTCATCTGGCCGAATGAAGATTTCCACTGGTACCGCAAGGACGCCAACGACTATTGGTCCCACAAGCCCGGATCGACCCCCGCCACGAACCTAGACGGCGCGGGAAACCCCATCAGAAATCCCGAAACCTGCGACCGGCGGCCCTATATCAACTTCTGCGGCTATTACTTCTGTGATCCCGCCACAGTGACGATCCTTTGAGCTGAGCGGGCGAGCCGGCGGACGCCAAGCTGCCGCCTCGCCTAACCGCGAGTTCATCCGCTCGCCTCAATCCCGACGCAATCCGCTACGCATGTAACGCTACAAATGTAGCGGACATGAAACGGAGAAGCGCGTGATCGAGTCCCTGCCCCGCCGAGAGCGCGAGGTCTTCGAGACCCTGTGTCGGCTCGAAGCCGGCACGGCGGCCGCCGTGCGCAACGCCCTGTCCGACCCGCTCAGCGATTCCGCCGTCCGCACCCTGCTGTCGCGGCTCGACGCCAAGGGCCTGGTCGAACGGGCCTCGGGTCCGGACGGCTATGTCTACAGCCCGGTCCAGCGCACCGAGACGGTCGCCGCCGGCGCCCTGCAGCGGATGATCGACACCTTCTTCGCCGGATCGGCCGCCAGCGCCGCCACAGCCCTGCTGGGGCTGGGCCAGACCCTGACGCCGGACGAGGCCGCCGCCCTGGAGCGCGCCATCGACGACGCCGTGGAGCGCAAGTCGTGAGCTGGGCCCTGTTGCTGTCCCTGCTGGTCAAGTCCAGCCTGATCGCCGGCGCCGGCCTGGTCTGTTCGCGCCTGCTGGCCCAGCGGCCGGTCGACCGGGTCGACATCCTGCGCGGCGTGACCGTCCTGCTGCTGGCCCTGCCGGTGGTGATGGCGATCCTACCGTCGCTGAAACTGGCGCTTCTGCCCGCCGCCGCCCCCCTGCCCACGTCACCGGCCTTGCCGATGTGGCAGGGCGAGGTCGGCCCCATCGCCGGGGTCGAGGTCTCGGGCGCCCTGCCCTGGCCCACGGCCGTCCTGGTCATCGGAACCGTCTGGCTGGTCGGGAGCGCCGCCGTCGCCGGTCGGCTGCTGCTGGGGCTGCACACCCTGGCTCGCTGGACCCGCGCTGGCCGCGCCGTGAAATGCCCCGTCTGGCTGACCGCGCTGGAGACCCAGACGTCCGGCGATCGCCCTCGCCTGGTCGCCAGCGATCACCTGTCCGGCCCGCTCAGCTGGGGCGCGACGCCCGGCGTCATCCTGGTCGATCCGGCCAGCCTGGTCGAGCGCCAGGCCGCGCCCGCCATCCTCGCCCACGAACTGGCCCATCTGCGGCGCAAGGACTGGGTCTTCCTGATCCTGTCGCGGATCAGCCTGGCCCTGTTCTGGTTCAATCCGCTGGTCTGGCGCCTGCATATCGAACTGGTCGCCCGATCCGAGGAGGCGGCCGACGCCGCAGCCCTGACCACAGTGGATCGCCAAGTCTACGCCCGCACCCTGGTCCGCCTGGCCGCCCATCCCGCCCCTCGTTTCATCCCGTGCGCCGCCAGCCCCATGGCCGCCGACGCCCACACCCTGAAGACAAGGATCGCCTGCATCATGTCGAACGTTCCGTCCCGCCGTCGCCCACTGACCGTCGCCCTGACCGTGGCCGCCCTCGCCGCCGTCGCCACGCCCCTGGCCGCCCTCGAACTGAGCCGGCAGGGCTGGGAGGCGCCCGTCGCACCGCCGGCCCCGCCCGAAGCCCCCCTGCCGCCCACACCGCCGGAACCGCCCGCTCCCTGGTCGAGCGCCGAGATCCCCGCACCGCCCGCACCGCCCGCGCCGCCCGCGCCGCCTGCCCCTCCCGCTCCGCCTGCTCCGCCTGCTCCGCCTGCTCCGCCTGCCCCCCCGACCTACAGTTCGAGCCACGTCTACGTCCGGACCGCCACGCCGGAAGAGGAGCGCGTCGCCATGATGGCCCGCGCCCAGGCGGAAGACGCGCGCGCCCGAGCTGAAACCTCCCGCGCCCAGGCCGCCGAATCCCGCCGTCAAGCCGATGAAGCGCGCCAACAGGCCGATGAGGCGCGTCAACAGGCCGAGATCGCCCGGAATGCGGGCGCTCAGGCCCGCATCTCGGCGGAGGCCGTCAGAGTGCATGCGCAGCAGGTTCGACAGGCGGCCGAACGGACGCGGGAACAGGCGGGCCGCCAAAGGGTACAGGCCCGCCTCGACATGGGCCGCGGCGCCGAGGGCCTGCGCAAGGGCGCCGACGACATGCGCGCCGAAGCGACGCGCCTGCGCGATCCCGCCTATCGCGCTCGCCAGATCGCCGAGAACCGTGCACGCGGAAACACCGTCACGGACGCCGAACTGATCGCCCTCAGCCGGGATCTCCCGATCCGCGCCGACGATCTGGAACGCCAGGCCGACCGCCTGGCGCGCGAGGCTCGCAACCCGACCTGACCGGCTTCGGCTTCAAGCCGGCGTCACCCGCCCCCGACGGGGGCGGGTCTTTCACTCAGGCCGTGGCCATCATCCAGTGCCGGAAGGCGTCGGCGTCGGCCTGGGCGCCGAAATGGATGTTGTCGGCCATGGGGTAGAACCAGCCCTGTCCCGGTCGCGCGGTCAGCCAGGCGACCCACTGTCCCCGGACGACGGGCCCGCGATCCGGCAGGCTGAGAGTGATGATCCGGTCCCGCATGCGGGCCCACTCGGTCGACGTCAGCTGTTTCATGAGCCCGGTAGAAGGCGGTTCGTCGACAGAGTCGATGCGCGACGTCCGGTTCTCAACAGTTTGGTGCGGGCGGCCGGGATCGAACCGGCAAGGGCTTTCGCCCGGCAGATTTTAAGTCTGCTGCGTCTACCAGTTTCGCCACGCCCGCGAACCGGTCCGGCTCTATAGACAGAACCGGACCGCGCCTCCAAGCGGCCTAATGGCCCGAGGTCGCCACAGGCGCGTTCGCCGGCCGCATGGCGCGGAAATCGACGTCGGAATCGGCGATCAACCAGACCAGACCGGCCCAGGCGGCGACGTTCTGGCTCAGCTGCGCCGGGTCGATCTTGTCCAGGGTGTCATTGGCCGTGTGGTGCAGGTCGAAATAGCGGGTTCCGTCCTGGGCCAGGCCGAAGAAGGGCACGCCCAGCGGCCCCATCGGGCCGACATCGACGCCGCCCTCGGTCTCGACCGCGTTCGAGGCCAGGACGCCGATCGGATACAGAACCCGCGTCGCCGCCTTCTGGAAGGCGGAGCCTTGGGCGCCCGCCGGCAGGCGCAGCGCATAGACCCGGTCGGCGCCGAAATCGCTCTCGCCCGCGATGATGTGTTTCTCCAGCGCCGCCCCCTGATTGCGGGCGTAGACCCCGCCGCCGTTGCCGGTCTGGGGCGTCGGCTGGGACACTTCCTCGGAACCATAGAAGATGACGCGGATGGTCCGGGCCGGACGGCGCCCGCTGTCGGCGATGGCCTTGGCCGCCGCGACCGTAATGGCGCCGCCCGCCCCGTCGTCGATGGCGCCCGTGCCCAGGTCCCAGCTGTCCATGTGCGAACCCAGCACGATCACCTCGTCCGGCCGGGTCGCGCCGGGCAGGTCGCCGATGACGTTCTGGCTGTGGGTCTCGTAGGTATGGGCGGTCGAGGTCAGTTTCAGTCGAACAGGCTCGCCCATGGCGATCAGACGGCTGACCTGATCGGCGTCAGGCGCGGCCAGGGCGAAGGACGGAATGGTCGGCTTGCCGTCGACATAGCGGGTGGTGCCGGTGTGGGGCATCCGGTCCTCGTCCGATCCGACCGAACGCATGACGAAGGCCGACGCCCCCTTGGTCGCCGCCACGCCTGGGCCGGCGCCGCGCACGCGGGTCTGGGGACCATAGCCCGAGCCGTCCTGCATGGCGTGCATCTGCCCCAGATCGACATAGACGATCTTGCCGCGAACGGCGGTGTCGGACGCGGCCTGCAGATCCTCCAGGCTGGAGAAACGGATCACGTCCGCCTCGACCCCGCCGCGCGGCGTCGCCGGCGAATGGCCCAGGGCGGCGGCGACCAGGGTCTGTGCGTTGCGGCCGACGATGGCCGCGGAGCCTTCGCCTCGCTCCCAGCCGACCAGCGGGAACTGTTCGATGCGGACGTTCTGGAAGCCGTTGGCGCGCAGATAGTCGGCGGCCCAGGCGGCTGCGTCCTGTTCCGACTTGGACCCCGCCGGACGCGCCCCGAAACGGGTCGTCAGCTGGGTGACATAGTCCAGGGCGATGTTCGACCTCAGCGCGGCGTCGCGGACGGCGATGGCCCGGTCCACCGTCACGGCGTCCTGGGCCTGGACCTGGGAAGCGGCAGCGACGAGCCCAAGCGCGAGCGCGCTGACGGTCAACAGGCGAAGGGGCATCGGCAGGCTCCAGACTCGGGGAAGAGCCGGACCCTAGAAAACCTCAGCCGTTCTGGAAATAGGGTTCGACAACGCCCTGCAGCTTGACCGTCAGGGCCTTGCCCTTGCGGTCGACCCGGTTGCCCAGGGCCAGACGCACCCAGCCCTCGGAGACGCAATATTCCTCGACGTTGGTCTTTTCCTCGCCCTTGAAGCGGATGCCGACGCCGCGTTGCAGCACGTCCGCGTCATGGAAGGGGCTAGACGGATCGACGGAAAGGCGGTCGGGAGGCGTGTCGGACATGATCGTTCGGCGGGCTCGAATATCGGGAAGGCGCGGTGATAGCCGCGACCGGGGCTGATGCCAACCGAAACCGCCGATCAGAACAGGTGGTGATGATGTGCGACCAGCGCGATCCAGCCGGCCGCCAGCGTCGGCGCGGCGAGCAGCAGGGCCCGCCGGAAGCGGTGGGCGATATACAAAACCTCGCCGATCATGGCGCGTCGTCCTCGATGCAATCGCTCTCTGAAGGAGCGTGCGAGGATAATCCGACCGAATGGTTAGCTTGTCGAGATCATCCGAATACGCATGAATCCGGATCGGATCACTGCACCGTCTGGCGCGGCTGGGCGTTGGCGGCGCCGGAGGGCTGATAGGCCTGAGGACCGGCGGCGGCCGGCGTCGAGGCGGCGGGTCGCGTGGCGGGGCGGGCGGCGGGGCGACGGGCCGGCTGGCGCGCCGCAGGACGCGACGCCTGGGCGGCCGGAGCGGCGACGGGCGTTACGGTTCCGGGCGTCGCGGCCGGCTGGACCGCCGGGGTCGCGGCGGGCGGCGGCGCGGCGGCCTCCGCAGCCGCGGCGCGAGCGGCCATCTGCTGCGCCTGGAAACGGGCGGCCAGCTTCTCGGTCAGTTCCTTGGCCTGGGGCGGCGTCATCTGGGCCATGACGGCGGCCAAGGTGCGAGGACGCATGGCGGCCGCGACGGGCAGGCGCACCCGATCCTCCAGCGAGGCCATGACCGGCGCGGCCTCCTTGGGCCGCATGGCGGAATAGACCTGGACCAGACGGTCGATTTCGGCCTTTTCGCGCTCGTCGACCTGACCCAGCATCTGTTTCATCTCGGTCTTCAGCGCTTCCAGCGCCTGGACCTTGGCGTCCAGCTTCTGTTCGGCGGCGACCATCAGCGGCAAGGTGGTGGCGAAGTCCTGGTCCCGCGCGTCCAGTTCGGTGCGGCGCGCCGACAGCGACTGAATGATCTTCAGCTCGGCCGGCGAGATGCCCGCCTGTTGGGCCAGCTGTTCCGGCGACAGGGCGCAGGTGCCGGCAGGGGCCGGCTTGGGCGGCGCGCCTGCGGCGGCGGGTGCGGCCTCCTCGGCCCAGGCCTTGGCGCCCTCGAACAGGCCCGGGGCGACGCCGACGGCGCGCACGGCGACCACCCCGCCGATGGCGACGGCGATCAGGGGCAGAAGGCGGGGGATGCGGGCCATGGACTGGGGTTCCGAACTCAGGCGGCGAACAGATCGTCGTCGAGATTACGACGCGCGGCGTTGAGGCTTTGTTTTGCAGTTTGGTTAGCGGAGCCCACGGCGGTCAGGGCCTGGACGATGGCGGCGACATTATCGCGCCCGGTCGGAGCCGCGCGCTGCGGGGTCGTGGGAGCGGCCATGCCCTGAATGCGCTCGGCCAGGGCCGCCATGCGACGGGCGCGTTCGTCGTCGTCGTTCACCAGGGCGGCGGGCGTGGCGACCGGGCGCGCGGCCTCCATGCGCGGCGCAGGCTCTTCCTCGCGAACGCGCGTCGGAGCGGCGGGCGCGCGGGCGATCAGCACCTCGAGCTGCTGCTTCACCTCGCGGGCCTTGATGATCCGGTCGTGCAGCAGGTCCGTTTCCTGACCGGAGGCGCGCAGGGTCGCCAGCGCCGTCTCGGCGCGACCTGCGGCGGCGTTCAGTTCGGTCACCGCCTGCGCGAAGGCCACCTGGCCGGCGCGAAAGGCCGCCAGCTTGCGTTCCAGCTTGACGCCGTAACCGACCGCCGCGACCAGCAGCAGCATCAGAACCCCGTCCATGATCATGCCGGCCATCAGCGGGGTCCTCTTATGCGGGATGCGATTTCCGGGTTCACCGGACCTTCGATGCGGACTGCGATATGCTGCCCCTTGCGGCCCATGCGGCCGGTGGTCAGGGGAATGGCGCCGGCGCGGATCGAGACTTCCGAATCCGGCGTGGCGTTCAGCATCATCGTGTCGCCGACCTTCAGGTTCAACACGGTGGATAGGGGCATCATCTGCTCGTCCAGCACGGCCCTAACCTCGGTCTCCGTCGTCCAGATTTCGGTGGCCAAGTGGCCTTCCCAGATGTTGTCGCGGCCGAACTTCTCGCCCATGAACTGTTGCAGCAGCATCTTGCGGATCGGCTCCAGCGTCGCATAGGGCAGCAGCAGCTCGATCCGGCCGCCGCGATCCTCCATGTCAATCCGCAGCTTGATCAGGATGGCCGCATTGGCCGGACGCGCGATGGCGGCGAAGCGAGGATTGGTCTCCAGACGATCCAGATTGAAGTGGACAGGCGTCAGGGGCTCGAACGCCTGACGGGCGTCGTTCAGCACCACCTCGACCATCCGCTGCACCAGAACCCGCTCGATGGTGGTGTAGGGCCGGCCTTCGATGCGCAGGGCCGCCGTGCCGCGACGGCCGCCCAGCAGCACGTCGACGATCGAATAGATCAGGTTGGAATCGACCGTCAGCAGGCCGTAGTTGTCCAGCTCCTCGGCCCGGAACACCGCCAGGATGGCCGGCAGGGGGATGGAGTTCAGATAGTCGCCGAACCGGATCGACGAGATATTGTCCAGCGACACCTCGACGTTGTCCGAGGTGAAGTTCCGCAAGCTCGTCGTCATCAGCCGCACCAGGCGGTCGAACACGATCTCCAGCATCGGCAGGCGTTCGTACGAGACGAGCGCCGAGTTGATGATGGCCCGGATGCCGGATTTTTCGGAGCCGTCGTCGTCGCCCAGATCGAAGCCCAGCAGGCTGTCGATCTCATCCTGGTTCAGGACGCGTTCGGACAGGGCGTCCGTGGGATCGCCGAGGCCGCCGAAGGGATCAGACGAAACGTCGGTCATGCCTACTGCACCAGCATTTCTTCGATCAGCACGGCGTCGACCTTGCCGGGGGCGGCGATCATGTTGATCCGACGCAGCAGCTCGGCGCGCAACTGATAGGTGCCGGCCGAGCCGCTGAGATCCTCGGGACGCAGTTCGCGCACGAAGCCGGTGAACATGTCCTGGAGGCGCGGCATTTCGGACTGCAGGTGCGTCGCCACCTCGGCGTCGTGCATCTCCAGCGTCAGTTTCAGCTTCAGGAAGGTCGGCCGACCGTCGGGCGACTGAATATTCATCACCATGTCCGGCAGGGTGTAGAAGGTGACGCCGTCGGGGCCTTCAGCAATCTTGCCCAGCGCCGGATCGGCCTCGGCGCCGTCCGCAGGCGCGCCGTGCCCGCCGCCCTCGGCCTTCTTAGCCTCGCCATGACCGCCCTTGGCGTCGGCCTTCTCCTCGCCATGGCCGGCGGCGGCCGCCTCCTCTCCATGGGCCTCGGCGGGCTTGGGCTTCAACATGAAGAAGGCCGCGGCCCCGCCGCCGCCCAGCACCACAATGGCGACAGGCGCTATGATGAACAGGATCGGCAGCTTCTTTTTCTTCGGCGCGCCCTCTTCGCCCTCGACGCCCTCGCCTTCCTGCACGGCGGGCAGATTGGCGTCGGCGTTCGCCTCGCCCTTCTTCTTGCCAAACTTGAACATACGCGCGCCCCGAAGAATCTCATGGGGAAGATCGGCCGGGTTTGGTTAACGCGACGTTTACAAACGGCAGTTTTTGCCGGGCGCCGCCAAGCTTGAACCGGCTCAAACCCGCATTCCGCCTGGGTTAACCCTGTTGGCACGACCGTTGCGAGGGTCGAAGCGAAGGAGCATGCCCTCGTGGAAAACGCCGCCTATATCGGATTGTCCCGTCAGATGACGCTGCGCCGCGAGCTCGACATCGTGGCCAACAACATCGCCAACGCCAACACGACCGGCTTCAAGGTCGAACAGCTGATGGTCGGCACGGAGATCGGCGAGCGTGCGCGCAACGACGCCATTCGCCCCTCGGCCAGCTTCGTGCTGGACAACGGCGTCGGTCGCGATTTCGGCCAGGGCTCCATGTCGCAGACGGGCCGCACCCTGGACTTCGCCATCGCCGGCGAGGGCGCCTTCTTCACCGTTCGCGACGGCGCCAACGGCGAGGCCTATACCCGCGACGGCGCCTTCACCATGGATCCCGAAGGCCGGCTGACGACCAAACAGGGCCAGGCCGTGCTCGGCGGCGGCGCCGAGATCGTGCTGAACCCCGAACTGGGCCCTCCGACCGTGGGCGCGGACGGCACCATCACCCAGGACGGCCAGATCGTCGGCCAGATGTCGGTCGTGCGCTTCGACGCCCTGGGCGTGCTCGAGAAAGGCGGCGACGGCCTTTATCGCAACACCTCGAACGCCCAGCCGATCCAGGCGACGGACGCCCAGATCCATCAGGGTTCGCTGGAAGCCTCCAACGTCAACTCGCTGGTCGAGATCACCAACCTCGTCGAGATCAACCGCGCCTACGAAAGCGTCACGCGGATGATCGAGAACACTACCGACCTCAGCCGTCGCGCCGTCGAGCGCCTCGGCAAGGCCGCTTAAGGGAGAGCCGGACAATGCGCGCGCTCAGAACCGCAGCCTCGGGCATGGCCGCCCAACAGCTGAACGTGGAGGTCATCTCCAACAACATCGCCAACATGAACACGGTGGGCTTCAAGAAGCAGCGCGCCGAGTTCCAGGACCTGCT
>NZ_JBIIOP010000036.1:0-8973 GCF_044336875.1 Brevundimonas sp. | reverse complement strand
CATCGAGGGCTCGTCGTCGCAGATCAACCAGATCATCGGCGTCATCGACGAGATCGCCTTCCAGACCAATCTGCTGGCCCTGAACGCCGGCGTCGAGGCCGCCCGGGCGGGCGAGGCCGGCCGCGGCTTCGCGGTCGTGGCTTCGGAAGTCCGGGCCCTGGCCCAGCGTTCGGCGGAGGCCGCCAAGGAGATCAAGACCCTGATCTCGGCCTCGACCACCCAGGTCGGCTCGGGCGTGAAACTGGTCGGCCAGACCGGCGAGGCCCTGCAGCGGATCGTGGACCGGGTCGCCGAGATCGACGGTCTGGTCAGCGAGATCGCCGCCTCGGCTCAGGAACAGGCCGTCGGCCTGGCCCAGGTCAACACCGCCGTGAACCAGATGGACCAGGTCACGCAACAGAATGCGGCCATGGTCGAACAGTCGACCGCCGCCAGCCATTCGCTGGCCCAGGAGGCCGAGGCGCTTCAGGCCTCGGTGGCCCAGTTCAAGGTCGGTTCGGGTTCGCAGGGCGCGGCCCAACGTTCGGCCCCGACCCCGGTGCGCGCCTCGGCGCCCGCCCAGGCTCAGCCCAAGCCGGTCAATCGGATGGTCCAGGCGCTGAAGACCATCGGTCGCGGCGGCGCCGCCCGCAAACCCGAAGCCGACAGCGAAGGTTGGGAAGAGTTCTGATGGTTGGCCATTCAAGCGATCTTTACCAAAGCGCGGCCATAAACGGTCGTGGACTGAAACAAGGGGCGTCCGATGAGTGAAGCCATAGTGCTCGCGCCGGTGCTGGACATGAACGCCGCCGAGCCGTTGAAGGCCGAATTGCTGGCCCTGCGCGGCCAGGCGGTGACGGTGAACGCGTCGAACGTCGAGCGTCTGGGCGGCCTGTGCCTGCAGGTGCTGCTGTCCGCCCGCAAGACCTGGGCGGCCGACGGCGTCGACCTGACCATCGCCCCCCAGTCCGAAGCCTTTACCGAACAATGGGCCGCCTTCGGCGCGTCCGAAACCAACGAAGAAATCGAAGGAGCTCTTTCGTGAGCAAGACCGTTCTGACCGTCGACGATTCCCGCACCATGCGCGACATGCTGCTGATGGCCCTGGAAGACGCGGGTTACACCGTGATCCAGGCCGTCGACGGCATCGACGGGCTGGAGACCCTGGCCGCCAAGGGCGCCGACGTGGTCATCACCGACATCAACATGCCCCGGATGGACGGCTTCGGCTTCATCGAGGGCATGCGCGCCGATCCGAACCACCGCACCACGCCGGTGCTGGTGCTGACGACCGAGAGCGACGCCGAGAAGAAGGCCCGCGCCCGCGCCGCCGGCGCCACCGGCTGGATCGTCAAGCCGTTCGACCCCGCCAAGCTGGTCGACGCCGTTCGCCGCGTCGCGGCCTAACCTAAAGAGATCGGTCGGGCCGCAAGCCATGGACGCCTTCGAATCCATCAAAGCCACCTTCTTCCAGGAATGCGACGAGTTGCTCGCGGACCTCGAATCGAAGCTGATGCTGCTGGAACAGGGTCAGACCGACCTTGAGACCATCAACGCCGTCTTCCGCGCCGTTCACTCGGTGAAGGGCGGGGCAGGGGCCTTCGGGCTGGAAGCCCTGGTGCGTTTCGCCCACGTCTTCGAGACGCTGATGGACGAGCTGCGCTCCGGGCGGAAGGAATGCGACCCGGTCACGATCAAGACCCTGCTGCGCGCCTCCGACGTTCTGGCCGACCATATCCAGGCGGCCCAGGGCCTGGCGCCGCCGGTCGACGAGGCCCGGTCCGCCGGCCTGGTGCACGAGATGCAAGTCCTGACCCACGGCGAGAACGTTCCCGTCGAGGTCGAGGAGGAAGAGGACGATTTCGGCTTCACGCCGATGGCGTTCGACATGCCGACGGAATTGCCGTCGCTCGACGGACCGGCGCCGGATGCGCCGGCCGCCGCCGAGGGCTGGCGCATCGTGTTCAAGCCGCACGGCCGGATGTACGGCAGCGCCAATGAAGCCGGGCTGCTGCTGCGCGAACTGGGCCGTCTGGGACCGATCGCCGTGTCGCTGGACGACAGCGAACTGCCGACGCTGGACGTGTTGGTCGCCGAGGACGGCTGCCTGACCTGGACCATCGACCTGACCGCGCCCGTCGACGAGGCGACCGTGCGCGAGGTGTTCGACTTCGTCGAGGCCGATTGCGACCTGACCGTCACGCCGCTGGGGGGCGCGCCTGAAATGGCCTTTGAATTCGAAGACGAGCCCGCGGCGGTCCTGCCCGCCAGCGACGAACTGGACATCGCCGCCCTGCTGGCCAAGGCCGCCGGCGGCGCGCCCGCCGCCGCAGAGCCCGCCCCGGCCGCCGCACCCGTTGCTGCACCCGTCGCAGCGGCCCCTGCGCCGGCTCCTGCGCCTGCGCCGGCCCCCGCGCCTGCCGCGCCGACGCCGCCGGCTCAGGTGGCCGCGCCCGTGGCCCCGGCGCCCGTGACCATTCGCGTCGACCTGGACCGGGTCGACCGCCTGATCAACGTGGTCGGCGAACTGGTCATCCAGCAGGCCATGCTGTCGCAGCGCGTGCTGGAGAGCGGCCTGGCCCGGTCGTCGGGCATCGCCCTGGGCATGGAAGACCTGGAACTGCTGACGCGCGAGATCCAGGACAGCGTCATGGCCATCCGCGCCCAGCCGGTGAAGTCGGTGTTCCAACGCATGCCGCGCCTGGTCCGCGAAGTCGCCGACATGGTCTCGAAACAGGTCCGCCTGGTCACGGCCGGCGAGGACACCGAGGTCGACAAGACCGTGGTCGAACGCCTGGCCGAGCCCATCACCCACATGCTGCGCAACGCCATCGACCACGGGCTGGAGACGCCCGACGATCGCGTCGCCGCCGGCAAGCCGGCCGAGGGCACGGTGCGTCTGGCCGCCCTGCACCGCTCGGGCCGGATCGTGATCGAGATTTCCGACGACGGCCGCGGCATCAACCGCGAGCGGGTCAAGAAGATCGCCATCGACAAGGGTCTGATCGCACCCGACGCCGTCCTGACCGACGAACAGACCGACAATCTGATCTTCCTGCCGGGCTTCTCCACCGCCGCCGTCGTGTCCGACATCTCGGGTCGTGGCGTGGGCATGGACGTGGTCAAGCGTTCGATCCAGGCCCTGGGCGGCCGGATCTCGATCAGTTCGGTTCCCGGCAAGGGCTCGACCTTCACCCTCAGCCTGCCGCTGACCCTGGCCGTGCTGGACGGCATGGTGGTCGCCGCCGCCGAACAGACCCTGATCGCGCCGCTGCCGGCCATCGTCGAGAGCCTGACGCCGCAGGAGGCCGATCTGCACTATGTCGGCGGGGTGGATCCGGTGATCCGCTTCCGTGACCGCTTCCTGCCGCTGATCGACGTGGCCCTGACCATGGGCTTCCGCGAGACCCCGATGGTTCCGTCCGAGGGCGTCGCCGTCGTCGTCGAAACCGAAGGCGGCCAGCAGGCGGCCCTGCTGTTCGACGCGATCCAGGGCCAGCGCCAGGTCGTGATCAAGAGCCTGGAAACCAACTACCAGCAGGTCGAGGGCGTCGCCGCCGCCACCATCCTGGGCGACGGCCGCGTGGCCCTGATCCTGGATGTCGACGTGCTGGTCACCGACATGCGCCGCAAATCTCCCCGACCCGACTTCAAGCTCGCGAGCTGATCCATGACCGAAGCCAACGACTCCCAGCGCGAACTCATCGCCTTCCGCATCGGCCGTCAGGAATTCTGCGTCGACATCATGTCGGTGCGCGAGATCCGCGGCTGGACCCCGGCCACCCCGTTGCCGCGCTCGCCCGGTTACATGAAGGGCGTCATCAACCTGCGCGGCACCGTCCTGCCGATCATCGACCTGGGAGCCCGTTTCGGTCTGGAGACGTCCGAGCCGACGGCCCGTCACGTCATCATGGTCGCGCACATCGGCGGTCGCATGGTGGGCCTGCTGGTCGACGCCGTGTCCGACATCCTGGAAATGAACGACGCCTCGGTGCAGCCGACGCCCGACGTCGCCAGCGACCAGGTGAAGACCTTCGTCAAGGGCATCTTCTCGATCGACGGCCGCATGATCAGCCTGATCGAACTGGACCACATCCTCCCGCAAGTCGAGGCTGAAGCCGCATGACGCCCGCCGCCGGACGGGGATCCATTGTCGAGGGCGAGTTCGTCTTCACGGCTGATGATTTCCGTCAGATCGCAGAAATGCTGCACGCCCACGCCGGCATCGCCCTGAACGAGGGCAAGGCTGCGCTGGTCTATTCCCGCCTGGCCAAGCGCCTGCGGACGCTGGGCCTGTCCAGCTTCCGCGACTACTGCGCCCTGGTCGAGGGCGTGGACGGGATCGACGAACGCCAGAAGATGACGGCGGCCCTGACGACCAACGTCACCCGCTTCTATCGCGAGCCCCACCATTTCGACGACCTGCGCGACCGGGTCCTGCCCAAGCTGGTCGAGCGCGCCCGCGCCGGCGGCCGGGTGCGGCTGTGGTCGGCGGCCTGTTCGAACGGGCAGGAGCCCTATTCGATGGCCCTGACCCTGCTGTCGGTCCTGCCGGAAGCGGCGGATCTGGACGTGCGGATCCTGGCCACCGACATCGACCCGAACATGGTGGCCCAGGGCCACGAGGGGACCTATTCCGAAGAGGCGCTGGAACCGGCGCCGGCGACCCTGTGGCGCAAATATTTCAACCGCGCCGACCGCGGTCAGTGGGTGGCGGGGCCGCAACTGAAGCGTCTGGTGGCCTTCAAGGAACTGAACCTGATCGGCGACTGGCCGATGAAGGGCAAGTTCGACGTCATCTTCTGCCGCAACGTGGTCATCTATTTCGACGACCCGACGCAGGAGCGGGTCTGGAAGCGGTTCACCCCGCTGATGAACCCCGGCGCGACCCTGTATATCGGCCATTCCGAGCGCGTGTCCGGCCCGGCGACCAGCCAGTTGCAGACCGCCGGCCTGACCACCTATCGCCTGGGAGCCGCCTGATGAGCGCACCCATCAAGGTCCTGGTCGTCGATGACAGCCTGACCATGCGCGGCCTGATCTCGGCCGCCCTGAAGTCGGACCCCGAGATCGAGGTCGTGGGCACGGCCGCCGATCCGATCGAGGCGCGCGCCGCGATCAAGGCCCTGAACCCCGACGTCCTGACCCTGGACGTCGAAATGCCCAACATGAACGGGCTGGAGTTCCTGGAAAAGATCATGCGGCTGCGGCCCATGCCGGTGGTCATGGTCTCGACCCTGACGGCGGCGGGCACGGACGTGACCCTGGCGGCGCTGGAAATCGGCGCGGTCGACGCCGTGGCCAAGCCGGCCGTGGCCAGCGCCGAGGCCTTCCACGAACTGATCGGCAAGGTGAAGACGGCCGCCCGGTCGCGGGTCCGCGCCCGCGCCGACATGCCGACAGCGGCCGTCGCCCCTAGCGCCTATCGTCCCGCCCAGAACCACATCCTGGCCATCGGATCTTCCACCGGAGGGGTCGAGGCCCTGCTGACGGTGCTGAGCGGCTTCCCGGCCAACTGCCCGGCGACGATCATCACCCAGCACATGCCGGCGACCTTCACCTCCAGCTTCGCGGCCCGTCTGGACCGTGTCTGCGCGCCCACCGTCAGCGAGGCCGCCGACGGCGACCAGCTGAAGCCCGGCCACATCTATCTGGCTCCCGGCGGCGCGGCCCATCTGGAGGTCTCGCCCGGCCTGACCCCGCGCTGCCGCCTGGTCGCCAGCGATCCCGTCAACGGCCATCGCCCCTCGGTCGACGTCATGTTCGATTCCGTCGTCCGCCTGAAGCGGCCGATGACCGGCGTGATCCTGACCGGCATGGGCAAGGACGGCGCCAAGGGCCTGAAGGCCATGCGCGACGCCGGCGGTCGGACCCTGGGACAGGACGAGGCGACCTCGGTCGTCTACGGCATGCCCAAGGCCGCCTTCGAACTGGGCGCCGTGGAGCGGCAACTGCCGCTTCACCGCCTGGCCCCCGCAATCCTCGAACTGTGCGCCGATCCGGCCGCACGGTCTGTCGCCTGACCCCCCGGGAGCGTAAATCATGCCCGTAGCCGCCTCTCTCCACTGCCTGGTCGTCGACGATCAGATGACCATGCGTTCGCTGGTGCGTAACAGCCTGCAACAGCTCGGCGTGCGCGAGATCCGCGAGGCCGCCGACGGCGAGCTCGCCCTGCGCGACATCCTCACCAAGCCCGCGCACCTGATCATCTCGGACTACAACATGCCGAACCTGGACGGCCTGGGCCTGCTGCGCGCCGTGCGCGCCCACCCGCCGACCTCCAAGACCGCCTTCATCATGCTGACGGGCCGGGCCGACCGCGAACTGGTGCAGCGGGCCGTGCAGTTCGGCGTCAACAACTATCTGGTCAAGCCGTTCACCGTCGCCCAGCTGAAGGGCAAGATGGAAGCCGTGTTCGGCGCGCTGACATGAATTTCTCGGCCCTCAAGGACAGCACCGAGAAGCGGCTGCACGTCGGGCAGGGCGAACACCATGTCACGACCGACCCGAACGTCGTGCTCAGCACCATACTGGGTTCGTGCGTGGCCATGTGTCTGCGTGACCCGGTCGCCGGCGTCGGCGGCATGAACCATTTCCTGCTGCCCGAGGGCTCGGGCGCCGGGACCGACGCCGGCCGTCGCTACGGCGCCTATGCGATGGAACTGCTGATCAACGACGTGCTGAAGGCCGGCGGGCGCCGCGAGCGTCTGGAGGCCAAGCTGTTCGGCGGCGGGCGGATGTTCGACTCCCTGCGCGACGTGGGCCGCGCCAACGCCGATTTCGCCGAGAAATTCCTGCGCGACGAAGGCATCCCGGTCGTGGGCGGCAGCCTGCGCGGAGAGGGCGGCCGCCGCCTGCACTACTGGCCCGTGTCGGGCCGCGCCATGCAGCGCGCCGTGACCGACACCGTGGCGCCCAAGCCCATCCCCGTCGCGCCTCCCCCGGTGGACACCGGCGCTCTGGAACTGTTCTGATGCACGCCCCTCCCGAACACGCCGAACTGCTGGCCGCCGTCGCCGACGAGCTGATGCGCGTGCGCGAGGGAATCGATCATGTCGAGGCTCTGGTCAGCCGCCTGGTGCGCCGCGCTCCGCCGGAAGAACGCGCCGAGGCCTTTACCGAGGCCCAGGCCCTGGACGCCCTGACGCAAAGGCTCGAGGCCCTGTCGGGCGTGCTGCGCATGCTGGGGAACGGCGCCACCCCGGCCGAATCCGTCAGTCGCATCTCGCTGGCCGACATGGCCGTGCGCCTGCGCCCCGCCGCCGGCATGCAGACCGCCGAGGCGCCCGACTCCGGCGACCTGATGCTGTTCTAAAGACGTGTCCAAGGCGTCGGACAAGGTCAATCTGGCGCATGCCACGGTGCTTCTGGTCGACGATCAGCCCACGTCGCTGGATCTGCTCGGCTCGATCGTTCAGGGCTTCGGGGTCCGCGAGCAGCTGAAATGCCATTCCGCCAAGGAGGCGGTCGAACTGGTCCAGCGCCGGGCCGTCGACCTGATTCTGGTCGACTGCGCCATGCCCGAGATGGACGGCTATGACTTCGTCCACTGGCTGCGGCGCGAGGCGCCCGAGCCGGCCCGTTTCACCCCCGTGATCATGATCCTGGGTCATGCCGCCCGTACGCGGGTGGCGCGGGGGCGCGACTGCGGCGCCAGCTTCATCGTCGCCAAGCCCCTGACGCCCGCGGTCCTGCTGAAACGGATCGTCTGGCTGGGCGGGGAGATGCGCCAGTTCGTCGATGCGGACCAGTATGTCGGTCCCGACAGGCGGGTGCGCAACTACGGCCCTCCGCCCGGCGAGGACGGCCGTCGCGGCAACGACCTGTCGGGGGAGCTGGGCGAGGCGGTCGAGGCCAATATGGACCAGGACGACATCGACATGATGATGAAGCCGATGAAGGTCAGCCTGTGAGCCCCGCCGGATGACCGCGCCCCACATCCGCAACATCGCCACCTCGCTGCAGCGGCAGATGGCCCGCCCGGGCGGGGTGACTCTGGCCGAGGCCGTGGCGCGCGCCGAACAGGGGCTGGAGGCCCAGCGCGAGCGGACCATGCTGATCCTTCAGGCCAATGTCGACGCCCTGGCCGCCCTGTGCGCAGCGCGGGCCGACGGCGCCGACGGCGACGTCTACGCCCTGGCCTCGGCCCTAGTGGACATGGCCGGCTTCCTCGAGATCCCGCCCTTCTACGCCGCCGCCTACAGCCTGTGCGAGGCGGCCCACCGCATGGCTGCGGCCGAGCAATGGTCCTGGCCCTCGGTCGAGGTCCATGTCCGCGCCCTGTCGCTGATCCTGGCGGACGACGGCCGTCCGGGGGCGGCGACGGATCAGTTGCTGGCCGGGCTGCGCGCCGTCGTCGCCCATATCCCGCGCGCCGGTTAACGGCCCGGCCGCCGGGCGGGAACAGGGGCGAAACGAATCGGGACCGAATCGCGGACTCGGCCTGATTCGTGATTTGTTCACCGCAAGATATTGTATCTTAAGATGGATTAACCACAAGCCGGCGTCTGCGGCCGCGACGGGCCCGGAACGGGACGAAAATTGAAGATCAGACGCGGGACCATCTTTTCTCGCGCGCACTGAACCGCTAGGTCATGCGCCAGTGGCCCCGTAGCTCAGCTGCATAGAGCAAGGCTTTCCTAAAGCCGAGGTCGGGGGTTGGAGTCCCTCCGGGGTCGCCATGTTTTTGTCGAGACCACTTAGAACCTGCTCAATACACACTAAGGGTCGCTCAAGATGCGAGTCGCTCTCAAGAATGGCGCTGCGCAGGCCCGCTCAGCAGCTAGTGTCAGCAGTGCGCCAGGACCGCGCATTGGCACAACTGCCTAGTTCGGACATGTTCTGAGAACCTCGACATTCCGATTGGCGCTAGGCTCAGGACCCATTGATGGGAGGCGCGCGATCTGATTCAGGCTCCTGAGGAGTCTGGATTATGAGCGACCTGTATTGGCTGACGGACGAGCAGATGGCTCGGCTGGAGCCCTATTTCCCCAA
>NZ_JBIIOP010000024.1:0-33748 GCF_044336875.1 Brevundimonas sp. | reverse complement strand
CCCAGATCGCTCTGGAACGCGTCGCCAACCCGGCCGACGTCCTGTCGGAAGGCCAAGAGGTCAAGGTCAAGTTCCTGGGCTTCGACGATCGCGGCAAGACCAAGCTGTCGATGAAGGTCGTCGATCAGGCCACGGGTGAAGACCTGACGGCCAAGATCAACGCCGAGCGCGCCGAACGCGGCGAAGAGCCCCTGTCGGAAGACACCGGCGGCCGCCCGAAGCGCGAAGGCGGCGGTGATCGCGGTGGCGATCGCGGACGTCGTCGTCGCGACTAAACGTCGGTCCCCGGACTGAAAGAGAAGGCCCCGCCGGCGACGGCGGGGCCTTTTTCCTTAGGGCTTTCAACGAGACATGGCGTCGTTCGGCGAGCTGTGACACTCTCGCTCCGTGCCCAGCGTCGCCGCAGAAAAACCTCCGAGCATTTCCTGGGCGGTGTCGTCAGACGCCCAGAAGGACGCATTCGACATCTATCGCGACTCCTTCGTCGACATGTGCGACGTCCGCGACGTCGCCGACAACGGTCGCTCGGGCTTTCGCAGCCGCACCCGCGCCCATCTCTTCGGCCCCGCCATCCTGGCCCGCGCCCGGTCCTCGGGCCAGACCCTGGCGCGCGAGGCCGAACATCTGCGCGCCGGCCTGGATCATATCAATCTGATCGTGAACCTGACCGACACGGTCGGCGACTGCGACGGGCGCACCGTGCGATCCCCGGCGGGATCGGTCATGTTCCGCGACCTGCGCCGCCCGTCCGTGGCCCGCACCGAAAACATCGACCTGCTGACTGTCATGGTGCCGCGGGCGGCCGTGCCCAGCTGGCTGCTGTCGCAGGATCTGCACGGCCTGGTCCTGCCCGGGACCTCAGCCGGAGGCAAGCTGGTGGTGTCGCATCTGATGACCCTGTCCAGCGTCGCCGGCGAACTGACCGAGATGCAGGGCCTGGCCAGTATCGAGGCCGCCTTCTCCATCGCCCAGAGGTTCATGGGCGACACCCGCCCCATCGCCCCCCGCCATCTGGACGCCATCCATCGCGGCATCCGCGAACGGACCATGGCCCTGCTGGACGCCCAGCCGATCGAGGTCCGCTGGAGCGCCGACACCGTCGCCCGCGCCGTCGGCGTGTCGCGCACCAGCCTGTACCGCGCCTTCGAACAGACGGGCGGCGTACGGGCCTATGTCGTGAACCGGCGGCTGTCGCGCGCCTATTCGGCGCTGCGGGGCCGCAAGGGGCTGCATCCCTCCATCGAGGAAATCGGCCAGCGGAACGGCTTCCCCGACAAGCGCAGCTTCGTCATGGCCTTCCGCGCCAGGTTCGGGGTCGGCCCGCAGGACATTGCGCCATCGGACTTCCGGCTGCACGCCGCCAACGACGGCGCGGAACCCGCCGCCGCCGACCGCGCCCTGCATGATGTCATCGGCGACTGGATGCGGGTGGGAGAGGCGGTTTAAGCGGCAGGTCGTGAGGCGTGATTCGTGAAACGTGACGAAAAGCGCTCACGATTCCCCGATCCCCCTTACGTCGCCCGGCACTCGGCCGGCGGGTTTCCCTCGCGTTCCCACAGTTTGCAGGAGCGGTCGATCTCGTTCTGGATCAGGGCGCAGGGATTGGCGGCGTTGCAGGGCGGGCGGGTCGCCGGACTGACCTGAACGCAGCGCTCGACCAGTCGGGCGGCGGCGGCCTCGCCTATGGATTCGCTGCACGGCGTCTCACTGACCGGGACCGGTCGGGGCGCCATGTCCGGCCCCTCGGGGATCGTCGCCTGGGGGTCTTCGGTCGGGACGGAAGGCGCCGGGGCCGGGGTCTCGACCGGAGGCGCGGCGGGGCTGGTCCGCGCGTCAGCCTGGACGGCCGGCGCCGGTTCAGCGGGCGGCGTCTCTGATCGCTGGCAGGCCGAGGCCGTCAGAGCCAGGGCGAGGACGGAACAGGCGAACAGGGAACGGCGCATCTGGATCTCCGGTCAGGCGGGCGGGTCGCCACGACGATGACCCGCCTCCTCAACGCGCGAAACCGCTTATCGACGCACGGCGTCCAGCGCCGCCTTCTGCAGGACGAACAGCTCGGAGCAGCCGATTTCGGCCAGGGAGAAGAGCCTGTCGAACTCGGCGCGCGAGAAGCCGCGCTTCTCGCCGGTGGCCTGGACCTCGACGATCTGGCCCGAGCCGGTCAGGACGAAGTTGGAATCGGCCTCGGCCTCGGAGTCCTCCTCATAGTCCAGATCCAGCACGGGCACGCCGTCGCAGACGCCGCACGACACGGCCGCCACCTGGTCCAGGATCGGGTCGGCCTTCAGCACCCCCTCGTCGCGCAGATAGTTCAGGGCCGAGGCCATGGCGACCCAGGCGCCGGTGATCGAGGCGGTGCGGGTGCCGCCGTCGGCCTGGATAACGTCGCAGTCCAGCACCACCTGACGCTCGCCCAGGGCCTTCAGATCGACGACGGCGCGCAAGGACCGGCCGATCAGCCGCTGGATCTCCTGGGTCCGGCCCGACTGCTTGCCGGCGGCGGCCTCGCGGCGGCCGCGAGTGTGGGTGGCGCGGGGCAGCATGCCGTACTCGGCCGTGACCCAGCCCTGGCCCTTGCCGCGCATCCAGCCAGGAATGCTCTCCTCGACCGAGGCGGTCACGAGCACTTTCGTATTGCCGAAGGTGATCAGGCACGAGCCCTCGGCATAGCGGTTGACGCCGGTCTCGATGGTGACGGGACGAAGCTGGTCGTCGGTGCGTTGCGAATGGCGCATGAGTAATCCTTGGAAGCGGTCGCGACGGTGCTTATCCTGAAACCATGAGCCTGTCCTCCGCTTCGATGGTCCTTCGCGCCGCCACGGCCGCCGACGCGCGCCTGCCGGCCGCGTGGCGCGGCGAACCCCATGTCGCGGCCGGGCTCGACGTCGACGACGGCGACACGCCGCCCGCCCGGGTGGAAAGACCTGTCGCATGAGCCTGATCCATCCCTCCGCCAGCCTGTCCTCGCTGGACCAGCGGGCGCGCGACATCTTTCGGCGCATCGTCGAATCCTATCTGGAGACGGGCGAACCGGTCGGGTCCAGGACCCTGTCGCTGGCGGGGGTCTCGCTGTCGCCGGCCTCGATCCGCAACACCATGCAGGATCTGACCCTGGCCGGCCTGCTGGCCTCGCCCCACACCTCGTCGGGACGGATCCCGACCCACGCGGGCCTGCGCCTGTTCGTCGACGGCCTGCTGGAGGTCGGCGACCTGACCCAGGAGGAGCGGCGCGAGATCGACGGCCGGTTGGCCGGGCGGGGCCGGAATTTCGAATCCGCCCTGGACGAGGCGTCGAACCTGTTGTCCGGCCTGGCGGGCGGCGCCGGCGTGGTGTCCAGCCCGGTGCGGGATTCCGGCGTCAAACACGTCGAATTCGTCGCCCTGGGCGGGAATCAGGCCCTGGCGGTCATCGTCGCCGACGACGGCACGGTCGAGAACCGGATCATGAGCCTGTCGGCCGGGGTCACGCCCTCGACCCTGATCGAGGCCTCCAACTTCCTCAACGCCCGCCTGCGCGGCCGCCCCTTCGCCGACGCCAAGCGCGAGATGACCCAGGAGCTGGAAATCGCCCGGCGTGAGCTGGACCAGACCGCCGCCCGCCTGGTCGAGGACGGATTCGCCGCCTGGTCCGGCGGCGCGGACCGCGAACGCGCCCTGATCGTGCGGGGTCGCGCCAATCTGTTGCAGGACCGCGAAGGCCTGGCGGACCTTGAACGGGTGCGGGTGCTGTTCGACGATCTGGAGCAGAAGGAACAGCTGATCGGCCTGCTGGACGGGGTGGATGCGGCGCAGGGCGTACGCATCTTCATCGGCGCAGAAACACGGTTGTTTTCACTTTCGGGTTCCGCCGTGATCGCGGCGCCCTATATGAGCGGCCGACAGCGGGTTCTGGGCGCCATCGGCGTCATAGGCCCCGCACGATTGAACTACGCCCGTGTCATCCCGTTGGTGGACTATACCGCCCGGGTGCTGGGCCGGATGCTGGACGGAAACGACAAGTGAGCGACAAGCCCCTTAACGACGACAACTTCACCGAACGGGACGCCGACATGGCCGAGATCGACGCCGAGCACGGCCTGGACTCCGATCCGTCAGACAATCTGGCGCCGCTGGACGCCGTCATCGCCGAGCGTGACGAGTGGAAGGACCGCGCCCTGCGCGTCGCCGCCGAGATGGAGAACCTGAAGCGCCGCGCCGAGACGCAGCAGAACGATGCACGCGCCTTCGCCATCCAGAGATTCGCCAAGGACCTGCTGGGCGTGGCCGACAATCTGGAACGCGCCCTGATGGCCGCGCCCAAGGATACGGACGGACCGACCGTCGCCCTGGTGACCGGTCTGGAGATGACCCAGAAGGCCCTGCTGCAGGCGTTCGAGACCAATGGCCTGAAGCGCGTCGCGCCCGAGGCCGGCGAGACCTTCAACCCCCATCTGCACCAGGCCATGATCGAACAGCCGTCGGACACGGTGCCGGGCGGCGCGGTGCTGCAGACCATGCAGTCGGGTTTCGAACTGTTCGGCCGCACCATCCGCCCGGCCATGGTCGTGGTCGCCGCCAAGGGATCGGGCGCCGCCACCGCCAATCCCTATGGCGCCGCGCCCGCGCCGGAAGGCCAGGCCTTCGACGGCAAGGCCTGACCCGCAGGTCGCGAGGCGCGCTTCAACAGGCGGCGTCGGTCAGAACTGACGCCGCCACGCTCCGATCAGGGCGAACTCCGGCGCGGCGCCCGCGACGTGGCGCGGCTCGCGGCTGGCCACGGCCTGCAGGCTCAGATTGGAGCCGTCCCACAGGCGACGCTCGCCGCCGAGGATGAAGTCGATCTGGCGACCGCTGGGCGTCGCCGAGAAGCTGCGCCGCGAATAGGTCAGAGGGTCGAAATATTCGACGGGCACGTCGGCCAGATAGGCTGAGAAGGTCCCGCGCTCCATCCGCAACGGCTGCGACATCGTGAAACTGACCCGGTCGCACACGATCGAACAGCCGGTCAGCAGACCCAGACGCCAGTTGGAGCTGATCGCGGCCCGATCCATCGACAGGAACCGGCCCTCGATCTGGGTCGAGCCGAGGCCCGCCTCGCCGATCAGGGCCAGACCCGGCCGCAGGGTCCAGTCGCCGCCGACCGCATAGAAGCGCGTGCGCGACGGCAGGGCGAAGTCCGACCCGCCCGGCAGGAAGGCGCCCAAGGGCCCCAGCCGCTCGTCCAGGCCGCCGAGGCTGAGGGACAGGCCCCCGGTCTCGCCGCGCCAGGCCAGGGTGGCGCGATTATAGGTCGAGGCGTCTTCCTCGACCCGGCGCAGCGGCATACGGCGGTCGCCGCCGCCCGTTTCAGCCGAGACGGTCAC
The DNA here is from genome assembly GCF_044336875.1 of Brevundimonas sp. Classification (GTDB taxonomy): domain Bacteria; phylum Pseudomonadota; class Alphaproteobacteria; order Caulobacterales; family Caulobacteraceae; genus Brevundimonas. Next base: position 28,406 of record NZ_JBIIOP010000024.1, on the reverse strand, counting down.
GGCCCCGAAGCGCAGACCGCCGCGCACCGCATGATCGGCCTGGGCCAGGGCGGCGAAGCCGTCGCCGGCGGCCCCGTCGAAGGGCGAGGCCGCCCCGCCCCGACCCTGCCAGGTCGAGAAGTTCATCCGACCGATCTCAAGGTTCAGCATCGCCTCCTGGCGGGGCTCGTCGCCCTGCCACGGCGCGCTGGTCAGGTCGTAACGGGGCGCGACGGGCTCGGGCGTCGCCGCCGGCTGAGACGCCATCAGGTTCAGCCGCCCGCCGTTGGGCAGGGCCAGGCTGGTCGTCGCCGTGCGGCTGGGCTCAAAGGGCGCGGCCTGGTAGGAGCGACTGGGCGCGGTCGGATAGGCCGAGCCCAGCTGGACCGCGAACATGCGGTCGTACTGGTCGAACAGCACCGTCCCCAGGGCCGTCTGGCGCGAGAAGGCGTCGCCGAAGGCCGCGCCGACGAAACTGCCCGGTTCGCTCTCAGCCACTATGGTCGTGCCGTCAGCCATCGGCGTCGCGGTCGCGCCCGAGGGGGTGAAGGCGGCGGCCAAGTCCAGCAAGCCGCGGCCATAGACCACGTCCGTTCCCGCATCGCCGGCGTCGCGCGCCTTGTCGATCAGGATGGCCAAGGCCTCGCGCGCCGACAGATTGGGGAAGGCGTCCATCAGCAGGGCCAGGGCCCCGGCGACGTGGGGCGCCGAGAAGGAAGTGCCGTTGACGCGGTAGCAGATGGTGCCATCGCAGCCGGTGAAGACATCCTCGCCCGGCGCGGAAATATAGGCGGCGGCCGTGACCCCGGCCATGTTCGAGAAGTCGGACATGACATTGGCCGCGTCGTGCGATCCCACCGCGATGACCGAGCCGACGAAACGAGGGTCGATGGCGTAGCGCGCCGGCCAGCCCGGATTGGCCTCGCCGTCGTTGCCGGAGGAGGCGACGATCACCGCCCCGGCCTGGACCGCACGCAGCAGGGCCGCCTCGAACGAGGAGCCCAGACGTCCGTCGCCGCCCAGCGACATGTTGATGATCTTGACGCCGTTGGCGACGGCGTAGTCCAGGGCCCGCACCAGGTCCGAGCTGCTGAAACAGACGTCGGTGTTCTCGTCGGTACAGTCCGAAATGTCGGTGCGGATCGACAGGATGGTCGATTCATAGGCCACGCCGACCGTGCCGAAATTGTTGAAATTGGCGGCGATCACGCCCGAGACCAGCGTCCCGTGGCTGTCGTTGGCGACATAGGGGGTATTGCGTCTCAGAACCACGTCGGTCGAGGCCGAAGATATCCGGCCGACCAGGTCGGGCTGATTGTTGCTGACTCCGGAATCGACCACGGCGACGGTGACGCCGGACCCGGTCGCCCCGGCCTGCCAGGCGACCTGGGCCTTCATATTGGCCAGCCCATAGTTCCGCAAATATTCGGTGGAGGTCACCGAGGGCGTCACGGGCGGCGGCGGAGGCGGAGGCGGCGGGGGTGGCGGGGGTGGCGGCGGAGGGGGCGGAGGCGGCGGCGGAGGGGGTGGGGGAACGACCGGCGAGACAGTTCCACCACCGCCTCCACCGCCTCCACCGCCACAGGCGGCGAGCGGAAGAACGAGCAGGCCTGCACCCAGCAGGATCGCCCTGCGAAAACGCGAACCGACCACCTCAAACCCTCCACAACACGCCGCCCGTTGCAGCCTGTGAGGGCAGTAACACTCTAATTCTTTAACGCTTTGTCGAAGGTCGCCAAGAGTTTCGCCCAACCGTCCTTCGCATCCGTTTCGGCATAGCTTGCCCGGTAGTCGGCGTGGAAGCCGTGCGGAGCGTCCGGATAGATCACGATTTCACTGCCGGTATGGCCGGCACGCGCCAGGGCCTCGCGCATCCGTTCGACGCTGGCCACAGGGATGCCCTGGTCCTGGCCGCCGTACAGACCCAGCACCGGCGCCTTCAGATCGTCGGCGATATCGACCGGCCAGGGCTGGCCCGAGGAAACCTGAACCGGAGAGGCGTCCGGCGCGGGCGCCAGGCGGCCGTACCAGGCCACGCCGGCGCCGATGACGGCGAACCGCGCCGCCGCCTGCCACACCACCTTGCCGCCCCAGCAGAAGCCGGTGATCCCGACCTTGCCGTCCCTGGCCCACAACTGCTGACTGGCCCAGTCCAGGGTCGCCGAGATGTCGCCCATCACCTGTTCGTAGTTGGCCGCCCCGACGATCTGCATGATCCGCTGCATGTCCGACAGGGGCGCCGGATCCTCGACCCGGTTGAAGAAGGCCGGCGCAATGGCGGCGTATCCCTGCTTGGCCAGGCGGCGGCAGATGTCCTTGATATAGGCGTGGACGCCGAAGATCTCGGACACGACCACCACCACCGGAAAGGGACCGTCGCCCCCGGGTCGGGCCACATAGGCGGGCAGGTCGAACCCGTCCGGCGCCGGATAGGACACCTCGGCCGTGACCAGGCCGGCGGCGTCGGTCGTGATCGGCTTGGCCTCCTTGGCCAGGGCCGCGACGGCATAACCCGAGAACAGAAGGCCGCCCAGCGCGCCCAGGCTTCTTCGGTTCAGCTTCAGATCGTCAGGGGTCTGGCCTTCGGGACGGATCAGGACGTTCATCGGCAGGGCTCCGGTCTGGGAGCCGTCAGACCATCACGCCCCTAGGCCAACGTCCAGTCACGAACGCGCGGACGCCAGACGATGGAGACAGAGGCGCTCAAGCAGCGAGCGACCGCGTCGCGAGCGGTAGCGCCTCTATCCCCCAGCATCAGTGCCGGAAGACCCGCACGCCGGTGAAGGCCATGGCTATGCCCTTCTCGTCGGCGGCGGCGATGACCTCGGCGTCGCGCATCGAGCCGCCCGGCTGGATCACCGCCGTCGCCCCGGCCGCGACCGCTTCCAGCAGACCGTCGGCGAAGGGGAAGAAGGCTTCGGACGCACAGGCCGAGCCCTCGGCCAGCGACTGGGTCAGGCCCTTGGCCTCGCCGGCCTCCTTGGCGCGGATGGCGGCGATGCGGGCGCTGTCGCGACGGTTCATCTGGCCGGCGCCGATGCCGGCGGTCTGGCCGTCTTTGGCGTAGACGATGGCGTTGGACTTGACGTGTTTGGCCACGGTGAAGGCGAACAGCATGTCCTGGATCTCGGTCGGGGTCGGCTGGCGCTTGGTGACGATCTTCAGGTCGGACGGCTTGATCAGGGACCGGTCGCGCGACTGGACCAGGAAGCCGCCGGCGACCGAGCGGAAGACCTCGCCGGCGCCATGCGGATCGGGCAGGCCGGCGGTGATCAGCAGGCGCAGGTTCTTCTTGGCGGCGAAGACTGCCTTGGCCTCGTCGTCGGCGCCGGGGGCGATGACCACCTCGGTGAAGATGCCGGTGATGGCGCGGGCGTCGTCGCCGTTCAGCGGACGGTTGACCGCGATCACGCCGCCGAAGGCCGAAACGGCGTCGCATTCCAGCGCGCGGGCGTAGGCTTCCGACAGGTCCTTGCCGACGGCGACGCCGCAGGGGTTGGCGTGTTTGACGATGACGACGGCCGGCTGCTCGAACTCGGCGACCAGCTCATAGGCGGCGTCGGCGTCGGCGATGTTGTTGTAGCCCAGTTCCTTGCCCTGGACCTGTTCGGCATAGGCCACGCCCGGACGGCGCTCGCCGGTACGGTAGAAGGCGCCGGTCTGGTGCGGGTTTTCGCCGTAGCGCAGGGTCTGGGCCAGGGATCCGGCGATGGATTTGCGGGCCGGGGCGACGTCCTCGATCTGGGCCGCGAACCAGGTCGAGACGGCGGTGTCATAGGCGGCGGTGCGGGCGAAGGCGCGGGCTGCGAGCCGCTTGCGCAGGGCCAGGTCAGTCGAACCGTCCGCCTTCAGGGCCTCCAGGATCAGGGCGATGCTCTCGCCGTCGACGGCGACAGCGACATGGCCGTGGTTCTTCGAGCCCGAACGGATCATGGCCGGGCCGCCGATGTCGATATTCTCGATGGCCGCCTCGAAGCCGCCGCCCGATTCAACCGTCTTCTCGAACGGATAGAGGTCGATCCAGACGATATCGATGGCGCCGATGCCGTGGGTGGTCATGGCCTCGGCGTGGGTGGGGGCGTTGCGCACGCCCAGCAGACCGCCGTGGACCACCGGGTGCAGGGTCTTGACCCGGCCGTCCATCATCTCGGGGAAGCCGGTCAGATCGGCCACGTCCTTGACCGGCAGGCCCAGTTTCTCGATGGCCGCCTTGGTGCCGCCGGTCGAGACAAGTTCGACGCCCAGACCGGCCAGGGTGCGGGCCGCATCCTCCAGCCCCGCCTTGTCGGACAGGGAGATCAGGGCGCGCAGCGGCTTCACCTGATCGGGGGCGGGCGGAAAGTCGGGAGCGGCGGGCATGGGGCGGCGTCCGTGGATGCTGGGGGAGGATGGCGCGGCGTCTAGCACCATCGGCAAGCCACGTCAGCCGCACGAGGCTGCCGAAGCGGTGCTAATTCGTCAGTCCAAGTCGAATTCCGCTGTCACCTGTGCGCATAAGAAACCGTGATCGCCGATCCGGATCAAGAAGGCTGCAACCGCGCCCCCTCGCGGGAACGTGACGGTGTGCGGCACGCCCTGATCATTCAGTTCATCGATAATCAGGTCAGCGATAACAGGCGGAGCCGTCGCCAACTGGTGCACAGGCGAACGAGTCACCTCCAGAAACCAGGACAGTCTGTCGCCGCCGTTCAAGAAGTCCGAAGGCGCGCGCAATGCACGAACATCCAGGAGATAATCCTGGACAAGTTTGTAGACCTTCAAAGGCATCGGGATCGCCCCATTGCAGAAGATCGACACCGTCGATGGCTGAGCCCAGGGGAGGTTTGATGTCCGCTCTACAAAGAACCCCTCCAGCGCCTCGTCCCATTCGAGATCGACAAGTTCGGTCAGGTCGATCGAACCACAGGTGACGCCCTGAAATCGAAACAGGATCTCTCCTTCGATTTCCGGATGACCCTCTCTCCACCACGCCGCGCCTTCCACCGACAAGGTCGCCACATCGCCGATCAGTTCGAATGAAGTGATCCGGGTTGGGTGCGAGATCGGCCGCGCCGCAATCAGATCGAACAGGTCAACCGTCTGGCGCGTCATGTCAGGTCGGATCGCCGCTCGCGCCCGCCGGGCTCAGCTTCCAGCGGATCTTGGACTCGCTGTCGGTGCGGGCCGAGCCGCGCACCACGATCTGCAGCGAGCGGCGGGTCAGGCCGGCGTCGATATGGACGCTGGGCTCTATGGCCACATCGGGCCCGTCGGTCCTGAACCACCAGCCGCGGCCCGAGGCCCCGCGCAGCAGGATCGAGCGCCGGTCGCGCGCCAGAGAGGCCTGAACCCCCGGCTCCAGATGGAAGCGGATGGCGTAGGGCGCGGCGATCTGGCGGATCATGTCCTTGCGGCCCGGCGTCGGGAACAGCTTCTCCTCGGCCCGCAGTTCGTCAAGGCGCTGATCCAGATAGAGGCGGCGCTGGTGGTTCAGGCCGAAACTGTCGTTCCAGCCGTCATGCTCCATCTCGAGCCAGACGGCGCCGTCGCCGTCGCGCTGGTCGGCGGTGACATGGATCGGCGGCCCGACCAGGCGTGCGCCCAGCAGTTCACCCTTCCAGCCGCCCAGGGGCTCGTTCAGCGATCGCTCGCCCAGGGTCAGGGTCGAATGACCGGGGGTCAGGCGCAGGGCCTGGCGGTCGGTCGAGGCCGGAGTCCAGCCCGAGCCGGTGACCAGACGGTCCTTGCCGCAGACGATCTCCAGCGCCATCGGTTGCGCGCAGGCCGACGCGCCCCAGGCGCCTCTGGCCGGGGTGGCGGCGTCGGCGACGATGGTCAGCAGGGGACTGGCGATCCGCACCAGGCCGCCGACCGCGCCGACCGGCGGATGGGCGGGATCGATCTTGACGGCCGCAGCCTCGTCATGAGCCCGCGCGGCGGCGACCCGCGCGGCGTTCGACGGCCCGCCGCCCTGGAAACTGGCCAGGCGGCCGTCGGGCAGGGTCAGAAGGCGCAGGCCCCGCGTCAGGCGCCCGATGGCCTCGGACACGGCCTCGGGCGTCGGTTCCGACAGTTGGGCCAATGCGTCGTCCAGGGTCAGCAGATCGAGCAACAGCTCCAGCCCCGCCTCCGGACTGCGCGAGGCGTGGCCGCCGTCCTCCAGCACAGTGGCCTTCAGCGCGCCGGCCAGACCCGACAGGGCGCGGGCGCGCAAGGCTTGACCGGCCGGCCCCGCCAGAACGCAGCCGCCAATGGCCGCCGCTGTCAGTCGCTCGGCCCGGGTGGCCAGGCCGCCGGGCGGGCGAAGCAGCTGGCGTGTCTGGCGCGCCAGGCTGTCGGCCAGGTTCAGTCGTTCGGCCTCGGTGGCGACGGCGCCCATCTTGCGGGCGGCGCAGGCCAGGTTGATCACCCGGCGAGGCAGGATTTCCGGCCCCCAGGCGAAGGGCGACCAGCGGGAGAAGGCCTCGGCCCAGGCCAGGGTCAGGCGCAGAGCCTCTCTCGCGCCGCGCTCCCCCTGCGCCATCAGGGCGGGCAGCCAGGCGAAGGCGTGCAGTTCGACCGCGAAGGGCCGCGACGGGCTGGGTCGGTTCCATGGGTCGGCCGGCGCCTCGACCTCCATCGAGGCCCCCGCCAGGACGAAACGCCCGACCAGCAGATTCTTGCCCGGCGCCGGATCGTGCGGGCGGAAGTCGCGCGGAGTGGCGGCGAAGGCGGTCGCCTTGCGCCCCGACAGCGTCAGCCCATAGCCGGGCAGGCCATACATCTCGATCCACAGTTGACGGGTGAGGATGCGCCCGGCGATGGCGGGCCACAGACCCGGTCCGGTCGTGGTCTCGCCCGACCGCACCGGCGTCCGCACCGGCGCGCCGGGCAGACCCGGGATCTGGCCCGAGGCGACGTCCGGCGTCGCGTCCGGGCCACGCGGGCTGAAGGGGCCGATCGGGCTCACGCGGCTGCCGGCGCGGCCTTCAGGGCGGCGATATTGGCCGCATAGTCGCCCTTGAACACGAAGGAGCCGGCGACCAAGGCGTCGGCCCCTGCGGCGACGCAGGCTCCGGCGTTGGCCGAGGTCACGCCCCCGTCCACCTGCAGGTGAGCGGCCGAACCGGCGCGGTCCAGGATGGCGCGAGCGCCGGCGATCTTGCGCAGCGAACTGTCGATGAATTTCTGACCGCCGAAGCCCGGATTGACCGACATGATCAGGACCAGATCGACCAGGTCGACGACCTCTTCCAGGATCGACAGGGGCGTGGCCGGATTGAACACCAGACCGGCCTTGGCGCCCAGCTGACGGATCCGGCCCAGGGTGCGGTGGACGTGCGGGCCGCTTTCCGGGTGGATGGTCAGCAGGTCGGCGCCGGCGTCGCGATAGGCCTCCAGCCACGGATCGACCGGCGCGACCATCAGGTGAACGTCGAACGGCAGGCTGGTGTGCGGCCGGATCGCCTTCACGATGTCCGGGCCGAGGGTGATGTTCGGCACGAAATGCCCGTCCATCACATCGACGTGGATCCAGTCGGCGCCCGCGGCTTCCAGCGCACGGACCTCTTCACCCAGCCGCGAGAAGTCGCTGGCGAGGATGGACGGGCAGATCAGGGGGGTAACGGCCATGTCCCCGGATAGGACGGCTTGCGGGCGGGAGCAAGGCGCTCCCGCTCAGGAAACCCGTTCCAGCTTCGCGGCGAAGAAGCCGTCAAGGCCGCCATGTTCAGCCCACATGGAGGGCAGGATGCGCAGCCAGCCTTCCGGGGTCAGGGCCTCGGCCGGGGCGCCCAGGGCCACGGGATCGGCGGGGACGGTGCGGAAACCGGGGTTGCGACGCAGGAAGGCGATGATCTGGGTCTCGCCCTCCTCCCGCTCCAGCGAACAGGTGCAATAGACCATCCGTCCGCCCGGCCCGACCCGTTCGGCGGCGGCGTCCAGCAGCCGGTGCTGCACGTCGGCCAGTTTGGCGACCTCGGCGGGCCGGGTGGCGCGCAGAACCTCGGGATTGCGGCGGAAGGTGCCGGTAGCGGTGCAGGGGGCGTCCAGCAGGACGGCGTCGAAGACGCGGTCGTCCTCCCAGTCCTCGGCCGGGACGGCGACCACCTCGGCGGTCAGGCCGGTGCGTTCCAGGTTCTGGCTCAGACGCTTCAGGCGCGGAGCCGAACGGTCCAGGGCCACCACGGCGGCGCCGGCGGCGGCCAGTTGCAGGGTCTTGCCGCCGGGGGCGGCGCACATGTCCAGGGCGGTCTCGCCCGGCTTCACGTCCAGCAGGCGGCCGGGCACGGCGGCGGCGGCGTCCTGCACCCACCAGTCGCCGTCCTCGAAACCTGGCCAGCCAGCCACATCGCCGCGACGACCGGTGCGGACCGTGCCGCCCGCCAGGGCCTCGCCCTCGACGGCGGCGGCCACGGCGGCCGGATCGCCGCCGGGCTTGAGGCTGAGATCGGTCGCCGGCTCCTCGCGCGCGGCCAGGGCCAGACCGGTCAGGGCCGCCTCGCCATAGGTCGCCTTCCAGCGAGCGGCGATCCAGTCGGGCAGATTGCTCTCGGCCGTGGTCAGGCCGGGGCCTTCGCGGCCGACGCCGCGCAGCACGGCGTTGACCAGATTCTTGTAGGGTCGGGTCTTGGGATCGCGCTCGGCCAGTTTCACGGCGGTGGAGACGGCGGCGAAGGCGGGCGTCTCCAGCACCAGGGTCTGGGCCAGGGCGATGCGCATCAGGGTGCGGACCGCCTCGGGCGGCGACTTCTTCAGGCGACGGTCCAGGATCTGGTCGATCTCGCCCAGGCGACGCAGGGCGGCCATGGCCACGGCGCGGGCGAAGGCGCGGTCGACAGGCTCCAGGGCGCGGGCGGCCGGCTGGGACAGAGCCTCGTCCAGACCGTTGCGCTTCTCCAGGGCGGCGTTCAGCAGAACGCCGGCGACAACCCGGGCCTCGACGCCGATATCGTCCTGCGACGGGGCGGCGGCGTCCACGGCCGGGGCCGGGCGCGGCCGGCCCTTGGTGGCCATGCGGCGTCCACGCGCCTGCGAGCTCTGCCCGCCCCGTCCTTCAGTCGTCATACGGCTACCTGCGCGCCCAGTTCGACCACGCGGCCGGGCGGAATATGGAAGAAGTCGGTCGGATTGGCGGCGTTGCGCATCAGGAAGATGAACAGACGATCCTGCCACAGGGGCATCCCCTGCCGCGCCGACGGAATAAGCGAACGCCGGCCCAGGAAGAAGCTGGTCGACATGATGTCGAACTTCAGCCCCTGTTTGCGGCACAGGCCGAGCGCGCGCGGCACGTTCGGCGTCTCCATGAAGCCGTAGGTGACGGTCAGCTTCTTGAAGTCGTCGTTGATCGGCTCCATCCGCACCCGGTCGGCCTCCTTAACGCGCGGCCGCTCGGAGGTGCGCACGGTCAAAATGACGTTCTTCTCGTGCAACACCTTGTTGTGCTTGAGATTGTGCATCAGGGCGACCGGGGCGACGTCGGGATCGCTGGTCAGGAAGATGGCCGTGCCGGGCGCGCGGTGCGGCGGACGGGCCTGCAGCATCTCGATCAGGTCGTTCAGCGGCAGGCTGTCCTTGCGGGTCTTCGCCGTCAGGATCTGGGTGCCGCGCACCCAGGTCCACATGACCAGCACCAGCAACGCGCCCAGAACCAACGGCATCCAGGCCCCGTCGGGGATTTTCAGCAGGTTGGAGGTCAGGAAGACGCTGTCGATGAAGGCGAACGGAATAAGCGTTCCCGCCACGGCCCAAAGCGGCCATTTCCAGCCCTTGCGGATCACCGAATAGGCCATCAGCGTATTGACCAGCATGGTGCCGGTCACCGCGACCCCATAGGCGGCGGTGAGGTTGTGCGAGCTCTGGAACACGACCAGCAGGACCAGCACCCCGACCATCAGGAAGCTGTTGACCGCCGGCACGAAGATCTGGCCGGCCTGGGTCTCCGACGTGTTGCGGATGTCGATGCGCGGCAGCAGGCCAAGCTGGACCGCCTGCTGCGTCACCGAGAAGGCGCCGGTGATGACGGCCTGGGACGCGACCACCGTGGCCACGGTAGCCAGGATCAGCATCGGCCAGTAGGCGAACTGCGGCACCATGCGCCAGAACGGATTGTCGGCCGCGCCGGGGTTGTCGAGGATCAGGGCGCCCTGGCCCAGATAGTTCAGCGTCAGACAGGGCAGGACGAAGGCCAGCCAGCCCATGCGGATCGGCGCCTTACCGAAATGGCCCATGTCGGCATAGAGAGCCTCGGCCCCGGTCACGGCCAGGAAGACGCTGCCCAGGATGACGAACCCCAGGAAGCCGTCGTGCAGCAGCAGGCTGATCCCGTAATAGGGCGACAGGGCGCGCAGGATCGAGATGTCGTCGAAGATGTGGAACAGGCCCAGCGCGCCCAGGCTCAGGAACCAGACGGCGGTGATCGGGCCGAAATACTTGGCCAGGCTGGCGGTGCCGCGCGACTGGACCATGAACAGGGCGATCAGGATGCCGGCCGAGATCGGCACGATGAAGGCGTCCAGCTTGCCGCCGATGCCCGGCGCATCCTGCAGGCCTTCGACCGCCGACAGGACGGAGATCGCGGGGGTGATGATGCCGTCGCCGTAGAACAGGGCCGCGCCGCACACGCCCAGGATGAAGATCCAGGCGCTGCGCCGACCGACCGCGAACTGGGCCAGGGCCATCAGAGACAGGGTGCCGCCCTCGCCCTTGTTGTCGGCGCGCATCAGGAAGAAGACATATTTGAAGGTCACGACGACCATCAGGGCCCAGAAGGCCAGGGACACGACGCCGACCACGGCCAGTTCGCCGCCCACGCCGTTCTGGGCATGGTCGATCGCCTCGCGCAGGGCGTAGAGCGGGCTGGTGCCGATGTCGCCGAACACCACGCCGATCGCACCGAGCGTCAGGGCCCAGAAGCCGCCGTGCGACGTGCTGGACCCGCCTGGGGCGTGGGACTCGGGTCCCGTGGCGTGGGTGGGTTTGTCCGGCGAGTGCGACGCGGACGAGGGAGCGCTCGCGTCGTGGGGAGTATCCCCGGCCATGCGTATCCTCCGGGCCATCGACGACAGGTCGAGCCCTTCAAAGCGGCGAGCCTTTAGGCTCATTCCACGCGGTCTTCAATCGTGACGCGGGGGATTCGGTTTCCCCCTATGAGACGGGGATTTGTGATTCCGCCCTGGAACGCCTATTTTCACTGTAGGAACACAACCATGTCAGACAGTCAGCGCTTCCCCGTCGCCGCCCACGCCTTGGCCTATATGGCCCACAAGGGCGCGTTTTCGCCTGCCCAGGCGGCGCCCAGCGCGCTTCTGGCCTCGTCGATCCCGACCAACCCCGTGGTTGTGCGCCGGGTCACGGCCCTGCTGGCCAAGGCCGGCCTGATCGCCACCCGCCCCGGCGCCACAGGCGGCTCGTGGCTGCTGCGCCAGCCCGAGGGCATCCGGCTGGACGAGGTGCTGAAGGCCGTCAACGGCTGCGCCCACATCGGTTCGCCCCCGGCGGGCGCCAAGGGCTGCCCGGTCAGCGAACATATCCCGCGCCAGGTGGCCAAGGCCCTGACCGCCGCCGACGAGGCCGCGACCGAGGCCCTGTCCAAGATCACCATCGCCGATCTGCTGGCCGAAAACCCTGCGTCGCTGGCGGCCTTCACCCCGCACAAGTCCTGCCCCGTCGCGGCCTGACCGGCGAATGAGGCGCACGGTCCTTGTCACCGGCGCCTCGGCCGGCATAGGCGCGGCCCTGGCCCGAACCTATGCGTCGAACGGCTGGAACCTGATCCTGACCGCCCGCCGGGAAGGCCCGCTACAGGCCCTGGCCGACGAATTGAGCGCCGCCCACGGCGTCACGGCGACTGTGATCACGGAAGACCTGTCCGATCCCGCCGCCCCCGAACGCCTGGTCGCGGCCGTCGCCGCGCGCGGCCTGACCGTCGACGGCCTGGTCAATAATGCGGGCTTCAGCCGGGTCACCGGCTTTCTCGATACCGACCTGACCGCACACCGCGCCATGATCCAGGTCATGCTGACCGCCCCGGTCGAACTGTCGCGCCTGCTGCTGCCCGGCATGATCGCACGTGGCTTCGGCCGGGTGCTGAACGTCGCCTCGCTCGCCGGCCAGATGCCCGCGACGGGCGGCGACACCCTGTACGGTCCGATCAAGAGCTTCCTGATCAAGGCGTCCCAGGGCCTGTATCTGGAGCCCCTGGGAACCGGCGTCCACGTCACCGTGCTGAACCCCGGCTACACCCTGACCGAGTTCCACGACGTCAACGGTTCGCGCGACCAGGTGTCCAGGGCCTATCCGGCCTGGATGTGGATGGACGCCGCCCGCGTCGCCGCCATCGGCTACACCGCCTGCGAGGCGAACCGTCCCGCCGTCACGCCGGGCGTCATGAACAATATCATGGCCGGTCTGGCGCGCTTCCTGCCGGACGGCCTGGCGCTCCGCATGGTGGCGAACCACGCGAAGCGGCTGGATCGTCTCTGATCAGATGTGGATGGCGTGCCCCAGGGCGCGCAGGGAGGCCTCGTGGAAGGCTTCGCCCAGAGTCGGGTGGACGTGGATGACGCCCGCCACATCCTCCAGCACCGCCCCCATCTCCAGCATCTGGGCGAAGCTGTTGCTGAGTTCCGACACGTGCTGGCCCACGGCCTGGATGCCCAGGATGCGGTGATCCGACTTCGAGGCGATGACCCGAACGAAGCCGCCGTCCTCGCCCGCCTCGATGGCCAGGGCGCGGCCGATGGCGGCGAAGGGGAAGACGGACTGGATCACGTCGTCGCGGCCCTCGACATCCGACGGGCCCAGACCGGCCGAGACGATCTCCGGCTCGGTGAAACAGACGGCGGCTATGGTGACGGGATCGAACACCCGGTCATGGCCGGCGATGATCTCGGCGACCACCTCGCCCTGGGCCGAGCCCTTGTGCGCCAGCATGGGTTCGCCGGTCAGGTCGCCGACGGCCCAGACGTTCTTCATCGAGGTGGCGCAGCGTTGGTCGATCTTCACGAACGGCCCGGCCATGGCCACGCCCATATTCTCCAGACCCCAGCCTTGGGTGCGCGGCTTGCGGCCGACCGTCACCAGCACCTTGTCGGCCTCCAGCTGCAGCGGCTCGCCGTCCTTGGTGGTGATCGACAGTTTTCCGTCGCCGAAGCCGCCCGCGCGGGCCTTCAGATGCAGTTCAACCCCGTGCTTCTCCAGCCATTTGGCGACCGGATCGGTCAGGGCCTTGTCATAGAGGGGCAGGATCCGTTCGGCCATTTCGACGATGGCCACTTCGGCGCCCAGCTTGCGATAGGCGATGCCCAGCTCCAGCCCGATATAGCCGCCGCCGACCACGACCAGCTTCTTCGGCACCTCGGACAGGCTCAGGGCCTCGGTCGAGGAGATGACGTCGCCGCCGAACGGCAGGAAGGGCAGTTCGACCGGCTCCGACCCCGTGGCCAGGATGACGTGTTCGGCAGTGATCTTCAGATCGCCGTCCTCGGTCTTGACGATACAGGTCTTGGCGTCCTCGAAGCGCGCCCAGCCCTTGATCACCTTGACCTTGGCCTTCTTCAGCAGGGCGGCGACCCCGGCGTTCAGCTTCCTGACGATGCCGTCCTTCCATTCGACCGTCTGTTTCAGGTCGATGGCCGGCGCGGCCGCCGTGATGCCCAGGGTTCCGCCCTCGGCGGCGGCCTTGGCCACCGTCTCGAACTTGCCCGCCGCATGGATGACGGCCTTGGACGGGATGCAGCCGACGTTCAGGCAGGTGCCGCCCAGGCCGTCGCCGCCATCGACCAGGACCGTGTCCAGCCCCAGCTGGCCGCAGCGAATGCCGGCGACATAGCCGCCGGTGCCGGCGCCGATGATAAGGACTTTGGTCTTTATGGTCTGGGTCATGGATACGACTTTTCGCGACCCGGGCGAGACGCGCGTCCAACCCCGAGGCCGATTAGGAACAGAATAGCTGCAAGCCCGATCATCGCAGGCCAACGGACAAAGTGTGACCAGTAGGGAGCCGCTCTCGTGGAGTCGACTGCGCCTGACGGTGGCCAAGACGGAAGTGCGCCGCCTTCGGCGCGCGGCATTTCCCCTCCCGACTCTTGCAATCGGCCCAGCATGACGAGAGCTTCCGCCGCTGATTGATCGCCGGCCGGCACTATATGGAGCTCGGAAAGATGCTCCTGTCCCGGCGGGGCCAAGAACACGAAATAGGCTCTGCCGTTCAGCGTCTCGCCTTGTTCCACAGACTCAAGAAACCAGCTGTTACACATTCCCGGCGTGAAGCTTAGCGTGAACGGCTTGGGCGGAGCATAACCCCAGATCGCCTCAACCGGCCTCATACGAACGCTGAAACTGTCACCAGGATAGCGGGAATCCACCGGCGTGAAGTCCTCCGCCACAACCCGATAAACCGATATCACGGATTTATAGTATTCTCGCTCGAACCTCGTGTAGTCTGGCGAGGGACTGCAGGCCAAGGATGGAGTTGCCGAGGCCGCCAGCACACCCAGCGCAAAGATAGGGCCGGCGAGCTTCACGTCCTCACCCCATCCACAGCGTCGCGGGATGTTCCAGCAGCCCCTTGATCCGCTGCACGAAGACCGCCGCGTCGTGACCGTCGACGATGCGGTGATCGAAGCTGGACGACAGGTTCATCATCTTGCGCACGACCATCTGGCCGTCCTTGACCACGACCCGTTCGGCGATCTTGTTGGGACCGACGATGGCGACCTCGGGGTGGTTGATGATCGGGGTGTGGACGACCCCGCCCAGCGTCCCCAGCGAGGTGATGGTGATGGTCGAACCGGACAGTTCCTCGCGTTTGGCCGTGCCGTCCTTGGCCGCGCCCGAGACGCGGGCGATCTCCAGCGCCGTGTCATAGGGGTCGCGCGCCTCGGCGTGACGGACCACCGGCACCATCAGCCCGTTCGGGGTCTGGGCGGCGATGCCCAGATGGACCGGGGCGTGCTGGGTCAGGACGCCGGCCTCGTCGTCATAAGTGGCGTTGATCTGCGGCTGGTCGCGCAGGGCGACCACGATGGCGCGGGCGATGAAGGGCAGGACGTTCAGCTTGGGCTGGTCCTTCTTCTTCGTCGCGTTCAGATGGGCGCGCAGCTCCTCCAGCGCCGTGACGTCGATCTCCTCCACATAGGTGATGTGGGGGATGCGCCGGACGCTCTCGGCCATCTTCTCCGCGATCTTGCGGCGCAGGCCGATGATGCGGACCTCGGTCGTGCCCTCGGCCTGGGCGTATGTCGAACCGCCGCCCGACGGCGCCGCGGCCGGAACCTGACCGCCGCGCGCGATGAAGCCGTCCAGATCCTCGTGGGTGATCCGACCGGCCGGACCAGAGCCCGGCACGAAGGTCAGGTCCACGCCCAGGTCGCGGGCGCGGTTGCGCACGGCCGGAGAGGCGGAGGGGCGTTCGCCCGGCGTCCGGCCGGTCAGGGCCGGAACGGGCTTGGCGGGCGCAGTCGTCTTCGGCTGCGGGGTCTTGCCCCCCTCCCCGGCTTCGCCGGTACTCCCCCCGAGGGGGGGAGATTTGGAATGAGGCGATCCTCCCCCATCGGGGGAGGGGGACCGCGAAGCGGTGGAGGGGGCCTGACCCAGCACCGGCGCCGAGACATTGCCCTGGCCCTGAACCGTGAACGACACCAGCGGCCCGCCGACCGGGACCTGCTGACCCGCTTCGCCGTGCAGGGCCGCCACTACCCCGGCGACCGGCGAGGTGATTTCCACCGTCGCCTTGTCCGTCATGATGTCGGCCAGGATCTGGTCTTCCTCGACCGTATCCCCGACCTTCACATGCCAGCCGACCAGCTCGGCTTCCGCCGTGCCTTCGCCGACGTCGGGCAGTTTGAAGACGTAGTTGCCCTGGCCTGCAGCCTCGACCGCAGGGGTCGGCGCGGGCGCGGGTTCGGCCTTGATCTCGGGCTTCGGCGCGGCTTGCGCCACCGGCTGGGGCGCGGGCGCGTCCTCCGCATTCCCTGCCCCCTCGACCTCGAACTCGACCAGCGGACCGCGCACGGCGACCATGGCGCCGGGCTCGCCGTGCAGGGCGATGACCTTGCCGGACACCGGGGCGGTGATCTCGACCGTGGCCTTGTCGGTCATGACGTCGGCGACGATCTGGTCCTCGGCGACGACCTCGCCGAGCTTGACGTGCCAGCCGACCAGTTCGGCCTCGGCGGTGCCCTCGCCGACGTCCGGCAGTTTGAAGACGAAACGACCCATATCAGCGACCTCCCGTCATGACGCTCTTCAAGGCGTCTGCGACCCGTTGCGGTCCGGGGAAATATTCCCATTCGAAAGCATGGGGATAGGGCGTGTCCCAGCCGGTGACGCGCGCGATGGGCGCCTCCAGCTGATAGAAGCAGCGCTCCTGCACCAGGGCCGACAGCTCGCCGCCGAAGCCCGAGGTCTTGGGCGCCTCGTGCACGATGACGCAGCGGCCGGTCTTCTTGACGCTGGCCTCGATGGTCTCGATGTCCAGCGGAACCAGGGTGCGCAGGTCGATCACCTCGGCGTCGACGCCCGCATGTTCGGCCCCGGCCAGGGCGACCCAGACCATGGTGCCATAGGCCAGGATGGTGACGTCGTTCCCCTCGCGCATCACGCGCGCCTTGCCGATGGGCTCGACGTATTTGCCGGTCGGCACCTGGGCCAGATCCTGCGCCTTCCACGGCGAGACCGGCTTCTCGTGCCAGCCGTCGAACGGGCCGTTGTAGAGGCGTTTCGGCTCGAAGAAGATGACCGGATCGTCGTCCTCGATCGCCGCCGTCAGCAGGCCCTTGGCGTCATAGGGGTTGGACGGGATGACGACCTTCAGCCCGGCGATATGGGTGAACAGGCTTTCCGGCGACTGGCTGTGGGTCTGGCCGCCGAAGATGCCGCCGCCATAGGGCGAGCGCACCACTATGGGGGCGGTGAACTGACCGCCCGAGCGGTAGCGCAGCTTGGCCGCCTCGGAGACGATCTGGTCGTAGGCCGGATAGATGTAGTCGGCGAACTGGATCTCGACCACCGGACGCAGGCCGTAGGAGCCCATGCCAATGGCGGCGGCGACGATGCCGCATTCCGAAATCGGGGCGTCGAAGCTGCGGGTCAGGCCGTGCTTCTGCTGCAGCTTGTCGGTGACGCGGAAGACCCCGCCGAAATAGCCCGCATCCTCGCCGAACGACAGGACGTTGGAATCCTCGGCCATCTTGCCGTCGATGGCCGAATTCAGGGCCTGGATCATGTTCATCGGCACGACGCCCGATCCATCAGCCTGCGAGGTCGGAGCGGCGTTCTGGTCGACCATGTCCGGCTCGACGCCGTCGTTGCGGTCGGCGTCGGTATAGGTGTTCTGTTCGCTCATGGTCAGACTCCGACCTCACGGCGCTGTTCGACCAGACGCCAGTCCTCGGTCGCATAGACCTCCTCGAACATGGTCTTCACGCTGGGCCGCGACTGACCCAGGGTGCCGATGGCCTCGGACTCCTTGCCGGCGGCGCGGACCTGTTCGACCGCCTCGCGCAGGGCCACGGCGTGGCGCTCGTCGTCCCATTCGCCGATCAGGTTCAGGTGCTGGCGCAGCCGCTCCAGCGGATCGCCCAGCGGCCATTTCTCGTGCTCGTCGCCGGGGCGATAACGGCTGGGATCGTCCGAGGTCGAGTGCGGGGCGCCGCGATAGGTGAACAGTTCGATCACCGTCGCCCCCTGGTTGGTGCGGGCGCGCTCCTCGGCCCACTGGGTCGCCGCCCAGACCGCCAGGAAGTCGTTGCCGTCGACCCGCAGGGCCGGCAGGCCATAGCCGATGGCCTTGGAGGCGAAGGTGGTCTCCAGACCGCCGGCTATGCCCTGGAAGGACGAGATGGCCCACTGGTTGTTGACGATGTTCAGAATGACCGGGGCGCGATAGACGCTCGCGAAGGTCAGGGCGTTGTGGAAGTCGCCTTCCGCCGTGGCGCCGTCGCCGATCCAGCTGATGGCGATCTTGTCGTCGCCCTTGTAGGCGCTGGCCATGGCCCAGCCGACCGCCTGGGGCACCTGCGTCCCCAGATTGCCGCTGATGGTGAAAAAGCCGTATTCCTTGGACGAATACATGATCGGCAACTGGCGGCCTTTGATCGGGTCCGCCGCGTTCGAATAGATCTGGTTCATCATCTCGACCAGCGGATAGCCGCGGGCGATCAGCAGCCCCTGCTGGCGATAGGTCGGGAAGCCCATGTCCTCACGCGACAGCAGCATGCCCTGGGCGACGGCGATGGCCTCCTCGCCGGTGCACTTCATATAGAAGCTGGTCTTGCCCTGGCGGTGGGCGCGATGCATCCGGTCGTCGAAGGCGCGGGTCAGGATCATCGCCTTCAGGCCGCGCCGCAGGGTCTCGGCGTCCAGACGCGGATTCCAGGGGCCGACGGCCCTCCCCTCGTCGTCCAGCACCCGAATCAGCCGGAAGGCGTGGTCGCGCATCTCATAGGGGGTGGTCCCCACCTCGGGCCGCTCGACCGCGCCGGCGGGATCCATCAGCAGATGGCTGAAGTCAGGCCGATCGCCGGGCCGGCCGGAAGGCTCGGGCACGCGAAGCGACAGCGGCTGGCTGTTTTTTTGGTTCAATTTGTCGTTCATGCGGGCGTCCATGTCCGTTCGGGGGTCCGTCCGTGTTTCCTCTGGACGTTTGATAACACGCCGCCTAAGCAGGCGCTCGCTCAAATTGACCTTGCAAAATCCCGATTTCGGGTATTTTATTTCGCCAGAACCATAATCGGAGAAACGCATTGGCGGACGAACTCGATCCCATCGACGCCCGTATCCTTGATATCCTGCAGCAGGACGCCGGCCTGTCGGTCGCCGAGGTGGCGGACCGCGTCGGTCTTTCGGCCTCGCCGTGCTGGCGCCGGATCAAGAGGCTGGAGGATTCCGGCCTGATCACCAAGCGGGTCACCCTGCTGAACGCGCAACTTCTGGGCCTGGACTTCGAAGTCTACGCCATCGTCAAACTGATGCTGCCCTCGGCGGAGAACCTCGATGTCTTCGAGGCCGCCGTCGCCAAATGGCCGGAAGTGGTCCAGTGCGCCACCATCACGGGCCGCGAGGACTATGTGCTGCGCATCATCACCTCGGACATGCACGCCTTCGACCGCTTCCTGCGCGAGAAGCTGCTGGCCCTGGGCATCGTCTCGGACTGCGAGAGCCATATCGTCACCCGCGGCGTGAAGAATGTGACCGCCCTGCCTCTTGGCATCGTGACCCCACACGTCGGATAACGACGCTCGAGGCGGCAGAATCCGCCAGGGGGTACTGACATGATCGAACTGGTGATCGACGCGCGCCGCAAGGACCTGGGCGGGTTCGAGGTCGGGCGCGTCCTGCCCTTCCATTCGCGCCGGATGGTGGGGCCCTTCATCTTCCTGGACCAGATGGGGCCGGCCGAGTTCGCGCCGGGATCCGACGCCATCGACGTGCGGCCGCATCCGCATATCGGCCTATCGACCCTGACCTATCTGTTCGAGGGGGAGATCATGCACCATGACAACCTCGGCTATAATCAGGTCATCCGCCCCGGCGAGGTGAACTGGATGACCGCCGGCAAGGGCATCGTCCATTCCGAGCGCACCGATCCGCTGAAGCGCAGCCTGGGCGGGCCGATGCACGGGATGCAGGCCTGGGTCGCCCTGCCCGACGAGGCCGAGGAGATCGCCCCCTCCTTCCACCACCTGGATGAGGGCGCCCAGCCTTCCTACGAAAACGGAGGCCTGTTCGCGCGTCTGGTGGCCGGCGAGGCTTATGGGGCCAAGGCGGCCGTGCCGGTGTCTTCGCCGCTGTTCTATGTTCACTGGGAGCTGCAGCCCGGCGTCCGCACCGCGCCGCCTCCGGGCAAGGGCGCGGGCGGCATGAGCGAACGCGCCCTGTTCGTGGCCAAGGGCTCGATCGAGGTCGGGGACCGTACCTTCCACGAAGGCCAGATGATCGTGCTGGAGCCCGCCGCCGAGCCGACCATCAAGGCCCTGACCCAGGCCACCGTCATGGTCATGGGCGGCGAACCGATTGGCGAACGCCTGATCTGGTGGAATTTCGTCGCCTCCAGCCAGGCCCGGATCGACCAGGCCAAGGCCGACTGGAAGGCCGGCCGGATGAGCCTGCCCAGCGAGGACGATCTGGAGTTCATCCCCCTGCCCGAGGAGCCGGCCAAGGCCCAGGCCGCCCCGGCGCCGGTCGAGCCCAAGCCCAGCGATCCGGTCTAAGCCATCACTCTCCCTCCCCGTTCTGGGAGGGAGGAGCCGGTGACTTGGCCTCCCCCATTTGCCCCCGCCCGCGCAACCCGCTAACGGCTGCGCCATGAACTTCGCATTCGACGCCCAGGTCACCGCCGCCCTCTTCGACGACGCCGGCGCCGTCTTTGCTCTCGGCGACGGCTCGGTCCGGTTCGAGGACAAGACGCGGGTCGAGGCCCACGACGGTGCGATCCTGTGCGCCGCCGTCCACCCGTCCGGCGACGGGATTGTCACCGGCGGCGATGACGGCAAGGTGGTCTGGAGCCGCCGCGACGAGGACGCCATGGTTCTGGCCACCGCCAGGAATCAGTGGATCGACGCCATCGACGCCTCGCCCGCCTCGGGTCTGGTCGCCTTCTCCTTCGGCCGCACCCTGTCGGTGATCGACCCGGGCGAAACCGCCTTCCGCCGCGACTTCCAGCACGAGCGCACCGTCTCCGGCGTCGCCTTCGAGCCCAAGGGTCGCCGCATCGCCACCTCGACCTATGGCGGGGCCGCCCTGTGGTACGCCCGGATCGAGAAGCAGCAGCCGGTGAAACTGGCCTGGGCCGGGTCGCACACCGGCGTCGCCTTCTCGCCCGACGGCGCCTTCGTCGTCACCACCATGCAGGACAGCCAGTTGCACGGCTGGCGTCTGAAGGACGCCAAGAACCTGCGGATGGGCGGCTATCCGTCCAAGGTCCGGTCCCTGGCCTTCCTCGCCAATGGCCAACTGCTGGCCACCTCGGGCGCGCAAGGGGCCGTACTGTGGCCCTTCATCGGCTCGAACGGGCCGATGGGGCGCGAGGCGACCGAGATCGGCTATGACGACACGACCCTGGTCAATCTGGTCTCGGCCCGCACCGACCAGGGGCTGCTGGCCGCCGGTCTGACGGACGGCCGCATCTGGGTCGCCCATCCGGCCGCCCAGGGGCTGAATTTCATCAAGGCCGAGAAGGGTCCGGCCATCGCCGCCCTGTCCCTCAGCCCCGCCGCCGACAAGGTGGCCTGGGCCGATGAGGAGGGCGCCGCCGGGGTGCTGATCCTGTAATGGCGCGGGCGCGTCGGAAGACCTGGTTTCGGGCGGCGCTGATCGCCCTCGCCGTCCTGGCGATCCTGCCGGTCGGGGGGGTGCTGTTCGTCGCCATCTTCCCGCCCGCCCCCACGATCCTGATGTTGCGACAGGCCGTACGCGGCGAGGGCATGGACTATCAGTGGCGCGGGCTGAACCGGATCTCGCCCAATCTGGTCAACGCCGCCATCGCCGCCGAGGACGCCCGGTTCTGCAGCCACCACGGCTTCGACATGGAGGCCATCGAGAAGGCGCTGGACCACAACGCCAACGGCGGCCGCATTCGTGGCGGCTCGACCATCAGCCAGCAGACGGCCAAGAACGTCTTCCTGTGGCCCGGCCGCGACTGGGTCCGCAAGGGATTCGAGGCCGGCTACACCGTCCTGATCGAGGCCGTCTGGTCCAAGCGGCGGATCATGGAGGTCTATCTGAACGTGGTCGAATGGGCGCCCGGCGTCTATGGCGCCCAGGCCGCGGCTCAGCACTGGTTCGGCAAGGACGCCGCAAGTCTGAGCCCGCGTGAGGCCGCCCGCCTGGCCGCCATCCTGCCCGCCCCGCGCCGCTACAAGGCGGCCCCGCCCGGCCCCTATGTCCGTCGCCGCGCCGGCCGCATCCAGGCCGCCATGGGCACGGTCAGGAACGAAGGCCTGAACGCCTGCATTCGGCTCGAATAGGTCGATCGCCCAAAAACCGGCGCTGGCCCGCCGCGCTTGACGACGCCCGACGCCTGACCTCTCCTGCCTGCGCTGTTCAGGAGATCCAACATGAAGCGTCAGATAATGACCGCCGCCGCGGCCTGCGCCCTCGCCTTCACCGCCGGCTGCGCCGCCACCACCCCGCCCCCGGACGAGGTCATGCCGCTTCAGGCCGACGGCGGGGAACAGACCTTCACCCCCGCCCCCGTGACCGCCACCGGCCTGCGCGCCGACTATCCGACGACGGTCGAGGGCGCGACCCAGTTCGTCGCCGACGCCGAGGCCAAGATGCTGACCTTCGGCGAATACGCCGCCCGGGTGCAGTGGGCGCGGGCCACCAACATCACCTTCGACACCATGTGGCTGGAATCCAAGGTCAACGCCGAGGCCACCGAGCTTCAGGTCCAGCTGGCCAACCAGGCGGCCAGGTTCAACTCGGTCCAGGTCGATCCGGTGCTGCGCCGCAAGCTGGACCTGATGCGTCTGGCCATCGTCCTGCCCGCGCCCAACCGCCCGGGCGCCGCCGAGGAGCTGTCGCAGATCACGACCCGGCTGGACTCGACCTATTCGACCGGCAAGTTCGACTTCAAGGGCGAACAGATCACCCTGGACGACGCTTCGCTGAAACTGGCGGACAGCCGCGATCCGACCGAGACCAAGGCCCTGTACGAAGGCTGGCGCACCATCTCGCCGGTGATGAAGGACGACTACGCCCGCATGGTCGAAATCGCCAACGAAGGCGCGCGCGAACTGGGCTTCGCCGACACCGGCGCCCTGTGGCGGTCGGGCTACGACATGCCGGCCGATGATTTCGCCAAGGAGACCGACCGTCTCTGGGCCCAGGTCAAGCCCTTCTACGAGAACCTGCACTGCTATGTGCGCGCCCGGCTGAACGCGAAATACGGCGACGCGGTCCAGCCCGACCACGGCCCGATCCGCGCCGACCTGCTGGGCAATATGTGGTCGCAACAGTGGGGCAATATCTATGACGTCGTGGCCCCGACCAGCGGCGGCGCCTCCAGCTACGACCTGACCGAACTGCTGAAGACCGCGAACTACGACCCGACGAAGATGGTCAAGACCGGCGAGGGCTTCTACGTCTCCCTGGGCCTGGCGCCCCTGCCCCAGACCTTCTGGGAACGCAGCCAGATCGTGCGCCCGCGCGACCGCGAGGTGGTCTGCCACGCCTCGGCCTGGGATCTGGACAACGCCGACGACATCCGCATCAAGATGTGCACCAACGTCAACGGCGAGGACTTCTACACCGTCCACCACGAGCTGGGGCACAACTACTACCAGCGGGCCTACAAGAACCAGCCGCTGATGTTCCGCAACGGCGCCAACGACGGCTTCCACGAGGCCATCGGCGACTTCGTCGGCCT
Organism: Brevundimonas sp.; assembly: GCF_044336875.1. Lineage (GTDB taxonomy): Bacteria > Pseudomonadota > Alphaproteobacteria > Caulobacterales > Caulobacteraceae > Brevundimonas. The sequence continues at coordinate 5,098 of NZ_JBIIOP010000024.1, read as the reverse complement.
GTCGGCCCTGACGCCCACCTATCTGAACCAGATCGGCCTGTTGAAGACGACGCCGGGCGCGGAGGAGGACATTCCCTTCCTGCTGAAGATGGCGCTCGACAAGATCGCCTTCCTGCCCTTCGGCCTGATGGTCGACCGCTGGCGCTGGGATGTCTTCTCGGGCGCCACGACGCCGGAGCAGTACAACGCCGCCTGGACCGCCGACATGCTCAAATACCAAGGCCTGGTTCCGCCCGGCGCGCGTCCGGCCAACGCCTTCGATCCGGGCGCGAAATATCATGTGCCGGGCAACACCCCCTACACCCGCTACTTCCTGGCCCACATCTACCAGTTCCAGTTCCAGCGCGCGGCCTGCAAACAGGCCGGCTGGACCGGGCCGCTGCACCGCTGCTCGGTGTACGGCGACGAGGCGGTCGGACAGCGCTTCAACGCCATGCTGGAGATGGGTCAGTCCAAGCCCTGGCCCGAGGCCCTGCAGGCCTTCACCGGCGAGACGACCAACGACGCCTCGGCCGTCGCCGACTATTTCGCCCCGCTGAACCAGTGGTTGACCGTCCAGAACCGGGGCCACGACTGCGGTTGGTCGGAGGCCTGAAGCCCTAACGCCGGTTAACCCTGACGCTTGAGCCTTTCCTTTACCGCATGACGGCATTCTGTCGTCATGCGGGCGGCGTGCGCCCGACGGGGAAGCGACGAAATTGGCGTCTCAACTGATCCATAGGGCCGTCCTACGGCTTCGTGACCTCGTCGCACGTCTGCGCACCGACCAGCGTGGCAATGTGGCGATGATCTTCGCCTTCAGCCTGCCCGTGCTTCTGATGCTGGTGCTGGGCGGGATCGACCTTCAACGGGTCACGACGGCAAAGGCGCAGTTCCAGGACGCTCTGGACGCCGCCACCCTGGCGGCGGCGCGTTCGCCCTATACGGAGCCGGCCGATCTCAAGCGGGTCGCCCTCATCGCTCTGCGCGGCAATCTTCAGAACACGGAGGTGGAGCCCGTCCAGGATGGCGACGTCACCATCTCCCTGAATCAGAATCGCGTCGTGGTCTCAGACGCCACCGGCCGCGTGAAGACGCTCGTCGCCAATATTGTCCTGCCGCCCTACGGCAAGATTCTCGACGACACCCTGTCCATCGGGGTTCACTCAGAGGTCAACCGCGCGGCCCGGAATCTAGAGGTCGCCATGGTCCTCGACATTACCGGCTCCATGAAGGGCACACGCCTCTCCGACCTGAAGACGGCGGCCAAGGATCTGATCGACCTCGTCGTTCAGACCGAACAGTCTCCCTTCTATTCGAAGATCGCCCTCGTGCCCTATTCGATGGGCGTCAATGCCGGAGACTATGCCGACCGGACCCGTGGCGCACTGACGGGATCGACCGCCATAACCGGCGCCGCCTGGGCCGCTGCTTCCGGCAAGTCGATTTCAAGCATTTCTCGGGCGAACCCGGCCGTCGTCACGGCGAACGGCCACGGCCTGACGACCGGCGACTACGTCTGGATCACGGGCGTCAGCCGCATGACGGATCTGAACGGCCGCGCCTATCAGGTCACGGTCCTGACGGCGAACACCTTCAGGCTGAACGGGATCAACACCTCGTCGGGCTATTCCAACAACGGGTCCGGCGGCACGGTCACCGAATGCCAGGTCGAGGGCTGCAATGTCGTGGTCACATCGGCGAACCACGGCCTCGAAACCGGCGAATACGCCAAGATCACCGATGTCGTCGGCATGGTCGATCTCAATGCGACCTGGATCGTGAACCGGCTTTCCAACAACAGCTTCTGGGTCCCTCTCGTCGGCCCCAACGAGATCGCCTACACCAGAGGCGGCAAGGCGCAGTGCGGCCGCGACGGTTGCGCCATCCGTCTCTTCCTCAACCAGGCTGGAGGTCAGCGCGAACTGCCTTCGAGCACCTGCGTCAGCGAGCGGTCCGGCAGCGACGCCTATAAGGATACTGCTCCTGGCGCCGGTCGGTGGGTCGGCCGAAACTATCCCAGCAACGCAAACCCCTGCCTGACCAGCACCATCTACCCCCTGTCCAGCAACATCTCGAAGCTGAAGAGCGAAGTGGACGGATATGTCGCTACGGGGTCCACCGCCGGCCAGATCGGCGTGGGCTGGGGCTGGTACATGGTGTCGCCGAACTTCGGGTCCATCTGGCCTTCAGGCAGCGTACCCGGCCCGGTCAACGTCCTTGAGACCCTGAAGGCGGTCGTCATCATGACGGACGGCGAGTTCAACAACCCGTACTGCCAGGGCGTCATTTCCCAGGACGCCGTCGACAATGGCAGCGCCGGCAGCTCCGATCTCCAGATCAACTGCAGCGCGCCCGAGGGCGATCCCTTCACCCAGTCCGTCGAGATGTGCAAGGCGATGAAGGCCGCCGGCGTGGTCGTCTATACGGTGGGATTCGACCTGGACACCAATCGCGGCAAGGACAGCAAGGTGGATACCGCGATCGAAGTCATGGAGACCTGCGCAACCACCAAGGACAAGCATTTCTTCCAGCCGACCAACGGCACCGGACTGAAGGATGCGTTCCGCTCGATCGGCCAGGACATCAGTCGCCTTCGGATCTCGCGCTGATTTCGCCTAGAGCAGACGAATCTCGCGCAGACGCTCGGTCAGATAGTCTTCGGCCGTGATCGCCTTGCCCGCATAGCGGTCGGGATTTTCCGGCGAGATCGTGCTGGGCAGGGTCTCGATCGGGAAATCCGGATTGAAGTGCAGGAAGAAGGGCGTCGAATAGCGGGCGAAACCGCGACGCTCGGGCGCAGGATTGACCACCCGGTGGGTCGTCGACGGCAGGACGTGGTTGGTCAGCCGCTGCAGCATGTCGCCGATATTGATGACCAGGGCCCCCGGAGGCGGGGCTATATCCAGCCAGCTGCCGTCCTTCTCCTTCAGTTGCAGGCCTGCCTCTTCCGCCCCCAGCAACAGGGTGATGACATTGATGTCCTCATGGGCGCCCGCGCGCACGCCCGGCGCATCGGCGGGCACCGGCGGATAGTGCAGCATCCGCAGCACGCTGTTGCCCATCTCGACCTTGTCCTCGAAAAAGTCGTCACCGAGTTCGAGGTAGCGGGCGATGGCCTTCAGCACCTTGCGGCCCAGGGCGTCCAGATCCTCGTACATGCCGTACACATGGTCGCGGAAACCCGGCGTCTCGGTCGGCCAGACATTGTCGCGCATGAAGTCGCGGTAGGGATGGCCTTCCGGCAATTCACGGCCGACATGCCAGAATTCCTTCAGGTCCACCGTCGCCGCGCCCTTGGCCGCCTCGACCCCGAACGGCGTCAGGCCCCGGGCGCCGCCCGTGCCAGGCTGGTGGTACCGGCGCTTCACCTCTTCCGGCAGGGCGAAGAAGGTCTTGGCGTCGTCGATGGCGGCGCCGATCCTCGCCTCGTCCAGCCCGTGGTCGGCGACGACAGCGAAGCCGAAGCGCGAGAAGGACGCGCCCAGGGCGTCGCTGAACCCCTGGAAGTCCTGATCATACTGGGTCATGGACACCGGCGTGATGGCGCGGTCGGCAGTGGCGGTTTCGGTCTGGGTCGAGCTCACGGGCGTCGTCCTCGGTCAGGAAAAAGTGCGGCGGTTCCCTTACGCCTATTCCACGACCATGTCAGGCCATGGGCCGATCTGGCGGGCGAACCTGTTACAAAACCATCGGTATGGATCTGTATTCAGGCTCGTTCACCTACGGTACAGCTTGGAACCTCGACAGTAAGCGGGCGTTTTTGCGCCAGACTGCAATTCGGAAGGAACATTCCATGCGCGCCAAAATCTTCGTCGCCGGCGTCTCCATCGCGGCCCTGCTTGGGACCGCCGCCTGCACCACGACTGACCCCTATCGCTCGACCCCGACCCGCAACAACACCGGCACGGGCGCCATCGCCGGCGCCCTTGGCGGCGCCCTGCTGGGCTATCTGACCAATACCTCGAACGGAGAACAGGGCCGCAAGAACGCCCTGATCGGCGCCGGCGTCGGCGCCCTGGGCGGCGCAGCCGTCGGCCAGTACATGGACCGTCAGCAACGCGCCATGGAGGCCGAACTGTCCGGATCCGGCGTCGGCGTGGCTCGCCAGGGCGACAATCTGGTTCTGCGCATGCCGTCGGACGTGACCTTCGCCACCAACCAGTCGACCATAGACACCCGCTTCCTGCCGGTGCTCGATGACGTGGCGCGGGTGCTTCAGGAGTATGATCGCTCGACCATCGACATCATCGGCCATACGGACTCCTCAGGCGGCGACGCGATCAACCAGCCCCTGTCCGAACGCCGCGCCGGCAGCGTAGCCCAGGAACTGGTCCGTCGTGGCGTGATCGCCGAACGCCTCTATGTCGCCGGCAACAGCTCGCGCAATCCGGTGGCCTCCAACGCCACGGCGGAGGGCAAGGCCCAGAACCGTCGCGTCGAGATCCTCATCCGTCCGTTCACCGGCTGATCGATCGCCTCATCGACATCAGGAGGGGCGGCGTCGCGAGGCGCCGCCCCTTTTTCGTGGCCGGACACCGTTCCGTGACTTGCGCCGATTCACGCATCATGGTTGTGCGAAATGGTTCAAGATACGGGAAATCCGGTGACGCCTGAGGGTCGGGAATTTGTGCAGAGCCTGAAGCTCGCCGTTGTGGCGGTCGTCAGCGCCGCCCTGACCGCGATCCTGGTCATCGGCGGCGGCGAAGCCCTGTTAAGGCGCTCCAGTGCGTCTGCAACCCCCGCTTCGACACCTCTGCTGGTCCAGACCACAGGCTGAAGCGAGCCCTCAGCCAAACGCCCGCCCCGCCAAAAGCCGATCGCCAGCCAAAGAAAAACGCCGCCTCCTTTCGGAGACGGCGTCTTGTCTTTCGACGACTTCGAAAAGCCCGTCCTCGGGTCGGCCCGGATGATCCGGGCCGACCGTCTGGAAGGTCTTAGAAGTTGATGTCGATGGTGGCGCGACGGTTGAGCGGCTCGCGCACGCCGTCGGCCGTGGCCTTGGCCAGAGCGGTTTCACCCTTGCCGTCGAGGGCGATCACGCCGCCGTTGACGCCTTGGGCGACCAGGGCGTCCGCGACGGTGCGCGAACGACGGTTCGACAGGCCGACGTTGTAGG
>NZ_JBIIOP010000012.1:0-107721 GCF_044336875.1 Brevundimonas sp. | reverse complement strand
GTGACAGCCGCGCCTTGCAGCGAGGACAGCAGAACGCGACGGAGCGCGTTGCCGAGCGTCACGCCGAAGCCACGCTCGAGGGGTTCGGCCACCAGGCGCGCCTTGCGCTGGGCGTCGGAACCGATCTCGATCTGCGGCTTCTCGGGACGGATCAGCTCTTGCCAGTTTCTTTCGATCATTTTGTCCCTCGAACGGGTTTCGTCGGTTCCGGCCTTGTCGACGAGGCCATGGTGGAACCGACGGAGATGGGGGGTGCCTTGGAACGCGGTCGCTTAGACGCGACGACGCTTGGGCGGACGGCAACCATTGTGCGGCATCGGAGTGACGTCGCGGATCGTCGTGATCGTCAGGCCGACCGACTGCAGGGCGCGCAGGGCCGACTCACGGCCGGAACCCGGACCCGAAACGTTCACTTCCAGCGTCTTCACGCCGTGTTCCTGCGCCTTCTTGCCGGCGTCTTCAGCCGCCATCTGGGCCGCATACGGGGTCGACTTGCGCGAACCCTTGAAGCCCATGTGACCGGCCGACGACCAGGAAATCGCGTTTCCTTGCGCGTCGGTGATGGTCACCATCGTGTTGTTGAAGCTGGCGTTCACGTGGGCGACGCCCGAGGTGATGTTCTTGCGCTCGCGCTTCTTTACGCGACCCGGTTCCTTAGCCATGTCTATGTCTTACTTCTTCTTGCCGGCGATCGGCTTGGCGGGGCCCTTGCGGGTGCGGGCGTTGGTGTGCGTGCGCTGGCCGCGGACCGGCAGGCCCTTACGGTGACGCAGGCCGCGGTAGCAGGCCAGGTCCATCAGACGCTTGATGTTCATCGACGTCTCGCGGCGCAGGTCGCCCTCGACGGTGTGATCCTTGTCGATCGTCTCGCGGATCGACAGGACTTCGGCGTCCGTCAGCTGGTTCACGCGACGGGCCGGCTCGATGCCGACCTTCTCGGTGATGTCCTTGGCGGCGGCAGGGCCGATGCCGTGGATGTACTGAAGCGCGATTTCAACGCGCTTGTTGGTCGGGATGTTGACGCCAGCAATACGGGCCACGAAATTCTCCAGATACGCGTTAGTCAGACGCAACAAACGCTCCGGTTAACAAACCAGGAGCGTGGCGCCCTTCGCGGGAAGGCGCCCTTATACAGATGATTCACAGGCCGTCAACGCCTGAGCGTATTGACGACGGCTGGAGCCCGCACAGCCAGCAATCCTCGTCGCCGATCGGGCTGCCCGGAGGGACGGCGACCGGGTGACGTCGATCCGTCAACACTTGATCCAATCTCTCGCGGTCGGTCAAGAGCCCGCCCAGCCAGCGGTCGTGCGCACGCTGGGCCGGATCGGCGGCGCGGGATCCACGCAGCCTCTCCCCTACCGTCATCAGTTCCGCCTCGATCAGGGCGGCGGCCGTGCCCGACAGATCCTTGCCGCGCGTCAGCCCGGCCAGGATCAGGACATAGCGGGCCTGCACGCGGCGCGCCGGCTCGGCCTGACGCCCGGTCGCCGGTTTGAACACCGCCGCCGAGGTGCGGCTCAGGACGTCGGACAGACCCAGGGCCTGGGGATCGCGCGCCGTGGCCTCGACCAGACGATTGACCCGCTCGGGTCCGAACAGACCGGACAGGGTGACCTCGGCCGCCACGTCGGCGGCGGCGCCGGCGTCGAAGCCGCGTCCCGTCTCGCCGGGAAAGACCTCGATCTGGTGCTGAATGTCCGCATCGCCCGACTGCTGTGCGGCCAGCAGATCCAGCAGCGGGACCGGAAGGACCAGTTCGGCAGGATCCAGCGTGGTCAGCAGGGCGTCCAGCGCCGCCGACTGGGTCGCGGCCGGAACCGGGGTCGCGATCTCGCGCCCGTCGCCCACGACCGGGAAGCCGTAGTCGCTCCCGCCGACCAGCTTCAGCACGGCGTCCACCTGATAGCGGTGATACAGGTATATGGGGACCAGGCGGCGGCGCAGGTCGTTGACGGGAGAACCGGCGGGCAGGTTGCCCAGGCCGAAACGATCCAGGGCGATACGGCGCACCCGCATCAGATGGGCCAGTTCCGCGACCGGATCCGAACCATTGTCCCACAGACTGCCCCAGGGCTGGCCCATCGAGGGGACGCGGGCGTCAGCGTCGGAGACGAAGCGAAGGCGCGCGGCCCCTTCCCTCGCCTTGCGGTCCAGGGCCGCCGCATCGGCCGGGGCGTAGAGCCAGTCGATGGCGAAGTCGTCCCACGCCCCCATCCCCACACCGTAGGCGTTGGAGAAGTCGAGCCTGTCGCCGTCCACCCCGATCAGGGGCACCGGATAGTCCATCACCGAGGCCCGGTCCTGGGTCGAGGCTGCGAAATTGTGCATCAGGCCGATGGCGTGACCGACCTCGTGCGCCGACAGTTGGCGGATGCGGGCCAGGGCGATGCGTTCGGGATCGTCCTGAGCGCCCGTGCCGGTACGGTCGGCGCCGACCAGGCCTTCGAAGATCAGCATGTCCTGACGGACCCGCAGCGAGCCCAGCAGGACCGAGCCCTTGACGATCTCGCCGGTGCGCGGATCGACCACGCTCTGGCCGTAGGACCAACTGCGCGTCGCCCGGTTGACCCAGTTGATGACATTGTAGCGGGCGTCCATCGGATCGACACCCTCGGGCAGGACCTCGACGCGGAAGGCGTCGATGAATCCCGCCTTGTCGAAGGCGTCGGCCCACCACATCGCCCCCTCGACCAGGGCCGAACGGATCGGCTCGGGGGCAGCGCGGTCGACATAGAAGACGATGGGCTTGACCACGGTCGAGCGGGCGGCGGTCGGATCGGTCTTCTCCAGCCGGAAACGGGCGGCCAGGCGCGAGACGATGGGCTGGTCCAGCGGAGCCGAGAAGTCGGCGACGACCTGGTTCATCGCCCCGGTGCGGGGATCGAACGGCCGCACCTGATAGGCGTCGTCCGGCAGTTTCACGAAGCTGTGGTGGACGGTGAAGGTGACGAGACGAGAGTCGGGGGCGATGCGCGACACCTCGCGCCCCGCGTCGTCCGAGGCGAAGGTCAGCCGGGCCTCCAGCTCGACGTTCTCGGGGAAGGCGCGGGCGGCCGAGGCGTCGACCAGGCTGAGGTCGGCCATGGGGCGGAAGCTGCCCTGGCCCGACGCCTTCAGGGCCGCGGCGATGCCGGTCGCGTCCCAGGTCAGGAACTTGCCGATATCGACCACGATTCCGCCGCCGGCCGTGCGGCTGTCGATCTCGCCGGACCAGACGGTCGAGCCCAGGAAGGCGTCACGGGCGGCGGCCTGTTCGTCGGTCGAGCCGTTGGGCGCACGATAGGTCGGGTTCTCGTATTCGGCGACGACGCGGTTTCCGACCTTGCGGAAGACCAGGATGTGGGTCGGGCCGATCTGGGCCCGGTCCAGGCCGGTGACGGCCGAACCAACGCCGGTGCGAAGCGTGGTGAAATGGATGACGCGGGCCAGGACGCCGTCGGCGCCGGGCGGCGGCAGTTCGATCTTGACCGTCCCCTTGTCCTGATCGACCTGCAGCGGGAACAGGCCGCCGAGGGTCTGGGCGGAGGCGGCGGTCGCCGGGCGGGCGGTCTGAGCAAAGGCGGGCGCCGCGCCGCAGGCCAGAACCAGGGCGAGCGCCGTCGCCGTCGTCAATCGTATCATCGAACATCCCCCGTGAGCCGCCCATAGAGGCGCGCGTCGGAAAGGGTGTCAACGCAACCCGGTCAGCGTCGGGGAGGAATGCCGAAGTCGAGGCCGACCGTCATCTGCCGCCCCTCGACGGGACGGCCGTTCTCGGTCGGGGGCTCGACGCGGAAATAGCTGGACACGGCCAAGCCCGCCGCGCCGAAGCCCAGGCCGGCGGGCGTCTCCTCGACCACGCGACAGGCTTCCAGTCGGCTGTCCAGCCGGATTCGGCACGACAGTTCGACCCGGCCGTAGCGACTGCGGGCCTGGCGCGGGTGGTTGGCGCGGACCTGAGCGAGGGTCGGGCCGACGACCAGGCGCGGACCGGTAGATCCGGTTCCGGGGCCGGAGCCCGCACCGACTCCGGATCCGCTGCCCGTCCCCTGCCCGCCCTGACCGAAGCCGGGCTCGAGCGAGGGCGTCGGAGCGACGCCGACGACCGGCGCGGGCTCGGGCGCCTGTTTCGGCGGAGACGGCAGTTCGACGGGGCGCGGCTGTTTCGGCGGCGGAGGCGTATGGACGCGCGACGGGGCGGCGGGCGCCCCTCCCCCGGTTTCAGGCGCCGGGGGCTGGTCGGAGCGGGGCGGCGGCGGATCGTAGAGGACGACCTCGAACGGCTGGGGTTCGGCAAGGTTCGCCGTCTCCGGCGCGCGGCCCTTCACCTGGCCCAGCAGCAGGAACAGGCCGATCTCGACGGCGGCGACCCCGCCGAAAAGCGCGAAGGCGCGCCAGCGTTTGCGGGCGCGCCTTCGGTTATTCTGAGTATCCGCTTCGTCCATCGGTCGATTAACGCCCGAGGTCCGGTTTGGTCACGCCAGGGCTTCGTCGATCGCCTTGGCCACAGACTCGATGGAGCCCATGCCGTCCGCCTCGGTCAGCTTGCCCTGGGCCTCGTAATAGGGAAGCAGCGGGGCGGTGTTGCGGTTGTAGGCGTCCAGACGAACCACGAAGGTCTCGGGGTTGTCATCGGGACGGCCCTGGTCGGCGTAGCGTTTGGTGATCCGCTCCAGCAGGGCGGCGTCATCGACCTTGAGCCGGACGACGCTGTCGATCTGCGAACCGCGCTTGGCCAGCATCGCGTCCAGGGCCTCGGCCTGGGCCACGGTGCGGGGGAAGCCATCGAAGATGGCGCCGCCAGCGGCCTCGGCCTCCGGCAGGCGATCCTCGATCAGGGCGATGACGATCTCGTCGGACACGAGGTCGCCACGCGCCATGATGGCTTGGCATTTCTCGCCGAGTTCGGAACCCGAGGCGATGGCCGCGCGCAGCATGTCGCCGGTCGAGAGCTGGACCATGCCCTTTTCTTCGACCAGCCGCTTGGCCTGTGTCCCCTTGCCCGCCGCCGGCGGTCCGAACAGGATCAAGTTCACGCGTAAGCCCTCCCCAGGCTTCTTCAACACTTAAGACTTAGCGACGCACCGGCGTGGGCGCGCCACGACCGCCGCGACCCCGCAGCTTGGCCTTCTTGATCAGACCTTCGTACTGGTGGGCCAGAAGTTGGGACTGGATCTGGGCGACAGTGTCCATCGTCACCGAGACCACGATCAAGATAGACGTTCCGCCGAAGTAGAGGCTGTTGCCCATCTGGGCGACCAGGAACTCGGGCAGCAGGCAGACGACGGTGATATAGGCGGCGCCGATCACCGTCAGGCGCGTCAGGACATAGTCCAGATACTCGGCCGTCCGCTTGCCCGGACGGATGCCCGGCAGGAAGCCGCCGTATTTCCGCAGGTTCTCGGCCGTGTCCTCCGGATTGAAGGTGATCGAGGTGTAGAAGAAGCAGAAGAAGATGATCAGGGCCGCATACAGGGCCATGAACAGCGGCTGGCCGTGCGTCAGCTGCGCCGTCACCAACGGCAGCCAGCTGGCCCAGCTGGGCAGATTGGCGTTGGCGGTCAGGCTGGCCACCGTCGTCGGCAGCATCAGCAGCGACGAGGCGAAGATCGGCGGGATGACGCCGGCGGTGTTGACCTTCAGCGGCAGGAACGAACGCTCGCCCCCGGCCATGCGGTTGCCTTCCTGACGCTTCGGATACTGGATCAGCAGACGACGCTGGGCCCGTTCCATGAAGACGATGAAGACGACGGTGGCGACGGCCAGGACGGCGAGGAACAGCAGCGAGAAGGCCGACATCTGACCCTGCTGGGCTAGGCCCAGCATCCGGGCGATGGTCGACGGCAGGACTGCGACGATACCGGCGAAGATGATCAGCGAGATGCCGTTGCCGACGCCGCGCGCCGTCACCTGCTCACCCAGCCACATCAGGAACATGGTGCCGCCCGTCAGGGTGACCACGGTCGAGACCAGGAAGAAGATGCCCGGATTGTCGACCAGACCGGGCTGGGCGTTCAGGCCGGCGGCGATGCCGAAGGACTGGGCCAGGGCCAGGAAGACCGTCAGATAACGGGTGTACTGGTTCAGCTGCTTGCGGCCGCTTTCGCCGCCTTCCTTCTTCAGCTTCTCCCAGGGCGGATACACGGTGCCCATCAGTTGCACGATGATCGACGCCGAGATGTAGGGCGCGACGTTCAGCGCGAAGATGGCCATACGCTCGACCGCGCCGCCCGAGAACATGTTGAACATGTCCAGAATGCCGCGTTGACCCGAGGGGTCCTGGAAGAACTGCAGGAAGGCCTGCGAATTGATGCCCGGGATCGGCACATAGGTACCGATGCGATAAACCAGCAGGGCGCCCAGCGTGAACAGCAGGCGCTTGTGGAGCTCGGTCGCTTTCGCGAACGAGCCCATGTTCATATTGGCGGCGAGTTGTTCTGCGGCCGAAGCCATTATGCGTCCCCACGACTGACTGAGTCGTCAGATAGGCGGAAAGCGGCCCTCATGCGAGGGCCGCTTCCGTTGTTTCGTCGTCGCAGGTGTATTCAGGCCACGGCCCAATAAGCCGCGACGACGCGTTGCTTATGCCTTGGCGGCGGTGCGCTTGGTGCGAGCCGAGATCTTGTTCTCGTCGCCACGCGGCGCCTTGGGAGCCGGAGCCTTGCCCTTGGCGGCGTTGCGCTTCTCGACGCGCGCGGCGGCCTTGGCTTCGGCGGCGATACGCTCTTGCACGACCGAGCCGCCGGCGGCTTCGATGGCCTTGATGGCGCCCGAGGTGGCCGACCAGACGACCAGGTTCAGGGCCTGCTTCAGCTCACCGGTGCCCAGCAGACGGACGCCGTCCTTGACGCGACGGATCACGCCGGCGGCGACCAGGGCGTCGCCCTTCAGTTCCGACTTGGCGTCCAGCTTGCCGGCGTCGATGGCGTCTTGCAGGCGCCACAGGTTCACTTCGGCCAGCTTCAGGGCGTTCGGGTTGTTGAAGCCGCGCTTGGGCATACGCATGTACAGCGGCATCTGGCCGCCTTCGAAGCCCAGCAGGCTGACGCCGGTACGCGACTTCTGACCCTTGACGCCGCGGCCCGAGGTCTTGCCCTTGCCCGAACCGGGGCCACGGCCGACGCGCATACGCTTCTTGTGGGCGCCTTCGTTGTCGCGGATTTCGTTCAGTTTCATGTGCCTGATCCTTTCGGGTGCTAGCGCCCGGAACACGGCTCCGGACTCGGCTGTAAAAATTTAAGGGCCGCTGATAGGCGACCCTTCGGGTATTCGCAAGACTGAAACGCCCTCCCCCGGGTTCGGGAGAGGGCGAAACGGCTTACTTTTCGACGATCTCGGTCAGGTGGGCGACCTTGGCGATCATCCCACGAACCGAAGGCGTGTCTTCCAGGGTCGACTCGCGGCCCAGACGGTTCAGACCCAGGCCCACCAGGGTGGCGCGCTGATCGTTCTTGCGGCGGATCGGCGAACCGGTCTGCTTGACGGTGACGGTCTTCTTCTCAGCCATGACTTAGGACTCCACAGCTTCGGGCGTCGAGGCGCCGTCGTTGCGGCGGCCCATCAGGTCGGCGACCTTCTTGCCACGCTTCGAGGCGACCTGGCGCGGCGACGACTGGACCTTGAGGGCCTCGAACGTCGCGCGGATCATATTGTAGGGGTTAGACGAACCGGTCGACTTGCCCACGACGTCCTGGACGCCGAGGGTTTCGAGCACGGCGCGCATCGGACCGCCCGCGATGACGCCGGTCCCGGGAGGGGCGGCGCGCATCATGATCTTGCCGGCGCCCCAACGGCCGTTGCCGTCGTGGTGCAGGGTGCGGTTCTCGCGCAGCGGAACCTTGATCATCGTCTTCTTGGCTTCTTCGGTCGCCTTGCGGATGGCTTCCGGCACTTCGCGCGCCTTGCCGTGACCGAAGCCGACGCGGCCCTTGCCGTCGCCGACGACCATCAGGGCTGCGAAGCTGAAGCGACGGCCGCCCTTCACGGTGGCGGCGACGCGGTTGATGTGAACCAGCTTTTCGACGATGTCCGAATCCGGACCATCGACAGCGGGAGCGTTGCGGTTGTCACGACGGTTGCGATCGTTGCCGCCGCCGCCGCGTTGGGGTTGTTGCGCCATCTGTCGCGTCCCTTAGAAATTCAGGCCGGCTTCACGCGCGGCTTCCGCCAGCGCCTTCACCCGTCCGTGATAGATGTACTCGCCCCGGTCGAAGACGACGTCCTTGACGCCCTTCTCGAGAGCGCGCTCGGCGATCAGCTTGCCGATCGCGGCGGCCGCGGCGGTGTCCGAACCCTTCTTGCCGTTGACGCTTTCCAGCGACGAGGCGGAAGCGACGGTCACGCCCTGGGCGTCGTCGATGATCTGGGCCGAGATGTTCTTGTCCGAACGGTAGACCGACAGACGCAGACGACCATTGGCGACAGCCTTCAGGCGGCGACGGGTGCGCTCCGAGCGGCGCTTGGCTTGTTGTCGAAGAGAAAGAGCCATGACTTACTTCTTCTTGCCTTCCTTGCGACGGACCTTCTCGCCCGCATAACGGACGCCCTTGCCCTTGTAGGGCTCCGGCGGACGCAGCTTGCGGATGACCGCGGCGATCTGACCGACAGCCTGCTTGTCCGCGCCCGAGACCTTGATCTCGGTCTGCTTGGGAACAGCGAAGCTGACGCCGGCCGGCGGAGCGATGTCGACTTCATGCGAGAAGCCGAGCTGCAGCGAAAGGGCGTCGCCCTTCATCGCGGCGCGGTAACCCACGCCGACCAGCTCCAGCGACTTCTCGAAGCCGGTGGTGACGCCGACGACCATGTTGTCGACCAGGGTGCGCGACAGACCCCACATCGCGCGACCGCGCTGGGTGTCCGAACGCAGGGTCAGCGACAGTTCGTCGCCTTCCTGGCTGACTTCGATCTCTTCGGCGACGGTCCAGGAGCGCTCGCCCTTGGGACCCTTCACAGCGACGTTCTGGCCGTCGAGCGTGACAGTCACGCCCTTCGGCACAGCGATGGTTTTCTTGCCAATACGGGACATATCAGTAGACCCTGCAGAGGACTTCGCCGCCGACGTTGGCGTCGCGGGCAGAAGCGTCGGACATGACGCCCTTCGAAGTCGAGAGGATCGAGATGCCGAGGCCGTTCTTGATCGGCTTCAGATCGCCGATCGCCGAATAGACGCGGCGGCCCGGCTTGGACACGCGCGCGATTTCGGCGATGACGGGCTGACCGTCGAAGTACTTCAGCTCGATCTCGAACTGCGGAAACTCACCCGGGTTCTGAACCAGGTTGTAGCCGCGGATGTAGCCTTCGTCCTGCAGCACGTCGAGGACGCGCTGACGCAGACGGGAAGCGGGGGTCAGCACCTTGGAACGCTTGCGGGTCGCCGCGTTCTTGATGCGAGCGATCATGTCGCTCAGGGGATCGTTGATCATCATGTCTGTTCGCTCCCCTTACCAGCTCGACTTCGTCAGGCCAGGGATCTGGCCCTGGTTGCCGAGTTCACGCAGCGCAATCCGGCTCATCTTGAGCTTGCGATAGAACGCCCGCGGACGACCCGTCACTTCGCAACGGTTGCGAATACGGCTCGGCGCGGAGTTGCGCGGCAGTTCAGCCAACTTCAGGCGGGCGTCGAAACGCTCCTCAAGCGGCAGGTTTTCATCGTTGGCGGTCGCCTTCAGGGCGGCCCGCTTCGCGGCATACTTCGCAACCAGGGCCTTGACGGCTTCGTTGCGGTTTACGGCGCTCTTCTTAGCCATTGTTCTCTTCCCTTCCCGCTCAGTTCTTCACGAACGGGAACTTGAACTCGGTGAGGAGAGCCTTGGCTTCCTCATCGGTCTTGGCCGTGGTGCAGACGACAATGTCCATGCCCCACATCTGATCGATCTGGTCGTAGTTGATCTCCGGGAACACGATGTGTTCCTTCAGACCCGTGGCGTAGTTGCCGCGACCATCGAAGGACGTGCCCTTCAGACCACGGAAATCCTTCACGCGCGGCAGCGCGATCGTGATGAACCGGTCCAGGAACTCGTACATCTGGTCGCCGCGCAGGGTGACCTTGCCGCCGATGACCATGCCTTCACGCAGCTTGAAGCCGGCGATCGAGTTGCGAGCCTTGGTGGCGACGGCCTTCTGACCGGCGATGGCGGTCAGATCCTTGAGGGCCGCATTGGCCTTCTTGGAGTCGGCGACGGCTTCTCCGATACCCATGTTCAGGACGATCTTGTCCAGCTTGGGGATCTGCATCTCGTTGGTGTAGCCGAACTTGGTCTTCAGTTCCGCACGGATGCGGGCCTGATAGTCCGACTTCAGACGGGGGGTGTATTTCTCGGTAGCCATCAGATGACGTCTCCCGTCGTCTTGGCGATGCGGACCTTGGTGTCCCCATCGATCTTGAAGCCGACGCGGGTCGCCTTGCCGTTGGCGTCGGCGATCGCGACGTTCGACAGGTGAAGCGAGGCTTCCTTGTTCTTGATGCCGCCCTGCGGGTCAGCCTGGCTCGGGCGCGTGTGGCGCTGAACCATGTTGACGCCTTCGACGAGGACGCGGTTTTCGGTAGGCAGGACCTTCAGCACGTTGCCCGTGCGGCCCTTGTCCTTGCCGGTGAGGACGACGACGCGGTCGCCCTTCTTGATCTTGGCGGCCATGTTACAGGACCTCCGGAGCCAGCGAGATGATCTTCATGTGGTTCTTGGCGCGCAGTTCGCGGGGAACCGGGCCGAAGATCCGCGTGCCGACAGGCTCGTTCTGCTTGTTGACGATGACGGCGGCCGACTTGTCAAAGCGGATGACCGAGCCGTCCTTGCGTTGGATGTCCTTGGCGGTGCGCACGACGATGGCGCGAACAACGTCGCCCTTCTTCACGCGGCCGCGAGGGATGGCTTCCTTCACGGAGGCGACGATAGTGTCGCCGATCGAGGCGTAGCGGCGCTTGGAGCCGCCCAACACCTTGATGCACATGACCCGGCGGGCGCCCGAATTATCGGCCACTTCCAGGTTAGTTTGCATCTGGATCATAAGATCAGATCCTTCTGATTACGAGGCGGAGGCGTTGGAAAGGACTTCCCAGCGCTTCAGTTTGGACTTGGGGGCGCACTCGACGATGCGAGCGATGTCGCCGACCTTGAGCGCGTTGGCTTCGTCGTGCGCGTGGTACTTCTTCGAAAGACGAACGATCTTTTTCAGAACGGGGTGAAGCAGCGTGCGCTCCACCTTCACGACGACGGTCTTCTCGCCCTTGTCGGACACGACCACGCCTTCAAGAATTCGCTTGGGCATATTCGTTTCCTTACGAGGCCGCACGCTTCTCGCGCAGAAGCGTCGAGATGCGGGCGATGTCTTTGCGCACTTCACCCACGCGGTGGGTTTTTTCCATTTGGCCGGTGGCCGCCTGGAAACGCAGGTTGAACTGTTCCTTCTTGAGCTTCAGCAGCTCGTCGGACAGCTGGTCGGTCGTCTGCGACCGCAGATCGGCGATCTTGGTCATTACGCGGCTACCTCAACATGAGCGATGCCGGCGTCGATGCGGGTCACGACCTTGGTGCGGACCGGCAGCTTGGCAGCGCCGAGACGGAGAGCTTCACGGGCGACTTCGTCCGTGACACCGTCGATTTCAAACAGGATGCGGCCCGGGTGGCAGCGTGCGGCCCAATGGTCCACGGCGCCCTTGCCCTTACCCATCCGGACTTCGGCCGGCTTGCCCGTGACGGGCAGGTCGGGGAAGACGCGGATCCAGACGCGGCCCTGGCGCTTCATCTGGCGAGTGATCGCGCGGCGAGCCGCTTCGATCTGACGCGCAGTGATGCGTTCCGGCTCCAGCGTCTTCAGGCCGTACGACCCGAAGTTCAGCGAGAAGCCGCCCTTGGCCGAGCCGTGGATGCGGCCCTTGAAGGCCTTGCGGTACTTGGTCTTCTTCGGTTGCAACATGACTTAGTTCTCACGTCCCCGGTCGCGACGCGGACCGCGGTCGCCACGGGGGCCGCCGCGTTCGCGGCCTTCGTTCGAGGACGGACCCGAGGCTTCCTGGGCCCAACGCTTGTCCTGGGCCATCGGGTCGTGCTCGAGCACTTCACCCTTAAACACCCAGACCTTCACGCCGATGATGCCGTAGGTCGTCTTGGCTTCGTAGAAGCCATAGTCGATGTCGGCGCGCAGCGTGTGAAGCGGCACGCGACCTTCGCGGTACCATTCCATACGAGCGATTTCGGCGCCGCCCAGACGACCCGAGACATTCATACGAATGCCCTTGGCGCCGAGACGCATGGCCGACTGCATCGAACGCTTCATGGCGCGACGGAAGGCCACGCGGCGTTCCAGTTGTTGCGCGATGTTTTCAGCGATCAGCTGCGCATCGGTTTCCGGCTTGCGGACTTCGATGATGTTCAGGTGAACCTCACCTTCGGTGCGCGCCGAGATGTCCTTGCGGAGCTTCTCGATGTCAGCGCCCTTCTTGCCGATCACGACGCCCGGACGGGCGGCGTAGATGGTGATGCGGCACTTCTTGTGCGGGCGCTCGATGATGATGCGCGACACGCCGGCGGCGGCCAGGCGTTCCTTGAGCCACTCGCGCAGCTTCAGGTCCTGGTGCAGCAGGCGGGAATAGTCGGCGCCGGCGGCGAACCAACGGCTGTCCCACGTACGGTTCACGCCGAGGCGCAGACCGATCGGATTGATTTTCTGACCCATCAGGCGGCCTCGCCGGCTTCACGGACCACGATGGTGATCTCGCTGAACGGTTTCAGGATGCGCGACGAGCGACCACGAGCACGGCTCGCGAAACGCTTCATCACCAGGTTCTTGCCCACGAAGGCCTCGGCGACGACTAGGTTGTCGATGTCGAGGTTGTGGTTGTTCTCGGCGTTCGAAATCGCCGAATACAGGACCTTGCGGACATCGGTCGCGATACGCTTACGGCTGAATTCCAGCTCGTTCAGCGCCTTCTGAACCGGCATGCCGCGGATCGATGCGGCGACCAGGTTCAGCTTTTGCGGGCTGATGCGCACGTTGACCAGCTTGGCGCGGGCCTCTGTCGGGGCGACCCGACGAATGTTCTTGGTCTG
Source organism: Brevundimonas sp. (assembly GCF_044336875.1). GTDB lineage: Bacteria > Pseudomonadota > Alphaproteobacteria > Caulobacterales > Caulobacteraceae > Brevundimonas. The sequence goes on along the minus strand of NZ_JBIIOP010000012.1, from coordinate 94,693 downwards.
GGCCATCAGTTACTTCCTTTTGGCCTTCTTGTCCGCCGCGTGACCCGGGAAGTTCCGGGTCGGGGCGAACTCGCCGAACTTCATGCCGACCATCTCTTCCGAGACCGACACGGGAACGTGCTTCTGACCGTTATGGACGCCGAACGTCAGACCGACGAACTGCGGCAGGATGGTGGAGCGGCGCGACCAGGTCTTGATCACGTCCTTGCGGCCCGACGATTGAACGGCGTCGGCCTTCTTGAGCAGATACCCGTCGACAAACGGGCCTTTCCAGGAGGAGCGGGCCATTCTTAGCGAGCCTTCTTAACGTGGCGGGTACGGATGATGTACTTGTCCGTAGCCTTGTTCTTGCGGGTACGGGTGCCCTTGGTGTCCTTGCCCCACGGGGTAACCGGGGTACGACCACCAGAGGTCCGGCCTTCACCACCACCGTGCGGGTGGTCGATCGGGTTCATGGCGACGCCGCGGACGTGCGGACGGAAGCCCATGTGGCGCTTGCGACCGGCCTTGCCGAGGTTCTGGTTCATGTGGTCGGGGTTCGAAACCGCGCCCACCGTGGCGATGCAGCCGTCCAGGACCATGCGCAGCTCGCCCGAGCCGAGACGGATCTGGGCGTAGCCCTGATCGCGACCGACCAGCTGGGCGTAGGCGCCGGCCGAACGGGCCAGCTGAGCGCCCTTGCCCGGCTTCATTTCGATGTTGTGGATGATCGTACCCACCGGCATCGAACGGAGCGGCATGGCGTTGCCCGGCTTCACGTCGGTCTTTTCGCCCGCGATCACCGTGTCGCCGGCCTTAAGGCGTTGCGGCGCGATGATGTAGGTCTTCTCGCCGTCTTCGTAGGTCACGAGGGCGATGAAGGCCGTGCGGTTGGGGTCGTATTCCAGACGCTCGACCGTGCCGACCATGTCCCACTTGCGACGCTTGAAGTCGATCTTGCGGTACAGGGTCTTGGCGCCGCCGCCGCGGAAGCGGACCGCGATGCGACCGCCCTGGCCACGTCCGCCGGACTTGGTCAGACCTTCGGTCAGCGACTTTTCCGGACGGCCCTTGTGGAGTTCCGAACGGTCGACCAGCACGAGGGCGCGACGGCCCGGCGAAGTCGGATTGTAATGCTTCAAGGCCATCTGATCAGAGCCCCGTGGTGACGTCGATCGACTGGCCGTCAGCCAGCGTCACGATCGCTTTTTTGATGTCGACCCGACGACCCAGGATACCCCGGAAACGCTTGGTCTTGCCCTTTTGAACCAGGGTGTTGACCTTCAGGACGTTGACTTTGAACAGGCTTTCGACCGCCGCGGCGATCTCGTCCTTGGTCGCCGTGTCGGCAACGCGGAAGACGACCTTGTTCTGCTCGGACAGGATCGTGGCCTTCTCGGTGATCACCGGAGCCAGGATGGTGTCGTAGTGCTTGGCGGTAGGTTGAGCGGCCATTACGCGGCTTCCTTATCGCTGAAGCGGGCTTCGATCGCCTCGATGGCGGCCTTGGTCAGCACCAGCTTTTCAGCCCGCAGGATGTCATAGACGTTCAGGCCGGCGTTCGGCAGCACGTCGATGTGCGGGATGTTGCGTGCGGCCAGGCCGAAGTTCGTGTCGACTTCGGGACCCGCGATGATGAGAGCCTTGGTCCAGCCCAGCTTGCCGAGCGTCTCGCGCAGCGAGGCGGTCTTGGCTTCCTTGACCGAGACGGTGTCGACGACGATCAGGTCGCCGGACTTCACCTTCGAGGACAGGGCGTGACGCAGAGCAAGAGCGCGGATCTTCTTCGGCAGCGAGAAGCCGTGGTCGCGAACGACCGGACCGAAGGCGCGCGAACCGCCGACGAACTGCGGTGCACGGCGCGAACCGTGACGAGCGCCGCCGGTGCCCTTTTGCTTGTACATCTTCTTGCCCGTACGAGAATTCTCGTTGCGGGTTTGAACCTTGTGCGTACCGGCGCGGCGCTTGGCCAGTTGCCAGTTGACGGTGCGGGCTAGGATGTCGCCGCGGATGTCAGCGATGCCGAAGACGGCGTCCGACAGATCCACGTCGCCGGCAGCCTTGCCGTCGAGTTTGATGACAGAGAGTTTCATTACGCTTCACCGCCTTCGGTCGCTTCGACGGGAGCTTCTTCAGCCGGGGTCGAGGCGGGTTGAGCGGCCCCATTGGACTTGCCAGCCGACTTGACGGCGCCCGGGAACGGGGCGTCGGCCGGACGGGCCTTCTTGATGGCGTCACGAACCTTGACGTAGCTGCCGTCGTGACCCGGGACAGCGCCCTTGATCAGGATCAGACCACGCTCGGCGTCCACGCGGACGACGGTCAGGTTCTGCTGGGTGACGACTTCCTGGCCGTAGTGGCCGGCCATCTTCTTGCCGGGGAACGTACGACCCGGGTCCTGACGGTTACCCGTCGAACCGTGCGAACGGTGCGAGACCGAGACGCCGTGGGTGGCCCGCAGACCGCCGAAATTCCAGCGCTTCATGGCGCCGGCGAAACCCTTACCGATGGTTTCACCCTGGATGTCGACCTTCTGGCCCACCAGGAAGTGTTCGGCCGACAGCTCGGCGCCCACATCCAGCAGACCTTCCGCGTCAACGCGGAACTCGGTCACATAGGCCTTCGGTTCAACTTCGGCCTTCGCGTAGATTTCGCGTTGAGCCTTAGCCGTGTTCTTGGCCTTCTTGGTGCCAGCGCCCAGCTGGAGAGCGACGTAGCCGTCACGCTCCTGGGTACGTTGGCCGACGACTTGGCAGCCGTCGAGCTGCAGCACAGTGACCGGTACGTGCGCGCCGTCTTCGGCGAACACGCGGGTCATGCCCAGCTTCTTGGCGATCACGCCCGTGCGCATCGGATCCCGCCTCTTTCTACTTAAATCTTGATCTCGACGTCCACGCCGGCGGACAGGTCGAGCTTCATGAGCGCGTCCACGGTCTGCGGGGTGGGGTCGACGATGTCGAGCACGCGCTTGTGCGTGCGGATTTCAAACTGCTCACGCGACTTCTTATCGACGTGCGGCGAGCGGTTCACGGTGAACTTCTCGATCAGGGTCGGCAGCGGAATCGGACCGCGAACGGTCGCGCCGGTGCGCTTGGCGGTATTAACGATCTCGCGCGTCGAGAAATCGAGGACGCGGTGATCAAAGGCCTTGAGCCTGATGCGGATGCTTTGATCCATATCGGTGCTTACTTCCAATGCGGTCGGAGGACCGCGTCCCTGTGAACCATTTCAAAGACCGAAGGCCTTCGGGCACGAGGCCCTCGGGAACGCAAATCCGCAAAAACGATCGGCCCACGCAGTCGCCCGCGAAGGCCGTTGAAGTCCCAAGAAGCTGCAAAGAACAGTGACTTAGGTCGTTCTCGCGAACCGCGTCTGCACCGAAGTGCACAGCCGGTCCAACAAGAGTGGTGGCTTATGCCTACCGATTCCGATTTCGTCAAGCGCGGAAACCGGTGCGTGGACAGGATTCCATCAGGCGATTTCAAGGTGGGAAGCGCCGCCCGGAATCGGCGTCGAAGCGCCGGTTTCGTCAACCGCCACCATGGCGAATTCGGCGGCCGCAGAACGGCGCCTTTCCCCGGTCAGCAGGGTCTCGGCCCACAGTTCCACCTCTATGGTGACGGAGGTGCGGCCGACCCGTGTGACGCGGGACGCCAGCTCGACCATGTCGCCTTCTCTTATGGGAGAGGCGAAGTCGATGCGGCTGGAGGCCGCCAGAACCATGACCGCCCTGGCCCTCCGCGTGGCGCAGACGAAGGCAGCCTTGGCCATCAGCTTCAGGGCGTCGCCGCCGTAGAGCGTGCCGTAGTGATTGGTCCAGGTCGGGAAGACGATCTCGACCGCTCGCAGCCAGCCGTCGTCATCGCCCGCGCCCTCGGCCGGTACTGGCGGCAGGGTGCCCTGACCCTCCCCGCACGGCGCGACCATGTTGAAGACGCCGCGCGTGCACAGCCGACGCTCGCCGCTGACCGGCGCCTCGGCCCACAGCTCGACCTCGACGCCCATCGAGGTGCGGCCGACACGGACCACGCGACCGGTCGCCTCGACCAGCTCCCCGATCCGGGCCGGGGCGGCGAAGTCGATCCGGTCGCAACTGGCCGTCACGGTCGGCCGCCGCGCATGACGCGCGGCGGCAAGGAAGGCGACCTTGTCCAGGTGCGCCAGACCGACGCCTCCGAACAGGGTGCCGTGGTGATTGGCGTCCCCGGGGAACACCATGTCGATCAGGCGGACAGTCATGAATGAGCCCCATCGACGGCCGACCGGTGCAGCAGTCGGCCGAGAAGAGTGTTCATCAGGGTCAAACCGAGAGCTCCTTGCGGATGATCTCGGCGCCTGCGCCCAAGGCCTTCAGCTTGGCGTTGGCTACGCGGCGCGACAGAGGCGCCATGCCGCAGTTGGTTGCGGGATAGAGTTTGTCGGCGTCCACGAACTGAAGCGCCTTACGGAGCGTGTCGGCGACCTGCTCGGGCGTCTCGACGGCGTCAGTCGCCACGTCGATCGCGCCGACCATCACCTTCTTGCCCCGGATCAGTTCGATCAGGTCCATCGGAACGCGCGAGTTCTGGGCCTCAAGCGAGATGATATCGATGCTGGAGGTCTGTAGTTTGGGGAAGGCCTCTTCATACTGACGCCACTCCGTCCCCAGCGTCTTCTTCCAGTCGGTGTTGGCCTTGATGCCGTAGCCGTAGCAGATGTGGACGGCCGTTTCGCATTTCAGCCCCTCGGCCGCCTTCTCCAGGGTCGCGACGCCCCAGTCGTTCACCTCGTCGAAGAAAACGTTGAAGGCCGGCTCGTCGAACTGGATGATGTCGATCCCGGCGGCCTCCAGCTCCCGGGCCTCTTCATTCAGGATCTTGGCGAACTCCCAGGCCAGCTTTTCGCGGCTCTTGTAGTGATCGTCGTAGAGGGTATCGATCATCGTCATCGGTCCCGGCAGCGCCCATTTGATCGGCTGATCGGTCTGGGCGCGCAAGTATCTGGCGTCCTCGACGAACACCGACTTCGGTCGGCTGACCGCGCCCACGACGACCGGCACGCTGGCGTCGTAGCGATTGCGGATCCGCATGGTCTTGCGCGCCTCGAAATCCACGCCGTCGAGATGCTCGATGAAGGTGGTGACGAAATGCTGACGCGTCTGTTCGCCGTCGCTGACGATGTCGATGCCGGCCCGATTCTGATCGTCCAGCGACAGACGCAGAGCATCCCGCTTGGCCTCGATCAGTTCGTCGCCTTCCAGTTTCCAGGGCGACCAGAGGGTCTCGGGTTCAGCCAGCCAGACGGGTTTCGGCAGGCTGCCAGCGGTGGAGGTGGGGAGCAGAGTTTTCATGATGGGAGACTTTGGACTGCTGACTGATCAGGCGGCGGCGAAGTTTGCGGACCATTGGTCCAACAGGGCCCGATACGGCTTGATGAACCGCTCCTCGACGAACCTGCCCTGTTCGACGGCCAGTCGGCTGCGCTCCTCCCGGTCGTAGACGATGCGGGTGACGGAATAGTCCTGATACTCCAGGCTCGGCCGATACTGGTCCGACGCCGGGGAGTTGGCGTTGTAGATTTCGGGGCGATAGATCTTCTGGAAGGTCTCCATCGTGCTGATCGTGCTGACCAGCTCGAGGTCGGTGTAGTCGCCGGTCAGGTCGCCCATGTGGTAGAAGGCGAAGGGCGCCACGCTGTTCGGGGGCATGAAGTAGCGAACCTTCATCCCCATCTTCGCGAAATACTGATCGGTCGGAGAGAACTCGTTGTTCTCGTATTCGAAACCCAGCACAGGGTGTTCGGCGCCCGTGCGATGGTAGGTCTTGTTGCTCGACACGCTCAGACAGATGACGGGCGACTTGCTGAAATTGTCCTGATAAGCGGCCGAGTTCAGGAAGTGTTTGAACAGGTTCCCGTGCAGCTGGCCAAAGCCTTCCGGCGCGCCGGCGTCCGGATGGTTCTTCATATGCTCCGGCAGAACCACGCTGAAGTCGTAGTCGCGGACGTAGGAGGAGAAGTTGTTCCCCACGATCCCTTCGATGCGCGCGTCGGCGCTCTTGTCGACGATCGTCGTCCTGAGAATTTCGATCAGCGGGAAGGCGTCGGCGTCCGCGCCGGGGGCGACGCTCATCTCCACGGTGATGATCTCCAGTTCGAGGGCATAGCGGTCGCCGCTGGGATTGTCCCGATGGGCCAAGGAGTTGAACCGGTTGTCGATCATCCTCAGCGTATTGCGCAGGTTCTCCTCCCGGCTCTCCCCACGCGCCAGGTTGGCGAAATTGGTGGTGATCCGCGTGTTCTCAGCGGGACGATAGTCCTCGTCGAGCCGGGTGCGCTGGATGTTGAATGTGAATTCGCTGTTCAACATGGTCTCTGCCTTTGGTGCTGTGGCGAGACAGCGGACAGGGACGCGCGACCGCCCGCGCGGCTTCAGCCGTCGCGGCGTTCATGCGGCCTGACCGGACACCCCGCCGGAGGACGTTATCTGTCGGGGCAGGTCTCCTGGCTCGCGGGTCACAGCTTCCGGTCCGGCCTTCCCGGGAGCGAGCTCCCAGTGACACGAGATGGACCTTCGGCTCGCCGCTCACAGTTGCGGGGGCAGCGCCGGTTCCGCACCGGCTTCCCTCTTAGCTCCACACACCCCGAGGGACGCGTGCAGACCACGACGGTCACAGATGACCGAAAGCGCGCCCCGTCGTCAATACATATAAAGACATGCTTATATGATTATATGATTGCTGCCTGTTAATCGCTCGCCTCCGCATGCGCGCACCGCCGACACATTCCAGCCACAAGGCGTGGCGGATGCGCCACACGACAGTTTCAAGACACTTATGTAACGACGGTTTATTGCTCAGCTTCAATGCACACTGGTAGCAGCCGCCCTCCCCGGACCCCCATCCGGGTCGAGACTGCTAAGGACAAAAGAAAATGAAGACGATCCTCCTCGCATCGGCCGCCGCCGCCACCCTGTTCGCCGCCCCGGCCTTCGCCCAGGACGCCGTCGGTTCGGTCGGCGTCGCCTACAACCACGCCAAGACGGAAGCCGGCGCTGCCGACAACGACATGAATGGCGCCAAGATCGACGGCGTCGTCGCCACCCCCGCCTTCGGCGACTGGACCGTGACCTTCAACGCCGCCGGCACCTACACCGACTCGGATTTCGGTGGTGACGAGACCGGCCTGTCGGGCGCCGTCCACCTGACCAAGGCCGTCGAAGACATGCGCTTCGGTGGTTTCGTCTCGGGTGAAGAACTGCCGCTGGGTTACACCCTGACGACCTTCGGCGCCGAAGGTCAGAAGTACTTCGACCGCGCCACCCTGACCGGCGTCGCTTCGTACGGCACCGCTGCGGACGCCGACCTGTGGACCGTCGGTGGTGAAGCCGCCTTCTACGCCACCCCGGCTCTGCGCCTGGCCGCCCGCGCGTCCTACTCGGATCTGGACGTCGACGGCGCCAGCACCGACGGCTGGTCGGCCGGCGTCAACGCCGAGTACGCCTTCGCCGCCACGCCCTACAGCGTCTATGCCGGTTACGACCGTTCGGAACTGGAAGACTTCGACGTCACCGTCGACGCCTTCGAAGTCGGCGTTCGCTACAACTTCGGCGGCGGTCTGCAAGCGCGTGACCGCGCCGGCGCCAACCTGGGCCGCAACGTCAACAGCGTCCTGACCTCGCTGTTCCGCGGCAACGTCCAGTAATTAGCGACTGTCGCACCAAGACGAAGCCCCGGCGGAGCGATCCGCCGGGGCTTTTTCTTTGCCCGGACAGAAAAAGACCCCCGGGGTTCCACGACCGGGGGCCTTTCCTCTCGCGGCTGAGAGACGGGTCTTAGCGCCCGATATGCACGGTTCCCGATCCGACGATGGAGCGGGACACGGATCCTGTGGCGGCGCCCACGCGCACGTCGCCGGAGCCGGCGATGGCGACGCTGAGGTCTCGCGTGGTTCCGCCGTAACGGACGTCGCCGGACCCGCCGATGGCCACCGACAGCTTGTCCATCCGGCCGTCGCGCACCGTCACCCCGCCCGAACCGCCGATCGACACGTCGCCCAGCCCGCTGGCGCTGGCCACGACCACGCTGCCCGAGCCGCCGACGGCCGCCTTCAGATTTCCGGTCGCTCCCGCCATGACGGACCCCGACCCGCCGACGCTGGCTTCCAGCGAACGCGAAGTCCCCGCCCGGATCGAGCCGGAGCCGCCGACACCCAGTTCCATGGCGCCGTCCACATTGGCGATGTTCCAGTTTCCGCAGCCGCCGCTGTCCAGTTCCACGCGCCGCGCCCCCCGACCCACGGCGCCGAACACAGCCCCGCCGGCGCTGACATCCACGTCGCGCGGTGTGCGCAACACGATCAGGGGCGCGTCCTCCAGGCGGATCCGGCCCAGGTCGCGGACCTCGACGCTTGCGCCCTGTCCCGGCTGGCTGGCGTCGGCCCGCCCGCTGTTGCAGTTACGGACGCCGTCATTGCCGCCCCATATTCCGTTGCGACGCAGGCCGCCGTCGATCTCGACGTCGCGACCGTTGCGGCGCACCTGCACGGTCGGCAGGCGCGACCGCCCTTGGGTCACCTCGACGCCGATATCCTGGCGATCCTCGACGATGACGATCACGCGGGCCACGGCGTTGCGGATCTCGACCTCCGCCGCCGCCGAGGCGGGCGCGGCGGCGGCCAGGGCGGTCAGGGCGGCGACTGCGGCGGTGATGATCAATGCGGACTTCATGAGGGGCTCCCTTTCCCGAATATGGAGGAAGGGTGAGCGACGCCCGGCCGCGAGTCATTTTAACTCGAGGTCATGAACTCGAATTAACGGGCGGCGGTCAGCTGGCCCGCCCCGTCGGCCACGCCGACCTCAGGCTCGAAATCACGTTCGAAGTTGGCGATCTTGCTGCGCATCGCCCCGACCTTCTTCAGCGCCAGGGAGGCGGCCCAGCGCGCGGCCAGCTCGGGCGTCGCCATACCGTCGGTGAAGCGGGGACGCCCGCCCCGACTGCGGATTACGGCATTGGTGAACAGGGCGCCGTTCCTGAACCGCGACGGCCAGGTCTGGAAGTCCATCGACAGGCTGACGCAGAACCGGTCCAGGTTCTCGACCCGGTGCGGCGCGTACAACGGCCAGGTCAGCGCCCGCCCCGGCTCCAGATCCATGACCTGGGCGTCGTTCTCGAAGCCGAGGACATAGGGCAGTTCCTCGGTCGTCTGGCGCGCGACCACCTGCTCCATGTTGCGTTCGGGCAGATGCTGTTCGTCGCCCGGATAGACGAATATCCGCTTGCGGCCGCGCAGGTGGAACAGCACCACCCCCGCCGCGTCGAAATGATAGGGCACCCGCGCCTTTGGCGAGGACAGGATCAGCTGGCCCGCGTTCCGCACGGCCCGCATCCCCGGGTAGTTCGCCTGGATGGCGGCGAAATCCTTCATCGCCGCAGCCCACAGCTCGGGCCAGCCGGTCTGGACCTCGCGCATATTGACCCAGAGGCGACCCTGTTTGATCGCCTCCAGCAGATCCTCGCCCGACAGACGGCCGCGCGCGCCGGTGCGTAAGGACACCTGCCCCTCGTCGTCGTAGTCGTAGAGGTTGATGTCGAACAGTTCGGCCGGATAGCGATCCAGCACGGCGGCCAGAGCCGCGTCCTCGGCGAAGCCCTGTTCGACCAGGGTGTGGGGGTGATCCTTCGCCTCGGCGATGGGGCCGGGATAGCGGGTGCGGCGGTCGGTCATGCTCATGTCCATCAGGCGTGGGCGACGCGCGCCGGGCCCTTTTTCTTGCTGGCCATCTTGTTGACGGCGGAGCGGGCGGCGACGGCGGCGCCCCGCGCCCGTCCGACGGCCGAAGCCTCGCAGGCCTCGATGGTGGCCCAGCGGCGACGCAGGGAGGTGCGCAGGGCCTCGCCCCGCCCGGCCTTGCCCAGCAGGCCGAAGGCGACGTCGCCGACCGCCTGGCCCAGGCCCGGCCGCGTCACCACCGCCTCGCGCACCGTCTGGCGGGCGTTGCAGAAGTATTTCTTGTAGTGCTCGCCCTCGAAGCCGAAGTCGAAGGTGCGGAAGCCCCGCGCCCCCGCCAGCTGCATGGTGTCCATGCTGAGCAGTATGCCCGGCGAACAGCGCGCCAGACTGGGCTCGTAGGCCGGGAACCAGAAGTGGAAATGCTGGCCGGCGTGCAGCGAGAACTCGATCGCGACCAGGGTGTCCTGCGCATACATGACCGCGAGCGACGCGCCGAAATCCTCGCGCTGGTCGTTCATCAGGGCGTGCAGCAGTTTGCGCGTCCAGCCGCAGGCGAAGATGTCGTGCAGGCCCGAACGACGATACTGAGCCGCCTTCAGGTCGATCAGATGATCCAGCAGGGCGTCGTCGCGGACCTCGCCCTCCACGCGGATCGCGCCCAGTTCGGCCTCCAGGCTGCGCCGCGCCCGCTCCTTGTCCTTGTAGTATTTGCCGAAGGTCGAGCGGCGTTCGACATACCAGGCGCCATAGCCCTGGGGCGGCATGGTGACCTTGACCGTCTGGCGTTCCTCGCCCGCCTCGCCCGCGCCGATCCAGCCGGGGACGTTCAGGCTGCGGGCCTTCAGCAGCTGCGCCACGTCCTCAAGACCGATCGTCTCGCCGTCGCCGGCGATCACCCCGTGATAGTCGTTCATCGGCGCGCCGAGCGGCTGAACCGCGCCGCCCCGTCTCTGGTGTGGGAAGAAGCCGACGATCCGGCCGCCGCGCCGGAACACGGCCACCGCCGCGCCGGGACAGATGCGCGAGGCGATCTCCGTATAGTCCCAACGGAAATAGGGGCTGGCCAGATCGGGATTGGTCGTCGACCAGTCCCGCCACAGGGCGATCGCGGCGGCGTCCATCGCCTCCGCCTTGATGATCTCGACCTGCAGGGTTTCGGTCATGCGCGTCCTCGTCGACCCTGCGAGAGCAAGGTCCATTCCAGCCGGCACCCTGCCCCCTGCCCCGTTTCGGTACGGTTCACCGGCATGGTGAACGGATGTTGACGGTCGCGCTTTCACGGGAGCCCGGCCGCGTTGGGCGCGTTCAATCCGAACTAGCCTCTGATCCAACTGGAGAAATGCCCATGACCGACGCCCGCCCGGACGACCGCAAGGTCGAGAACGAGAACCAGCGCCCCGGCAGGGACGGCGAACCGCCGCGCCCGGCGACCGAGCCCAAGGGCTCGGAAGGCTCCAGCAACTCGGGCGAGACCGAGACGGATCCCGCCACCGGCGAAGAGAACTGAACCGCCCCGTCTGCCCCTGTCGCGTTTGAAAGCCTTTGTATGAACCGCCGTTTCGCCTGCCTCGCCTCCAGTCTCGCCATCCTGACCCTGGCCGCCTGCAATCCCGCCGATGACAGGAGCGCCGCCCCCTCGACGGAAATCGGACAGGCCGGCCCCTTGTCGCGCGACGCCATAGAGAACAGCGCCTATGCGCCGCCGCCTGCCCCCGTCCCCAACGCGCCGCCGACACAGGCCCAGCCCGACCCGGCGCTGATCCAGGCTCAGGTTCTGCTGGAACGGGCTCGATTCTCGCCCGGCGCCATCGACGGTCTGGCCGGCTCGAACATGCGCCAGGCCATCGCCGCCTTCCAGGAGGCTCAGAACCTGTCGGTCAACGGCCAGTTGGACGCGGGGGTCATGGGGCGACTGCGCGCCCAGGGCGTCGGCGCCGTGACCTCGACCTACGAGATCACCCAAGGCGACATCGCCGGCCCCTATCTGGGCAGAGTCCCCACCGACCTGGCGGCCCAAGGCGAGGTCGAGGCCATGGGCTACGCCAATATCGTCGAGGCTCTGGCCGAACGGTTTCATGTGAGCGAAGCTCTTCTGCGGGCCATGAACCCTAACGCCGACTTCAACCGCGCGGGCCAGAAGCTGCTGGTCCCCGCCATCAACACCACCCCGCTGCCCACAGAAGTGGACCACATCGACGTCGACAAGGCCGAAGGCTCGGTCAAGGCCTTCGCCGCAGACGGAAAACTGATCGCCTATTTCCCGGCCACCATCGGCAGCGGCGACAATCCGACGCCCACCGGCACGGTCAAGGTGAACGGCGTCGCCCGCAATCCGGACTATGTCTATGATCCGGCGAAGCTGAGCTATGGCGACCTGAACCACAAGGTGGTGGTCAAGCCGGGGCCGAACAATCCGGTCGGTGTCGTCTGGATCGACCTGAACAAGCCCAGCTACGGCATCCACGGCACGCCGGATCCGCATCTGGTCGGCAAGACGGCGTCCCACGGCTGCGTGCGCCTGACCAACTGGGACGCCTGGACCCTGGCGGACAAGGTCAAGCCGGGCGTGACGGTGCGGTTCATCTGACCTTCAGTGGGCGGCGCCGAACGCGGTGCCGTCCCAGAAGTCGCACTGGTGGCGGCCGAAGAAGTCGGGGTCCAGCCGGTCGCTCTGGGCGGTGAAGATCCGCACCGGGCCGGCGGCCTCGACGCGGGGCCAGTCGGCGCCGAAGTCGGTCTGACCGAAGTCCGCCCACAGGCGCTGCATCCGCCCGGACAGGGCCTTCTGCCCCGGCGTGAACCGGCCGACGTCGGCGAAGATCCAGCTGGTCCCGAAGACATAGGCCAGTTCACTGGCGTGATAGGCGCCCAGGTCCAGACCGACGATCCAGTCCGGCAGGACGAAGGGGGCGTCGCGGTCGGCGAACTCGTAACCCCAGACGGGGACGTAGCGGGCCAGCTGACGCCGCAGGGCCTGGGACGGACAGGCGAACCTCTGGTCGGTGAAGTTGGTGGCGATGGCGATGGCCGGGCCCTCCGGGCCGACCGGATAGCGATCGAGCACGCGCCGCCCTTCGTCGCCGTACATCCAGATCGTCTCCTTCTGGTAACGATCCATGTCCTGCACCTCGTTGGCGAACAGCCGGCCCTCGTCCAGATTGCTGCCGACGATGACGGGGACGCGGGTGAAGCGTCCGGCGTCGATGGCCACAGCGGGGTTTTCCGGCACGGTCGCGTCGGTATGGACCGGTCCCCAGGAGCCCGGCCCGTTGATCCCGGCCCGCACCGAGGGCGCGCGCGACAGCCGCCAGGCCGGCAAGGCCTTGAGACAGGCGACCTGATCCATGCCGGTGCAGCCCAACCCCTCGGCGAACAGGGGGCCGGACTGGGCCGCCGCCTCGGCGCTGACCAGGGACGAGGGCTCAAGACAGCCGCCGCTCTGGATGATGACCCGCTGATACAGGCCCTCGGACGCGGGCGAGGCCATCAGGTAGCAGGCGGTCCAGCCCCCCGCGCTCTCGGCGAACAGGGTGACGTTCGACGGATCGCCGCCGAAGGCCGCGATGTTCCGATGCACCCATTGCAGCGCCGCCTGCTGATCCATCAGGCCGAAATTGCCGCCGTAGCCTTCGCCCTCGGCCTGGAAGCCCGGGTGGGCCAGCCAGCCCAGGGCGCCGAGACGATAGTTGGCGGTGACCACCACCCGTCCCTGCTCCCGCGCCAGTTTCGACGGATCGTAGTTGGCGCCCGCGCCGATGGTGAAGGCGCCGCCGTGGACATAGACCATGACCGGCAGGGCCCGGTCCGTCGCCCCGGCCGGGGCGTAGATGTTCAGATAGAGACAGTCCTCGGACCCGACGACGATCCCGCCGCCGCCGCCCAGGATGGCCTTGCGGCCGATGGCCTGGGTGCAGTCCGCGCCGATCCGGGTCGCATCGCGCACGCCGTCCCAGGCCTGGACCGGCCGGGGCGTGCGCCAGCGCAGGTCGCCGACCGGCGGCCGGGCGAAGGGCACGCCCAGGAAGGCGCGGACGCCGTCGCCCTGAACCCCGCGCAGCGAACCGTCGTAGGTCGTCGCCAGCGCCGTCCGGGCGTCGGCCGCGAACCGCACATGATCGACCTTGCCCGGATGGGTGGCGCAGGCCGCGAGCAGAAGCGACGCGAACAGCAGCGGCAGAAAACGCATGAGGAACCTTGGCCGTGGCGAGAAACGCTTAACGCGCCCGACGCCCTTCCGTATCCCCGGCGCGGCCGATTGTCTTACGGCCAGAGGCGTTGGCGACCCCAGGCATCGCCGTCGCGTGTGAACCGCAGCCGGTCGTGCAGGCGGAACGGGCGGTCGCGCCAGAATTCGACGGCGTGAGGCACGACCCGCCAGCCGCTCCAGCGGTCGGGGCGCGGCACGTCCTGATCCTCGAACCGGGCGGTCTCGCGGGCGACGGCGGCCTCCAAGGTCTCGCGGGCGTCCAGAGGGCGGGACTGATCCGAGGCCCAGGCGCCGATACGGCTCTCTCTGGCGCGGCTGGCGAAATAGGCGTCGGCCTCCTCGACCGTGACCGGCTCGACCACGCCGCGCACCCGCACCTGACGCCGCAGGCTCTTCCAGTGAAAGGTCAGGGCGGCGACCGGGCGGACGTCCAGTTCGACGCCCTTGGCGCTCTCGCGGTTGGAATAGAAGGTGAAGCCCCGCGCATCGACATCCTTCAGCAGGACGATCCGCGCGTCCGGCAGGCCGTCGGCGTCGACGGTCGACAGGGTCATGGCGTTGGAATCATTGACCTCGTGCGCATTCGCATCGGCCAGCCAGTCGACGAACAGGCCGATGGGCTCGACTCGATCAAAGACGGCCTCGTCGCCGTTGGCGGCTAGGGCGGCGGCGTAGTCGCGGGCGTATTCTTCGCGCGACGGGCTAGGCGGGATCACCGAGGGGATCTGGGGGGCGGTCATGGTTTCGATCTACAGCGGGGCGACGTCAGTGGGAATGATCGGGATCAAACCGCGCATTTCGAATCACGGTTAACCGGCCATTGACCCTAAGCGGCGAACGGTAGCGGCATGAGCGATCTCCGTTCCCGATCCGACGCCGCCGCCGTCCGTGAAGCCCTGGCCACGCTGGGCCTGCACGGCGCGACCGACGCCGCGGCGCTGAAGACGGCCTTCCGCGCGGCGGTCAAGGCAGCGCGGCCGGACCAGCCGGGCGGGGACGCCGAGCGTTTCCGCCGGGTGATCGCCGCCTATCGGCTGATCCAGGCCCACGGTTCAGCCCGCCCTGCCCTGGCCCCGCCCGAGGACCGCCCCACCCCCGCCCCGGTTCTGGCCCTGACCCCGATGCAGGCGGTCGCCGGCGCCGAGGTCGATCTGCGGCTGGGCGAGCGGTCGGTGCGCATCGCCGTGCCGGCTGGCCTAAGAACCGGCGAACACCTACGGCTGCGCGGCGGGGCCGGCGACGTGGCGGACCTGTATCTGGCCGTGCTGATCCGGCCCGAGGACGGAATTTCAGTCCTGGGCGACGACCTGTTCATGACCTGGCCCGCCGCCCCGCGCCTGCTGGAGGAAGGCGGTCGGGTCGAGATCGAAACCTATGCAGGCCCCCGTTCGGCCTGGATCACGCCGGGGATGACCGGAGCCATGCGGATCCGCCTGAAGGGGCTGGGCCTGCCCGCCCGCGGGTCACGGCCGGAGGGGCATCTGTTCGTGACCCTGACGCCGTCTTCCGAGGCGCCGTCGGCCGCCGAAGATATGCTGCTTCGCTTCACCCGGGTCTGGACGGCGGAGCGTCAGGCGGCCTAAGCGTCGCTTCATGTCGCACAACACTTTCGGCCATCTGTTTCGCGTGACCACCTGGGGCGAGAGCCACGGGCCGGCCATCGGCTGCGTCGTGGACGGCTGTCCGCCGCTGCTGTCCCTGACCGAGGCCGACATCCAGCCCTGGCTGGACCAGCGCAAGCCCGGCGGATCGCGCTTCGTGACCCAGCGCAACGAGAGCGACACCGCCCGCATCCTGTCCGGCGTCTTCGACGACGGCGACGGCCCGGTGACCACAGGGACCCCGATCTCGATCCTGATCTGGAACGAGGACCAGAGGTCCAAGGACTATGGCGAGATCGCCCGCGCCTATCGCCCCGGCCACGCCGACTTCGCCTATCAGACCAAATACGGCGTGCGTGATCATCGCGGCGGCGGCCGGTCTTCGGCGCGCGAGACCGCCAGTCGCGTCGCCGCCGGCGCCGTGGCCCGCAGGATACTGGGCGAAGGGGTGAAAATCCGCGCCGGGGTCGTCCAGATCGGCCCGCACAAGATCGCGCCCGAGGACATCGACTTCGACGCCGTCCACGACAATCCGCTGTTCGCCGCCTCGGCCGCCGTCGTGCCCGAGTGGGAGGCCTATCTCGACGGGGTCCGCAAGGCCGGCTCGTCCATCGGCGCCGTCGTGGCGCTGGAGGTGACGGGCGTGCCCGCCGGCTGGGGCGCGCCCCTCTACGGCAAGCTGGACGGCGAACTGGCCGCCGCCCTGATGTCGATCAACGCCGCCAAGGGGGTCGAGATCGGCGCCGGATTCGGCGCGGCCGAACTGTCGGGCGAGGAGAACGCCGACGAGATGCGGCTGGACCTGAACAAGCAGCCTATCTTCCTGTCCAACAAGGCGGGCGGCGTACTGGGCGGCATATCTACGGGTCAGCCGGTGACGGCGCGAGTGGCGTTCAAGCCGACCTCCTCCATCCTGACCATGCGTCAGACCATCACCCGCGACGGCGAGGAAACGGACCTGCGCACCAAGGGCCGTCACGACCCCTGTGTCGCCCTGCGCGCCGTGCCGGTCGTCGAGGCCATGGCCGCCTGCGTCCTGGCCGACGCCTTCCTGCGGCACCGCGCCCAGGTCGGATGAGCGACATCCGCCCGATCCGCGACGGCGAGGACGAGGCCGTCGTCGCCCTGTGGACCGCCTGCGGCCTGACCCGGCCCTGGAACGATCCGAAGCAGGATCTGAGGCTGGCGCGCGAGGGAGCGACCTCGACAGTCCTGGTCACGGTCGAGGACGAAAAGGTCGTCGGCTCGATCATGGTCGGTTTCGACGGTCACAGAGGCTGGGTCTATTATCTTGCGGTCGATCCGGACCGGCGCGGACGGGGTCTCGGTCGGGATCTGACGGCTGCAGCCGAAGCCTGGCTGTCCAACCGGGGCGCTCCTAAGATCCAGCTGATGGTGCGGGCCGACAATACGCCCGCCCTGGACTTCTACGAGCGACTGGGTCTGGAGCGACAAACGGTCGTCGTATTCGGCCGCAGGCTGGACGGTCGATAGGCGTCGGGCGCCGGGCCCCGTTCGACCGGCTTCTCGTCCTGACGCATCAGGGCCATCAGGCCCGTCAGTCCTGTGGTCATCACGATCATCGCTCGACTCCCTGCAACTGCGAACCGTTTGCAGGTTTGCGCAACTTTGGGCGGCGTGCAAGAGGGGTTCGTCGGTGGCGCCGCAACCCAGGAGATCAACCGTGCGTGAAGACGGAAAGCTGGACTATCTCGAACTGCCCGCCGCAGACCTGCCGGCGACCAAGAAATTCTACAGCCAAGCCTTCGGCTGGACCTTCGTCGACTATGGCCCGACCTACGCCGCCTTCGATCAGGGACTGGACGGCGGCTTCGACGCCGACCAGGCCGAGCGGACGGCGACGCCCCTGCCCGTTCTCTACGCCCACGACCTGGAGGCCATGCTGGCCAAGGTCGAGACGGCGGGCGGCGAGATCCTGAAGCCGATCTACGCCTTCCCGGGCGGACGACGCTTCCACTTCGCCGATCCGGCGGGGACCGAGATGGCGGTCTGGTCCGAGACCTGACCCTTAGCGGGCGTCGACCGACTGACCGATCCGTTCGGCCAGATCCCGGTCGGCGCCGTCCGGACTGGCGACCCAGACATGGATTTCCTGTGGTGCGGTCGCGCGCTGGAACAGGTGCTCCATGGCCAGACGGCGGTCGCCCTCGGTCAGGACGATGGAGGCGCGGCCGCCGGCCCGGACCAACTGCCCGTCGTAGATCGGAAACTGCGATGACGGTCCGGCGTAGATCATGACCAGGATCTGGTCGCCACGACGCACGAAATAGATGCTGGCGTCCGCGCCGGCGCGCGATTGAGTCAGCGTCGTGCCCGCCGGCAGATCCACAGCAAACGGCAGGGCGGCGATCCCCGCAGCGTCGAGAGCGCGGGGCGCCGCTGCGGGCGCCCCCAGGGGCGCCGGTGCGGCCGCCAGCCGGTCGGGAGACGGAACCGGTGCGGGCACGACGGGAGCGGCGACGGCTCGCGGCGGTTGAGGCGTCGACGGTATGACAGGCGTGGATGGGCGTTGGGGAGAAACGGACGTCGGCGCAGGAGCGGTCGAGGAAGGCCGGGTCGTCTGGGGCGACGCAGGAACAGGCATGCCGGGCCGCGCGGCCTCGACAGGCGCAGCGACAGGCGCGGGCGGAACGGCGGCGGCCGACGGCGGCGCGCTGTTCAGATCCCGGGTCAACGGCGAGGTTTGCGGGACGGTCGGCTGCGAGGGCCGCGTCGACGCAGGGCTTGGATCGGGCGCGACCGCCGCCGGAGCAGCGGGCGTTGTCGTGGGCGTCGGCGCAGGCGCAGGCGCAGGCGCAGGCGCGGACTGGACCGGGGAAATCGTGGGCGTGAAGGGGGGGCCGCTGTTCAGATCGCGGGTGAGATCGGAGGCCGAACGCTGGCCAGACGGGGCGTTTTGCCCGGACAGAAGGGCGGCGGCGAGGGCGATCACGAACATGGCCGGACCTTTACGCGCCGTCGCCGGAACCGCAAGAGGCCGTCAGGCGCGCGGCATCTCCACCCAGAAGGTCGCGCCCTGGCCGGATGTCGAGACCACCCCGATCGCACCGCCCTGCAACTCGACCAGCCGCTTGGCCAGCGCCAGACCGACGCCATGCCCCTCGATCGTGGAACGTTCCAGCCCCAGACGGTTGAACGGCTCAAAAAGCTGCGCCTGCTTCTGTGGCGACAGGCCTGGCCCAAAGTCCGTGACCTCGATCCGAATACAGTCGTCGACACGCAGCGCGCGCAGAATCACGCGCCCCCCGACGCCGCCGTACTTGAGAGCATTGGTCGCCAGATTGTCGATCACCTGGGCCAGCCTCTGGGAATCCGCGACCGCGATCAGACCGTCGCCCTCGCTGACCACCTCCAGCTTGATCGACCGGGCCTCGGGTCTCAGCCCGGCGGAACGACGCACATCCTCAAGCAGGCCGGCGATGTCCGTCGGCCGCAGTTCGACCTTCACCGCGCCGGATTCCGCCCGCGCGACGTCAAGCAAGTCATGCGCCAGGGTCTCGACCTGGCGGGCCGTCTTGACCAGCATGTCCGCCATCTCGGTCTGCTGCGGCGTCACGGCGCCCAACTGCCCCGTCGACCACAACTGGCCGATGCCGATGACGCCGGCCACCGGACTCTTGATCTCGTGGGCCACATTGGCCAGCAGACGCGACTTGGCCTCCGAGGCCAATTCGGCTCGTTCCTGCCCCAGGCGGGCTCGGTCCGCCAGACGGTCCCGCTCTTCCAGCAGCGCCGCCACCAGCAGGATCGGCATATAGCCGAGCAGAACCAGAAGCTGAGCCATCATCACCTGCTCGGGCCGGCTCATGCCTTCGGTATAGGGGGCATAGCCGAACATGGCGCCGCCAACCGACATCAGGGCGACCACCAGCAGACCGACGGCGGTCCCCGCCACCCCCAGCCGCACGGCTACGCCAAGCAGCAACGGAAGCATCAGGAAGCCCATCGTTATGCGACCGGTGAAGCCGACATAGTAGAAACCCAACACCGCCGCGAGCAGACAGCCCGCCTCGACCAGGGTCCACGGCCGACTGAGGCGGACCAAGGTCGAGCGGGTCAGTGACAGCCCCAGGGCGCCGATCACCGCGATGCCCAGGGCATGGCCGAACCACCAGGTCTGGAAACCCTCGACGATGTCGTGCGACCCGAACTGGGTCAGGCCTACGGCCGCCACCAGCCCCGCCGGAATCGGGGCGATGACGGCGGCGCAGACCAGGAAGCGCGCTGCGCCGTTCAAGCTGGATACATTCAGGGTCGGCGCAAAGCGTCTAGCCAGCAGGACCGCGCCCACGATCTCGATCATGTTCGCCGAGGTGAACAGCAACGAGAGAACCGGCTTGTTGCCCGCAATGATCTCGCCGATCAGGATACTGACCGTCAGGACCATGCCGAACGCCAGGTCATGACGCGGCCCCCGGCTCGTCCGCAGCCAAACCGCCACGGCCACGCCGCCCGCGCCCCAAAGGCCGGCGACGAGTCCCGAACTGCGTGCGTAACCGACCGCGAGCGCGACCAGAACCGCCACCGTAACACCGGTCATCACCGGAACGAGCGGGTGGGCGAAGATGTCCGTCACCACCGGTTCGTTCGGACGCGCGTCCGCCCGCGTCACCTTCGACACAGGCCTCGCGGTATCAATGTCGAGCACACGGCTCATGGTCATGAAACGATCTCGGGCGATCCAACTCGCCACGATCAGACCACGGGGTTCCTAATATCCCCTGAAATATGCGGCCGCGCTAAATATTCAACTTATGATTGAACGCCCTGACCGCCGCAGCTGCACCTTCGTCGCAGGACCAGACGCCACCGCTGACGGCGACGAAGTCAGCGCCCGCACGGGCGACCTCGGCCGCCGTATCGATGGTGATTCCACCGATGGCGACGCAGGGAACCTCGACCGTCTCCTGCCAGACCGTGAGGATGTCCAGCGGCGGTCGATGAACGGTCTCCTTGGTGCTGGTCGGATAAAAGGCGCCGAAGGCGACATAGTCGGCGCCCCCCTCCGCCGCATCCCAGGCCAGGTCGCGGTCGTCATGGCAGGTGACGCCGATCATGGCGTCCGGCCCCATGGTCCGTCGCGCCTCGGCCAGAGAGCCGTCCTCCTGACCGATATGGACCCCGTCGCAGCCCGTGGCCTTCGCCAGATCGGGCCGGTCGTTGAGCAGCACGGCCACATCATGCCTGCGCGCGATCGGCGCCAAGACCTCCACCGCCGCGCGGATGGTCGCATCGTCGGCGGGCTTGAGCCGGACCTGCAGGGCTGCGACGTCGCCGGCGCCCAGAGCCTCGTCCAGGATCGCGGCGAAGGCGTCCAGGTCGGGAATCGAAGGCGGAGTGATCAGATAAAGCCGGCAGGGCGGGCGATCGGAAACGGTCGGGGTTCTGGCCATGGCGTGGTCTCCCCTCCCCGCGACCATTCGTCAACGCCCCAGGCTACGGTCAAGCCATGCGAACGACTTGCAATCGCCTTAACCCGTGCTATAGCGAACCATTCTCAGTCGGTGAACCGCGT
This sequence comes from Brevundimonas sp., assembly GCF_044336875.1. Taxonomy (GTDB): domain Bacteria; phylum Pseudomonadota; class Alphaproteobacteria; order Caulobacterales; family Caulobacteraceae; genus Brevundimonas. The sequence continues at coordinate 73,662 of NZ_JBIIOP010000012.1, read as the reverse complement.
AGAACACTCGTGTACGTCTGCAACTGCAACGGTCTTCGCAAGCGTGATGTGGCCTCGGCCATCGAGGCGGGCGCCTGCCGTCCCCGCGACATCTTCGCCAGCCATCAGTGCCAGGCCCAATGCGCCAAGTGCGTCTGCGAGATGCGGCAGATGATCCAGGACAGTCGCGAAGCCTTCGCACTCGCAGCCGAGTAGTCCGGCCCGCCCTTCGCGGCCAAAAATCATTCGCACTATCAATGTAGTGATAAAAACTCGCAAATAAACAACGCGGGTTTTACTGTGGTATTGCGTCGCTCGACAGACGGCGAACGCGCCGTGGCGAGACCAAGGACCATGGCCATGAAGGGCGATCCCGCAATCATCCGCACGCTCAATGCAGTGCTGACCAACGAACTGACCGCAGTGAACCAGTATTTCCTGCACGCACGTATGTTCGAGAGCTGGGGCCTGGCCCACCTCGGCAACGTGATCTACGAGGAATCGATCGGCGAGATGAAGCACGCCGACATGCTGATCAAGCGCATCCTCTTCCTGGACGGCCTGCCCAACCTGCAGGATCTGCACAAGCTGAAGGTCGGCGAGGATCCGATCGAATGCCTGGGCGCCGACCTGCAGCTGGAAATCGACAGCCGCGCCACGACGGCCGCTGCGGTGACCCAGTGCGAGGAAACCCGCGACTACGTCAGCCGCGACCTGCTGATGAAGATCCTGGCCGACACCGAGGAGCACATCGACTTCCTCGAAAACCAGCACAAGCTAATCGAGCTGATGGGCGCGCAGAACTATCTGCAGTCGGCCATGAAGGAAATCGTCACCGACGGCGCCGCCACCGGCAACTGATCCGTCTCATCCCACCTCGCGGCGGGCCAGGTGGACCACCACCGCCGCGAGGACGACAAGACCCAGGCCGCCGCCGAGCATCAGGGCGGTCTGGGCGCGCCAGGCCTCCTGGGCCAGGATGTTCACCGGTATCTGCCAGGGCATGAAGACCCCCTGTTTCGCCGCCGTCGCGACCACGGCGAAGAAGGTCCCGCCGATACCCAGCACCAGACCGGGTACGAAACTGGCGAACCGCATTGCGGTCCAGAACTGTACGGCGATCATCAGGGTCGCCGCCGCCGTCATCAGCGCCAGGGTCCGCGCATGGGCCGCCAGGTCAAGCGCGCCGGTTGCAGCGACCTGAGGCTTGATCAGGCCGCCCAGGACGACCGCCCCCACCGTCAAAACCAGAACGGCGAGGCCCATCAGGCCGACCAGGCCGATGACGCAGACAGCCTTGGACGCATAGAGGGTCCAGCGCGGGACCGGCAGGGCGCGCAGATGGTCCCAGCTGCGCGGGCCGTGCTCCATGTGGGCGACCAGGGCCGTCAGGGCCGTGACGCTCATCGGCAGCATGAAATAGGCCCAGATGCCTATACCGCTGCCAAACCACATATCCCATTCGGACGCCTTGCCTGATCGCAGCAACATGGCGAAGGCGAAGACGGCGATCAGCATCGGGGCCGCGACGGCCAGCAGCAGGGCCAGGGACCGGTTCAGCTTGCGAACCTCGACGGAAAGCACGGCGATCATCAGACGGTCTCCTGACGGCGGGATTTGACGGCGGAGGCGGTGCGATAGATCCCCTCCAGAGAGCGGGCGCGCGGCGCGAGCGCGAAGACCGACACCCCGGCCTCGATCAGATCCCGGTTGAGGGCGGCGGAAACGACGTCATGGTCGTCGCCGGGACGCAGTCGAGCCACCAGCCCCTCGGCGTCTTCCGTCAGGGTGAGATCACGGCCTTGCAGAACGGCCCGGGCCCGGCCGGGATCATCGACCCTCAGGCCGATCTCGGGCGCCAGCTCGGCCTTGAGCCGGGCCAGATCACCCTCCACCACCAGCCGCCCCTGGTGAAGAATGCCGACATGGCTGGCGGTCTGCTCGATCTCGCCCAGCAGGTGGCTGGACAGCAGCACCGTCGCTCCCGCCCGTTCCGGCAGGGCGCGCAGGAAGCGCCGCATGTCGGCGATCCCGTCCGGGTCCAGCCCGTTGGTCGGCTCGTCCAGCATCAGCACCGGCGGCGCCCCCAGCATGGCCCGGGCGATGCCCAGCCTCTGGCGCATGCCCAGTGAATAGTCGGAGACGCGCCGACCACCGTCGCGAACCATATCGACGACCTCCAGCACCCGGTCGATCTCGGTCGGCGCCAGGCCCAGCAGGCGCCGCGTCAGGTCCAGGTTCTCCCGTCCCGTCAGATGGATGTAAAAGCCGTGCGCCTCCAGCAGGGCGCCGATCCTGCGCGCCGCCCCCATCCGGTCCCGCGCCACATCGACTCCGCAGACCCGCGCCGCGCCGGCGGTCGGGCGCAACAGGCCGATCAGCATCTTCATCGTCGTGGTCTTGCCGGCGCCGTTGCGGCCCAGGAAGCCGTAGACCGCCCGGTCCGGCACCGTCATCGACACTGCATCCACCACCCGCCGACGCCCGAAGACCCGCGTCAGCCCCTCCGTCTCGATCGCCGCCATTCGCCGCCCCATCGTTTACCTCTTAGATAAAGTTGCGAGGAGATGATTTTTAAGTCAAGATTAAAGACAAGACAGGTTTTCCATACCGGATTCGCTATGACAGCCGCCGATCTCGTCCGCTTCCACCGGCTGTGCCGGCAGTACCGCGCACTGGCGATCTTCATGGTCGTCAGCGTGGCCCTCATTCAGGCGTTGGGACATATGATCGGGCCCTTGGTGTTGCAGGCCATGGGACGTGGGCGCTGGCCCGTCGCCGATATGATCGCCTCGGCCATCTGGACCGCCCCTGTCGCCTGCTATCTGTTCGCGGTGTGGTCGATCGGCGCGGCCATGGGACAACTGGCGCAGGGGCGGCTGATCCAACCCACCCTCGCCTCGGCCCTGCGCAAGGTCGGGCTGGCCCTGGGAATCGGCGGCTTGCTGACTGTCTTTGTCACCCTGAACCTGCTGCGACTGGTCGGACAGACGCACGGCGGCTATCTGAACTTCGACGTCGGCGGCATGACCCTGGGGATGATCGGCGGCGCCCTGTTCCTGCTCGGTCGCGTGATCGATCAGGCGGGCCTGGTGCAGGCCGAGATGGACGAGATGATCTGAATGCCCGTCCGCGTGACGTTGAACGACCTGATCGTGAAGAAGGGCCTGAAGGCGCGCGACATCGCCGCCCAGGTCGGGCTCAGCGAGACCCAACTGTCGCTGTTCCGGTCCGGCAAGGTGAAGGGCATCCGCTTCAGCACCCTTGCGCGGCTGTGCGCCGTACTGGAGTGCCGCCCCGGCGATCTGCTGGACTACGACCTCGACCCGAGCGAGCGCGAACCGGTCGAACCGCAGACCGATGTGTGACGGAACCGCGACCGGCCCCGCTCATTAGATTTCACAGGGCAGGCTGGAGCGCACCATGACCGACATCGACGACGCCATCGACGACGTGCGCGACGCCGCCACGGACTTCCTCAACAGCGAGGGCCGAAGCGCTGGGCATGTGGCCCTCGGCATCGCCCTGACGGCCGGGTTCGCGCTCTTGGCCACCGGCATCGCCTCGGGCGCGCTTAGGCCCAAACGCAGCCTGAAGAACGTCCGCAACCGGGAAATGCCGATCACCGAGAAGCCGCAGGGGGCCTTCAGCCTGATCCTGCCCGCCGTCTTCTCGGCCACCACCCTGTCGGCCGTGCGGGTCTGGAACGCGCCGCCGCGTCGCGAACGGACCACGGCCATGGCCCTGTGGGCTGCGGCCCAGACCGTCAACGCCGTCTGGCTGGGCCTGCGCCCATCGTCGATGTGGAAACAGGTGGCGGCCGCCATGTCCTCGGCCGGCCTCGCCGCGGCCTTCGCCCACGAGGCCCGCAAGCTGGACGAGGGTGCGGGCAAGATGGCCGCCCCGACCGGATCAGGCGTGCGCCTGGGCAACTTCCTGCACCGCAAGGCGGACGAGGCGTCACGTGAGCGCACGCTGCACTAGCGGCCGCCTTGCCCTTTGGCGGGGCTTCCTCTAGGGATCGCGCCCTATTCGCCACGCCCCGCTCGGGCGCGTGAGCGCAACCCCATTCCCGATGTGACCCCATGAAGATCAACGGCAACACCATCAAGCCCGGCATGGTCCTGCAGCACAACGGCGGCCTGTGGGTCGTCACCAAGGCCAGCCACGTCAAGCCCGGCAAGGGCGGCGCTTTCGCCAACGTCGAGGCCAAGAACCTCGAGACCGGCAACAAGCTGAACGAACGCTTCCGTTCGGAAGACAAGGTCGAGCGCGTCACCCTGGAACAGAAGGACTTCTCCTATCTGTTCGACAACGGCGACAGCCTGGTCTTCATGGACGACGCCACCTACGAGCAGATCGAACTGCAGAAGGACTGGGTCGGCGAAGACCGCATCCCCTATCTGCAAGAGGGCATGAAGGTCATCATCGAGATGCACGAAGAGCGTCCGATCGGCCTGGAACTGCCCGATCAGGTCGTGCTGGAAGTCGCCGAGACCGAGCCGACCGTGAAGGGTCAGACGGCCTCGTCCTCCTACAAGCCCGCCATCGCCTCGAACGGCGTGCGCATCATGATCCCGCCGTACATGTCGGCCGGAGAGCGCATCATCGTCGACACGACCAGCGGCGAATACGTCCGCCGCGCGGACTGATTACCGCCGGCTCCAGTCGGGGCCGGTTCCTTTTCTTGAACTTCTCCGCATGTCCGGGCCAGAGCGCCTTTTCAGGACATGCGGACCAGGAGATCCGCCGATGGCCCTCGCTTCCGCCCTGCTCCAAGTCATGCTCGACGCGGTGCGCAAGACCGCCCGCCCCATGCTCCGCGACTTCGGCGAGGTGTCGCAGCTGCAGGTGTCGCGCAAGGGCCCCGGCGACTTTGTCACCGCCGCCGATCTGAAGGCCGAAGACACCCTCTACGAACTGCTGATGAAGGCCCGCCCCGGCTACGGCTTCCTGGGTGAGGAACGCGGCATGATCGAGGGGACCGACAAGTCCCATACCTGGATCGTCGATCCGATCGACGGCACCACCAACTTCATGCACGCCATGCCCCATTTCGCCATCACGGTGGGGCTGGAGCGTCGCGCGCCGGACGGCTCGTCCGAGATCGTAGCCGGCGTGACCTACAACCCCGTCATGAACGAGCTGTTCTGGGCCGAAAAGGGCAAGGGCTGCTATCTGAACGACCAGCGGATCCGCGTCGCCGGCCGTCGCGACCTGTCGGAAAGCCTGATCGCCACCGGCCTGCCCTTCATCGGCAAGTCGGGCCACGCCCAGGCCATCAAGGACATCCACGCCATCGGCCAGCGCGTCGCGGGCATCCGCCGCCTGGGCTCGGCCGCCCTGGACTTCGCCTGGGTCGCGGCCGGCCGCTATGACGCCTATTACGAGCGCAACCTGAAGCCCTGGGACGTGGCGGCAGGCATCCTGTTCGTCACCGAGGCCGGCGGCCGGGTCACGACCATCGACGAGGACGGCGATCCGAAGACCGGCGTGTCGGTGCTGGCGACCAACAGCGAACTGCACCCGCAGCTGCGCAAGGTGCTGCAGGGGGCGTAAGCGTCACAGGCTTGTCGCCGCCCTGCCCTATCCAAAGGGCATGATCCGCGCCATCGTCACCGCCCTCGCCCTGCTCGTCGGAACGCCCGCCGTGGCCCAGCCCCTGATCATCGCCCACCGCGGGGCCTCCGGCGAACGGCCGGAACACACCCGCGCCGCCTATGAGCTGGCGGTCGAACAGGGCGCCGACGTGATCGAGCCGGACCTGGTTCTCACCAAGGACGGCGTCTTCGTCGACCGGCACGAGAACGAGATCGGCGGCACCACCGACGTGGCCCGCCACCCCGAGTTCGCCGACCGCAAGACGACCAAGACCATCGACGGCGTCCAGACCACGGGCTGGTTCACCGAGGACTTCACCCTGGCCGAGCTGAAGACGCTGCGCGCCCGCGAGCGCCTGCCGGAAGTACGACGAGGCAACACCGCCTATGACGGCCAACAGCCCATCCTGACCTTCGACGAGGTCGTGGCCATCGCCCGCGAGGCCTCGGCCCGAACCGGGCGCACCATCCTGGTCGCGCCCGAGCTTAAGCACCCGACCTATTTCGCTTCGGTTGATCTGCCGATGGAAGACGCCTTCTTCGCCCAGTTGGAACGACTGGGCCTGACCGGCGCCGACGCCCCATATTGATCCAGTGTTTCGAGGTCGGACCTTTGGAGCGGCTGGCGAAGCGGATCGATGCGCCACTGGTCCAACTGGTGGACTCCGCAGGTTCGCCCGCCGACCGCCCGGACATGACCTATGCCGAAATGATCGCGCCCGCCGGTCTGTCCCGGATGGCGACCTATGCCGCCTGGGTGGCGCCGGAAGCGACCCTGGTCCTGCCGCGCGACGCAGAGGGGCGTTCGACCCAGCCCAGCGCCCTGGTCGCCGACGCCCACGCCGTGGGACTGAAGGTCGTGGTCTGGACCCTGCGGGCCGAGAACGCCTTCCTGCCCGCCGAGCGGCGACGGGGCGAAGGTCTCGCCGACCACGGCGACATGACCGGCTATGCCGCAGCCTTCGCTGAAGCGGGGGTGGACGCCATCTTCAGCGACTTTCCCGGACTTGTCCGAAAATCTTCCGCAAGTTATTGATTTTATACAATTCCATCTAAATCAAACAGATGCACCGCCTGAAGAGGCGACTCGAGAAGAACCGAACCCAAGTCGTGTAATCTATTGAATTCACCAATTTTCATCCGGCCTCATGGAGTCCAGATGGAGTCAGCCGGCCGGAACCTCCGCCAGCTCTTGGCCAATGGGTCCGGCCCGTCGAAGTCGAGACCGGTCCGTTAGAGAAACAGATCGATCGCCGCACGGTCGAAATCGGCGTGGGCGGCGACCAGGAAGGCCGCATAGCATTCGGCGAAGTCCGGCGCAGAGAGCAGGCTCATCAGTCGGCCCGGAACTGCAGCTTGGCCAACCGGGCGTAGAGGCCGCCCTTGGCGACCAGTTGCTCGTGCGTCCCCTCCTCCACCACGCGACCGTCGTCCATGACGACGATACGATCGGCGCGCAGGACGGTGGCCAGGCGGTGGGCGATGACCAGGGTGGTGCGTTCCTCCATCGCCTGATCGAGGGCGACCTGGACCAGGCGTTCGCTCTCGGCGTCCAGGGCGCTGGTGGCTTCGTCCAGCAACAGGATGGGGGCGTCGCGGACCAGGGCGCGGGCGATGGCCAGACGCTGACGCTGGCCGCCCGACAGGCTCTTGCCGCGCTCGCCCAGGGGGGTGTCGAAACCTTCCGGCAAGGCGTCGATGAAGGCCAGGGCCTGGGCTTTGTCGGCGACGGCGCGGGCTTCGTCCAGGGTGGTGTTCTCGCGGCCGAAACGGATGTTCTCGAGCGCCGAGCCCGAGAACAGCGGCGTCTCCTGCGACACCCAGGCGAAACGGTCGCGCACGGCGACGGGATCGGCCTGGCGCACATCGACGCCATCAACCGAGACCACGCCGGTCTGGGGGTCGTAGAAGCGCAGCAGCAGACGGAAGACGGTGGACTTGCCCGCGCCGGACGGACCGACCAGAGCCACCGTCTCGCCCGGACGCACGGTCAGACTGAAGCCCTTCAGGGCCGGCAGGTCCGGACGGCCGGGATAGGCGAAGCCGACAGCCGACATCGACACCTCGCCGCGCGGCGGCGCCGGCAGGGCCGTGGCCTGAGCCGGAGGGGCGATGTCAGGCACGGCCCGCATCAGTTCCTCAATCCGCTCCATGGCGCCGGCGGCCTTCTGCACGTCCCCCCAGCTTTCGCCCAGTGCGCCGACGGCTCCGGCGGCGAAAACCGACAGCAGCACGAACTGCAGCAGAGCGCCGGGCGACATGACGCCGGCGACGACATCCTGGGCGCCCAGCCACAGGACCAGGGTCACGCCCCCGAACATGACGACGATGATCAGGGCCGTCATCCAGGCCCGCGCCCGCATCCGGGTCAACGAGGCGGAGAAGGCGTCCTCGACCGCCGCGCCGAAGCGGGCGATGGCGCTCTGTTCGCGGCCGAAGGCCTGGACCGTCTCGATGGCGTCCACGCTCTCCCCGGCGAAGCCGACGGCGTTGGCGAACCGGTCCTGGGACGCGACGGTCAGCTTCCTGACCTTGCGGCCGAAGATGAAGATCGGCCCCAGCAGGAAGGGCACGATCAGCAGGACGAAGCCGGTCAGCTTGGGGCTGACGAAGAACAACAGGATCACCCCGCCGATCAGGGTCAGGAAGTTGCGCAGCGCATAGGAAATCGAGGTGGTCATCAGCGTCTCGACCAGGGCGATGTCCGTGGTCAGGCGCGACAGCACCTCGCCCGTGCGCATCTGGGCGTAGAAGGAGGGATCCAGGGTCAGGATGCGGCCGAACAGACCCTTGCGCACGTCGGCGATGACGCGCTCGCCCGTGCGGGTGACGTAGAAATAGCGGGCGGCGGTGGCCAGACCCAGGAACAGGGCGTTGGCGCCCAGCAGCAGGAACCACAGGTTCAGATTGGCGCCGCCGGCCTCGAAGCCGTGGTCGATGGCCCCGCGCGCCAAGGCCGTCAGCCCCAGGGAAGCCGTCGTGGACAGCAGCAGCCAGAAGACCGCCATCAGGGCATGCCCCTTGTGCCGCAGGGCATAGGGAATCAGCCGGGCCAGGGGGCGGATGTCGCGACGCTTGGCGCGCTTGGCGCCCGCCTCGGACATCTGGTCGGCCAGCAGGGCGCCGGCGCTGGGACGGCCCTCGACCGGAGCGACGCCCGAGGCGCGGGTTGCGGGACGGGCGGATGCGGCGGTCTGATCGGTCATTTCGCCCGCCTCTTGCCCCGGAACGCCCCCCGGTGTAAACGCCGCCCCTCATTCCCGCCGGATTTCTGGCGGGTTTCTCATTTCATGCGCAGCGACGGTCGGCATCGTCATCGCGCCAGAGACCGGACGACGACCATGAAGGCGGATACCCATCCCGACTACCACTTCATCACCGTGGTGATGACCGACGGCAGCACCTACCAGACCCGTTCGACCTACGGGAAGGAAGGCGACAAGCTGGCCCTCGACATCGACCCGTCGACGCACCCGGCCTGGACCGGCGGCAACGCCCACCTGCTGGACCGCGGCGGTCGCGTTTCGCGCTTCAACAACAAGTTCGCCGGCTTCATCAAGAAGTAAGCGCGACCTGGCTGCGACATGTCGCAGCAATCGGATGGATAAGAGCGCCGGTCGCAGGACCGGCGCTTTTTGTTTGCCCGGAACGTCGGTAACGTGAGCGGCGTTGGGGTATGGCACAGCAAGGCTTCGATTCACGGGAATCGGCGTCATCGAGAAGCGGACAGGTTATGAATAGACGGGAACTGGGTCTGGGCGTCGCCACGGCGGCCGTGACCCTCGCCTCTACGGCGCGCGCGCAACAGGTCTATGTGCAGCGCGGACCGGAAGCGACCGCCTTCTACAACAGCTTCAACGACCAGATTTCCCGTCTGCCGCAAACCCAGCAGGCCGACGTCCGCGCCTTCTATGAACTGAACGGCTGGCGCCCGGTGTGGAACGCCGAGCGGATTCGCGCCCTGAACGCCGTCGCCGCCCGCAGCGAGCGCCACGGCCTGGCCGCCAACGACTATTTCGACTTCGTGGGCTTAGCCGCCGATCCCGCCTCGTCCGACCTGCGGACCACGGCCGCGGCCCTGGCCTATGGCCGGATCCTGGCCGAGGGCAAGGTTCGCCCCGAGACGGTCGAGGACCTGTGGGAAATGCAGAAGAACCGCGTGGATCTGCCGCGCGGCATGAGCGACGCCTTGGCCCGCAACCTCCTCCTGGACTGGTTCGAGGGCCTGGCCCCGACCGATATCGGCTATCAGAACCTGTCGGCGGGCTATGTCCGCTATCGCCGCCTTGCGGCGCGCGGCGGCTGGCCGGCCTTCGCGGCAGGGCCGACCATCGAACCGAACATGAGCGACCGCCGCATCCCGGCCCTGATCGACCGGCTGACGGCCGAGGGCGACCTGACGGCGGCGGACGGGTCGCGTCTGAAGGCCCAGGGCCTGACCTATGGCGCGGAACTGCAGACGGCGGTTCAGGGCTTCCAGGTCCGTCACGGCCTGGGCGCGGACGGCCGCATCGGCACGGGGACCCAGCGGTCCCTGTCGGCCTCGGCCGAGGATCGCGCCCGCCAGATCGCCCTGAACCTGGAACGCCGCCGCTGGCTTAAGCGCGAAATGGCCCCCGAGCGGATCGAGGTCAACACCGCCGCCGCCATCATGGTCTACTGGAAGGACGGCAAGCCGGTTCACTCCAACCGCGTGGTCGTCGGCTCTGCCGAGAACCAGACACCCAGCCTGGAGAAGCCCTTCGCGTCGGTCGTGGCCAATCCGCCCTGGTATGTTCCCGCCGGGATCGCCCGCCGCGAAATCCTGCCCAAGGGACCGGGCTATCTGGCCGCCAACGACATGTATGTGTCGAACGGCACGGTGATCCAGCGCGCCGGGCCGCGTTCGGCCCTGGGCTATGTGAAGTTCGAGCTACGCGACAGCTACGCCATCTTCCTGCATGACACGCCGTCCAAGGCGGCCTTCAACCTGTCGACGCGCCAGCGCAGCCACGGCTGCGTGCGGGTGCAGAACGCGGTCGAGTTCGCCCGTCTGCTGCTGTCGCCCGATCCGACCAAGCTGAGCCAGTTCGACACGGCCCAGGACACGCGCGAGACCACGCGCGTCACCACCGGCCGCGAGATCTCGGTGCGCCTGTTGTACTGGACGGCCTTCGTCGATGGTCAGGGTCGGGTGGCGTTCCGCGAGGACATCTACGGCCGCGACGACAAGTTGGCCCAGGCCCTGGGCATCGCCGTCAGCCTGCCCAAGCCGGTCGACGACGGCCGCCGCGACGTCAACGACGTCGGGCCGTAGTCAAGCCAAGGCCCTCTCCCTCCGGGAGAGGGCTTGAGCGCCCGAGAGCGTCAGCGATCGGTCTTGCGCGAAAGGGATGGGGTTCCGGCGGTGCGAACTGGCCCGCCGACGGAACCCTCATCCGGCCCTTCGGGCCACCTTCTCCCAACGGGAGAAGGGAAAATGACTTCAGCCCTTGAAGGCGGCTTCCAGCATGCCGAGCTGGCTCAGCACCGGATTCACCGGCGTCTCTTCCTGGGCGTCCAGATACATCCGGCGGTCCAGATACAGGGCGCGTTCGAACAGTTTCTCGGAACGGACCAGATATTCGACCAGGGCGATGGGCAGTTCGGCGTGGCTGGGCTCGGCCTCGATGCGGCGGTCGTTCAGACGGTAGCGCGGCTCGCAGGCGGCTTCCGGCGTCATGTCGTTCTCGCGCACGGCCCGCTGCACCAGCAGCCAGGAGGCGATCTGCATCAGGCGGGTGGTCAGTTTCATGCTCTCGGCCGCATAGGCCAGGGCGGCGGCGCGCGACAGCATCTTGGAATCCCGGCGGCCCTCGCCGTCCAGATAGGCGGCGGTCTCCTCGACCAGTTCCATGCCTTCGCGGAAGGTGCGGTCGAACAGCTCCGAGCGGGCGAAGTCCTGCACGGTGCGGGCGCGGTCGGCCGTGGAGCCCGTGCTCTGGGTGTCGCTCAGGGTCATGGTGGACATCATCATCGGGATTGGACGCTTGTTCTGACTTTGGCCCAAGGCGGGGCCTTTGTCGTCAGGACTGCAACCGTCATGCCACGGATTTGACCCACGCGCGATCAGGAGCCGAAGTTGAACAGGGCGTCGGCGGCGTTTTTTTTGGACTTCTTGCCCTCGATGGCGCCGCGGGACCGTTCGACCTCGGCGTTCAGGGCCTCGATCCGTTCCTCCAGATCCTCGATGGAATAGACGTCCAGATCCTCGCGACCGAGGGCCGTCAGGGCCTCTCCGCGCCGGGGGCGGGGCTCGATATCCTCGAACATCGTCGTCGCCTTTCTTCGTCCTGTCGTGGTCCTGGAGGACCGAAACCCCTATCTGAACGCCCGGACACGGACGATTGCAAGCGGAGGCGAAATGCGGGTCATCGAGATAGAGGGCGGTTCAGGACCGGCCGAAGCATTGCGTATCGCCGACCGGCCCGACCCGGTCGCCGAAGCCGGACAGGTCGTCATCCGCATCCACGCCGCCGGGATTAACCGGCCCGACCTGCTGCAGCGCACCGGCGGCTACCCTCCCCCTCCCGGCGCATCGGACGTGCTGGGCCTGGAGATCGCCGGCGAGATCGAGAGCATCGGGGACGGCGTCACGCGCTGGTCGGTCGGCGACCGGGTCTGCGCCCTGCTGGGCGGCGGGGGCTATGCCGACCGGGCCGTGGTCGACGCCCGTCACGTCCTGCCCATCCCCGAGGGACTGGACTACGCCCAGGCGGCGGTCCTGCCCGAAACCGTCTTCACCGTCTTCGCCAATGTGTTCGAGGCGGGCGGGTTGGCGGCTGGCCAGACCCTGTTGATCCACGGCGGAACCAGCGGCATCGGAGTCACCGCCATACAGATGGCCAGGGCGGTCGGCGCCAAGGTGATCGCCACCTCGCGCGGGGCGGAAAAGACGGCGGCGGCCAAGGCCCTGGGCGCGGACGTCAGTCTGGACGCGCGTGTCGATGATCTGGCGGCCGCCATCGCCGAGGCCGGCGGCGCAGACGTGGTGTTGGACATGGTCGGGCGCGACTATGCCGAACTGAACCTGAAGGCGCTGAATCCCGGCGGACGCTGGGTGGTCATCGCCTCTCTGTCGGGATCGAAGGTCGAGGTCGACCTGATGCGGATCATGCTGAAGCGGCTGGTGCTTACGGGCTCGACCCTGCGCAGTCGTTCGGCGGACGAAAAGGCCCGACTGACCGCCGCCGTGGAGGCGACGGTCTGGCCGTGGGTCATGTCAGGCGCGGTCAGGCCACCGGTGCAGGCGACCTTCCCCCTGGCGCGCGCCGCCGACGCGCACCGCGCGCTGGAGGCGGGCGATCACGTCGGCAAGTTCGTGCTGACGGCCTAGGGCCTGATCGGCGGCGGAATCGGTTCGCGATCCCACCGACGCAGTGAACCAGGCCCCAGGATTGATTTGGCCCTAGCGACGACCGCCGACCGGGCGGACCGACGAGATACTGTCGTTGAAGCCGCCGCCCAGGTTCCGCTGATCGCCGTCGATGATCCGGCAACGACCGCCGAACTGGGCGTTGGTGCAGACTTCCCAGCGTCCCTGGACGCGGATCGAACTGATCCGGTCGTTGAACGGGGTATTGCCCAGATTACGGTCCTCACTGGTGAAGACTCGCGAGGCGCCGCGATAGTTGGAGTCCGTATAGACGGTGATCGAGGACCGGCCCCAGCCGCCTCCATTGCCGCCGCCGTTTCCACCACCCCAGCCGCCGCCGTTGCCGGGACGACCGGGCTGCCTGTCCTCATAATCGCCACGGAAGCGGCCGCAGACCAGCAGGCCGTTGTCGTTGTTGATTTCTTCGTTGCCGCAGCGGGCCAGCTCGATCGAGGTGCCGCGAATCTGGCCCCTCATGTCGCGGCAGTCGGCATAGAGCCGGCCGCGATTGGTATAGGCCTCGGTGCAGGACCGGCTGTAGCCGCCGCGCGGCGCGACACGTTGAGCGGTGACGTCCTGACCGGAAGCCAGTGCCGCGGCCATGGCGGCCCCAAGCAGAATGGACATGGTGGTTCTCCTCTCCCAAAGGCGAAAGCCTCTATTACCGCGAAGGTTGCGCCACAGCACATGAACCGTTGCTGTATGTCTTTGTCGGTCGGCGTTTTCTTTTCGCCCGAATAGGCCTATATCGAAACCATAAGCGCCCGGTCGAAAGGCCGGGCGCCGTCGTATCCAACGCCAGCCGAAGCCTCATTCGGCGGCTCCACAACACCGGGACGAACGCCCCATGAGCGACATTCTTATGCCGAAGGCCACTGCGGTCTGGCTGGTCGACAACACCTCCCTCAGCTTCGAGCAGATCGCCGACTTCTGCGGCCTGCACCCGCTGGAAGTCCGCGGCATCGCCGACGGCGACGTGGCCCGCGACATCCGCGGCGTCGATCCGGTCACTGGCGGGCAGCTGACGCGCGAGGAACTGGACAAGGCCCAGGCCGACGAAAACTACCGCATGAAGGCCATCGTCAGCCGCCACGCCGAACTGCTGAAGTCGGCCAAGCCGGCGCCGAAATACACCCCGGTCTCGCGTCGCCAGGACCGTCCGGACGCCATCGCCTGGTTCGTGCGCAATCACCCGGAAGTGACCGACGCCCAGATCGCCAAGATGCTGGGCACGACCAAGTCGACCATCGAGAGCGTGCGCAACCGCACCCACTGGAACAGCGCCAACATCAAGCCGGTCGACCCGGTGACCCTGGGCCTGGTCGGCCAGCTGGCCCTGGACGAAATCGTCAAGAAGGCCGCCGACAAGAAGGCCAAGGACGACCTGAAGAAGGGCGGCGGCACCATCCAGCCGGTCGAGGAAGTCGAAGCCGAGCCCGAGTTCGTGCCGGAAGCCCGCCAACGCCCGACCGCCGAACCAACGGCCGCCTCGGTGTTCGGCACCAAGGACTGATCCGCCCCAATTGACGAAAACGGCCCCGGAGAGCGATCTCCGGGGCCGTCGTCGTTTTCGGGAGGTCGTGGACCGCTAGTGGGCCCGCGCCTCCAGACTGGTGATCTCTTCCTTAAGCCGAAGCTTCTTCTGCTTCAGCGCCCTGACCTGCAGCGGATCCGTGGACGGCCGGGTAAGCTCCTTCTGGATGGTCTCATCCAGGGTGCGATGACGATTACCCAGTTCGCGAATACGAGCCTCGATGGTCATGGCTTGCGCCTCCTCAGGTTAGGGACCAGTAGAGTGAGCGCCCGGATCGGCGAGCTGTAGAATCACATTCCAGTGACAGCCCGTCAGCCCGGACCCCACGGAGGCTGGCCCCCAAAATGGTCGATGATGTGAACGGAGCCATACAAAGACCGCCCGTCCGGATGGTGGTCGGAATTTCAGGGGCTTCCGGAGCAATCTATGGCGCACGCGTGCTGGACGCGCTGAACGACCTGGGCGTCGAGAGCCATCTGGTGGTGACCAAGGCCGCCCTGCTCACATTGTCGCAGGAGACGGATCTGTCAGCCGACGACCTGACGTCGAAGGCGTCGGTGGTCCACAAGCTGGCCGATGTAGGGGCGACCATCGCCTCCGGATCCTTCCGCACCCTGGGCATGATCGTGGCCCCCTGCTCGGTGCGGACCATGGGCGAGATCGCCACCGGCGTGACCAGTTCCCTGCTGACCCGCGCCGCAGACGTGACGCTGAAGGAACGCCGCCCCCTGGTGCTGATGGTGCGTGAGACCCCCTTCCACCTGGGCCATCTGCGGACAATGACGGCCCTGGCCGAGATGGGCGCGACCATCGCCCCGCCCCTGCCGGCCTTCTATGCCAAGCCCGCCTCACTGATGGAGATGGTGGACCAGTCGGTGGGCCGGACCCTGGACCTGTTCGGTCTGGACTGGAGCGCCGTCCGCCGTTGGGAAGGCCTGAAATAATGCGTCTGTGGGATTGGGCGGTCGCCGCCTATGGCGCGCCGGGCGTCGGCGAGGCCTGTCTGGCGCTGCAGGACAACAATGACCAGAACGTGCCACTGCTGCTGTGGTCCGCCTGGATCGCCGCGACCGGCCGCAGGCCGGACGAGGACACCATCGAGGCCGCCTGCGACACGGCGCGCGCCTGGGACGGAGTGGTCGTGGCGCCGTTGCGGACGATGCGCCGCACCCTGAAGGCGCCGGTGCCGGACATCGACGACGGCCCGCGCGAAAGCGTGCGCAACCGGATCAAGGCCCTGGAGCTGGAAGCCGAGAAACATCTGCTGGAGGCGCTGGAAGATCTGGCGCCCGCGCCGACGGCCGCCGCGCGCCCGGCGATCGACGGCCTGGTCGCCACGGCGCGAATCTGGGCCTCGGTCACGCCGCGTCCGGCGCTGATCCGTCTCGCCGACGCCCTTCCGGCCTGAGACGAGCGTGAGTATAAGCGGCCCGGGGACCTGACGATGAACGACGACACGCCTGAGATCAGCGAAGAGGAAGCGGCGCTGCACGCCCGCGTCAAACTGCTGCGTCAGGAGCACGCCGACCTGGACGCCTCGATCGACGCCCTGGGCCAGGCGGCGATTCCGGACCAGCTGATGATCGCGCGGCTGAAACGCAAGAAGCTGGCCCTGAAGGACGAGATCGTGAAGATCGAGGACCGGATCCTGCCCGACATCATCGCCTGACGAAACAAGGGGCCTGACGGAACAAGGTCAGGGCTGCGACGTTCCGCCGCCCGATCGCGGCCCCAAAGTCGCCCCAGGCGGACGGCATAAGCCCGCCTCGTTCCGGATACGCCGCCGCGCGAAGTCGCCAGCCGTCTCCTTCCATCCCTAAGCGTGGACACGCTGGAGACGCCGCCGAATGCGACGCCTGCTGACCGACGCGCCCCTGGCGCGCCTCAAGACTTTGCTGATCCATTCCGGCCAGACGGCCGCCTTCGCCGCCGTGGCCGTCCTGGCCGCCGCCGCCGCGCCCGTGGTGACGCGCGAAGCGCCCCTGCCCGCCCTGCCTGCCGCCCCCGTCGCCCCGCCCGTCAAGGCCGAGGCGGAAGCCGCCGGTCCGGTGATGCGCCAGATCGTCTTCAACGCCCCGGTGCGCGGCTATGCGATCAACTCGGCCTTCGGCCTGCGCCGGCTGGCCATCGAGGCCCGCGCCCGCGCGCACAAGGGCGTGGACATCGCCGCGCCCAAGGGCACATCGGTCTTCACCGCCGCCGAGGGCGTGGTTGTGCGCACCGGTTACGACGCCGGCGGCTACGGCAACTTCATCGAGGTCCGCCACCCCAACGGCCTGAGCACTGTCTATGGCCACCTGAGCCGGATCGACGTGGCCAGCGGCGACGCTGTGTCGGCCGAACAACGGATCGGCCTCGTCGGATCGACCGGCTATTCCACCGGCCCGCATCTGCATTTCGAGGTTCGCCGCAACGGCGGCCAAGTGAACCCGACCAAGGTGGTCGGACGTCGGTTCGAAGTGGCGGTGAAGGCGAAGATCTGATTCGCCGGACGCGGCGTTGCGAGCGACGTCGCAATCGGCCTAACCTGCCTCTCGTCATCAGGGGGGTTGTTTGCATGAACCGATTTGTCGCCGCCGTCGTCGCCGGTCTGCTGGCGGCCACGCCGGTCGCCGCCTCCGCCCAGGACTATGGCCGCTACAGCGATGCGGCGGCCCAGACGGAACTGTCGCGCATCGCCGACGTGCAGATGGCGGTGATGGTCCCGATGCGCGACGGGGTCGGCCTGGCCACGAACGTCTATCGCCCCAAGGACGCCAGCGGCCCTCTGCCCACCGTCTTTTCCAGAACCCCTTACAACGAGCTGGCCTACAGCGCCCGCACCACGCGCAGCGCCCTGACCTGGGTCAGCCGGGGTTACGCCTTCGTGGTCCAGAACGAGCGCGGCCGCTACTTCTCGGAGGGCAAGTACGAGATTCTGGGCCATCCCCAGACCGACGGCTACGACGCCCTGACCTGGATCGCCGCCCAGCCCTGGTCTAACGGCAAGGTCGGCACCCTGGGCTGTTCATCCTCGGCCGAATGGCAGCTGGCCCTTGCGGCGCAGAACCACCCCGCCCACGCCGCCATGGTGCCCCAGGCGTCCGGCGCCGGCATCGGCAAGGTCGGTCGCTTCCAGGAACAGGGCAACTGGTACACTGGCGGCGTGCCGCGCAACCTGTTCTTCGTCTGGCTGTACGGCGTCGACAATCCGCAGCGCGCCCAGATTCCCGGCGGCCTGGATCAGGAAACCCGCGCCCGGCTGGTTCGCTACAACGACCTGGACGCCAAGAAGCCCGAGGTGAACTGGCCGCGCCAGATCCGTCATCTGCCGGTCGACGAGATGCTGAAGGACCTGGGCGAACCGCCGGCGACCTTCGAGGAATTGATCGCCCGCACGCCCGCAGACCCGGCCTGGCGCGACGGCGGCCTGTATCATGACGACATGGGCTGGGGCGTGCCGTCGCTGTGGTTCAACAGCTGGTACGACGTGTCGATCGGCCCGAACATGGAGCTGTTCAACCACGCCCGCGCGACCACCCAGGACCGTGAGGCGGCCGAGAACCAGTATGTCGTGGTCGGCCCGAACAACCACTGCGCCTTCGCGGGCCTGGGGCCGAACTTCCGCTCGGGCGACCGGGATCTGGGCGACGCCAGTTTCGACAGCGACGAACTGGTCGCCGCCTGGTTCGACCGCTGGCTGAAGGGCGAGGCCCGCGCCTTCCCCGCCAGCACGCCCCACGTCCAGTATTTCAACATGGGCGAGAACAAGTGGCGCACCGCCGCCCAATGGCCGCCGCTCGGCGTCGAGACGGTGCGGATGTATCTGCGCTCCGGCGGCGCGGCCAACAGCCTGAACGGTGACGGCCGTCTCAGCCTGGAGGCGCCCCCCGCCGGCGAAGCCGCCGACCGCTATCGCTACGACCCGATGAACCCGGTCCAGACCATTGGCGGCGGCGACTGCTGCAACGGCGGCCTGGTCACGGCCGGCGCCTTCGATCAGCGTCAGATCGAGGCCCGCGACGATGTACTGGTCTATACGTCCGAGCCTCTGACCGAGGCGATGCAGGTGACGGGCTTCATCGACGCCGTGCTGAAGGTTTCCTCCTCGGCGCAGGACACCGATTTTGCGGTCAAGCTGGTGGACGTGGCGCCGGACGGCACGGCCTATATTCTGGGCGACACCATCATGCGGGCCCGATATCGCGACGGTTACGACCGCCCCACGCCGCTGACGCCCGGCCAGGTCGCCACGGTGCAGCCAACGCCGATGACGATCAGCAACACCTTCCAGCCGGGCCATCGCATCCGGGTCGAGGTGACCAGCTCCAACTTCCCGAAATTCGTTCGCAACCTGAACACGGGCGGCCCCAACGAGACCGAGACCCAGGGCGTGGTCGCCGACAACGCCGTGCATCACGCGGGTGAAGACGCCTCCTACATCGACCTGCCGATCCTCAAGTAGGGGCGCGGCGCCGAAGCGGCTGGCCTCGACCGCTTCGGCCTTGCTAGACTCCCTGCAACTGCATGGGGAGACGGACATGGCGGCGTTGACGCTGGACGGAGTCAGCAAGCGGTACGGCGACTTCGAGGCCGTGCGCGATCTCAGCTTCGAAGTGGCCAAGGGGTCGATCTGCGGCTTCCTGGGCCCGAACGGAGCCGGCAAGACCTCGACCCTGCGGATGATCCTGGGCCTTCAGTCGGCGACCTCGGGGCGGATCGAGATCCTGGGCGCCGACGACGGCCGGCAGGTGCGCGACCGGATCGGCTTCCTGCCGGAGGAGCGCGGTCTCTACAAGAAGATGACCCCGATCGAGGCCATCGCCTTCTTCGGCGCCCTGAAGGGCCTGCCGATGCACGAGGGCAAGAAGCGGGCGAAGGATCTGCTGGAACAGCAGGGCCTGGGGGCGTCGCAGAAGAAGAAGATGAAGGAGCTGTCCAAGGGGATGGCCCAAAAGGTCCAGTTGATCGCCTCGGTCGTGCACCGGCCCGAATTCGTGATCCTGGACGAGCCCTTCTCCGGCCTGGATCCGATGAACCAGCAGGGGCTGGAGGCGATGATCCGGGGACTGGCGGCCGACGGGGCCACCGTCCTGTTCTCGACCCATGTGATGCAGCACGCCGAGCGGTTGTGCGACAAGGTGGTGTTGCTGGCGCGCGGCCGAAAGGCGTTCGAAGGCACGGTGGACGAGGCCAAGGCGACCTCGCCACGCTTCCTGGACCTGAACGGCGCCATCTCGCCCGAGGCCGCAGCCGGCCTGCCCGGCGTGGCGGGCGTCGAGACCCTGGCGGATGATGACGGCGTGCGACGCCTGAAGGTCGCCCTGGCTCCCGGCGCCGGCGGTCAGGAGACGTTGAAGGCGGCCTTCCTGAACGGTCTGGACGTGCGCGGCTTCGCCCTGAAGGAGCCGAGCCTGCACGACGCCTTTATCGGCCTGACCGGGGACAACCCGGATCAGCCTGTCGCCATGGCGGAGACGACACGATGAACCGCACCCTGTTGATCGCCCGCCGCGAATATGTGGCCTACGCCAAGACCGTCGGATTCTGGCTGTCGCTGCTGGCCCTTCCACTGTTCGCCCTGCTGGGCGGCGGAATCCCGCTGCTGATCCGCTCGGCCGAACCGGTCAAGGCGGTGGCGGTCATCGAGCAGGGGCCTGGCGCCTCCGGGCTGGCCGCCGTCGTCCGGGCCGCGCTGAAGGAAGATCTGGACCGCCAGAGCGAACGCGTGCGCGAAGCCGGAGGCAACGGACAGATGGGGGCGCGCGGCCGAGCCGTGGCCTCGTTCAGCGCACCCCGGATCCGCCTGGTCGACGCACCGTCCGCCATCGCCGATTCGACCGGAGATGCACGCGACGCCGCCATCCGCCGGGCTCTGGACAAGGAGACGCCCAAGGGTCAACGGCTGGATGCAGTGGTCTTCCTGAGCCGTGCGGACGGCAAACCCTCCGCCCAGGTCTGGACGGCCCGCGCCAATGAAGGCGATGTGGCCGGCTTCATTCGCAACGCGCTGCGCGACGCCCGTCGGGCCGAACTTCTGGAGGCGGCGGGCGTGGATGCGGCGGTGGCCGAGGAAATCCAGACCTTCCGGCCTGAGGTGAAGGGCTTCTCGCCCAACGCCGCCAGCGGTGGAGAGGTGTCGGTTCGCGACTGGATTCCGTCGGTCACGGGCCTGGTCGCAGGTTTCGTCCTGTGGTCCCTGGTCATCACCGGCGCCTCCATCCTGCTGAACAGCGTGATGGAGGAGAAGTCCAACAAGATCCTGGAGGTGCTGCTGTCCTCGGCTTCGGCGACCGAAATCCTGACCGGAAAGGTGCTGGGGGTGGCGATGCTGACTCTGACCGTCATGGCCGTCTGGGGCGGCATCGGCGCCTTCGGCCTGCTGTCCACGGCGCCCGAGATGGCGGCGACTATCGGTCAGGCCCTGCTGGACGACGGAATGATCTTCTACTTCATCGCCTATATGATCGGCGGCTATCTGATGTACGCGGTGCTTTTCGCCGCCATCGGCGCCTTCTGCGAGACGCCGCGCGACGCCCAGACCCTGATGGGTCCGATCATGATGATCCTGGTCGTGCCGATCCTGGTGATGCAGATGGCCCTGACCAGCCCCGACGCCCCGGTCGTAAGGATCCTGTCCTGGATCCCCCTCTTCACCCCATTCCTGATGAGCGCCCGCGCGCCCAGCGACCCCCCGTTTATCGAGGTCGTCCTGACACTGGTGGGGATGTTCGTCACCGCCGCCGTCATGGTGTGGATCGCAGGACGAGCCTTCCGGGCCGGCGCCCTGTCGGACGTGAAGCTGAGCTGGAAGAGTTTCGGGCGAGCCGTCACGGGGCGCTGAGGCGAAACCTTCCCCGCCTGCAGGGAATGTCAGGCCATGGCGCGCGGCGGCGCGCCTGATGGTGGGAAGGCGCCGCAACGCTTTCCCTCTCCAAGCCTGGACCAATGCGCGATCGACGGACCGGCTCTTTCGCAAGCATGAGAGGGACTGAAAAGAAAAAGGCCGCCTCCCGAAGGAGACGGCCTCAAATTCTGTGCCTTGACGGCTAGACCTTACCGGCCGCCGGCGCCGCCCGGAACGCGCGGCTTCGGCGCGGGCAGCAGGCCCTCGCGTTGAGCGCGCTTGCGAGCCAGCTTACGGGCGCGACGGACAGCTTCGGCCTTTTGACGGGCGCGCTTTTCCGACGGCTTTTCGTAATGCACGTGGCGCTTCATTTCACGGAAGCTGCCTTCGCGCTGCATCTTCTTCTTGAGGGCTTTCAGCGCTTGATCGACGTTATTATCGCGAACGAAAATCTGTACCAGGTTGAACTCTCCTTTGGCCGCCCGCCGCGTCCTGTGAGGGAGACGGGCGAACAAAATAAAATCGTCTTCCGAAAGCCGGGCTCTCGGATGAAGGCGCGCTGATACACGACGCGACCCGCCCTGTCCAGTTCGTCTCAACCATTCTTGAAGGCTCGAAACGCCCGCGTGACCGGCGTATGCTGGTCTCATGACACAGAAAACCGACTGGGCGGATCGGACCGAGCAGACCGTGCTGGACGCGGCCATAGCCCATGCGCCTGCCCTGGGCTGGAACGCCCGTCTGGTCAGGGAAGCCTGCGAGGCCTGCGGCCTGTCGCTGGGCGATCAGGAACTGCTGTTGCCGAACGGCGCGCGGGATCTCGCCGCCCTGCTGTCGCGCCGCCACGACGCCCGCGCCCTGGAGGCTCTGAATCAGGTCGAGGCCAGGTCGCTGAAGATTCGCGAACGAATCGCCCGCGCCGTTTCCGAGCGGATGGAGGCCGGGGCCGCCGACCTGGAGGCCGCTCGCCGCTGCGCCGCCTTCCTGGCCCTGCCCGTCAACGCCGACCTGGGGCTGAAGCTGGCCTGGGAGAGCGCCGACCACCTGTGGCGCTGGGCCGGGGACGAGGCGACCGACTGGAACCACTATTCGAAGCGGACCATCCTGTCGGGCATCCTGATCCCCGCCCTGACCATGCGCTGGTTCGACGGACGCGAGGCCGCCGAGGCCTTCGTCGCCCGCCGCATCGAGAACGTCATGGCCTTCGAGAAGTGGAAGGCCGGCAAGGATTTCGACGCGCCGTTCAGGAAGGTGACGGATGCGTTGAGTCGGATGCGGTATGGGGCGCGCGTTTAAGCCCACCTACTCTCCGTCATCCTCGGGCTTGACCCGAGGATGACGGAGCAGGCGTTCAGACCGCCCCCAGCACCCGGTTCACATGGGCCATCTTGCGGCCCGGACGGGCCTCGGCCTTGCCGTAGAGGTGCAGGCGTTCGTCGGACTTGCCGGACAGTTTGCGCCAGTCCTCGACCTCGTCGCCCAGCAGATTGGTCATCTCGATGCGGGCGTGGGCGGTCACAGGGCCCAGGGGCCAGCCGGCGACGGCGCGGATATGCTGTTCGAACTGGTCGCAGACGCAGCCGTCCTGGGTCCAGTGGCCGGTGTTGTGGACGCGGGGCGCGATCTCGTTGACCAGCAGCAGGTCGTCGCCGAGGTCAAACAGCTCGACCCCCATGACGCCGACATAGTCCAGACCGTCCAGAATGGCCTCAGCGATGGCGCGGGCGCGGACCTGGGTGGCTTCGCTGACCGTGGCGGGGGCCAGAGTGGTGCGCAGGACGCCCCCCTCGTGGCTGTTCTCGCCCAGCGGATAGACCGCCATATGGCCGTCCCAGTCGCGGGCGGCGATCACCGACAGTTCGCGGATGAAGCTGGCCCTGGCTTCCAGAATGGCCGGGCGACCGCCCAGGCTTTCCAGGGCGGCGGGCGCCTCTTCGAGAGAACGGATCCAGACCTGGCCCTTGCCGTCATAGCCTTCGCGGCGGGTCTTCAGCAGGGCGGGCAGGCCCAGTTGCGTCAGGCCCACGATCAGGTCGTCCAGACTGTCGATTACGGCGAACTCGACCGTCGGGGCGCCGACGGCGTTCAGGAAGGTCTTTTCGTCGACCCGATCCTGCGACACGCGTAGCGCGGTCGGTCCAGGGGCCACCAGGGCGCCGGCCTCGGCCAGACGTTCGATGGAATCGGCGGGGACGTTCTCGAATTCGAAGGTGACCACGTTTGCGGCCCGGCCAAGCGCCGTCAGGGCCTCGGGATCGTCATAGGCGGCGACGATCTGGTGCGCCGAGACACGGCCCGCAGGACTGTCGGCCTCGGGGTCCAGGATGATGACGTCGAAGCCCAGACGCGAGGCGGCCTGGCTCAGCATCCGGCCCAGTTGGCCTCCGCCGATGATGCCGAGGGTCGAACCGGGGGGAAGCGGAAGCGTGGGCACTCAGTCCTCGACGGTTTCGGCGATGGAATCGGTCTGGGCGGCGCGGAAGTCGGCCAGGCGCTGGGCCAGGCCTTCGTCCGACAGGGCCAGGATCTGGGCGGCCAGAATGCCGGCGTTGGCGGCGCCCGCCTCGCCGATGGCCAGGGTGGCGACCGGGATGCCGGCCGGCATTTGGACGATGGACAGCAGGCTGTCCATGCCCTTCAGGGCCTTGGACTTCACGGGCACGCCCAGCACCGGCAGTTCGGTCATCGAGGCGGCCATGCCCGGCAGGTGGGCCGCGCCCCCCGCCCCAGCGATGATGACCTTGTAGCCGGCGGCCTTGGCGCCGGTCGCGAACTCGACCAGCCGCTGGGGCGTGCGGTGCGCGCTGACGACCTTGGCGGCCCAGGCGACGCCCAGTTGGTCCAGCTTGTCGGCGGCCAGCTTCATCGTCGGCCAGTCCGAACGGCTGCCCATGATGATCGCCACCGGCGTTGCGGAAGTCGCCATGTCTGTAAGGCCCCTCGCGGAAAGGCCGCCCGTTACAGCACACGACGGGCGCCCGCAACCGAACA
The DNA here is from genome assembly GCF_044336875.1 of Brevundimonas sp. Taxonomy (GTDB): domain Bacteria; phylum Pseudomonadota; class Alphaproteobacteria; order Caulobacterales; family Caulobacteraceae; genus Brevundimonas. The sequence continues at coordinate 49,339 of NZ_JBIIOP010000012.1, read as the reverse complement.
GGGCGGGATTCACGCCGCTTTCGCTACGGCGCAGCCTTCAATGTCGGCGGATCAGGCTCTAACATCCCCGTATCGCGCGTCCGGTTGAGTCGCGCCGCCGGAGCCTCCCTGCGCCGTGACCGACGTGGCCGAACACGACCTGACCGCCGAGATCGAGCGCCTGCGCGCCGAACTGGACGCATGGAAACAGCGCGCCGCCGCCGCCGAGGCCGCTGCGGATCACGATGTCCTGACCCCGGCCCTGAACCGCCGCGGTTTCATCGCCGCCATGCAACGGACCATGGCCTATTGCCAGCGGCACGGAGTGTCGGCGGTGTTGCTGTATCTCGACATGGATGGATTCAAGGGCGTCAACGACAGGCTGGGCCACGCCGCCGGCGACGCGGCCCTGGTGGCGGTGGCCAGGCTGTTCCTGTCCAATTTGCGCGAGTCGGACTCGGTCGGGCGCATGGGCGGCGACGAATTCGCCCTGCTGATGCTGAACGCCGGGGTCGAGGAAGGCCGCGCCAAGGCGAGGCAGCTGTCCGAGGCGCTGAAGACCGAGGGCTTCGTCTGGGATGGCCAGAAGACCGAACTGGGCGGCTCGTTCGGCGTGCGTGGCTGGGACGGGCATACGGACCCGGAAGTCTGGCTGACCGAAGCGGACGCCGCCATGTGGGTGCGCAAGAAGGCCCGCTGACCCCTCCCCGCTGGCGCAGGGAGGGGCCGCTCGCGGTTATAGCGGCAGTTTCAACTGGATCCCGCCCATATGGCTGTCGGCGTGATCGCCGAAGCGGCCACGATACCCGATCGACAGGGTCATGGGGCCCACCTCGCCTTCGACGCCGGCCGAGGCCAGGATCTGGCCGCCGAACGGATCGTCGACCTCGCGCGACAGAACCTGGGCCGGATTGGCGTACAGGCCCACGCGCACCGGGTCGGAACTGTCGTCCAGGGCGTCGCGATAGCCGCCCTCGGCGAACAGGCGCAGGCCGTTCATCTCGGCCTCGGCGCGAAGGGCGACCTCGCCGGAGATCGCCTTGACGTCGCGGTCCTGATACTGGAACCGGGCCGCCACCCCCTCCTCCCGATAGCCGTCCACCTTGCTGGAGATGGAACTGATCGCCACGCGGGGCGACAGGGCGAAGCCGCTCATGTCGAACCAGGCGCCGGCCTGCAGGCGCGCGCCGGCGCTGACCGCCGTCGTGCTGGCGGTATGGACCACCGGGGCCAGAGAGGTGATCCGCTCGATGTCGTCGATATTGTCCAGCGCCGCCCCGACCACGCCGTTGACGAAGATCGGGCCCGAGCGCCAGCCGGCGTAAAGGTCCAGACCGAAGCTCTCGACATTGAAGAACAGGCTGGCGTTTTCGACGTCCGAGGTTCGCGCCGTGCCCGCCACGCCGAAGCGCCAGGTCTCCGACGGTCCGGCCTCCAGGGCGATGCGTCCGCCCCAGCCGTCGCTGGACGATTCGGATACGACGCCTCGCGCGTCCGTGTCGAGGCTGTCGCCCCAGGCGGCAGTGGTGACATTGACGCCCTGGCTCCAGGCCGCGCGCCCCGAGAAGGCCTCGCTGGCGGCGTCGAGAGCCTCCTCCCGATGGCGGAAGGTCGTCTCGCCCTGCAGCGTCGCCTGGGCGCCGATGTCGCCGTAGTAGAGATAGTCCACCGCCAGACGGGCGATCAGCTGATGCCCCGCTGCGGTCGGGTGAACGCCGTCGAAGTAGAAATAGCTGTTCGGATTGGCGCAGACGGTGACGCCGTTGAAACAGGCGTCGGTGACGTTGGTCAGGCCGAACTGGCCCGGATTGGCGGCGATGGTGTCGCCCACCCGGAACAGGTCCATCAGGATGATGTTCGCGCCCGGCTGCGCCGCCGCCGTGGCGGTCAGCTTGGTCAGCAGGGTCGAGTTGAAATTGCCGGCCGCCGCATCCGCCAGGCCTGCGGCGGGCAGGCCGGCGGGCGAGCGGAACTGCGGCGTCAGGCTGAGTTTGGGCAGGTTGGCGACCAGGATGGTCCCCGCCCCTGCGCCCGCGACCGAATTGACCAGGGTGTTGACGTTGGTCGAGGCGGTGTTGGTGACCGTGTTCATATAGGTCAGAGGCGCGGCCGAGGCGGCGGCCAGGCCCAGGGTCTGGAAGATGTCGTTGGCGCCGCCCAGAACGGTCACCAGATCATTGGCGCCGAAGGTCCCGCCCCGGCCCGTATAGGCGCCCAGCTGCGCCAGCATCCCGGGCGGCGGGGTGGTCGAGCCGTCGGTGCGCGACCCGCCGAAAGCATAGTTGATGCTGCCGCTGACCGGGCCGTTGAAATTGGCGGCCGTGAATCCCAGCAGTTCGGTGAAGACCGGCCCGCTGGAGAACCGTCCCTGATAGTAGGGCGGCGAGGCGGGCGTGGTTCCTCCGGTCGCCAGATACAGATTGCCGTTGTCGCTGAGACTGTCGCCGAAGACGACCAGCCGGTTGTAGGTCTGGGCCGAGGCCGAGCCGGCGAAGGCGCAGGCGGCGACGACCAGGGCGGCGACCGCGCCCCCGGTGAGATAGCGTGACATATGTTTCCTCCCACGACCGTCGTGTATCGCGGCCGTTGCACGGGAGGATGCGCCACTCTGCGGCGAGCGCAAGATGCCGTTACGTCAGCATCCGGAGGAAAACACCTCAGTGCAGGGTGCGGAACTTCAGCGTGCCGGGCACGGTCTTCAGGGCTTGAAGCGACGCCGGGTCGTAGTCGCGGTCCACGTCGGTGATGACATAACCGGTCCGTTCGTCCGTCTTCAGGTGCTGGCCCAGGATGTTCAGACCCGCCGCCGCCAGGGCGCGGTTCAGTTCGGCCATGACGCCGGGCTGATTGCGGTGGATGTGCAGGATGCGGTGCGCGCCCGAGACCTCGGCCAGCTGCACGTTCGGCAGGTTGACGCTGAAGGTGGTGTCGCCCCGGTTCAGATAGCCCAGCAGCCGCTCGGCCGCGAACTCGGCGATGGCCTCCTGGGCCTCTTCGGTCGAGCCGCCGATGTGGGGCGTCAGGATCATGTTGGGCAGGCCCTGCAGCGGGCTTTCGAACGGATCGGCGTTGGTGCGCGGCTCCTCGGGAAAGACGTCCACGGCGGCGCCGGCGATCCGGCCTGAGCCCATGGCCTGGGACAAGGCGCCGACATTGACGACATGGCCGCGCGACAGATTCAGGAACAGGGCCCCCTCCTTCATCTTGGCGAACTGGGCCGCGCCGAAGATGTCGGCGTTCTCCTTGCGGCCGTCGACATGCAGGGTGACCACGTCGCTCTCGGCCAGCATGGCCTCCAGCGAGCGCATCCGTCGGGCGTTGCCCAGGGCCAGACGTTCCGACAGGTCGTAGAACAGAACCCGCATGCCCAGGTTCTCGGCCAAGACCGACAGTTGGCTGCCGATGGCGCCATAGCCGACTATGCCCAGGGTCTTGCCGCGCAGCTCCTTGGAGCCCGTGGCCGACTTGTTCCACTTGCCGAGGTGCATGGCGGCCGACTTGTCCGGCACGTCGCGCATCAGGACGATCATCAGGCCGATGGCCAGTTCAACCACCGAACGGGTGTTGGAATAGGGCGCGTTGAACACCGCCACCCCATGGTCGGAGGCGGCGTCCAGATCGATCTGGTTGGTGCCGATGCAGAAGGCGGCGACGGCCATCAGCCTGTCGGCCTCTTCCAGCACCCGGCGGGTCACCGTGGTCTTGGAGCGGATGCCCAGCACATGGACGCCCTTGATGGCGGCGATCAGGTCGTCCTCGTCCAGGGCGCCCTTGACCGTCTCGACGGAATAGCCCGCTTCCTCCAGCCGCTCGACGGCGGCGGGATGGATATTCTCCAGCAGCAGCATCTTCATGCGGCTGCGCGGGAAGGACCAGCGGCCGACCAGGCCCTCGGCGTGCAGCACCTCGTCCAGAGAGGCGGCCTCGGAATCGGCGGCCTCGACCACGGGGGCGCGGCGGGCGATTTCGGTGAAGGCGTAGAAGGCGTCGGCGGCGCCGGCGATCTTGACCTCGGCGTCGTTCCAGCCGTCGCCGATCATCACCACCCGGCCCGACAGGTTCAGGGCGTGGATGGCGGCGGGCTTGCCGTTGGCGTGGGACAGGGGATTGGCGTCGTCGACGCCGGTCACCCGGCCGTCGGCGTCATAGGTCAGGTCGTTGCACAGGATGCGGTCGGGCGAGACGCCCAGTTCCTCGGCCACCGGGGCGATCACCTCGCGGAAGCCGCCGGAGATGATGATCACCCTGCCCTTGTTCTGCTGGAAGAAGTTCAGGTTGCGACGAACCGAGGCGGTCAGGCGATCGGGCGCAGCCAAGGCCAGAGCATGCACATGGTCGCGCGTCAGGGGCAGCAGGGCCAGGCGACGGCGCAGGGCCTCGCCGAATTCGAGTTCGCCCGCCATGGCCTGGTCAGTCAGCGACGCGATCTCGGCGCGAGTCCGGGACGCCTCAGGCGAATCCGCCAGGGCGATGTCGGCCAGGGCCTCTAGGGTTTCGAAGTCGACCAGGGTCGAATCGAAGTCGAAGATCAGGGTGGGGCGCGCGCTCATGGGCGGGGTCTTTAGCGACCTTCGCGCTCGCGGCAAAGCCAAGCCGTGCTGATGACAGGGCTCAGAGTCGCTTAAACCTTGCGGCCCGCCGCGCCGATCCGGCGACGGGCCGCAAGAAAATATCAGAACCGGGCGATGCGGCGCACGTGACTGTCGGGACGACGGCTTTCCAGCACGGCAGCGCCGACAGCAGCGGCGATGGTGGCGACGGCGAGCAGCGCCCCGCCCTCCTTCGCATGGTCACGGGCGTAGGAACCGGCGTCGTCGGCATAGCGACGAGCGGTCTTCCCGTGCTTCTTCAAGGCCTTCTTCGAACCCTTGCGGGCCGAACGGAACCATTCGTCAGCGTGGTCGCGCGCGCTCTCGGAGAAATCGAGGGCGCGGTGACGGGCGTCACGCGAGAAATCGCCTGCGCGTTCGCCCACGCCCTCGGCCAAGTCCGTGGCGCCGTGACGGAAGGTCTCGACCGCATCCTCGAATCTGTGCCGCAGGGCGCCGGTGTCGACCCAGGCCCGCGGATCGATGCGAGTCTTGATTCGCTGATAGCGGGTCGGGCCGCTGCGCTGGCCCAGGTAAATCGCGAGACCGGCGCCGACCAGGACGGCGGCGACGGCGCCGGCGCTGATCCCCGGATGTTTGCGAACCTCTTCGATGGCGTCGAAATCGCGGAGCATCGGATACCTCTTGGTCATGGGGCATGGGGCGGACAGGGGTGCCGCATCTGCGAAATGAGCGAACCGGGCTCGAAACGGTTCCGCCGGCTGCGGCAAAGCTGCGAGAAAGCGTATTCGCCAGACCGCCGCCCTGCCCTGACCGCCGCGCAAACCGATGCAGCGACGCGCGGGTGGATTAGCCCCTTATCATCACGCCCTCGGGCGCCTACATAGCCGCGATCCCGAAATGACGACCGCCAAGGACCCTGCCGTGACCGATCACGCGCCTCAAAACGCCGTTTCAGACAACCTCGCCGCCGCCTTCCAGATCGAGGGCTGGCCGGTACGCGGCCGCCTCGTCCGCCTGGGCGCCGCCATCGACAAGATCCTGGCCGCCCACGCCTATCCCGAGCCGGTCGCCGCCCTGCTGGGCGAAGCCTGCGCCCTGGCGGCCCTGATCGGCTCCAGCCTGAAGTTCGACGGACGCCTGCTGGTCCAGGCCCAGGGCGACGGCCCCGTGCGTTATGTCGTCGCCGACTACGGCACCGACGGCTCGCTGCGCGGCTACTGCCGGTATGACGAGGCGGAGGTGGCCGAGGCCTCCAAGGGCTTCGCCCGCCCCGGCGCCCATACCCTGCTGGGCCAGGGCGTCTTCATCATGACCCTGGATCGCGGCCCCGACTTCGAACGCACCCAGGGCATCACCCCTATCGAGGGCGAAAGCCTGTCCCTGGCCGCCGAACACTATTTCCAGCAGTCCGAACAGGTGCCGACCAAGGTCCGCCTGGCCGTCGGTTCGGTCCAGACCGAAGCCGGTACGCAGTGGCGCGCGGGTGGCGCGATGATCCAGATCATCGCCGGCGACGAGGCGCGTGGCTCGACCGAAGAGGTCTGGGACCGCACCCGCGCCCTGTTCGGCACCCTTGCGGACGACGAACTGATCGACCCGACGATATCGCCCGAAACCCTGCTGTTCCGCCTGTTCCACGAAGACGGCGTGCGGCTGGAAGGCGCGCGCGAACTGACGGCCGTCTGCCGGTGCTCCAAGGACCGGATCGCCGCCGTCCTGGCCTCGTTCGATCCGGCCGAACGTCAGGACATGGTCGAGGACGACGGCAAGATTCGCGTCACCTGCGAATACTGCGCCACCGTCTATGCGCTGGAGCCCGACGAGGTGGTGGCGGCCCAGATCTGAGCCCCCGTGGCGGCGGGGAGATTGTCCTGAGAGGATCGCCCCATGGCCGCCACCCGCAAGATCACCGTCGAAGTGCCTGAGGAGACGGCGCGAGAGATCGACGCCAAGGTCGCCTCGGGCTTTTCCGAGAGCCCCGAAGCCTATTTGCTCAGTCAAAATCCCAGGGTCGAGGACTGGCTACGAAACGAAGTCGTGCCGACCTTGGATCGGATCGAACGCGAGAACACGCCCGGCGTATCGGCCGAGGAGGTTCTGGCGCTCGTCAAGGCAAGACGCCCGTCGCGGTTTCACGGGGAGTGAAGCTGCGTTCGGTCACCTTCGATCCGCAGGCCATCGACGACCTCAGCGACATTCATGGCTGGGTGGCCGATCAGGCCAACGACCGCGTCGCCGACCAATATGCTGAAAGACTAATCGGGTTCTGCACCCAGCTCGACCTGTTTCCGTAACGTGGCGAAGCCCGGGACGATCTCCGTCCCGGGCTTCGGATTGTCGTCTTCGAACATCGTGTCGGCGTGGCCTTCAAAATCTACGACAGCGACGTGCGTATCGTCCGGATGCTGTCAGGCGGCCGCGATCTGACCTCCGCTTTCGCCGAGGCTCAGCCTTCGAGATCCAGCGAATAGCCCGCCGACCGCACGGTGCGGATCGGGTTGGCGCTGTCGTCGCCGATGGACAGGGCCTTGCGCAGGCGGCCGACGTGGACATCGACCGTGCGAGCCTCGACATAGACGTCCGAGCCCCAGACAGCGTCCAGCAGTTGTTCGCGGCTGAAGACCCGACCCGGGTGTTGCATGAAATGGTCGAGCAGGCGGAACTCGGTCGGGCCCAGATGCACCTCCTGGCCCGAACGCTTCACCCGGTGCGACACCCGGTCGATGATGATGTCGCCGTGGTTCAGGCGGTCGTCGGCCAGACCCGGACGAATCCGGCGCAGGACGGCGCGGATGCGGGCGATCAGTTCGACCATCGAGAAGGGCTTGGTCAGATAGTCGTCGGCGCCGGTGTCGAGGCCGCGCACCCGATCGCTTTCCTCGCCGCGCGCCGTCAGCATGATGATCGGGAGGTTGCGGGTCTCGGCCTTGCCGCGAATGCGACGGCAGACCTCGATGCCCGACAGCTTGGGCAGCATCCAGTCCAGCAGGACCAGATCGGGCTGACGCTCGTCGATCTGCAGCATGCCCTCCTCGCCGTCGGCGGCGACGGCGACATCGTAACCTTCTTTTTCAAGATTGTACTGAAGCAGGGTCGCCAGCGCGTCCTCGTCTTCCATCACAAGGATATAGGGCTGCACGTCGTGTCTCCGGTCTCGGCTCAGTGCGTGTTGGTCGGGAGGTTGGGCGTCGACGCATCGTCTTCCGCCCCCGGCTGCGCGCGCGGGCGTTCGCCCAGCATGTCGTCGCCGGTGATCTCGTAGTGGACGGTCTCGGCGATATTGGTCGCGTGGTCGCCGATCCGCTCCAGGTTCTTGGCCATGAACAGCAGATGGGTGCAGGCGCCGATCGTGCGCGGGTCGCCCATCATGTAGGTCAGCAGTTCACGGAACAGGGCGTTGTAGTGTTCGTCGACCTCGTCGTCCGTCTGCCAGACGGCGACGGCGCGATCGAGTTCGGAAGCGGTGTAGGCGTCCAGCACGTCGCGCAGGCGGGTCGAGACCAGTCGGCCCATTCGTTCGATCGACCGGGTCAGCGGCTGCATCGGTTCGCCCTCGGCCAGGATCAGCGCCCGCTTGGCGATGTTCTTGGCCAGGTCGCCGGTGCGTTCCAGGTCCGAGGCCATCTTCATGGCGCCCAGGGTGCGACGCAGGTCGCTGGCGACCGGCTGGCGCAAGGCGATCAGACGGATGGCCTTCTTCTCGATGTCGCGATGCAGGGCGTCCAGTTTCAGGTCGCGATCCACGACGGCGCGCGCCAGGGCGATATCGCGCCGGGCGACGGAATCGATGGCGTCCGCGACCTGGGCCTCGGCCAGGCCGCCCATGCGGGCGACCTCGGCCGTGATCTGGTTCAGCTCGTCGCCGTAAGCCTTGACCGTATGCTGGTTCATCAGCCGAAGCGTCCCGTGATGTAGTCGAGGGTGCGCCGCTCGCGGGGATTCTGGAAGATGTCTTCCGTATCGCCGGTCTCGACCAGACGGCCCATGTGGAAGAAGGCGGTCCGTTGCGACACCCGGGCGGCCTGGGCCATCGAGTGGGTGACGATGACGATGCAGAACCGCTCGCGCAGTTCGTCGATCAGTTCCTCGATCCGCGCCGTGGCGATGGGGTCCAGGGCCGAGCAGGGCTCGTCCATCAGGATCACTTCGGGGTTCACGGCGATGGCGCGGGCGATGACCAGACGCTGTTGCTGGCCGCCCGACAGGCCCATGGCCGACGACTGCAGGCGGTCGGCGACCTCGTCCCACAGGCCGGCGCGCTTCAGGGCGCTTTCGACCACGCCGTCCATCTCGGACTTGGCGCTGACCAGGCCGTGGATCTTGGGCCCGTAGGCGACGTTCTCGTAGATCGACTTCGGGAAGGGGTTCGGGCGCTGGAACACCATGCCGACGCGCGCGCGCAGCAGCACCGGGTCGATGGACCGATCGTTGATGTCCTCGTCGTCCATGGCGATCCGGCCGGTGACCTTGCAGCCCGAGATCGTGTCGTTCATGCGGTTCATGGTCCGCAGGAAGGTCGACTTGCCGCAACCCGACGGGCCGATCAGGGCCGTGACGGTCTTGTCCGGGATGTCCAGCGAAACGTCGTACAGGGCCTGTTTGCCGTCATAGAAGACCGAGACGTCGCGGGCCGCGATCTTGATCGGGCCGACCGGCGGGCTGGCCACGACGGCCGGCCCGTTCACCGGGGTGGAGTCCAGGGCGGCGTCCGGCGTCGCCCCGGCGCGCAGGGTCGAGGCCGCGGGCGCGGCCTTGTCGGCCTCGGGCGACCGACCAGCGCCGGTCTGATCTTCGGCAGAGCGGAAAATACGGAATTTCATTCTCTTACCACCGGCGCTCGAAGCGCCGCCTCAGGATGATGGCCGCCGCGTTCATGATGATCATGAAGACCAGCAGGACGATGATCGCCGCGGCGGTGCGTTCGTGGAAGGCCCGTTCCGAGGCGTTCTCCCAGATGTAGATCAGCGACGGCATGGCCCCGACGGGCTGGTCGATCGCGTGCGGCACGCCCGGCACGAAACTGACCATGCCGATCAGCAGCAGGGGCGCGGTCTCGCCCAGGGCGTGGGCCATGGAGATGATGGCGCCGGTCATGACGCCCGGCATGGCCAGGGGCAGGACGTGGCTGAACACCGTCTGGGTCTTGGAGGCGCCCATGGCCAGAGCCGCCTCGCGGATCGACGGCGGCACGGCCTTCAGCGAAGAGCGCGTGGCGATGACCAGGGTCGGCAAGGCCATCAGGGCCAGAACCAGACCGCCGACGATCGGACTGGCGCGCGGCAGATGCATCCAGTTGATGAACAGGGCCAGGCCCAGCAGGCCGTAGACGATCGACGGCACGGCCGCGAGGTTGTTGATATTGACCTCGATGATGTCGGTCAGCTTGTTCTTGGGTGCGAACTCTTCCAGCCAGATGGCGGCGCCGACGCCCAGGGGAATGGCGATCAGGGCCGTGACCATCAGCATCAGGGCCGAACCGACCACGGCGCCCAGCACGCCCGCCAGCTCCGGCTGGGTCGAGTCGCCGTTGGTGAACAGGGCAGTGTTGAAGTGCGAACCGACGACGCCCTCGGCCTGCATCCGCTCCAGCCAGGCGATCTGCTGGTCGCTGATGCGGCGCTGGTCCTGCGGGGTCGCCTTGGAAATTTCGCCCTTGAGATACAGGTCGGCGTCATCCGACAGCGGCACGGCCAGGGGCACGGTCTCGCCGATGACGTCCGAGCGTTTGGCGACCAGATCGGCGGCGACGAACTTCAGCTCCGACGAGAACAGGCGCTTCATCTCGTTGGCCTTGGAGCCGGCTGCGTCGTCCTGGACGCCCCAGCGCGTCAACTGTTGCTCGGCCGCCAGCTGCTCGAAGTTGGACCCCTGCGGATAGGCGCGGTCGACCCGGGCCGGATCCATATAGATCGGCACCGTGACGGTGTGGGTGTAGAAGGCGGTGTGGCCCTGCTCGACGATGCGGATCAGCAGGATGGCCAGGAAGACCATGGCCGCGCCGATGGCCAGGCGGCCGTACCACTTGAAGCGGGTTTCACGGGCATGGCGGCGCTTCAGGCCGGAACGCAGACGTTCCAGGCGTCCCTTGGCCGCCGCGCCTTCGATCTGATCGGGGGTCGCGTCAGTCATATTGTTCCCGATAGGTCTGGACGATCCGGTGGGCGACGACGTTCAGCATCAGCGTCACCAGGAACAGGGTCAGGCCCAGGCCGAAGGCCGACAGGGTCTTGGCGCTGTTGAACTCCTGGTCGCCGGTCAGCAGGGTCACGATCTGCACCGTGACGGTGGTCACCGTATCCAGCGGATTGAAGGTCAGGTTGGCGGCCAGGCCGGCGGCCATGGTCACGATCATGGTCTCGCCGATGGCGCGCGACACGGCCAGCAGCAGGGCGCCGGCAATGCCCGGCAGGGCGGCGGGCAACAGGACCCGCTTCACCGTCTCGGACTTGGTGGCGCCCATGGCGAAGGAGCCGTCGCGCAGCGACTGGGGCACGGCGTTCAGGATGTCGTCCGACAGGGAGGAGACGAACGGGATCAGCATGATGCCCATGACGGCGCCCGCAGTCAGAGCCATCTGGTTCTGAACCAGGGCCAGATACTGGCCCATGCCGTCCAGCGGTCCGCCGATCAGAAACAGCCCGATCTCATTGAAGAAGACCCGCAGGATCGGTCCGACTGTCAGGGCGGCGAAGAAGCCATAGACCACGGTCGGGACGCCGGCGAGAATCTCGAGCAGCGGCTTGATCACCGCGCGGGTGCCGCGGCCGGCGTATTCCGACAGATAGATGGCCGACAACAGGCCGATCGGCGCGGCCACGCACATGGCGATCAACATGATCAGCAGGGTGCCGGCGAACAGGGGCACGGCCCCGAAGGCGCCTGTCGATCCGACCTGGTCGGCGCGGATGGCGATCTGCGGGCTCCACTGGGTTCCCAGCAGGAACTCGAAGATCGGCACCTTCTGGAAGAAGCGGAAGGAGTCGAAGGCCAGTGAGGCGATGATGCCCGCCGTGGTCAGGACGGCGATGGCCGAGCAGACGAACAGGGCGCCATAGACCCAGCCCTCGACGCGGTTGCGGGCGCGGGTCTGGGGCTTGATCTGGGTAAGGGCGAACAGACCGCCCAGGATGGCGGCCAGGATGGCGGCGATCCCGCCGCCCCATTGCAGGGTGCGCTCGATCCCCACCATGCGGCGGGCCTCGACCGGCAGCTGCTCGGCCAGAGGGCGTTCCCAGATCTGCAGGGCGGGTTCGCCGCGACCGACACGATGAGCGTCGGCGAAGAAGGCGTCCCGACGGAAGGGTTCAAGCGCGGCGACGGCGTCGGGCGTGCCGACGGCCGTCAGCTGGCGCTCCAGCGGCGTGGCGAAGACGCCCATCAGGATCAGCACCAGCAGGGCCGGCGCGGCGACCCAGATCAAAGCATAGGCCCCGTGCTGACCGGGACGCGAATGCGGCTTGGCGCCGACCGCGCGGCGACGCGCCAGCTCCCGCCCGCCCAGATAGGCGGCGGCGCTGAGCGCGATGAGGATCAGCAGATAAATCCAGATCATTCCGGGTCCGAAGCGGGGCAGGCGCGAATCGAAAGACGCCCGGGAATCCGGGCTCGACGCGGCGCGACCAATGCCTGTGAATGGTCAGCGGAATAAGACGAGTTGATGACAGTTCGGTAACAGCGCCGGTCCGGCGTGATTCAGGCGGCCGTCCGGATGTCGCGGCGCTCGATCACCATCGGGAACCAGGCCGTGAAAGCGGCCCCCAGTCCGGGCGCGCTCTCCACCACCAGTCCGCCCTGATGGCGATTGATGATGTGTTTGACGATGGCCAGGCCCAGGCCCGTTCCCTGCCGTTCACCGCTCTTTTGGCCCTCGACGCGGTAGAAGCGTTCTGTCAGGCGCGGCAAATGTTCGCGGGCCATGCCCGGTCCGTGATCGCGAACTGTGACAGCGGCGTAAAGGACGCCGACGGCCCGATCCGGCGTGACCAGGGGCAGGCGCGTCGCCCCCGGCATTCGCGACGCCCAGGCCTCGTCGAACGACAGGTCCGAGCGGACCGAAATCTCGACCGTGCCGCCCTTGGGGGAATATTTGACGGCGTTGTCGAGCAGGTTCTGGACGACCTGCAGTATCTCGTCCCGGTCACCGCTGATCGAGGCCCTCGCCTCCCCCTGATCGACCACGACTGCGACCTGCTTGTCCTGGGTCAGGACGCTGACGGCGTCGACGACGTCGGACGCGGCCCGATCCAGGTCGACACGACCGGACGGCGGAATATGCTCGTTCAGCTCGATCCGGCTCAGCGACAGCAGGTCCGCAACCAGTCGCCCCATCCGGTCGGCCTGGGCCGACATGATGTCCAGAAAGCGGTCGCGCGCCACGACGTCGTCGCGGGCGTGCCCCTTCAGCGTCTCGATGAAGCCGCTGAGCGAGGCCAGCGGAGTGCGCAATTCGTGACTGGCGTTGGCCAGGAAGTCGACCCGCATCATCTCGGTGCGACGCGCATCCGTCTCATCACGCAGGATCACCAGGGCCAGGGAATCCTGCACCCGCGCCTCGTCGCCGCTGAGCGGTCGGGTCCAGGCCCGCCAGCGTCGATCACGCTGGCCGCCCGTGGCGTAGTCGGTCGTGCGCGAGACGCCGCCGAACAGGGCCTCGTCCACCGCCTCGAGCACGCCCGGCTCGCGGATGACCTGGACCAGCAGGGCGCCCTGACGCTGGATCCGAAGCAGGTCGCGCGCGGCGCTGTTCGCCATGACGATTCGTCGCCCCGCGATATCGTCGGGCTCGCCGCCGCTGACGATCAGGACGGGGTCGTCCAGAGTCTCGAACACCCGGTCCAGCAGTTCCGCCGTCATCGGATCCGCCTTCCGCTCGACCTGGGCGCCTGTCGGGATCGGCAAGGGCGCGGCGGAAGGCGACTGTACGTTCAGCAGCCAGGCCGAGGCGGCGACCAACACCGCGCCGCCGACCAGCCAGTTGGCGATCTCGGGATGGATGAAGGCCAGACCGATCAGCACAACCAGCGCGATTGCTATACTGATGCCGACCGTCCAGAGGCGGGAGGTCGAGATCGGCGCCACCGGCGAAGGCGAGGATTCATAAGGCATTGCGGCGCGGGACCCGTATGAGCGGCCGAAGGAATCCGATCCTTGCACGGATTCTGTGACGGCGCGCCGACAGACGACGTTGTTTTTTCCAAGCGTGGCCGCACGGTTTGTTTAGGAGTTTCGGCCAGGGTTGCATCGAGGGGGGCCCGGTGGACCGGATACTTTATTGCATCGCGCGTGACCACGACTGGCGGGTGACCCTGCTGGCCGCCGCCGTTTGCCTCATCGGTCTGGGCTCGACTTTCCGCTTCATGGAACGCGCCCGCATCACCGAGGGCGCCCGACGCCGGCATCTCGCAATCTCGGCGGGTCTTACCGGTTCGCTGTCGATCTGGGCGACCCATTTCATCGCCATGCAGGGCTATGTCGCCGGTGTTCCGGTGACCTATGACGTCGTCCTGACCCTGACCTCTCTGGTCGTGGCGATCGTCATGATCGGCACGGCCATCGCCACCGCCCTTAGACGCGAGGAGCGGCTGTGGCGCACCCTGGGGGCGCTGATCGCCATCGCGGGCGTGGCGGCCATGCATTATCTCGGCATGGCGGCGCTGCAGGCGCCGGCCCATATCGCCTGGCAGCCGGACCTGGTCGTGGTCTCGATCCTCGGCGGCATGATGATCGCCGGATTGAGCGCCTTTTTCTACCGGCGCGGCGGTCTGCGCAGCCTCGTCACCGCCACTGGCGGCGCGTCCCTGGCCATCGTCTTCCTGCATTTCACCGGCATGGCCGCCATCACCGTCATGCCCGATCCCGCGATCGAACTGCAGAGGGGGCTCACCCCGCAGGCCATGCGCGCGCTGATGGTCGTCATCGCCCTGACCATCGCCGGCGTCGCAGGCACGCTGATCTTCATGGCCTATATGGCGCGTTCCGGCGCCCTGGCCCGTATTCGTGAGGCGGTCGAAGCCATGCCCGACGGCCTGGGCTTCTATGACGCCGACGACCGACTGGTGCTGTGGAACGCCCGTTACGCCGAGGTGAACCCGGAACTGGCGCCCTTCCTCAAGGTCGGCATGACCTTCCGTGACATCCTGCAGATCGGCATCAACGAGGGACGTTACGACGAGGCCATCGGCCACGAGGAGGATTGGATCGCCGAACGCATCCGCGTGCGGCGCCAGGGCGTCTCGACCATAGAACAGCAGGTGGCCGGCGACCGCTGGCTGCAGATTCAGGATCGCCGCACTGCAGAAGGCGGCACGGTCACTGTCTGCAACGACATCACCGACCTGAAACGCGACGCCCAGGCCCTCGAAGAGGCGCGCGACGCGGCCGAGTCGGCCAACGTCGCCAAGAGCCAGTTCCTGGCCAATATGAGCCACGAGATCCGCACGCCGCTGAACGGCGTGATCGGCCTGTCACAGGCCTTGTCCAAGACGGAGCTGACGCCCGACCAGCGCGAGATGCTGGATCTGATGCAGGCCTCGGGGCGGACGCTGCAGACCCTGCTCAGCGACATTCTGGACCTGGCTCGGGTCGAGTCGGGCAAGCTGGAACTGACCGAGGACGCCTTCGAACTGGCCGGAGCCGTGCGCGAGGCGGCGCAGCTCTATGCCGAGAACGCCCGCGACAAGCATCTGGGTTTCCACGTCGATATCGATGTGGAGGACGGCCTGTGGATTCGCGGCGATGTGGTGCGGCTGAAGCAGATCCTGACCAATCTGATCTCCAACTCCGTCAAGTTCACCACCCAGGGATTCGTCGGGCTGACGGTCCAGCGCGGACCGGACAAGCAGGGCGCCCCGACCCTGCGGTTCACGGTCGAGGACACCGGCATCGGCTTCGACGCCGCCACCCGCGAGCGTCTGTTCACGCGATTCGAACAGGCCGACGGCGGCATCACCCGCAAGTTCGGCGGCTCGGGCCTGGGCCTGTCCATCTGCCGTCAACTGGCCGAGATGATGGGCGGAGATCTGGACTGCGAGAGCGAACCCGGCGGCGGCTCGGCCTTCATCCTGACCATTCCGATGGTCGTCTGCGACGCTCCGGTCCACGCGGAGCCGGTCGCCACGCCCGCCGTCAACGGCCGACAACGCACGATACGGGTGCTGGTCGCCGACGACCATCCGACCAACCGCCGCGTCATTGAACTGATCCTGGCCCAGGCCTCAGCCGAGATTTCCATCGCCGAGAACGGCGCAGAGGCGGTCGAGGCCTTCCGTGGCCGGGATTTCGACCTGGTGCTGATGGACATGCAGATGCCGGTCATGGACGGCCTGACCGCGACTCACGAGATTCGCCTGCACGAGGCGGCCATGGGCGGCTCACGCACCCCCATCGTCATGTTGACGGCCAACGCCATGCCGGAACATATCGCCGCCGGTCGCGCGGCCGGAGCCGACCACCATCTGGCCAAGCCCTTCAACGCTGCGGAACTGCTGGCGATCGTCGCCGATCCGGCCATCCTGCTGAAAGACGCGGCTGAAGCGGCCTGATCCTCCGCCTCGGCGGTTGCACATCCGTCATGATGCGTGTAATAGCCCGCGCTCTTGAATTCGAGGGTTCATGACCCCCGCCGCGCGGGCCCAGGGTTGGCGCGGTGTTTCCGTTGTTGTTGAGGCGAGCCAGATGGCCGAGATCATTCTGAACGTGGACGTCCGCGATGGCGTCGGCACCGGCAGCGCCCGCGCTGCGCGTCGCGCTGGTTTCGTGCCGGGCGTGCTGTACGGCGGCGAGCAAGCCCCCGTCGCCATTTCGGTGAACGAGAAGGACTTCCGCAAGTCGCTCTACACCGGCAAGCTGCTGGGCCACCTGGTGACCCTGAAGTACGGCGAAGAGACCCAGCCGGTCATCGCCAAGGACGTGCAGTTCGACCCGGTGTCGGACCGTCCCCTGCACTTCGACCTGATGCGCGTCGACGAGAAGGCTCCGGTCAAGATCGAGGTTCCGGTTCACTTCAAGAACGCCGACGAAGCGCCGTTCGCCCGTCAGGGCGGTTCGCTGGAAGTCGTCCGTCACGCCGTCGAGATCTCGGTCCGCGCCGACCAGATCCCGGAAGAACTGGTCGTCGACCTGGCCAAGTCGCAGATGGGCGACACCATCCGCATCTCGGACATCAAGCTGCCCAAGGGCGCTTCGGCCACCATCACCGACCGTGACTTCGTGATCGCCACGATCAAGGTTTCGTCCGCCGCTCAATCGGCCGCCGCCGACGAAGCCGCCGACGCTGCTGCTGCGGCCCCGGCCGAGAAGACCGAAGACTAAGCCTTCGTCGCTTCGACAAAGATCAGCCCCGCCCGGTTCGCCGCGGCGGGGCTTTTCTTTGCCCGACGCACACGGCATGAGGACGCCATGATCATCATCGCGGGGCTCGGCAATCCGGGCGGCAAATACGAAAAGAACCGGCACAACATCGGCTTCATGGCCGCAGACGAGATATCGCGTCGCTGGCGGTTCGGCCCCGAGCGGGCCAAGTTCCAGTCGATCATCGCCGAGGGCGAGGTCGACGGGACCAAGGTCCTGCTGATGAAGCCCCAGACCTATATGAACGAGAGCGGTCGGGCCGTCGGCGAGGCGGCTCGCTTCTACAAGATCAAGCCGGCCGAGATCATCGTCTTCCACGACGAGATCGACCTGGCCCCAGGCCGGTTCCGCATGAAGACCGGCGGCGGGGCGGCCGGCCAGAACGGCGTCCGCTCGCTGATCAGCCATCTGGGCGCCGACTTCCGCCGCGCGCGCATGGGCATCGGCCATCCGGGCGAGAAGGAACTGGTCATGCCCCACGTGCTGGGCGACTTCCACAAGGCGGAACAGCCCTGGCTGAACGCCTTGCTGCAGGCCTGCGCCGACGCCCTGCCCTTCGCCGTCGCCGGCGACGACGAGCGCTATCAGGGCGAGGTCATGCGCCTGGCTCCCGCGCCCAAGTTCAGCCCCCGCCAGGCGGCGCGCGGCGAACTGTAGGACAAGGCGCCGCCTTTCCGACCGGGCCGAAACGCCGTAGAGGCGAGGCGTGATCCGTTCCCAGGCCGACAACTGGTCGACTTCGAAATCCCTCGCCTTTCTGGCGGCGGTGTTCGCGCTCGTGCTCGGATCCCTGCTGCCCTTCGGCGCCCTGGCGGCGGCGCAGCCGGGCCAGCCCCTGGTCATCTGTTCGGCCGAGGGGCCTCAGACCATCCAGTCGGGCGGCATGGACGGCCCGGTCAACAAACACGTCGGCGCCAAGTGCGCCGCCTGCGTCATGCCCCTGGCCGCCGCCCTGCCCGCCCCGTCGGCGCCCGAACCGGCCTCGGTGGTCCGCACCTTCGAAGCGGTCGTCTATACGCCGGCCAGCATCAGCCCGCCGCCTCCGGCCCGCGCTCCGCCGCGTCCGCCGTCCACCGCTCCGCCCCACGCCTGAATCCAGACCGCATCCCGCGATCGGCCTTGGCCGACAGCGCCTGTCCTTCTGTTTTCAGGATCTTCCCATGCCTTCCAAGACCATGGCGACGCCACGCGCGCCGTCGCAGACGACCGACCCTCCCAAACCTCTCTCCGACGCCTATCGCGCCGTCTGGCGCTGGCATTTCTACGCCGGCCTTCTGGTCATGCCCTTTCTGATGCTGCTGGCTCTGACCGGCGGCCTCTATCTGTTCAAGGACGAGATCGACCAAGCCGTCTATCGACCGATGATCCAGGTCGATTCTTCGGAGGCGGAGACCCCGCCCGAAGCCTGGGTCGCGGCGGCGCAAAAGATCGGCGGCGGCCGGGCGGCCAGTATCCTGATGCCCGAACACGCGTCCCAGGCGGTGCGTATCCGTGTCGACCGCGACGACGGCGATCAGAGGACCGTCTTCGTCGATCCCCACACCGCCCGTGTCACCGGCGTCACCGCCTATGGCGGGGTGATGGAGACGATCAAACGGCTGCATTCCCTCAGTCTGTTCGGAACGGCGATGAATCTGATCGTCGAAGTGGTCGCGGGCTGGACCATCATTCTGGTGGCCACGGGTGTCTTCCTGTGGTGGCCCAGAAAACGGCCGGTAGGGGTCGTCTCGATCCGCGCAACCGAACCCGCTCGCCGCCCGTTCTGGCGCGATCTGCACGCGGTGACCGGCCTCTATGCCGGAGGCGTGATCCTGTTCTTGGCCGTCACGGGAATGCCCTGGTCGGCGGTCTGGGGGGAACAGGTCATGGGCGCGCTCAAGACCACTGGTCTGGGCCGCCCCCCCGCGCCCGTGGCCGGCGCCTGGCAGCGGGCGGAGCATCAGGACCATCCCACCGGCGCAGGCTGGACCATGGAGGGGATGGTCATGCCGGCCCCGCCTTCGGACGCGACGCGACTGAGTCGTGTGATTGCCTCCGTCGAAAGTCGGGATCTGCCACGTCCCTACGCCGTCTCCATCCCCCGCGACGACGCCCTGGCCTATACGGTCACGGCGCAGGTGCGACGGGTCGAGGACAGCCGGTCGCTCTATGTCGATGGCACATCCGGCGCCGTGCTGGCGGATATCGGCTATCGCCAGTTCGGCGCCGGGGCCAAGGCCGTGGAATGGGGCATCTATGTCCACCAGGGCACGCAGTTCGGTTGGACCAACCGCATCCTCATGCTGAGCGGCTGCATCGCCGTCTGGCTGCTGGCGATCAGCGGCTTCGTCATGTGGTGGAAACGCCGCCCGAAAGGACGCCTGGCCGCCCCCGTCGTTCCACCCGGTCCCCGCGTTCGCGCGGCGATCCTCGGCATCGTGCTTCCCCTCGCCATCCTCTATCCTCTGACGGGTGTCAGTCTGATTGTCGTCCTGCTGCTCGACAGAGCCGTTCGGGCGATGCGCCGACCGCCCGCCGCCGCCTTCTGAAGGAAATCCCGACCATGAAATCCATTTCGATCCTGAGCGGCCTGTTCGTCTCGACCCTGGCCCTCGCCGGATGCGGCGAGCCCGCAGCCCCGCCGTCGACCGCCGACACGACTCCAACCGCCGCGGCCGTGACCGTCGCCGACGCCTGGTGTCGCCCCTCGCCCAACGGCGCCAAGGCCGGCGGCTGCTACGTCACCCTGACGGCGGCGACCGACGATCGTCTGACGGGAGGTTCGACCCCACGCGCCGGCGATCTCCAGATCCACGAGATGAAGACCGAGAACGGCATGATGAAGATGGGCCAGCTGGCCGAGGGCCTGCCCCTGGCCGCAGGCGAGACGACAGCCCTGGCGCCGGGCGGAAACCATCTGATGCTGATCGGTCTGACCGCCCCCCTGATCGCCGGCGAGACCGTGCCCATCACGCTTCAATTCGCCTCGGCGCCGGCCGTCACGGTCGAGGCGCAGGTGCGTCAGCCGCCCATGGCGGGCATGGATCACGGCGCGCATTGACGTCGTTTGAAGCGCGAGCCTGACAAACGGATCGGAACCCGCTAAAGGCTCGCGCCTCAAGAGGATACCCATGGCCCTTAAAGTCGCGATCGTCGGCCTGCCCAATGTCGGCAAGTCCACCCTGTTCAACGCCCTCACCAAGACGGCGGCGGCCCAGGCCGCCAACTATCCGTTCTGCACCATCGAGCCGAACACCGGCGACGTGGCCGTGCCGGAGGCGCGCCTGAACGCCCTGGCGGAGATCGCCGGTTCGAAGGAAATCATTCCCGCCCGCATCACCTTCGTGGATGTGGCGGGCCTGGTGCGCGGCGCCTCCAAGGGCGAGGGTCTGGGCAACCAGTTCCTGGCCAATATCCGCGATTGCGACGCCGTGGCCTTCGTGGCCCGCTGCTTCGTCGACGACGACATCACTCACGTCGAGGACCGGATCGACCCGATCGCCGACCTGGAGATCATCGAGACCGAGCTGATGCTGGCCGACATGGAGAGCCTGGAGCGCCGTCGGCCCCAGCTGGAAAAACGCGCCAAGGGCGGCGACAAGGAATCGGGTTTGACCCTGAAACTGGTCGATCTGGCCCTGGCCCAGCTGAACGCCGGCAAGCCCGCCCGCACCGCCGAGGTGTCCAAGGAGGACAAGAAGGCCTGGGACATGCTGCAGCTGCTGACCGCCCTGCCCGCCCTCTATGTTTCGAACGTCGAGGAAGGTTCGGCCGACAAGGGCAATGACCTGTCCGACAAGGTCGCGGCCCGCGCCGCCGCCGACAACGCCAATTCGGTCGTGATCTCGGCCCAGATCGAATCCGAGATCGCCGTCCTGGACGACGAGGAGCAGAAGGAGTTCCTCGAGACCCTGGGCCTGGAAGAGCCGGGCCTGAACCGTCTGATTCGCGAGGCCTACAAGCTGTTGGGCCTGCAGACCTATTTCACGGTCGGCCCGAAAGAAGCCCGCGCCTGGACCATCCCCGTCGGCGCGACAGGCCCGCAGGCGGCCGGCGTGATCCACACCGACTTCGAGAAGGGCTTCATCCGCGCCGAAACCATCGCCTACGATGACTTCGTCGCCCTGCGCGGCGAGGCCAAGGCGCGCGAGGCGGGCAAGCTGCGCGCCGAAGGCAAGACCTATGTCGTCAAGGACGGCGACGTGATGAACTTCCTGTTCAACTAGGATCCGGGACTGGCGGGGGCGGCGCCCCCTCCGGCTTCATCATCTTCTCCAGTGGATTAGCCGGATCCGGCGCGCGGGGCGAGCCCGGACAACGCAGCAGCTTGACCGTGGTCATGTCCCGATCGATCCAGGTCAGGTTCATCACCTCGCCGCTCGTCGCCATATGCGCGCGTTCGGTCGTGGTCCGCCCCTCAGCGGCGCAGGTCAGGGTCGCAACATAGCCCGCCCCCGTCTCGTCGATCCTGGCGATGTCGCAACTGTTTTCGTAGCCCTCGAACCGCATAGGCGTGACGGTGATCGGTCGCTGCGCGCCGAGCGGATTGGCGCACCAGACGGGATTGGCGGCCCAGACCCCCACAAAACTGCGCGGCCCGCGACTGGCCAGCGACGACGGGCCCGGCGGCTCGGTCGGTTGCATCGCCTCCGGCGTTCGCAACGGCGCGGCCGGCTCGTCGGGCGGATTGACCTGACGCTGGCCACAGGCCGCCAACAGGGCGAGAGCGGCAACCGTCGGTAACAACGCAGTTTTCATCCAGACACAACGTCATGGCCAAGGTTCGGGTTCAAACCTTGCAACGAATGCGGTTGATTCTAATAATCGTTCGCAGTACCACCCCCGCCAATCAACAAGCGGGGCCATTATGCGCAACCTTCTCCTCCTCACCACCGCCGCTGCCGCCTTCGGCTCGGTCCTGATCGCCCCGTCGGCGCGCGCCGAAGAGCCGCAGGTCGCGGCGACCGATGTCGATCCCGTCGTGGTCGTCGGCACGCGGTCCGAGCGTCTGGCCTCCCAGACGCCGGGTACGGTCAGCGTCATCACCGACAAGCAGATCGAAGCCCTGCTGGTCACCGACATCAAGGACCTGATCCGGTTCGAGCCCGGCGTCAGCGTTCCGACCGCCCCTGCCCGCTTCACCCTGGCCGGCGCCGGCACGGGCCGCGACGGCAATTCGGGCTTCACCATCCGGGGCATGGGCGGCGACCGCGTCCTGATCATCAACGACGGCGTGCGTCTGCCGAGCGGCTTCAGCTTCGGCGCCCAGGCAGTCGGTCGCGGCGGCTACAATGATCTGGATCTGGTCAAGTCCGTCGAGATCCTGCGCGGTCCGGCCTCGGCCCTGTACGGCTCGGACGGCATCGCCGGCGCCGTAGCCTTCACCACCAAGGATCCGTCGGACTTCCTGATCGATCAGGATTTCGCCGCGCGGGGCCGCGTCGCCTATAACTCGGCCGACGAGGGCTGGACCGAGGGACTGGTGCTTGCCGGCCGCACCGGCTCGGTCTCGGGCCTGCTGGCGTACACCCGCCGAGACTCGCAGGAAACCGAAACCCAGGGCGAGGTCGGCGGCGTTGGCGCAGCCCGCACGGAGCCAAACCCGCAGGACTTCATCTCCAACGCCATCCTCGGCAAAGTCGTGTGGGACGTGGCGTCGGGGCACACCCTGCGCCTGACCTACGATCACCTTGATTCCGAAATGGATGGTGAGGCCCTGACCGCTCAGTCGGCCACCGTCCTGGCCGTCACCGCCCATGACGAAACGCAGCGCGACAGCGTGAAGGGCGAATGGCGGTTCAAGGACTTCGTCGGCCTCTCGGACGGCTTTGTCAGCGCCTACTGGCAGGACGCCACGACCCGCCAGTACACCTTCGAGGACCGGACGCCTGCCGTGGACCGCGTTCGCGACGTCACCTTCGACAACACTGTCTATGGGCTGGCCGCTCAGGGCGCCCGCCTCTTCGGCGCTGGTTCGGCCATGGAGCATCGGGTCACCGTCGGCGCCGACTGGTCGATGACCACGCAGGAAGGCATCCGCGACGGCGTCACCCCGCCGGTCGGCGAGGCCTTCCCCACCCGCGCCTTCCCCAAGACCGAGTTCCAGCTGGCCGGCCTGTTCATCCAAGACGAGATCGAGATGCTGGGCGGCGACCTGAGCATCATCCCGGCCGTTCGCTACGACTGGTACGACCTGTCGCCGGAAGTCGACGCCCTGTTCCCGGCCGCCGCCACCGGTCAGAGCGAGGATCATATCTCGCCCAAGCTGGGCGTGGTCTACTGGACGGGTCCCCACCTGGGCGTCTTCGCCAACTACGGCCTGGGCTTCCGCGCCCCGTCGCCGATGCAGGTCAACAACTTCTTCGAGAACCCGGTGTTCGGCTATGAGTCGATCCCGAATCCGAACCTGCGTCCCGAGACCAGCGAAAGCTTCGAGGCCGGCTTCCGCCTGCGCGACATCGATGTCGCCGGCGGTCAGATGCGTCTGAACACCACCGCCTTCGCCACCCATTACGACGACTTCATCGATCAGGTGGTGGTCAGCGGCACGGGTATCCCCGGCGTCGACCCGCTGGTCTATCAGTACGTCAACCTGACCGAGGTCGACATCAGGGGCCTGGAAGCCCGCGCCGACATCTACTGGGACAACGGCTTCAGCCTGATCGGTTCGGCCGCCTATGCCGAAGGCGATACGACCACCAACGGGCGTCGCACCGAACTGGGCAGCGTCGATCCGCTTAAGGTGGTCGCCGGTCTGAACTACGCCGATCAATCCGGCGTCTGGGGCGGTTCGGCCACGGTCACCTGGTCGGGCAAGAAGGACAGCCGGACCTACAACCTGTCCTGCGGTTCGGCCTGCTACCTGGGCGACAGCTTCACCCTGCTGGACGTCACCGCCTACTGGAACGTGACGGAGCGGGCCACGCTGCGCGCCGGCGCCTTCAACGTGCTGGACGAGAAATACGGCTGGTGGAGCGACGTGCGCGGCCTGACCGCCACCTCGACCGTCAAGGACGCCTACACCCAGCCGGGCCGCAACTTCGGCGTCTCGCTGACCTTGCGCCTGTAAGGGGCTGGATCGATAATGCGAACAGCTATCAACAAACAGAGTCGCCCAATGCGCGCCATACTGATCGCCGCCGCCCTGCTGACCGCGACGGCTCCGGCTGTTCAGGCCCTGGACAACGGAGCCGCCGCGCCGGCGGCTCCGACCTCGGCCCAAGCCCCAGCAAACGCCTTCGAACGGGATCGCCAGTCCATCCTGGCCCAGGCCGGCCAGTACCGCGTCCACTTCGACATGCGCGAAAACGTCAGCTTCCGGGCTGACTACGATCCGCTGGAGGAAAAGCTGTCGGGTGGAAGCGAGATCGTCCGCGTCGTTTACGACAAGGGCGACCGGATCAGCCTGCAGCACATCCTGGTCATGGAGCACGACGGCCAGACCATGGTCATCAAGCACTGGCGGCACGACTGGGTCTATCAACCGGCGACGGTCCTGACCTACGCCGGGCCGAACCAGTGGACCCTGACGGCGGTGCCTGAAGCCGAGCGCACCGGGGCCTGGTCCCAGACCGTGTGGCAGACCGACGATTCACCCCGCTATGGCGGCGTCGGCCGCTGGACCTACGACAATGGTCTGTCCGCTTGGACCTCGAACGCGACCTGGCGTCCCCTGGCCCGCCGCGACGCCGTACGGAACCCGATCTATGACCGCTATCTCGGGACCAACCGCCACATCCTGACCCCGGACGGCTGGGTGCATATCCAGGACAATATGAAGATGTCGGGCAAGGCCGGCGGCGAACCGGTCGCCATTGTTCAGGAAGACGTCATCAACACCTATGACCGCTCGACCGGCTATTCGCCCCGGGCAGGAGACGACTACTGGGCCAAGACGCAGGGCTTCTGGGCCGCCGTACGCGACGCCTGGGACGCCGCCATCGTCACCGGGAACGGCATCCATCTGCAGGAGGTCGGCGAGACCGGCTCCGTCACCGGCCTGCCGCTGATGGACCTGGCCCAGGCCATTGCTGACGGCGAGACCAATGAAGCGGAGGCGGTCGCCAAGGCCCGCATCCTGATCACCGAGGCGACGTCCGCCCGCTGATATTCCGGACGAACAGAAGATCGACGGCGGTCCGGAGTCCTCTCCGGGCCGCCGTTTTCGTTTCTAGCGGCGCTGGTCCGCCGTCGCGTCGCGTATGGCGTTGAACTCGGCGGTCGGCTTCCAGGCCGGCCAGGTCGTGCTGTCCGCCACCGTCAGCCCCAGCCGATACAGCAGGTCCAGGTTCTGCAGGGCGGCGGTGAAGTCGTAGTCCGCGCGCCATTCGTCGGTCAGGCGGTGGTAGTATTTGGCCATCTGGCCTTCGTAATAGGGTTTGCCGGCGTCGATGCCGCCCTCGACGAAATCACGGCCCGTCCAGGGCATCAGGGCCGGCACCCCTCCCGCCGCAAAGTTGAAGTGGTCGGAACGGTAGTAGAAGCCCTCCTCCGGATAGCCGTCGCCGGTGACGGCGCGCCCCTGGACGGCGGCGAACCGGCCCAGAATATCCTCCAGCTCCGACTTGCCGACGCCGAACACGGCCACATCCCGCGTCGCCGGGGTGAAGGGCAGCATGTCGATGTTGATGTCCGCCGCCGTCTTCGCCAGCGGATAGACCGGGTCGGCGGCATAGGCTTCCGAGCCCAACAGCCCCTGTTCCTCGGCCGTGACGTGCAGGAAGACCACGGTCCGTTCCGGCGCCGGCCCGTTCTTGAAGGCCCGCGCCATCTCGATCAGGCCCGAGGTGCCTGAGGCGTTGTCCCAGGCGCCATTGAAGATGTCGTCGCCCTCGGCGTTCGGCTCCTTGGCCTTGCCGACGTGATCCCAGTGGGCGGAATAGACGACATATTCGTCGGGCCGGGTCGTGCCGGGGATCTTGGCCAGCAGGTTGTTGGAGTGGATGACCTCGGTCGTCTCTGCGATGTCCACGCTCAGCCGCGCGCCCAGGTCGACCACGCCGCCCAGACCGGCGGCCTTGGCGCGCGTCAGCTGGTCGGCGAAGCCCTCGCCGCCCCAGGCCGTCGCCGTCGCCAGATTGATCGCCCCGGTGAAACGCGCGTCCTGGGCGCCCTTGACCGTCATCTGACCGCGCGTCGCCCCGCCGACGGCGCGACGCCAGCGACCGTCCTGGTCCTGCAGGGTGATGACGCCGACGGCGCCGCGCTTCAGCGCTTCCTGGGTCTTGTGGGTCGTGGAGCCGTAGAAGTTCGGATCCGCGCCCATGACCTCCGGCTGACCGCGCAGCACGACCACGACCTTGCCGGTCAGGTCGGCGTTTCCATAGTCGTCCCAGTTCGGGGCCGAGATGCCATAGCCGGCGAAGACCACCGTCGCTGCATCGATCTTCACCACCGGATCGGCCGGACCAGCCCGCAGGGTGATGTCCGTGCCCGAGGTCAGGGCGTGGGACGCCCCGTCCGCCCCGGTCCAGGACGCCGTCGGCGCCCGCTCGGGCGTGAACCGCACCAGAGCGACCGGCTGCAGCCAGGATCCGTCACGGCCGCCCGGCTCCAGCCCCATCTCCTCATACTGACGCTGCAGATAGGCCAGGGTCAGCCGCTCACCGATCAGGCCGGGGAAACGGCCTTCAAGCTCGTCGGACGCCAGATATTTGATGTGGTCGGACAGGCGCTGGGCGCTGAAGGTCGGGTTCGCGGCGGCGGCGACGGCGAAGGCGTCGGTGGAGGTCGACGGCCCGGAGACCGGCGTCGTGGCGCAGGCGGCCAGAGCCAGAGCCGCCAGTGCGACCAGGGAGGAACGGCGAAGAATCATCGGAGGGCAACTCGTGACGCGGAATGCAGATGGGACCGGGAGCGCGGGCGCCCCCGGTGAAGGATGACGAGGTCTCAGCGGCGTTCAGCGGCCGTCGTGGCGCGGATCGGGCCGAACTCGGACCTCGGCTTCCATTCGGGCCAATCGCGGCCGTTCGCCAGCGCGCGACCCACATCGTAGAAGACGGTCAGATCCTCGATCATGCCGCGATAGTCCCAGTCCGCCGACCATTCGTCCGCCGCCTGATGATAGCGTTTGGCGCCGTACTCGGCCCGCGCCGCTGTGCGGTCCGCAATGGGTTCGTCACGGAAGTCGCCCCGGCTGCCGGCATAGGCCATCGGCACGCCGCGCTTGGCCAGAGGGAAATGGTCGGAACGATAATAGGTGCCCGCCGCATTCTCGTGATCCGGCACGATGGTCCGGCCCTGCGGCTGGACGGCCTCGGCCAGACGCTCGTCGAAGTCCGACTGGCCATAGCCGGTGATCCCCAGGCCTTTGACCCGGCCATAGACGTTCATCGAATCCATGTTGAAGCCGCCAACGGTCCTGGCCAGCGGATAGACCGGGTTGGAGGCGTAGTATTCGGCGCCCAGCAGACCGCTTTCCTCGCCGGTGAAGCTGATCATCACCACTGACCGTTCGGTGCGCGGCGCGCGGCCATAGACGCGGGCCAGGTCCAGCAGACCGGCCGTGCCCGAGGCGTTGTCGACGGCGCCGTTGAAGATCCGGTCGCCGGTCGCGTCCGGCTCGCCCATGCCGATGTGATCCCAGTGGGCGGTGTAGAGGACCGTCTCGTCAGGATGGGTCGTGCCCGGCAGGCGGGCGATGATATTGTGGCTGGTGACCTGGCTGGTCGCCACGTCGAACTCGGTCGAGAAGCCGGCGCCGGTCAGGGTGACGGGCTGGAAGTCGCGGCTGCGCGCCTGGACCTTCAGGGCCTCGAAGTCGAGACCGGCGCGGCGGAACAGGTCCACCGCCACGTCGCGCTGGATCCAGGCCTCCATCGGCACGCGCTCGGCGGCCGCATTCTGACGCAGGATGTCGAACTGGGGCACGCCCCAGGAGTTGGCCACCGTCTGCCAGCCATAGGAGGCCGGGGCCGTCTCGTGGATGATCAGCACGCCGGCCGCGCCGTGACGGGCGGCTTCTTCGTACTTGTAGGTCCAGCGGCCGTAGTAGGTCATGGCCTTGCCGCCGAAGGTGTTCAGCGCCGGCTCCTCGAAATCGGCGTCATTGACCAGGACGACCAGGATCTTGCCGCGCAGGTCCTGCCCCTTGAAGTCGTCCCACTGGCGTTCCGGCGCCGAGATGCCGTAGCCGACGAAGACCAGGGGCGCGTCCTTCAGGCTGACATGCTGGGCCGGGCGGCGGGTCGAGATGGCCACCTCACGCCCCTGGGTCATCGGCAGGGTCCAGTCGCCCAGCTTCAGCGAGGCCGAGACGTTCGACTGGGTAAAGCGGTTCAGGATCACGTCCTGGGTCCACTGGCCGTTCGGACCGCCTGGCTCGAATCCGGCGGCCGCGTATTGTTCGCTCAGATAGCGGACCACCTTCTCCTCGGCCGGGGTGGCGATGCCGCGACCTTCGAACGCGTCGCTGGACAGGATGCGGATGTCTTCCGAGATGCGCGCGGCTTCAAAGGTCGGAGCAGTGTGAACCGCACCGGGATTCGGGGCCGTGGCGCAAGCCGATATAGCCGCGCCGGCCAGCAGAACGGCGGCGAACGAAGAGACGAGACGCATGAACAGACCCCACAGCCTTAACGGAAGGGTCGGACCCTAGGGGGCGAAGTCCTGCGTGTCGATTCCATGTCGCGACGCCATTGGTCGAAACCAAAAGGCCCGCCGACACATACGCCGACGGGCCTGGATCGTGTTCGATATCGTTCAGCCTAGTGGGCGACGCCCTTCCAGATGCGGCGATAGGAGGCGTAGGTCAGGCCCGCAAAGATCAGCAGGAAGATGATCACGCCGAAGCCGGCCTGTTTGCGCTCCACCATCTTGGGCTCCGAGGTCCAGGCGATGAAGGCGGCGACGTCCTTGGCGTACTGCTGCACCGTCTGGGGCGAGCCGTCGTCATAGGTGACCTGGCCATTCTGCAGCGGCGGCGGCATGGCGATGAAGCCGCCGGGCGGCACGTGATCGTGGTCACCGGTCCAGAAGGGCGTCAGGTCGCCGGCCATGAAGGGGTTGTAGTGCTGGCCTTCGCGGATCGTCAGGCCCGCCGGCGCGGCCTTGTAGCCCGACAGCAGGGAATAGATGTAGTCCGCCCCGCCGTGACGGGCCTTGGCCATGACCGACAGGTCGGGCGGCGCGGCGCCGCCGTTGCCCGCCGCCGCCGCCGTGGCGTTCGGATAGGGGGCGCGGAACTTGTCGGCCGGGGTGGCGTCGCGCTGGATCGCCTCGCCGGTCTCGCTGTCGATGTCCGGCACCTGGACCTCGGCGGCCAGAGCCTTGACCACCGGATTGTCGTTCGGGTTCGGGTATTTCGGATTCCAGAACGGCCCATGACGGTCGCCCAGGTTCCGGTAGTGCATCAGGTTCATGCTGTGACAGGCGGCGCAGACCTCGTGATAGACCTTGTAGCCGCGCTGCAGCTGGCCCTGGTCATAGACCCCGAACGGGCCGTCGAAGCTGAACCCGCCCGAATGCGGATGGGCCGCGCCGCCGGCCGCCAGGGCCGGAGCGGCGGTCAGGACGCCGACCGCCAGGGCGGCGGAAGCCAGGGTGCGGGCGATCGACACGATCTTGTTTCCGATCTTCATGACGATCAGCCCTTCTGCTCGGGGGCGTCCGCGCCGGTCAGCACCGGTTCGGATATGGTCGCCGGTATCGGCAGCGGCGTCTCCTTCAGCCCGACCATCGGCATGATCACCAGGAAGAAGACGAAATAGTAGAGGGTGAAGACCCGCGTCAGCCACAGATAGGAGTTCAGGTGGCCGTCGAAGAAGACAGGGCTGGGCATGCCCGGCAGGACCGGGGCGTCCGGCAGCTGACCGCCGCACCAGCCCAGACCGACGCCGACCACCAGGAAGATGATGAAGAAGGCCCGCATCGTCGGCCGATAGCGCATCGACCGCACCTTGGACGTATCCAGCCACGGCAGGACGAACAGCACGCCGATGGCGCTGAACATGGCCACCACCCCGCCGAACTTGTCCGGGATGGCGCGAAGGATGGCGTAGAAGGGCAGCATGTACCACTCGGGCACGATGTGCGCCGGGGTCTGCAGCGGGTTGGCCGGGATGTAGTTGTCGGCGTGGCCCAGAGCGTTTGGCTGATAGAAGACGAAGATCGAGAACAGGATCAGGAACAGGATGATCGCAAACCCGTCCTTGACCGTGAAATACGGGTGGAAGGGCAGCAGGTCCTTCTTCTCGCGATCCTTGGGGATCAGGATGCCGACCGGATTGTTCTGACCCGCCGCGTGCAGGGCCCAAAGGTGCAGGACGACGCAGCCGAGGATGGCGAACGGCAGCAGATAGTGCAGCGAGAAGAAGCGGTTCAGTGTCGCATTGTCGATCGCTGGGCCGCCGCGCAGCCAGATCAGGATCGGCTCGCCGATGCCCGGGATGGCCCCGATCAGATTGGTGATGACCTCGGCGCCCCAGAAGGACATCTGGCCCCAGGGCAGGACATAGCCCAGGAAGGCCGTGGCGATCATCAGGAAGAAGATGACGCAGCCGATGATCCAGATCATCTCGCGCGGCGCCTTGTAGGAGCCGTAGTAGAGCCCCCGCAGCATGTGCAGATAGACAGCGATGAAGAACATCGACGCGCCGTTGGCGTGGACATAGCGGATCAGCCAGCCGCCGTTGACGTCACGCATGATCCGCTCGACCGAGGCGAAGGCCAGGTCGACGTGCGGCGTATAGTGCATGGCCAGGACGATGCCGGTGACGATCTGGGTCACCAGGCAAAGGGCCAGGATGCCGCCGAAGGTCCACCAGTAGTTCAGGTTCCGTGGCGTCGGCAGCGACATATAGTCGGCGCCGAAGCGAATGATGGGAAGCCGGCTGTCCAGCCACTTCTCGACGCCCGTCTTGGGGACGTAGGTGGATTCGTGCTCGCTCATGTCCGCCCTCCCCTCAACCGATCTTGACGCGCGTGTCGGATGCGAACTCGTACTCCGGCACCACCAGATTCAGGGGCGCGGGGCCTTTGCGGATCCGGCCGGACGCGTCGTAGTGCGAGCCGTGGCACGGGCAGAACCAACCGCCGTAGTCGCCGGCACCGAAGGTCGGCACGCAGCCCAGGTGGGTGCAGGATCCGACCACGACCAGATATTTCTCGTGACCCGGCTTGGTGCGCTCGGCGTCCGTCTGGGGCTGTTTCAGGTCGGAGGCGTGGTCGTCGGCGATGACCCGCTGCAGCTCGGCCGGGGTGCGATAGCGCACGAAGACCGGCTTGCCCTGCCATTTGATCACGACCTGCTGGCCTTCCTGCACCTTGGTCAGATCGAATTCGATCGAGGCCAGGGCCAGGGTGTCGGCGGCGGGATTCATCTGGTTGATCAGGGGCCAGGCGATCATCGCCCCTGCGCCCACCGCGGCGGCGCCCGCCGCGATATGGATGAAGTCGCGGCGATTCGGATCGCCCTCGCCTTCCGGAATCACACCCGTTTCCGCCACGTTTCACCTCTCGAACACCGCCGGGAGCGCCTGTATTGACGTTCCTCTTTTACGGCACGAACCCTAAAAACGAGACCCAGTATTCCCCTCGACCTGTATTTGCGGCCCATGACCACAAGTCGCTGACGTTTCTTGCGAAACGCTCGCAAACAGGCCGCGACAAACCCCCAGGTCGCGTATATTTAAGGACTAGAATGCGTCTCGCCCTTTTTCAACCTGACATTCCTCAGAACGTCGGCGCCTGCATCCGCTTATCGGCCTGTTTCGGGGTCGACCTGCATGTGATCGAGCCGACGGGCTTCCGTTTCGACGACCGCGCCATGAAGCGGGCGGCGCTCGACTACGGCCCGTTATCGCACATGACGCGGCACACGGACTGGAACGCCTTCCAGCGCGATCGCCCCGCCGGACGACTGGTCCTGCTGACCACGCGCGGGGCCACGCCCCTGCCCGACTTTGTCTTCCAGCCCGACGACACCCTTCTGTTCGGCAAGGAGACGACGGGCGCGCCCGACTATGTCCATGCCGCCGTCGACGCCCGCGTGGTCGTGCCCCTGCGGCCCGAGGCGCGGTCGTTGAACCTGTCGGTGACCGCCGGCATCGCCCTTTGGGAAGGGCTCAGACAGACGGGCGGGATAGGCTGATCGTCCGGTCCACGCCGACGGCTTCCAGAAAGTCGGCGTCGTGGCTGACCACGACCAGCGCCCCGTCATAGGCGCACAGGGCCGCCTCGACCGCCGCGATGGACTCGAGGTCCAGATGATTGGTCGGTTCGTCCAGCACCAGAAACTGCGACGGCTGCCCCCCCGTCATCACACAGGCCAGGGCGGCGCGTAGCCTTTCTCCGCCGGAGAGGTCGCCGACCCGGCGATGCGCCCCCGTATTGCGAAACAGGAAGCGCGCCAAGGCCGCCTGGGCGTCGTTGACGGAGCCTTCGGGGTTCAGCCGACGCCAGGCCTCGACCAGGGTCTCGTCCGGTTTCAGGATCGCCGCCTCCTGATCCAGCAGGGCCGCGGGGACCGGGCGTTCGACCCGCCCCACGGTCGGCGCCAGATCACCGGCGATCAGGCGTAACAAGGTGGTCTTGCCCGCGCCGTTCACTCCGGTGACGGCCACCCGCTCCGGCCCCGTCAGACGAAAATCGACGGGGTCGAGAATGGGCCGCCCCTCCGGCGTCACCCAGCCGACCGCGTCCAGGGCCAACACGGTCCGTCCCGCCGCCAGACCGGTCGTCGGCATGGGGATGGCCAGCGACCGGATCCGCTCCACCCGCTCGCGCGCGGCGACCAGGGCGGACTCCGCTTCACCAGCCTGTCGCAGGGCCAGCAGCCGATCGCCCGCGCCGCTGTTCTCGGCCCGCTCGGCCCGGGCCCCGATCAGGATCTTCGGCATGTCGCCCTTGGCCGCCTTGCGACGACCGGCGGCGTCGCGGCGCGCCTTCGTCTCCGCGCGCCGTTGGGCGTCCGCGCCGACTCGGGCGGCCGTCCGTTCGGCGACGGCCAGATCACGTTCAGCGGCCGCGCGCTCCGTCGCCTTGCGCTCGGCGTAGAGGTCGTAGTTCCCGCCATGAACCACGACGCCCAGACTGGACACCTCGATGATCCGGTCCATGCGGCCCAGCAAATCGCGGTCGTGGCTGACCACAACGGCGCCGCCGTGCCAGCGGCCCAGCACCTCGGCGACCAGCCGCCGCGCCTCGACGTCCAGATGATTGGTCGGTTCGTCCAGCAGGATCAGGTCCGGCCGCGCCAGCAGCAGACCGGCGAGCCGCAGCCGCGTCTGTTCGCCGCCGCTCAGGTTCGCCGTCGCCCGATCCATCGCAAGATCCGCCAACCCGACCTCGGCCAAGGTTTCGGCGACCCGCGCCTCCAGGCTC
Source organism: Brevundimonas sp. (assembly GCF_044336875.1). Taxonomy (GTDB): domain Bacteria; phylum Pseudomonadota; class Alphaproteobacteria; order Caulobacterales; family Caulobacteraceae; genus Brevundimonas. The sequence continues at coordinate 16,160 of NZ_JBIIOP010000012.1, read as the reverse complement.
CAGTCGGCGGCCGCGAGGTCGTCGGCGTCGCCCTGTCCCGCCAGGACACGGTCGATGACAGCCAGGGCCGACGCGACGCCCAGGGTTCCCGCGACCGTCTCGCCCGGCTCCGGATCATGACGTTGCTCCAGCACGCCGATGGTCCCGACGCGCGTCACGGCGCCCTCGGCCGGCGGGAGCGCTCCGGAGATCAGGCGCAATAAGGTGGTCTTGCCCGCGCCGTTGCGGCCGACGACGCCAGTACGTTCGGTCCCGAACGTCAGGCTCAGATTATCGAAGAGGGCGGCGCCGTCAGGCGTCCTGGCGGCGACCTTGTCGAGGGTCGCGAGCGCGGACGGGGACACGCTTCGGCTTGGGCTGGTTGGCATGGAGGATCACGAGCAGCATGGCGGACAGGGCGGAACCGGTTGCCAGTGCGATGATCATGATCTTCGAGCCTCCTGCTCAAAACTCGTCAGAGACAGGAGGATGGGTCGTATTTGTGCGATGCGCAAGTCTGGCGTCGAACACGGCCGCGTGAGAAGCTTGGCCGTCAGGAGCCTGCCAATGAAGCCTTTCGTCACGTTCGGTCTGGGTTGCGCCCTCGCCGTTTCGGCCTGTGCGAGCACGCCCGACGCGCCGCCTCCGCCGCCGAACTATGCCGCCATGCCGACCCAGGACCCGACACGGAATGCGCGGCTCTACGCCGCCTGTTTCGAACAGGCTGCAATTTCAGGCGCCTATCGAAGGGCGGCGGACGGCGGCGGCGAGGAGTTGTTGCTGTTCACCTGCACCGGCGTGCCGGCCCAGGCCTTCGTCGCGGCCCTGACGCCGTGGAGCGAGACGATCGGCTCGAGCTTCGAGCGTGACGGCCGGACCTTCCGCTCCACCGCCAGGGTGCGCGCCAATCTGTTCGGCGTGGACTATTGCTCGACCGATGCGGCGGGCGGCGATCCCGTCTGCGTCCTGTCGTTCAACGCCGGCGATTTTCTCGACCAATAGGCCGACCCGGCGTAAAGCCCCGCCATGGAAACCCGCTTCCGTATCGAGGATCCCGCCGGCGCCGCCGCTCGTCGCGAGGCCGCCGTCCAGGCGCTGCGCGACGAGACCGGCATAGACGAGGCCATGATCGACGCCCTGGTCGAGACCTTCTACGCCCGCGTCCGCGACGACCGTCTGATCGGCCCGATCTTCGCCGCCCGCATCGACGACTGGGCCCCGCATCTGGCGCAGATGAAGCTGTTCTGGTCGTCGGTGGCCCTGTCGACCGGCGTCTATCAGGGCCGGCCGATGCCGAAACACCTGCCCCTGCCCATCGACGCCCGCCATTTCGACCGCTGGCTGGAGATCTTCGTCGAGACCGCCAACACCCTCTGCCCGCCGGTCGCCGCCAAACATTTCATCGAACGCGCCCGCCGCATCGCCGAAAGCCTGGAACTGGGGATCGCCAACGCAGGCGGCGTCATGCTGGCCAAGGGCGAACGGTTCGTCCGCCCCGCGCAGGCGTGGACGCCGGAATAGGTCAGCCGCGCCAGTTCTCTCGCAAGTGGAAGATACGCGAGACCACGACGACATCGCCATAGACGCGGTACTTGATGACATACCCACCCTGACCGAACCGGGCGACACATATCCGGGACGAGCCGACGGATCTTCCGCTGAGCGGAAACTCCATGAGTTGATCGAATGCGCCGAGCAGGACGCTATAGGCGTGCGCGGCTGCGTCGGGGCTTTTCTCGCGGATGAAATCCAGTAAGCGCTGCTGGTCGGATCTCGCCGCGACCGAAAACCGGATAGCGAAGCTCAAGCGCTACGCTTCTTTTCCGCAAGCAGTTCCTCGAAAGGTCGCAAGAACTCTTCAAGCGAAATGAACTCTCCGGTCCGCTCGTATTCGGCGAAACGGCGCTCGTCCTCTGCCCAGTCATCCTGGGTTCCGAGATCGAGAAGCTCCAGCGCATAGGCCGTCGGGTCCACGCCCGCCGCCTCGGCCGCCGCCTTCAGGCGCCGCGCCTGATCCTCGTTCAGATGGATGTCGAAACCATCGGCCATGCGCCGACGATACCGCGCCGCCGCCCGCGCTGCAATGTTCTCACAATGTTCTTGCTTAAATTCCGCAATTCATCCCCATATAGCGATGTCGCGCCGGACCCGACCGGCCTCCTCCGCGTTCCCGGACTCCATGACCGAAAAGCACAACTTCATCCGCGTTCGCGGCGCCCGCGAGCATAATCTCAAGGGCGTGGATCTCGATATTCCGCGCGAGCAGCTGGTGGTGATGACCGGCCTGTCGGGCTCGGGCAAGTCGTCCCTGGCCTTCGACACCATCTACGCCGAGGGCCAGCGCCGCTATGTCGAGAGCCTATCGGCCTACGCCCGCCAGTTCCTGGAACTGATGGGCAAGCCGGACGTCGACCTGATCGAGGGCCTGTCGCCGGCCATTTCCATCGAACAGAAGACCACGTCCAAGAACCCGCGCTCGACCGTCGGCACGGTGACCGAGATCCACGACTATATGCGTCTGCTGTGGGCGCGGGTCGGCGTGCCCTATTCGCCGGCCACCGGCCTGCCGATCGAGAGCCAGACCGTCAGCCAGATGGTCGACAAGCTGACCGCCTTGCCGGACGGCGAACGCATCCTGCTGCTGGCCCCGGTCGTTCGCGGCCGCAAGGGCGAGTACAAGAAGGAAATCGCCGAGTGGCAGCGTCAGGGCTTCCAGCGACTGAAGATCGACGGACAGTTCTATCCGATCGACGAGGCGCCGACCCTCGACAAGAAATTCAAGCACGACATCGACATCGTTGTGGACCGGATCGTCACCAAGCCGGATCAGGAAGGCCGCTACGCCGACAGTCTGCAGACGGCTCTGGGCCTGGCCGACGGCATCGCCAACGCCGAATGGGCGTCGACGGCCGAGGGCGAGACCGCGCCGCGCAGCCTGCTGTTCTCGGAACGGTTCGCCTGTCCGGTGTCCGGCTTCACGATCAGCGAGATCGAGCCGCGCCTGTTCTCGTTCAACAATCCGTTCGGCGCCTGCCCGGTCTGCGACGGCTTGGGGGTCAAGCTGGCCTTCGACGCCGATCTGGTCATCCCGGACCGCGACAAGACCCTGCACGGCGGGGCGGTCGCCCCCTGGGCGCGCGGGCCGTCGCCCCTCTACACCCAGACCCTGCAGTCGCTGAGCCGCCACTACGGCTTCTCGATGGACAAGCCGTGGCGCGAACTGCCGGCCCAGGCCCACAAGGCCATCCTGCAGGGCACGGGGTCGGAGAAGATCAAGTTCGTCTATGACGACAACGCCCGGAAGTACGAGGTCTCCAAGCCGTTCGAAGGCGTCCTGCCGAACCTGGAACGCCGCTGGCGCGAGACCGACAGCGCCTGGGTGCGCGAGGAACTGGCCCGCTATCAGTCCGAGACCCCGTGCGACGCCTGCCACGGCAAACGCCTGAAGCCCGAGGCCCTGGCGGTCAAGGTCGGGGGCGAGGACATCGCCGACATCTCCGTGCTGTCGATCTCCAAGGCCTATCTCTGGTTCTCGACCATCGAGGAAAGCCTGACCGACAAACAGGCCGAGATCGCCCGGCGGATCCTGAAGGAGATCTGCGACCGGCTGCGGTTCCTGAACAATGTCGGCCTGGACTATCTGAACCTCTCCCGTTCGTCCGGCACCCTGTCGGGCGGCGAGAGCCAGCGTATCCGCCTGGCGTCGCAGATCGGTTCGGGCCTGACCGGCGTTCTCTATGTGCTGGACGAACCCTCCATCGGCCTGCACCAGCGCGACAACACCCGGCTGCTGGAAAGCCTGAAGGGGCTGCGCGACCTGGGCAATTCGGTCCTCGTCGTCGAACATGACGAGGAGGCGATCCTGACCGCCGACTATGTCATCGACATGGGCCCGGCCGCCGGCGTCCATGGCGGTCAGGTCTGCGCCGAAGGCACCCCCGCTGAGGTCATGGCCAATCCGAACTCCCTGACCGGCAAATATCTGACCGGCGAACGCGAGATCGAGATCCCGGCCGACGGCCGCCGCCCGATCGACCGCAAGCGGATGCTGAAGATCAGCGGCGCCAGCGGCAACAATCTGAAGAGCGTCACCGGCGAGATCCCGGTCGGGGTCTTTACCTGCATCACCGGCGTCTCCGGCGGGGGCAAGTCGACCTTCACCATCGAGACCCTGTACAAGGCCGCCGCGCGTCGTCTGAACAATGCGTCCGAGGCCCCCGCCCCCTTCGACCGGATCGAGGGGCTGGAGCATTTCGACAAGGTCATCGACATCGACCAGTCGCCGATCGGCCGCACACCGCGCTCGAACCCGGCCACCTATACCGGCGCCTTCGGCCCGATCCGCGACTGGTACGCCGGCCTGCCGGAATCCAAGGCGCGCGGCTACGGCCCCGGCCGGTTCAGCTTCAACGTCAAGGGCGGCCGCTGCGAGGCCTGTCAGGGCGACGGCGTCATCAAGATCGAGATGCACTTCCTGCCCGACGTCTATGTCACCTGCGACGTCTGCAAGGGCAAACGCTACAATCGCGAGACGCTGGAGATCGTGTTCAAGGGCAAGTCCATCAGTGACGTGCTGGACATGACGGTCGAGGAGGCGGCGAGCTTCTTCAAGGCCGTGCCGCCGATCCGCGACAAGATGCTGACGCTGGAGCGGGTGGGCCTGGGCTACGTCAAGGTGGGCCAGCCGGCGACCACCCTGTCGGGGGGCGAGGCCCAGCGGGTCAAGCTGTCGAAGGAACTGTCGAAACGGGCCACCGGCCGCACCCTCTACATCCTCGACGAGCCGACCACCGGCCTGCATTTCGAAGACACCCGCAAACTGCTGGAGGTGCTGCAGGAACTGGTCGAGGCGGGCAACACCATCGTGGTGATCGAGCACAATCTCGACGTCATCAAGGTGGCGGACTACCTGCTCGACTTCGGTCCCGAAGGCGGCGACGGCGGCGGCGAGATCGTCGCGGTCGGCACGCCCGAACAGGTGGCCGGCAACAAGGCCAGCTGGACCGGCAAATACCTCAAGGAGGTGCTGGACCGGCACGAGGACCGCCGCAAGGCGCGCGTCGCGGCCTTGGGGAGTTCGGTCGAACCGGCGAAGAAGAAGCGGGCCAAGGCCTCGGCCTGATCCCGCTTGCCGGCTCCGGACCCCTCAGCGGTTCCGGAGCCCCATCCAGGCCGCTGAGAAGGGCGCATACAGCACCGCCAGCTGCAACGCCGAAAGCAAGGCGTTGACCACCGACCAGACCAGGATGGCGGGCCAGCCCTGGGCCAACACGTCGAGAGTGGACAGGCCGTCCATTGACGCCAGGCCGGCTATGCCCCCCGTCGTCAGGTCCGTACCCGCGCTGATGATTCCGCCCAGAATACTGACGATGAAGCTCATCACCAGGGCGATGATCGCCATGCCCAGCAGCGGCCAGAACTGGCCCTTGGTGGCGCTGAAGGACTCGACGACGCTGATCTTGCGGCGATCCAGGGTCATGGGAACGGCCAGGCTGAACTTGACCGACAGCCAGATGACCAGGGCGATCGCGCCCAGGGCGACGATCAGGGCCAGCAGGAACATCACCGCCTGACCGGAGGCGAGGCCGGCGCCGACCAGTCTGCTGACCACTGCGAACAGGACGCCGCTGAGCAGTCCGACGATCAGACCGATGACCACGGTGACCGCCAGCACGCGCAGTTCGTCCATGCCGAAACGGATATAGCCCCAGCGGCTCTCCTCCGGCCGCAGCACGGACCGCGCGACGGCGGCGCTGAGCACCGCACCGACGGCCAGCCCAAGCGGGACCAGCCAGACGAACAGCTCGGCATAGGCCTGCATCAGCACCATCAGGTCGTCGGGCGACGGGTCGCTGGACTGCTCGATGGTTTCGGCCGCGGCCATGATCGCAGCCCACTGACTCCCGCCCAGGCCGAACATGGCCAGGAACACCACCAGATAGGCCAATCCCCAGAACAGAGCGGTCAGCGGGTGGCGACGAACGACCCGAAAGCCTTCAAACGCCGCTTCGGTGGCGGAAAAACTCATCTCGAACTCCAGACCAGATTCGCGGCGACCCTAGACCATCGCGGGCGCCGCGTCGTCCTGCGGCGCGCCATCCAGCAATTGGCGGCAGGCCGAGACAAAGGGCGCGCAGAGCAGGGTCATCACGGCCCCATAGGCGAAACTGCCCGGGATCAGCAGCACGCCGGCCACGCCCCACAAGGCGCCTGCGGCGGGGATCATCTCGCCGAGAGTCTCCGGGACTGCTCCCTGCCCAAAGCCGGCCAGGGCGCCGTTGGCGAACAGGGCGATGATGACCACGAAGGCCATGACGAAGTAGATGACCATATAGATCAGCCAAGTACAGACCAGCAGCCCCAGCAAGGCCAAGGTCTGGCCCTTGCCCAGTTTCCACCCTTCCACGAAGGCGAACCGCTTCAGAATGAGGGTCGCCGGCGCGATCAGGGACAGGCGCGCCATCGCCACGGCGACCGCTGCGATCAGAGCAAGTGTCAGGAAGAAACCGGCGATCGCGGCCGCCGGCTCGCTGATCTGCCACAATGTGAAACCGATGGAGAAGCCCAGCATGACCAGGATTATGACCGCGACATAGGCGCCGAGGAACAGGGCCAGTCCCACCACCACCAATCGCAGCTCATCCATGCCGACCCGCATGAAGAAATACCGGTCGGACCGTCCGATCGTCAGCGTCGCCCGCATGGTCGCGGCCCAGATGATGACCGCCAACGCCATCTGGCCGACGTTCAGCAGCATGGACACCCCCTGCAACGCCAGGATCTGACCGACCATCTCGGGCGGCGGCTCGGCCCCCTCGGTCAGCGGCAGATTGGCCAGCGCGCCGAACATCAAGGCCACCATCGCCAGGCTGTAGGCCATGATCACAAATCCCCAGACGAAGATCGCCAGCGGATGCCGCCGGATCACGCGCACGGGTGTCGCCATGGCCTCGCCGATGGAAAGGCTCTCAGTCATGCGTCGCTCCTTGCGGCGTCCAGTATTCCAGTCGGCGATAGGCCTCGCCCAGGAAGGCCATCGTCAGGGGCGCCTCCAGCGCGGTAAGCGTCACCGCCCACACGATCCATCCGATCACGCCCGACAGCAAGCCCGCCCCGGTCAGAACCAGCAGGACGATCTTGGGCAGGCCGACGACGAGCAGTCCGCCCAGCAGGGGCCAGAAGCTGCCCTGTGCGATGCCCATGCTGTTCAATGAGACCATGTGACCGCGTCCCAGGGTCGCCGGGCCGAACAGGGACAGGCGCACGACCAGAACCAGGACAGCGTAGAGGGCGAACAGGGTCACCAGGGCCAGCAGAACCAGTTTCCACGCCGGCCCCACCGCGCCCCACTGGCGCAGCTCGATGGCACGGGCGTCCAGCTCGGCCATGCCGAAAACGGCGAGCAGGACCAGGGCCACCACCGACAGGATCATGGCCATGAAGACCGCGCATAACAGGCTCGCGCCCAGCAGCCGCAACTCGGGCAGGCCGAACTGAAGACCCGCCGGGCCCAGGCCCAGCCGACGCGCGGACGCCAGATCGTCGCCGATGGCGATCCGGCTGAGCGCCCCGGCCAGCATCAGGGTCGAGATCAGGCCGAACGGCGCCCAGACCAGACTGGTCACGCCGGCGGCGACGACCTTGGCGCTCCAGACCACGGCGGCGAGCAGGATCGCCCCCCAGGCGCCGCGCCACAGGCGAGACAGGCTCGCGATGGCCGCCGACAGCGCCTCGCCCAGTCGCAGAACGCGATGATTGTTCAACCCCTGCCCCCTGAGTTCCGGACGCCGACATAGCAGGGGATCATGACATCCGACCAGACCGCCGTCAGAGCCTGATGCTCGCATCAGGCTCCAGCATGAATCGAGAACATCATCGACGCTCCAGCCGGAACCGCTGCGCGGTTCCGTCCGAAACGATCATGCTCTAGAAGGCCGCGATGACCGCTTCCCCCGCTTCTCCCTCCCCCGTCCACGTCATCGGCGGCGGCCTCGCCGGCTCCGAAGCCGCCTGGCAGATCGCCCAGGCCGGCGTGCCTGTGATCCTGCACGAGATGCGCGGCGTGCCGGGCATCAAGACCGACGCCCACCAGACGGACGGGCTGGCGGAACTGGTCTGTTCCAACTCCTTCCGGTCCGACGACTGGGAGCACAACGCCGTTGGCCTGCTGCACGCGGAGATGCGGGCGCTGGATTCCGTCATCATGGCCTGCGGCGACGTCAATCAGGTGCCGGCCGGCGGGGCGCTGGCCGTCGACCGCGACGCCTTCTCCGACGCCGTGACGGCGAAGCTGGAAGCCCATCCGCTGGTCACCATCCTCCGCGAGGAGATCGCAGGCCTGCCGCCGGAAGACTGGGACAATGTCATCGTCGCCACCGGGCCGCTGACCTCCCCTGCCCTGGCCGAGGCCATCCTGAAGGCGACCGGCGAGGAAAGCCTTAGTTTCTTCGACGCCATCGCTCCCATTGTCCACGCGGACAGCATCGACTTCGACATCGCCTGGCGTCAGTCGCGCTACGACAAGGAAGGCCCGGGCGGGGACGCCGCCGCCTACGTCAACTGCCCGATGGACAAGGCCCAGTACGAGGCCTTCATCGACGCCCTGCTGGGCGGCCCCAAGGCCGAGTTCAAGGACTGGGAGAACGTCCCCTATTTCGACGGCTGCCTGCCGATCGAGGTCATGGCCGAGCGGGGTCGCGAGACCCTGCGCCATGGGCCGATGAAGCCCGTCGGCCTGACCAATCCGCGCGACCCGCTGGTCAAGTCCTACGCCATCGTCCAGCTACGTCAGGACAATGCGCTGGGCACCCTGTTCAACATGGTCGGCTTCCAGACCAAGCTGAAACACGGGGTTCAGGCCGAGACCTTCCGCATGATCCCCGGCCTGCAGAACGCCCAGTTCGCGCGTCTGGGCGGCCTGCACCGCAACACCTATCTGAACAGCCCGCAACTGCTGGACAAGCAGCTGCGGCTGAAGGCCATGCCCCGACTGCGCTTCGCCGGGCAGGTCACTGGCGTCGAGGGCTATGTCGAGAGCGCCGCCATGGGTCTGCTGACCGGCCGGCTGGCCGCCGCGCAAGCCCTCGGCCGCGACCTGGCCGCCCCCCCGCCGGAAACGGCCATGGGCGCCCTGGTCGAGCACATCACCGGCGGCCACATGGAAGGCTCCAAATTCCAGCCGATGAACATCAACTACGGCCTGCTGCCCCCGCTTGAGGCGCCCAAGGTCGATGAAGACGGCCAGAAGATTCCGCTGAAGGAGCGCGGCCGAGCCAAGAAGCGGCTGATGAGCATCCGGGCGATGGCAAGCCTGAAGGCCTGGCGGGACGCGGGCTAAACCTGCCCCCGCAGGATCGCCCACAGCAGGCGCAGCCGCTTTACCGGCTCGGGCTCGTCCTGACGGATCAGGGTCGCAGACGCCACGGCGGGGAAGGCTGAAGGCGGAAGCCCTTTCAAGGCAGCGTTGGCGTTCGACCGCGCCGCCTTCGCCTCATCGGTGCGACCAACCTGACCCAGCGCCCTCACCCGCCCGGCCTCGACGACCTTGTCGGCATGACCCGGTCCCGCCAGCACATGAACCGCCGCCTGCATGGGGCCGACGTAGAAGGCGTCCAGGTCGTGCGGCTCGCTGTGGACCCGACCGATATGGGCCTCGATCAAGGCGTCGAAGGGCGCGCGATCCAGACCATGGCGCGCGACGAGGTCGGTCAGGGCCTCCAGCACCGGATGCCCCTTGCGCGGCACGCCGGCGAAGACTCCATCTAGCTGTTCCGCCCACCAGGTGTAGCGCATCTCGGCCAGCAGGGGCTGGGTCACTCGCGTCGGGATGGCCATCAGCTCGGCCTCGAAGGCGTAGAGGGTGATCAGATCGGCGCGCGCCTGGGCATCCGCGACCAGGCGACTGGACAGCCAGCGGTCCAGATCGGCGGCGCGGACCTGCTGATCCAGGCTGGCGGCGGCCTCGGTCAAGCGGCGCGCGACACCGCGAAGTCGGCCAGATCTTCCAGCGCCGTGCGCCAGTCGCCGGCCGGCAGGACCGACAGGGCGGCCTTGGCCCTGTCGGCGTAGTCGCCGGCCAGATCCAGGGTCGCGCCGATGGCGCCGGAGCCGATCACAAGTTCACGGGCCCGGGCGAAATCGTCGGGGGTGCGGTCGCCCTTGGTCACGGTCCGCTCCCAGAAGTCGTCCTCGCGGCCCTTGGTGCGGACCACGGCCAGCAGCAGCGGCAGGGTGGCCTTGCCCTCATTGAAGTCGTCGCCGGCGTTCTTGCCCAGCGCCTCGGCCGTGGCGCCATAGTCCAGGGCGTCGTCGGCCAGCTGGAAGGCGATGCCCAGGGCCATGCCGTAATCGCGCAAGCCCTTGATCGCCTCGGCCGAAGCGCCCGCCCCGACGGCGCCCGCCTCGGCGGCGGCGGCGAACAGTTCGGCGGTCTTGGCCGAGATGATCTGCAGATAGGTGGCCTGATCCAGGTTCAGGTCGTGGGCGCGGGTCAGTTGCAGGACCTCGCCTTCGGAGATGACGCGAGAGGCTTCGGCCAGAATACCCAGGGCGCGCATCGAATCGGTCTCGACCATCAGTTCGAAGGCGCGGGCGAACAGGAAGTCGCCGACCAGGACGCTGGTGGGCGCGCCCCAGATCAGATGGGCGGCGACCTTGCCGCGCCGCAGCTCCGAGGCGTCGACGATGTCGTCGTGCAGCAGGGTGGCGGTGTGGATGAACTCGACCGCAGCGGCCAGCTTCTTGGGCGACAGGATGTCGCCCTGGGCGCCCGAGGCGCGGGCGGCGGCGACGGTCAGCAGCGGGCGCAGGCGCTTGCCGCCCGCAGAGACCAGATGCTCGGCCAGCTTGGGAATGATCGGCACGTCCGACTGCATCCGATCGAGGATCAGGGCATCCACATCGGCCATGTCGGTTCCGGCCAGCCGGACGAGGGCGTTCACGTCCCCCTTCGGGCGGGGAGCGGCGGCGAGGGCTGCGTCCAAGGGATACTCTCTTCACACGTCGCGCGGACGAACCGCGCATAGGGGATTTTCGATCGGGTTCCGCTTGCCGGAACGCGATGCGGCGCACAATGGTGACCGACCCTTTTGGGGTCAAGGAGATTGAGGCGTGGACGGGACGGATGCGGTGAAGCCGGACGTGGAGGAGAACGCCCTGCTGGGCGGTCGCGTCCGCCTGCGCCAGCCTGCGCGCGGCTATAGGGCAGGCATGGACGCCGCCCTGCTGGCTGCGGCCGTCGCGCCGAAACCAGGCGAGCGCCTTTTCGAAGCCGGCTGCGGCGCGGGGGCCGTGCTGATGCAGGTCGCGGCGCGTCAGGCCGGGATTTCGTTGACCGGGCTGGAGCGCGATTCGGTCGCCGTCGGTCTGGCGCGCGAGAACGCCGCGCTGAACGGTGTCGCCGAGCGGACGACGATCCTCAACGGCGACGTGGCGCACGGCTTCCGCGCCTTGGACCTGGCGCCGTTCGACTGGGCTGTGTCCAACCCGCCCTTCTTCGACGACCCCGGCGCCCTGCGCGCCCCTGCGCCCGGCAAGACCGGAGCCTGGATGGCCGACGACGGCCTGGCGGCCTGGACCGGCCTGCTGCTGAAGTCGGTGCGCGAGGGGGGGCGGATCGTGGTGATCCACCGGGCCGATAGGTTGGCCGACCTGCTGGACCTGCTGGGCGACAAGGCCGGCTCCTTCGCCATCCGGCCGGTGCAGCCCTTCGCCGACGAACCGGCGAAGCGGGTGCTGGTCCAGGCGATCAAGACCGGCAAGGCCCCGCTGCGCCTGTTGCCCGCCCTGGTGCTGCACGACCGATCGGGCGCCAAGCACACGACCGAGGCGGAGGCGATCCTGCGCGGCGAGGCGGCGCTGGACTGGTGAGCCCTAGATCAGACCCGCCAGCGGCGAGGACGGGTCGGCGTACATCCGCTTAGGCATCCGGCCGGCCAGATAGGCGTCACGCCCGGCGATGACGGCGTGTTTCATGGCGCGGGCCATGCGGATCGGATCCTTGGCCCCGGCGATGGCGGTGTTCATCAGCACGGCGTCGCAGCCCAGTTCCATCGCCAGGGTCGCGTCGGAGGCCGTGCCGACCCCGGCGTCGACCAGGACAGGCACCTTGGCCTGTTCGACGATCAGGCGGACGTTGATCGGATTCTGGATGCCCAGGCCCGAGCCGATCGGGGCGGCGGCGGGCATGATGGCGGCGGCGCCCGCGTCTTCCAGACGCTTGGCCATGACCACGTCATCGGTGCAGTAGACCATGACGTCGAACCCGTCCTTGATCAGCAGATCCAGGGCCCGCAGGGTCTCGATCATGTCGGGATAGAGGTGGGCGGTGTTGGACAGTACCTCCAGCTTGACCAGGCTCCAGCCGCCCGCCTCGCGCGCCAGCCGCAGGGTGCGGACCGCGTCCTCGCCGGTGAAACAGCCGGCGGTGTTGGGCAGGAAGGTGAACCGGTCCGGCTTCACATAATCGACCAGCATCGGCTGGTTGGGATCGGTCAGGTTCACCCGACGCACGGCCACGGTGACGATCTCGGCGCCCGCAGCCTCGGCGGCGGCGGCGTTCTGGGCGTAGTCGGCGTATTTGCCGGTGCCCACGATCAGGCGCGAGTTGAAGGTGCGGCCGGCGACGGACCAGGTTTCGTTGGCTGTATCGGTCATGGGGGCTGACCTAATCCTCTCCGGCCCGATGGGAAAGGCCGGATCGATCACGCCGCGTTGCGAGACGCAGCCAGATAGACTAAACTAAGCGGACTAAGTTCACTGGAGCGACGCTGTGGAAACGGTCAACATCCACGAAGCCAAGACCCATCTGTCCCGCCTGCTGGAGCGGGCGGCGAAGGGAGAGTCGATCACCATCGCCAAGGCCGGCAAGCCCATGGCGAAACTGGTTCCCCTGGAGGAGACGCCGAGGAAGGCCGTGCAGCGCATCGGTTTCATGGCCGGCGAAGGCGTCATTCCCGACGACATCAAGACGCCGTTCAAGGACGAGATCGAAGACCTGTTCTACGGCAAGACGTGAACCTGCTTCTCGACACCCATCTGCTGGTCTGGACGGCGACCCGGCCCGAGCGCCTGTCGGCCCGGGCGCGGGAGCACCTGAGCGACCCCGGCAACAGTCTATTCTTCAGCGCGGTCAGCATCTGGGAGATCGGCATCAAGCGACGGCTGGAGCGGCTCGATTTCCAGCTCGATCCTGAACGCCTGCGCGACCAGTTGCTGGCCAACGCCTATCGGGAGATCGACTTCACCAGCCGGCACGGGCTGGCGGTTCAGGATCTGCCGCTGCTGCACCGCGATCCGTTCGACCGCGCCCTGATCGCACAGGCCCGACACGAAGGCCTGATGCTGATGACCGCCGATCACGACATCGGCCTCTATCAGGACGCGATCCTCAAGGTCTGATCACCCGCCGCCGACGAACTGGACCAGTTCGATGCGGTCGCCCTCGGCCACCGGCGTGGAGCCGTGCAGGGACTTGGGCACGATCTCCAGATTGCGTTCCACCGCCACCTTGCGCGGATCCAGGCTCAGTTCCTCGACCAGGGCCAGGATGGTTGCGGCTGCGACCTGGCGCGGTTCTCCGTTCAACTGGATATGGTGCAAGACGGGCTCCCGGGGCTGATCCGGCCCACATAGAGGGTGGGAGACATATCCGCCAGCCAGGCGCCCTTGCGTCAACTTCGTGAACCAGACCGTTTGACCCGCACGACGGCTCCGGTAAAAGGCCCCTCTTGTGTCGCGGAAACGCCGACGATTCCGGAGCTCCATCCCAAAGCCGATGGCCGAAACCCCCGTCATCCATGTGCTGAACGGTCCCAACCTGAACCTGCTCGGGGTTCGGGAGCCGGACATCTATGGCCGCGACACCCTCGCTGACATCGAAAAGCGCTGCATCGCGGCGGCCAACGGGGCGACGATCGTCTTCCGCCAGACCAATCACGAAGGCGTGCTGGTCGACTGGATCCAGGAGGCGCGCGAAAGCGCCCATGCCCTGATCATCAATCCGGCGGCCTACGGCCACACCTCGGTGGCGCTGCACGACGCGCTGAAGACGCTGTCGATCCCGCTGATCGAACTGCATCTGTCCAATCCGGCGGCGCGCGAGGCGTTTCGCCATCACTCCTATGTGTCGTCCGCGGCGACCGGCGTCATCGCCGGCTTCGGCGCGGCCGGCTACGAACTGGCCGTCCAGGCGGCCCTCACCAAGATACGGGAACGCGCCTGAGGGCCGCCCGTTCGCTTACAGACACGAAAGACAAGGCGCATTCCAATGGCCGATGAAAAGAAACACGCCGAGATCGACGCCGCCCTGGTTCGCCAGCTGGCCGAGATCCTGAACGAGACCGATCTGACGGAAGTCGAGGTCGAGCGTGGCGAACTGCGCATCCGCGTCGCCCGCGAGATCACCGTCAACGCCGCCCCGGTGCAGTATGCCGCCGCGCCCGTCGCCGCAGCCGCTCCGGTCGCCGCCGCAGCGCCGGCTTCGATGCCGTCGGATCCGGCGACCATCGTCGCCCGCGCCGGCGAAGAGGTGAAGTCGCCGATGGTCGGCACCGCCTATCTGCAGGCCTCGCCGGAAGCCCCCGCCTTCGTCAAGAAGGGCGACACGGTCAAGAAGGGCCAGACCCTGCTGATCGTCGAGGCCATGAAGACCATGAACCCGATCCAGGCCCCGCGCGACGGCGTGGTCGCCGACATCCTGGTGGGCGACGCCCAGCCGGTCGAGTTCGGCGAAGCCCTCGTCCTGCTGGAAGCCTAAGGCGCCCCGATGTTCACCAAGGTCCTGATCGCGAACCGCGGCGAGATCGCGCTGCGCATCCACCGCGCGTGCAAGGAGATGGGAATCTCCACCGTCGCCGTCCATTCGGAAGCCGACCGCGGCGCCATGTGGGTGCGACTGGCGGACGAGAGCGTCTGCATCGGCCCGGCCTCGGCCGCCAAGTCGTATCTGAACATCCCGTCGATCATCGCCGCCGCCGAGATCACCGGCGCCCAGGCGATCCACCCCGGCTACGGCTTCCTGTCCGAGAACGCCCGGTTCGCCGAGATCGTCGAGGCCCACGGCATGGCCTTCATCGGTCCCAAGCCCGAGCATATCCGGGTCATGGGCGACAAGATCAGCGCCAAACAGACGGTCAAGGACGCGGGCATCCCCGTGGTTCCCGGCTCCGACGGCGAGGTCGAGACCGTCGAGGCCGCCATCGAGGCGTCCAAGTCCATCGGCTTCCCCCTGATCGTCAAGGCGGCGGCGGGCGGCGGCGGACGCGGCATGAAGGTGGCCCTGACGCCCGACGATCTGGTCGAAGCCGTCCAGACCGCCCAGTCCGAGGCCAAGGCCGCCTTCGGCAATGGCGCCGTCTATATGGAGCGCTACCTCCAGAAGCCGCGCCACATCGAGATCCAGGTCATCGCCGACAGCCACGGCAATGTCGTCCACCTGGGCGAACGCGACTGCTCGCTGCAGCGGCGTCACCAGAAGGTGCTGGAAGAGGCCCCCTCGCCCGCCCTGTCGGCCGAGGGTCGCAAGCAGATCGGCGAGACAGTCAACAAGGCCATCGCCGCCATCGGCTATCTGGGCGTCGGCACCATCGAATTCCTGTGGGAGGACGGCGAGTTCTTCTTCATCGAGATGAACACCCGCCTGCAGGTCGAACACCCGGTCACCGAAATGATCACCGGCGTCGATCTGGTGCGCGAACAGGTGCGGATCGCCGCCGGCCTGCCGCTGTCGTTCAGCCAGGCCGACATCGAGTTCAAGGGCCACGCCATCGAGGTGCGGATCAACGCCGAGAACCCCGAGACCTTCACCCCGTCGCCGGGCCGGATCACCGATTTCCACGCCCCGGGCGGCCTGGGCGTGCGTCTGGATAGCGCCATCTACGCCGGCTATTCGATCCCACCCTATTACGACAGCCTGATCGGCAAGCTGATCGTCCACGGTCGCGACCGCGAAGAGGCCATCGCGCGCCTGAAGCGGTCGTTGAACGAGATCGTCATCGGCGGCGTCGACACCACTATCCCCCTGTTCCAGAAGCTGCTGCAGGAGCCGGACATCCTGTCGGGCGACTACGACATCCACTGGCTGGAGAAGTGGGCGGCCCGTCAGAAGGGCGAAAGCTGACGCTCCTCCCCCCTTGGGGGAGGGCGAACGCGCGAAGCGTGTTGGACGGCGCCTGCCCCACACA
>NZ_JBIIOP010000023.1:0-35954 GCF_044336875.1 Brevundimonas sp. | reverse complement strand
CCAACGCCCTGGGTTCCGCCGGCTCGCTGGCCTTCACCGTCGGCGGTTCGGTCCCCGTCGCCTCCACCACCACCACGGGCGCCTACACCGGATCCTTCACCGTCTCGGCCGCCTACAACTGAGTGCAACAGAGTTTTCAGGAGTAAATCCGATGCGTACCCCGAACGAATCCGAACAGGCCTTCATCGAAGAGAACATCCTGTTCACGCTGAAGGCCCTGGCCGAACTGGCCGAAGCCTCCGGTTCGCGCTTCCAGTCGTCGCTGAAGGACTGCGTCACCTGGCTGGAATGCGACCAACTGGACTACGCCCTGTCGCAGACGCTGAACTAGAGTGGTTCAGGGCGCGTCCCTGATCAGGGGGTGATGGTCTCGACGCCCTGATCCTGACCGATGATCGCCAGATCGGCGAGGTCCAGGAACAGGCCGTGCTCGACGACGCCGGTGATCAGTTTCAGGTCGTCAGCTAAACGGACCGGATCGTGAATGGCTTTGCAGGCCGCGTCATAGATCAGGTTGCCGCCGTCGGTGCGGATCAGGCCGCGGTCCGCCTGGCGCACCCGGGCCGGCTGGTTGATCTCGTGATCGATCAGGACGTCGGCGATGCGGTTGGCCGTGGTCTTGTGACCGAAGGCGACCACCTCGATCGGCAGGGGGAACGTCCCCAGAACAGGCACCACCTTGGCCGCGTCGGCGATGACGATGCAGCGGCTGGAGGCCTCCCACACCAGTTTCTCGCGCAGCAAGGCCGCACCGCCGCCCTTGATCAGGGCGAGGCCGGGACCGACCTCGTCGGCGCCGTCCACAGTCAGGTCGATACGGGGCGTGTCCTCCAGCGTCGACAGGGTCAAACCCAGCGAGCGCGCCAGATCGGCGGTGGCTTCCGAGGTCGGGACGCAGCGCAGGCCGGACAGGTTGCACGCGGCCAGGGCCTTGACGAACCAGGCGGCGGTCGAGCCGGTGCCCAGGCCGACGATCATGCCGGCCTCGACATGGGCGGCGGCGGCTTCACCGGCGTTCTTCTTCTGGATATCGCTCATTTCGACTGATCGCTCTTGGTTTGGGCGGCCTTGGCCGCCTCCTTCTTGGCCCTGGCCTGCACGCGGAAGGCGGCGGCCGCTTCGGGTTTGACGGTCTGGCGGGCCCGGCCGAAGGCCAGGGCGTTCGCCGGGACGTTCTCGGTGATGACAGAGCCTGAGGCGATCAGGGCGCCGTCGCCGATGACGACGGGCGCCACCAGGCTGGAGTTGGAGCCGACGAAGGCGCCGGCGCCGACCTCGGTCCGCGCCTTGTTGAAGCCGTCGTAGTTGCAGAAGATGGTCCCGGCGCCGAGATTGGCGCCCGCGCCGACCGCGCCGTCGCCCAGATAGGCCAGGTGGTTGGCCTTGGCGCCCTCGGCCATCTTCACGTTCTTGACCTCGACGAAATTGCCGATCTTGACGCCCGAGGCCAGGTCCGCGCCGGGACGCAGCCGGGCGTAGGGGCCGACCTCGGCGCCGGAGGCGACGCGGGCGCCCTCGACATGGCTGAAGCTGCGGATCCGGGCGCCGCCCTCGATCACTGCGCCGGGGCCGAAGACGACGAAGGGCTCGACCACGGTTCCGCCGCCGATCTGCGTATCCCAGGCGAAATGGACGGTGTCGGGCGCGCTCATGGTCACGCCGGCG
The DNA here is from genome assembly GCF_044336875.1 of Brevundimonas sp. Taxonomy (GTDB): domain Bacteria; phylum Pseudomonadota; class Alphaproteobacteria; order Caulobacterales; family Caulobacteraceae; genus Brevundimonas. Next base: position 34,289 of record NZ_JBIIOP010000023.1, on the reverse strand, counting down.
GCGAGGAAGGTCTCGCGCTGAACCTTCTGGAAGAGGGCCTCGGCCTGGGCCAGTTCGGCCTGGGAGTTGACGCCCATGACGGCGTCCTCGGCGGCGAAGACGGCGCGGGTCGGATGACCGCCCTTGCGCGCCAGCTCAACCACATCGGTCAGATAATATTCGCCCTTGGCGTTGTCGTTCTTCACGTCGGCCAGCAGCGCGAAGAGCAGGGCGGCCGGGGCGGCCATGACGCCCGAGTTGCAGGCGGTGACCGCCAGAACCTCGGCCGAGGCCTCCTTGGCCTCGGTGATGGCGGTCAGGGTCTCGCCGTCCAGGATCAGGCGACCGTATGCGCCGGGATCGCGGGCCTCGAAACCGATGACGGTGACGCCGTCTGAGTTGAAGACGGGTTCGATGTCGCCGGCCTTCAGCAGGGGCACGTCGCCATAGGTGACCACCACCTCGCCGTCGAAGCCGGACAGGGCCTGTTCGGCGGCGCGGACGGCGTGGCCGGTGCCCAGCGGCGGATCCTGAACGGCGACGGCGGCCTCGCCCAGGCGTTTGACGACATGGGCGCGGACCTCGGGCGAATGGTCGCCGACGACGACGACGATCCGTTCGCAGCCCAGCCCCTCGGCCGCGTCGATGGCGTGGTCCAGCATGGCGCGGTGGGCGACCGGGTGCAGCACCTTGGGCAGGGGCGACTTCATCCGCGTGCCCTGGCCGGCGGCGAGAATGATGGCGGCGCGGGCGCGCGTCTGGCTGGTCATGAATCGTCTCGCGGTCTAGTCGTCCTGCGATCTAGCCCATCATGCGGGCCAGCGGGAGATGTGGATGACCGATCGCGACCTGGAAGGCTGGACCATCGCCTTCGACCTGGATGGGACGCTGGTCGATTCCGCCCCGGACCTGATCGGCACGCTGAACAGGCTGCTGGTCGAGGAAGGCCTGCCGCCCGTGCCGATGGACTCGGCCCAGACCCTGATCGGATCCGGCGCGCGCGCCCTGCTGGTGCATGGGTTCGAGGCGGCGGGGGCTTCGGTCGAGAGAGCCGAGTCGGAAGAGCTGTTCGAGCGGTTCCTGGTCGATTACGCCGCCCATATCGCCGACGGGTCGCAGCCTTTCGAGGGGGTGGTGGAGACGCTGGAACGGCTGAAGCAGCGTGGGGCGATCCTGGTGGTGGCGACCAACAAGCGGTCGGACCTGTCGGAACTGCTGCTGGCGAAGCTGGACCTGACCCGGCATTTCGCCGCCATCGTCGGGCCGGACCGGGTCAGCGCGAGGAAGCCCTCTGGCGCGCACCTGAAGGAGGCGGTCGCGATGGGCGGCGGCGATCCCGAGCGCGCCATCATGGTCGGAGACGCCGCGCCCGACGCCGGCGCAGCCAGGGATGCGGGGATGCCCTGTATCCTGGTCACCTTCGGCTTCACCCCGGTTCCGGTCGAGGAGCTGGGCGGCGACGTGCTGATCGACGATTTCGAGGATGTGGAAGAGGCGATCGACGGCATCCTGTCAGATTTCTACGTTCTGAAGGCGCTGAAATTCTGAGGCCGGGCGACAGGAAATCTGTCGCGGAATGATCGCCGACGCGGTTGCGGATCGCCTTCGCGATGGACAGATTGGCGCACCCCTGTTGAAAGTGTCTCGATGATCGCCGGTTTCTTCAAAATCCCCCTGTGGCAACGCACCTTCGCCGGTCTGGCCCTGGGCGTCATCGCGGGCCTGATCCTGCGCGAGCGGGCCGAGACCTGGCTGCAGCCGATCGGCGACGTCTATCTGAACCTGATCCGCATGGTGGTGGCGCCCCTGGTGCTGTTCACCATCGCCAGTTCCATCGCCAAGCTGGGCGAGGGGGCGGGCGCCGTGCGGCTGGGCGTGCGGACCATCGTCTGGTTCGCCATCACCTCGCTGCTGGCCGTGCTGGTCGGTTTCGCCTTCGGACACATCATCAATCCGGGCGTCGGCCTGTCCAACCTGCCGCTTGGCGAGGTCAAGGAACGGGTGATTCCGACGCCGCTGGAGGTGCTGATCGGGGTGGTGCCCACCAATCCGTTCGCGGCGCTTGCCGAGGGCAAGGTGCTGCAGATCATCTTCTTCTCGGCCCTGATCGGCGTGGCCCTGGTGGCGCTGGGCGACCGGGCCCAGGGCGTGCGGCGGCTGGTGGACGAGGGGGCGGCCGTCGTCTTCCGCATCACCCGCTGGGTGATCCAGTTGACCCCGTTCGGGGTGTTCGGCCTGATCGGGTCGGTCGTCGGCGGTTACGGCTGGGAGGCCCTGCTGCCGCTGCTGAAATTCATCGGGGCCATCTACGCCGCCTGCCTGTTCCACATCCTGGTTGTCTATTCGGGCCTGCTGAAGATCCACGGCCTGAAGGTCACCAGCTTCTTCCGCGGCGCCTTCGCGGCGCAACAGACGGCCTTCGCCACCTCGTCCTCGCTGGGCACCCTGCCGATCACCCTGCGTCAGACGGTCGAGCGTCTGGGCGTGCCCCAGGCTTATGCCGCCTTCGCCGTCCCCCTGGGCGCGAACGTGAAGATGGACGGCTGCGGCGCCATCTATCCGGCCATCGCCTCGATCTTCATCGCCCAGTATTTCAAGATCGACCTGAGCCTGACCCAGTACATCCTGATCGGCCTGACCGCCGTACTGGGCTCGCTGGGCACGGCGGGGGTGCCGGGGACATCGATCGTCATGTTGACCCTGACCCTGTCGACGGCCGGCCTGCCCCTGGAGGGGATCGGCTATATCGTCGCCATTGACCGGATCATCGACATGATGCGGACCGCGACCAATGTCACCGGCCAGATGCTGGTGCCGGTTCTGGTGGCCAAGGAAGAGGGCGTTCTGGACGAGGGCATCTACAACGGTCATGTCGCCTGGCTGCCGGGCGATCCGGACGCCGAGACGCCCGAAACCGTGCAGGCCGCAGGAATCTGAAACGGACGCTTGCGCGAGTCGGTCGGTCGGGCTACATCGCCGCCTCCGCAAGGCAAGGACGCGTAGCTCAGCGGGAGAGCACCTCGTTCACACCGAGGGGGTCACAGGTTCAATCCCTGTCGCGTCCACCATTCCTCAAATCCTTCCACCCTGTCCTGCGGTCGCCCACGAGCGTTGCTCGAGGCGGATGGCGCTCTTGATCACCTTGGCCGCGAGACCATTGTCGATCAGGATCTGTTTCATCGCCTGACCGGCGCCGCGCATCGGCAGGGGTTGGTCGAAATATTCGCGCCAGTAGCGGTCGAGGACGGCGTCCTCGCGGCTCAGTTCTTGTGTCCAGGTCGTCATATGACGGCTCCATCGTCTGATGGACATCGGATCGCGCCGGGCGCGCGATCTGTCCACGGAGCGGCGACGCGCAACGGTCTGAATCGCACCAAAGTTACATCTTCCGACCGATGTTTTTCGGTTCGGCTGAAAGAGAGACGCTCATGCCCCAGGTCAATGACACGGTTCACGTCCGCTTCTCGCTGCGCGGGATGGGCGGGCCGTTCTGGCAGACGAACGCCGTCGTCGCCTGGGTCGGCCAGGGCGAGGTTCTGCTTGACGGATTCGACCGACAGGTCGCTGCGGCGATCACCGAGCTGAAGCCGGCCGGGGCGAACCGCTGGACCCTGGACTGGGAGGTCCGCCGCCGGCCTTGAAGGCTTCAGATGTCCTTGGTCTCGCGGCTGGGCGGGACGTTGACGCCCATCGACTTCAGATAGGTGCGGATGTTGCGCGCGGCCTGGCGGATGCGCTGCTCGTTCTCGACCAGGGCGATGCGGACGAAGCCCTCGCCGTTCTCGCCGTAGCCGACGCCGGCGGCGACGGCGACCTTGGCGTGGGTCAGCAACTGTTTGGAGAACTCAAGGCTGCCCAGATGCGCCAAAGCCGGGGGCAGGGGCGCCCAGGCGAACATGGAGGCGGCGGGCTTGGGAATGTCCCAGCCGGCGCGGGCGAAACTGTCGACCAGGACGTCGCGGCGGCGATGATACAGGGCGCGGTTCTGTTCGACGATGTCCTGCGGGCCGTTCAGGGCGGCGACGGCCGCCGCCTGGATCGGGGTGTAGGCGCCATAGTCGAGATAGGACTTCACCCGCGCCATGGCGGCGATCAGCTTGCGATTGCCGACGGCGAAGCCGATGCGCCAGCCAGCCATGCTGTAGGTCTTGGACAGGGAGGTGAACTCGATCGCGACGTCCTTGGCGCCCGGCACCTGCAGGATCGAGACGGTCGGCTTGCCGTCGTAATAGAGCTCGGAATAGGCCAGATCGCTGATGATCCAGAGGTCGTTGGCCTTGGCGAAGGCGACCGCCCGTTCATAGAAGGCCAAGTCCACGGTCTCGGCCGTCGGGTTCGACGGATAGTTCATCACCAGGATCTTCGGGCGCGGCACAGTGTAGGCCATGGCCCGCTCCAGCGCCTCGAAATAGTGTTCGTCCGGCGTGGTCGGCACGCTGCGGATCGCGGCGCCGGCGATGATGAAGCCGAAGGTGTGGATCGGATACGAGGGATTGGGGGCCAGGACCACGTCGCCCGGCTCGGTGATGGCGGTGGCCAGGCTGGCCAGGCCTTCCTTGGAGCCCATGGTGACGATCACCTCGGTCTCGGGATCCAGATCCACGCCGAAACGCCGGCCGTAGTAGTTGGCCTGGGCGCGACGCAGGCCTGGAATGCCCTTGGAGGCCGAATAGCCGTGGGCGTCCGGCTTGCGCGCCACCTCGACCAGCTTGTCGATGACATGGGGCGGCGGCGGCAGGTCCGGATTGCCCATGCCCAGGTCGATGACATCCTCGCCGGCCTGTCGGGCGGCGGCTCGCATGGCGTTGGTCTCCGCGATCACATACGGAGGCAGGCGCTTCATGCGATAGAATTCTTCGGACATCTCGGTCTTCGCGGATGGACGTTTAAGGGGCGCAAGCGATGCCACCTATGACGTCGTCGCGAAACAGAAAGATCGGCTCCAACGCCGATTTGCGCGCGAAAAACGTGTGGGCGGGCGGCGCCTGACGTCCGCCATGGGCACGAACTGTGCGAGAAGCCGATCGTCAGGGGGCGAAGGAGCGGGGCTCCTGCGCGATCCGGCCGGGCGTGCGCGGGCCGAACTGGGGGCCGCGCCGTCGCCGCACATGGTCGGACAGTCCACGCACCTGGGCCTCGGCCACGCCGTCGCGATCCATCAACTGCCGGACCATGGGGTCGGCAAGCATCTCATCCAGGGTCAGGTCGTAAGGCGCCATATCGCGTCTCCGGCTCTTGGTTTCGTTCCCCTGAGCGGGAGATGGGAAGGCGGGCGACGGGCGCCAGACTCCCAGGGCGAATGTCGTCGAAAATTCATGGCCGGCCGCTAAAGCACCCGCAGCCCCAGTTCCGACAGCAGGGCGGCGGCCTGGGCGCGGGATATGGTCGCGCCCTTGAACCGTCGGGCGTCGTTCAGGCGCAGGCCGCCCAGATCGGCCCCGCGCAGGTCCGCCCCCTCGAAACGCGCATCGACCAGATGGCTTTCGCGCAGGCTGCAGTTCTCCAGAACCGCGTCGCGGAAGTCGCAGCCGGCCAGGTCGGCCAGGGAGAAGTCCAGGGCCTCCAGCGTCTGTTTGCGGAAGGAGAAGCCTGCCAGCCGAGCCGAGGCCAGGGTGGTCTCGACGAAGGTGACGCCCGTGCTGCGCGGGCGCGAGAAATCGGCGCCGGTCAGCTTGCAGCCGGTGAACACGGCTTCCGACAGGCTGGCCCCGACGAAACGAGCGTTGTTCAGATCGCAGGAGCGCCAGTGCGTGGACTCCAGCCGCGCCGCCGTGAACACCGCCATGGCGCCGCGACAACCCGAAAAACGGGCGTTCTCCAGCCGGGCGCTGGTGAAGTCCGTCCGTTTGAAACTGCAGCGCTCGAAGCGATAGCCGATCAGATCGAGATTGGAGAGGTCGGCCTCGTCCAGCACGCATTCCGTCAGCAGGACTTCAGCATCCGCCGAAAGCGCGGCGATGTCCGAACGGGAAAGGCTCTGGCCCTGGAATGTCATGAAGCGGCTCGCGGCATGGGTGTCTCGGAGCGGGCGCTACCATATGGACTGTGGCCCAATTTCGGCAGACCCTCGGCGTGACAGGTTGCGACCGATGACCCGCGTAAGTGAACAGGAGCCGGGGAGGCGCGTTCTTGGGACATGTCTATTCTAGCCAACACCCTGATTCTGTTGCACCGCCTGGTCCGGTTTGTGAGCCGCAAGCCGCGCCTGCTCTAGGCCGTCGTCAGCGGCCGGAACGATTTGGAGATTGCGTCTCGCGCGCTGGACCGCCACTTTCACATCCAGACTATCGACCAGACGAGGACGCCCATGGCCCGCAAGCCCAACTATAGTTTCGAACGCCAGGAACGGGAACGCGCGGCGGCCATCAAGGCGGCGGAGAAGGCCGCAGCCAAGGCTGAACGCAAGGCCGAAGCCGCCGGTGAAAAGGCGCCGCCCGCCGAGGACTGACCCTCCGCCGCAAAATCTATTCGTGTTTTCGTTGTTTGGGCGGCCGCAAAGCCCTATTCTTGCGCGATGACACGCTGGACCCCCGAAAGCTGGAGAACGAAGACCGCCCTGCACATGCCGGCGGACTATCCGGATCCCAAAGCCCTGACCGCCGTCGAAGACGAACTGCGCGCCCTGCCGCCGCTCGTGTTCGCCGGCGAAGCGCGCCACCTGACGTCGAAACTGGCCCAGGTGGAGCGGGGCGACGCCTTCCTGCTGCAGGGCGGCGACTGCGCCGAGAGCTTCAAGGAGTTCTCGACCGACAATATCCGCGACACCTTCCGCCTGATCCTGCAGATGGCCGTCGTCCTGACCTTCGCCGGCCGCAAGCCGGTCGTGAAGGTGGGCCGGATCGCCGGTCAGTTCGCCAAGCCGCGTTCGTCGCCGCTGGAAGAGATCGGCGGGGTCGAACTGCCCTCCTATCGCGGCGACATCATCAATGGCATGGGGTTCACGCCGGAAGAACGCGTGCCCGATCCGCAGCGTCTGATCCGGGCCTACAATCAGTCGGCCTCGACGCTGAACCTGCTGCGCGCCTTCGCCGGCGGCGGCTACGCCGACCTCTACAACATCCACCGCTGGACCCTGGGCTTCGCGGGCGACAACGCCGCCGGCGCCCAGTACCGCGAACTGGCCGACAAGATCACCGAGGCCCTGGCCTTCATGGAGGCCGTCGGCGTCACGCCCGAGACCCATCCGGACCTGAGCCGTGTCGAGGTCTTCACCAGCCACGAAGCCCTGCTGCTGAATGTCGAGAGCGCCCTGACGCGCCTGGACGGCGGTTCGGGCGAATGGTTCGACACCTCGGCCCATATGCTGTGGATCGGCGAGCGCACCCGTCAGCTGGACGGCGCCCACGTCGAGTTCATGAAGGGGATCAAGAACCCCGTCGGGGTGAAGTGCGGTCCGACCATGACGGCCGACGACCTGCTGCCGCTGATCGACGCCCTGAACCCGGACAATATCTCGGGCCGCCTGACCCTGATCGGCCGTTTCGGCCACGACAAGGTCGGCGAACGCCTGCCCAAACTGATGCGCGAGGTGAAGGCCTCGGGCCGCAAGGTCATCTGGTCGATCGACCCGATGCACGGCAATACGCTGAAGGCCGGCAACGGCTACAAGACCCGGCCGTTCGACCGGATCCTGGGCGAGGTGCGGACATTTATTGATGTTGCGGAGGCCGAGGGCGTCCACCCCGGCGGCGTCCATCTGGAGATGACCGGCCAGAACGTCACCGAATGCCTGGGCGGCGCCATGCCGGTGACCGAGGACGACCTGTCCAACCGCTATCACACCCACTGCGACCCGCGCCTGAACGCCGACCAGGCGCTGGAGCTGGCCTTCCTGGTGGCCGAACGGCTGAAATCGGGCCGCGTCAGCCGGTCGGAAGCCGCCTGATCGAAGGAAACAGGGGGGCGACGAGACCGATCGTCGCCTCCGCCTCCTCGCGATCCGGCGTTTCGTCGTCGAGACCGACGCCGTTCATGTCGTTGCGCGTGTTCTGAACCACGATGCCGTCCGGGCGCGACAGGACGGTCACGCCCCGGAAATGCAGGCCGTAGTTCGCCTCCGGCTGGGGCGCGAGCCAGGCGATCTGGCCGCGCACGGGCGTCAGATCCTTGTCGCCGAACAGGGCGCGCGCGCCGTAGCCGGTGCAGTTGATCACGATCTTTTCCGGCAGGGTGGTCAGTTCGGACGGCGCATTGAATGTCCGCGTCTCGATCCGGCCGCCATGTGTCAGGAACTCCGTCTCCAGCCTGTGGGCCAGTTCGGTCACATTGAACTGCAGCGAACTGCCCATCCGGGTCTCGCCGACCGCGAAGGGCGAGGCGGAGGCGGGGAGGGGGAAGGATCTCGGCGTCAGACCGTTCAGCCGCGCCTCGAAGAAACGGATCGGCTTGACCCCCAGGCCGGTGCGGATCGGCAGGGGCGCGGGTGGACGCGGCAGGTCGGCCTCGCCGGACAGGTAGTAGCGGTCGCTGAAGACGACCGAGTCGCCCTCGGTCCCCAGATAGGTCTGGTGCGTCGCATAGGTCTCGCGCGCCATCTGCTCCCACAGGGGCTGGAAGTCGGCCGAGATGCGGTCGGCGTCGGCGACGCGGCTGTCGGGCGTCCAACTGCCTGTGGCGCGCATCGAGCGGGTGAAGGCGGCCCGGTCGCGGGCGTAGATGGTCACCCGCGCGCCCATCCGCTGAAGCTGCAGGGCCGAGGTCAGGCCCAGGGCGCCGCTGCCGAGCACGGCGATGTTCGGCGGGCCGCCGGCGAGGCCGGCCAAGGCCATGGCCTTGCGCGCGGCTATGGCGCTGGAGCCCCAGGACAGGGACCAGCCGCTGCCGCCGTGGCCGTAGTTGTGGACCACTCTGGTCTCGCCGACCGGCTCGACGTCCAGGCGCGGGCCCGTGGGGCGGAAACCCCGAGTGCAGACGGTGATGCGGATGATCCGCTCGGGCGTCATCAGGATCGGCGAGATCCGGCGCGGCTCGAAGCCGGTCACGGGAACCGTAGGCGTCACGGCGCAGCCGGCGACGGTTCCGGCCAGGCCGGTCAGGACGGCGCGGCGGCTGGCGTTCGAGACGGCGGGCATGGGACGCTCCGGGGGGAAGGGAGCGGTCAGGCTAACGCGGCTGCGGGCGGGCCGATAGCAGGCGCGCGTCACATTCGGCTTGTCGGAACGGGGGCGGCGCCGCAGATACGCTTCGTATGCGGTCATGGCGCGGACAAGGATGTTCCGTCTGATCCGACTGCGAACGACGAGAAAGGCTTTCGGGCGCGAACCCGGAGGTGACGGACATGGAAACGCCTGCGCACCAAGACGAAAAGCCCGGTCGGGTCGCCTATCAGGGCGCGCCGGGGGCCTTCAGCCACGAGGCCTGCACGGCTCTGCGGCCCTGGGACGTCGCCGTGCCGTTCGAGACTTTTGCGGACGCCATCGACGCGCTGAAGTCGGGCGATTGTGATTGCGCCCTGATCCCGGTGGAAAACTCCTCCATCGGCGTGGTCGAGCCAGCGGCGACCCTGGTGCGCGAGTCGGGCCTGAAGGTGGTCGCCGAGGCCTGGCGGCCCATCCGCCACGCCCTGATGGGGCTGGAAGGAACGCGGATCCCCGACCTGAAGCGGGTGCTGAGCCACCCCATCGCCCTGGCCCAGTGCGAACAGACCCTGAAGGGCATGAGGCTTAACGTGGTCGAACATTTCGACACCGCCGGCGCCGCCCGCGACGTGGCCGAGGCGGGCGATCCGAGCCAGGGCGCCATCGCCCCGCGCAACGCCGCCGAGGTGTACGGCCTGTCGATCCTGCGCAACGATTTGCAGGATTCCGGCGATAACCGGACGCGTTTCGTCCTGCTGAGCGCGGTTCAGGGTTGACGACGCAAGGTCTTTGCGTGCTTTAAGGCCCCACGGATCGCAAACGATCCGCATAACCGGACCCGGACCCATGTCCCGCCAGCGCGTTCTTTCTGTTTCTTCCAACCGTTCGCGCGCGGTTTCCGGCCTCTATTTTGGCTACGGCTTTTACGGCTTTCGATACGCCGGCTGAGGCGTCAGGCGCACTTCGTCCCTGACAGTCTCGCCGGCGACCGCTCTGAACCAGAGCGGCTGTCCGCCCCTGCACATCGAAATCCTCCCATGCCGAAAGCCGAAATCCATGACCAATTCCAACGTCCAGCAAGTGTGGCCTGACGTGGCCGAACTGACCCCCGAACAACAGGCCCTGGCCGCCCTGCGCGCCGAGATCGACAGTATCGACGACCAGATCCTGGCCCTGTTCGAACAGCGTCTGGCCGTCGCCGCCACCGTCGGCCGCGCCAAGGACGCCCCCAGCGGTCCTCACACCAAGCTGCGTCCCGACCGCGAACAGACGGTGCTGTCGCGGATGCTGTCCAAATGCCAGCCCGAGAACGCCGAGGCGGTCGAGCACCTGTGGCGCGAGATCGTCGGCTGGGGCCTGGCGCGTCAGGGCCGGCTGCAGGTCCAGGTCTGGGCCCCGATCGAACCGACCCGCGCCTATGACGGCGCCCGTCTGCGCTTCGGCGCCGCCGCCGATATCAGGATGGTGCGCGACCCGCAGAAGGCCCTGGCCTTCGCCGCCGAGGGTCACGGGATCGCCGTCCTAGCCGTCAACACCGAGGACAGCTGGTGGATGGGCCTGCGTCGCGAATGGTCGATGCTGAGCGTCTTCGACGGCTACGGCGGCGAGACGCCGACGTCGCTGGCCGTGGGCAAGATCGATCCGCCGGCCCTGCCCAAGGGCCGCCGTGTGGTCGTGACGGCCGGCGGCGACGCGGGCGACGGCGGCGGCGCGCGCCGCTGGGGCCTGAACACCCACCACGGCTGGACCATCGCCCTGACCGACGCCGATCTGGCGCCGGGCGATGCGGAAGGCTGCGTCGGCGCGATCGGCTGACCGTGCCGACGACCTGATCGGTATCAGTCGGCGTGGGCCTTCTGGGCCTTGGTCAGTTCGATCATCCCCTGGGCGGCGCCCATCTCCGGCACGATCTCGTTCGCGCGGTCGGAGATGGCGTCGAACCGGGCCGCCACCTGTTCCGGCGCATCGGCGCCCGAGATGTGGACGCCCTCGGTCAGGGTGACATAGGCGCGCTCGAACCCGCCCGCGCCGGCCGCCAGGATGCAGCGGCTGGGGGCCTCCCGGCTCAGCAGATACAGCAGGCCCGGCGTCACCAGTTCCGGTCCCAGGGCCTCCAGCGGCAGGGCGGCGCCGAGATCCTCGGTCATCCGGGTATGGGCGGTCGGGGCCAGGCAGTTGACGCGGATGTCGTTCTTGGCCCCCTCGATCGACAGGGTCTGCATCAGACCGACCAGGGCCATCTTGGCCGCGCCATAGTTCGACTGGCCGAAATTGCCGTACAGGCCCGAGGACGAGGTGGTCATGACGATGCGGCCATAGTTCTGGGCCCGCATGATCTCCCACACCGCCTTGGTGCAGTTGACCGCCCCCATCAGGTGGACGTCGACGACGAAGCGGAAGTCGTCCAACTCCATCTTGGAGAAGGTCTTGTCGCGCAGAACCCCGGCGTTGTTGACCAGCAGATCGACCCGGCCCCATTTCTCCATCGCCGCCGCGACCATGGCCTGGACGGCGGCGTAATCCGTGACGGAGGCGGCGTTGGCCATGGCCTCTCCGCCTGCGGCCTCGATCTCGGCGACCACGGCCTCGGCGGCGGTGGCGGATCCGCCCGAGCCGTCGCGCGCGCCGCCCAGGTCGTTGACGACCACCCTGGCTCCGCGCGCGGCCAGAGCCAGGGCGTGTTCGCGGCCCAGACCGCCGCCGGCGCCGGTCACAATGGCCACTTGGCCGTCAAATCGGATCGTCATCTTGAGCTCTCTCCACCCGGATCAATGGGACTCGACGGTCCCTTGAGTTCCGTTGTGGCCAGCCGGACGGCTGCGCACAAGCCCGGACGGGGAAGGGCGCCTACTGCGCCTTGCGTAGGAAGGGGGCGGCGGCGAGGACCGCCTGGCTGCGATTATTGACTTCCAGCTTCTTCAGAATGGCCGAGACATGCTGTTTCACCGTGCCCTCGGTCAGGTTCATGTCGCCGGCGATCTCCTTGTTCAGCTTGCCGTCGGCCAGGCTGCGGAGCACCCGCAGCTGGGCGCCGGACAGACGGGCGACCCGTTTGTGGAAGTCGGCGGCGACAGGGTCCGATGAGATGGTCTCGGGAAAGATCTCCTCGCCGCGCAGGATGGCGCCCACTGCGTTGACCAGGGTTTCTACGGATTCGTTCTTGGTCAGATAGGCCTGGACGCCGAAGGCGCGGGCCATGGAGACCGAGTGGGCGTCGGCCCGCGAGGAGACAATGGCGAAGGCGCTGTTGGGCAGCAGGTGCTGCAGACGGATCAGCCCGTCGAAGCCATCCGCGTCCGGCAGTATCAGGTCCAGCATGACCAGCTTGATGCGCGAGCCTTCGCGTTTGGCGTAGGTTTCAGCTTCGGCTGCGGTCAGCACACGGCCGACATCCAGATGGGCGTAGGCGGCGCGGATCGACAACTCCAGCGCCTGCCCTACAAGAGGGTGGTCGTCTACAACCAGCACTTTCCAGCGCATTCTGTGGCGCTCCTCCCAAGCTAAGCCGTAAGTTGCTTGCCTTACATTGGAAGATTGCGCGGATTCCTTAACCACGGGTATCCAAGGAAATGAGAGCTGTTCCTATAACTTTGGTTCGATTTCACGCCTAATACGTGGTCCGGTTGTCGACACCCCGGCGGATCGGGCTGATTTGGCTCTCCAGCACCGGCGCACAGCGCCTGAAAATGAAGTTGGAGAGTTTCTCTTGATCAAGCGCCTGTCCGCCGTCGCCGTTGTCGCCATCAGCGTCTTCGCTGCTCCCGCCTTCGCCCAGTCGTCCGCCTCCACCACGGGCTCGGGCTCGATCACCGTCATCCGCCCGCTGACCATCACCAAGACCGCCGACCTGAAGTTCGGCACCGTGGTTCGCCCGGCCTCCGGCTCCGGGACCGCCGTGGTTTCGGCCGCCGGCGCCCGCTCGGTCACCGGCGGCGTGGTCGGCCTGGCCTCCGGCGACACCCCCGCCGCCGCCGCCTTCACCGTCGCCGGCGAAGGCGGTCAGTCGGTCTCGGTCACCATCCCCGCCAGCTTCTCCATGGCCAACGGCTCCGACACCCTGACGGTCACCACCTCCAACAGCCTGACCGGCTCGGCCGCCAGCCAGGTCCTGTCCAACGCCCTGGGTTCCGCCGGCTCGCTGGCCTTCACCGTCGGCGGTTCGGTCCCCGTCGCCTCCACCACCACCACGGGCGCCTACACCGGATCCTTCACCGTCTCGGCCGCCTACAACTGACGTGGTGACCGAAAATGTACCCGCTGCACCCGGCCCAGTCGCGGCGGGGCGCGCTTAACGAGTCGTCAGTGTCTGACAGGCATCGTTTCGCGTCTTCGTTGCGCTGGGCCCAGATCATGATGCTGCGTTTCCTCGTCCCGGTCTTCGCCTTTCTGCTTATGGCGGAGCCGGCCCTGGCCCAGGTGGGCGCCGATCTGAACATATCGCCCAAGCGGGTGGTGTTCGGACCCGGCGAGCGCAGCGCCACCGTCTATATCTTCAACCAGGGTGACCAGCCGGCGACCTATACCGTCGAGCTGGTCGATCGTGTCATGCTGCCGGACGGCCAGATCGTCGCCGTCGCCGACCATCCCGAGGCGAGGATCGAGTCGGCCCAGGACCTGGTGCAGTACACGCCCCGGCGGATCACCTTGCAGCCGCGCGAGAGCCAGGCGATCCGTGTCCGCGCCCGCCCGGGCGAAGGTGGCGAACACCGCAGCCACCTGACCGTCACCGCCCTGCCGCCTGAAAGCACCGGCTTCACCGTCGACCAGGCCGCCGGCGCCGGTGAAAACGAGGTCTCGCTGCAGGTCGTCGCCCTGTTCAGCGTCAGCATCCCCGTGATCGTCCGCGACGGCGCCGCCGACGCGCGCGCCGCCATCGACCGGCTTTCGGTGTCCAAGGTCGAGGACCAGACGCTGGTGTCGCTGGATCTTGTCCGTCAGGGCGCCAATTCCGTCTATGGCGACGTCGAGATCTATACCGAGGACCGCGCCGGTCGACAGCTTCTGACGGCCGTGCGGGGCGTCGCTGTCTATCCCGAGGTCGAACGGCGCACCGTGATCGCCCCCCTGCCCAGCCCCATAACGCCGGGCCAGACCCTGACCGTCATCTATCGCAACGACGACGACGCCGACAGCGGAGCGGTTCTGGCCACGGCGACGCTGATCGCGCCATGATGCCTGGCCGCTCGGCTCAGGCGGCGCTGATTGCGCTCGCCACTTCGGCCGGCGCCTTTCCCGCCCTGGCCCAGGACGGCCTGGTGCGCAATCTGGTCGTGGCTGCGGATCCCCAACCCTTCACGGCAGACGACCTGTTGTGGATGCAGGTCGAGGCGGACGGAATCGAACTGACCGATTCGCTGAACGTCTATGCGTCGCGTGGCGGGGTCTTCGTGCCGATCGGCGAACTGTCGCGCGTGCTCGACCTGGCGGTCGGCGTCTTCCCGGCCCAGCGGCGGGCGGAGGGCTGGGTGCTTTCCCCCGACAGGAAATTGGTGGTGGACCTGGGCGCCGGCGAGGCGCGGCTGGACGGTCGTCGTATTCCCGTCGGCGCAGGTCAGGCCGCCATCTATGACGGCGACCTCTATGTTCGCACGGATCTGCTGGAGCAGTTGTTGCCGCTGACGCTGAAGGCCGACACCAGCGCCCAGGTCCTGACCCTGACTCCGACCCAGGCCTTGCCGTTTCAGCAGCGGGCCGAACGAGCCCAGCGCCAAACCCAGCTGGGGGAGGGGGGCGCCGAGGACGCCGCAGTCCGGATCGACACCCCCTACGCCCTGTTCAGCCCGCCCAGTTTCGACGTCAACATCGGCGGACAGTTGGCCCGGGACGGCGTGGACCAGGCCAGACGATACGATGTTCGCGTGGCCAATGACCTGCTGGGCGCAGGATTCGAGGCCTATGTCGGGTCGGACGACGACGGGCAGGTCAACTCGGCGCGGGTGATGCTTAGCCGCAAGGATCCCTATGGCCATGCCCTGGGCCCGCTGGGCGGAACCCGCGCCAGCCTTGGCGACGTCTTCTCACCCTCCATGCCCATCGGCGCGGCCGGTTATGGCGGTCGCGGCGTCTTCTACACCTCCGCACCGCTGGAGAACCTCGACCTGGCCACGCCGCTGAACCTGCGGGGCGAACTGGCGCTGGGCGAGGAGGTCGAGCTCTATGTCAACGAGGTTCTGCAGCGGGCCCAGACCTCGCCGACGCAGGGGCGTTACGAGTTTCTGGACGTGCCTCTGGCCTTCGGGCTGAACACTATCCGCCTGGTCTTCTACGGCTCCCAGGGCCAGTCGCGCGAAGTCGTGCGGCGGATCAATTTCGGCACGGGCCAGGTCGAGCCCGGGCGCTGGATCGTCCGTCTGGGGGCGATCGAACAGGGGCTGACCGTCTTCGACGTCGGGGCTGCGGCGACCGATCGGGCGGCAGGTTCGCCCCGGGTCGTCGCCACGGTGGACTATGGACTGACGCCGGGCCTGACTCTGAGCGCCGGGGCCGCGCGGTATAACCCCCAGGCCGATGGCGGACGCAGCCTGGGCAGTCTGGGCCTTCGGGGGTCGCTGGGCGGGATCGCGGTCCAGGTCGACGGCGCCTTCGACGACCAGGGCGGACGCGGCCTGAGCACGGGGTTCGCCACACGCGCCTATGGCGTCTCGCTGGTCGGACGACACTCGGAATATGACGGCGGCTTCATAGACGAGACGCGGCAACTGGGCGTCTCGGACCAGACGACGTTGTCGCGCGCCACAGACCTGCGCGCCGACGGTCAGATCGCGGGGCCCGGGACGATGGCTATCCCGATCTCCCTGAACATCCGGCGCCTCCAGCGCGCTGACGGGACCCGATCGACCAACGCCGAGCTGCGCGCCTCGGCGCCGATCAACCGCTATTATGTCTCCAGCAGCGTGGCCTATGAGGACGACAGCGACGTGGCCAACGGCCGCCGCTGGCTGGGCGCGACGGACGTCGCCAGCCTGGTGTCGTCGCGCCTGCAGACTCGCGCGGGCGTCAGCTACGAGCTATCGCCCAATCCCGAGTTCCAGACCGCCTATGCTACGGCCGACTGGCAGTTCAACGATCGTTCGGCATTGCGCGTCGGCATGGTGCGGACGCTGGGGCCCGCCGCCACCACCAGCTATCAGGCGTCGCAGTTATGGCGCGCCGACCGGTTCGATCTGGCGGTCAATGTCGCCTATGAGACGGCGACGCGGGAATGGCGCGTCGGCCTGCAGCTCGGTTTCGGCTTCGGCTACAACCCCGGCCGGCGCAGCTATGAGATCACACGTCCCGGCGTCGCGGGCGGCGGATCCGCAGCCATCAACGCCTGGGTGGACGAGAACGGCGACGGCTTGCGCCAGGCCGATGAACCCGGGGTCGCGGGCATAGTGGCGGACACCCCGGCCGGCGGGGAGGCCACGCCGAAAAGCGGACGCCTGTTCATGACCGGCCTGGGCGACGGCGCCACGGCGCGGGTAAGGCTGAATACGGAGGGGATCGACGATCCCTTCCTGACCGGCGGTCCGACCACGCTGCAGATCGTGCCCCGGCCGGGTCGCGTGACCGAAATCTCCTATCCGATGCGCCGTAGCAGCGAAGTCCAGCTGACCGCCCTGGTTCGCCGGGACGGCGGCGCGCCGCGTCCCCTGTCGGCGCTCAGCATAGCACTGGTCCCGGAGGGGCAGGGGCCGCCCATCAGCGGACGCAGCGATCATGCCGGCGTCATCTTCCTCGAAACCGTGCCGTCCGGGACCTATTCCGTGCGGCTGGACGAGGCCCAGGCCCGCGCACTCGGCGTGTCCATCGCGCGCGCGGCGCCCGTCATCGTGCCGCCGGCAGGCGGATTCGTCGATGCCGGCTCGATCGAGGTCGTCATCACGGGAGCACCGACCCAATGACCAGATGGATCCATTTCGTGCTGGCGTTCGTCGCCATAGCCCTGATCTCGCCGCCGGGTCTGGCCCACGCCCAGGTCGTGCGTACGCCCGCGACGGCGCCGATCCTCGGCGCCACCATCCGCGGCTCCAGTGCGACCACCTTCAGCATTTCCACCTCCGGTACGGTGACCCGTACATCCGGCAACGCCATCCGCCTGTCGAGCGCCTCGGTGACCACGCCGACGATTTCGCTGAATTGCGGCGTGCTCAACCTCTCCGGCCTGTGCGCCCTCCGTTATATGCGCGTCACCATCACCCCGGTCAGCGGCGGGCAGGCCGCAATCACGAAATTCCGGATCGCCAACCTGTCCGGCGCCACCTATCGGACCGGATCCGCCCCGGCCGAGGCCGCCAGCCTGATGTTCGATCTCAACCCGCTTGGCTTGACCGCCACGGCCAGCTTCACTCTGGCGATGGACATGACCTTGGCGGCCAATGCGCCGAGCGGAGCCTATACATTCGACTATGTCGTCACCATCCAGTTGGTTTGATCATGCCTAGAGTACTGATTTTCGGAATAGTCCTAGCCAGCCTCGGGCTGGCCGGCGCTCCGGTTTCGGCGCAAACGGCGGACGCCAGCCTGACGGTGCAGCGCAGTCTGAGCGTCGTGACGGTCCGGCCGATCCTGCTCGCCTCACCCGGACGCGGCACCACCCTGTCGCTGCGCGCGCTCGTGGACCGGGATGCGCCCGCCGAGATCCAGGTGACCGGTGATCCGGGGCGAGTCTATCGGATCCGCGTGCCCAGGACCCTGGTCTCCAGCGACGGACGCGCGCTCGTGGAGGATCTGAGGATATGGAGCGTCAACGCCGGGGATGTGTCCACGACGCGCGTGTCGCATATGGATCTGCAGGGGCGCGATCTCCTGCGGGTCACCGGTCAGCTGAGGCTGGAGGGCAGCGAGGCCGTGCTTGAGGCTGTTTCGCTGCCGCTGAGCATCGACTACGAGTGAGAGCGGATCAGCGCGATCAGGGCTTCCACGTCCTGAACCGCCGGTCGATCGCCACGGGCGAAACGGTCGTCCACGGCCAGGGCCGCAGCGCCGAGCTCCAGCTTGCCGAATATGCCGGCGGCGCCCGCCAGGCTGTGGGCGATATGTTCGATGCGGTCGAAGTCGCCGTCGGCCAGAGCCTGTTCCAGGGCCCCGGCGTCGGCCTGGATCCCGGCCATGAATCGGGCGGCGAGATCGGCCAGGGCCGGATTGGTCACCCGCGCGCTTCCGCCAGCAGGTCGCGGACCTGACCGGACAGGGTCATGGGGTCGAACGGCTTGATGATCACGCCGATGGCGCCGAGGGCGCGCAGGCGATCGACCTCGTTCGACTGGGCGCGAGCGGTCATGAAGATGACGGGAATGTCCGAGGTCGATGGCGCCTGTTTCAATCGCGCCAGGACGCCCGGGCCGTCGAGGCTCGGCATCATGACATCGAGCAGGATGACGTCGGGCCGCATTCCCGCCGCCAACCGGTCCAGGGCGTCCTGGCCGGAAGGGGCGCTGACGAGGTTGATGTCCGGGTCGAGTTGAAGCGCGATGGCCGCGACTTCGCGGATATCGGGCTCATCGTCCACATGCAGCAGCGTGAGAGGCATTGCTTGTCCGTTCAAGGTGTTGCGTTTCTGAGTGTTAGCCGGCGAACCGTACGTACAAGATCCGTCAGCGAGGCGGATGACTTGACCAGAACGGCCTCGACGCTTGACCCGAGTACGGCGTCCATCTCCTGGGCGGAATAGACGACGACCGGAATGGTGGGCGCCCCGGGTTCGCCCAGGTCCGGCAAAAGTTCAAGCCCGGATCCGTCCGGCAATCCCAGGTCGAGGATGATCAGGTCGGGCCGCCAGGACGCCAGGGCCGCGCGGGCGCTGGACAGACTGTCGGCCGTACGGACATCGGCCATGCCGGCGAGGGTCGCGGCCGTCACGGTAAGGATGTCGGGGTCGTCGTCAACGTGCAGGATCACCGGCCGCCCGACGTTCAGGCGACGCAGTATGGCGGTGATGGCGCCGCGAAGCCGGTCCTGATCGAACGGCTTCTCAAGCCAGTCGAGTACCTCCAGCGAGCGCCCACGCGCCTTGCCCCGCGCCACGTCGGCCGAGACGACGACCACGGGGATGTCCAGGGTGTCGGCCCGTGCGCGCAGGGTGCGGATCAGGCCGATGCCGTCGGCATCGGGCAACTGGAGATCGACCAACACTGCGGCGAACTTCTCATTATCGACCGCGTCCAGCGCCTCGCCCGCACTGCCGACGACACGGGCGTCGAACCCGTCCTGGTCCAGCATGATCCGCAGCACCTCGGCGGCGTCGGGATCGTCCTCGACGATAAGCAGGCGCGGACCATCGATCTTGACGTCGATCGTCCGGGCGGTGGCCAAAGGCAGGTCCAGGTGGAAGCTGGCGCCTTCTCCCGGCGCGGATTCGAACCAAAGACGACCGCCATGGCGTTCCGCGATTTCGCGCGCGATAGCTAGGCCCAGGCCGGTGCCGCCGCGCTGGCGTGTGTCGGACCCGTCGGCCTGGGCGAATTTCGAGAAGATGCGCGCACGGAAGGACTCGGGCACGCCGGGCCCGCTATCACGCACGCTGAGGCGGGCGATCCGGGCCTCCGGCATGACGGTGACGGACACGACCCCGCCGGCAGGCGAGAACTTCGTCGCATTGGAGAGCAGGTTTACAACCACCTGGACCAGCCTGTCGGCGTCGCCCATGACCGGCCCCGGCGGTCCCTCGACCAGGTCGAGAGAAACGCCGACGCTGTCTGCAAATCCCCTGACGCTGTCCAGAGAGCGGGTTGCGATGTCGCGCAGGTCGACCGGATTGATGTCCAGCGTCATCTGCCCGGACTCGAGCTTCTCGATATCCAGGATGTCGTTGATCAGCCGCACCAGCCGCTGGCTGTTCGACTGGGCGATGGAGATCAGACGCATGGCCTGATCGGACACCTGGCCCGCTGCGCCTCCGGCCAGCAGGCCCAGCGAACCTGCGATCGAGGTCAGCGGCGTCCGCAACTCGTGGCTGACCGTGGCGACGAACTGCTGCTTCATCTCCTCCACGCGGCGCCGTTCGGTGATGTCTCGCACGACGGCCACCACATGGATCCCGGTCGGCAGGGGCAGGGGGCTGAAGGCCACATCGACGGGGAATTTGGCCCCGTCCTTGCGGATGGCGGTCAGTTCCCTGACAAGTCCCTCGCGCAGGCTGCCGTCGGCGTTGGCCCCCAGCCGTGAGACGAACCCCGCCTCGCCGTTCTGGGGCAGGTCCATCAGGATGGCGATGTCGCGTCGCCCCAGGGCCTCGGCCGACCAGCCGAACATGCGCACGGCCGCCGCGTTCATCGTTTCGATGGTGCCGCTGGGATTGAGCGTCATGATGGCGTCGATGGCGCTGTCGAAGATGGCCTCCTGGCGCGCCGCCGTGGCCTGAACCTCGTCCAGCAGGATGCGCCGTGTGCGCAGATAGCGCCAGGACAGGATGGTGGTGGCGGCCACCACGGCGATCAACAACAGGAAGACCAGGCCGACGAGGCGTTCGGTGCGCGCCGTCCGCGCGTCGGACATCCGAGTGGCGGCGGCCAGGGCCTGGGCGTCGGCCGCGACCATGCGGTTCACCACGATGCGGATCTGGTCCATGGCGGCCTTGCCGCGGCCGCTGGAAACGGCGGCGATGCCTGCCTCCCGACCGCTGACGTCGCGCGCCGAAAGGGCGGCCTGCATGGCCTGCTGCTTGCGGTCGATCAGGGTTTCGAGTTCACGCATGCTCGCGGATTGCGCCGGGTTATCCGCATAGGCGGCGCGCAATCGGGGCAATTCCACGCTCAGCCGGCGTTCAGCGTTGGTATAGGGAGAGAGAAACCGAGGCTCCCCCGTGATGATATAGCCTCGCTGCCCGGTTTCGGCGTCCTGCATCAGGGAGAAGATGGCCAGCAGTTCGCTGCGCGCGGCATGGGAGCGTTCGACGGCGGCGCGCAGCTCGCGGCCGCGTTCGAACTCTCGACGCAGTTCCAGGCCCATGAAGGCGAGGCCGGCGACGATCAGGATCACGGTCCCGACGATCCCGGCTCTCTGGAGCGGCGTGCTACGATAGGCCGAAGGCGTCATGGGCGGCGACTCAGTAGGCGCCGTCAGACGGCGGGCGAGGCGCCACATTGTGTACCGAACAACTCCGAGTCTTCAACAAACATGCTTGCCGCGTCGGATTTACGCCGTTTCAGCCGGCGCGGTTCTTCACCAGATCGTCCACGACCGAAGGATCGGCCAGGGTCGAGGTGTCGCCCAGCGACCCGATCTCGTTTTCGGCGATCTTGCGCAGGATGCGGCGCATGATCTTGCCGGACCGGGTCTTGGGCAGGCCCGGCGCCCACTGGATCACATCGGGCGCGGCGATAGGGCCGATCTCGCGCCGCACATGGGCGCCCAGGGCCTTGCGCAGGTCCTCGGTCGCCTCGACGCCCTTGTTCAGGGTGACATAGGCGTAGATGCCCTGACCCTTGATGTCGTGCGGATAGCCGACCACGGCCGCCTCTGCGACGTCGTCGTGCAGCACCAGGGCGCTCTCGATCTCGGCCGTGCCCATCCGGTGACCCGAGACATTGATGACGTCGTCGACCCGGCCGGTGATCCAGTAGTAGCCGTCCTCGTCCCGACGGCAGCCGTCGCCGGTGAAGTAGCGACCGGGATAGGTCGAGAAATAGGTGTCGAAGAAGCGCTGATCGTCGCCGTAGACGGTGCGCATCTGGCCCGGCCAGCTGTCGGTGATGCACAGGTTGCCGGACACGGCGCCGGTCAGTTCCTGGCCCTCGGCGTCGACGATCTGCAGCTCCACGCCCGGCAGGGGCAGGGTGGCCGAGCCCGGCTTCAGGTCGGTGGCCCCGGGCAAGGGGGTGATCAGCTGGCCGCCGGTCTCGGTCTGCCACCAGGTGTCGACGATGGGGCAGCGGCCCTCGCCGACAACCTCATGATACCAGCGCCAGGCCTCGGGATTGATCGGCTCCCCGACCGTGCCCAGCAGGCGCAGCGACTTGCGCGAGGTGCGTTTCACCGGCTCGTCGCCTTCGCGCATCAGGGCGCGCAGGGCGGTGGGGGCGGTATAGAAGATGTCGACCTGGTGCTTGTCCACCACCTGCCAGAAGCGGCTGGAGTCCGGATAGTTGGGCACGCCCTCGAACATCAGGGTGGTCGCCGCGTTCGCCAGCGGCCCATAGACCAGATAGGAATGGCCCGTGACCCAGCCCACGTCGGCCGTGCACCAGAAGACCTCGCCCGGGCGATAGTCGAAGGTGATCTCGTGGGTCCAGGCGACCCAGAACAGATAGCCGCCCGTGGTGTGCAGCACCCCCTTGGGCTTACCCGTAGAACCCGAGGTGTAGAGGATGAACAGCGGATCCTCGGCGTTCATCGGTTCGGGCAGGCAGTCGGTCGAGGCCTGGGCCGCCTCCACGGCGTAATCCACGTCGCGGCCCGCGACCATCGGCACGTCTGCGCCGGTGTGGCGGATGACCAGGACCGTATCGACCTTCACCTTCTCCAGGGCCGCATCGACATTGGCCTTCAACGGCACGGTCTTGCCGCCGCGCACGCCCGCGTCCGCCGTGATGACGAAGTTGGAGCCGCAATCCTCGATCCGGCCGGACAGGCTGTCGGGCGAGAACCCGCCAAAGACGACCGAATGGACGGCGCCGATGCGGGCGCAGGCCAGCATGGCGTAGGCGGCCTCGGGGATCATCGGCAGATAGAGGGTGACGCGGTCGCCCTTCTTCACGCCGTGCGCCTTCAGCACATTGGCCATGCGGCAGACTTCGGCGTGCAGTTCGCCGAAACTGATGCGGCGGCTGTCCTTGGGATCATCGCCTTCCCAGATGATCGCCGTTTCGTCCTTGCGGTGCGGCAGATGGCGATCGATGCAGTTGGCCGAGACGTTGAGGACGCCGTCCTCGAACCAGCGGATATGGAAGTCCTCCTTCCTGAAGGAGACGTCCTTGATCTGGGTCGGGAAGCGGATCCAGTCGAGCCGTTTGGCCAGACCCGACCAGAAGGCCTCGGGGGTCTCGCGCGCCGCGATCCGAGCCGCCTCATAGGCGTTCCGGTCCATGTGGGCGCGGGCGGCCAGGTCGGCGGGGACGGGGTAGAGGTCGGAATCGGGCACGCGAGACGTCTCCAGCATCATCAGAATCCGTATTTGGCGAACAGGATCAGTCGGGTCATGTCGCCGCTCGCGCCGGATTCGAGCTCGCGGTCGGCGAACATCAACTCGGCGCCCACATCAAACGCGGCAATGGGCGACCAGATCAAATTGGCGTGGACGCTCTGGGCCGAGCGGTTGACCGCCAGGCCGGTGATCGCCGTGTCGTTGTCGACGTTCTGGGCCGACCAGATCAGGCTGGAGCGCCAGCCGGGCGCCCAGACGTGGCGGTAGGCGGCGAAGCCGGCGACCACCCCGACCGCTTCCAGATCGCCCGAGGCGTCCAGCACGGCGTCGTTCGAGAAGTTCAGACCGACATAGCGGCCGACGCCCTCGCCGCCGGTGACCATCAGGCGCAGGTCGTCCTTGGACCCGACCTTGATCTTGGTCGAGGCCGACAGGCCCCAGCCGGTGGCGCTGGAATCGATGCCGGTCGCCGGGTTCTGATATTTCAGCTGGCGCAGCAGACCGGCGAACTGCAGGTCGCCCCAGGGACGGCTGATCGCATAACGGGCGGTGGCGTCGGGCAGGCTGTTGTCGTCGGCGATGATCCGGGCGCCGCCGCCGAACGGGGTGACGGTGGTTTCGGGGTTTTCGAGCGACAGCGACAGGGGCCCGCGCGTGTAGCGGACCTGGACCTGACGGGCGAAGACCGTGCCCTCGGCCGCGCCGATGAAGTCGGCGGATTCTGGCAGGACGGCCGTGTTCTGGAAATTGGTCCACTCCTGGCCGATCAGCCAGTTGTCGATGGTGACGAAGGCGCGGCGCAGGGCCGGATTGGCCGGGCTGGTGGTGCGCTGATCGCCGGCGCCGGGCAGGGTCTGGAAGTCCATCTCCAGCCGGGTGCCGACCTTGTGGCCGCTGACGACGCCGTCTGTGGTCAGCCAGAACCGGGTCTGGCGGGCGTTGAAGTCGGTCGCCGTGTCCTCGTCGGCGCCGCCGACGGGGATGGAGCCGGGAATGTGGAATTCGCGCAGGGCGTCGCCGTTGACCGGATCGCCGCCCGAATAGTTGGAGGCCGAGGCGTCGACCTTGATGAAGCCGCCGAACTTCACCGTGTGGTCGCCGATGCGGAAGCCGTCCGACGGCGCCGGCGGGGCGGGCGCAGGCGCGGGGGCTGCGGACGGCCGGGTTTCCAGCCGGATGATGTCCTGCTGTTGCGCGGCCTGCTGGGTGCGGGCGGCGACGACCTCGGACTTCAGGGCGTTCAGTTCGGCTTCGAGTTGGGCGATACGGGCTTCGAGGGCGGCCTGGGCGGTCTGCGCCGAGGCCATTCCGGGGGCGAGGAGCAGGGCCGCAGCCGCGCATCCGCCCAGCAGGCTGGACTTGATCATCATGGTTCCTCCCGCGCCCGTCTTGTGCGGGCGTCCTGACGAACCTTTTCCCTTCGAGGGCGTAGGCGGCCATTAGCCATTGGTCTAGTTTCGACGAAAGTCGGTCCGCGTCATGCTGTCGCTGACGTGGCCGAAAGCACGCCGCGCAAGGGAAGGACGCCCCATGGACCGTATCGTCGTCGCCGACGATCACCCCCTGTTTCGCGCCGCGCTGCGCTCCGCCGTCGACAAGGCGGCCCCCGGCGCGGCGGTCGAGGAGTGCGCCAGTCTGGCCGAGGCGAAGGCGGCCCTGACGGCGCCGGTCGATCTGCTGCTGCTGGATCTGAAACTGTCCGACAGCGAGGGCATGGCGGGGCTCGCCGCCATCCGCGCCGAACATCCCGCCGTGCCGGTCGCCGTGGTCTCGGCCAGCGAGGACGCCTCGGTGGTGCGGCATGCCTTGGGCCTGGGCGCGGCCGGCTTCATTCCCAAGTCGGCGGCCCTGCCGCAGATGGTCGAGGCCATAGCCGCCATCCTGGCCGGGGACGGCTGGGCCCCCGACACGCCCGAGGCCGAGGACGACGACCTGCCGGCGCGGGTCGCCAGCCTGACGCCGTCGCAGCTGCGTATTCTGGAAGGGCTGAAGGCCGGGCGGCTGAACAAGCAGATCGCCTTCGACCTCGGCGTGTCCGAAGCCACGATCAAGGCGCACCTGACCAGCGTCTTCCGCAAACTGGGCGTCCACAACCGGACCCAGGCGGTGATCCTGGCCAAACAGATGGACCCGGCCTAACTCGACAGGAAGGCCTTCAGCGCCGCCGGCTTGATCGGCTTGGGCAGCAGCACCGCCCCGGCGGCCGTGGCCTGATCGTTCAGGCCGTCGCGGGTGTCGGCGGTGACCAGGGCGATGCGGCGCACGCCGCGCGGCCTCAGCCAGTCGATGACGGCGAAGCCTTCAGGGCCGTCGCCCAGATGCAGGTCGACGACGGCCGCGTCGAACGGGCCGGGCGCCGCCTTGGCGGCCTCGACGCCCGACACCAGGGTCGGTCTGGCCCCCCAGCGGGTCAGCAGAGCCTCCAGCGCATCCAGGATCACCGGCTCGTTGTCGACACACAGCACCCGCAGCCCCGCCAGGGGCAGGCGGACGTCGTGGGTCGGCGTGACCTCCGCGGCCCGATCCGCGATCCCGCGCGGCACGGTGATGCGGAAGATAGTGCCGCGACCGAGACGGGAGTTCATCTCGAGCGGGTGGTCCAGCAGACTGGACAGTCGTCGCACGATGGCCAGGCCCAGGCCGGCGCCCGGCTCGTCCACCGGGGCGCCCGGCAGGCGAACGAATTCGCCGAAGACATTGTCCCGATCCGCGTCCGCTATGCCGCGCCCGGTGTCGCAGACCAGCAGCCGCACCGTCTCGCCCTGTCGCCGGGCGCCGACGAGAACCCGGCCCGTATCCGTGTAGCGGATGGCGTTGGCGATCAGGTTCTGCAGCATGGACCGCAGCAGGTCGCGGTCGGACGACACCCACAGGGCCGTGGGGGCTATGGTCAGGGCCAGGCCCTTGGCCTCCGCAACGGGTTCGTATTCGCGGCGCAGTTCGTCGAACAAGCCGTCCAGCGACAGCCGCGTCACCGCGGCCTTGACCCCTCCGGCCTCCAGCTTGGACAGGTTCAGCAAGGCGGTCAGCAGCCGGTGGGCGCTGTCGATGGCGCGGTCAGCGTTGACGGCCAGGGTGCGGCTGGTCGGCTCCACGAGGGCCGGCTCTTCCTTCAGGGCGGCGATGAACAGTCGTGCGGCATGCAGGGGCTGCAACAGGTCGTGGCTGGCGGCGGCGAGGAAGCGGGTCTTGGAGGCGGTCGCGTCCTCGGCCACGCGTCGGGCCTCGTCCAGACGGGCGGTGCGGTCGGCCACCCGCGCCTCCAGCCGTTCGTTGGCTTCTTCCAGTTGCCGGGCGGCGCGGCGCAGGGCGGTGATGTCGGTGTAGCTGGTCGCGTAGCCGCCGCCGGGGATGGGCGCGCCGGAGGAGCGCAGAACGCGTCCGTCGGGCTGGAGCCGCTCGTGATCGTGCGGGATACGACGGCTCAGGGCCTCCAGCCGCCGTTCGACCCAGGCCTCGATGTCGTCGGGGCTTTCGCCGCGCTCGGCGTTCAGCCGGTAGATGCTGGCGATCGGCAGGCCGATATGGACGAAGCCGTTGGGCAGGCCAAACATGGAAACATAACGACGATTCCATGCGGTTACGCGAAGATCTTCATCCACGACGATCACGCCCTGGTCGATATTGTCCAAGGTGGTCTGCAGCAGGTCGCGGTTGAACTGGACGGCTTGGGACGCTTCGTCCAGCATTCGCACCACGTCCTCCGGCGCACGACCGCCGCCGGCCAGGGCCGCCGCAATGACCCGCCGGGCCGAGGCCGCGCCGATCGCGCCGGCCAGCATACGTTCGGCGGCGCGGGCCAGGGCGGCGTCTGCCGGATCGGCGTCACGCAACCGGGTGTCGGTTTCTCGCCCCCAGGCGGAGAAGGCGCGCTCGGCCCGTTCGTCGCCGATGAAACGGGCGACCAGGGCGCGCAGATCGCCGATCGAAGCGCCGGACAGGGCCGGTTTGGACTCGAGCCAGTCGGGCCCCAGCCGATCGACGAAGGCGCGCGCCTGGACGCGGTCGATCAGGCGTGGCTTGGCGAAGCGCGACACCCCGACATAGGCGACCAGGTTCAGGCCCAGGCTGACGAAGACCCCCAGGGGCAATGGGTCCTTCAGTCCCATCATCACGTGGGGATGCCAGGGCGCGTCGGGCGCCAGTTGGGGCAGGGCCAGCATGACGATCCAGACCGCCATGCCGACGCTCATGCCCGCCAGCGCTCCATGAGCATGGCCGCCGCGCCAGATCACCGCCCCGAACAGGGCAGGGGCCAGCTGGGCCATGGCGGCGAAGGACACCAGCCCCATCGCCGCCAGGCCGCGGGACTGATCCGTCGCCTGATAATAGAGCCAAGCCAGCAACAGGACCGCGACGATGGCGCCGCGCCGGACCTGAAGGATGACGCCCGCCATGTCCGAGGCGTCGCCGCGCATCCGCCAGCGATCCCGCGCCAGAAAGGGCAGAATCAGGCTGTTGGACACCATGGCTGACAGGGCCACGGCCTCAACGATGACCATCGCGGTCGCGGCCGAGAAACCGCCGACGAAGACCACGGCGGTCAACAGGGATTCGCCGTGCCCGAACGGCAGGGCCAGCACCAGAAGGTCCGGGTTCACCGCTGGGGCGAACAGGGCGCCGGCCGCCACCAGCGGCAGGACCGCCAGGCTGGTCAGCACCAGATAGAGGGGGAATATCCAGCGCGCCCGTTTCACATCAGATGGCGCTGCGCCCTCGACGAAGGCGACGTGAAACTGGCGTGGCAGGCAGAAGATGGCCAGGGTCGCGACCAGGGTGATGGCCGTAAAGCGCGGCGTCACCTGGGGAGGGGCGGCGAGGGCGCCCAGGCCCTCGACGATTCGGGGCGGCGAGCCCTCGTTCAGCAGCAGAACCAGGGCGAAGACGGCGACGAACAGCAGGGCCCCCAGCTTGACCAGGGACTCCAGGCCG
The DNA here is from genome assembly GCF_044336875.1 of Brevundimonas sp. Classification (GTDB taxonomy): domain Bacteria; phylum Pseudomonadota; class Alphaproteobacteria; order Caulobacterales; family Caulobacteraceae; genus Brevundimonas. The sequence continues at coordinate 6,239 of NZ_JBIIOP010000023.1, read as the reverse complement.
ATGGCCTGGATCAGGCCGCGATTGTGCTCGGTCAGATCCGGTCGCCGCGCCCCGAACAGGATGGCGAACCCCGCCAGAACCCCGGCCAGGGCCAGGACGGTCAGCCGTTCCGATCCCGCCACCGGCGTGCCTGCGGTCAGCAGTTCGCCCGCCATCGACAGGGATTTCAGCTGAAGCGCGATATAGGGCAGGGAGCCCAGGATGGCGACGACGGTCACCGCCGCCCCCAGGGTCTGGCTCTTGCCGTAGCGCGAGGCCACGAAGTCGGCCATCGAGCCGACGTTCTCGCGCCGGGCGGCGGCGGCGATGCGGCGCCACAGCGGGAACAGGACCGTCAGTCCGATGATCGGCCCGATATAGATGGGCAGATACTCCCACCCGTCCCGCGCCGCCGTGCCGACCGCGCCGTAATAGGTCCAGGAGGTGCAGTAGATGGCCAGGGACAGGGCGTAGACCGACGGCCCCAGCCCACGCCCGCGCGCTCGCGCCTCGGGCCGTTCCTGCTGCCAGGCGACGGCGAACAGGATCGCCATATAGGCGGCCACCAGGCCGAGGATCAGCAGGCTGAACATGAAACCATCTGCGCCGGGTCGGGCGCGTCCCACAAGGGGCGAGGGCCCCGCATAAAAAGAACGGGCCGGACGTTTCCGTCCGACCCGCTCCGTTCACGCCTGCAAGCAGGGGGTCAGGCGTGAATATCGACGTCCTTGCCTTCCTTGACGAACAGGAAGCCGATCACCGCCGTCGCGAGGGCGATCACGATCGGATACCAGAGGCCGTGGTAGATGTTGCCGCTGGCCGCCACCATCGCGAAGGCCGTGGTGGGCAGGAAGCCGCCGAACCAGCCGTTGCCGATATGATAGGGCAGCGACATCGAGGTGTAGCGGATATTGGTCGGGAACATCTCGACCAGGGCGGCGGCGATGGGGCCGTAGACCATGGTCACATAGAAGACGAGCAGGAACAGGATCCCCACCACCAGCGGCTTGTTGACCAGGGCGCTGTCGGCCTTGGCCGGATAGCCGGCGGCCAGCAGGGCGTCGCCCAACCCCTTGTCCCAGGTCTTCTTGGCGGCGGCGAAGTCGGCGGCCGGCATCTGGTCGCCGCGGAAGCTGGTCACGACCTGGTCGCCGATATGGACCGTGGCGACCGTCCCGGCCGGGGCCGCGACATTGTCATAGGTCACGCCGGCCTTGGCCAGATAGGACTTGGCCAGGTCGCAGCTCTTGTTGAAGACCGTCTTGCCGATCGGGTCGAACTGGACCGAGCAGTCGGCCGGGTCGGCGTGGACCGTCACCGGCGAGGAGGCCACGGCCGCCGCCAGTTTCGGATTGGCCGCGCCGGTCAGGGCGTGGAACAGCGGGAAATAGGTCAGGGCGGCGATCAGGCAGCCGGCCAGGATGACGGGCTTGCGGCCGATCTTGTCCGAGACGATCCCCCAGATGACGAAGAAGGGTGTGGCCAGCAGAAGCGCTATGGCCGTCAGCATCTGGGCCAGGGCCGGATCGACCTTCAGCACCCGTTCGACGAAGAACATGGCGTAGAACTGGCCCGTGTACCAGACGACCGCCTGACCCGCCGCCAGACCGAACAGGGCCAGCAGCACCAGTTTCAGGTTCGGCCACTTGCCGAAGGAGTCCTTCAGCGGGGTCTTGGAGCCCTTGCCCTCGGCCTTCATGCGCTGGAAGGCCGGGCTTTCCGCCAGCTTCAGACGGATCCACAGCGACACGCCCAGCATCAGGATCGACACCAGGAAGGGAATGCGCCAGCCCCAGGCGTTGAAGGCGTCCTCGCCCACAGTCAGGCGAACGCCCAGGATGACGACCAGACTGATCATCAGGCCGGCGGTGGCGGTGATCTGGATGAAGGAGGTGTAGAAGCCGCGCTTCCCGTTCGGCGCGTGCTCGGCCACATAGGTGGCGGCGCCGCCGTATTCCCCCCCCAGGGCCAGGCCCTGCAGCAGGCGCATCAGCACCAGGATGATCGGCGCCGCTATGCCGATGGTCGCATAATTGGGCAGCAGGCCGACAACGAAGGTCGACAGCCCCATCAGCAGCATGGTCACCAGGAAGGTGTTCTTGCGACCCCACAGGTCGCCCAGCCGCCCGAAGACGATGGCGCCGAAGGGCCGCACGGCGAAACCGGCGGCGAAGGCCATCAGGGCGAAGATATAGCCGGTCGTCTCGTTGACGCCCGAGAAGAACTGCACAGTGATGATCGCAGCTAGCGACCCGTACAGATAGAAGTCATACCATTCGATGACCGTGCCGACCGACGACGCCAGGATCACCAGCTTGTCGTTCTTGCCTACACCCTGCCCATCGACAGGCGCACCTGTGGCGCTGTCCGTCATTGCGTTAGCCTCCCAGCTAATGGCCGTTTTCGACCGTTCTCACGCCGCATGCGGCGCTCGTTACGGGCAGGTTGGCACTGGTCCGCTTCCGGCGTCAGGGCGACTTTGGTCGAACGCCGACATCGGGAATGATCCGTATCAGGCGCTGGAAATCGCAGCGGCGGCTTGACCTGAACGGCGGGGCGGCGCTGGATGGAGACGGTCAAAGTCGAGGGGCGATCAGACATGAATCTTCTGGTTGTCGAGGATGACGAGTCATTGGCGCGCTCGCTGACGGCGTCGTTCGAAGCGGCGGGATTTCACGCCGACAGGGTAGGGGACGGAGAGTCCGCCCTGGTGACGGCGCGACTGGGCGCCCACGACGCCATTGTTCTGGACGTCAACCTGCCGGACATCGACGGTTTCGCCGTGCTGCGCCAGCTGCGCGCGGAAGCCATCGGCACGCCCGTAATCATGCTGACCGCACGCGACACCTTGCCCGACCGGGTCGCGGGACTGGAGTTGGGCGCCGACGACTATGTGGTCAAACCCTTCGCCCCGACGGAACTGGTCGCCCGCGTCCGCGCCGTGTCACGCCGGACGGCCGGCGTCGCCGCCCAGGGCACCCGAATCGACGGTCTGTGGTGCGACTGGAGCGGGGGGAGGGCGACGCTGCACGGTCGCGAACTGGATCTGCGGCCGCGCGAGTGGTCGTTGTTGCGAGTCCTGGCCACACGCGCAGGCCGGGTCGTCGACCGGGGCATGCTGATCGCCGAACTGTTCGACGCCGAAGGCGAGGCGATGACCAATGCGCTCGAGATTCAGGTCAGTCGCCTGCGCGCCAAACTGGCGCCGGACGGACCGCTGATCCGCTCGGTGCGCGGGCGCGGCTACCGGCTGGGCTGAAGGCGCTGAACCGGTCGCCCAGCCTGTTCCGACGTCTGCTGCTGGCGCAGGTCGCGCCCGTGGCCGGTCTGGCTCTGGCCTTCGCCACGGCCGGAGCCCTGGTGGCGCATAATGTGGTCGAACAAACCGCAGACCGCCTGCTGGCGGGCTCTGTTCGGGCGATAGCCGAAACAGTGACGGCTCGGGACGGTGAAATCCGCGTCGAACTCGCTCCCTGGTCCCTGGGACTTCTCGACAGCCCGGAACGCGACATCGTCTACTACGCCGTACGTCACGACGGCCGGCTGCTGACGGGGTATGAAGACGTGCCGACGCCCCGGACCGGCCAGATCGACGGTCCCAACTTCAGCTATGTCGACATCCGTCATGTACGGATGCGATTGGCCGCCCAGACCGTCCGCGTGCCGGGTTTCGAGCATCCGGTGACCGTCTTGGTCGCACAGAGCCTGGATTCCCGTCGCGCCGTGTTTCGCCAATTGATGGTGAACCTGATCGGACTGCCGCTGGTGATCATCGTGGTCGGCGGCCTGCTGCTCTGGCCTGCCATGCGCTGGGGACTGGCGCCCCTACGCCGGATTTCGAGGACGCTGATCGGCCGCGCCTCCGCGTCGGAAGCCGATTTCTCGCCGGCGCCCGCGCACGAGGCCCCGGTCGAGCTGAGAGGGATCGTCGAGGCCTTCAACCGTCTGCTCGAACACCTCGAGCGATCGACGGCCGGAGTGCGCAAATTCACGGCGGACGCCTCTCATCAGTTGCGGACGCCCTTGGCCGTGATCACGGCCAATATGCAGATCGTCCGCGACGGGCGCCGGGACTGGAGGGAAGGCGAGCGAAGCCTGATCAACGACGCCATACTGGCCAGCGACCGAATGGCGGCGCTGCTGTCGCAACTGTTGACCGTGGCCCGCGCCGACGCGGTGACCGCGGACGCCAGAACCGATCTGTCCGACGCGGCCCGCAAGACCATGGACGAGATTTCGGATCCGGAATTCCATGTTCGGCTGAGGCTGCCTCGCACGGCGGCCATTGTGCCCGGCGAGGCTCTGTTGCTGCAGGAGATGATCTTCAACATCGTGGACAATGCCCTGCGCTATGGCGGCGACGGCGCCGTCACGGTCTGGATCCGCCATCAGGCCGACGCCGTTGCGCTCGTGATCTGGGATCAGGGTCCGGGAGTGGCGGAAGAGGATCTGCCGCATCTGTTCGTGCGGTTCTACCGTGGCCGTCAGGCGGCGGCCCGCAACGGATCCGGCCTCGGCCTGGCGATCGTCGAGGCCCTGGCGCACGCCTATGGCGCAACAGCGACGGCGCACAATCGACGGCGGCGCTCAGGCCTGGTGGTCAAGGTGAAATTCCCTCTGGCTTAAAGCCGCAGGGACCGAGTCGGAGAAGTTAGGAGAGTTATCGCCTAAGATATATTATGCGAAATAAATCATCGCAGCGACTTCAAGCTTTCCGGCAATCCTTCGCTCAAGTCCTCTGAAATCAAACCCGGTCCGAACCGTTCTGCGGTATCGCTGTGCAGCCAGACAGCGGCGCTTGCGGCGTCGAAACTGTCCATGCGCTGGGCGATCAGGCCGCCGATCATGCCGGACAGGACGTCGCCCGTTCCGGCGGTGGCCAGCCATGGCGACCCATTGCGGTTGATCCGTGCGCGGCCGTCGGGCGCAGCGATCACCGTTTCGGCGCCTTTCAGAACCACCACGGCCTGGGCTCTACGGGCCGCCTCGATCGCCGCCTGTTCGCGGCCCCTGGCCGGCAAATCGGGAAACAGGCGCTCAAACTCGCCTTCGTGCGGCGTCAGCACATCGTCACGGTCCAGTACGGCGAACAGTTCGGCGCTGCGTCCCTTGAAGATCGAAAGACCGTCCGCGTCGATCACCAAGGCCGCGCCACACAGCGCCAGGGCCTGGATATTGGCCACGGTTGACTCGTCCAGGCCCGCCGCCGGCCCAATCACCACGGCGTCCATGGCCTCGGCCTCGCGGCCCAGGGTCTCGGAGGAATTGAACGGCGTGACCATGACGGCTTCGACCGCCGGAGCGATCACAGCGACCGCGTCCGGGGGACAGAGAATGCGCACCACCCCTGCCCCGATCCGTAATCCGGCGCGCGCCGCCAGCCGCGCCGCGCCGGTCTGATGGGCTCGCCCGGACACGACGCCAAGGCGACCCCGCGCATGCTTGTGCGTCTCGGCGTCAGGCCAAGGCAGAAAATTGCGCCAGATGGCCGGGTCGTTGGTTTCTATCATCAGGGCTCCGAATATCCGTGACTTTTCTGCGAAAACCGCTTGCTTTGAACGGCCTTGATGTGTCCCATTCCCGCCCGAGCGCCGCTGCATTCCGCGCGCCGCTCAGGGGTCGCCATGAAGAAGATTGAAGCCATCATCAAGCCTTTCAAGCTGGATGACGTCAAAGAGGCGCTCCAGGACGTGGGCGTGCAAGGCATGACCGTGCTGGAGGCCAAGGGATATGGTCGCCAGAAGGGCCATTCGGAACTGTATCGCGGCGCCGAATACGTCATCGACTTCCTGCCCAAGATCAAGATCGAGGTGGTCGTCGCCGACGATCTCGCGCCCGCGGTCGTCGAGGCCATCCAGACCTCGGCGCGCACCGGCAAGATCGGCGACGGCAAGATATTCGTGTCCGACGTCGCCGAAGTGATCCGTATCCGCACCGGCGAAACCGGGGCCCAGGCCGTCTGAGTTCGCGTACCCCTCCCCGGCCGCCGGCCTTCGGGCCGGATGACCGTTTCCTCCCTAACGACCAAGAAAAACAGGACTTCCGAGAATGAGCGCCAGCAAGATCCTCAAGGAGATCAAGGAGAAGGACGTCAAATACGTCGACGTTCGCTTCACCGACACCCGCGGCAAGCTGCAGCACGTCACCTTCGACATCGACCTGGTCGATGAGGACTTCCTGAACGAAGGCACGATGTTCGACGGCTCGTCGATCGCCGGCTGGAAGGCCATCAACGAGTCCGACATGCTGCTGAAGCCGGA
>NZ_JBIIOP010000035.1:0-10371 GCF_044336875.1 Brevundimonas sp. | reverse complement strand
TGATCGACGACCTTCATCGACAGCTTGGTCTTGCCGCGATCGTCGAAGCCCAGGAACTTGACCTTGACCTCTTGGCCTTCCGACAGGACGTCGGCCGGGTTGGCGACGCGTTCCAGAGCGATCTGGGACACGTGGACCAGGCCGTCCTTGGCGCCGAAGAAGTTCACGAAGGCGCCGAAGTCGACGACCTTGACGACTTTGCCGGAGTAGATGGTTCCGACTTCCGGTTCCGAGGCGATGGACTGGATCCAGGCCTTGGCGGCGTCGATCTTCTCCTGGTCGTTGGCGGCGACCTTGATGGTGCCGTCGTCGCCGATATCGATCTTGGCGCCGGTCTTTTCCACGATCTCGCGGATGACCTTGCCGCCCGAACCGATCACTTCACGGATCTTGTCGACCGGGATCTTGACCGTTTCGATCTTCGGCGCGTGCTCGCCCAGTTCGGTGCGCGGCGCGTCCATGGCCTTGGACATCTCGTCCAGGATGTGGAGGCGACCGGCCGAAGCCTGGGTCAGGGCCTGTTCCATGATCTCCTTGGTGATGCCGGCGACCTTGATGTCCATCTGCAGGCTGGTGATGCCTTCCGACGTGCCGGCGACCTTGAAGTCCATGTCGCCCAGGTGATCTTCGTCACCCAGGATGTCGGACAGGATGGCGAACTCGCCCGACGGCTCCAGGATCAGGCCCATGGCGATGCCCGAGACCGGACGGACCAGCGGAACGCCGGCGTCCATCAGGGCCAGCGACGAACCGCAGACCGTGGCCATCGAGGACGAGCCGTTCGACTCGGTGATCTCGGAGACCAGGCGGATGGTGTAGGGGAAGTCTTCCTTGGTCGGCAGCATCGGACGGATCGCGCGCCAGGCCAGCTTGCCGTGACCGATCTCGCGACGGCCGGGCGAACCCATGCGGCCGGCTTCACCCACCGAATAGGGGGGGAAGTTGTAGTGCAGCAGGAAGGACTCCTTGTAGGTGCCCTGCAGGCTGTCGATGTACTGCTCGTCCTCGCCGGTGCCGAGGGTGGCGACGACCAGGGCCTGGGTTTCCCCCCGCGTGAACAGGGCCGAGCCGTGGGTGCGCGGCAGGACGCCGACTTCCGACACGATGGCGCGGACCTTGTCGAGGGCGCGGCCGTCGACGCGGTGGGCGTTCTCGATGATGTCGCGACGCAGGACTTCGGCTTCGCATTCCTTGAAGGCGGCCGAGAACTTGGAGCCGTCGACGCCGTCGGGGTTCTCGTCGGTCTTCACCAGCTTGGCGGCGGCGGTCTTCTTGGCCGCGTCGACGCCCGAGCGGCGGTCGTACTTGCCCGGGTGGGTGTAGGCGGCCTTGATGTCCTCGCCGACCAGCGACTTGATCGAGGCGACGACGTCGGAGTGGTCTTCGGCCTGGAAGTCGAAGGGCTCCTTGGCGGCGTGTTCAGCCAGCTCGATGATGGCGTCGATCACCGGCTGCATGCCCGCGTGCGCGAACATCAGGGCTTCGAGCATCTTCTCTTCCGACAGCTCCTTGGCTTCGGATTCGACCATCATCAGGGCGTCCTGGGTGCCGGCGACCACCAGGTCGAGGTCCGAGGTCGGGATCAGGTCGATGGAGGGGTTCAGCACCAGCTCGCCGTCGATCAGGCCGACACGCGCGGCGCCGATCGGACCCATGAAGGGCACGCCCGAGATGGTCAGGGCGGCCGAGGCGGCGACCATGCCCAGGACGTCCGGGTCGTTCTCCATGTCGTGCTGCAGCACGGTGACGACGACCTGGGTCTCGTTCTTGAAGCCCTTGACGAACAGCGGGCGGATCGGGCGGTCGATCAGGCGGGAAACCAGGGTTTCCTTCTCGGTCGGACGGCCTTCACGCTTGAAGTAGCCGCCCGGGATCTTGCCGGCGGCGAAGGTCTTTTCCTGGTAGTTGACCGTCAGGGGGAAGAAGTCCAGGCCCGGCTTGGGGGCGCGGCCATAGACGACGGTGGCCAGAACCACGGTCTCGCCGTAGGTCGCCAGCACGGCGCCGTCGGCCTGGCGGGCGATGCGGCCCGTTTCCAGGGTCAGCGGGCGTCCGGCCCACTCGATCGTCTTGCGTTTGATGTCGAACATATTCCGTCTTTCGTATCCCGGGCGGCGTATTCCGCGCGGGGTCCCATCATTGGGCTGGGGCGTCAGGCGTTCGGTCCCTCGGCCCCCAGGGGTCGCCGCGCCATCGCGACGGACCCGGGTAGAGGACCGTCCTGGCCCTCAACGTCTGCGCCGTTCAGTCCCGCGGCGCCCGGGTCGTTCAGAGTGACAGTCTCTAGTTGCACAACGAGGCGCGGACGTGACCGCCCGCGCCTCGAAATACAGTCTTGCGCTGATCCGCGCCTTAGCGGCGCAGGCCCAGCTTGGCGATGAGCGCCTGGTAGCGGCCGGCGTCGACCTTGTTCAGGTGGTCGAGCAGGCGGCGACGTTGCGACACCATCTTCAGAAGGCCACGACGCGAGTGGTTGTCCTTCTTGTGGGTCTTGAAGTGTTCGGTGAGGTTGGCGATGCGTTCCGACAGGATCGCGACCTGGACCTCGGCCGAGCCGGTGTCGCCGGCGGTGCGGGCGTTATCGGCGATGATCTCGTGCTTGCGTTCAGCAGTAACCGACATCGTATGTCTCCGTCATTGGAGGTTGAAAACGCGGTCGGGTTCTAGTCGACCGGCCCGCAACTGACAGAGGGCGACCAGGGTCTGATCCTGAAAGGCTGAAACCGTTCGCGAACCGTCGGAAAGACGGGCCTTGAGGGTTTCCACCTGACGGGGGAGCAGAACGATGGGGCGTCCCTGCCGAAGCGAGAAGGCGTCTTGATCCGTGACGGCCAGCTCCGGGATGTCGTCCAGGGCGGTCGCCACGGGAAGCAAACCTTCCGAGGCGGCGCCCCTATGCACCATTTCCTCCAGAGAATCCAGCGTGACCGCATTATCCGTGCTGAACGGCCCGACCTGCTCGCGCCGCAGGGCCGAGACATGGCCCTCGGCGCCCAGGGCCTGGGCCAGGTCGCGGGCCAGGGAACGGACATAGACGCCCTTGCCCGTCAGGATGCGGATCTCGACGTGGTCGGCGTCCGGGGCGTCGGTCACCTCGGCCGAATATATGGTCACGCGCCGGGCCTGCAGCTCGAACTCGACCCCGTCGCGGGCCAGATCATAGGCGCGGGCGCCGTCGACCTTGATGGCCGAGAAGCGGGGCGGTGTCTGGTCGATCTCGCCGACGAAGGCGGGCAGGGCGGCCTTCACGGCCTCGACGGACGGGCGCACGTCGGACCGGCCGATGATCTCGCCCTCGCGGTCCACGCTGTCGGTCGAGACGCCCCAGTTGACGGTGAAGCGATAGACCTTCCTCGCCTCCATCATCATCGGCACGGTCTTGGTGGCCTCGCCCAGGGCTATGGGCAGGATGCCGCTGGCCAGCGGGTCCAGCGTCCCGGCGTGACCGGCCTTCTGGGCGTTGAACAGGCGACGGATGCGGCTGACCGCCTCGGTCGATCCCATCTCGAACGGCTTGTCCAGGCAGACCCAGCCGTCCACGATATCGCCCTTCTTGCGACGGCCCATCAGCCATGCTCCGTTGAATGGATATGAAAACGCTCAGTCGCCGCGCGGCCCTGGCCGCCCCGCTCGCCCTGATGACCCCGGCCTTCCAGTCGGGACAGGAAACCTATGGCGGCTTCGGCATCGACCTGGCCCTGGCGCCCGAGGCGATGCGGGCCGCGACCCTGGCCTCGCTGCGCGCTCAGATCGATCTGGTGAACAGTCTGAAGATCAGGCCCGACATTCTGGACTGGTTCCGCAGCGTGCCCCTGGTCGTCGATCCGTCGATCAAGGGACCGGGCGAGTTCCGCAATGGGCGTCTGGCCCTGAAGGATGTCGAGACGCCGGCCGACAATCCGCTGCTGTTGCACGAACTTCTGCACGGCTGGCATTTCCAGCGCGCGCCGGGCCGCAGACGCAATCCCGAGATCCTGGCCTTCTACGACCAAGCCAAGGCGTCCGGCGCCTTTCCGGCCCAGTCCTACATGCTGTCCAACGTCGTGGAGTTCTTCGCCATGACGGCCTCGGTGGCGCTTTGGGGCCGGGCGGCGCGGCCCCCGCGCACCCGCCAACGACTGCGCCAGGTCATGCCCGCCTATTACGACTGGCTGGTCGAACAGTTCGGCCTCCAGGTCTGAGACCCGGCTCATTCGCCCTCGTCGTCGCGGCGTTCCAGGTCGGCGCGGACACGGGGATCGTCGAACAGCCGGTCCATGTGGCTGGCGGCGTCGAAGCTTTCGTCGTGGCGGAAACGCAGGTCCGGGGTGAACTTCATGTCCAGCCGGCGGCCCAGCTGTCCGCGCAGGAATTTGGCGTGGACGTTCAGCGCCTTGATGATCTCGCTCTCGTGCCCGGTGGTCGGGGCCGCCTCGACGCCGGCGCCCAGGGGCTCGACGAAACAGGTGGCGTGTTTCAGGTCCGGCGACAGGCGGACCTCGGTCACGGTCACGGAGACGCCGACCAGGGCCTCGTCGTGGATGTCCTCCTCGCGCAGGATGTCGACCAGGGCGTGGCGGATCAGTTCGCCGGCGCGCAGCTGGCGCTGGCTCGGACCGGCGGGGCCGGAGGAATTGCGGGTGTGTTGCTTGTGGGCCATCGGCCGCTCCTTCTTGTTCGCCCGCCGGGGCTCGGACCCGGCCGGATAAGCGAAAGGCGGGCGGTCTAGTCGCGCGGGGCCGTCGTGTCCAGTTCCGGCGCGTTTCCGGTCAGCCGGGCGGAGCGCATGACCTCGCCGGAGAAGACGGAGCGCGCCGGCCGAATATCCACCCCGCCCGCATTCAGCACCTCGGCCGTCCAATGGTTGCACAGATGCAGGATCGAGAAGATCTCGCGGCTGGCGAAGAAACGGGCGTTATCGCCGGGACGGGCGGCCGCCAGGCGCGGTCTTGCGTCGGACAGGTCCAGCGACGCCTCGATCCGATCCGCCATCCGGTCGAAGGCGGCGGGCGTCAGGCGCAGGACCGCCCGGCCATCCTCGGCGTAGCGGGTGCGGGGATTCCCGTGTTCGGGGTCCAGCATGACGACGGACGGATTGCCGGGGTGGAAGAAGGCGCGGGCGCCGTCGGGCAGCCGGTCGGAAATCGGACTCTGGTCGACATAGAATCTGGCGTCGCCCCATCCGATCAGGATCCAGTCGCCCGGCGCCAGGGCCGAAACCGCCCGCCCCAGCGGCCCGCCCCGCCGTTCCAGCGCCGCACGCGGCGTCGCCAGATCCGTGTGAAAACCATTGTCGAGCAGATAGACGGTGACGGCTTGATCGGAAGCGCGCGGAGAGGGCAGGTCCGCCCCGGGTCGCGTCCAGGTCAGCAGGGCGGCGAATACCCCGATCAGGACGGCGAGCGGCAATCCCCATTTCATCGCCGCTTCTCCAGATGCAGCACTGGACACAGGGTTTCCGGCTCGCCCGACCGGGCCGGAGCCCGTATCGGCAGGATCATCACCGTGCGCGTCGTCTGCACAAGGGCCAGCCGCCCGATCCGGCCGCCGGAGCACAGGCTGGGCGCGACGCCGGACGCCTGGCGGATCTCGACCTGGATGCCGGCGGGAATCTCGAAGGCCTCGGCCCAGGTCACGCCGTGGACGGCGACCGCTTCGCTGGACGCCAGCCGATCGGGCCGGGTGTTCAGCGCGCCCCCGACCTCCAGACGGATATCGGCGCCGACAAAGCTGACCGTCCCGGACTGGGTGCGAGTGCGGTCGTCGGCCGGGGCGTAGTCGCCGGCCAGCACCGTATCGGCGCCGGCGTCGGCGGCGACGGGCGAGGCGGCGTCAGCCCGGCTTCCCAGCTGGTCCAGTCGGGTGCGGCCTTTGGCGACCATGTCCAGGGTCCGGTCGCGTGCGCCGGTCCAGCCGGCGACGGCCGTCGTCTCGACCGCGCGCATGAAGGTCGGGGCTGGTACGATCGAGACGGCGACGCAGAACAGCAGCATGCCCAGCATGAGCCGGCCGCCGGACTTCCGTTTTCGAGCGAGGGCCGCAGTCATGAATCAACGATAGACGGCGAACCGTGACAGACGAAAGCGGACTCGCGCCGAGGGGGAGGCCCTCAGGAGGCCGTCTCGGCGAACGGCGAGACCGGCGCCGTCTGCCACTCGCCGCGCCACTCGTAGCTCAGGGTGACGCAGTGACGGAATGTGCCGTCGGCCCAGCGGCCGACCGCCTGCATGGTCAGGGGACGGGGGGCGCGGATGCGGCTCATCACCAGCCAGACGTCATCGGCGCCGGGGCAAAGGGCGCGAGCCAGGCCCCGGCCGTCGCCGGTCTGTTCGATGGCGTAGAGGTCGTTCTCGTGGGCGCCGTCGGGCAGGGCGCGCCGCGCCTCGCCGGGGCCGCCCCGGCTGAAATCGGCCGAGCCGCGCGCCGTGGTCGAGAACAGCCGCTCGACGCTGACGGCGCCGAACAGGCCGCGCCGGACCTGCAGGGTGATCCCCTTGGTTAGGGCCTGGGTGACCCGGTCCGAGGCGTTGTAGGACAGGTAGCGCGTGTCCGCCTGCGCGGGAGCGGCGGCGGAGACGGCCAGCAGGCCGGCGAGGGCGGGAGCGAGAACAGGGCGCATCCGGTTTCCTTTCCCGCCCATTGCGGCGACTTTAGGCCTCGCCGAGGCAGCGCAGGGCGACCTCGAGGTTGCGCAGACCGTCCTCGCCGGTCACGGCCGGGGTCTCGCCGGTGGCGATGGCGCGGGCGAAGGCCTCCAGTTCCTTGCGCAGCGGTTCGGCCGGCCAACTGTTCAGCATCCGGGTCGAATAGGAGCCGTCGGGCTGCTGGCCGAAATATTCGGTCACCTGGCGGGTGATCAGGTCGGCGACGATGAATTTGGTCTTGGTGGCGACCTGCAGGGTGCGGGTCTTGTAGGGGGTGACCCAGTTGGTCGTGATGTGGGCGATCACGTCGTTCTGCAGCCGGAACTGCAGCAGGGCGGTGTCCTCGCGCTCGGCGCGGGTGCGGGCCAGCTGGGGTTGGACCTCGACGATCTCGGACCCGGTCAGGTGGCGGATGATGTCGATGTCGTGCACCGCCAGGTCGATGACCACGCCCACCTCGCCCATCCGCGGCGGGAAGGGGCCGACGCGGGTGATCTGGATCGAGATGATCTCGTCGTCGGCGACCGCGCGCTTGACCGTCTCGACCGCCGGATTGAACCGTTCGACCTGACCGACCATCAGGACGCGGTCATTGGCCTTGGCGGCGTCGATCATCCGCTGGGCGTCGGCGACGGTGGCGGCGATCGGCTTCTCGACCAGGACGTGGACGCCCTTTTCCAGCAGGGCGACGCCGATCTCGGCGTGGAAACGGTTCGGCGTGGCGACCACGGCGGCGTCCAGGCCGGCGTCGACGAAAGCCTGGGCCGTCGTGACCGGCGAGGCCCCGAAGGCGGCGGCGACGCCGTCGGCGGTGATCGCGTCCGGATCGAAGACCGTGGTCAGGTCGAACTCGCGCATCTCGGAGGCGACGCGCGCATGGTTGCGGCCCATGACGCCGACGCCGGCGACGCCGAACTTGAGGGGGGCGGTGTTCGGCATGATTCTCAGCCCTTGTAGCTGGCGACGGCGGCGATGATCTTGGCCTGGGTCGCCTCGTCCAGATCGGCGTGCATCGGCAGGCTGAAGACCACGTCCTTCAGACGTTCGGTGACGGGCAGGCCGCCGGCCCCGCGCGGGAAATGCTCATAGGCCGGCTGCAGGTGCAGCGGGATCGGATAATAGACGGCGGTCGGCACGCCCTGGTCCTTCAGGTGGGCGATCAGGCCGTCGCGGTCCGGATGCTCGACCGTATATTGCGCCCAGTTGGAGATGTTCCCGGCCGGCACGTCCGGCACCTTGGCCACATGGGGGCGCAGACCCGCGTTGTAGCGGGCGGCGGCGGCGTTGCGCCAGTCGATCTCCTGGCCGAAGACCTTCAGCTTCTCGATCAGGACGGCGGCCTGGATGGTGTCCAGACGGCTGTTCAGGCCGATCCGCATGTTCAGATATTTGGGGTCGTGGTCGAAGGTGCGGTCCTTCAGATCGACCGCCACGGCCTTGCCGTGCACCCGGACGGAATCGATCAGCTGGGCCAGTTCGTCGTCATTGGTCAGCACCGCCCCGCCGTCGCCGTAGCAGCCCAGCGGCTTGGCCGGGAAGAAGCTGGTGGTGGTGATGTCGGCCCATTTCAGCGGATGTTCGCCACCGATGGTGCAGCCGAAGCCCTGGGCCGAATCCGCGATCAGCTTCAGGCCGTGTTTGTCGCAGATCGCCTTGATCGCCGGATAGTCGGCCGGCTGGCCGAACAGATCGACGGCGATGACCACGCGCGGGGTCAGGCGGCCCTCGGCCTTGATGCCTTCGATGGCGCGCTCCAGCGCGGCGGGGTCCATATTGTAGGTGTCGGCGTCCACATCGACGAACACCGGCTCGGCGTCGAACCAGGGGACGACTTCGGCGGTGGCGGCGAAGGTGAAGCTCGGCACGAAGACCGCGTCGCCGCGCCCGATCCCCCAGGCCATCAACGGCAGGGCCAGGGCGTCCGTGCCGTTGGCGCAGCCCAGAGCGTGCTTGGCCTGACCGAAGGCGGCGAGGTCGGATTCGAATTGGCGGACCTGAGGTCCCATCACCCAGGCGCCGCCGACGACGGCCTCCTGAACGGCGGCCTCGATCTTGCCGGCGAGACGCAGACGCTGGGCCTGAAGGTCGATGAAGGGGATCATGAGAGGCGCTCTCCACGCAGAGATCGGGGCGGCGGACCGATGGATCGGACCGCGAATAGGGCCGCCCTCTAGCAAGATCGGGCGAGAGGACCAAACGGAGCGGTGTCACTTCGCGTTGCCCTTTGCAACGGTCTACCACTCCAGAAGCCTCCTCTTGGCGCCGGGCGGGATGCGCCCTAAGCCGACGGCATGATCCTCGACGACGCCAAGACCAAGGTCTCGACCTGGCTGTTAGACCACGCCCTGCCGCTGTGGGCGGAACGCGGCGTCGATGCGAACGGGCGGTTCTATGAACAGCTCGATTTTGACGCCCGGCCAGTGATCGGCGTGCGACGACGCACCCGCGTCCAGGCGCGTCAGATCTACGTCTTTTGCGAGGCTGCCCGCCTGGGTTGGGGGGGGGGGCGCACCGTGGCCCAGGCCGCGCTGGATCGGATGATCGCGACCTGCCGTCGCGATGACGGCCTGTGGGTCGCCGCGACCGACGACGCCGGAGACGTGCTGGACGACACGCCGGATCTTTACGACCTGGCTTTCGTGCTTTTCGCCCTGGCGGCCGCGCACCGGACCCTTGGCGACGATCGGGCGCGACCTCTGGCGCTGGAGACGCTGGCGGCGATCGACCGTTTGATGGCCGCGCCTCATGGCGGCTGGGCGGAGGCCGTGCCGGCGCGCCTGCCCCGGCGCCAGAATCCGCACATGCACCTGCTGGAGGCGATGCTGGCCTGGCAGGCGATTGCGCCCCATCCGGCGTTCGAAGCGGCGGCGCGGACGGCGCTGGACCTGTGCCGGAGTCATTTTCTGATCGACGGGGCGATCCATGAATATTTCACCGCCGACTGGACGCCCGATCCGACGACGGGACATATCGTCGAACCCGGCCATTTCGAGGAATGGGCCTGGCTTCTGCGCCAGGCGCAGATCGCCGGTTTCGAGACGGTCGACGTCGCGGAGGATCTGCACCGCCGCGCCATTGCTCAGGGATTGAAAGACGGGGCCATGATCCGCGAGATGGACGTCGCGGGCGCGCCGCTTGACGCCGGGCGTCGCCTGTGGGCTCAGACCGAGGCGATCCGCACGGCCCTGATGTTCGGGGACCCGGGCGCGGGCGACCTGATCGAGAGGGTCTTCACCACCCATCTGGCCACGCCGATCCCCGGCCTGTGGATCGACAGCTACGACGCGACCGGAGCGTCGCAGGACAAGGCCGCGCCAGCCTCCAGTCTCTACCACCTGATGACCGCCTTTTCCGAACTGTTGAGACACCGATGACTGGACTACCCGCCGTCTTTCTGGACCGTGACGGCGTCCTGATCGAGGACTCCGGCTACCCGCATTTGCCCGAACATCTGACGCTGGTCCGCGGCGCAGCCGCCGCGGTGCGGCGGTTGAACCGGCTCGGCTATCTGACGGTCATCGTCACCAACCAGTCGGGCGTGGCGCGGGGCCTGTTCAGCGAAGACCAGATGCACGCCTTCAACGTCCTTCTGGTGAAGCGGCTTGCCCAGGACGGGGCGGTGATCGGCCCGGTCTATGCCTGTCCCTTCCATGCCGAGGCGCAGGACGAACGCTATCGCCATCCGGACCATCCCGATCGCAAGCCCAATCCCGGCATGTTGCTGAGGGCCATCGCCGAACACCACATT
>NZ_JBIIOP010000011.1:0-114114 GCF_044336875.1 Brevundimonas sp. | reverse complement strand
CCGCCGGAAGGCATCGGCCTGATCCTGGGCGTCGATCGCTTCCTGGACATGTGCCGCACCACGCTGAACGTCACCGGCGACCTGGTCCTGGCCGCCGTCGTCTCACGCGGCGAGAAGGACGACGAGGAGATGGGCTGATGTCCGATATGCACCTTCCCCCCAAATGGAGCGCGGCCGAGATCGCCTTGCTCGAGAGCCTGGCGCAACAGGGATGGAGCGCCGCCGTCATCGGGCGTCGCTTGCACCGTTCCGAAAACGGCGTTCGCGGCAAGGCCGGGAGCTTGGGCATCGAGATCGCATCCAGTCGGGGCGTGAGGCGCGTACCGCTGACATTCGCCGACGCTCAAAAAGTCGCGGCATGGCGATAATGGCGCCGCTCGGTTGGCGGTGCGGGCGCTTCATGGCGCGGGCGTCGATCCGGTGGGGGAAGTGGCGCTTGTCCGACCCGAGGGAGCCGGCAGTGGCTCGGACGGGCGTTTCGCCACTCGAGTTTTCAACCTCCGCTCTCCTCCTTCGCCGCACTCAACCTCAAGGTCAGCACCGCCCTGGGGAGGCGGAAAGGGACGTCCCCGCAGGCCGAGGGCCGAGGCCGATCCCCCCTGCGCGTCGCGCTCGAAGTCGAAAATCTGTTCGACGCCCGCCCGGCCGTGCGGTTGGGCGATGGACGACCGGCGCCGGGTAGCGGCCGGAGCGTACAAGATCCACTGGGAAGGATCGTTCGCGTCCAGATCAGCCACAGGTTCTGATCGGAGGTCAGCGGCTCGACCGTGAAGCCGCGCGACTGGACCAGGGGCGGAAAGGGACCGGCGCGACAGCGTGGCGGCGCTTCTTGCGCGGCGGTTCAGCGGTCGGGGGCGGTTCAATGCCCGTTGGAACTTATCCGGGCGCAAAAAGCCTTCAAAAGGCGCTCGCTTGAAGCTTCTTGTTATAGATTGCCTTGCCGACCTAAGGTCGGCCTGGGGCTCGTTTGATCGGCGTCGAGAGCGAGGCTGACCTCACTCGCGTCAGACACCAGCGCGGGCGCGCAGGTCAGAGATCAAACCTCCGTCCTCTTCGAGAAGGGCGTCCTGATCGACTCACGTCAGTCGCCTGTCGCGCTTGTGGATTCCTCCGTCGATCATGACGAAGTCGACGGTCTCCGGCCGCGCGGAGCGAACAACGGCGGCTACGGAGCTACGATCGGGCTTACCAACTGGGCAGCCGGGCCGGCCTGCGCCCGACGCATTTGATTGATGCGATTTTCAGCATACAGTGTTCTTATGCGAAAAAGAGCATAAAAGAGAATTATGTGGAAAATCGACTAAAATAGGATTATGCGTTGTATCGCATAGGAGGTGCGATATGAGTGCGCTCGCCCGATCCCCCAAGCAGTTGGGACTATTGATCCAGCGCTACCGCAAGGCCGGCGGCATGAGCCAAAGCGCGCTCGCCGATCTCGCCGGGTTGCGCCAGGAGATGGTCTCCAAGATCGAAAGCGGTCAACCTGGGTCGCGATTGTCCTCCATCTACGCCTTGCTGGCGGCCCTGAATCTGGAGATGACCGTTCAACCGCGAACGAAAAGCGCGCCGGGCGACATTGCGGATATCTTCTGATGGGACGGCGTAAAGCCCACCCCCCGCTAAACGTCCTGATCAATGGCCGTCTCGTTGGGCGAATGGAAAAGGGGCCCGGCGGCGGCGTCGGTTTCCAGTACGATCGAGATTGGCTGGATTGGGAGAACGCATTTCCCGTGTCTCTATCTCTGCCGCTTCAGCCGAACGCCTGGCGCGGCGCGCCGGTTACAGCGGTGTTCGACAATCTGCTGCCGGACAGTCTGACAGTGCGACGGCGGGTGGCTGAAAAAACCGGCGCCAGGGGCGCGGATTCCTACAGCCTGCTGGAGCAGATAGGACGAGACTGTGTCGGGGCCATGCAATTCCTGCCGGATGGCCTCGACGTCGATGTATCCGGGGCTATCGTTGGGGAGGATATCAGCGACGCCGAGATTGAGACTCTGCTCGGGAACCTGGCGCGCGCGCCCCTGGGCGTCGATCCGGACGAGGGATTTCGCATCTCCATCGCCGGGGCGCAGGAGAAGACGGCGCTCCTGTTCCATGAGGGGCGATGGAAGCGGCCTGTCGGCATCACCCCGACCACCCACATCTTCAAACCCCAGTTGGGCCGGATTCCCACGGCGTCCGGCGAAGTTGACCTGAGCCATAGTGTCGACAACGAGCACTATTGCCTGGCGTTGATGCGCGCCTTCGGTTTGGCGACGGCCAAGACGGAGGTCGCTACATTCGGCGAGAGGCGCGTCCTGGTGGTTGAGCGTTTCGACCGCACCTGGCGGTCGGACGGTCGGCTGCTGCGTTTGCCGCAGGAAGACCTGTGCCAGGCCCTCTCGGTCCCCTCCAGCCAGAAGTATCAGGACAAGGGCGGGCCGAGCGTGGCGCAGGTGCTGGAGCGGCTCCAAGAGGCCGATGATCCTGCGCGAGATCGGGCCGCCTTTTTTCGGAGCCAGATTCTATTTTGGCTCATCGGGGCCACAGACGGTCACGCGAAGAATTTCAGCCTTTTCTTGAGACCCGGCGGACGGTTCGAGTTGACGCCATTCTATGATGTGCTGACGGCTCAGCCAGCCTTCGATCGCAACCAGATCCGGCGCCGGGAGTATAGGCTCGCCATGAGCCTGGGGGCGACGCCGCACTATCGGATCGACGCCGTGCTAGGGCGGCATTTCATCGAAAGCGGCAAGGCTGCAGGCCTCGGCCCGAGGCTCATGCGCAAGATCGTCGACGAGGTCCGCGACGCCGCAGAGACGGCGCCGGACCGGGCCTTGATGGAAATGCCGAAGGATTTCCATCCCGAGGCTTACGAAGCGGTCCGCAACGTCCTGCCCAGGCGACTGGCGCTGCTCGAGACCGCCCATCAGGCCCTGTGAGACGAGATCGCTTCGTAGCCAAGGGCGCCTTGACGGATCGACGCGCCTTCATCGCGGTGGGGCGGGCGTACGTCTAGCCGCCACCGTCGCCGTTGCGCGCTCCTCCGCGATCGCCGCCTGCATCGCCATGGCGTCCCGCTTCGGCGGGATGCCGAACATGCGGCCATATTCGCGACTGAACTGCGACGGGCTTTCATATCCGACCTGATAGGCTGCCGTTTCGACATTGGCCGCGTGGGTGATCATCAGCCTCCGCGCTTCGAGCAGGCGGAGTTGCTTCTGATATTGAAGTGGCGTCATCGCGGTCAGCGCCTTGAACTGGCGATGGAATGCCGAAACGCTCAGCCTGGCGATCGCTGCGAGATCGTCGATCCGGACGGTCTCGCGGAAGCGCTCGCGCAGACTGTGCAAGGCGCGGATTACTGGCTGTGAGGGACTGTTGGCGAGCGTCAGGCGGGCAATGTCGCCGCCATGCGGGCCGGCCAGAAGCCAATAGCAGATTTCGCGCATGACGACGGGATAGAGCGTCGGGATCGCAGTGGGCGTATCGAGCAGGCGTACGAGGCGAAGGGCGCAGTCAGCGAGCGCCCCCTGGAAATCGGTAACAAGCACGCCGCGCCCGGCCTCGCCCGCCATCCTCGGGGGGCGCCCCAGTTCCTCCGCGACGCTGCGCATCACCGCGAGATCCAGCTCGAACGCCAGAACTAGGCAGGGTTTTCCGGGGCTTGCTTCAACCACACGGCCGGTCGACGGCGTTTCGACGCCGATCACCAGCGCCTGTCCTGCTCGATATTCAAGGCTATCGGTGCCGAACGTCGCCCACTTCGCGCCCTGTGCGACAATGCACATTGAAGGCTGGAAAATTAGATGGCTAGGCGGCTTTGGCTGATCGGACCGCATGATCACCATACGATCGATCGACGTCAGATAGGGACTCTCCCCGCTCTGTCGATCGGTGTAGTCCAGCAGGGCCTGCACGAGTGAATCCACGCACTTCCATCCGTTTCTGATGCTTCCGGCGAAGAGGCAAGATAAGTGGAGGGGCATGAATAGGCAAGAAAATGCCTGGTTCCGTCATTCCGCGCTGAAGCCGCCAGACATAAATTCACGGCCAGTGAAGGCAGGTAACTGAAGGAATATGGCATGTCGGAAGGCAAGATTGCACTTATCACCGGCGGTAGCCGAGGCATCGGTCGCAGCACCGTGCTGCGCTTGGCCGAGCAGGGCGTCAGATCGATCCTCACCTATAATCGCGGACGGACAGAGGCTGAGGAAGTGGCGGCCCTCGCGACGGAGGCGGGCGCTCAGGCTTTGGCGCTCCAGCTCGATGTCGGCGACGCGAGCAGCTTTGCGGACTTTGCCGCACAGGTCCGCCAGGCGCTGGCTGGTTTCGATACTCAGCGTTTCGACTATCTCGTCAACAATGCCGGCACCTCATCCGCCAGCACCCTCGAGACAATGACCGAAGCGGAGATGGACGGCCTTTACAACGTGCATTTCAAAGGCGTTCTGTTCCTGACGCAGAAGCTGCTGCCGCTCATCAACGACGGTGGCCGTATCGTAAACATCTCTTCCGGGCTGGCGCGGTTCGCGATGGAAGGACGCATCGGCTATGGCCCCATCAAGGCGGCGGTAGAGTCATTAAGCCGGAACATGGCGCTTGAACTGGCGCCACGCAGGATCGCGGTGAACGTTGTCGCGCCAGGACCGATCGCGACCGATTTCAGCGGCGGCACGGTTCGCGACAACCCGAAAGTGCAGGAGGTTCTTGCCCAGCATACGGCGTTGGGCCGGGTCGGCCTGCCGGACGATGTCGGCAAGGTTATCGCCGGGCTACTCTCGGATGCGTTTGGCTGGGTCAATGCTCAGCGGATCGAGGTGGCGGGCGGGATGCATATCTGAGGGATCGATCGGCCGCGAGATGGACATCGGGCCCCATCTCGCGGTCGGAGCGGCTAGCGTCGATCCGCCAATTATCCGTGCGCCGTGATCGACACTTCAGACCAATCGTTCCAGTTCTTGAGCCTCTGCTCGTAAGCGGCCTGGAACTTCGCGATCGTCGTCGCGCCCGGGACCAGGCGGAGCAGCGGGTTGTCAATATCCACGATCTGAAGGATAGCGCCTGCGGTAGCGGCGGGATCGCCAACGTCCTCCGGCTTGAAGCTGGCACGCCTCGCCTGCCGCAAGGCGTCATATTCTGGCATCGGAGGCGCCGGGCGGACCGAACTCCCGAAGGTGGTCTCAAAGCTGCCCGGTTCGATGATCGTGACCTTGATGCCGAACACACCAACCTCCGCCGCCGGCGATTCCGAAGCCGATCGATGTGGCGCGCGAAACGCTCATGGAGCTTGCCGGCCGATACGAACCGAAGGAATCGATCCTCGTCGACCTGGAAGCGACGGTCCTCGGAGCCTTCATCGAAATTTGGCCAGCGCCTGAACAGCGCGATCGCCTGGCCATCGTCGCGATGGCCGTTGCTGGGGCGCTCAGGATCGCGCTCGCCCAATGGCGAAAAGCGCAGGAACCGACCCACCTTCGCGGAAGGCATTATGGCCAGCAGTCATGCGTACCGCGCCAACAGCCGCTCCGACCAGGCGCAGAAGAACGTCAGCTCAGCCCTTGCCAACGGGGAGCCGCCCACACATGGCGCATCAGTGACGCTGAAGGGCGCTCCGAGCTGAGACTGCTTTCCCCCCCCACCTCAGACATTCTCGGCGTCCGCCTGCGGGGCTGTTTTCCGAACATCATGCCTCGGATCGAAGCCCTAGCGGGAGTGGCGGAAACAGAACTCGGCCCAGTCATCCATCATGGCGAGACGCTTCTCGAATAGATCGCCTCGCCGGTAGGCTGCCTCGACCTTGTTTCCAACGGCGTGCGCCAGGGCCATCTCGGCGACTTCGTTGGGATAGGTGGTGCGCTCCGCCGCCCAGTCGCGGAAGGTGGAGCGAAAGCCATGAGGAACGGCGTCGATCTCCAGTCGTCGCAACACGGCGGAGATCGTCATGTCTGAAATCCGGCCGCCGTGCGCAGCCTTGAACACATAGGCGTCCGGCCGCCCCGAGGGCACGGCGTTCAGGACGGCGACCGCAGCCTTGGACAAGGGCGCCCGATGTTCGCGAGCCGCCTTCATGCGCTCGGCGCTGATCGTCCAGACACGGGCGTCCAGATCAATTTCTTTCCAGGTTGCTCCCCGCACTTCGCCGGATCGCGCGGCCGTCAGGATCGCGAACTCCAGTGCACGTGCGCCTGTCCCCTCCGCAGTGCGAAGCTGTTGCATGAAGGGGGCCATCTCATCGATCGGCAAGGCGCGGTGGTGCGTTATCCGATGGACCTTGGAAGGTTTGGCCAGAAGCTTGTCGAGATGCCCCCGCCAGCGCGCCGGGTTCGGGCCCGAGCGAAACCCGCGCGCTCCCGCCCAGTCGAGGACCATTTCTATACGGCCTCGAAGTCGTTTGGCGGTCTCGGTCTTCTTGTTCCAGATCGGCTCCAGAACCCGCATGACATGCGGCAGTTCGATCGCTGCGACATCGAGCTTGCCCATCACCGGGTAGGCGTAGTTCTTGAGCGTCGCAGTCCATTGATCGCGGTGCTTGGGGTTCTTCCAGCTCGCTTCGTGGGCTGCGATGTAGGCCTCCGCAGCGGCGCGGAACGTGTAACCAATTGTCGGGGTCACCATGAGCGCCGCGCGCGCTTCCTTTGCGGCCTCGATGGGATCAATGCCTTTTCGGATCAGGTCTCTTGCCTCGCGCGCCGCCTCTCTCGCCATGGCCAGCGTGACGCCAGGATAGCCTCCGAGCCCCATCTCCCGGCGTCGAGGACCGATCATGACGCGTAGAATCCAGGTCCGCCCGCCCGACTTCAAGACCTGCAAAGCCAGCCCTGGCACACCGCCGACAGCGTGAAGGCCAGGCTTGGTAAGCCGAGATACCGCCAGAGGACCCATGAGCTCCGGTAGTTTGGGCACGCCTCTCTCCATTGCGCCAAAAGGTTGTAGGGCGGAGATTCACACGGAACCATTCTGGCGGGAATGTGAAATGGCCTTCAGGTTGTTCACTGCTGCGCGATGTCGCCGCCTGCAGTAAACGCGTTTGAAGGTTCGTCGGTCTTGGCGAAAGGGCGCGGCGAATTGGGCCCCTATTCACCGCACGAAATGCAGCGAATATGGCGGAAGCTTTTTGGCGGAGAAAACATGTGGGACTTGAACGACTTCCATCTCACCCATCATCGATTTCGGCCTCTCAGGGCCACTTATCCACCAGTTAGGAGGACGATTTGATTGGGGGTCGGCACACCCGCCACCACACCCATCAAAAATTTTGCGCTTGATGGGGAATTTCCCGAAATGGCCAGAAATCTCCGGCAACGCCCTTTCGAGCTAAAGCAACGTCTTCGAGAAACCCAAGGTAATAACGGGTAGCTGGCGAAAATCGCTAAGAACTTGAAATTTCAGACTCTCTGTCCGCCACCCACATGACGATCTCGTTGTTTCAGTTTGTTGTGGGGTCGGTGGGCGGCTTCTCGATCAGTTGGCGAAACCGGTCGGCCTTGGGGGGCGCCGATCGGCGAAGGGCGCGAAGCTTGGGGAGGCTGGCGACGCCGGATCGCGGCAGGCGCGGTTTGCGGCGAGGGCGGATGGTTGAGCCTGATGCGCCGATCGAGGGGCGGGGGTCAGAACCGTCGCGACACCGAAAGGGACAGGTTCCGCGGCCGCTGCGGCGTGATGACGGTCTCCGACGACACCAGGAACGGGTTGCCGTAGCCGAAGGTGTCGCCGTCGTCGCCGAACAGATTGTCCAGACGCAGGGTGGCCGACCAGGGGCCGGAACTCAGACCGGCGGCGAATTCGGAGGTGAAATACCCGCCCATGTCGGTGGTGATCTCGGGCGTCAGTTGCTGGGTCGAGCGGCCGACATAGCCGATGGCGCCGCTGGCCCAGGCCGGGCGGCCGTAGAGCCGCGTCTCGCGCCGGGCGCTGAAGGCGCCCAGCATCTTGGGCACGCCGGGCAGATCGCCGTCAGTGGCCAGGGGGTAGCTGTCGTCGGCGGCGTCCAGCCGGGGATTGCCGCCCATGAAGTTGAGGTCGACCCGCCAGGGGCCGTCGCTCCACACGCCTTCAAGCTCGATCCCCTCGTTGCTGCCGGAGCCGACATTGGCGGTGAAGGGCAGGCCGTCGACGGAGATCCGGTCTGACTGGATGGCGCTCCAGTCGACGAAGAAGGCGGCCAAACGCAGCCCGAGCCGATCGTCGAAGGCGCGCCAGCGCACGCCCAACTCCTGGCTGTTCAGGGTGTCGGGGCGGAACTCGCGGTAGGGCTGGAGCCCGCTGCCCGGCTGGCCCAGGCCGCCGTTCAGCAGGACGCCGCCGTTGAACCCGCCGACGCGATAGCCCTGGCTGACCTGGGCGAAGATCAGGACCCTGTCGTTGAGGGCGTATTCGATCACCGCCTTGGAGACCACGCCGTCGTCCTGGCTCTGGCCGTCGAAGGCGTCGGTGGCCGCTTCGCCCAGCGCCGCCTCGGTCCGGGACTGGGTCGAGACGTAGAAGTAGCGACCGCCGAGCACCAGTTTCAGCCGGTCGGTCGGCGACCAGGCCAGTTCGGCGAAGGCGGCGCCCTCGTTGGTCTCGTCGCGCTTGTCCGCGACATAGAGGCGGTCGTCCGGCTCCAGATCCAGCACCTCGCCCGTGCGGTCGTGGCTGTAGTGCGAGCCGTAGAGCCCCAGCAGCCAGCCGATGGCGGCGCCCGGGGCGGAGGCGATCGAGGTCTCCAGGGCGAAGGCGCGGATGCTGTCGGCCTCGTCATAGGCCAGGGGGCCGCCGCTCGCGCCGAACCGGGCGGCGGCCGTGGTGGCGTCGTAGCGGCGACCGAGATCATGGCCTTGATAGGCGCTGGTCAGCTTGATCCGTCCCCAGTCGTAGTCCCCGCGCAGCGCCAGGGCGGCGCCGTTGAAGACGTTGCTGCTGGGTTCGCGCACCGAAAGGGCGCGCTCATAGGGCGGCAGCCGCTCGAAGGCGTACTGGCTGTCGTCGAGGTCCAGCACCTGGAAGACGCTGCTGATGTTCGCTTCCCAATGACTGTTGATCCGCCAAAGCAGGCTGGCCCGCGAGCCCGTGCGCGATGTGGCGCCGGTGTTGGTCAGGCCCAGGCCCGGATCGTCCACCACCCCCTCCAGCACCTCGTCGTACAGGACGAGGCGTACGGCCAGCCGGTCGCGCAGCAGGGGGGCGTTGAAGACGATGTCGGCCGAATGGCCCGGCGCGGTGTCGTCCGCGAAGGTCAGCCCGGCCGAGACTTCGCCTTCGTAGGCGTCTAGCCGCGGCGGCCGGCTGACCAGTTTCAGCACCCCGCCCAGGGCGCCGGCGCCGTAAAGCGTGCCCTGTGGTCCGCGCAGCAGTTCGACGCGGTCCAGATCGACCAGGCGCAGGTCGGGGTCCGGCGCGTCATAGGTCAGGCGGGTGTCATCCAGATAGAGGCCGACCATGGCCTGGGTCTGGCCGGTCAGGGCGCTGTCGGCCAGACCGCGCACGAACAGCTTGTTCCGTCCCGGCCCCAGATTGGTGACCGTCAGTCCCGCAAGCCGCGTGGCCAGGGCGGCGGTGTCGCGGCGTGCGGCGGCGTCGAAGGCCGCGCCGTCCACGGCGGACAGGGAATAGGGGGCCTCGGCCAGGGCGATCTCGCGCTTGGTCGCCGTGACCACGACCGTATCCAGCTCGACCGGGGCGGCGACCGACGGGGGCGGGGGTAAGGTTGGTCGGGGCGTCGGGGGCGGCGGCCGCCGCACGATCAGATAGGTCCGGGCGTCGATCCGGCGGTAGGTGCAGCCGCTGTCGGCCAGCATCAGCCGCAGGGCCTGTTCCGTCTCATGGACGCCGTTGACGGCGCGGGACCGGCCGCAGGCCGCCGCCTCGCCGGCGCCGATTGATACGCCGGCCTGGGCGCCCAGCTGCAGCACCGCGCGGGCCATGGGCTGGGCCGGGATGGACAGGCGCTGCGGCGGCAAGGCCTGGACGCCGCCGGCTGTCAGACACCAGACCAGACATTGGACGGCGCCGGTCAGCAGAAGGGGACGACGGACGGCGAAGGACATGGGGAAAGGGATCAGCGCGCCCGCAACTCGACCGCCCCGTCCGTCGGCACGGCGCGAACGGGCAGGAAGGCCTCCAGTCGGCGCAGGGTCGCCGTCTGGTCGCCGTCGAGGGCCAGGACCCCGGTGAAACGCAGGGCGCCGACATCGCCCGTCAGGCGGATCGGCGTGGCGTAGGCGCGGTTCAGGTCGGTGGCCACATCGGACAGGGGGCGGTCTTCGTAGATCAGTCGCCCGGTGCGCCATCCGGCCGTCTCGGCGGCGCCGGCGGAGACCTGCAGGACGCCGTCGCCGTCGTCGCGCTCGACCGACTGGCCCCGGCCGAGGCGGACGTTGCGGGCGGGGTCGTCCAGATCGGAGACCCGAACCAGGCCGCGGGTGACGGCGACGCGGGTGGAAACCGAGTCGCGGCGGATGTCGAAGGCCGTGCCCAGCACCTCGACCCGGCTTTCGCCCACGGTCACGCGGAACGGGCGGGAGGCGTCATGGGCGACGTCGAAGGCGGCCTCGGCCTGGTCCATCTCGACCGACCGTTCGCGGCCGGTCATCCGCACGGTCAGGCGCGAGCCGCCGTTCAGGACCAGGGTAGAGCCGTCGCCGAGGGTCACGGTCCTCTGTTCGCCGGGGGCGGTGACATAGACGGTTGTCGCGCCCATCAGGGCGGGCGTCAGGGCGACGCCTGCGACCACGGCCGCCGCGACGGCGAGACCGGCCCCGACCATCCAGCGACGTCGGCCCGGCGCCGGCGTGCGGCGAAGCCGCGTGGGCGGGGCCGGGCCGACGTCGGCTGCGGCCGCGCGGGTCAGGGCGGCGTCCAGCGCGCCCCTTTCGTCGTCCAGGGCGGCCAGCAACCCTTCCGCCTCGGTATAGGCGGCGGCGTGATCCGGCGACTGGGCCAGCCAGTCCTCCAGCGCCAGCCAGTCGGCCTCGGTCGCCGCCGCGTCGGACAGCCGGACGGCCCAGGCGGAGGCCTGTTCGAGGACGGACGGGGAAAGGTCGGTGCGGCGGGTCATGCGGTTGCGATCAGGCGGACGGCGGCCCGAAGATCGGGACGTCCAGAAGAAGAGACGCCGCCGACGACGGCGCCCCACAATGAAAAATGGCGAAATCCCGACGTCATGGCCAGCCGACCCTTTCCAGCAGACGCGCGAGGACGGCGCTGACGTATTTCTCGACCGAGCTGCGCGAAACCCCCATCCGGGCGGCGACCTCGGCATGGGTCAGGCCGTCGATCTTGTGCAGACGGAAGGCCGTGCGTGCGTTTGCGGGCATGCCCTCCAGGGCGGCGGCGACCTGGTCCAGCTTCAGCCGGGCCCAGGCGGCGTCCTCGGGCGAGGGGGCGTCGGCGACCGAGATCCCGTCGACGGCGGCGCCCGAGGTCTCGGTCCAGGCCTGGTCGCGCGCGGCGCTGCGTCGTCCGGCCCGGACCCCGTCCAGCATCAGATTGCCGCCGATGCGATAGAGGAAGGGCGCCGGGGCCTTGACCTCCTGGGCCGCCGCCTCGGACAGGGCCTGCAACCGCACATAGATGTCCTGAACGATGTCCTCGGCGCGATCCGTCGACCCCGTCCGCGCCGTGAAGAAGCGGACGAGCGCCGGGCGTCGGTCCAGATAGACGGCGAGAAGTTCGGCTTTCGCGCTCAGCGCCACTTTGGATCGGACCCGTGGATGGTCGAACGCCCGGCGTCCGTGGGGCCTGTTTTGAACGGCTTTCCGCCCGGCGCAATGGGGCGGCGGATTTTTTTGAACTTTCGTTTGAGAGGCGCCGGCGACGGCGACGTCATTGACGGAGCGCCGAGTTAGCGGGCGCGATCCTGTCGAGATGCGACGACGATGTTGACCCCCCACTCTT
Organism: Brevundimonas sp.; assembly: GCF_044336875.1. Lineage (GTDB taxonomy): Bacteria > Pseudomonadota > Alphaproteobacteria > Caulobacterales > Caulobacteraceae > Brevundimonas. The sequence goes on along the minus strand of NZ_JBIIOP010000011.1, from coordinate 102,258 downwards.
CCGGTCCGACCAACCTCGGCGCGCATATGCGCGTCTATGCCCAGGGGCGTCGCCTGTCCCGCGTGGCGACCTCCAGCGAGTTGCCCATACTGGCCGGGATCGCCTGCGAACCGGCCGCCTCCGCGACAGACCCGTCCGCGACGGACAGGGCCGCGCTGCGCCGGGTCCAACTGAGGCGCAAGGCCGTGCTCGGCGGCGTCATCCTGGCCTTTCTGGCGGCGGCGGCGGTGGTCCGTCCGGTGTCCGAGGGCACGGTGTTCGAAACCGCCCTGGTCATGGCTGGGGTTGCGGCCATCTTCGCCGCCATCATCGGCCGCGCCTGGTGCTCCCTCTATATCGGCGGGCGCAAGACGCACGAGATCGTCGATCGCGGCCCCTATTCGGTAAGCCGCAACCCCCTCTATGTCTTCAGCTTCCTGGCCGCCTTCGGCGTCGGCGCCCAGACCGGCAGCCTGGTGCTGACGGCGGCGGTGCTGGGCCTGACGGTCCTGATCCTGTGGCGCACCGTCCTGCGCGAGGAAGCCTGGCTGGGGGCGGCCTTTGGCGAGGACTACGACCACTATCGTCGCCGGACCCCGCGCTTCTGGCCGCGCGGATCGGCCTGGCGCGACGAGGCGGCGTTGCAGGTCGATCCGGCCCGGTTCGTGCGCACCGTGATGGACGGCGCCGTCCTGCTGCTGGCCCCGCCGATCATAGACGCCCTGGCGACCGCCCGCGCCCTGGATCTGATCCCGACCCTGATCACCCTTCCCTGAAGGGGAAGCGGTCCGGGCGGCGGGGGGGCTCTCCCCCTTGTCCGTCTCCCAACCGCCCGGACCCGTCTTTCCGACGACCGCCCCGAAACGCGCCGCACCCGCGCCGACCCGCTCGGCGCAGCGCGCCCCCATGCCTGCCATCCTGTGACGGAGACCCTCATGTCCAAGCCTCTTCTCGCCCTGATCCCACTTCTGGCGACCACGGCCCTCGCCGCCTGCCACACCACGCCCGCGGTCCAGTCCGGCTATCTGGCCAGCTATGACGGGCTGCAGGCGCCGCCGCGCAGTCTCAGCGCCTCGGTGCGCCAACGCCGGGACGACGCCGCCTCCGACGCCGTCGCGGGGGTCTTCCTCGAACCCGCCGTCTTCGCCCCCGGCGTCGGCGAACGGTTCAGCCCGGCCGAACGGGCCATGGTCCTGCGCGAGGTCGACCGGCAGATCTGTTTCGAGGTCAGCGAGCGGTTCGTCATCGCACCCGAGCCGGCCCTCCAGACGGCGACCGTGCGGACGGCGGTGGTGCGGCTGCGGCCGACGGGGCGCGCCGGGTCGGCGGCCAGTGCGGCGGTGGGCTTCTTCGTGCCGGTGATCAATCTGCGGGCCCCGATGACGACGGGCGGGCTCGCCGTCGAGACCGAACTGCTGGAGGCCGGCACGGGCCGCCAGATCGCGGCCCTGTCCTGGGCCCGCAACGCCCAGTATGTCGGGCGGGACTCGCCGTCCCTGTCACGCATCGGCGACGCCCTGCAGATGGCCGAGCCGATGGGCGACGCGGTCGGCGACGCCTTCTCCAGCAAGGCGCGCAAGGTCGCCGACATCCGCGATCCCGACCCCTGCGCCGTCTATGGGGCGCGCCGGAATGTCGGTCGCACCGCCGCCGGCCTTGTGGTCAGCGGCGTGACGGGCCTCTATTCCCCCGAGGTCGAAGGCGCCGGCGCCCAATTGCGCTCCGTCTCTGACGCCCCCCAGGCGGAGGCGCCGCAATGACCCTGGCCGTCCTCATGTCTTCGGCCGGTCCGCGGCGGCTGTCGCGGTTTTACCGTCACCTGGCCTTGTGGGTGCTGCAAAGCTGGCTGGCCATGTTCTATATCGCCGCCGGCTACGCCAAGCTGACCCAGCCGCAAGACATGTTGGCGGTGCTGATGACCTGGCCCGCCGACGCCAGCCTGCGCACGATCCAACTGATCGGCTGGGCCGAACTGCTTCTGGCGACCGCCATGATCGCGCCTCTGGCTTCATGGTCGCTGTTGCGCCGTCCGATGTTGGTCGCCGCCGTTTGCCTGATGGCGGAGGCGACGCTTATGGCGATCTATCATGCGTCGACGCATCACGCCGGTCATGTCGTGACGAATGCGGCGCTGGCGACGATGAGCCTGTTGGTGGTCGTCGGACGGCGGGGGGCAAGGGCATCGCCCTAGGGCCGCCATGGAATGCGCGCTGCGATCAGACCCTCAGGCGGCCGAAGGGAGGGGGCTCATCTTACGAAATTTGCGATGTCCGTGCTGAACCGCAGTCGTGAGGCGGCGTCGCGGTAGAACATGTGTCCGCCCTCGTAGCATCTGAAGCTCATGGCGGTCTGGAGCGGCGCGGGCAGGATCTGCTCCAGCGCGGCGTCGGCGGCGCAGCTGGCGAGCGAGTCGTATCGGCCCGATGTCACCAGAATCTTCAGCGTCGGCGACAGGGCCAGGGCTTCCTCGGCGGCGGGAAGGGGCGGGCCGATGCGGGGCGGGCCTTCGCCGTCACGCCGTCCCGCTAGATCGTCCTGGGCCTGCCGGGCCGTCGTCCGGTCAGGACCAGCAGGAAGCCGGCGCCGATCAGGGCGAAGCCGATCAGCGGCCCCAGGCCCAGGCGTTCGCCCAGGAAGGGGACGGCCAGCAGACTGCCGAACACCGGCATCAGGTAGAAGAAGATCGAGGCCCGCGCCGCGCCGATCAGTTCGACGCCGCGATTGAACAGGAAGAAGGCCGCGATCGACGGTCCCGTGGCGACGAAGGCGACAGCGGCCAGAGCCTGCGGATGATCCAGGGGCAGGGGCGCGCCCCAGCGGAGCTGAAGAGGCAGGGTCGTCAGGGCCGCCAGAGCGACCGTGGCGAACAGGAAGCTCGTCGCATGGACCCTGGGGCGCAGGCGCAGCAGGGTGGCGTAAAGCGACTGGGCGATCATGGCTCCGACCACGCAGACCAGACCGATCCACGGCGTCGCGGCGCCCGATCCCGCAACGCCGACGATGGCGCCCACGCCGAGAATGGACAGGAGGGTCGCGCCGATCTGGCGCCCCGAGGGGCGCTCGCGGAAGGCGATCAGGCCGAACAGCAGGATGGCGACCGGCAGGGCGGACTGCACCAGCAAAGCCGTCGTCGCAGGAACCACGGTCAGACCCAGATAGGCCAGCAGATTGCTGCCGGCGAGACCGGTCGTCGCCAGCACCAGCAGTATGGGCCAGCCCTTGCGCAGCACGGGCCAATCCCGGCGCAGATGCGGCCAGGCCAGAGGCAGGACCAGGGGCGCGGCCAGGGCCCATCGCCAGAAGCCCAGACTGACCGGGGGCAGGCCAGACGACATCAAACGTCCCACGACGAAATTGCCGGCCCACAGAAAGGCGGCGCAGGACAACAGCAGATAGGGCGCGCGCCACAGCCGGGTCAGCAGGCGTGACGTCGGCCCCTGCGCCAGGGCGATCTCGGCGGTCACGATACGGCCTGCAAGGCGTCGGCGAAGGTCTGGATCGTCTCTTCTGACAGGCCCGCCAGATTGATGCGGCCGGATCCCGCCATATAGACGGCGTGCTCGGTCTTCAGACGCTGCACCTGTTCGGGCGAGACGGCCAGATTGGCGAACATGCCGCGCCCGGTCGCCAGGCCTGACAACTGCGGAGCGGTCGCGGCGAGGGCTGCGCGAACACCGGCGATCCGCGCCTGCATTCCCGCCAGTTCAGTGCTCCAGCCTGTCCTGAGGGCTTGGTCTTCCAGAATGGTGCGGACGATGGCGGCGCCGTGGTCGGGCGGCATGGACCAGTTTGCGCGCGCGAGGGCGCACAGATTGGTCATCAGCGCGTCGGAGCGTGCGGCGTTGGGCGCCTGGACGAACAGGGCGCCGGTCCGCTCGCGATACAGGCCGAAATTCTTGTCGCAGGAGAAGGCGATCAGGGCATAGGGGACGTGGCGCAACAGGTGGCGCATTCCCGCGCCGTCGGTTTCCAGATCGTCACCCAGCCCCAGATAGGCCAGGTCGATCACCGGCAGCAGGTTCCGCCGCGCGATCACCTCGGTGGTCGCCGCCCAAAGGTCGAGCGACAGATCCAGACCGGTCGGGTTGTGACAGCAGCCATGCAGCAGAACGGCGTCGCCTTCGGGCGCCGCTTCCAGGGCCGCGATCCAGGCCTGTCCGTCCAGGGTCTGCGCCTTCAGGTCAAAGACGGATGTGGTTTCAAGAGACAGGCCGGCGGCCTGGAACACCGCGCCGTGGTTCGGCCAGGTCGGGGCGGCCGCATGAATGCGGCGAACCCCGCTTTCGGCCAGAAGTTCGGCGGCCAGCCGCAGGGCGCCGGCCCCGCCGGGCGTCTGGACGCCCTGGCGATGGGCTGATCCATCGATGTCGGTGAAGATCAGGTCCGCAATCGCGGCGACGAACCCCAGATCGCCTTCCGGACCGAGATAGGCCTTGCTGGACTGCCGGTCGACCAGGAGCCGTTCGGCCGCCTTGACCGACGCCATGACGGGTGTGCGTCCCTCGGCGTCGCGATAGACGCCCACGCCGAGATCGATCTTGTCAGCACGGAGGTCCGACCGGAAGGCGCCGATAAGCGCGAGCAGGGGATCGGCGGGGCGAGGAGGAAGCGTTGCGATATCGAACATGAAGCGGTTCGTATCGATCTGGCGCGAACATCGGCGTTCAAACGGCGATAAAATGACGACTGATCTGTGTTCATGTTTCTGGTAAGGGTGAAAAATGAAACAGGCATTTCATCTTGATGATCTCAGCCGCCGAATCCTTCGCGTGCTTCAGGCCGACGCCACCCTTTCCCAGACGGAATTGGCCGAGCGTGTCGGCAGTTCGGCGGCTTCATGCTGGCGACGTGTGCGGGCGCTGGAAGCGGCGGGGGTGCTGGGGCGCACCGTGCGACGGGTTGATCGCAACCAGGTCGGCTGTCCCGTCGATGTGATCTGCCAGGTCCGGTTGAAGTCGCACGAGGACCAGCTGGGCGCGGCCTTCGAGCGGTTCGTGCGACAGCAGCCCAATATCCTGGACTGTTATTCGATGTCCGGCGACTGGGACTATCTTCTGCGGGTCGTCGCCGCCGACATCGCCGACTACGAACGGTTTCTGATGCGCGTCCTGTTGCGGCACGAGGCCGTCGCCACGGCCAGTTCCCACTTCGCCCTGTCGTGCGTGAAGTCCGAAACGGCCCTGCCGGTCTGAGCACGGGGTGGGCTGTATCGGCGCCCCGTGGACGGGTTCAAAAAAGGCGACGGGCGGGATCGTGAAGGTCGGCGGCGCGCAGAGTTTTACGGGCCGCCGTTGCGCTAAAAGCGAAACCTGCTTTCGCGAACGAAGGCTTCCCATGCCTCGCGAGTCTGGAAGTCCAGGCCGCGGTCCCAGGCGGAGCCCATATAGTAGGTGAAGGGTTCGCCGGGCGTGACCCGCACCAGGATCAGATAGTTGTCCGCATCTTCGGCGAAACCCTCGACCTTGGCCGGGTCGACGGCGATGGCTATGCCCAGGCCGCCGTGTTCGGGGTTCTCCGGCTCCCAGAACATCAGCCGACCGTTGGCGGCGTCGCGGGTGACCTGGCCAGCGCCGTTCTCGTTGCGACGCTTCGAAATCCCTATGCCCACGATCAGGGGCTCGGTCGTGTTGGACGACAGGGTCGAGGTCATGCGGGTGAAGCTGGACCCGAGCGGCAGGCTGAATTCGCGCGTCTCCCAGACATTGCGGGCGACATCGACGGGCCAGGGGCGATAGGTGGCGGTGAACCGCGCCTCGTCGCCGCCGGTCTCCTGGATCTCGTAGGTGGAGAAGTTGCGGCTGGTCCACAGCTTGTTGTCGTACCAGACGCCCAGGCCGCCGGCGCCGCGACCGCGCCCCACGTCATAGTAGTCCAGTCCCTCGCCGCGGTCGGTGTGATAGTTCGGGAACTTCAACTGGCGGTCCATGAATGGATAGCGGACCCGCTTGGCCCAGACGTCGATCCCCGAGCCGGACGGCGCCTCGCGCGCCTCCAGCGCTGGGCCGTAGATGCGGTGGGCGACGCGATCATTCTCCCACAACAGGTCGTCCAGCCGGTCGGGCGCGAACCGGACCACGGCGCGGGCCTGCTGTTCGGCGGCGGGCGGCGGTGTGAGACGTTCGATGGTCGACGGCCGGTTCAGGCCGGCGGGGTCGTAGGCCAGGGCGCGGGTGGCGCGCATCTCCTCCTCGCGGCGGCGCAGTTCCGCCTCGCCGACCACGGTGATCGGGGGCGGCGGCGTCGGCGTGGTGGCGGCGACGACCTCGGGCGTGTCACGGGCGGGTTCGGCCTGCGGCAGGGACTGGATCTCGCCGTGCAGGTCGGCCGCTTCCAGGGCCGCAAGCAGATAGGCGCCGGTCGCATAGAGGCCGGTCTCGTCGGGGCGGGTCGAAACCGGCTGGTCGCCGGTCTTCTGGGCCGCGCCCACAAGGCCGCTGGGCAGGATGTTGCGGTTCAGGGCGGCCAGCCCCTTCCGCACGGCCGGCAGATAGGCGTCGCGCTCCAGAAGACCGTGGTTCACGCCCCAGGCCAGGCCATAGACATAGAAGGCCGAACCCGAGGTTTCCGCCTCCGGATAGACGTCCGGCGCCAGAAGGCTGGCGCGCCACAGGCCGTCGTCCTGCTGGAGCTCGAGAATACGGCTCGACAGCTTCTGGAACAGATCGACGTAATAGGCGCGGTCCGGATGGTCCGCCGGCATCGATTCCAGCCAGCGCGCCAGGCCCGCCATGACCCAGGCATTGGCTCGCGACCAGTAGATCGGGGCGCCATTGGCCTCGGTGCGGTCCCTGAACCGCTCGTCGCGCAGGAACAGCCGTTGCTCCGGGACCCACAGGTGTTCGGCCGTGCGCCGCCATTCCCTGTTCGCTGCCGTCAGGTATTTGGGGTCGCCCGTCAGGGTCGACATCCGGGCGAGCACCGGCGGGGCCATGAACAGGGCGTCGGCCCACCACCAGACCAGGGCGAGGGTCTCGGTCGACCGGTTCAGATGCGGCACCTGCCAGTCCAGGCGCTGGCGCAGCGGCATCAGCACGCCCTCCTGACCGCGCCGGGCGTAGAGTTCCTCGTAGAGGTCGCCGATGGCTATGTCGTCCGCGTTCAGCAGGGTCGGGCCCGAACGGGCGCCGCGGAGGCTGTAGTTGTAGTGTTCGGCCACGGCGGTCAGGAACCGCAGGGTCTCGGGATCATCCGACACGCGCGCCAGCCGCGCCGCGCCGACATAGAAGGTGGCGGCGACCCAGTTCGACGACATCTGGCTGAGGTTGCTGCCGGTGGACAGGGCGATCGGCTCCTTCGCCATGGCTGCGATCTGGGCCGAGGCGACATAGTCCGCCGCCGCTATGGCCTCGGCCCGTGACGGCAGACGGGACGGGTCCGTGTTCAGCGTCGGTCGGGGACGGGGCGTCAGCCACTCCGCCTCCACGCCGGGCGCCAGAACCGGCTGGGTCTGGGCGGCGACCGGGCCGGCGACGGCGGCCGACAGCAGGAGGACGGCGAGGCGAATGGGCGAACGCAGGGACATGGTTTCCTCCGCAGGCGCGTTCAGGCGCGCCCGATTATTGTCGTGTCGCGTGGTAACCGGTGTCCGGCCGCGTGCGACCAAACGCCGACCGGTCGCCCGCTGGCTTGAACGGACGATAATGTCCGCTATCGTGAGATGGAAGTACATAATGTGGGAAATGAAGCGCGACCGAATATCGCGCCGGCCCGCGCGGAGGAGACGGAACAATGTATCGGCGCACACTGCTTCAATTGGGATTGGTGGGCGCGCTCGCGTCCGCGCGCCCGGCCTTGGCTCAGGCGGGCCGGGACAGGATTTTTGACGCGGCCGACTATGGCGCGGTCGGCGACGGGGCGGCGATCAACACCCGCCCGATCCAGGCGGCCATAGACGCGGCGGCCGCGCAGGGCGGCGGCACGGTGGTGCTGAAGCCGGGCCTCTATCTGTCGGGCTCGCTGTTCGTGAAATCGGGCGTGACCCTGATGATCGGTCGGGGCGCGACCCTGCGCGGCGTTCAGGATGTCGCCGCCTATCCGATGGTCCGCACCCGCGTCGCCGGGATCGAGATGGACTGGCCCGCCGGCCTGCTGAACATCTACCAGCAGACCGACGCCAGGATCACCGGCGAGGGCCTGGTCGACGGCGACGGCAAGGTCTTCTGGGACAGCTACTGGGCCATGCGGCGCGACTACGACCCGCGCGACCTGCGTTGGGCCGCCGACTACGACTGCCGCCGCCCGCGCCTGATCCACGTCTATGATTCCCAGCAGGTCGAGGTCTCGGGCCTGAACCTAGCCCGCTCGGGCTTCTGGACGGTGCACATCTGTTATTCGCGCGACGTGAAAGTCGCCGACCTGATCATCCGCAACAATCTGGGCGGCCGCGGCCCCTCGACCGACGGGATCGACATCGACTCGTCCGAGCGCGTGTTGGTCGAACGCTGCGACCTGTCGGTCAACGACGACGCCATCTGCATCAAGGCCGGCCGCGACTGGGACGGGCTGCGCGTCGCCCGACCGTGCCGCGAGGTGAAGATCCGCGACTGTATCGTGCGCGACGCCCTGGCCGGCATGACCTTCGGCTCCGAGACCTCCGGCGGGTTCGAGGATATCGAGGTCTCCGGCCTGCGGATCGAATATCCGGTGCCCTTGGGGATCTTCTTCAAGTCCGGCCATACACGCGGCGGCGTCATTTCCAACATCCGGCTGCGCGACATCCATCTGCAGGACGTGGCGACCCTGTTCCGGGTCAATCTCAACTGGTACCCGAACTATAGCTACGCCAAGATTCCGGCGGGCGTGGCCGACATACCCGACTACTGGCGCGCTCTGGCCACGCCGGTGCCGCGCGAGCAGGGCGTTCCTCGCATTCACGACGTTCACCTGTCGGGCATAAAGGCCGTCGGCGGCAAGATCGGCTTCGAGGCCGCCGCCTATCCCGAGGCGCCCCTGAAGGACTTCACCTTCGAGCGGCTGGACTGGGATGTGCGCGAAGCGGGGACCATCGCCAACGCCGAGAACTGGCGTTTCCGCGACTGCAACATCGACACCCTGGACGGCAAGGGGCCCAGGGTGACGGATTCGACCGGCGTCGTCGGCCTGGTCGACCGCGCCGCCTGAGCCGTTCGCGTCGAGGCTCGTCGATCAAAAAAGAAGGCCCGGTGCAATGCACCGGGCCCAGTCAATCGCGCTGAAAGCGTTCAGGGAGGGAAGGTCAGTACTTCCAGCGCAATCCTACGGCGATCTCGCGGCCGGTGTGACGGTAGTCGGACACGCGGTCCGTCACATCGACGTATCGATCGGTGTATTCGTCGGTCAGGTTGATGCCTTCGAGCGAGAAGGTCAGATTCGGCGTGAACTCGTACGACATCGAGGCGTCGATATTGGTGGTGTCGTTGACACCCTCTTCCGAGTTGCCGTTCGCGCCCGGGTAGGACAGCAGATACTGGCTGCGGTGCGCCACCGACACGCGGGCCTGGAAGGGGCCGTCCTCGTAATACAGGGTCGCGTTGGCGGTGTTCTTCGACTGACCCGTCAGGCGGTTCGTGCCGGCGGTGCCATAGCTCACCTCGGAATCGACCCAGGTGACATTGCCGGTGAAGCCGAAGTTCGACCAGAAGCCCGGCAGGAAGGTGAAGGGCTGCTGATATTGGATCTCGATCCCCTTCAACGAACCGCCTGCGCCGTTCAGGCGACGCGTGACCTGGAAGATGTCGGTCGGGAGGGCGGCACCCTGCAGAAGCTCGTTCGGCAGCCCCAGCTGATTATAGGGGATGGGCACGGTCTCGGAGGTGATGAAGCTGTCGATGTCCTTGTAGAAGACCGCCCCGGCCAGCAGGCCCTCGTTCTGGAAATACCATTCGACGGAGAAGTCGTAGTTGGTGGCGCGGAACGGATCGAGCAGCGGATTGCCGAAGGAGACCGTGCGCGTCGTCGGGGCCACGCTGCCGCCCGGCGTCAGGTCGCCCAGGGTCGGACGCGACATGACCTTGGCGGCGCCCAGGCGCACGACCAGATCCTCGCGCGGCTCCAGCGCAAGGTTAAACGACGGCAGCACGTCGTCATAGTCGTTCTTGGTCGTCAGATATTCATAGGTCGTGACCGGCGGCGTTCCCGCTGTCGCCGCCCGCCAGCCCTTGGCCACCACTTCGGTCTGGGCGTAGCGGACGCCGGCGTTGCCGCGCAGGACCATGCCGCCGACGGTGGTGTTGAAGTCGGTCTGGAAGAAGACGCCCTTGTCCGTCTCGTCCACCTCCCGCTCGCTCTGGTTGGCGACCAGCGGATCGTCATAGAAGCTGAGGAAGTCGGCGATCTTCGAGATGTCGGGAACGATGAACTGGAGGTCGGAGCCGGCGCCCGCATCCACGCCGCCGGAGATGTCCACGACGCGGCCGATGCTGTCGACGCCCGTCAGGCGATCGGCGCCGGTCGGGTTGGTCTTGGCGCGGGTCAGGCCGAAGGTCTCGAACCCATAGGTGCGGTACTCGCCGCCCAGCTTGAAGGTGAGCGAGTCGGACCAGTCGTAGGCCAGCGAACCGGCCCCGACCTGGTTGTCGAAATTGCCGCCCGAAGTGCTTCGCGTCGCATTGACCAGGGTGAAGCGCTGGCCCGAGGTGACGTCGAAGCCGTAGTTGATCGTCGGCTTGCGGTCATCCTCGCGGAAGTCGAAGCTGTAGCCGTTCACGCCGCTAGCTTCGAAGGCGTAGGCGACGTTCAGCGGAGTGCGGGCTTCCGAGCGGTTGGCCCCGATCTTCAGATTGCCGTGCAGGCGATCCGAGAAGTCGTGACGGACGTTCAGGGACGCCTGGTAGAAGTTGCTTTCGTTGCGCGTGAACCCGTTCTCGGCGCGCACCAGCATGTTGTCGAAGACGCCGTAGGACAGGATGTTCTTGTCGGGGTCGATCTCGTAGTCGCGCACGACGACGCTGTTCACATTGGCGCGGCTGAAGGACCAGGCTTCGATATTGGGGCTTTCCAGTTCGGAGTTGAACCGTGACCACAGGACGTCCAGCACCGCTTCCGTGCGTTCGCTGGGACGCCACTGCAGCGAGCCGGTCATGCCCAGTCGGTCTTCCTGGGTGTTGCCCAGGGTGTAGCGGGGAATGCGCGGATAATAGGCGCTGAGCACGGCGTCGCGTTCGGCCGTCGTGGTGCAGGGGATGCAGCCGGCGAAGTTCTGGCCCAGGCCGTACGGATAGTTGGGATAGTCGGCCAGGGTCTTGCCCGCAGGGATCGGCGGATTGACCGAACCCGATTGCCAGCGGGTCGTGTTGAAGCTGCCCAGGATCGGCGAACGTTCGGAATAGGCGATCGACACCAAGGCGCCGAAGGTGCGGTCCTCGTTAGTCCAGCTCAGCAGGCCGGCCAGGCGCGGCACGGCTTTTTCGGACAGGTCGTTGTAGGAGGACTGGACCGACAGGGCCGAGTTCAGGCCGTTGCCGCCGAAGTCGAGCGGGCGACCGGTCTGCAGATCGACAGTGGCGCCCAGCGAGCCTTCCTCGATCTCGGCGGATTGGGTCTTGCGGACCTTGATGCTGTTGAACAGCTCGGAGGCGAACATCGAGAAATCGAAGCTGCGATTGCGGTTGCCGCCCGACGCCGCCTGCGCCTCAAGGCCGTTGATCCGCGTGCGGGTGAAGTCCGAGCCCAGGCCGCGCACCGAAATGGTCGTGCCCTGGCCGTTGACGCGGTCGATGGTGACGCCCGGCAGGCGCTGGATGGCCTCGGCCAGGTTCTGGTCGGGGAAGTCGGCCATGTCCTCGGCCAGGATGGCGTCGACGGCGCCGGCCTCGCGGCGCTTGATGTTCAGGGCCTGCTGAAGGCTGGAGCGGAAGCCGGTGACGACGATCTCTCCGACCTCGGTGGCGCCGTCTTCCTGGGCCGCTGCGGAAGGGGTGTCTTCGGTCGTGGTCGGCGCGGTCTGGTCCGTCGCAGTCTGGGCCAGGGCTGGCGCGGCGGCCGCCAGAGCCGCCAGGGACACGCCGACGGCGCACAGAGTCCGGGTGTTGATCCGTCGCATAGTCATTCACTCCCCAAGTCCGGCGCTCGCTGGCACCGGTGTCATTTTTTGGTATAGCGTCGCGCATAGTTGGATTGGCGACGTGCCACTTCTTGCAACAGCTTCTCGCATTTTGCAATACGCACGCGTTGCTACGACGGAGAGACGGGATTTCCGGGCGGGTCGGCCAGGTCCGGTCAGGTCCGGTCAGGCCGGCCGCGCCACCTCGACGGCGTAGACGTGGTTCGTCCCGTGCATGTTGGAGACGAAGACCAGCCACTTGCCGTCCGGGGTGAAGGTCAGGTTCGGCTCCAGCCGGTAGTCGTGGTTGGACAGGTCCACCAGCCGTTCCGAGCGCAGATATTCGACGAAGATCTGGTCGTCCTTGTCGCTGGACGGATCGGCGTCCACGACCGGTTCGGGGCGCAGCAGGACCATCCATTTGCCGTCGGGGGCATGGGCGACCATGTCGCCGTCGCCGCCGTCGCCGGCGAACAGACTGCCGTCCGGCGAGACGTTGTAGTGGACCGACCAGTCGTTCTGCTCGACCCGGCGATAGGTGCGCTTGCCGGTCTCCAGATCGACCGAGGCGACCCAGAAGACCTGACCGCGCGGGGTCTGCAGGTCGTAGTGGACCTGTTTCCCGTCCGGGCTGAACCATTCGTGGCCGAAGATCTCGAAGTTCATGGTCCGCTGGTGAGTCTTTCTCAGGCCCGTGCCGTCGGCGCGAATGGCCCACATCCGGTCGACCCGGTGCCAGGGCCCCTCGTGGCAGAAAATGATCTGCTGCGGATCGGTGGGCGAGAACTGGGTGTGGCCGATCCATTCGTTGGTCTTGTGGATCACCCGGCGTTCGCCGGTGGCCAGGTCGATGACGAAGATCTCCATCGGATAGCGGGCGGCCCAGCGCTGCAGCATCCGCACGCCCTTGGCGCGGGCGAAGTTCAGCGGCTTTCCGTCCGGGCCGTTGGCGGCGTATTCGGCCTGGTCGAAACGGCGGTTGCGCGGATCGGGCACGGTCGGCTGCAGCGGCTGGCTGTCATAGGCGACGAAGCCGAGCAGCAGGGTCTCGTCGGCGTTGACCGAGTTGATTTGGCCGTTCGGGATACGGCCGATCTCGCGACGCTCTTTGGTGTCGACGTCGACGACGAACAGGGTCTTGGCCCGGTCCATCAGCTGGGCCTCGCCCGGCGCGGTGACCGAATAATAGACGTTGCGGCCCTTGCGGCCGGTGAACATCAGGTCGGCCTCATGCTCGGGGACGAGGACGCTGACGGCCCAGGTGTTCAGATCGACGGTCGAGATGCCCTGCGGCGTCGAGATGACCATCAGGTCGGGCGCGCCGGACTTCGGCGGCAGGAACATGTTCTTGTAGAAATAGGGCTTTCCGCCGCCGCCGTCGGGCGAGACGCGGCGGATGCGGTGGCCGGTCTTCGGATCGATCCAGTCGGTCGGGACCGGGCGGTCCCAGCGCGGCCGCTCGACCGGCGTCTCCTGGGTCGAGGGCGGGGCGGTGTTCGGCGCGGGCCATACCGGGGTTTGGCCGGGGGCGGGCAGGGGGGCGTGAACCGGCCCCTGCCGGGCCTGGGCCGTGCTCGCAAGGGCGCCGACGGCGGGGGCGGCCAGCAGGGCCTTCAGGGCGTTGCGGCGTGAGGTCGTCATTGGGGGCGTTCCTCTGTTTTCTTGCTTACGGCGCGGGCGTCAGGCCTTCGACCCGGACGGTCCAGCCGTCCTTCGGAAAGCCCGGCGCGGGACCGGTCGAACCGTCCCAGCCGCCGGCCATCAGACCCACGGCCATCAGCAGCGAACCGTTCGACGGGAAATAGGTCTCGGCGGCGCGGCGATAGCCGGGACCGTCCGGATTGACCGCCATCTCGACCCCGCCGGCGCCGGCCGAGACCGGCACCAGTTCGTCGGCGTGCTCATCCAGATGGACGCGCGGGGTCATGCCGGTCGGGCCCCACTGATTGTTCTTCAGATCGGCGAACAGCCAGTCGACGGCCTTTTCAGGCTCCCCCAGCCGGGCGGCCGTCATCGCCATCATCGGGAAGTCCCAGCCCCAGGTCTGGCGCACGTCCCAGTTCGTCTCGACCGCCTCGAAAGTGCGGCGCATGGCCTCCGGGTCGATCCGTTCGCCCGGAATGAAGCCATAGGCCATCAGGAAGGAGGGGTGGTCGCGGTTCTTGCACTGGGCCGCCGCCGCGTGCTTGCGGCAGGCCTCGGACATGGCCGTTTGCCAGAAGTCGGGGACGCTCTCGACCGGAAGATACAGGCCGTCCTTCATCGGCGGCGGGGCGATCCGGGCCAGGGCCTGGTCCCATTCGGCCTTGCGCGGCTGGCCTTTCCGTTCGCGCCACTGTTGCGCCGTCTCCAGCGCCCAGCGGAAATATTCGACTTCGAAGGTCGGATTGGTCGTGGTCAGCGGGTCGTAGTTCTCCTGGGCCGGGATCATCGGGGTTCCCAGGTTCAGGCGGCCGTCCCGTTCGATGGGCCAGGAGGCCAGCAGGTCGGCGGTGGCCTCGACCACCTCGCCGTAGCGGTCCAGCAGGGCCGGATCCTTCTCGGCGCGCCAGACCAGTTCGGCCAGCAGGATCGGATGCGGCTGCTGCCACATGATGAAGGGGGAGACCAGGCTGGGGCTGTTGCGGCCCTCCGGCCCGACCATCTTGGGCCACCAGGCGCCCTGGACGCGGTGACGCGCGGCCTCCTCGCGGGCCTTGGGCAGGTGGGCGACATACCAGGGCAGGCTGCGTTCCAGCAGGTCGGCATGGCCCCACATCGCCTGCCAGCCGGAATGCCAGGGATGCATCTCCAGATGGAACTTGCCGTACCAGCTGTTGGAGAACAGGCCCTCTTCCTGCGGCGGCAGTTCGCCTGCGCCGTTCACCGCCGACAGATATTGCGACAGCACCACCCGGCGCTCCAGTTCGGCGGCGCGGGGATCGGTGCTGCCGGTGAAGTCGACGGCGCCGCCCCGGGTCCAGAAACCGTTCCAGTGGGCGGTCGTGGCCTGGACGCCGGCGCTGTAGGCGGGCGTCGCGGGCGCCTGGGCCTGCTGGTCGAAGCGGACCATGACGGTCAGGCGGTCGCGGCCGGTCGAGGCGATGCGGAAGGCGTCGGGGCCGGTCTGTTCGATACGGCCCGAGGCGGTGACGCCGGAATAATAGGCGGTGTCATCCAGGGTGCGGCGGATGCGGATGTCGCCGGTGTCGTGGGCGATGACCTCCAGGCTCCGGGCGCCGTCGCTGTCGAAGGTCGTCGGATCGGGATTGATGGCGGGGTTCACGGCCGGATAGCGGACCTGAACCCCCAGCCCTTGGTCAGCGATCAGAGGCGAGGCGATCTCGACCATGACCATGTCCAGGGTCGGGTGGACGCGGGTCACCACCTCGACCGGTCGGCCGTCATAGGTGAAGCGGCTGGTCAGGGCGCCGGACCACAGGTCCAGGGTCTGGCGCGTGTCGGCGACCCTGGCGAAGTCCAGCGGTCTGCCGTCGGAGAAGGTCAGGCCGATGCGGCTGAGCGAGATCCGGTGCGGATTGGCGCGCAGCCAGGTGTAGGCGGGCTGGGTCTCGGCCACGGCCCAGGACTTCATCCAGGCGTAGGGCTGTTCGCCCCGGCCGGGCACGGGCGCCTCGATCAGGCCGTCCTGTTCGGTGTAGCCGTTCGGATTGGGGAAGCTGTGCCAGGCCCACTGGGCCATGGTCAGCAGGGGGGCGAGTTCCGAATATTGTTCGGGAAAGGTCTGCAGGCCCGTGATGTCGGCGGTGAAGCCCAGGTCGCCGTTGCCCAGCATGATCGGCGCATGGCGGTCGATGGCCGTCAGCACGACATTGTGGCGGGTCGCCAGGGCCTGACGGTCGATCGGCGCGGCAGGCGCGACGGCGGGGGCGACGGCCGGGGGCGGCGCCAACGTCTGGGCGCAGGCGGCGGTGGGGCCGGCCAGCAGGGTGAAGGCGAGAAGCGCGGTTCTCAGGCGCATCACTCAGCCTCCGTCCTCAGTCCCAGCCCCGCGCCCTTCCAGCCGTACCAGGCGACGACGGCGAAACAGACGGCGGGCAGCAGGAAGGCGACATTGGCGCCATAGGTGTCGGCGAGCTTGCCCATCGGCCAGGGCAGCAGCACCCCGCCGCCGATGGCCATGACCATCAGGGAGGAGGCCTTCTTGGTCCCGGCGCCCAGTCCGGTCGTGCCCAGGGCGAAGATGGTCGCGAACATGGTCGACATGAAGAAGAAGACGGCGATCAGGGCGACCGGCGAAACGATGTTGATCCCGGCGGCGACGATCAGGGTCAGGACGACGTTGATGACGCCATAGGCGGTCAGCAGAACGCGCGGGCGGACCTTCAGCAGCAGGGCGGTGGCGAGGAAGCGGCCGACCAGATAGCCGATCGCCGCCAGCGACAGCATGAAGGCGCCCTGTTGCGACGACAGGCCGGTCCAGTTGTGGGTGACCAGATTGATGAAATAGGCGCCGATCCCGACCTGGGCGCCGATGTAGAGGGCCTGGGTGATCACGCCGGCGATGAAGTGCGGCTGTTGCGACAGGGGCTTGGCGGGGGCGTCGCCCGCGACCGCGCCGCCGTGGTCGGACAGGCCGGTCTCGGGCAGGCGAGCGCGCCAGACGGCGATGGCGAACAGGACGACGCCGACGGCGATCAGCCCGTAGACGATCTGGATCGAACGGGTCGCCCCGCCCAGGGCCTCGGTCGTGGTCGGGCTGAAGAAGACGGCGCCGCCGATCAGGGGGCCGAAGAAGACGCCCAGGGCGTTGAAGGATTGGGCCAGATTCAGACGTTGCGACGCCTTGGCCGGATCGCCCAGGACGTTGACATAGGTGTCGGCGCTGGTCTCGAGGATGCACAGGCCGGCGGCGAGAACGAACATCGAGCCGACGAAGGGCAGGAAGGCGCCCGCGCCCGCCGCCGGGATGAACAGCAGGGCGCCGACGGCGGTGACGGCCAGGCCCGAGACGATGCCGAACTTGTAGCCGCGCGCGTGCAGCAACATCCCCGCCGGAACCGACAGCAGCAGATAGGCGCCGAAATAGGCGATCTGCAGCCAGGCGCTGTCGGCCTGGCTGATGCTCAGCGTCTCCTGGAAATGCTTGTTCAGCACGTCCAAGAGACCATAGGCCAGGCCCCAGATCAGGAAGCAGGCGATGGCGAAGGCCAGCGGGCCCTTCAGGGAACCGGCAGGCTTTACGAGCCCTCCGGGCGTGTGGGCGGCGTCGGTCTCGATGACCATGGGATACTCTCCTGGTGTTCCTCGGGGCCTTGCCGTCTTGGTGCGGCTTCGGCGGACTGGTTAGACTCGGTAGATCGCCTCGGCGTTGGCGGCGAACAGGCGGTCGCGTTCGTCGCCCGAGAAGTCGGCCGTGATCGCGTCGAAGGCGGAATAGAAGGCGTCGAAGCTGCCGTGGACGCGCTCGACCGGGAAGTCGGAGGCGAACATGGCCCGCTCCGTCCCGAAGGCGTCGATGCATTCCAGCACGATCGGGCGGAGGCTGTCGGGCGTCCAGGCGCGGTCGGTGATGCCAAGCCCCGAGATCTTGATCGAGACCTGGGCCTGAGCGGCCAGCAGGCGCAGACCCGTGCGCCACCGCTCCATGCCCGCCTCGTCGCGGTCGGTCGGCAGACCGGCGTGATTGACGATCATCGGGATGTCGGGGTGGCGGGCGGCGATGATGGCGGCGGTGGCCATCTGCGACGGGTAGAGCTGCAGGTCGAAGGACAGGCCATGACGGGCCAGCTTGGCGAAACCTTCGACCCATTGCGGATCGCGCAGCAGGTCGCGGTCGGTATAGGTCTTCAGCGGGTCTTCGTGCCAGCAGACGATCTGACGGATCCCGCGCACGTTCGACCGGGCGGCGTAGGCCTCCAGCAGGGCGTCCAGATCGGGATCCAGCAGGTCGGCGCCGGCGACGATCGCTTCCGGATAACCGGTGTCATTCGCGAGCGACTGAAGCCAGTCGGTTTCCGACAGCTGACAACCCACGGGCTGGCCGGCCTCGACATGGACGATCTTGTCCACGCGCCAGCCGGTCGTGTCCGCCATATAGTCCTTCAGCAGATAGTCACGATGGGCGATGGGGCTCATGTCCCCCGCCGGATTGTTCGGCAGGGGATCGTCCTGAAGCCAGCCGTAACGCGCACGCGACAGGTCCCACAGGTGGACATGGCTGTCGACGATGCGAAGGTCCGAGGCCACCTGCGGGGACTCCTAGTAGGTCGTGCGGCCGCCCGACGTATCGAACGTCGAGGCGGTGGTGAAGCTGCATTCTTCCGAGGCCATGAAACAGACCATGGCGGCGCTCTCCTCGACTTCCCCCAGACGGCCCATCGGGATCTTGGAACGCATATAGTCGACCTGGCTCTGGGGCAGTTGTTCCAGGATCGGGCTCTCGAAGGTGGCGGGGGTCAGGCTGTTGGCGATCACGCCCCTGCCGGCCAGTTCCTTGCCCAGCGACTTGGTGAAGCCGATCACGCCTGCCTTGGAGGCCGAATAGGCGCTGGCGTTGGGATTGCCTTCCTTGCCGGCGACCGAGGCGACATTGACGATCCGGCCGTAGCTGT
The DNA here is from genome assembly GCF_044336875.1 of Brevundimonas sp. Classification (GTDB taxonomy): domain Bacteria; phylum Pseudomonadota; class Alphaproteobacteria; order Caulobacterales; family Caulobacteraceae; genus Brevundimonas. Next base: position 83,706 of record NZ_JBIIOP010000011.1, on the reverse strand, counting down.
TGGCCAGCATGAAGGGCACGACCGCGCGCGAGCAGTAGAAGATCCCGTTCAGATTGATGTCGACGACCCGTTTCCAGCTGTCGATCGGAAACTCGTGAACCGGCACGGTGGCGCCGGTGATCCCGGCCGAGGCGACCAGGATGTCGATGCGGCCGCCCAGAGCCGCTGCTGAAGCCTCGGCGGCTTCCTGCACCGCGCCCGGTTCGGCGACGTCCACGGCGATCACATGGGTTGCGCCGACCTCTTCCGCCGCAGCCTTCAGTGCGTCCGCATTGAGGTCCCACAGGACCACCTTGCCGCCTTCGGCTACGATGCGGGCGGCCGAGGCCTTGCCCAGGCCCGAGGCGCCGCCGGTGACGACGGCGGTGCGGCCTTCGAAACGTCCGGAATAAGCGCTCATCGCGACCACGCCACGAAGGTCTGGCCCTGTTCGCCCAGCTTCTGGATGCCCAGTCGAACTTGGTCGCCGGCCTTCAGATAGAGGGGCGGCTTCTGGCCCAGGCCGACGCCGGGCGGGGTGCCGGTGGTGATCAGGTCGCCGGGCTCCAGCGTCATGAACTCGGACAGGTAGGAGACGATCTCGGCGACGGTGAAGATCATCGTCCTGGTGCTGCCGGTCTGCATCCGCTTGCCGTTCAGATCCAGCCACATGTCCAGATCCTGGACGTCGCCGACCTCGTCGGTCGTGACCAGCCAGGGGCCGACCGGACCGAAGGTGTCGCAGCCCTTGCCCTTGTCCCAGGTGGGGCCGCGCTCGATCTGGAAGGCGCGCTCGGACACGTCGTTGATCAGGACATAGCCGGCGACGTGATCCAGGGCCTCTTCCTTGGTCACGTAGGAGGCGGTCTTGCCGATCACCACGCCCAGTTCGACCTCCCAGTCGGTCTTTTCCGAACCGCGCGGGATGACCACGTCGTCGTTCGGACCGTTCAGGCAGGTGATGGCCTTGGTGAAGACAACCGGCTCGGCCGGAATGGGCAGGTTCGACTCCGCCGCGTGGTCGGCGAAGTTCAGGCCGATGGCGATGAATTTGCGGCTGCCGTTGACCGGCACCCCGTAGCGCTGCTCGCCCTCGACGACGGGCAGGGATGCGACGTCGATCGCGGCGAGTTTCGCCAGGCCCTCGGCCGACAGCAGGTCGGGGGTGATGTCGGCGACATGGCCGGACAGGTCGCGGATGCGGCCCTCGTCATCCAGCAGGCCGGGTTTTTCCTGACCCTTGGGGCCGTAGCGGAGCAGTTTCATCTGGGAGGTCTCTTCTCGTCTTAGCGCGCGTAGGGGCGATGCAGGGCGATGTCGCGGTTCAGTTCGACGCCGAAGCCGGGCGCATCCGGCACCTTCAGGCGGCCGTTCACCGGCACGGGTTCGCCGATCAGCTGGGGGTGGAACATGGGCACGACCTCGTCGGCCCCCGGCGCCATCATCAGGAATTCGGCGAACGGGCTGTTATGGCGCGTCACCACGAAATGGTAGGAATAGACTGACGAGCCGTGCGGGATCATCAGCACGCCCTTGGCGTCGGCCAGGTCCGAGATCTTGATCAGTTCGGTCACGCCGCCGCACCAGCCCACGTCCGGCTGGATGATGTCGCAGCATTCCATCTCCAGCAGCATGCGGAAGCCCCAGCGGGTGGCCTCATGCTCGCCGGTGGTGACCAGCATCCCCGGGGGGGCGTTCTTCTTCAGCGCCTGATAGCCCCAATAGTCGTCGGGGCTCAGGGCTTCCTCGATCCACTTCAGCCCGTATTTGTGGGCGGCCTGGGCCAGACGGGTGGCGTAGTTCAGGTCCAGCGCCATCCAGCAGTCGAACATCAGCCAGAAGTCGTCGCCGCAGGCGTTCCGCATGGCCTCCAGTTCGGCCAGGTTTTTCTTCAGCCCTTCCTCGCCCTCGGCGGGGCCGTGGTGCAGGGGCATCTTGCCGCCGATGAAGCCTAATTCCTTGGCCTTGTCCGGCCGGGCGCCGGTCGCATAGAATTGCAGCTCGTCGCGCACCGCCCCGCCCAGCATGGCGAAGACCGGCTCCTGACGCAGGCGGCCCAGCAGATCCCACAGGGCCAGGTCCACGCCCGAGATGGCGTTCACCACCAGACCCTTGCGACCGTAATACTGGGTCGAGAAATACATCTGGTCCCAGATCTTCTCGACCTCGGTCGGGTCGCGCCCCTCCAGGAAGCGGGCCAAGTGTTTCTCGACGATATAGGCGGCGGGTTCGCCCCCGGTCGTGACGGCGAACCCGACCACGCCGTTCTCGGCCTCGATCTCGACCACCAGGGTGCCCAGCACATTGATGCCGAAGCTACGGCGGCTCTGGCGATACTCGGGGTATTTCGCCATCGGCGTGGCGATATGGTCGTCGATCCAGTGGCCGTCGCCCTGGTCGTGATAGTCGGCGCCGCCGCCCGCGCCGTCGTTCTTAACGACGAAGGCGCGCACGTGCTTGATCTTCGGAAGGCGACTCATCGAGCGAACACCGGAATTCGGTGATTGGCTCCCATCATGCGGGATTTCACTGGCTTTCCTCCGTGCGTCGCTTCAAAGTCCATACTGTGGAGTAGGACGACTTGCGCGTTTTGCTACATTCTGAGAATAAGGATTACAAAATGGGACGAGCGGCGTCAATCAAGACCGAACAGGTCGATGGGGAAGAAGAAGTCGGCGTGAAGGCGTCCGGCAGTCAGACCCTGTTGCGTGGTCTGGATGTGATCGACGCCCTGATGGAGGGCTCGCTGCCGCTGGCCGAACTGTCCGAAAAACTGGACCTGACCCGCAGCACCACCCACCGCCTGGCCTCGGCCCTGGTCGATCGGCGCCTTCTGTCTTTCCGTCCGCGCGAGGGCTACAGCCTGGGGCCGAAACTGCTGGAACTGGGTCATGCGGCCAGCCAGCAGATGCACCTGCCGCGTGTCGCCCGGCCCTGGCTGGAACAGCTGTCGGCCCAGACCGACGACACGGTCCACCTGGGCGTGCTGGACGGCCGTCACGCCCTCTATCTGGACAAGGTCGCCGGTCGTCGCCGCATCAACATCGGCTCGCGCCTGGGCGAACGGCATCCGATCGCCTCGACCGGCCTGGGCAAGGCCCTGATCCTCGACAAGACCGAGCCGGAATGGATCGACTTCTACGCCGCCCCCGGCGCGGCCTTCGATTCGTCCGCCCGCGCCGTCTGGCTGGAGCGGATGCATGGCTACGCCCAGAAGGGCTATGCCTTCGACCTGGAAGAGAACGAGGACCAGATCCGCTGCGTCGCCGCCCCGATCCGTTCGGTGGACGGCCATATCGTCGCCGCGCTCAGCGTCTCCTCGGCCGCTCAATATATGTCCGACGCCCGGATGACGGAACTGACCAAGACCGTCACCGACGCCGCCGACGCCATCAGCGCCGACCTCGGTTGGCTGCCCAAACCATAATAGAGAAACGCCGGAGCCCGCATGTTGCTTGAGAACAAGGTCGTCCTGATCACGGGCGCATCGCGGGGTATCGGACGGGCGACGGCCGTCGAGGCGGCCAGACAGGGCGCCAACGTCGCCATCAACACCTACAAGGACGACATCGTCGCCGCCGAGGTGGTCGCCGAGATCGAGGCCCTGGGCCGCAAGGCCATCGTCGTCGACGCCGACGTGGCCCTGCCGGAAAGCGCCGCGACCTTCGTGAACGCGGCCGTCGAGGCCTTCGGTCGGGTGGACGTCTTCGTCTCCAACGCCGGCATCTGCCCCTTCCACGCCTTCCTCGATATGCCGGTCGAGACCCTGCGCCGCACGATGGAGGTCAATCTCCACGGGGCCTATTTCATGACCCAGGCGGCCGCGAACCAGATGGTGAAACAGGGGGAGGGCGGTTCCATCGTCGCCATCAGTTCGATCTCGGCCCTGGTCGGCGGCGAGATGCAGACCCACTACACCCCGACCAAGGCGGGGGTGCACAGCCTGATGCAGTCGTGCGCCGTCGCGCTGGGTCGTCACGGCATTCGCTGCAACTCGGTCCTGCCGGGCACCATCGCCACCGACATCAACAAGGACGATCTCGCCGACCCGGCGAAGCGCAAATATATGGAAGGTCGCATCCCGCTGGGGCGTCTGGGCCGTCCGGAGGACATCGCCTCGGTCGTCGCCTTCCTGGCCTCGGACATGGCGGGCTACATGTCCGGCGCGGCCCTGCTGGTCGACGGCGGCGCCTTCGCCAATTTCCAGTAGGGCGTCCGATGATCATCTCGTCGCCCGGCGATTATCGCGAGGCCGCGCGCCGCAAGCTGCCGCCCTTCCTGTTCCATTACATCGACGGCGGCGCCTACGCCGAGCAGACCCTGCGCCGCAATGTCGAGGACTGGCAGGCCATCGCCCTGCGCCAGCGCGTGCTGCAGGACATGACCAGTCTCAGCCTCGAGACCAGGCTGTTCGACGAGACCCTGCGTCTGCCCTTGATTCTGGCGCCGGTCGGCCTGACCGGCATGTACGCCCGGCGCGGCGAGGTTCAGGCTGCGAAGGCTGCGGCCTCGCGCGGCGTGCCCTTCACCCTGTCCACCGTCTCGGTCTGCCCGATCGAGGAGGTGGCGCCCGCCATCGACCGGCCGATGTGGTTCCAGCTCTATGTGCTTCGCGACCGGGGCTTCATGAAGAGCGCGCTGGAGCGGGCGAAGGCGGCGGGAGTGAAGACCCTGGTCTTCACCGTCGACATGCCGACCCCCGGCGCCCGCTATCGCGACGCCCATTCGGGCATGAGCGGCTCGAACGCCGAGATGCGCCGGATGGTGCAGGCCATGACCCATCCGGCCTGGGCCTGGGACGTGGGGCTGAACGGACGGCCGCACGATCTGGGGAATGTCTCGGCCTATCTGGGCAAGCCCACGGGGCTGGCCGACTATATCGGCTGGCTAGGCGCCAATTTCGATCCGTCGATCTCGTGGAAGGATCTGCAATGGATCCGCGACTTCTGGGACGGGCCGATGATCATCAAGGGCGTGCTGGACGCCCAGGACGCCCGCGACGCGGTCGCCTTCGGCGCCGACGGCATAGTGGTGTCGAACCACGGCGGGCGTCAGCTGGACGGCGTTCTGTCCTCGGCCCGGGCGCTGCCCGCCATCGCGAATGCGGTGAAGGGCGATCTGAAGATCCTGGTCGATTCAGGCGTCCGCAACGGTCTGGACGTGGTGCGCGCCATCGCCCTAGGCGCCGACGCCGTCATGCTGGGCCGCGCCTTCGTCTACGCCCTGGCGGCGGCCGGCGAGGCGGGCGTCGCCAATCTGCTCGACCTGTTCGAGAAGGAGATGCGGGTGGCCATGACCCTGACCGGCGCCAGGTCGATCGCAGCCATCGACCAGACGGCCTTGGCGCGCTGATCAACTGGACGGGCTTTACTCCAGGACGCGAGACCGCGCCTCGAGCGGCGGTAAAGGAAGCGGGGCCGTGGGCGGGAGGGCTGGCCTGTTCTGCGGGGCGTAGTCCGGGTAGTGGAACATGGCCTGGAAGACATGGGCGGCGTCTTCGTAGAGCAGGTCCGGATCGGCTTCGCCCTCCTTGACCATCTCGTCCATCGCATAGGCGATTTCCACCGACATCCGGGTGCGCCGGCGCACGACCTCGCGCGGGACATGCGGCAGATAGGGCATGTAGACGTCGGTCAGCAGATCGGCGCAGGCGTTGTGCGCCATCAGTCGGATGTGGGACAGGGCGGGCATCGCATGCAGGGCGCGCATGACCCAAAGCCATTCGGGCGCGGCCGCCGTCACGGCGTTCAGATCGCGCATGAGGGTGACGCCGGCTTTGGAAAGGGTTTCCAGACCGCTGTCGCGATAGCGCTCGACCCAGGCGTTCAGGATGACCGTCTGCCGCTCCAGGATGCGTTCCGCCAAGGCGAGCAGGATGGCCTGTTTGTCGTCGAAATAGCGATAGAAGGCGGGGGGCGTGACGCCCGCGCGTTCGCAGATCAGATTGGCCGATATACGCTCCAGCCCGACCTCCGCCAGAAGCTGGCCCGCAGCGTCGAGCAGGCCTTCGAAGGTGCGCTTCGAGCGATCCTGAAGCGGTTGTCTGTATCCGGTCATCAAGCCTTCCAAGCCGTTCGCCCGTTCCTGACAGCATTCTTCGCAGACGTGTCATGAAAACGATACTGATGACTATCATGTAGCGGCCTCGTCACCAACGGGGTCGTTCCATGTTCCGCCATTCCGCTTCTCGCCTGTCCCTGCTCGCCGCCCTGGCGTCCAGCGTCGCCTGGGTTTCGCCTGCCTTTGCGCAGGACGCCGCGACCGACGCCGCCCAGCTTGACGAAGTGATCGTCACCGGCCGCGCCGGCGCCGCGCAGAAGAAGGTCGAGGCCAGCTACGCCATCTCGACCGTGTCCGAGGAGGACCTGCAGATGCGCGCTCCGGTCGGCGTCGGCGAGGCGCTGAAGAATGTTCCCGGCTTCTGGATCGAGAATTCGTCCGGCGAGGCCAGCGGCAATATCCGCGTCCGCGGCATCCCCAACGACGGCTATTCGACGGTGGGCCTGCTGGAAGACGGCATCGCGGCCCAGGCGGACGCCGGCCTGGGCTGGCTGAACGCCGACCAGTCGATGCGGGTCGACCAGACGGCCCAGCGCATCGAGGTCGTGCGCGGCGGACCGTCGTCGATCTTCTATTCCAACGCCCCGGGCGCGGTGATCAACTTCATCACCCGGCGCGGCGGCGACACCACGGAAGGCCTCGCCCGATACGAGACCAGCGACTACAATTCCCACCGCGTGGACGGCTGGGTCGGCGGCCCGATCGGCGACACCGACTGGCGCTATCTGGTCGGCGGCTACTACCGCCTGTCCGACGGCCAGCGCGACACCGGCTATCGCCAGGACGAGGGCGGCCAGTTCCGCGCCACCCTGTCGCGCGACTTCGACCGCGGCTCGATCATGCTGGGCGTCAAGCGTATCGACGAGCGGATCGGCAACGCCGCCGGCGGCATCTTCATGAACGACGCCTCGGGCGATCCGGTCGGCGTGCCCGGCTATGACGTCCTGAAAGACTCCATCGCCGGACCCGAGACGCAGCATTTCGACTTCCTGACCCCGGACGGCGTCTATGGGTTCGACGCCGCCGACGGCACCACGGTCGAGCTGACCCAGCTGACGATGACCGGCGACTACAAGCTGACGGACAACCTGACGGTTGAGCACCGGATGCGCTATCGCGACAGCTACACCCGCCGCAACAGCATCACCCCCTACAGCGTCGCCTCGGCCGAAGACCTGCTGGCCTCGACCTATGGCGCCTATGTCGGCGCCGGCCAGAGCCTGGGTCTGTTCTATCGCGACAGCGGCGAAGCCTTCGATCTGGCGAACCAGAACGGCAACGGTCTGGGGCTGGTGAACCTGGCCCGCTCCTACACCGTGCCGCTGGAGGAGTTCATCTCGGACACGCGTCTGGTGGCCAAGTTTGACGCCTTTGGATCGCACAACGCCGCCTTCGGCGTCTATTTCGCCTCGGTGGACGAGGAGTACGGCACCAACTCGGCGGCGGTCCTGACCGAGGTCAAGAACAACGCCGCGGTGCTGGACGCCTATCTGCTGAGCGGCTCGGGCGACAAACTGTACCAGTTCACCAACGGCGGGATCATGTCGTACGGCTCGGAGTGGAACAACGCCAACGGCTCGTCCAAGACCTTCGCCCTCTACGCCAGCGACGAATGGCAGGTCACCGACAAGCTGCGCATCGACGGCGGCGCCCGCTGGGAGAAGATCGACATCGAGGGCGAGGTCGAGGGACGTCGTCGGGTCAACCTGAACCAGAGCCCGACGGCCGCCGACGATTCGGTCATCACCGGCAACGGCGTCTTCACCGGCTTCGACCGGTCGTTCGACCACGCCTCCTGGACCCTGGGCGCCAACTACCAGTTCCAGCCGGACCTGGGCGCCTTCGTGCGCTACACCAGCGCCTTCCGCCTGCCCAGCATCTCCAGCTTCCTGGGCAACGCCGGCGCCGATCCGGTCACACAGACGATGAATTTCACCGAGGCCGGCCTGAAGTTCAGCCGTTCCAGCCTGGACCTGTACGTCACGGCCTTCCGCTCGATCTATGAGAGCTATGAGATCAGCGACTACCGCACGGCGCCCGACGGCGCCCTGGTGCTGAACCGCGTGTTCGGCGACACCGAGACCAACGGCGTCGAGGTCGAGGCCTTCTGGACCCCGGTCGACTGGTTCGACCTGCGCGCCATGTGGACCTATCAGGACGCCCGCTTCACCGACTTCGTCTACACCAACAGCGCCGGCCAGCAGATCGACTATTCCGACAACCGTCTGATCCGGGTGCCGGAAAACAGCCTGCGCATCACGCCCGGCGTCAACCTGTTGAACGACCGCCTGCGGGTCCAGGCCGACATCGGCTTCTATGGTCAGCGTTTCGCCGAGGTCGCCAACCAGATCAATCTGCCGGAATACTGGCTGGTCGACATGAACGCCCGCTACGACCTGACGGACCGCGTCCAGCTGAACCTGATGGTCAACAACCTGTTCGACGAGATCGGCCTGGTGAACGGCAATCCGCGCGCCGGCGCCATCGAGAACGGCGAGGTCGGCGACAGCGTCTACATCGGCAGCTCGGTGGTGGGCCGCAACATCCGCGCCGCCGTCACCTACCGCTTCTGACAAGGCCTCGGGCCGGCGACCCAGGTCGCCGGCCCGAACCGATTCACGACCTCTGACCGCCGGACCGGAGTCTTCGACCCATGCGCAAGTCAATCCGTTCTCTGGCGGCCTTCGCGGCCGCCGGTCTCCTGATGGGTCTGGGGCCCGCGCCGGCGCAGCCGGACCTCGGCGATCCGATGGCCTGGGTGGATCCCTACATCGGCGTCGACTGGTACGGTCAGTCCTTCCTGGGCGCGACCCGCCCGTTCGGCATGGTCAAGCTGGGGCCGGACATGGAAAGCTTCGACGGTCGTCCGTCCAAGTTCGGCTATCTGAGCGGCGGCCGGGTGCTGGGCTACAGCCACCTGCACCTGCAGGGCGCGGCCGGGAAATACGGCAATATCCGCATCATGCCGGCGACGGGGGTGCTGGACCTGGCCGATGTGACCTCGCCTGCCAACGAGGAGACGGCGACCCCCGACTATTACGCCGCCACCCTGGCGCGGCCCGACGTGCGGGTGGAGCTGACCACCACGGAACGGGCGGGTCTGCACCGCTATACCTACCGCTCGGGCGAGGACGCCCATCTGACCGTGCGGCTGGACCGGATCCTGACCCAGAGCAATGGTCGTGAAGGCCAGAAATTCCTCGGCGCAGATTTGACGGTGAACTCGGCGCGCGAGATCAGCGGCATGGGCCGCTACGCCGGGGGCTGGAACCTGGGCGGGGAATACCGGGTCTATTTCGTCATCCTTCTGGATCAGGACGCCGCCGGGGTGCGGACCTGGGGGGCGGACGGCTTCTCTGACGCCGCCAGCCTGAGCGTCGAGGGCGACCATCCGATCGGCGCCAGTTTCGACTTCGACGGCCGGGCCGACCGGGTCGTCAACGCCAAGGTCGGCGTCTCCTTCGTCAGTGTCGATCAGGCGCGGCGCAACGCACGGGCCGCCGCCGATTTCGACACGGCGCGCGCCGAGGCCCACGCCGCCTGGGAGCAGGCCCTGTCTCCGATCAGGGTCGAGGGCGGCAGTTCCGCCGACCGGCGCCAGTTCTACACCGCCCTGTATCACCTGCAGCTGATGCCGTCGGACCGCACGGGCGAGAACCCCGGCTGGACCTCGGACGAACCCTATTATGACGACTATCAGGCCGTCTGGGACACCTTCCGCAGCGCTTGGCCCCTGCTGACCCTGATCCAGCCGGAGCGCAGCCGCGACCTGTTGCGCTCGCTGATCGACGTCTATCGCCATGAGGGCTGGATGCCGGACGCACGGGTCGGCGACAGCAATGGCCGCACGCAAGGGGGATCGAACAGCGACGTCGTCGTCGCCGACGCCTTCGTGAAGGGCATGACCGGCATCGACTATGGCGCCGCCTTCGAGGCCATGATCAAGAACGCCACCGTCTCGCCGCCGGACGCGGAGAAGGAAGGACGGGGCGGCCTGCCCGACTATCTGAACCGGGGCTATATCTCGACCGACTACGACCGGGCCGGGTCGCGTACGGTCGAATACGCCTACAACGACTTCGCCATCGCCCAGGTGGCGTGCGGCCTGGGCCAGCCGGAGGTGGCGGCGCGCTACCGGGCCCAGTCCGGAAACTTCGCCAATCTGTTCGACCGGGACATGGAGGTCCAGGGGATCAAGGGCTTCATCCGTCCGCGCAACCCGGACGGAAGCTGGGCCGAGCCCTATATGGCCAAGCGCGGCACCTGGCCGGACTTCTTCTACGAGGCCGACCTGTGGACCTATTCCCTGTATGCGCCGCACGACGTGGCGCGTCTGGTCGAATTGTCGGGCGGCCGCGACGCCTTCATCCGCCGCGTAGACGCCCTGTTCGATCGGCTGCAGTTCGACATGACCAACGAGCCGGGCTTCCTGGCGCCGATGCTGTACCACTATGTCGGACGGCCGGATAAGTCGGTGCAGCGGATCATCGACTATCGCGGCAAGGGCTTCCTGGACGCGCGCGGCGGCACTCCGGGGCCGGAGGATTCCGGCGCCATGTCCAGCTGGTACGCCTTCCACGCCATGGGCTTCTTCCCCGTCGCCGGCCAGGACCTGTACCTGATCGGCTCGCCGATCTTCACCCGCAGCGAGATGGCCATCGGCGAAGGACGGACCTTCGTGATCGAGGCCCCGGGCGCCGCCGATCCGGCCAACCGCTACGTCCAGTCGGCCGAGCTGAACGGGCGCCCCCTCGACCGGGCCTGGTTCCGCCACAGCGAGATCGCGGCCGGCGGGCGGCTGACCCTGCACATGGGACCGGCCCCGACCGCCTGGGGCACGACCGAACTGCCGCCGTCCCTGTCCGGCGACGACGCGGCCAGCGCCGCCCTGCGCTGCCCGGCCCGATAGATTTCGACGAAGGACACCCGTCATGCTGACCCTGATCGCGGCCCTGATGGCCGGCGCCGCCCTGACCTGTGATCCCACCGCCGCCGACGTGCGGGCCGGCGGCGGCGACGCCTGCGCCCGGCCGTGGATGGACGCCGCGCTGCGGATGAACGACATCACCGTGGTCGGCACGCACAACAGCTACAAACAGGCCATTCCGGAGGCCGAGATGGCGGCCATGGTCGCCGCGACGCCTCTGGCCCTGGGGCTGGACTACGCCCACCGTCCCTTGACGGAACAGCTGGACGCCGGCGCGCGCCAGATCGAGATCGACGTGCTGAACGATCCCGAGGGCGGTCGTTTCGCCCATCCCCTGTCGGCCCTGGGACGGCCGGGGCAGGGGGCGGCGGTCGGCGCGGCCTTCGTCGAGACCATGTCGAAGCCCGGCTTCAAGACCCTGCACATCCCCGACCTGGACTTCCGCAGCTCCTGCCTGACCTTCGTCGCCTGCCTGGGCGAGATCAGCGCCTGGTCGAAGGCCCATCCCGATCATGCGCCGATCCTGATCATGCTGAACGCCAAGACGGGCAAGCCGACCGTGCCGGGCGGTGTCGAGGCGCCGGCGTTCGACGCCGCAGCCTGGCGCGCCCTGGACGCCGAGATCCGGTCGGTGTTCGACGCCGGACATCTGATCACGCCCGACCAGGTCCGCGGCGATCACGCCACCCTGCGCGAGGGCGTGCTGGCCGGCGGCTGGCCCAGCCTGGGCGCGGCGCGCGGCAAGGTCTTCTTCGCCCTGGACGAGAAGGGCGACAAGATCGCCGGCTATCTGCAGGACCATCCGTCGCTGCAGGGCCGCGCCATGTTCGTCAATACCGACGAGGCCAGCCCCGCCGCCGCCTATCTGACCATCAATGATCCGGTGGCTCAGCAGGACAGGATCCGCGCCGCCGTGCGTCAGGGCTTCATCGTCCGCACCCGGGCCGACTCCGAGACCGTCGAGGCCCGCGCCGGCGATGTGACCCGCCGCAGCGCCGCCTTCGCCAGCGGGGCGCAATATGTCTCGACCGACTATCTGTGGGCCGATCCGCGCTTCCCGGGCTTCGAGGTGCGTCTGGCCGGCGGCGCGGCAGCGGTGTGCAACGGCCTGCGCACCGCGCGCCGCTGCGATGACCTGGCCGTGGAAATGGTCGCCGGCGCCCCGCCGCGCGGCTATCTGGCGGTCGAGGCGCGGCCCGACCTGACGACCATCCTGCCGCCTCCGCCCGCGCCCGGTTCGCCGCGCGACCGCGCCAACGCCGAGATCTTCCGCCAGACCCGCGCCCTGCAGGGCACGCCACGCTGGGAACAGGCGACGGCGGACGTCACCGGCGACATGTACGACCATTTCGCCGCCGCCCTGGGCGTGCGCCTGACCGAGGAGACGGCGCCGGTGCTGACCGCCCTGCTGCGTCGTTCCGGCGCCGATCGCACGGTCGGCCTGGCCAAGGATCACTGGGGGACGAAACGCCCCTACATCGGCACGGATCTGCCGATCTGCGAGGCGAAGACGGCGCATCTGGCGAGCAATCCGGACTATCCGTCGGGTCATTCCGGCCACGGCGTGCACGTCGCCATGATCCTGGCCGAGCTGGCGCCCCAGCGGGCCGACGCCCTGTACGCCAGGGGGCGGGAATTCGCCGAAAGCCGCTACATCTGCGGCTCGCACAGCTACAGCGCCGTCGAGGCCGGCATCCTGGGCGGCATGATCGCCTATGGCGCCGAACAGACATCCGAAACCTTCCGTCGCGACATGGAAGCGGCGCGGGCCGAGGTGCAGGCGGCGCTCGCCCGCGACATCGGCGGTGACCGCTGATGACGTCACAGCGGATTTGAACGGCGACGAGGACGAGCGTCAGCAGGGCGTGTCCGCGCCCTGCAGGATGCGACCCTCCCGGATTCGGGGAGGGGCCGGTCTGCTAGGACCCTCGCCCTGCCGCGATGAAGGCTGCGATCGTCGGCCAGGACTCACCCTGGGGCCGCATGTCGTCGCAGGCGAAGGACTTGAGAGCGCCATAGACGCCGCCGGACGGCGTGGCCTCCCATGCGCCGTCCTCGGCGACGCGGTCGGTTTCGGCGCCGTCGGGGCCGTGGGTGACGTCAGCCGTGGTGCGTGACTGGCCGTCCGAACAGCGGATGGCGACTTCCTCGCTCTCATGGCTCTGGTCGCCGGCGTCGCCCTGGGTCGGTATGCGGGCGAAGCGAACGGTCACGACGCCGTCGACAGCGGTCAGGGTGTCCTGATCGACCAGATAGGCCGTTCGATCACTGGACGAGAACCGGCTCCAGTTTTCGGCGCCCGCTGGCGTCGCTGCGACCAGGGCTGCGACGATGATGGTGAGTTTGGCGATTCCGCGCATGTCATCCTCCCTAAGAGGGGAGGATTTGATACCCGCGATCGTCGGAATTCAAGCGAGTCGGCGCATGGGCGGGCGGGCCGCAGTCCGGTCAGGGCCGGACGCGGTCGGGCAGGGCGGCGACCTCTTCCGCGGTCAGGGATTTGGTGACGAAGGCGCGGCAGGAGCCCTGGCCGGGATTGGCGTTGGGAACGACGATCGCGACGGGATCGCCGACACAGATATTGTTCGATCCCCCTGCGGTAGGCCTGACGGCGATCGAGATCGCGGAGTCCAGACTCCAGCAGCCGCCGCTGGTGTTGATCTGGAACACGTCGTCTCGGCTGGAGCGAATATAGAGGTTGGACTGGCGGTCCGCCCGGAAGTTGCGGATCGTGTCCGTGCGGAAACAGCGCGCCGCAGCCGTCTCGTCGGCGTCGGTCCTGGCGATCTTTGCCGAGGGGGCGCAGGCGGAGACGGTGGAAAGGGCCATGGCCGAAACGGCGAGAGCGGTCAGTGCGGAGCGCATTGGAAATACCTTCGACCGGGAGTGACGGACCATCAGTCGGCGCCGGACATGAACCGGGGATGAAGATCGACTAGGCCTGTCTTGTTCGGTCTGGAGCGACCCGTTCGGAAAGCGCATGGGGCAGCGGCGAAGGCGCGCCGGTGATCAACGCCGCCAAATGCTCGCCCAGCAGAGGCCCGATGCAGAAGCCGCGCGAGCCCAGGCCTGACAGCAGCCAGATTCCGTCTTCGCGACGTCCGGCGATCGGCAGCCGGTCGCGGGTTGTGGCGCGGATCGCGGCGCGGCGACCACCTGCGCCGGTTTCCGCCTTGGCGGCGAGGTCGGGCAGGCGCGCGCGAAGCGTTGCGAGGTTCTGGGCGCTGTCGGCGTCGCGGGTGTCGGTGGAGACGTCGCCGCGTGTGTGCGTGGCGCCGTACAGCAGACCTGTCGCGGTGGGAGCGACATAGCCGCCCCAGGCCGCGCCCCCGACGGAATGAGCGTCGCACCAGTCGGCCTGGCCGCGAACGGGCGACAGGCCGGCGCCGTCGAGCAGGGCCGCGACGCCCCAGCCGGCCGTCACGACGACAGCATCCGCCGTGGCGACGGCGGCGCCGGCGTCGTCCAGCATGGCCCAGCCGTCCTCGACGCGCTCGATCCGGGCGACCGAGGCGATAATGGTCTTCACGCCCTGGAGCCAGGCTTCGAGGATGGCGGCGGGCTGGACCACACGGGCGTCGGCCATCATAAGCCCGCCGTCGGTCTGGGGCTCGCCCAGCCGATCACCGGCGGTCTGGACATCGACGACCGTCATGGCGCCGTCGCGCCAGATCGATTGGGCGGCGATCTTGTGGAAACGGGCCGCGTCGCGTTCGGCCTGGGGCAGTTGAAGCACGCCTTCGGCGAGGACGGCGTCCGGGGTGGCGTCATACAGGCGCCGCGCCCGTTCCAGCGCCTGGGCGTAGAGGCCGGCGATGACCGCGTCCCCGGCGTCCAGGCGCGGGGTCGCCAGGCCGGCGGGAAAACCCGATCCGCCGGCGCCCGGATGATCGGCCTCGATGACGATCGGCGCGATCCCCGATGCGGCCAGGGCGCGGGCGACCGAGGCGCCGGCTATTCCCGCGCCGATCACGGCGACACGCGGCGTGGGGACGGGGGAGGGGGAGAGCACGCCCTCCAGCCGGGCTTCGAGACGTTCGCGCTTGCGGCCGTGGCCGGGCTTTTTCTCGACGACGAAGCCGTGGTCGGACAGGCCTCGGCGGACCGCGCCGGCGACGGTGAAGGTGGCGACGCGGGCGCCGGGCGCCGAACGCGCGGCGATCCGCGCCATGATCTCGGGCGACCACATGCCGGGGTTCAGGGCGGGCGAGAAACCGTCCAGGAACCAGGCGTCGGCGGGGCCTGACCATTGCTCCAGCGCCCAGGCGACGTCGCCGACGGCGAGGTCGAGCACGGCGTGGAATTCGGGCAGGTCGACCCGGTGGAAACCCGGCGTCCGCTCCGGCCAGGCCTCGGTCAGGGCCTGGGCGGCCTCGGCCAGTTCGGGCCAGTTGGACAGGGCGCGGCGGGCCTCGTCGGCGGTCAGGGGGAAACCCTCGATGGAGAAGATATGCAACCGCCCGCCCTCGGGGCGGGTGCGTCGCCAAAGGTCGAGCAGGGCGACGATGTTCAACCCGGTGCCGAAGCCCAGTTCCGCCACGGTGAACCGGCGCCGCCCGGCCCAGGCGTCGGGCAGGCCGCAGCCCTGCAGAAACACCGCGCGGGTCTCGGCCAGCCCGTCGTCCCTGGAGAAATAGACGTCGCCGAACCGGCCCGAGCGCGGCTCGTCCTCGTCGGTCCAGGTGAGTTTGGGGGAGGCGTCTTCGAAAGTCATGGCGGGGCTCTAGCACCTTCGTCGCCCGGACGAAAAAGGCCGCCCCTTGCGGGGCGGCCCTATCCGTCGAAAACCTCTTCGACGCCTTAGTGGCCGTCGTCGTGGGCGGCGGCCGGGGCTGGGGCGGCCTCGGTCGACTGCGGCGTCATGGCTGCGCCGGGAGCAGAGCCGGGGGCGGCTTCAGGCGCGTTGGCCGTGCCCGCGTCCTGGGCGGCCTCGTTGGCGGCGGCCGCAGCTTCCTGGGCGGCCTGATCGGCGGTGACGGCGGCGTCGGCTGCGGTCCCGGCGGCCTCGACCGCATCGCTGGCGGCTTCCTGGGCCTTTTCTTCCGGCGCCTTCGAGCAGGCGGCGATGGCGAGGGCGGCGGCCGAGGCGGCGATGAGGGCGGTGATGCGCATGGGGGAGTCCTCCGGATGCTGTTCGCGAGGTCTGAAGCCTCGCCGGAAACGATAACGCCGCCGTGAACGACGGAGCAAGCCGAGATCACGGCGGCGTCATGCCGCATCGAAAACCCGCTGGCCCCCGGGACGTTCCGGGACGGGTCTTGGGATCAGTCGTTGCTGATATTGTTCAGCGTCTCTTCCATCTCGGCGAAGGAGGGCTGGGCCGAGGAGGGGATGTCGCCCCGACCGATCTCGACCGAGATCTGGGCGGCGTTGCCGTGCAGGTGGGCGATCAGCACCGACTGGATGATCTTGTAGTAGGCCGCTTCCTCATTGATGATCGCGGTCAGGCGCGCGGCGAAGGGGCCGACCAGGCCATAGGCCAGGAAGACGCCCATGAAGGTGCCGACCAGGGCGCCGCCGATCATGCCGCCCAGGACTTCCGGCGGCTCGGTGATCGAGCCCATGGTCTTGATGACCCCCAGAACGGCGGCGACGATGCCCAGGGCGGGCAGGCCGTCGGCCAGGTTCTGCAGGGCGTGGGCGTTTTCGAGGTGCTCGTGATGGTGCTTCTCGAGCTGTTTCTCCATCGCGTCCTCGACCTGGTGGGGGTCTTCCAGGTTCATGGTCATCATCCGCAGGGTGTCGCAGATGAAGTCGACGGCGAAATGGTCCTTCAGCACCTTGGGGTACTTCTGGAAGATCGGGGATTCCTTGGGCTTCTCGATATGGCTTTCCAGGGCCACCACGCCCTTAGACTTCATGGTCTTGGTCAGCTGGAACAGCAGGGACAGCAGGTCCTTGTAGTCCTGCTTCTTCCACTTGGGGCCGGCGAAGGTCTTGCCCAGACCCGCCATCGAGCCCTTGATCACCGGCAGGGAGTTGGAGATCAGGAAGGCTGCGATGCCGGCGCCGCCGATCGCCATCAGTTCGTGGGGCGCGGCGTGCAGGATCACTTCGAACTTGCCGCCGGAGATGGCGTAGCTGCCGAAGACGAGGCCGAACAGCAGCACGATGCCGATGATCTGGAACATGGACGCAGGTATCCTGACGCGAGAGGCGTCAAGCTATCGGCGTTAATGATTAAGACGGCGTTTCGCCAAACGCCGCTCGGGGCCGGGAGGGGGGCGAAAAACGGCGTGTACTTCGTGCAGTCCGTGCACTTTCGCGGGCGGGATGCGCAAAAAAAACAGGGTGCACTTCGTGTACTTGGTGCACTTCCGACCGGTCGGCAGGCCATGCCGAACCCTGGCATGGACCTGCGTCAGGAACGGACGGAAGCCTTAGAGGCGGCCCTCGCCGTCAAGAATGGCCTGGCGCGCCGCCGCCGTCAGCTTGGCGTAGCCGGTCTTGCCGCCGCGCAGATACAGGGCCGCGCCGGTCTTTTCGGGGTCGAAGCCGTCGGCGACCAGATCGGCCTTGCGGTATTTGAAGGTGCCGGTGGTCTCGGCCGCCTTGATCAGCCGCACGAAGACCGGCTGGGCGTAGGCGGGCAGGCGGGCCTCGACGTGTTCGGCGAAGGCCTTGGCGTCGAACTTGCCGTCGACCACCAGGGCGGCCATGCCGGCCTTGCCCTCCTGACCCGGCACCGGCACGCCATAGACGATGGCCTCGTCCACGCCCGGCGCCTCCATCAGGGCCTGTTCGACCTCGGAGGTCGAGACGTTCTCGCCCTTCCAGCGGAAGGTGTCGCCCATCCGGTCGACGAAGTAGAAATAGCCCTCGGCGTCTTGTTTCATCAGGTCGCCGGTGCGGAACCAGCGGTCGCCCTTCTTGAAGACGTCAGTCAGGATCTTCTTCTGCGAGGCGGCCTTGTCGGCATAGCCCGAGAAGTCGTGGCGGATGTCGTTGCCGATCTCGCCGATGGCCTCGCCGATCTCGCCCACCTTCGCCAGGCGGCACAGGCCGTCCGTGCCGCGGATCGGCTGTTCGCTGTCGACGTCGAACTGGACCAGGCGGATGTTGATCTGTTTCTTCAGATAGGAGGGGACGCGGCCGATGGCGCCCTGTTTGCCGTCGAAGTTGAACAGGGAGACATTGCCCTCGGTCGAGCCGTAGAATTCCAGCACCTCGGGGATGTTGAAACGGCTCTGGAACTCGGGCCAGACGTCGGCGCGCAGACCGTTGCCGAAGGCGAGGCGCAGCCTGTGCTTCTTTTCGTCGTCCTGCGGCGGGCAGTTCACCAGATAGCGGCACAGTTCGCCGATATAGACGAACATGGTGGCGCCGGACGATTTTACGTCGGGCCAGAAGCTGGACGCCGAAAACTTCTTGCGAATGATCAGGCGCGCGCCGTTCAGCAGGGCGGCGCCGACCCCTACCAGGCCGCCGGTCGAGTGATACAGGGGCAGGACGTTGAAGATCCGGTCTTCCGGCGTCGAGCGCGTGGCCCCGGCAAAGGCGCGCATATAGGTGCGGGCGCGCGAATGGGGGATGCGGGCCGCCTTGGGCAGGCCTGTGGTGCCGGAGGTGTAGATATAGAGGGCGGTGTCGCGGTTGGTCAGGCCTTCGCGGCCCGACTTGGCCGGACGCACCGACGAGGCGCCGCGCACCGGCTTGTCCAGGCCGCGACGATCGCTGGTTTCGTCCTCTTCGCCCAGGCCGTGGACCCAGAGCATCAGATTATGACCGACCAGCGGGCGGGCCGCCTCGATCTGACGCCAGCAGTCCTCGTCCGCCACCACCTGGAAGGCGTTGGAGATGGTCAGGCAGTGGGCCAGACCCTGGCCGCCCAGATTGGTGTTTATCAGGGCCGTGGCGATGCCGACCTTGGAGAAGCCGATCCAGGCCGCCAGATATTCGACCCGGTTGGTCATCATCAGGGCGATGGTGTCGTTGCGGCGCAGGCCCCGGCTTTTGGCCCAGTGGCCGTAGCGGTTGGCCATGGCGTCCAGGTCGCGATAGGTCAGGCTGCGGCGTTCGTCCTCGACCGCGATATTGTCGGCGAACTTGTCGACGGCCTCCTCGAAATCGTCGCACAGCAGGACGTCGCTATCGAGCTCGATCGGCTTGATGCGTTTCAACAGCCGAAACAGGCCGCGCGCGAACCGGACGTCCCGGCGGATATTCGCTACCAAACCCATGCGCGCCGTTACTCCGGTCTATGCGTGTCCTGCCCTGCCTTCGTGATGAACGAAGGCGGCCTGTCGGGTCAACCACGAGGCGAACAAACACCTGAGAAACAATCGCGATTGCCGAATGGCCGTGTCCCATTTGTTCCTTTGACGTTGGGGAAATCCAGAGCCAAACGCGCATTTCCCGCCGCAATCGACCAGGAGCCACCCGCAAAAGGTTCGGTTGTCGCCTCAACTGTGTCCGTATCGGTGTTTCTTGAAGGTCATTCAGGCTTGGCCGGAACGGGCCGAGACGACGGCGTGTTTCCCAACCAACGTTATGGAGGACACATCATGTCGATGACTTATGCAGACGCTGACACCACCGCCGCCGACCCGCGCACGGCCGACGAAGTCTTCGTGCCGCGCTATGCGCAGAAGCGCGCCAAGAGCAACAAGCCGGTCAAGACCTGGATGATCGTGGCGCCGATCGGCGCCCTTGCGGTGATCGGCACGGCCGCGGCCCTGATGATCGGCGGCGGCGAACAACCCGCGCCGGCCCCGGCCGCCGACCAGGCGCCGGCCCAGGTCCAGACCATGCAGACGGCCCCGTCGGCGATCAATTCCGCCGCTCTCAACCCGGGCGTGACCGCTCAAACGCCGACCGCTCAACCGGCTCCGGTCCTGGCTGAGCCCGTCGAGGCGACGCCGGCCCCGGTCGCGCGCCGCGCCGAGCCGGCCCCGCGTCGTGTCGCGCCCGCAGCCGCCGCCCCGGCGGATCGCCCGGCTGCCCGCGTCGAGGCGCCGACCGAACCCGCCGGCCCGCGCCCCTACAGCGCCTCGTCGGCCACGCCGGGCCTGAATACGGCGCCGCCCGCGCCGTCGATCCAGGCGGCTCCGGCGCCTGCCCCGGCTCCGGCTCAAGGCCAGGCTCCGGCTCAAGGTCAGGCTCCGGCCATCGCGGTCCAGCCGCTGAACTGATCGACCCTGGCAGATCAATGAGGGCCCCGGCGATTTCGCCGGGGCCCTTGTCGTGCCTTTCCGGCTGCGAGCGAATTTTCAACGTCGATCGACGAACGGAGTTATGTTAACGATCCCCGTCATGGGGACCATCGCGGAATTAGGGCCGACACGGCTTCGCTCGCTTGACGGGCTGCGAGGATTGGCGGCGCTCGTCGTCGTCATTCACCACGCCGTCCTGATGTCGCCGCTCTATTCGGCATCGACCAGCAACCTGTTCGCCGCCGGGTTCTGGAGCAGCGCAATATCCATTCTGAAGGGTACGCCGCTGCGGCTGATGATCAGCGGCCAATCGGCCGTGATCGTCTTTTTCATCATCAGCGGTTTCGTGCTCGCCCTGACCCTGGAACGGGTCGAGCGGTGGAACTATCGCCCCTACATCATCAAGCGCGTGTGCAGGATCTATCTGCCGTTCGTGGTCTCCATTCTGGCGGCTGCAGCCCTGTGGTCCCTGCTGCGGCCGGCGCCGTCCACAGAGGTCAGCGATTGGATGAACATGGGCTGGCCTGCGAACCAGTTGACCGGCTGGAGCCTGTTCAATCATCTCGCAATGACGGGTGTTGAGGAGTGGCTGAACAATCCCATGTGGTCCCTGGTCCACGAAATGCGGATTTCCATCGTCTTCCCCCTGATCGCGTGGAGCGTCCGTCAGCGGCCGCGATTGGCGCTGGCCGTCTTCTTCATTGTCTGGGTCGCCAGCCTGGTGGTGATTGATTTCGTCGCTGATCCATTTCTGTTCAGCCTTCTCGGCACGACGCGGACAGCCTTCTTCTTCGCCATCGGGGCGGCCATCTTCTTCAATCTCGACCGCATTCGACTGCTGACCCAAAGCGTGCCGAAGGTCGGGCTGATCGCCGCCATCGGCGTGGCCTGGCTGTTGCTGATGGCGCCTGCGGCGCCGAAATTCTCGCCGTTCGTTCTTGTCGGCGCGACCATTCTGGTGGTGCTGACGGCGACCGATCCAATGGTGAGGGGCGTCTTCGAGATGCGGATCGCCGCGTGGCTGGGACGGGTGTCCTACAGCCTCTATCTGACCCATGTGATTGTCTTCAATGTCGTCGTGAGCCTGCTTGCAGGTCGCTTGTCCTATGCCGGCCTGGTGACGGTGGCCCTGGTCTCATCCCTGATCGTAGCCGAGATGGCCTATCGCCTCATCGAGGAGCCGACGATGCGCCTGGGGCGTCGCCTGGCCTTGCGGCCCCTCGCGCCGACGGTGGTGTCCTGATCCCTTGCGGCTTCAGGGAGCGGGCTGGGCCGGATACTCCAGCCGGCTGACGTCATAGCCCAGCGACCGCGCCCGGTCGGTCAGGGCGCGCACCTCGGCCGGGTCGGGGATGTCGCGGGTATAGATGAACAGCCGTTCGAAGGTCGGGTCGGCCGAGATGAACCAGCTGTAGTCGTCGGCCCGGTCCAGCACCCAATAGTCCCAGGTCACCAGGCCGTGCAGATAACGGACCCGCAGCTTGGCGTTCATGCCGGGATCCAGGATCCGGCCCTGGCCGCCGATGGCCTTCTCCTTGCCGTCCGGGGTTCCGACCTGACAGGTGTCGCGCACCTCGATCCGGTCCCCGCCGGCCGGGGTGTAGATCGAGGCGCCGGCCACGCAGCCGTCCGTCAGCCGATCCGGCAGGCGGGCGATCTCGTGCCAACGCCCCGACCACAGTCGGTCCAGATCGATGGTCTTGGTCGGTTGCGGCGCCCGATACTCGGACGGCGAAGGCGCGGTCACGCAGGCGGCCAATGTGATGGACAGGACGGCGACGGCGGCGAGGGATTTCATGGAGAGCATGGTCTTTCTGCTTTCGCCATAAAGTCGCCACATACGGTCCCGGTTCCGAAAATCTCTCAGCCTTTGGCAGTATCCATCGCTTGCGACCTGTCGCACATTGGAGTGTCACGTCAGCCTTCGATGGAGATCTGACCTGGTGGACGCCGCCCTTCTGACCGAGACCCTGACCACGCCCAGCCCCGCGCGCCTGACCCATTTGCAGCGTCTGGAGGCCGAGAGCATCCACATCATGCGCGAGGTGGCGGCCGAGGCCGAGCGCCCGGTCATGCTGTATTCGATCGGCAAGGATTCGGCCGTGATGCTGCATCTGGCGAAGAAGGCCTTCTATCCGTCCAAGCCGCCCTTCCCGCTGCTGCACGTCGACACGACCTGGAAGTTCCGGGCCATGTACGAAATGCGTGAACAGGCGGCGGCCGATCTGGGCGTCGAGCTTCTGGTCCACCAGAACCCGGAGGCCGTGGCGCGCGGCATCAATCCGTTCGATCACGGTTCGGCCCTGCATACCGATCTGTGGAAGACCGAGGGGCTGAAACAGGCGCTGAGCCTGCACGGCTTCGATGCAGCCTTCGGCGGCGCGCGGCGCGACGAAGAGAAGTCTCGGGCCAAGGAGCGGATCTTCTCGTTCCGCACGGCCGAGCACCGCTGGGATCCGAAGAACCAGAGGCCGGAACTCTGGCGGCTCTACAACACGCGCAAACGGCCCGGCGAGAGCATCCGCGTCTTCCCCATCTCCAACTGGACCGAGTTGGATGTGTGGCAATACATCCATCTGGAGCAGATCCCGATCGTGCCCCTGTATCTGGCCGCCGAACGGCCGGTGGTCGAGCGGGACGGGGCCCTGATCATGGTCGACGACGACCGGTTCCGCCTGCGCCCCGGCGAGACGCCGCAGATGAGGTCCGTCCGCTTCCGCACCCTGGGCTGCTATCCCCTGACCGGGGCGGTCGAGAGCACGGCTTCGACTTTGCCCGAGGTGATCCAGGAAATGCTGCTGACCACCACCTCCGAGCGCCAGGGCCGGATGATCGACCACGACCAGTCCGCCTCGATGGAGAAGAAGAAGCAGGAGGGCTATTTCTGATGGCTCACCAGTCCGACCTGATCGCCCGCGACATCGACGCCTATCTGGACGCCCACCAGCACAAGAGCCTGCTGCGCTTCATCACCTGCGGCAGCGTGGACGACGGCAAGTCGACCCTGATCGGGCGGCTGCTCTATGACTCCAAGATGATCTTCGAGGATCAGATGGCGGCGCTGGAGGCGGACAGCCGCCGCGTCGGCACGCAAGGGGGCGACATCGACTTCGCCCTGCTGGTCGACGGTCTGGCCGCCGAGCGCGAACAGGGCATCACCATTGACGTGGCCTATCGCTTCTTCTCGACCGAGAAGCGCAAATTCATCGTCGCCGACACGCCCGGCCACGAGCAGTACACCCGCAACATGGTCACCGGCGCCTCGACCGCCGACGCCGCCGTCATCCTGATCGACGCGCGGCGCGGGGTGCTGACCCAGACACGGCGGCACGCCTATCTGGTCAGCCTGCTGGGCATCCGCCACGTGATCCTGGCGGTCAACAAGATGGATCTGATGGGCTGGTCGCAGGATGTGTTCGACGCCATCGTTTCCGACTTTTCCGCCTTCGCCGGCCAGATCGGGCTGAAGGGCTTCGACGCCATTCCGATGTCGGCCCTGCGCGGCGACAATATCACCGAGGCCAGCGCCCATTCGCCCTGGTATGCGGGGCCGCCGCTGATGAGCCTGCTGGAGAGGCTGGAGGTCGGGGACGATCTGCAGGCCGATCCGTTCCGCCTGCCGGTGCAGTGGGTCAACCGGCCCAATCTGGATTTCCGCGGCTTCTCGGGCCAGATCGCGGCCGGGACCGTGCGGCCGGGCGATGCGGTGCGCGTGCTGCCGTCGGGCAAGACCTCGACCGTGGCGCGGATCGTCACCGCCGACGGGGATCTGGACCAGGCCGTCGCCGGCCAGTCGATCACCCTGACCCTGGCCGACGAGATCGACGTGTCGCGCGGCGACGTCCTGGCCAGCGCCGAGGCGCCGCCGGAAGCCGCCGATCAGTTCGAGGCGACCGTGGTCTGGATGGACGACGAACCCCTGCTGCCGGGCCGGCCTTACTTGCTCAAGATCGGCGCCAAACTGGTCGGGGCGACCATCACCGAGCCCAAGCACAAGGTGAACGTCAACACCTTGGAACAGCAGCCGGCCCGTCGGCTGGAGCTGAACGAGATCGGGGTCTGCAACCTGTCGCTGGACGCGCCCGTGGCCTTCGCGCCCTACAGCCAGAACAAGGATCTGGGCGGCTTCATCCTGATCGACCGGATCTCGAACCGGACGGTGGGGGCGGGGCTGCTGAACTTCGCCCTGCGCCGGGCCCACAACATCCACTGGCAGGCCACCTCGGTCGACAAGACGTCGCGCGCCGCGATCAAGAACCAGAAGGGGCGGGTGATCTGGCTGACCGGCCTGTCCGGGGCCGGCAAGTCGACCATCGCCGATCTGGTCGAGAAGCGCCTGCACGCCGACGGCCGCCACACCTATCTGCTGGACGGCGACAATGTCCGCCACGGCCTGAACCGCGACCTGGGCTTCACCGAGGAGGACCGGGTCGAGAACATCCGCCGCGTCGGCGAGGTGTCGAAACTGATGGTGGACGCCGGGCTGATCGTCCTGGTCAGCTTTATCTCGCCCTTCCGCGCCGAACGCCGGATGGTCCGCGAACTTCTGGGCGAGGACGAGTTCGTCGAGGTCCATGTCGACACGCCGCTGGCCGTGGCCGAGGCCCGCGACGTGAAGGGGCTCTACAAGAAAGCCCGCGCCGGCGAGCTGAAGAATTTCACCGGCATCGACAGCCCCTACGAGGCCCCGGAAAGTCCCGAGATCGTCGTCGACACCACCACCATGTCGCCGGATGAGGCCGCAGAGCGGATCGTCGCCTGGCTGGACGGCCGGTTTTCGACGGAGGATTTCAGCATCTGAAACTCGCTGGGCATTGTCACGTGAACCACCCGCCTCGGCCGTCAGGCGTCAAACGGCAGGTCTGGCGCGGTGAAAGCGTCGCGATCAGCTTGGAGTGATGACTGTCTTCGTAAATGAGGACATCCGCCCCTGTTCCGATGTGTGAAATCTCGAAGCGCTTGTGGGGCGATTGTGTGCTTGTGAAAAGCGCAACTTGTATCGGATCGGCCAAGTCTCCACGCACGATATGGTGTGGACGACTTTCCGGGAAGAGGGCAAATGACGAGGTTTCGTCCCTGAACTGGATCCTCTGATCAAGGCCTGTAACCTTGCCCATGGGAGAATATTCTCCACCCCAGACGTTCGAAATGATCTCGCTCTCGCCGTCGCTTCGCCGGGCGTTGGCGAGATTGGCCTGAGATCCGCCATCGAGATGGACGTCGCCGCCATGACCCTGGATGCGAGCGTTGCAGGCGTTGAACGAGCTGCCGTTGAAGAGGCGCACTGCCCAGTCTTCGGCGGAGGAAATATGCGCCGACACGGCGCCGACCTGTGAGTTCTCGGCGGCGTTAATCCCGCGGCCTTTGGCGGCGGTGATCGTCGCGGCGTTTAGGCGGGCTGTCGCATTGATGACCTCGACGGCATGACCGTTTCTGGAAGACAGCGCCGCCTTTTCGAGAACGAGCTCGCCCCCGTCGTCGACGTGCGCGGCGTTCTGACCGCAATTCCGGGCCGATGGATAGGCGCCCAGGGCGTTTGAAGACTCTCCCGAAACCAGCCGGCCGCCGAGCGTCACATGAAGGCCTCGCAGGCCGCAATCGTCCGCCTTGACGCCGCCGCCATAGACGTTGGCTCCTGCATGAACCCCTAACCCGATATTTGAGGCGTTCGAGAAGTCGGCATCGGAGACATTCGCAATACAGTCGCTGAGGTAGGCCCCGTTTGTGCAGTGGGTTGCATCCACCTCCCTAATCATCAGCACGGCCTGGTTCGAGCCACGAACCCCGCCTGCCGCGCCCTCTGGCCCCCCGGCGTATCCGCTGCCGCTCCACACAGATTGGCGTGCGTAGAAAAAGCCGGCGTCAACATAAGCGCCGCGCCATCCGGCATTCTTCACGCCGCAGCCTCTGGCGACGACTGCTCGGCCGTTCTCGAACACATATACCCCCACGGTGCCCGAGCCGTCGCCGCTGTCGTCCATTGCGTATAGGGTGCGAATATAGGGCAGGGCGCCGCCCCGCATGGCGCAGAAGGCGGGCAGAACGCCTGTCCGCCAGTTGTTTGTTGCGGCCCTTCCGTTGCCCTTGTTCAATGAGGCCCGGTTTATTCGGACCTCGGGGGCCTCGGACGTCAGGGTGATGAAGCTGAGATCGTCCTGAACAACGAAGACCTGTTCCTCCAATACAAAGTCCGCCAGTTGTCGAACTTCGACGGCGATCCCGCGGGACCTGTAGGAGCGCCGCATCTTCTGCGCCGCCCACAGGGCCTCGTTGAGGGTCGCAAAGTCGCCCCGCCGCCCCACGGTGATCGCCACAGGAGCCAGGTCCAGATCCTTGAGATGCACTCCGCCCGTGGTGACCACGTCTCCGCCAGTCTCGACGACCTGATAGGCGCCGGCGAGCGTGCCGAGCATCCTGCCGATCGCCCGGTCTGCGGTATCCGCACGAGCGGATAGGAAATCAGCGAAGGTTCTAGCGTCGACATCTCGAACCTGTCTTTGCAGCTCTGTGACCTCATTCTGCGGCGCATGCGCCGACTGCGCGCCGGCAGAACCATGCAAGGTCGCGCCGAGGATCGAACCGCCGATCAGTGTGCGCCGCTTCATGCCTGATCTCATGCTTCGCTCCTTCTCGCGCATATCTCGCCGGAGAAGTTGGACCATGTCGTGACGGCGTCGATATGTGGAGATGGATGGCGGCGGCAGTCAGGCCTTGGCGGTAGCTACCTCGGCCGCGTCGTGCCGTTTTGGCCGCCGCAGGGCCTTCATGAGCGGCTTCTCGACCACCAGGTGAGCCAGGACGCCAACGATGATCGCGCCGATCAGGACGGGAATGAAGAGCACGGCGTGAGGCAGCGTGTTCTGCAGGCCCAATCGAGAAATTATGATGACGGCGGCGGAGATGGCGGCGGAATGAACGAGATAGAGGGAATAAGAGGCGTCACCGAGCAGTTTGCCGATCCGATTGGTCTTCGAGCCTGTCTGCTTCTCACGCAAGGCCTGGCTCAAAACGACGAGGGCGAAACCCGCGCTGACGGGAATGATGAACCAGCTTCTCTTGCTGCGAAGGTCCATGGCGTCGCCAAGAAGGATCGATGCGCAGAGAATCAGGCCCAAGCCGCCGCACACGAGCCAAGCCTTTGGGGAAAAACGCTTGTAGGCCAAGGCAGCCAATATTCCGAACAGGAAGGCGAAGCTCCAGAAAGATAGAAGTTCCGTGGTAAAGGCGTTGAATGGCTTGAGCAGCAGGCACGCAAGCACCCAGCAGGCCCCCAAAACGGCGCCGATACGGGGGTTTATGATAGCGATTCCGAACAGCAGGTAGAAGCGGATTTCATAAAACAGAGTCCAGGCAACCTTGAGTGGTGGTGATGTGAAGTCCGGCGTGAAATGAATAAGCGCAATGTTTTCGACTATGCTTGACCACCTGGGGTCTAGTTCTGCGTCTCCAAAGCCGACCAATGCGGCGATCACGAATACGATGCTAAATATCCAGTAGACTGGATAGACGCGAACAAAACGCCTGTAGAAATAAGTCGGAATGCTCTTCGCGTTTCCCAGGTCCTTCCAGTGGGCATGGGTGATGATAAATCCGCTCAGAACGAAGAAGTACGGAACGCCGAGTTGACCGTACTGAGACACGACCTCAAAGGTTGGGGTGCCAAATTTCTGGAGAAAGATAAGATACACATGATACACGGCGACGGCGACGGCCGCCATGCCGCGAGATGTCTGTATGGATTGTATCATCCCATCTTTCCCTTCGAGTTGAAGTGCCGCGTTAACCTGCGGACTTATTTAGGAATGCGTTGACATACTCGGCGTTTGACCGTGAGGCGCGCGTCAAGGCCTCGGGGACAGTAAGCGGCGTCTTGTCCACGAGCGCCCATGCCTGGTCGAAAGCGGCTGAGATCGAAGCGGAGCTCCAGTCGGCCTTGGGGACGCAGACTTGGGTCCGTTCGAGTTGGCGGTAGAAGCGCACCGTCTTCTGGTGCGTCGGCAGGGATAGAACCGCGCGGCCATAAGCCGATCCGACGATGCCGATATGAAGCTTGGTCGTGATGATCAGGTCGGCGGCGGACAACCGTCCCAACATCGAATCCAGTCCGTCATAGGCTTCGAAGCGACCGTTGGGAAAACGCGTCAAGAACAGCTCTGCCGCTTGTCGATGCATCTCGGCGACGGCTGTGCCTCGTTGGTCCGAGATGCCGACGACGAAGCAGTCGAGCCCGTGCAGGCGCTTTTCCAGTTCATCGAACACCACCGCCCACTCATCTGCCCCGGACGGCGCCCGATCGAATTGGACGGCGACGATCTTTCGGCCCTCTGCTTGCGCTCTGAATCGAGCGGCTTCCGTCTGCGCGATAGCGTTCAGGGGAGTGTTTGACAAAGTGACGGCGGCGTCGGCGGAAATGGCGTCGCACCGCACGCCATATTGTTTCGCCCAGTTAGCGCTCTCCGGATCGCGGAGCACGATAGCGGCGGCGCCTTTCATCAGCGACTTGGCCTTCCAACGCGCGAACAGATTCGAGATCGGGCCGAAACCCGCACCGATCACGGCGTAGGGCAAATTCTTGCTTCTGGCTTCGGCCATGACGGAGAGGTGGCGTTCGACAAGTTTGAAACCCCAGTTCCATCGTCCTGGCAGAGACCGTTTTGGCTCTCCGAGGTAGCCACCGCCGACCAGCAGGACGGCTCGAGGCGCATCGGTGACGTCCGGCGAAAGATTCAGGTCTCGATGCACATAGTCCGGAGCGCCGATCGTGATCGGTTCCCAGCCAGCTTCCCGCGCCCAATCGGCGAAGATGCGCGCCAGAAGAATGTCGCCGAAGTTCTCGACTTCATATGCGCCGTGCAGGCGCAGGACGGGACGTCGAATGTTCACTTCAACACCTTCATTTGGAATGCTGAGACCGCGCTGAGGCCTGAAATCTTGCGGGGCGCCTTGGATAGCAGGAGTGAAAGCAGCCACCGGCCGTCTTCGTTGATGAAGACGCGAGGCGCAACCCACAGCCCAGCCAAGGTCAGGACGGCGGATGCGACGCCGGCGACGATCAGGGCGACGATGGATGGAACGACCGTAGCGGTTACCGCACCGATCATGGAGCCGATGGCCACGAGCGAGCCGATGGGCACGCCTGAAAGGTGATGTCGGATGAGACGCCCCGGTGTCAACTCAAGGGTGACAGCGCAGGCGATGAGCAGCGCGACGTAGTGGATCAGGAATGCGATCGTCACGGCTATGGCTGCTCCGAAAAGGCCAAAGCGAATACCGATCACCGATCCGATGATGGTGGCGACAAGCAGGAGCGCCTGGAGGGCCGCGACCCACCACGAATGACCAAGCGCCCGAAGAGTGGCGCTGCAGACGCGCTGGGCGGAGCGGAAGGGCAGGGCGAAACCGAAGACGATCACAAGCGGAACGACGCCGGTCCATTGCGAACCCAGAAGGACATCGCAGATCTGGCCGGCCGTCAGACAGACCAGAGCCGTAACCGGCGTCATCGCCACGAAGATCGATCCTTGGGTTTTATAGAAGGCTTGACGCAGTCGCACCTTGTCCGACTGCACGCCGGCGAAGGATGGGAAAAGCACGTCTTCGATGACTTGGCCCACGAGCAGGGTTGGGTAACGTACGATCTGGAGAGCGCGGGAATAAAGGCCGACAGCGGCTGGATTGGTAAAGGACGAGACGATCGCCCTGTCCGACTGCGTGGCCAGCGAGTTGATGACGCGCGCAGCCGAAAATCCGCTGCCGAAGGAAAGAATGTCCTTATAAGCTTGGACATCCGAAGTCGGTTTTTTGGGGAACCGGACAGTCGAGTTGAGCAGTAGGGCTACGACAGCGGCTTGGGTCAATTGGGCATAAACCAGAGACCAGGCGCCCAGACCCAGGCTGGCGCAGGTGAGGCCGACCACGCCGTAACCAAGGACATAGGCCGTGATCTGCCGGGAAGCGAGCAGGCGGAACTTCTTGCCTCTCGCCGCCAAGCCTTCAGCGACAAACGACAGGGATTTGATCGGGAACATCCACGCCAGCGCGGCGATCAGAGGGGCGCTGTCGGCGCTGCCCAGCAGTCGACCAATAGGTTCTGCGGCGATCGAGAGCACGGCGGCGAACAGGCAGCCGGTGGCGAGGGACAGGGTGAAGGCCGCGCGCAGATGTTCGGGCCGCAACTCTTTGCGTTGAACCACCGCTTGGCTGATGCCGAGCGGCGCGACCCCTGCTGCAACATCTATGATGATGCCGGCTATGGCCGCCAGGCCGAACGCGGTCGGCGAAAGCAGGCGCGCCAGGATCGCGAAGATCACAATCTGCAAAACAGCTTGCGCACCGGCCGCAATGCCCAACCATGCGCCGCCCTTCATCACCGTGGAGGACAGCTTCTCCTTGGCCTTCTCAGGCGGAGTGGAGACGTTCATGATACGTGCGGTGTGGGAAACAGGGCTTTCACATAAAGCGCCGTGCTGTTTCCTATAGTGAAATCGAATCCACGAGCCTTGGATATCTGCCGATCGACCGGATGGTCGAGTGTCGCCAATATAGCGTCCGCCATGGCCTTGTCGTCGCCGACGGGCGTCAGCCGCCCGAAACGGCCGTTGTCGAGAATTTCACGTGGGCCGCTCGGGCAGTCTGCGGAGACGACCGGAGCACCGCACGCCAAAGCCTCGATCAGCGCGTTCGGCAAGCCTTCGTAGCGCGATGAAAGCACGAAGACGTCGGCGTGGGACATATAGCTGAAGGGTTTGGCGACAAAGCCAGGCAGGTCGATGTCCTCAGGGTAGGCCGAAGTCCCCCTGGCCGTTTCAAGCGCGCCGCGCAAAGGGCCTTCGCCGACGATCACCAGTCGGCACGACCGTGCTTGCCTCACACGCTCGAACGCCTTGAGCAAGGTGAGGAAGTCCTTTTGCCGATCTAGGCGCCCCACGCCCACGACGACAGGAATATCGCCTGAGAACCAGGGGTGCTCAGGCTTGATCGCGGCCGCTTCGGTCAAGGTGGTTGTTACGACAGGATTGACTGCGATCGTCGTGACCCGGTTGCGCTCTAGGCGAGCGAACCGCGCAAGATCGGCCGCCATGTCGCCAGCTACGGCTACGATGACATCGGCGTGGCGATAGAGATAGGGCGCAAGCTTGTAGGCCAGCCTAGTCGCCTTGTGAGGGCTTTCGCGCACCGCGACCGAAGGAAATAGCCCCTCCCGGATCAGGACGCGGGTCTGTCCTCCAGAAAGCAGTTTTGCGGCAATCACAGCGATGTTGCACGCAGGCTCAGTGACCATCATCACATCGGGCCGCTCTCGCCGCATATAGCGCGCCAATGCTGGAATAGCGCCGAAAATTCGCTTCGAACCCAAGCGGGTCAGTTTCACCGAAGGGGAAAGTTCGCTTCTAAAACTACCTTCTGGCTCAAGCGTCAGCACTTCGACCTGGTATCCTGCGTCAGCGAAACCCCCGGCGAGACGCACCATGGCGCGTTGGGCGCCGCCGCCCTGCATCGACCTTATGAAGAAGGTGACTTTTTTCATATTTAGCCTGCGGCGCTGCGTTGACGCGCCAGCCGGGGGCGTCGGTCGAAGGCATAGAATGAGAAGGCCACGATCATCACCCAGATTCCCGTATTGGGTCTGAAGAAAAGGGCTCCAGCGAACCCGATAACGGTGAAGGTGAGGAAGATCACGAACATCGTCGCCGAGTCTGGGTTCCCGCGCATGGATGAGAGAAACAATTTGAGGTGTGCGTGAAGAAGAAAGGCCAACTGTATAATCAGGCCAACAATGCCGACATCCAGCAGGATCTCGATATAGGCGTTATGGGCGTGGCCGATGCTGGCCATCCAGCTTGATGTCCCGAAGAATTCCGCTGCATGATCCCAGAATGCTTGATAGCCGCTGCCCAGCCAGAGTCTGTCTTGGATGAATGGAAGCAATGCGGTCCAGATCGAAGTCCGCCCTGTCAAGCTGGCGTCGCGGCCGAGAAGCTCCAGAATCGTACTGAAGAGTGCTCCCGCGTCGGTGAATACAAGCACCAGAATGATTGCTAGCGCCGTTAGTGCGATCGGGCGGAAAATGACGAACCGGCGGAACAGATAGAGCGAGATGAAAGTAGCGACACCAAACGTCGTTGCCGCAAGGCCTGTCGCAGATTTAGTCTGGAGCAGCATCAGGAAGCCGACGGCCAGCAGAGGCCAGTTCAACTTCTTCATCCAGTTCGTTTTGCGGGACCCCAGCCAAATTATGATGAACAGGCTGGCCGACCAGGCCGCCTGGTTCTTGAAGCCCAGCAGGCCCCGCCACTGGCCAGCAAACTTGTCGTGGACGTGGGTGCCTAGGCTCGGCACGGCGATTGAAAACAGCACCGAAAGGACGGTGAATATGGCCAGGTTGATGGCGAAGAAGCGCAGCAACCGCTCGCGTCCCACCTCAATATAGACAAGCAATCCAACGGCAGTCGTGCCCAGCAGGGCGATCGATCTGCGGATCGTTAGGTTCGGATCTATCGACCACAGGGCGCTCAGCACGATGAAGGCGATCGCCAGAAGCATCCACGGATTGCGAGGCAGAAGCTCCAGCACGATCCGTTGTCGCTTCGGCAGGGCGAGCAAAACGATCGCGCTTAGCTGGATCAGCAGCGCCACAGGCAGGAAGAGCGCCTTAAGCGCACCCCCGCTCGATCCGTCCGAGGCGCCGAACAGGTGGGTCAGCGCGCCCTGGAAAAAGAGAAAGGCTAGGCTGCAGAAGATCAGCGGCCACCGCGACGGCGGTTCCTGGGCAGGGCGTTGCGTCGGAAGCGGACGAATCTGAGGCGAGAGCGTGAGTTCGGATGCGGCCGTCATGCGTCAGCCCCGCTCGTTTTCCTGTGCGGCAGGCCGGCAGCGTCGAGATATCCCTCCACCATGGCGTCAAGCTGGAATCTGGCGGCCTGTGCCGGTCCTCCCGCCGTCAAACTTTGCTTCAGTGTGCTGTCACCAGCGATCGAGTTGATCGCGTCCGCCCATTCTCGGGGATCGAATGGGCGGAACAGGGCAGCCTCGCCGCCGACCTCCCGTGCAATCGGAATGTCGCTGGCGATCACTGGGGTAGACTGCGACATAGCCTCGACCAAGACGCGCCCGAAACCTTCGTAGATAGAACAGAACAACAGCACATCTATAGCCTGATAGAAGCGGGTGATGTCTGCTCCGCGCACTGCTCCCAAGAAGGTGACCCTGTCCTGCAGGCCCAGCGCCGCGACCTTTCGCCGAAGACGAGGTTCCTCCGGTCCGTCTCCGGCCAGGTAGAGATGCGCGTCGGGCAAGAGGTTGACGACGTCGATCGCAAACTCAGTGTTCTTCTGGGGGTGAAGCCGACCCAGTACGCCTAGGACAAGGTCGGATCGCGGCATACCGAACCTGGCCCGGCTCGCCTCTCGTCCGTCCGGAACCGCAGGCAGGGCTGGGGTCGCGTTATGCACAACCTGCATTCGCCGACGGTATGGTTCAGGGTAGGCGGCAAAGGATTCCTCCACCGTCCGGCTGACCGCGATATTGGCGTTGTAGAGCCCGGCGCCGCCTATTGCGCGTTCGACACGGGCGACCACGGGCGACTGCCTGTCGGAAGGGTTTCGTTGCGTCGCGATCATGCGGCAATCCCCAAGGCGCTTGGCTACCAGGGAGCCCATGATGTTGGCCATGGGCTGGAAACCGAAAATCGCCTTGGGGCGGCGATCCAGAATTTGCCGTTTGCTGTCGCGAAGGAACCGATACCAACTGTTTGGGGATGAAGGCGCACCTTCGGCAACGACGAAGAAATCCTCCGTCCCGTGTCTGGCTTCGGGCTCGCGCTCGAACAGGAAGCCCAGTTCGGCGATGTACCCACGGCGCTGGAACTCCGCAGTCAGCATGCCCGCATTCAACTGCGCGCCGCCGATCCCATGCCAGTTGCAGAGGCAGATGATGTCGGCATTTCCCATTCGCTATCGTCCGCCCGCCAGTGTGTCGATCTGCTGCGCCAGGCGCGCGACGAAGCTGGTTCTCTTCTGTTCCAAATCTGCTGCGGTCGATGCGGCCTGTGGGCGCGCGCGGATAATGACTTCGAGTTCCTCCGGCGTACGGGCGATGTAAATGCCCGGTCGGCCTGTCAGCTGACTGGAGGTCGCCAGTTGATGGTCATTTCTATGTTCGCCATAGCGCGCCTCGCGCGGGAACAGGACGATGGGCTTGCCGTGCTTTTGGGCCGTCAGAATCGTTCCAATGCCCGCGTGAGAGACAACCAGGTCGGCCGAGCGGAATTTTTCATCGAATACGCGTGGATCCATCGACTCCGCCCACTCGAAGGATTTGGGGCGATAGGTCGAACGACCGATCTGGCCGAAGATCGGCTGGTCCAGCGTGGGTGCAATCTGGTCGAGTGCCTTTACGAGTCTGTCGAATGGCAATTGGGTGCCGAGAGTGAGCAGGATCAAAGCACGCTCCCAAGATAGTGCGTGCCGGACGCCTCGTCGGCTAGGTGTTCCCACTGGGTCAGATGAAGAGCCGCTATACGGCGCGCCATTCGCCCGCTCAACGACAGCCGCTCCGAATTAGCCACGCTGTCGATCCAGATCCCCTTGGAGCCGTGAAGGCGTCCGATCGCCAAGGCCAGAACTCCGGGCGCGGCGCCGGTGGTCACCACGATGTCCGGCCGGTCTTTTTGGAAGATCTTGAGAAGATCCCTTACGCAGCGAAGCACGGACATCAGATCGTCGCGATTACAGTCGGCGATCACGACCGAGGGCGAGACGCTGGCCTTCTCAGCCAAGCCTTCGATCGTGTTCGCATAGACCACGTCATGTCCAGTGAAGGCGGTTCTCAGGAGCATCAGCTGTTCCCAATGTCCTCCGCCAGAGGAGACGGCGAAAATCCGAGCCATCGCCACCCCTATCCGTTCTCAAAAGTGCGCCACCAACGGGCGAACTTTTCCAGTCCGTCCTTCAGAGGAACTTTGGGCTTGTAGCCGGTGAGGGCGTTCAGCTTGGTGATGTCGGCATATGTCGCCGTCACGTCGCCGGGCTGCATGGGACGCATAATCTTGCGGGCCTCGGCGCCCAAGGCGTCTTCCAGAGTGGCGATCATGTCCATCAGGCCGACAGGCTCGCTGTCGCCGATGTTATAGACCTCGTGAACACCTTCTGCCGGCGGGTTGTCGAGGACGCCGACGATTCCATCGACGATGTCGTCGATATAGGTGAAGTCCCGGGCCATCTTGCCTTCGCCATAGACTTCGATCGGCTCGTCTCGGACGATCTTTCGTGTGAAACTGTAGTAGGCCATATCCGGTCGCCCCCACGGACCGTAGACCGTGAAGAAGCGGAGGCCGGATTGAGGGAAGCCGTACAGCTTTGCATAGCTCTGGCTAATCAGTTCGCAGGACCGTTTCGTCGCTGCGTAGAGCGAGACGGGTGTGACGGTGGGGTCGTCTTCGCGGAAGCCTTGCCCATCCAGCGGCCGGTCGCCATAGACCGAGCTCGACGATGCATAGACCAGATGCCTTATGCCGTTGTGGCGGGCCGCTTCCAGCATGGAAAGGTGCCCGGCCAGATTGGACCTCTCGTAGGCGAACGGGTTTTCCAGCGAGTATCGCACCCCTGCCTGGGCGGCGAGGTGAACGATGCGATCCGCGCCGCTTTCGGCGACGAGGGTTCGCATCTGTTCATGGTCAGCGATATCTGCGCGAACCATGCGGAAACCCTCGCGCCCTTCGAGGCGCGCCGCGCGGGCTTCCTTCAGCGCAGGATCGTAGTAGTCATTGAAGACATCGATCCCGACCACCGTCTCACCGCGGTCGAGCAGACGCTCGGCCGTATGCATGCCGATGAAACCGGCCGCGCCCGTAACAACAACGGGGTTGGCCATCAGCCCCGTCCGATGTCGCTGTACTTGAAGCCGCGGCGTTCCATGTCCTCGGCGCGATAGACGTTGCGCAGATCCACCAGAACCGGCTGGTTCATCAGGCTCTTGACCCGATCCAGATCGAGGGCGCGGAACTGGTCCCATTCGGTGATGATGACCACGGCGTCGGCGCCTTCGACAGCCTCATAGGCGTTGGTCTTCATGTCGACGCCGTCCAGCAGCTTGGACGCCTCGTGCATGCCCTCGGGGTCGAAGGCCTGGACCTTGGCTCCGGCGGCGATGAGCGCCGGGGCGATGTCCAGCGAAGGGGCGTCGCGCATGTCGTCGGTGTTGGGCTTGAAGGTCAGACCCAGCAGGGCGACCGTCTTGCCGGCGACGCTGTCGCCCAGGGTGGTCTCGACGCGGCCGGCCATGGCCTTCTTGCGCGCGTCGTTCACCTCGACCGTCGTCTCGATCAGCTTGACAGGGGCGCCGTACTGCTGGGCCGTGCGGACCAGGGCGATGGTGTCCTTGGGGAAGCAGGAGCCGCCATAGCCGGGACCGGCGTGCAGGAATTTCGAGCCGATACGCTTGTCCAGGCCGATGCCGCGCGCGACCTGCTGCACATCGGCGCCGACGGCTTCGCAAAGGTCCGCCATCTCGTTGATGAAGGTGATCTTCATCGCCAGGAAGGCGTTGGCGGCGTACTTGATCAGCTCCGACGTGCGGCGACCGACGAAGAGCAGCGGGCTCTCGTTCAGGTTCAGCGGGCGATACAGTTCGGCCATCACGCCCTTGGCGCGGACGCCGGTGTCGGTCTCTATGTCGTTGACGCCGATGACGACCCGGTCGGGGCGTTTGAAGTCGCCGATGGCGGCGCCCTCGCGCAGGAACTCGGGGTTGGAGACGACGGCGAAATCAGCGTCGGGGTTGGCCTTGCGGATGATGGCCTCGACCTCGTCGCCCGTGCCGACGGGCACGGTCGACTTGGTCACGACGACGGTGAAGCCGTCGATCAGGCCGGCGATCTCTTCCGCCGCCGCATAGACGTAGGAGAGGTCCGCATGGCCGTCGCCGCGACGGGTCGGGGTGCCGACGGCGATGAAGACCGCATCGGCGTTCCGGATGGCTTCAGCCCCGTCCAGGGTGAAGAACAGGCGGCCTTCGCGGACATTGGTCGCGACCAGGTCGTCGAGGCCCGGCTCGAAGATGGGGATCTCGCCGCGTTCGAGGCGCTCGATCTTGGAAGGGTCCTTGTCGATACAGGTGACCACGTGACCGAAGTCGGCGAAACAGGCTCCAGACACCAGGCCCACATAGCCGGTGCCGATCATTGCGACGCGCATCTAGAAATCCCCGTTAATCTTCTCGAAAGCTTACGATCCGCCATGTTGCAGTGCAACAGCGCTGATCGGCTAAATCCACGTCGGGCGTGAATTTAAGTACCGTGCGGCAGCGGCTAAGATGGGCGGTGTTCAAACCGTCACAAAAACGGCCCTGGATGGATATCGATCTCGTGACATCCATCCAGGCATTCTGATCAATCAGATCAGGCCGTGTAGTACTTCTTGTACTCGCTGTAATAGTAGCCGGCGTCGCCATAACCCTGTTTCGATTGGGCGTTGACGTCGACCTGGGTCAGCGCGGCGCCCAGGATATAAGCCCCGGATTGCTGCAGCAATTTGACCGCGCTGTTGATGGCGCGGGCCGGCGTCTTGCGCCAGCGAGCCAGCAGGATGGTCATGTCCGCCTTGGCGGCGAGGACGCGGGTGTCGGCTAGGGCCAGGACAGGCGCGGTGTCCATCAAGACCAGATCGAACGACGTGCGCAGCTTGGCCAGCAGCTCGTCCATGGCCTGGGCGCCGAAGATGTCCTGGGTCGCGGTGACGCTGGACAGCGGCAGGATATAGGCGCCGGACGACTCGTCCAGCTTGAGCACCGACTCCAGCGTGGCCGTGCCCTGGATGACTTCGACCAGACCGGCGCCGGCGTTCAGGCCAAGGGCCCGGCTGACGGCCCGACGGCGCAGGTCGCAGTCCAGCAGGACGACGCGGCTGCCCGCAATGGCCGAGACGCGCGCCAGGCCGATCGAGGTGGTGGTCTTGCCTTCGCCGGGCAGGGCCGAGGTCAGGACGACGACCTTGCTGCCCTGGCTGCCGCCGGCGTAGTTGATCGACGTCCGCAGCGACCGGAAGGCCTCCGCGAAGACCGACAGCGGCTTCTTGACCGCGAAGTCGATGGGGTTGATCCCGCGATCCGCCGGTTCGGCGACCGAGGACACCAGGGGAACCGAGCCGATGGCCGGCAGGCCCAGCTTGCGCTCGACTTCCTCGGTCGTGCCGAGACCGGCGTCCATCATTTCCGCCAGGACCACGGCGGCGAGGCCGGCGCCGACGCCCAGAACGATGCTGAGCGCGAGGTTCAGCATGACATTGGGCGAGCTTTGCGAAGTCGGGATCGAGGCGCGGGAGACGATGGTGGCGTCGGCCTGTTCGATACCGGCCTGGGCGCTGGTTTCGCGATAACGGTCCAGGAAGGTCTGATAGACCGAGCGGGCGGCGTCGGCGTTGCCTTCCAGCTCACGCAGTTGCACCGAGGCGCCGCTGTTGCTGGCGAGGGTGCCCCGCGCCGAGTTGAGGCTGGTCTGGACCGAGGCGGTACGTTCCTGAGCGACCCGGACCTGGGCTTCCAGGTTGGAGATGATCCGACGAATCTCGGCCTGGATTTGGGCGTCGATATCGGCCAGCTCGCGCTGCGACCGCACCATGTCGGGGTGCAGAGGGCCGTAGCGGCTGCTCATGTCAGCGACACGGGCGCTGATGGCGGCGCGTTGCGAGCGCAGGTTCTGGATGACCTGGGACGTCAGGGCTTCTCCGACGTCGTCGCCGCTGGAACCCGAGGCCAGCTGGGCGCGGGCGGTGCGAAGACGGGCGACCTGTTCGGCTTCCTGGGCGCGGACACCGGCCAGTTGCTGATTGTAGGCCGAGATCTCCTGCTCGGTCAGGGTCGCGCCCTGCGAGCTGAGCAGATTGTTGGCGATCCGGTAGCTGGAGACGGCGGCGTCGGCCTCCTGCACCTGCTGGCGCAGTTCTTCCAGACGGCTACGCAGGAAGGTGTTGGCCTGGCCGGTGGCGTCCAGCTTTCGGTCCAGTTGGGATTCGATGTATTTTTCAGCGAAAACGTTGGCGATCCGAGCGGCCTTGACGGGGCTCTCCGAGGTGAAGCCGACATTCATCGAATAGGTCAGGCCCACCCGACGCACGCCCAGCCGCTGACCGACAGCATTGATGACGCTCTGCCGCTCTGCTTCGCGGCCCGCCTCGGTCGTCGGTGAGGTCCGGTCTGCGCCGAGGCCGACCCAGCCCTTGATCGTGCCCAGCAGACCCGGCTTCTGGAGGCGACCGTTGAACTCCGGATCTTCGGTCAGTCGGAGAGAGTCGACGACCGCAGCCGCCAGTTCCGGCGACTTCAGCACCTCGACCTCGGTGTCGACCACGCTGGTCTCAGGGTTCAGGCCGGACAAGACGGCCTTTGAATCGACCACCTGTTCGGTGCGGGTGTTGATCTGGAGATTGCTGGTCGCGGTATATAGCGGCGTCTGGCGCAGCATAACCACGGCCACAACGATGAAGACCACGGCGGCGACCGCCGCGAACAGTTTCAATCGACGGCGGAACACGGCGATCAGCCGCTGAATGTCGATCGTTTCGCCTGCGCGGCCGGCATTGCTCGGCGAATAGTCGTTCGTCTCAGTCATTGCACCATCATCAGGACTTTGGCCGCAGCCGGATTGGACAGGTCAGGTTCTAGTCGGGGATCGCAAGACGCCCACCTTATACCGCACCGCACAAAAACGGCCTAGCTGCGGCGGCGTGTCGTCTAAAATCGATCCCGTTACCAAACAATTGCCTGTGCATTCTGCACTTATCATGCCGCGTTGACACAAAAGAAACGATAAAGCGACTGAGGCTCGCGATCATCCAATTTCGTGGTCTAACGACGATATGTTGCGGGCGCGAGGCTCGTGCGAGCGTGGCGTGCGCTGTTTTCAACCTTTAGACGCTCATTTCGCCGAAAGGCCATCCGCTTGGGGAAACTGGCTATGTTGTCCGCATTCGTTTCGGCGATTCTCCTTTTGGCACTGTCTGGCGACGGGACCAGACCTTCTGCGGCGGCGACGGCCCAAGGCGTGGAAAGTCCGATAGCGCCTCCCGTCGCAAGCCCCTCGGCTTCCACCTATGCTTGGCGTGCGGTCCCGATCGGAGGCGGCGGGTTCCTGACCGGCCTGAGCATGGATCGGCGTGGCGAAACGCGCGTGGCGCGCGCCGATGTTTATGGCGCCTATCTCTGGGACGATGCGGAGGACCGCTGGGTTTCCCTGGTCACCACGGCGAACATGCCCGACCCTCAACCCATGCGGCTGAGCCAGGGAGTTTATGAGGTCGTCGTAGCGCCGTCCGATCCACAGCGTATCTACCTCGCCATGGCGGGCGGTCTGTACCGGTCGACGGATCGCGGGCGCCGGTTCGATAAGGCGGCCCTGCCGATGTTGTCCTTCGACGCCAACAGCCCCTTCCGGCACTATGGCCCCTTCATCGCGGTGAAACCCGACAATCCCGATCTCGTCGTCTTCGGCACCCCGCGAGACGGAATGTGGCGATCCGAGGATGGAGGGCTGACCTGGTCCCGGAACGACACACTGCCTTCTGCTACCGGCGGTCCCAATGATCCCGCGCCCGGCGCGGTTTTGTGGTTCACTCCGGACGGATCGGCGCTTTGGGCGGCGGTCGCCGGTCGCGGCGTCTGGATTTCCAGGGATGACGGGAAGAGCTTCCGTCCCCTCGGCGGAAACGGGCAGCCGGCTCCCCAACGTCTCAGGCATGGCGTTTTCGCACCTGACGGCGCCTTTTTCGGCGTTGATGTCGACAACAAGAAGGTCTGGAAGTTCGCGGATGGCCGCTGGACCGACCTGACCGGAAACGCGGGCATCCAATCGGCCGCCTTCGCCGCCGTCGCCGTGAATCCGCGCGACGGCGGGGTCTATGTCTTCGACGTCGGGGGGCGCGGTTATCTCAGCACTGACGGCGGCGACCACTGGTCGCGGCTCGGAGGCCGTCCCGGCGTCGGCGAAAAGGATCCGCCATGGCTCCATGTCGTCGACAACGGCTTCTTCGCCACGGGGGAGGTGGTTTTTGACCCGGTCACGCCCGACCGTCTCTGGAATGCGGCGGGCACCGGCGTTTATTTCGCCGATGTCGGCGCTGATCCTCGCCGGGTGAACTGGAAAAGCCGGGTGCGAGGCATCGAGGAACTGGTGGCGAATGACGTTGTCGCGGCGCCGGGACGCCTGCCCATCTTCGCCGGCTGGGATTTCGGCCTGCACGTTCGGGACGACCTGACCCGGTTTTCCACCGGATACGGCCCCAAGGAGCGTGTGCTGATCGGGGTGCAGCAGGTCGACTGGAGCGCGGCGGATCCGGGCTTCATGGTGACCAACGCCTCGGACACCCGCACCTCCTGCTGTTCGGAGGACGGCGACGCGATCCTCGCGGGGTACAGCACAGACGGCGGTCGGACCTGGGCCAAGTTCGCCAACCTGCCCCAGCCGCCGGGAACTGAAGCCTCCGACCCCTGGCGCATGGCCTTCGGGACCATCGCCGTGTCCTCAAGCGACGTGAACAACATCGTCTGGGCGCCCGCCTATAATCGCTCGCCCTTCTATACGACCGACCGGGGCGTGACCTGGAAACGCGTGTCGCTGCCGGGGGAAGTGCTGCCGGATACCGGCTCCTATTCCCGATACAACTACCATCGACGCACCCTGACGGCGGACAGGGTGCGTCCGGCGACCTTCTATCTGATGCATAGCGGGGACGGTGCAAACGCGGGGCTGGAAGGGCTGTGGACGACGGAGGACGGCGGTCGCAACTGGCGTCGGGTCTTCCGGGGCGCCATCGCGCCGGACGGCCGCTTCAGCGCCAAGCTTCGGGCCGTTCCGGGGCGGGCCGGCCATCTGTTCTTTACAGCCAATGCGGAACATTCCGCCGACAAGCGCTTGCGTCGGTCCACTGACGGCGGCCGCACCTGGCAGGCGCTGGAGGGCGTCGAGCATGCGCACGACATCGCTTTCGGCAAGGCCGCGCCCGGCGCGGACTACCCCGCAATCTATGTCGCGGCCCGAGTGCAGGGGCGTTACGGCGTCTGGCGCTCGACGGACGACGCCGCCAGTTGGACCATGGTCGGCGCCTTCCCGGTCGGGACTTTGGATGAAGTCGTGACCATGGATGCCGACAAGGATGTGTTCGGCCGTGTCTATCTGGGATTCAAGGGGTCGGGTTGGCGATATGGGCAGCCTGCGGAATGCCGCGCCGCACCTTATGTCTATGGAGAAGATCAGGAATGTTTCGGGCTTCGCGACGCGTCATAGGGTGGGCCGGAGCCGGTCAGTTCCCTGGCCCAATAACATCCGCAAGCCCCGGATTGTCCTCGCGGATACGCGCCGCCAGACGTCGTGCGCCATCGGTCGTGTAGTGGGCGTAGTCGAAGACGATCGGCGCGCCTGACGGCGCCCGGGCCTCGCAGCGGTTCTCCGAACACAGCGGCGTCTGTTCCGAAACATAGGTCGCGCCGGCGCGGGTCACGGCGTCGCGCATGATCCGATCCAGTTCCCGCCGGTCCTCGCGCAGGAAGGGTTCGGTCGAGAAGCCCGTGCCGATCCACGACATCCGCGCCAGAACGGCGGGCAGGGCGTCGGAATACTCCAGCGCCGGCCCCATGACGATGACGGTCTGGCCGGACGCCTTGAGCCGACCGATGCTGGCGACCAGGGACGGCACGTCCCGTTCGGCCCACCGGGCGCCGAGGATGACGGCCTGATAGCGGTGCTTCCCGAGCCGGTCGTAGATCATGTCGATCATCGGGCGGCAGTAGGGTTTGCCCAGCGCATAGTCGTCGATCGGCGAGCAGCCGGCCGCCGTGGCCTGGACGAAATTGGTTGCGGGATAGGCCTCACGCAGCCCGGGCAGCAGATAGGCCAGGTGGCTGTCGCCGAACGTCAGGACATTGGGCCGGTCCGCGCGATCCGTCAGACAGGTCTGGACATTCAGTTCGGGATTGGGAGATTCCTCG
Organism: Brevundimonas sp.; assembly: GCF_044336875.1. Taxonomy (GTDB): domain Bacteria; phylum Pseudomonadota; class Alphaproteobacteria; order Caulobacterales; family Caulobacteraceae; genus Brevundimonas. The sequence continues at coordinate 40,614 of NZ_JBIIOP010000011.1, read as the reverse complement.
GTCAGGAAACAGACGTCGCGAGAGACTTCGACGCGGCTTTCGGGACGGCGGTCGTAATCCAGATAGGCCAGATCGCTTTTCGCCTGGGGTTGGCGAAGCAGAAGGCTGGCGGACGCCATATGCGCCAGGGCAGGGCCTGCGGCTGCGGCGATCAGCAGACTGGCCAGGGCGCCCGCCAACAGTTTGCGAACCGGAACCTGAGTCCATGTCCTGGCTCTGAAGGGGGTCTCGATCCAGCGATAGGAGGCGACGGCCAGGGCCACGGAGACGACCAGACAGATGGCCAAGCCGGACAGGCCCAGTTCCGCACCCATGAATTGCCGGGCGACGACCGCGACCGGCCAGTGCCAGAGATACAGGGAGTAGGAAATCTTGCCTATGCCGCGCGGCAGTCTTGAGCCGAGCACGGCGCCGAGCCGGGTGCCCGAACCATAGGCGATGATCAGGGCCGCGCCCAGACAGGGCGCGAGGGCGTTGACCCCCGGGAAGCTGGAGGCGGCCGTCAGGCTGAACACCCCGAAGGCGATCAAGGCCACGCCGCCTGCCGAAAGGACTTCTCGCGCCATGCGATTGGCGACGGTCGGCGTCGCACCCAGGGCGATCACCGCGCCGAGGCCCAGTTCCCAGGCCCGCGGCGGGAACATGTAGAAGGCGATCTTGGCCTGGTTGGTCTCGAGCAGATAGACGCTTAGCGCGAAGGACAGCAGGACGGAGATCCAGACCAGGGCCGCCATGAAACGGCGCGCATAGCGGAAAGCCAGCCCCAGCATGATCGGATACAGGATGTAGAACTGCTCCTCGACCGCCAGAGACCAGGTATGGAGCAGCATCTGAGTGTCGGATGCGGCGTCGAAATAGTTGAATTCCTTTCCGAAATAGAAGTTCGAAAGGAAGGCCGCCACGGGCGGCAGGCTGCGGGCGAAGGCCTTGATGTCGACCGGTGTGAAGGCGATCGGCATCAGGACGCAAAGCACCGCCAGCAGGAACAGCAGGGCGGGCAGGATGCGCAGGGCGCGGCGACGATAGAAGTCGGCGATGGAAAACTGGTTCGCGGCGAACTGGCGCTGCAGGATGGCGGTGATCAGATAGCCGGAGATGACGAAGAAGACGTCGACGCCCACGAAACCGCCGGACATCGAGGTGATCCCGAAATGGTACAGGGTCACGGCCAGAACGGCGATGGCGCGCAGCCCGTCGATCTCGGCTCTGTAGGCGATTGGCGACACTGACTTTCCCCGTTGATGCCGACAGCACTACCCTGTTGGTCCGGCTTATGAAATATTCGTATTGAGCGACGATTTGGATGTCTCAAAATCGCACATCGTGCAAAGAAGACGCCGAACCAGACGGGCGCGGGGATACGTGTCCATGAAGATGCAACCAGGTTCGGGGGGCGCGGCCGACAGGCAGGGCGCTGGAGGCGACGCGTGAAGGTCACCGTAGGTATAAAGGCGCTCAACGAGGAGCGGCACATCGCAGCCGCCCTGGCCAGTGCGGTGGCGGCGGTCGAGCCTCTGGGCGGCGAGGTTGTTCTGGCCGACAGCGGATCCACGGACCGCACCCTGGAGATCGCGGCCGATTTCCCGGTGCGGGTGGTGCAACTGGCCAATACGGCCGAGCGCTGCTGCGGCGCCGGCGCCCAGCTGGCCTTCCAGCATGCCGAAGGCGACTACTTCTATCTGCTGGACGGCGACATGGTGCTGGATCCGGATTTCGTGCGGGCCGGCATCGCCTATCTGGAGCAGAATCCCGAGATCGCCGCCGTCGGCGGGCGGGTGCGCGAGATGAACACCGAGGCGCACGAGTTCCAGATCCGGGCCACGACTGTCGCGCGCGACCGGAACTGGCTGCCCGGCGTCGTCGACCGGCTCGACTGCGGCGGCCTGTACCGCACCGAGGCCGTGCGTCAGGTCGGCTGGTTCGCCGACCGCAACCTGCACGCCTTCGAGGAGTTCGAGCTGGCGGCGCGGCTCCAGGCGCGGGGCTGGAAGCTGGCGCGCATCGATCACGCCGCCGTCGACCATTACGGTCACCAGATGGACGGCTATCGCCTGCTGTGGAAACGGCTGAAGTCCGGCTATTCCGGCGCGCCCGGCGAAGTGCTTCGCGGCGCCCTGTCGCGCGCCCATATGCCCATCGTCCTGAAGCGCCTCAGCCATGTGCGGGTCGGGATCGTGGTCGGCGGCTGGTGGCTGCTGCTTCTGGCCAGCCTGCTGACCGGGCAATGGCTGGTGCTGCTGGGGCTGCTGATCGCTCCGCTCGCCTTCCTGACCTTCCGTCGGCGATCGCTGAAACTGGGCCTGTATTCCCTGACAGCCTGGAATGTCAGCGCCCTTGGCCTGATCATGGGCCTGTTCCGCCGACGGGTGTCGCCGGAAACGCCGCTCGCCGCTCGGGACATGACGCAGGCCGGGGTGAAGGCCGGATGACGACCGATCGATCGGCGCTGGTCGGACGCTTTCTCTGGTCTCTCGGGAATTTCGCCTCGTCCTTCGGGCTCAGGTTCGTCTCCAACGTCATACTGACGCGACTGCTGGATCCTGCCGTCTTCGGCGTCATGGTCATCGTCAACGCCATGCGGCTGGGCATCGAACTGCTGACCGACGTCGGCATCGAGCAGAATATCGTGCGGCACAAGGACGGTGCGGACCACGCCTTCTTCAACACCGCCTGGACGATGCAGATCATCCGGGGCTTCTGCCTGACGTCGCTGTTCCTGGTTCTGTCGCCTTTGCTGGCCGGCTTCTATGAAGTCGACACCCGCATATTTCTGGCCATCTCCTTCGCCCCCCTGCTGACCTCGCTGCATTCGACATCGATCTTTCTGGCGGTGAAGAATCTGGAGGTGAAGCGGCGGACCCTGTTCGAATTTTCCGCCGAACTGGCCGGTTTCGTCGTCACCCTGTGCCTGGTCCTGGCCATGCCGAACGTATGGGGTCTGCTGATCGGCACCCTGTGCGCGATTTCGATCCGATCGATCCTCAGCTATCGCCTGCCGCACCCCGGGCACCGGCTGATGATCGATCGGGGCTATGCAAAACAGATCCTGAACTTCGGCGGCTGGATCATGGTGTCGTCGGTGATCATCTTCGCCGCATCCAATCTGGACCGTCTGACCCTGGGCAAGATCGCGCCCCTGGCCCTTGTCGGCATCTATGGTCTGGCGCGCACCATGGCCGATATTCCGGCCCTGATGGCGCGTCGGCTGGGCTATCAGATCATCTTCCCCATGCTGGCCGACGCCAGGTCGCGCGGCGACGAGGTCATGGTCGCCAGCGTATCGCCCGCGCGCATGAAGCTGGTGCTTCTGGCGGCGGCCGTGATCGGCCTGGGGGTGGGGTCTGCGGACTGGGCGGTCTCGATCCTCTATGACAGCCGCTATGTCGAGGCCGGCTGGATGCTGTCCCTGTTGCTGTTCGGTTCGTGGTTCTCGATCCTGTCCAATTTCAACGAGGCCCTGCTGATGGGGGCGGGGCGTCCGGCCTACGAGAGCGGCGCCAATGTCATCCGGTTCGCCGTCCTAGCCGGGGGATTGTGGTTCGGTTACGTCTGGGCCGGGGTGGCGGGCGCCATATTGGCGATCGTGGCGGCGGAGCTGGGGCGGTATGTATTTGTCGCCTATGGCCAGCGCCGCGAACGTCTGTCCTTCCTGCGCCAGGACGCCCTGGCCACCGGCGCCCTGCTGCTGGTCGTATGCGTCTGGGTCGGCGGGCGGCTTGCGCTGGGACTGGGTGATCCGTGGCGGATGATGCTTGAGGGGTTGAAGTGAGCCTGATCCGATGAAAACCGAGCGCAAGCGTATCCTGATCGTCCAGTATGCGGGCGATTATCGCGAGGCCTATCATCGTCTCCAGGCGACAGGCACGGAGACCTACTATGGTCATCGCTATGTGCTGGAACAGCTGGAGGCTCTGCAGCGTGAACACGGCGACGTGGCCATGGTCTGCTGTCTTTCGCCCGAAGCCTACAACGAGGTGCTGCCGAATGGCCTGACGGTCATCGGCGCCAAGGCCCATCCCAAGAAGCAGGCCGGTCGGATCAGGCAGATCATGGCCGACTGGAATCCCACCCATCTGGTCGTCCTGGGTCCGCTGACGGCCCTGATCCGCTGGGGCGTGGCGACGGACCGCAAGGTCCTGTGCCAGTTCGCGGACTCCTTCGACATCCACCCCCTCGTGCGGTTGCTGAAGTACGGCCGGTTGGCGTCTGTCCTCAACGGGAGCGGTGTCGACTGGATCTCGAACCACGGGGTCAACGCCTGCCGGTCTCTGGCCCGGATCGGCGTGAAACCCGAAAAGCTCCTGGCCTGGGATTGGCCCTATGTCCGTCGTCCCGAAGAGACGCCGCCACGCAGCCTGGCGTCGGGGCCGCACAGCCTGCTTTATGTCGGCACCATCCAGCCCAAGAAGGGCGTCGGAGACGCCATAGGCGCCATCGCCGAACTGAAGCGCAGGGGCATGGACGTCACGCTCCGGATCGCGGGGGGAGGGCAGGTGTCCCAGTTCGAAGCCATGGCCGCGCAGCTCGGCGTGGCGGATCGCGTCGACTTCCTTGGCCTGATCCCCAACACCGCCGTGTTCGACGCCATGCAGGCGGCGACGGCCGTGGTGGTGCCCAGTCGCCATGACTATCCCGAGGGCCTGCCGCTGACGATCTACGAATCCCTCTGCGCCCGCACCCCCATAGTGGCGTCGGATCACCCGATGTTTGCCGGCCATCTGGTCGATCGTCGATCCGCCATGGTCTTCCCGGCCGGGCGAGCGGACGCCCTGGCCGACAGCGTCGAGGCCCTGCTGTCAGATCCGGATCTCTATGCCGCGATCTCGGAGGCGACCCTGGCGGCCTGGGGGCGAATGCAGAACCCCGTGAAATGGGGTGACGTCCTGCGCCACTGGGTAGAGGATGCGCCGGAGGACCGTCAATGGTTCGCAGCGAACCGAGTGAGGCTTTAACCCCGAAGGCGAGAAAGCGACATGGAACTGATCATTGGGCCGCGCACCTATTCCACCTGGTCCCTGCGAGGCTGGATGGTGATGAAGCGCACGGGTGCGGACTTCGTCACGATTGACGCCCGCTACGAGACCGCAGCCCAGAAGGCGGCGCTGAGCGAGGTTTCGCCGTCGGGTTTCGTGCCGGTGTTGCGGGTCGGCGGCGAGTTGATCTGGGACACGCTGGCCATCGCCGAATGGGCCGCGGAATCCTATCCCGAGGCCCGGCTTTGGCCCGCCGATCCGACCACGCGAGCCTTGGCCCGATCGGTGACGGCCGAGATACATTCCGGCTTTTCCGCCCTGCGGACCTTCTGCAGCACGGGACCGGATCGACCTATGGTCGGCGACGCCCGTTCTGAGACCCCGTCCGATCCCGCCCTTGATCGCGATCTGGCGCGGGTCGTCAGCCTGTTCCGCCAGATGCGCGATCGCTTCGGCGGCGAGGGGCCGTGGCTGTTCGGGGATTGGTCGATCGCCGACGCCTTCTACACGCCGGTCGCGGCGCGGGTGCGTCATTTCCAGATTGATCTGGCCGATCACGGCGACGACGGGACGGCGTCGACCTATGTCGAGCGCCTGCTGGCCCAGCCCGACTTTCGTCTATGGGAGACGCAAGCGCAGCCTTAATCCCAGCGCAACCATTCCCGCGCACGCTGTATTAAGCTGACGTCGTTATCCGTGGATCACACACGGAACCGAATGTTCCGCCGGGAGGAAGACCAATGCGGGCTCCGGCCATCAACACGACTCAGGGCCAGAACGCCCCGGTCCGCGATCTCGCGTCGCGTCTGATCAATCCCGTGACGGGCTACGCCCTGGCCATCGTGGTCAGCGTCGCCTTCTGGGCGATCCTGCTCTCGGCGATCTTCTAGGGCCTTACTGGTCGCCGGCGACGGTCGTCGCCTGCGCCACCAGGATCGGTTCGGCGACCGGAGCGGGCGGCACATAGTCCAGCGACACCGGGACCAGTTTCGCGCCCGAGGCCACCGCGTCCAGCGTATTCAGCGGGCCGCCGAACATGCGCTGATATATCCAGTAGCTGGCCACGACCTTTTCTACGTAATCACGCGCCTGGGGCACGTCGATCGTCTCGATCAGCAGCAGCGGATCGGCGTCCGGCCCCAGTTTGCGCACGGCCGCGAGCATCGGCCCCGGTCCGGCGTTGTAGGACGCCACCGCCCGCAGCAGGTCGCCCTGGAAGGCCGGCAACTGCAGCATCCGGTTGATATAGGCCTGACCCAGCCGCATGTTGGTCGCCGGGATCAACAGTTTGGACGGGTCGCTGACGAAGGTCCGGTCGCCCGTCATCTCCGCCGCCGTCGTCGGCATCACCTGCATCAGCCCATAGGCGCCGACGCTGGACCGGGCGTCCGGATTGAAGTCGGTCTCCTTGCGCGCCAGGGCGTACACCAGCGACTTCTCGATGGTGAACCCGCCGTCGGGCTGCAGGTCCGGCATGGGGAAACGGGTCGCGTCGATCTTCGTCGCGTCATTGCTGCCCGGCATCATCACCCGCGCCAGGGCCGTCCACATCCGCGCGGCGTCGCCGACGGCGGTGCGCAGGCCCGAACGCAGTTCGCTTTCCGCCTCGGCGCGGCGGCCCACTTCATAATAGGCGACAGTGCGCTTGGCGCGGACGTCGCTCAGGACGAAGGCTTCCAGCTCGTTGGCCTCGACCCGGGCGCCTTCGGGCACATAGATGGCGCGCTGCAGGCGCGGGCCGGCCTGATAGGCGCGCGGCCCCATGTTCTCGATCGTGGGCTCTTCGCCCAGTTGCCGCAGGGCGATCTGGCCGTAGAAGGTCGCGGGCCACTGGGCCGACAGACGCAGATATTCCTCGACCCGGTCCTGGCGGCCCGACTGGGACGCGGCGCGCGCGGTCCAGTAGGCGGCGCCGGCGCGGACCCAGGGATCTTCCGTCGGATCGTTGGCGACCCGCTGGAAGGCGGAATAGGATTCGTGAAACTGACCCAGGCGCCATTCCGCCAGGCCGACGGTCCACCAGTCGCCGATCTCGCGGCCGATGGCCGAGGCGCCCGTCAGGTCGTCGCCGTTGTAGGCGATCCGCGCGGCCTTCATCGGGTCGATGGTCGGGCCGCCCGATACGGCGGTGATCACACTGTTCCAGGTCCGGCCGATCAGGCCGCCCGGCTTGACCGGTTCCGGCGCGCCGTCGGGACGGCGGCGCATGGCCAATGTATAGACCCGGTCGGCGCAGGGCAGATCGGAATAGGTCTCCAGCCAGGCCGCCAGTTCGTCATAGGTGGCGACGTGGTCGGGGTGGAACAGGCTCTCGAACTCGACCTGGCCCAGCAGCACCCGGTCCTGCGCCTGACGGGCCGAGGCGCGAGCCGCTTCCAGGTCGCCGCGCCGCAGGGCGTCGAAGGCGGTGGTGTAGGAAAGCCTGTCGGCCGAGCTCAGGGCTGTGGGGCGCGTGGAACCGGAACTGGATCCGGACATTCCGTCATAAGGCGCCTCCGCCATGGCGGAGCCCGCCGCTGCGGAGAGCGCGAAAGCCAACGTCGAGGCGAGGAACGCCCGGCGGAACAAATACATACGCGGCGGCCCCGTTGGCGTCACCCTGTCCGTTCTCGTCAGACGGGGATCGTTTGGCGTTGGTCGTCAAGCGATCAGGATGCCCCATAATGGGGCAGGGCTCAACCTGAGCCGTCCACTTTTGCTGCAAGTGCGAGAAGATCGGCCCAGACCTGACGTTTGGCCTGGGGCTGACGCAGCAGGAAGGCGGGGTGGAGCGTCGGCATGACCGGAGCCGAAACCGCCCCCTCCGCCAGTCGCCATTCCTTCCACTGACCGCGCGTCTTCATGATGCCCTCCTCGGTCTGCAGGACCGACTTGGCCGAGGCTGCGCCGAGCAGCAGGACCGCCTTGGGCTGCAGCAGGGCGAAGACTCGCTCAACGAAGGGGGCGCAAACGGCCTGTTCCTGCGGCGTCGGGGTACGGTTGCCGGGCGGCCGCCAGAAGACGGTATTGGTGATGAAGACCCGGTCGGTCAGGCCAGCCGCCGCCAGCATCCGGTCCAACAGCTGACCCGCCGTGCCGACGAAGGGCTGGCCGACCCGATCCTCGTCCGCGCCGGGGCCTTCGCCGATCACCAGGACCGGGGCGTTGGGATTGCCGCGTCCGAACACCGACTGGGTCGCGCCCAGCCCCCGCAGCGGACAGCCCTCGAAGCTCGCCACCGCCGCCGCGAGATCCTGAAGGGTGGCCGCGCCGGCCGCCAGGTGACGGGCTTCGGCGATGGCGTCCGCCGCATTGGCGCCGACCATCGGCGTGACGACCGAGGCGGTCGCCTTCTGCACCGCCTTCACCGCCGGGGGCGGGGCGATGTGGGTGTGGTCGACCGGCGCCTCGCCATAGCAGGCGTCGACGCCCGCATCCCGCCAGAAGGCGAGCAGGCTTTCCACCGCAGCTATGTCGTGGGGTTGCGCGTTCATGTCTCGGATCACCGATAAGCCTTGACCGCCCTCGCGTCACCTTCCGATAAGCGGCATAACCACACTAAAGACTAGGATTTCAGGGGAAGACATGGCCGAAGAAGCCATCGAAGGCGGCGCAGAGAACGCCCGACAGGAAGCGATCATCGACAATCTGCCGCCGCTAGAAGCGCTGCAGGGCGTCGAGCGTGAGATCATGGAGTACGACGTCGTCATCGTCGGCGGCGGTCCTGCGGGCCTGTCGGCGGCGATCCGGCTGAAGCAGAGGGCGGAGAAGGACGGGACCGAGATCAATGTCGCGGTTCTGGAGAAGGGCGCCGAGGTCGGGGGGCACATCCTGTCCGGCGCGGTGATCGATCCCAAGGCGCTGAACGAGCTGTTTCCGGACTGGAAGGAACGTGGCGCGCCGCTGGAGACGCCGGTCACCAAGGACAAGTTCCTGCTGCTGGGCCCGCAGGGCGAGGCGTCGCTGCCGATGGGGCTGATGCCGCCCTTCATGCATAACGACGGCTGCTACATCGCCTCGTTGGGCAATGTGACCCGTTGGCTAGGCGAACAGGCCGAGGCTCTGGGCGTCGAGGTCTATCCCGGCATGGCCGCCAGCCACGTCGTCTGGGAAGAAGAGACGGGTCGAGTGAAGGGCGTGGTCGCCGGCGTCTTCGGCGTCGACCGCGAGGGCCAGCCGACCGGCGACTTTCAGCCGGGCATCGAACTGCACGGCAAATATGTCTTCATCGCCGAGGGCGTGCGCGGCTCGCTGGCCAAGACCATCATCGCCCGCCACAGGCTGCAGGACGGCAAGTCGCCGCAGAAATACGGCATCGGCCTGAAGGAGTTGTGGCAGGTGCCGGCCGAACAGCACCAGCCCGGCCTGGCCCAGCATTCGACCGGCTGGCCGCTGGACGAACACACCGGCGGCGGCAGCTTCCTGTATCATTTCGGCGACCGCTATGTGGCCGTCGGCTATGTGGTCCACCTGAACTACAAGAACCCCTTCCTGTCTCCGTTCGACGAGTTCCAGCGGTTCAAGCACCACCCGTCCATCGCCCCGCATCTGGAAGGCGGCACGCGCATCTCCTACGGCGCGCGCGCCATCACCGAGGGCGGTCTGCAGTCGATCCCGAAGCTCAGCTTCCCCGGTGGCGCTTTGATCGGCTGTTCGGCCGGCTTCGTGAACGTGCCCCGCATCAAGGGCAGCCACAATGCGATGAAGACCGGGATGCTGGCCGCCGACGCCGCCTATGAGGCGGTCCAGGCCGGGCGCGAGGGCGACGAACTGGTCGAGTACCAGACGGCCTTCGAGAAGAGCTGGGTGTTCAAGGAGCTGTCGGTCGTCAGGAACGCCAAGCCCCTGCTGTCCAAGTTCGGCACCACCCTGGGCGGGGCGCTGGGCATGTTCGACATGTGGTGTCGCACCCTGCTGGGCGGCTGGTCTCCGATCCCGACGCTGAAGCACGAGAAGACGGACGCCGCCTCGACCGAGCCGGCCGCCAAGCACAAGCCGATCGCCTATCCGAAGCCGGACGGGAAGCTGTCGTTCGACAAGCTGTCGTCGGTCTTCATCTCGAACACCAACCACGCCGAGGACCAGCCGGCCCATCTGAAGCTGCTGGACCCGACCAAGCCGATCCGGGTCAATCTGCCCAAATACGGCGAACCGGCCCGGCTCTACTGCCCGGCGGGGGTCTACGAGGTCGTCTATGCGGACGAGGTCGCCAAGACCGACCCGCGTTTCGTCATCAACGCCCAGAACTGCGTCCACTGCAAAACCTGCGACATCAAGGATCCGTCGCAGAACATCGTCTGGACCACGCCCGAGGGCGGCGGCGGTCCGAACTATCCGAACATGTGATCCGCACAGGGGGCGAGGGGAGGCGATCCGCCCCTTGCCCCGTTCCGGAAAAGCGTGAAGGGTCGGCGCATGATCGCCTCCCATACGCGCCTGTTCGCCGCCTCCCTGACCGTTCTCGCCCTGGCCTTGGCCGGGCAGGCTGCGGCCCAGCAAATCCCGACGCCGACCACGCCCGCACAGGACGGTCCCGGGGCCATGCCGCCCGCCGTCGTCCTGCCGCACGACGCCACGCCGGCGGACGCCGCCCCCGTTCAGGATGAGCCCGAAGACGGCGCCCCCGCCGAGGATGCGCCGGTCGCCGACGACGTTCCGCCCCATATCGTCATCGCCGACGAACCGGCGGAGCCCGCCATTCCCGAGGTCTGGTCGCCGATCCCGCTGAACGACCAGGAACGCAGCGCCTATGGTCTGTATCTGGCCGGCAAGGTGGCCCTGATGACCGGCGAGCCCGCGCGCGGCGCCGACTGGCTGGCCCAGGCCAACAGCCTGACGCCGGAACAGCCGCGTGTCCGCGAGCAGGCCTTCACCTCCGCGTTGTTGAGCGGCGATCTTGATGTCGCCGCTCGACTTGCGCCCGTCACCGACGCCTCGCCCGCCTTCACCGAGGCCGGGCGTTTGATTTCGGCGATCCAGACCTTCGTGCACGGCGACCCGCGCGCCGCCAACGCAGCGCTGGTCGACCGCCCCATAGCCTCGCCCCATGCCCGCGCCGGCCTGATGGTCGCGCCGTGGATCGCGGCGGCGGCAGGGGACTGGACCCGCGCCCTGAGCGCGCCGCCGACCCAGGGAGATCCCCTGACCCTGGCGTTCGCGCGGCAGAACCGCGCCCTGCTGCTGGAGAAGCGTCGCAACTACGCCGAGGCCGAAAGCGAGCTGAAGGCCCTGTCCGACACGCCGACCATCGGCGCCCTGTTCCACCGCCCCTTTGGCGAGTTCCTGGAACGGCGCGGCAAGAAGGCCGAGGCCCAGGCCGTCTATCAGGTCGCGGTGCAGGGGCAGGCCGTCGATCTGGCCACCGCCCGCGCGCTGGAGCGGCTTCAGGCCGGAGGACGTGCGCCGGCGGCGCCCGATTTCCGAGAAGGCGCGGCCCAGGCCCTGACCACGGCGGCGGCCCAGGCCGTGGCCGAACGCGGCAATGAGTTCGCCGTGGTCTATCTGCGCCTCGCCCAGAATCTGCATGAGGATGCAGCGACCCAGATCCAGCTGGCCCAGGTGCTGGACCGCGTCGGGCTGAAGTCCGCCGCCCGCACGGCCCTGTCGCGTGTCGGGCCGGAGGATCCGGTCCTCTATTCGAACGCCCGCGCCCAGCTGGCCATCAGCCTGGAGGAGGACGGCCAGTCGGAGGCCGCCCTGACAGAGCTGCGCGCCGCCGCCGCCGCCGAACCGGCCGATCCGCGCATCGCCCTGGTCATGGCCGGTCAGTTGATCCAGCTGAAACAGTACGACCAGGCTCTGGAGTTGTTGAACGGCCCGCTGCTCAACACGCCGAACCAGGGGGCGCAGATTCACTTCCTGCGCGGCGCCGCTCTGGAATCTCTGAACCGCATCCCCGAGGCCGAGGCCGAGCTGTGGGCCGCGCATCAGGCCGATCCCAACAACGCCAACACCCTGAACTATCTGGGCTATCTCTGGGTCGACAAGGGACTGCGCATCGACGAGGGCGCGGGGCTGCTGGCCCAGGCTCACGCTGCCGAACCCGACAACGGCAATATCCAGGACTCGCTGGGCTGGGCCCAGTTCAAGCAGGGACACTACGAAAACGCCGTCGCCACTCTGGAGGAGGCGGTGGACAAGGAACCGGCCAACGCCGAGATCAACGACCACCTGGGCGACGCCTATTGGAAGGTCGGACGCCAGCGTGAGGCGGTCTGGCTGTGGAACCGCGTCTTGATCCTGGACGCCGAACCCGAGCGCAAGGCCGAGGTCGAACGCAAGATCGCCGAAGGGCTGGACGGTGCGGGAACGGCCCAGGGCGTTTCGCAATAAGGCCCATGTCCACGCTCACGGCCCTGGCTCCGGCCAAGATCAATCTGTTCCTGCATGTCGGACCGGTCGACAGCCAAGGCTATCACCCCCTGTCCAGCCTGGTCGCCTTCGCCGACGTGGGCGACGTGGTGACGGTCGAACCCGCCGACGGCCTGTCTCTGACGGTGACCGGACCGTTCGGCGCGGGTCTGGACGCAGAGCCCGACAATCTGATCCTGCGCGCCCTGCGCCGCCTGGGCGAGGCGACGGGAACCGGCGAGCCGCCGCTGAAGGTGACGCTGGACAAGCGCCTGCCCATCGCCGCCGGTCTGGGCGGGGGTTCGTCCGACGCCGGCGCGGCGCTGAAGCTGGCGCGCCAGGTCCTGGCGCTCGACATCGCCGACGCGGAATTGGAGGCGGTGGCGGCCGTCATCGGCGCTGACGGTCCCATGTGCCTGCGGATGCGCTCCGCCTGGGCAGAGGGCAGGGGAGACCTTCTGACCGACGAGCCGCGCCTGCCGCCCCTGCCGGCCGTCCTGTTCAATCCCGGCGTTCCGTCCCCGACCGGCGCCGTCTATCGCGCCTATGACGCCGGGCCGGTCAGGACGGACGACGGACCCGCGCCGCCCGCCGACTGGGGCGTGGACGGTGTGATCGACTGGCTGGCGGCCCAGCGCAACGATCTGCAACCGCCCGCCCTGGCCCAGACCCCCGCCATCGGCGCGGCTCTGGACGCCCTGGCGGCGACGCCCGGCGTGGACCTGACGCGAATGTCGGGATCGGGCGCCACGGTCTTTGGCCTGTGTCGCACGACCGCCGCCGCCCAGACCGCCGCCGCCCATCTGGCGCTGTTGCAACCCACGGCATGGGTCAGATCGGCAAGCTTGGGCGTTCAGTAACCGACAAGCATTGTGGCCGAATACCGGCGATTCACCCCGTGAAACGCCCGTTCCGCCTAGGTTTCGCCCTGATCATCACAAAAGTTACAGTTTGTTTCAAAATTTCGGAACCGCTTCCCCGGTCTCCGATTTGATTGGTCAGTTCCGACAACTGGAACGGATCGCCGCCTCCCCCGGCACGATCCTCAAACAGGAAAAAGGATAACGCCAATGCTTCGCGCAAAGCTGCTTGCCGCCACCGCCGTCGTCTCCCTGATGGCCGCCCCGGCCTTCGCTCAGGAAATGACCCCGCCGACCGCTCCAGCCCCGGCTGAAGTGCCCGCTACCGATCCGGCCATGCCCGCATCGCCGGAAACGACCGGCCCGGTCGCCCAGGAGGCCGCTCCGGTTCCGACTCAGGCTGCCGAGGCCGCGACGCCCGCCGCCGCCGAGTCCGTGATCGACGTGCTGAAGTCTTCGGGCCAGTTCACCACCCTTCTGTCGGCGCTTGACGCCGCCCAGCTGACCGAGACCCTGGCCACCCGCCCGGCCATCTCGATCTTCGCTCCGACCGATGCGGCCTTCGCCGCCCTGCCGGAAGCCGAGCGCACCCGTCTTATGGATCCGGCCAACGCCGATGAGCTGCGCCAGATCCTGCTGTACCATGTGATCGTCGCCGATGTGACGCCTGACCAGATCGAGGGTCGCAAGGGCGGCGTGCCGACCGCCGCCGAGAGCCAGGTCCTGCTGGACGGCACCGGCGAGGCCATCAAGGCCGATAACGCCAGCGTGGTCAGCGCCGAGCTTGACGCCTCGAACGGCGCCGTCTTCCCGATCGACCAGGTCCTGAACCCGGCCAGCTCGCTGGTCGCCATGGGTGACGAAGAGGCTGCGGCTCCGGCTGAAGAGGCCGCGCCCGTCGAAGCCTCGACCGAGACGGTCGCTCCGGCCGAGCCGGGCGACACCGCCCCGACCGGCGAGCCGGCTGAGGCGACCACCACCACGGCCTCGCCCCCGGTCGCCAATCCGACCGACGGCCAGGTCGATCCGGCCGCCACGCCGCCGGTCGCCCCGACCGATCCGGCCGAGGCCGCCGCTGAAGAAACCCCTCCGACCCCGCAATAATACGGGTCGATCCACGCGCTTGCTTGGAGCGTGTTGAAGCGGAAGGCGGCGGGCCCTATGGTCCGCCGTCTTTTTTACAGTCCCTCCCGAGCCCGATTTGACCACCTCGACTGAACCGCTCGCGTTTCAGGACCTGATCCTGACCCTCCATCGCTATTGGGGCGAGCAGGGCTGCGCCATACTGCAGCCCTATGACATCGAGGTCGGGGCGGGGACGCTCCACCCCGCGACCGTGCTGCGCGCCCTCGGCTCCAAGCCGTGGAAGGCCGCCTATGTCCAGCCCAGCCGCCGCCCCGGCGACGGCCGCTATGGCGAGAACCCCAACCGGCTGCAGCACTATTATCAGTATCAAGTCATACTGAAGCCGAACCCGGACAATCTGCAGGAGCTGTATCTGGGCTCGCTGGCGGCAATCGGCATCGATCCCAAGCTGCACGACATCCGCTTTGTCGAGGACGACTGGGAAAACCCGACCGTGGGCGCCTGGGGCCTGGGCTGGGAGGTCTGGTGCGACGGGATGGAGGTGACCCAGTTCACCTATTTCCAGGGCGTCGGCGGCATCGAGGTCGATGTGGTCTCGGGCGAACTGACCTACGGGCTGGAGCGTCTGGCCATGTATGTCCAGGGCGTCGACAACGTCTATGACCTGAAGTTCACCAAGGAGGGGCTGACCTATGGCGAGGTCTTCCTGGAGAACGAGCGCCAGCAGTCGGAAGCCAATTTCCACGGCTATGACGTCGACGGGCTGAAGCGCCGGTTCGAGGACATGGTGTCCGAGGTCACGCGCCTGCTGGCCATGACCGGACCCCAGGGCCAGCCCCTGGTCCTGCCGGCCTATGACCAGGTGCTGAAGGCCAGCCACCTGTTCAACCTGATGGACGCCCGCGGCGCCATCGCCGTCGCGGAACGCCAGAGCTACATCGGCCGCATCCGCGAACTCTGCAAAGCCTGCGCCCTCGCCTATGTCGAGCGGGAACGGGCCGAGGCATGATTTCCCATTCCGCTCATCCCCGCGAAAGCGGGGACCCAGTCCTGTCGCGAGGCGCGATGTCTGGGATTGCGGTTAAAGCCCCTACGGCGCCGGTCGCGCGCCCACAGCGCTGGGTCCCCGCTTTCGCGGGGATGAGCGGACAGATTTGAGACCCTGATGCCCCAACTCCTCCTCGAAATCTTCTCCGAAGAAATCCCCGCCCGGATGCAGCAGGGCGCCGCGCGCGACCTGGAGCGTCTGGTCTCCGACCGTCTGAAGGCCGCCGGCCTGACCTGGGACGCCCTGACCACCTATGCCGGTCCGCGCCGCCTGACCCTGGTGATCGACGGCCTGCCCGCCGCCACGCCCGACCGCGAGGAAGAGGTCAAGGGACCGCGCGCCTCGGCCCCGGAACAGGCGCTGGAAGGCTTCCTGCGCAAGACCGGCCTGACCCGCGAACAACTGGTCGAGCGCGACGGCGTCCTGTTCGCCGTCCTGTCGTCCAAGGGCCGCGCCACCGCCGATCTGGTCGCCGAGACGGTGGATCAGGTGGTCCGCGCCTTCCCCTGGCCCAAGTCGATGCGCTGGGGTTCGGGCACGCTGCGCTGGGTGCGTCCGATCAAGCGGATCCTGTGCCTGTTCGACGACAAGGTGGTGCCGTTCGAGATCGACGGGATCCAGAGCGACGCCGTCACCGAGGGGCACCGTTTCCTGGGCTCCGGCCAGCCGCTGCGGGTCAGCGACTTCGTCGGCTATCGCGCGCAGTTGGAGAAGAATTTCGTCCTGCTGGACGTGGCCGACCGCAAGCTGCGCATTCTGGAACAGGCCAAGGCCGCCTGCGCCGCCAAGGGGCTGGTCCTGGTCGACGACGACGGTCTGCTGGACGAGGTGGCGGGTCTGGCCGAATGGCCGACCCCGATCCTGGGCGACATGGATCCGCAGTTCCTGGCCCTGCCGCCGGAAGTCGTGCGTCTGTCGATGAAGGTGCACCAGAAGTATTTCGCCGTCCGCGATCCGTTGAAGGACGGGCTGGCCCCCAACTTCCTGGTCGTCGCCAATGTCGAGGCGACCGACGGCGGCGAGGCCCTGGCCGCCGGCAACAGCCGCGTGCTGAGCGCCCGCCTGAACGACGCCCGCTTCTTCTGGGACGAGGACCAGAAGGTCGGCTTCGACGCCTGGAACGCCAAACTGTCCGGCGTCACCTTCCACGCCAAACTGGGCACCCTGGCCGAGCGGGTCGAGCGGATCGCGGCGCTTGCCCGCGAGATCGCGCCCCTGGTCGGCGCCGACGCCGATCAGGCCGAGACGGCCGCGCGCCTGTCCAAGGCTGATCTGCTGTCGGGCATGGTCAGCGAATTCCCGGAACTGCAGGGGATCATGGGCGGCTATTACGCGCGTCTCGCCGGTCATCCCGACGCCGTCGCCGACGCCGTGCGCGACCACTACAAGCCGCAGGGCCCGGCCGACACCGTCCCGACCGCCCCGGTCACGGTCGCAGTGGCTCTGGCCGACAAGCTGGACACCCTGGTCGGCTTCTTCGCCATCGACGAAAAGCCCACGGGGTCGAAGGACCCGTTCGCCCTGCGCCGCGCGGCGCTGGGTGTGATCCGGCTACTCATTTCCGGCGGCTACCGGATCAAAATCAGTGACATCATTGAGGCTCACGGCGCGCATTTCCCGCGCCGATTTGGTGAAAGCAACGTCGCTGTAGCTGGTGAATGGGCGGAACTTCTTATCTTCTTGGCCGACCGCCTGACCGTCCTCCTGCGCGATCAGGGCCAGCGCCACGATCTCGTCGCCGCCGTCTTCGCCCTGGGCGACGACGATCTGGTCCGCATCGTGCGTCGGGTGGAGGCTCTGGCCGCCTTCCTGGCCACGGACGACGGGGCCAATCTGCTGGCCGGCTACAAGCGCGCGTCCAACATCCTGCGCGCCGAGGAGAAGAAGGGGCCGGTCCCGACCGGCATGGTCCAGACCGGCCTGCCGAACCAGCCTGAGCCCGAGACCGTCCTGGCCTTCGCCGTCGGCGCCGCCCGCACGGCCGTCGAGACGGCGCTGGACACCGAGGACTTCGCCGCCGCCATGACGGCCCTCGCCGCCCTGCGCGCTCCGGTGGACGCCTTCTTCGAGGACGTTCTGGTCAACTCGGACGTGGCCGAGGAACGCGACAATCGCCTGAAACTGCTGGGCCAGGTGCGGGACGTGATGGGCCAGGTCGCCGACTTCGGTCAGATCGCGGGGTAGGGGAGAACCCATCCGTCTTTCCGCTGCGCTCCGAGCCGCCTCCCCATTGCATGGGGAGGAGACGGGTACGGGATACGTCTCCTCCCCGCTTGCGGGGAGGGGGACCGCGAAGCGGTGGAGGGGCTCTTAGCCGCGAACTCGGTCCCGCGCCGTCAGCGCTATGAAATCAAGCACGGCGTCCAAGTTTACCCGCACCGCCTCGGCCGTAAACCGCACTACAGCGATCCCTCGCGTTTCCAGCCACCTCGTCCGGTGCGCGTCATGCTCTGCGCGTTCGGCGTGGCTTTCGCCGTCGATTTCGACGGCCAGTTTTGCTTCGGGGCAGTAGAAATCCAGCACATAGACGCCGACCGGGTGTTGGCGGCGGAATTTCAACTCGCCCAGCGCGCGGCGGCGTAGCCGAATCCACAGTCGTGCCTCTGGCGGCGTCAGGGCTCGCCGCAGGATTCGGGCGCGAGAAACGGCGCCGGATTTCGCCATTTCAGTCTCCGACAACGAATTCTTTTGGTTGTTTTTGCAACAATCTGAAGTTTATAGGTGATGCAAGGGTCATTCTGCGTCAAGAGCCCCTCCGTCTCTCCGCTGCGCTCCGAGCCACCTCCCCATGAAATGGGGAGGAGACCGTACGGTTGGTGCGTCTCCTTCCCGCTTTGCGGGGGAGGCGGCGAGTTGATCGGTCTTATGCC
The DNA here is from genome assembly GCF_044336875.1 of Brevundimonas sp. Classification (GTDB taxonomy): domain Bacteria; phylum Pseudomonadota; class Alphaproteobacteria; order Caulobacterales; family Caulobacteraceae; genus Brevundimonas. Next base: position 22,448 of record NZ_JBIIOP010000011.1, on the reverse strand, counting down.
CTAGAGGGCCTGTTTCTGGGGCGGGTAGCCCGATTTTGGAAACGTCCGTCATGGAAACCGCCGTTTTCAGTCCACAGACGAAAGCCGCCCCCGAGGAAACCGGTTTACCGCTCACGCTTTGTTACATCCGCCATGGCCAAGCCGGTTTCGCCGCGCTAGACCATGCTGCATGTGCGAGCGGGGCCAACCCGCCGAACCTTCCAAAAGCTCAGGGGCTACAGATGACTCAGTGGGTGTACGGCTTCGGCGGCGGGTCCGCCGACGGCGACGCGTCGATGAAGAACCTTCTCGGCGGCAAGGGCGCAAACCTCGCGGAAATGTCCTCGCTGGGACTGCCTGTCCCACCCGGATTCACCGTCACGACCGAGGTCTGCACCCATTATTACGGCAATGGCGAAACCTATCCGGGCGACCTGGAAGCCCAGGTGAAGGCCGCGCTTGAAAAGGTCGAGGGCATTGTCGGCAAGGTGTTCGGCGATGTCGAAAACCCGCTGCTGGTCTCGGTGCGCTCGGGCGCCCGCGCCTCGATGCCGGGCATGATGGACACGGTCCTGAACCTGGGTCTGAACGACGCCACGGTCGAGGGCCTGGCCAAGCTGTCGGGCGACCGTCGCTTCGCCTTCGACTCCTACCGCCGCTTCATCACCATGTATTCGAATGTGGTGCTGGGCCTCAGCCACGACGACTTCGAAGAGGTGCTGGACCAGCACAAGGACCGTCTGGGCGTCACCGTCGACACAGACCTTACCGCCGACGACTGGCAGAAGGTGGTCGTCGACTACAAGGCCGTGGTCGAGCGCGAACTGGGCCACGCCTTCCCGCAGGATCCCAAGGACCAGCTGTGGGGCGCGATCGGCGCCGTCTTCGCCAGCTGGATGAACGACCGGGCCAAATTCTATCGCCGGATGCACGACATCCCGGAAAGCTGGGGCACGGCCGTCAGCGTCCAGTCGATGGTGTTCGGCAATATGGGCGAAACCTCGGCGACCGGCGTCGCCTTCACCCGCAACCCCTCGACCGGCGAGGCCCGCCTGTACGGCGAGTTCCTGATCAACGCCCAGGGCGAGGACGTGGTCGCCGGCATCCGCACGCCGCAGTCCCTGACCAAGGTCGGCCGCGAGGAGATGGGCGAGACCGCTCCCTCGATGGAAGAGGCCATGCCGGAAGTCTTCGGCCAGTTCGTCGAGGTGGTGAACAAGCTGGAGAGCCACTATCGCGACATGCAGGACATCGAGTTCACGGTCGAACAGGGCCGGCTCTGGATGCTGCAGACCCGCAACGGCAAGCGCACCGCCAAATCGGCCCTGAAGGTCGCCGTGGATCTGGCCGCCGAGGGCGTCATCTCCCAGGAAGAGGCCATCAGCCGCGTCGAGCCCTCCGCGCTCGACCAGTTGCTGCACCCGACCCTGGACCCGAACGCCGACCGCACCGTGATCGCCCAGGGCCTGCCGGCCTCGCCCGGCGCGGCCACCGGCAAGATCGTCTTCGACGCCGACGAGGCGGAGCGCCTGGCCGGTCTGGGCGAAGCCGTCATCCTGGTCCGCGAAGAGACGTCCCCTGAGGACATCCACGGGATGCACGCCGCTCGCGGCATCGTCACCGCTCGCGGCGGCATGACCAGCCACGCCGCCGTCGTGGCGCGCGGCATGGGCCGGGCCTGCGTCTCCGGCGTGGGCGAGATCCACATCAACGAGGCCAAGGGGACCTTCACCGCGCGCGGCCGCACCTTCTCGACCGGCGAGATCATCACCATCGACGGGTCGAAGGGCGAGGTGCTGGACGGCGCCGTGCCGATGATCGAGCCCGAGCTGACCGGGGACTTCCAGACCCTGATGGGCTGGGCCGACAAGGTGCGCCGCCTGAAGGTCCGCGCCAACGCCGAGACCCCGCTGGACGCCAAGACCGCGCGCGGCTTCGGCGCCGAGGGCATCGGCCTGTGCCGCACCGAGCATATGTTCTTCGACGACACCCGGATCGCCGCCGTGCGCGAGATGATCCTGGCCGACGACGAGGCCGGCCGCCGCACGGCCCTGGCCAAGATCGCCCCGTTCCAGAAGTCGGACTTCGTCGAACTGTTCGAGATCATGGCCGGCCTGCCGGTGACCGTGCGTCTGCTGGACCCGCCGCTGCACGAGTTCATCCCGCACACGGACGAGGACATCGACGCCCTGGCCGCCTCCTCGGGCATCGACGCCGAGAAGCTGAAGCGCCGCGCCAAGGAACTGCACGAGACCAACCCCATGCTGGGCCACCGCGGCTGCCGCCTGGGCGTGGCCTATCCCGAGATCTACGAGATGCAGGTCCGGGCCGTGCTGGAGGCCGCGCTTGAGGTGAAGAAGACCTCGGGCGAGGCGCCGATCCCCGAGATCATGCACCCGTTGGTCGCCCTGGGTCTGGAGATGAAATATCTCCGCGAACTGACCGACCGCACCGCCAAGGCCGTCTTCGCCGACGCCGGCGACAGCGTCGACTATCTGGTCGGCACGATGATCGAACTGCCCCGCGCCGCCATCCGCGCCGGGGACCTGGCCGAATACGCCCAGTTCTTCAGCTTCGGCACCAACGACCTGACCCAGACGACGTTCGGCATCAGCCGCGACGACTCGGGCCGCTTCCTGCAGGCCTATCTGGACAAGGGCATCTTCGAGACCGATCCCTTCGTCCGCCTGGACCAGGACGGCGTCGGCGGCCTGATCGAGATCGCGGCCGAGCGCGGCCGCGCGGTCCGTCCCGAGGTCAAGCTGGGCATCTGCGGCGAACACGGCGGCGACCCGTCGTCGATCGCCTTCTGCGAGAAGGCCGGTCTGGATTATGTCTCCTGCTCGCCCTACCGCGTGCCGATCGCCCGTCTGGCGGCGGCCCAGGCCGCGCTGGACATCGAGCGCGAAAAGGATCGGTGATCCCGTCCGCAGCTTGACGATCAGAGGGCGGTCCGCAAGGGCCGCCCTTTTTCGTTCGCATTGCCGCCGCCTTTAGCGGAACGCCGTATGTGTCCTGCCGCGCACAGCATAGGTTCAGTTTCGGATCCTTATGGAACGTCCGTTTTCGCCACCTATTTAAGCACTCGCTGGATGGGGCCGATGATCTGTTCAGGTCGTCGCATCTAGGAGTTCTAAGAAACAATGCGTAACATTCTTCTCGCTGCGGCCGCCGTTTCCGCAATCGCCGCTCCCGCCTTTGCTCAAACCACGCAAGGTCCGAGCTATTACGGCACGCTGGGCTATTCTCAACTTGACCACTCCGACGGCGATCTGGGCGCGATCACCGGCCGCGTCGGCACCAAGTTCAATCCCTATATCGGCGTGGAAGGCGAGGCCTCGGTCGGCGTCAAGGACGACGACTTCTCCGTCGCCGGGGTCGACGGCAAGCTGGAGCACCAATACGACGCCGCCGCCTATGTGGTCGGCACCTATCCGGTGACCCCGAACTTCGACGTCTTCGCCCGCGCCGGCTACGGCACGACCAAGATCAAGGCCGAACTGGCCGGCGTCGAGGAAGAAGCCGACGGCGAGAGCTGGAACTACGGCGCCGGCGCCAACTATTATTTCGACGCCCAGAACGGCGTCCGCGCCGACTGGACCCGTCGCGACTTCACCGACGGCGACGTCGAGGCCGACGTCTATTCGGTCAGCTACGTCCGCCGCTTCTAAGCCGGACGCACAGGAGAGGCCGCGCCCGACGCACGGCCTCTCCGCCCCCCTTCCGATTTCCAATCCCCGGCCGTCGCGTGACGGCCCACCAAGGAGCATGCAACCATGCGCAAGATTCTGATCGCCGCCGCCGCCCTGTCGGCCCTGGCCGCCCCCGCCTTCGCCCAATCGACCGCGTCCGTCACAGACGCCGAGCCGCGCGGTTACGGCTCGCTGGGCTATACCCATCTTGAAGGCGACGCCGCCACGACCGGCGCGGTCACCGGTCGTCTGGGCGTGAACCTCAATCGTTACCTGGCCGTCGAGACCGAGGCCTCGGTGGGCGTCAAGGACGACGACTTCACCGTCGCCGGCGTCGACGGTACGACCAAGCATGAGTGGGACGCCGCCGGTTACGTGGTCGGCAAATACCCCGTCTCGGACAAGCTGGAACTGTTCGCGCGCGGCGGCTACGGCCATACCGAGCTGAAGCAGGAGATCGCAGGCGCCAATGCCGACGTCGGCGCGGACAGCTGGAACTATGGCGTGGGCGCCAACTACTACGTCGACGGCGTGAATGGCCTGCGGGCCGACTGGACCCGTCGCGACTACCGCGACGATGCGGGCGAGGCGGATGCCTATTCGGTCAGCTACATCCGTCGCTTCTGATCTCGCCGAAATGAAGAAGGGCGCGCTCGGCGAGGAGCGCGCCCTTTCTCATGTCTGCAGGTTCAGGTTTCAGGACTAGGCAAAGTCGCCGGCCAGGGCCCAGCGTTGCGAGCCTTCGCCGAACGGGCGGACGAACCAGTCGCGATACTGTTCGAAGGCCTCGATGATCTTCTGGCGCAGGTCGGGGGGATTCACGGCCTCGCCGCGCTGGCGCTTCATCGCCGCGACGCAGTCGACGACCAGATTCTGGTGCGCCGAACCGCCCATGCTCTTCAGCACGGCGGCGATATCCTGAGCCAAGGCTTCCAGCACCTGTTTCGGAGTCTGAGCCATCTGGGAACTCCCCTGTTCTCGACACTGAAATGCGTGACAAAAACCTGTGACGGATTCAAGCGTGACTGCGCAAAAATCATCATGGACGGGAATTAACCTGACATAACGCAGGTCGCGCGCTCTGGTTCTCCCAAGGGAGAGCTTGATGACCAATTTTGATCCGGCGGCCGCGACCGCCCAGTGGCTGGCGACCTTGTCGCCGCAGGAGACCGCGCGGGCGGTGGCCTATACGCAAGGGTCGCACTGGCTGATCCTGTGGTCCTTCCTGGTTTCGGCCCTGGTCGCCTGGATCATCGTGCGGAGCGACTGGCTGGTCGCGATCCGCAGCCGGATGGAGCGTCGCCGCAAACGGCCCCTGCTGGTCAGTTTCGTCGTGGCCCTGGTCTATTCGGCGATGAGCTGGGTCCTGACCCTGCCATGGGCCGTCTATGAAAGCTGGTGGCGCGAGAAGTCCTACGGCCTGACCAGCCAGGCCCTGGGCGGCTGGCTGGTCGAGGGTCTGATCGGGGCGGCGATCTCGGTCGTCATGACCTCGCTGCTGCTGGTCGCCATCTACGCCCTGATCCGCAAGGCGCGGCGGTTCTGGTGGGCCTGGGCGTCGGGGGTGACGGCGGTCTTCATCGTCCTCGGCCTGGTGATCTCGCCCATTCTGATCGAGCCGATCTTCAACACCTATACGCCCGCCCCCAACGGCCCGGTGCGCGACGCCGTCGTCGCACTGGCCGAACAGACCGGTACGCCGTCGGACAAGATCTTCATCTTCGACGGGTCGAAACAGTCCGACCGCTACACCGCAAACGTCTCGGGCCTGTTCGGCACGGCGCGGGTGGCGATGAGCGACGTCATGTTCCAGAAGGGCGCGGATCTGGCCGAGGTGCGCGGCGTGGTCGGGCACGAGATGGGCCACTACGTCCACGCCCACGTGCTGTGGATGGTCGGCATACTGGTGGTTCTGGCGGCCCTGGCCTTCTGGCTGACGGACCGGCTGTTCCCGCTGGGCCGCCGGCTGCTGGGCGCGGACCGGGTGGGCGACATCGCTGATCCGGCGGGCCTGCCCGTGCTGGCCCTGGTCCTGGCCTTCCTGGGCGTCCTGGCGACCCCGGTGTTCGCCACCATGACCCGGACCATCGAGGAGGACGCCGACCACTTCTCGCTGGTTCACGCCAACGAGCCGGACGGTCTGGCCAAGGCCCTGGTCAAGACGGCCGAATACCGGGCGCCCTCGCCCTCGGCCGTCGAGGAGTTCCTGTTCTACGACCACCCCAGCGTCGAGAACCGGGTGCGCCGGGCGATGGAGTGGAAGAAGGCTCACCCGCAGACGGGCAAGCCCGCTTCTTAAGCGCGCTTCTTGACGAAGACGGTGCCGGCCGAATAGCCGGCGCCGAAGCTGCAGATCAGGCCCACGTCGCCGGGTGCGAAGCCGTCGTTGTGCAGGTGGAAGGCGATGATCGATCCGGCCGAGGAGGTGTTGGCGTAGTCGTCGAGGATGATGACGTTCTCCTCGGGCTCCGGCTCACGCCCCAGCACCTTCTTGCCGATCAGCTGGTTCATGTTGATGTTGGCCTGGTGCAGCCACATCCGCTTCAGCCCGTGCGGATCCAGCCCCAGGTCGCCGGCGTGGTCGACGATCATGTCCGAGACCATCGGCACCACGTCCTTGAAGACCTTGCGACCCTGCTGGATGAACAGCTTGTCGTTCTGCTCGCTGTCGTCGGCGACCGGGGCGTCCAGGTGTTCGGTGTCCCGCGCATTGCGGTTCAGGAAGCCGAAATTATTGCGGATATTGTTGGAGAAGACCGTCTTCAGCCGCGTGCCCAGCACGTCCCAGCCGCCCGGCCCCGCAGTCTCAGCCGATTCCACGATCACGGCCGTGGCCACGTCGCCGAAGATGAAATGGCTGTCGCGGTCGGTGAAGTTCAGGTGGGCCGAACAGACTTCCGGATTGACCATCAGCACGGCCTTGACCGAACCGGCGGCGATGAAGTCGGCGGCGGTCTTGATGCCGAAGGTGGCCGACGAACAGGCCACATTCATGTCGAAGGCGAAGCCCTCGATGCCCAAGGCCTGCTGCACCTCGATGGCCATGGCCGGATAGGGGCGCTGCATGTTCGAGGCGGCGCACAGGACGGCGCCGATCTCGCTGACCGGCTTGCCCCAGGCTTCGATGGCCTGGCGGGCGGCCTTGACCGCCATCTCTGCCAGGATCGACAGGTCGTCGTTCGAGCGTTCGGCCAGGTTCGGGGCCATCCGCTCGGGGTCGATCACCCCGGCCTTGTCGAGGACGAAGCGGCTCTTGATGCCGGACGCCTTCTCGATGAACTCGGCCGAGGAATGGGTCTTGGCGACCAGTTCGCCGGCCTCGATCTGGGCGGCGTGGCGGGCGTTCCAGCCATCGGCCCAGGCATTGTAGCTGACGACCAGTTCCTCGTTCGAGACGGACTGTTCGGGGGTGAAGAGGCCGGTGGCGGCGATGACTGCTGAGTTCACGGAAGCAAGTTTCCTTTACGAACCCCCTCAATAGGACGGCGGCGGCCTCCGGTCGAGACTGGCGATGACGCCCGTGGCCCAACGCTGGATCTGACCGCGCGGCGCCTTGGGCGTCGGCAGGTCGCGGGCGGCGATCAGAGCCTCGACCAGATCCTCGGCCTCGCAGGGCCAGCCCTCGGGCGTGACATAGAGGGGATAGGCGATCAGGGCGGCGTGGATCAGGTGGTCGACCGTGGCGCGGCGGCTGCGGCGCTCGAAGGTCAGCCGGTCGTCGGTCAGGCCCCAGCCGGCGTAGAAGGGCCGGCCATAGACCGACACGGCCTTGCCCCGCATCAGGGCCTCGAACCCGGTCAGGGAGGTCAGGGTGGCGACGCGGCGGCAGGCGTTCAAACAGTCGATGATGTCGAAACCGTCGGCGCTGGCGTCGACCGAGGACATCGCCGAGGCGTCCAGCCGACCGGGCCGGTTGCCCGCCAGGACGTCGGGGTGGTTGCGATAGACCAGGAAGGCGTCGGGACGATCGCGCCGCGCCGCCTCGACCAGGGCCGAGTTGGTGTTCAGGTCCGGCGCGCAGCCCAGCAGGATCGACTTGTCGTTCTCGACCTGGCCGACGACCAGAAGGATGTCACGATCTGTGGGCCAGTCGGTCGGAGCCTGACCTTTCAGATTGTATTTGGACAGGCCCGCCTCGACCACGCGGGTCCGCAGCCGAGCGGCGCGGGCCAGGGCCGGGGGCGACAGGTCCGAGGCCTCGATCAGGGTCTCCAGCCGCGACGGACGGGACGGGTCGTAATAGACGCCCTGGTCGTCCAGGGCGACCGACAGGGCGCCGACGAAGTCAGACCCCAGGCCGCGCGAGCGGATGAAGCCGTCCTCCATCCGCACGGTGGGGCCGCCGAAGGCTGCGGCCGCCTCGCGCGTCGCCGCGCTCTCCTTGCCCGCCCACCAGATCAGCCTGCCGTTCGTCGCCCGCGCATGGTCGGCGGCGCGGCCCGGCGACATGAAATAGCGCAGCCGCGCCTTGGGCGAGTTCAACAGGCGGCGCACCGCCGGGCGTTTGGCCGGGGCGAAGCCGACGGCGGCCCAGTCGCCGGCCAGACGGTCGGCCCGGTCGCGCAGGGCGATCAGCCGCTCCAGCGCCTGTTCGGCCTCGCATCGCCGGCCCGTCACCGGATCGACGTATCGGGGGTAGGCGATCAGGGCGGCGGCGGCGACCTGTTCGATGGTCCGCGCCCCGCCCCGTCGGCCGGTGTCCACGGCGTCGGTCGTCAGACCCCAGCCGGAATAGAAGGGGGCGCCGAAACAGCGGACCGGCAGACCGCGCAGCAGGGCCTCGAACCCCAGGGCCGAGGTCACGCAATAGACCGCGTCCACCGCCGCGAGCAGGTCGGCGGGCCGGACGTCGGTGTCGATCAGGGTCGCGCCGGCCAGGTCCGTGACGCAGCCCTGTTTCCTGCCCGCAGCGACGGCGGGGTGGCGTTTGACGATCAACTGGGCGTCCGGCTCATCGCGGCGGGCGGCGGCCATCATGTCCGCGAAACTCTGCGGCGAGGCCAGGCCGTAGCCGATGGAGGCGTCGCCGAAGGTCTGGTCCACGATCAGGACGCGACGGCCGGGCTTCAGGACGGTCGGGTCCAGAGGCGCGCCCATATTGGTCTTGGACACGCCGGACGCTGTGATCCGGTCGATCAGGCCGCGCGCCCGCACGGTCAGGGCGGCGTCGCACCAGTCGTCGGCGGTGCGGATCAGCTGTTCCAGCCGGCTGGGCCGGGTCGCGTCATAATAGACGCCCAGGTCGTCGACGATCAGGCTGAGGCTGGCCGCCCCCGCCTCGCCGATCCCGACCGAGCGGAGGAAGCCGTCCTCCAGCGCCACATAGGGCCGCCCGTTCTTCTCGGCCCAGCGACGTCCGGCGGCGGCGGTCGGCTTCATGCCCCAGCCGAGCACGGCCTGAACCTCGGCGCCGGGCAGGCGGCGCAGGTCGTAGTCGGGCAGGAAGGCGTCGAGGAAGGGAACCTTCAGCACCCCGGGGGCGCAGACCCAGGCGGGGCTTTTCGCAGAACTGTCGGCGGATGTGGTCAAGACGGATCCGGTGGGGTTGAGCGCGAGGTTTAGGGCGGTTGTGTCGGGCGGGCTAGGCGCAATTGGCTCCGTCTTCGCGCGGTCGCAGCGAAGCGAGACACGTGATGATGGGGGAGGTTCGCGATCGGCGAAACCTCTCCCTCCGACCCTGGTTCGTTGCGCGACCGCCCGGCCACCTCCCCCGCGAGCGGGGGAGGGGCTGGATCACCCGTGCGTCTGGTCCCAATACCGGACCGCGTCGGCGTCGCGGGCCGAGAGGTCGGGGTATGCCGCGTCGGAACCGACGTCGGGGACGCGGCGCCAGGAGCGGGCGCATTTCGGATAGTCGGCGACGGCGACGACGGCGGTGATCGTCTCGCCGCCCTCGACCAGTTCGGCGCCCGAGGTGCGGAAGATTTCGGCGGCGTCTAGGCCGTCGAACGGGGCGAAGGCGCCGGCCGGGGCAGTGACCGTCGGCCAGGCGTCCAGGGCGCCGCCGATCAGCTTGTCGCGGCGCGCCGCCTCAAGCTGTTCGTTGACCACTTCAAGGACGGTGTTGATCGCGGCCCAACGCTCGGCCTCGGCCGGGTTGTGCCACTCGGTCGGGGTTTCCGGGATCACCCGCGCGCAGTTTGTGCCGGCGTCTGGGAAGCGGGTCGTCCAGGCCTCTTCCATCGTGAACGGGGTCAGGGGCGCCAGCCAGGCGGTCAGGCGGGAGAAGACCTCGTCCATCACGGTGCGGGCGGCGCGACGGCGCAGGCTGTCGGGACGGTCGCAGTAGAGGGCGTCCTTGCGGATGTCGAAATAGAGGGCCGAAAGGTCGTTGGAGCAGAACTCCAGCACCGGGCGGACGACGTCCTGGAAGCGGTATTCGGCGTAGGCGGCGCGGACCTGGGCGTCCAGTTCGTGCAGGCGGTGCAGAACGAACTTCTCCAGCGGCGGCATCTGGTCCAGCGGCAGGCGTTCGGCCTCGTCGAAGTCAGACAGGGCGCCCAGCAGATAGCGGACGGTGTTGCGCAGCTTGCGATAGGCGTCGACCGTGGTCTGCAGGATCTGTTTGCCGATCCGCTGGTCCTCGGAATAGTCGACCAGGGCCACCCACAGACGCAGGATGTCGGCGCCGCTCTCCTTGATGATGGTCAGGGGATCGGTGGTGTTGCCCTTGGACTTGGACATCTTCTCCCCCTTCTCGTCGAGGGTGAAGCCGTGGGTCAGGACCGCCTTGAACGGGGCGCGGCCGCGGGTGCCGCAGCCCTCCAGCAGGGACGACTGGAACCAGCCGCGGTGCTGGTCGGAGCCTTCCAGATAGAGGTCGGCCGGCCAGTGGGCCGGGCGGTCGCCGGCATAGCCGTTCTCCGGCAGGCGCGGGTCCAGGGTGAAGGCGTGGGTCGAGCCGGAATCGAACCAGACGTCGAGGATGTCCTCGACCTTCTCGTAGCGGGCCGGGTCGTGGGCGCCGAGGAAGTCGGCGTCCGGCGCGGTGAACCAGATGTCGGCGCCCTGTTCGGCGACGGCGGCGACGATGCGGGCGTCGACCTCGGCGTCATGCAGGGGCTGGCCGGTCTGTTTGTCGATGAACATGGCCAGGGGCGTGCCCCAGGCGCGCTGGCGGCTGACCAGCCAGTCGGGACGGCCCTCGACCATCGAACGGATGCGGTTGCGACCGGCGGCGGGGTGGAAGGCCGTGTCGTCGATGGCTTTCAACCCCGTCTCGCGCAGGGTGTCGCCGGACTTCAGCGGTTCGTCCATGCGGATGAACCACTGGGGCGTGTTGCGGAAGATGATCGGGGCCTTCGACCGCCACGAATGGGGATAGGAGTGTTCCAGCCGGCCGCGCGCCAGCAGGTTTCCGGCCTCGATCAGCTTTTCCATCACCGCGCCGTTGGCGGGGCCGAACTTGCCCGTCTTCTTGCCCTCGGTTTCGAGCACCTTCAGGCCCGCGAACAGGGGGACAGAGGGGTAGTAGGCGCCGTCCGGGTCGACCGTGTCCGGCACCTCGTGATGACCGTGGGCCTTCCAGACCTCGAAGTCGTCGGCGCCGTGGCCCGGGGCGGTGTGGACGAAGCCGGTGCCCGCGTCGTCGGTGACGTGGTCGCCCGCCAGAAGGGGCACGGAGAAGCCGTAGCCGCTGTCGAGGGCCGCCAGCGGGTGGGCGGTTTCCAGGCCCGAGGGATTGATGTCGTAGACGCGGGTCCACGTGGCGATCTTCGCAGCGCGAAACACTTCTTCGGCCAGTTTGTCGGCGATGATCAGGCGGTCGCCCGGCTTGGCCCAGGGGGCGAACTCCAGCCCCTCTTCCATGGCCGTGACCTCATAGAGGCCATAGGCGATCTCGGGGCCGTAGCTGATGGCGCGGTTGGCCGGGATGGTCCAGGGCGTGGTCGTCCAGATGACGATGGACGGGGTGCTGGAGCGGAAGGCCAGCAGGTCGTCGGGATGATCGTCCGACACGCCCGTGACCGGGAACTTGACCCAGATCGTCGGGCTGACGTGGTCGTGGTATTCGATCTCGGCGTCGGCAAGCGCCGTGCGCTCGACCGGCGACCACATGACGGGCTTGGAGCCGCGATACAGCTGGCCCGAGTTCTTGAACTTGTGGAATTCGGCGACGATGGCCGCCTCGGACGTGAAGTCCATGGTGGCGTAGCGGTTGGCGAAGTCGCCGGTGATGCCCAGGCGTTTGAACTGGTCGCGCTGCAGGTCGATGTATTTGCCGGCGTATTCGCGGCAGGCGGCGCGGAATTCGTCCTTGGAGACCTCGTCCTTGCGGCGGCCCTTGGCGCGGAACTGTTCCTCGATCTTCCACTCGATCGGCAGGCCGTGGCAGTCCCAGCCGGGGACATAGTCGACGTCATAGCCCAGCAGGAAGCGGCTGCGGACCACGAAGTCCTTCAGCGTCTTGTTCAGGGCGTGGCCGATATGGATGTCGCCGTTGGCGTAGGGCGGGCCGTCGTGCAGGACGTAGAGGGGGGCGTTCTGCTTCTGGCGTTCGGCGCGCAGGGTTCCATAGAGGTCGCCCCACTGTTCCAGAATGACCGGCTCCTTCTGGGGCAGGCCGCCGCGCATCGGGAAGGGGGTCTCCGGCAGGAAGACGGTGTCGCGATAGTCGCGGGCGGTGGATTCGGGGGCGTCGGCCATAGGTCGTCTCGGCGTCTTTAGGTTTACGTTCGCGTGTCGATCCCGGCGTGCACGGGGCCAAGTGGCCCAGAGGCGCTACGCCGGGCGGCTAATCGAAATCAGGCGAATGGAGACGCGGACGGTCATTGTGGGGCGGTCTAGCAGACGGATGCGGCATCGCGCCATCCCCGAAGACTTCGCCGTCTCAACGGAAACGAAAGGCTTTTGCCGTCTTGGTTAAGGTTGGATCGCCCGGAGTCTCGTCCGGACGACAGGATTTTTCGTTCGGGAGTCCCGCCGATGCGGCAGCGGATCAGGAATTGGATGCTGGGCCTGGCGGCCGGATTCGCCATGATGGCGGGCGCCGGCGTGGCCGCAGCCCAGTGCACCGGCTGCGAGCCCCCGCCCTGCACCAGCTGCGAACCGCCCCCGCCGCCGGAGATTCCGGGCTGCGGCAACGGCGGCTCATGCGGCGGCCCGCCCGGCGGCGGAAACTGGAATTCCAGCACCAACGTCAATGTGAACGTCAATGTTGGCGCCGGCGCCAACGCCAACGCCGGGGCGACCGCCGGTTCGCGCGGCTTCGTCAATGCGCGCGGCTATGCGGGTGGATACGGTTACGGCGGGGGCGGCGGCGCGGCCTATGTGACCGTGGACCAGCCCTATCCGACCACCATCCAGGGTCTGGCCGTCGACGGCGTGGCCCAGGCGGTGCGCACCCCCTTCACCGCCTATCGCCGCTCGATGAAGCGGGTCGTGATCCAGGCCGTCTGCATCGACGACCGCTCGGTGCCGCATCCGGCCTCGCAGGTTCGTCCCGATCGCGAGATCGCGGAAGGCTATGAGGGCGAGATCTATCGCTGTCTGTCGGGCACCTGGCTGCAGGCGACCATCGCCGACTATGCCGGCGACATCAATTTCGACCACGGCACGACCCTGACCTGCAAGAAGCACGAGGCCCTGTGGTTCGGCGGCGAAGGCCGGCTGGAATGCCGTCCCGAGAAGGCCGAACGCGACTGCAACGAACGTTCGCTGCTGCGTCGCTACGGCGCCGGGGTGAAGATCCTGACGATGTATCGCGAAGAGGAATACACCGAGTACCGCGAGGAACAGGCCCAAAGCACGGTCATCACCGGGGCGATCACCCTGGACGGCGGCGTCGGCGGCCGGGTGTTCTGAACGGGAGCCGTACCGGACCGTTCAGGCGCGGCTCAGGCCGCGCAGGCGAACATAAGATCGTCGGCTTCTCCGTCGACGATCCTGAAGACTGGCCCCGGTTCGTGCGCGCGAACCGGGGCCTTTTTCTTGCCTACTGAGCGGCAGCCTTGTCGGAGACAACTTCGGCGCGCCAGGCCTTGTCAGCCGTCAGGTATTGCTGCGCCAGACGCTGCAGGTCGGCCGGCGTGACGGCTTCCAGCACCGCGATATTGTTGCGGGTCTGGTCCAGAGAGGCCGGGTTGGACTGGGCCTCGGACAGCTGACCCAGCCAGTAGCCGTTGTCGGCCATGCTGCGGCGCAGGCGTTCGACGGCGGGCAGGCGGGCTCGGTTCAGTTCGTCGGCATCCACCGGCTTGTCGCGCAGGTCGGCGACGATGACGTCGACGGCGTCGAACAGCTTGTTCAGGGACTCCGGCGGCACCTCGGCGGCGACAGCCAGATAGCCGTAGCCGGGGAAGGTGTCCGAGCTGCTGGAGCTGGCGCTGGGCGAATAGGCGATGCCCTGTTTCTCGCGGATCTCCTCGTTCAGGCGCAGTTGCAGCACGGCCGACAGGATCGACAGCTGACGCGCCGTGGTGCGGTCGGCGATCTGGTCGGTGGTCGGCCAGGCGACGAAGCCCAGGGCCTGTTCGGCCTGGCCCGTGTGGGTCAGGCGGATCGGGGTCGCGGTCGGGGCCGGGAAGCGACGCTGATCCGAACCGGCAGGCGGGGTCGGCGCCGGGCCGCGCGAGGGCAGGGCGGCGAAGGTCGAGCCGACGGCGGCGATGACCGCGTCCACATCGACGTCGCCGACGACGGTGATCTCGACCGGACCCTGGGCCAGGGCGGCCTTGATCTGCTCGCGCAGGGGCTCGATCTCTACCGACTGGAACTGTTCGACCGTCGGGGTGGCGGCGCGCTTGTCGCCGCCGGCCAGCAATTCGCCGGCCTGCAGACCGAAGGCGCCGCCTGGGGTGGCGGCCCTCTGCTCCAGACCATGCGGATAGGAGGCCTTGGCGCGTTCCAGCGGGGCGGGACGCAGACCCGGATCGGTCAGGAAGGCGGCCAGGATCTGAAGCTCGAGCTGCAGATCCTCGGGGCGGGTCGCACCGCTGAAGCTATAGCTGTCGCCGCCCTGGCTGACGCTGGAGGAAACCACATGGCCGGCGAGGACGCGGTCGGCCTCGTCCACCGTCAGCTTGCCCAGACCGCCGGCGTTCAGAACCGTGTTGGCGGCGAACAGGGGCGAGAAGCGGTCGGCGGGCAGGCCCAGGCCGCCGATACCGGTGGTGGCGCCGATCAGGATCTGGTCAGCGCGGAAGTCGGTCTTCTTGATGTTCAGAAGCGTGCCGTTCGGGAAGGCGACCAGGGTCGCGCCCAGGTCGGCGACCTCGGTGCGCGACGACGGGACGGCCGGGGCGCCGAAGTCGGCATAGGGCCATTCCAGCGCGGCTTGATCCGAAGGCGCGGCGACCGGAACCTGACGCGAGGCCTCAAGCGCTGCGGTGACCGCAGCCTCGCCGCCCTCGACCGGGACCGGGCTGGTGAACAGGACCAGCGGCCCCTGCCCCTCGAAGACCGGGCGGACGGCGGCGTCGACCTGTTCGGGCGTCAGGTCGGCGACGATCCGCTCGAACTGGGCCAGACTCTCGGCCGGGGCGGTGAAGACGGTGTCGCCGTTGACCGCGTTCAGCAGGGCGCCGGCCAGGGCCGGGGTCGAGCGGGTGGCGGCGGTGGCCACGGCGTTCTGCAGGCTGGTGCGGTATTCGGTGATCTCGCGTTGCAGCTCTGGCGCGGTGACGCCGTACTGGGTCAGGCGGCGCGCCTCCTGTTCCGTGGTCTCCAGGGCCCGCTTCCATTCACCGGGGGTGAAGGCGACCGACAGAATGCCCGCGTCCAGGCTGTCGTACAGGGACTGATAGCCGGCGCCGGCGCCGAGGAAGGGCGGATTGTCGGCGCGGGCCATCTCGCCCAGGCGGCGGTTCAGCACGGCCAGACCCAGGCTGCGGCGGATGGATTCCGCGCGTTCAGCGAAGCTGTCGGGATCCAGGTCCGGCGCCTTGATCCAGTTGATCTGGATCGAGGACTGAACGCCGGGCTCGACGATGATGCTGGTCTCGGGCTGGCGCGGGGCGACCACGCCCAGATCGGGCTCGGGACCGTCGGCGGCCTTGGGCGTCCAGTCGGCGAAGGCGCCGCGGATCTTGGCCTCCATCGCATCCACGTCGAAGTCGCCCACGGCGATGAAGGTGGCGCGCGAGGGGCGGTAATAGGCGTCGTAGAAGTCGACAAACCGGTCGCGCGGGGCGGTGCGGATCACCTCCAGATCGCCGATCGGCAGGCGTTGCGACAGGCGCTGGCCGGGCGCCAGCAGGGCCAGCTGGGTCTTCAGCACCCGCATCTGCGGACTGTTGCGGCTGCGCTCCTCGCCGACGATGACGCCGCGCTCGGCGTCGATGGCGTCGGCGGCCATCAGGGCGTCGCCCATCATCTCGCGCATGACGTGGAGCGAGGCGTCGACCGTCTCGTCCTTGGTGTTCGGCAGTTCCAGCATATAGGCGGTCTGCTCGAAGCTGGTGAAGGCGTTGGTGTCGGCGCCGAAGGCCAGGCCCAGACGTTCGAGGATGCGCAGCATCTCGTTCTCGGGAATGTCCTTGGTGCCGTTGAAGGCCATGTGCTCCATGAAGTGGGCCAGACCCTGCTGGTCGTCCCGCTCCATCAGCGAACCGGCGTCGATCCGCAGCCGGAACGAGGCCTGGCCCGGCGGAGTGGCGTTCTTCAGCAGGGCGTAGCGCATTCCGTTGGGCAGCAGGCCGTAGCGCACGGCCGGATCGGCGGGAATGTCGCTGGCGGCCTGAGCCCAGGGATCGGAGGGGGCGACCTGCTGGGTCTGAACGGCGGCGGGCGACGTGAAGGCCAGTGCGGGGGCGGCGAAGGCGCCGGTCGACAGGGCCAGGCTGGAGGCCGCGACAAGCAGCAGGCGACGCGCAGAACGCATGAGATCACTCCGATAAACCGCAAACCCCCGATGGCGCGACGGAACTGGAGTAGGGGAGGGCGGCGGCGGGGGCAAGGCGGCGTCGGGTTCGCAGGCCTGTCTCTCTTCTCGTGAGTGAGCGAGCTTGAGTTTTTCGGCGTCAAGGTCCCCTCCCCACAAAGTGAGGAAGGGACGGGGTGTCTGATCCGGGTCAGTTCAGTGCGCGGGATGTTGTGGCAAGGGACGTGGGCAAAAGCGCCGCGTCCGTTCCGCATACCGCCGAAGGGATGTCGTCGCGCCATTGCCTGTCCTGGCTGGCGTCAGGCGCGCCGAGCGCATCCGCCATCGCCAGCAACAGGGCGGGGCGGCGGGCCGAGGCGATGGCCTCGGCGTCCGAGCCGATCCGGGTCTGACCGGACGGACGCCGCGCCTCATCGCGCAGCCTGGTGATCAGCGCGGCGAGATGGCCCTCGCCCTTGGCCGCGTCCATCACCGCAGCATGGGTTCGCGCCTGGCCCAGGCGTTGCGGCACCGGGTCGAGTTCGTTCGGCCGCGCCTGGACGCGTTGCGCCATCCGGATCAGGTCGTTGGCGTAAAGCCGCACATAGTTTTCTTCGATCATGGTCAGGCCGCCTGTCGTTCGGTCGGAGGAAGGGTGGAGATCGACGCCAGGGCGGGACCGTCGTGCGCCTCGGCCCTGATGTGGTTTTCCAGATGGGTCAGGACGTCGGCGTCCACCTCGGCGTCGAACTTGCGCGCGAACAGATCCTTGCCCGCCGTCAGCGGTTCCGCATCCGCCATGGTATAGGTGCGGGGCCGCAGCTTGATCGCCCCGTCCGGCACCCAGTCGATGCGGCGTAGGTCGTCGCCGACGACCTCGCCGTGCGTCGCGGTATTCATCATCACCGTCTGGAAGAAGCCCTCGTCGGCGATGAAACTGTTCCGATAGAAGGCCTTGAACCGGTCCGCCTGCGGGTCGTGGCAGACGAATTCGCAGAAGCGCCGGCTGACGATCATCCACTGATTGCCGATATAGGGCGTCGCGCCGCGCAGGAAGGGGCGCGGGAAGGGCGTGCGGACCACGCGGTTGCGCCGCTCGACCACATAGTGGCGCACCCTGTTCATGGTGTCCGAGCGGACGATGGCCTGATTGACCGCGCGGATGAATTCCTTGCCGCGATGGCGGGCCAGGAA
Organism: Brevundimonas sp.; assembly: GCF_044336875.1. Lineage (GTDB taxonomy): Bacteria > Pseudomonadota > Alphaproteobacteria > Caulobacterales > Caulobacteraceae > Brevundimonas. Next base: position 4,784 of record NZ_JBIIOP010000011.1, on the reverse strand, counting down.
GGCGCGGATGAAGCTCTGGGACTTGAGCGGAAAATCCTGGCCGCTCAGATTGATGAAGAACTCCCAGTCCACGCCCATTTCCAGCAGCTTGGCCATGCCGCGCAGTTCCGCGTCGACCAGACTGTAGCCGCCCCACAGCGCCGGGCGGCGCTCCAGCATGGCGGCGTTCGGATAGGCCGAGAGGAAGGTCTCGATCTGCGCCGCGACGCTGGCGTCGGCATTGGCGTCGACATGGACGACATAGTGGTGGGCGGGGTGGTGGATGGCCTTGAACAGGCGCTCGAACTGGTCGGGGAAGCGATGGACCAGCAGCAGATAGGCGATCATGCCGACCGCCGATCACTCAGACGCGCGAAAACGGGCGACACGCGAGCGTGACGGACGAACAGCTCGATGAGCCATGTCATGGGCGATTTTTTTCGAAGGGTGATCAAACCGGGGCGGATCGACCGTCACCCAAGACGGCTCACCCTCGGCGACCATCGTCGCATATGGGGACGGATCGCCGAATTGCGAGTCTGGAAGGCGTTCGGGGCTGACGAGACCCCTCCGCCGTCGATCTCAGCCGCCCGGACGGCTCACGTAGAAGGTCGCGCTGTTGCCGACGGCGTTGGCGCCGACCACGGCCGCGCGGCCGGCGCCGATGGTGGTTGTCGCCGTGGCCGAGACATTGCCGTTGTTGACCTGGTTGTTGGTGAAGTTCACCTCGCCGCCGCATTGCGAGCAGGCGTATCCGGTCACGCTGTTGCCGACGGCGTCGGCGCCGACATAGGTGTCGTAGCCGTTGACCCCGATCGAGACGGCGCTCGCCTCGACTCCGCCCGAGTTCAGCTGGGTGTTGTCCAGTTCCAGATAGATGTCGTTGTTGCCGGCGATCACCTCGTTGGCGACGGCGCGGGCCGAGACGACGGTCTCGCCCTGAAGATTGGTCTGGGCCTGGGTGAAGGCGCGGACGCGGCCCTGGTTGTTCTGGTTGGTGTTGGCGACCATCGAACCGCCGGCGTTATAGAGCACGGTCTGGTTGGCGCCGGCGTTTGCGCGGGCGGCCAGGTTCCAGGCGTTGTCGACATAGACGTCGGTGCGGGCCTCGGTCGTCGAGGGGCTGTTGGTCTGGCGGATCGCCAGGTTCTGGTGTGAGGCCCCCGTGGTGGAGGTCTGGACCGCATTGGCCATGGCCTGGGCCGAAAAGTCGCCCTGGGCGGGAATATACTGCACGTCGGCGACCGTCTCGGCAAAGACCGTGGTCTGGGCCGACTGGGCGACCGTGCCGGTGATCGAGGAGGACGGACCGCCCAGGGCGACGCTGTTGGCGACGGCCAGAGATCCGCCGGCCATACCGCCGAGAACGTGGGCTGTGGGGGCGTCGATGTCGGTCGTGGCCTCGACGCGGTCGCCGTTCGCGGTCTGGGCGGCGTCGAGGGCGAAGGTCGCGCCGTCGGTGGTGACGCCGAGGTAATTGGCCCGCGCATCGGTGGTCGTGGCGATCGCGCCCTCCGACTCGCCGTTCAGGATCAGGGTGGTCTCAGCCCGCGTCGAACCGCTCATCGTCTGGCGCGAGGTCAGGGCGCCGGATGAATCCTCGATCCCGCCCGCCAGCGAGTTGCCGCGCGCGTTAGTGCTGACCTCGAGCTGGTCGACGGCGACGTTCAGGTTCACCGTCCCGGTGACGTCGCCGTTCTGGGTCTGGGTGCTGGAGCAGGTGGAGCCGGTCTCTGGATCGCAGAGCGGCGTTTCCTGCGCGGTCGCCTCAGTAGCGAGAAGGGCGAACGTCGCCGTCGCGGCGATCATGCCAGCGAGACGGATCGGCGCGGGTCTGGCCATTGTTCGTCTCCGTAGTGGGGTAGGCCGGATAATAGCCGCCGGTCGGACCGACAGCGGAATCGCCAAGCGGATCGTTGGCGGCGTTGAGGCAGATCTCGGGGCCGGGGGCCCCGTAGAGGTTGGCCATGAACTCGACCGTGGCCCGTTCGACCAGGGCGCGGACGGCCAGCTGGGTCGGCTCCATTCCGCCGGACCCGGCCGAGATGTCGAAGACATTGCCGTTCAGGAAGTCGAACACCCCGGCCGAGATCTCGCGGCCGATGATCTGCTTCTGATACGAGACGACATCGACGACCTCGAGGGTGGTGGTCTGGACCAGACGCAGGTCCATGGCGATGTTCATCACATAGGTGCGGTGGGTGGCGATGCCCGAGCCGGGACGGTCGCTGTCGACCTCGCCCACGGCGGCGTCGAACCCGCCCGAGCGGATATTGTAGTTCACCTCGGTGATGCCGCCGACGATGTAGAAGTCCGAGCCGGGCACCTGGCCGGCCAGGATGCGGCGGTACTGGGTGTCTTCCGGACCCTGGGCGCCGGGGGCGCTGTCGCCGATCAGCTTGTTGTTGGCGTAGCGCAGCTCCAGCTCCGACACCGAGGTGTCGTAGCGTTCGACGATTCGGGCCCCGGCCTTGGCCAGGGCGGAGTTGGCCATCAGCGAGGCGCCGCCGGTGATCTGGCGGCCGCCGTCCGAAGAGACTGTGCCGGTGTAGTCGCTGATCCGACCCACGGCCATGCGCGGCGAGGGCAGATTGTAGCGCCGGGCGTAGTCGGCCAGGCAATACAGAGCGGTAGAATAGGGGGTCGGGTTGGCGGTGACCGGCGCATTGCCGATCGGCGTGGCGTACTGGCCCGACGGCCCGGCGACCGGGCTGACGCAGCCGGCGAGCAGCAGGGCGGCCGCGGTGGCGGCTATGGCGCCGGTGCGGGTGAGGAGGCGACGGCTCATGGCAGGGTGATGTTTCCGTTGAGAGCCGTCCCGGCGTTGACGTCGCCGGTGTTGGTCTGTTTCGAATTGACGATGACGGTGTTCCAGCTGCCCTGGACCACGACGTTCAACTGGTTGCCGATGGCGGTGGAGCCGCCGATGGTCGAGCCGCCGCCGTTGGACGAGCCCGCCCCGGCGTAGGCCGAGGCGACGCCGCCGGACTGGCTGGAATAGGAAGAGGCGCCGGACTGGATGATGCCGTTGACGATCAGCCGGTTGCCGTTGGCGTCACGGGTCGATCCGGTGGTGGCGGTATTGGTCGTGCTGCGGGCCGCGCCGTAGCCCTGCTGGAACCGGGCGGCGCCGGCCGAGCCCGTGGACTGGGCGGCGGAGAGGGTCGGGGCGGCCATGACGAGCAGGGCCGCGACGGGAGCGATCAGCCTGTTGACCGGCATTTTTGGGACTCCTCGCGCGCAGACGGACGACGGACCGAAGGCACGATCCGCACCGCAACCTGCGTTAAGGATGTTAAGAAGCGCTTGAGATCGCGGAAATCGTTGCGCATGGGTGGGCCATGTCTGATCCAGAAGGCCGATTCGACGGCACGCAGAACGAGAGGATGTTCAACGCCCCCGTAACGGTGGTGTTGATCGCCCTGTCCATGCCGGCGCTCTTCTTCTTCCAGCGTCAATTGCCGGACATGGGAGCCAGCATGGCCTTCGCGCCCAGCGATCTGCAGGATGGACGCTGGGGCGGGCTGTTCACCGCCATGCTGCTGCACGCGGGATGGACCCATGCCATCATGAACGCCATCGCCGCCCTGGCCTTCGGCGCGCCGGTGGCCCGTCTGTTCGGCGACCGGATCGGACCGACCGTCTTCCTGCTCTTCTATATAGGGTGCGGCGTGATCGCAGCCCTGGGTTATGGTCTGGTCCACTGGGGCTCGACCGAGCCCATGGTGGGGGCGTCCGGCGCCGTCTTCGGCCTGATCGGGGCGGCGACCCGTCTGATGGGCGGGCGAGGGCGGCTGCTGGGCCTGTTCGACCGGCGGGTGATCGGGGCCTCGATCGCCTGGATGGCGGTCAACGCCGTCACCGGGCTGATCGGCTATGCGCCCGGCGCCGAGGGCGCGCGTATCGCCTGGGAGGCGCACGCCTTCGGCTTCGTCGCCGGCCTGCTTCTTATAGGGCCGCTGGCGCGGGCGTTCGGCAAGGGGCCGGCGCCTGCCGAAACCGAGGTTTGATTCTCTCCGCCCGCTGAGCGATCATCGTTCGCGAGCGGCCCTGTCGCCATTCCGGCCCCGCGGTCGTCTCTAATCCTAGAGAAGGAGCCGCGATGTTCGTCGCCGAGATCCTCAAGACCAAGGGAAACGCCGTCTTCTCCATCGCGCCCGACCTGGCGCTGGCCCAGGCCTGCGGGGAACTGGAGCGAAGACGCGTCGGGGCGCTGGTCGTCTGCGCCAGGGTCGGGGATGGCGAATCCGTCGTCGGCGTCTTCTCCGAAAGGGATGTGGTGAAGGCCCTGGCGGTCGACGGACCCGACGCCCTTGGTCGTCCCGTCTCCGACTATATGTCGTCGAAGGTGATCTTCGCCGCCCCGAACGAGGCGATGTCCACCCTGATGAGTCGAATGACCGACCGGCGGATTCGCCATTTGCCGGTGGTCGACGACGGTCGGCTGGTCGGGGTGGTGTCGATCGGCGACGTGGTCAAATGCCAGATCGAGGATCATGCGCGAGAGGCTGAAAGCCTTAGAACCTATATAGCGGCTGGCTGAGCGGGGCGCCGACATGGGTTCGCCGATTCCGACTCCGTCAGTTTTTTCATTGATTGGTCAGAATCCGGTTGCGGTCAAAAAGGGTGGCCCGTATAGAGCCGCCTCGCTCGGAAACGGGCCGGCCCGGAGGGCTTCGGAGACTGAGGTTTCCGGGGAAATCGGGGGAAGAAAGAGTTGAAAAACTTCTTGCTTTCCTGGGTTGGTTTCAATAGGTTCCGCGCTCCAATCGAATCGCCGAACGGTTAAGAGGAAGGCCTCTGCG
>NZ_JBIIOP010000034.1:0-10679 GCF_044336875.1 Brevundimonas sp. | reverse complement strand
GCCCTGGGCCATGTCGTCGCCGAACCGATCACCTACGAGGACTTCCTGCCCGTCAGCGCCGCCGGCATCTTCCAGTCCAACCTCGGCGCCGAGGCCCGCGCTGCCGCCTACGCCGTCGACCCGGCCCTGGCCGAGTTCGAGACCGCCCTTGGCCGGACCGTGCAGGACGAGATGGCCCTGTATCGGGGGGAACAGGACGCCTCGATCGCCGCGACGCTGAAGGCCCTGGGTTTGGCGGAAGCGGCGTGATCATCACAGTGCCTATCGGCACATCACAACTGCCGATGTTTCACGAAACGATCTTAGGCTTTTTTTGCATAACGCCGTTTCACAATGGCTGAATGCATAACCTGAAACTCGTCTTAACTATTGCTCTGGTCGCTTTAAGCGGATGTTCGCCGCCTTCCTCCGAAGGTCGTGGAATCGAGCCGCCGTTGTCATGGGCGATTTTGCCTGACGGTAGCAAAATAGCAGTCGGCCCATTGCTTCCTGAGGGTACTGCAGGGTCACAGCCTGTCGTTCGATGCTGGCCTCAAGCGCAGGGCTTTGAGTGCTTGGCGATCAATGGTGAAAAATTCAGGGATGTTCGCCGATTCCGCGCATCTGAACTACCTGTTCGACTTTGGGAAGAAGCATCTCCCGCTGGCTACGAATGTCAAATTACGGACTACATGGGGATCGGCTATAAGGAGACAATTCACGGCACTTCAGGCCAACTTCAGGAGCACATGTCGTCCAACGGCTTCGGCACTATCGAAGGAAGCTGGTCGAAAAAATATGTCGAAGATTATTGGAGAGCCAACGGCATCCAACCAAAGACGCTGTGGATGAACTGCTTAGCTCTGACTCGGATTGTGGCTCCAAACAGCAATGCGACCATCGGCACGACCGACGTTTCGCCGTCGCTTCTGGATAAAGGCTCTTGAACTTCACCCGGAACTGGCGTCGGCCGTTCCGCATCAATTCGAGCCTCGCGGTCGAGGACATGGACCTGGAGGATTATCACTGATGCCCATCCGACTTCACGACGCCTTCGCCGTCCATCCCGGTCCCTGGCTGCGCGACGAACTGGTCACGCCGAACAATCTCACTGTCACGGCCCTGGCCGAGGCCCTCGGCGTCACGCGCCAGGCGGCCAGCGGCCTGCTGAACGGCAAGTCGGGCGTCTCGGCCGAAATGGCCATCCGGTTCGAAAAACTGTTCGGCGTCAGCGCCGACACCCTGGTGCGGATGCAGGCCCGGCACGACCTGTCCAGGGCCCGCGCCAACGAACACGACATCAAGGTGCGACCGCTGGCCGCCGCCTGATCCTGCCGTCCGAGACGATCAGCCATATTGCCTGACCGCCCCGACCGGATCATAGACGCGGCCGTGAACCCGCACGCCTCCCCGTCCGCAGCATCGTCCGTACGCCGCAATGACCTGGACTGGATCCGGGTCGGCGCCTTCGGCCTGCTGATCCTCTATCATGTCGGCCTGGTCTATGGGGTCTATGGCTGGCACGTGCACAGCGTCCACACCTTCGAGTGGATGCGCGAAGCGATCCTGATCACCAACCCCTGGCGGCTGACCCTGCTGTTTCTGGTGTCCGGCGCCGCCCTGCGCTTCATGACCTTCCGCCGCAGCCCGCGCCAGGTGGCCCGCGCCCGGTTCGAGCGGCTGGTCCCGCCCCTGCTGTTCGGCGCCGTGGTCCTGGTGCCGATCCAGTCCTGGATCGAGGCGATGGACAAGGCCGGATGGCCCGGCGGCCTCGCCGGCTACGCCGCCTGGATGGTGCGCGAGTTCAGCTTCAGCGGCCTGGCCGACGGCGTCCCGGTCAATCACCTGTGGTTCATCGTCTATATCGCCGCCTACAGCGCCGCGACGATCCTGCTGTGGCGTCGTCCCGGCCTGATCGAAAGGATCGGCGACTGGCTCCAGGCCCATCTGACCGGACCGCGCCTGCTGATCCTGCCGATCCTCTATCTGATCGCCATCCGCATCCTGCTCTTCCCCTGGTTCGGGGTGACCAATGTCCTGCACTGGGACTGGTACAATCACGCCCTGTCCCTGGGCGCCTTCGTCTTCGGCTTCTGCATCGTCGGGCGTGAGAGCATCTGGCGCGAGATGGAGAAATATCGCTGGCTCGCCCTGGGCCTGGCCGCCGTCGCCCTGCCGATCATGATGGCCCAGGTCTGGCATCCGGGCGGGCGGGCCTTCTGGGGCGTGCCCAAGGCCATGGTCTATGGACTGGACCAGTGGGTGACCATCGTCGCCATCCTGGGCTTCGGCTCGAAACACCTGCGCACACGCGGCGGGCCGGTGCTGAACTATCTGACCCAGGCCACCTTCCCCCTCTATATGGCGCACCAGACGATCCTGGTGGCCGCCGTTTGGATCATCCGCCCCGCCCGCCTGCCGGTGGGGCTGGAGGCCCTGTCCCTGCTGCTGATCACCTTCCTGGGCAGTCTGGCGGTCTATGAGGTCGTGCGGCGCATCCCGGCCATTCGCCCGCTGTGGGGGCTGAAGCCGCTGGACGGCCGCCCCTGGCCGCTGGACCTGCAGGCCATGCGCCGCCCCGGTCGCCGCTATCACCGCCGCCGCCGCCTGCTGGCCATCGGCGTGGCCGCCCCGCTGCTGGCCCTGACGGTCGTGGCCGCCGCCATCGCCGCCTATCCCGGTTTCGACAACGCCACCCAGTATCTGAGCGAACTGGGCGGGGCGACGGCCCAGGCGCCGCTGATCTTCAACGGCGGGGTCTTCGTCGCCGGCGTCATGGCCGCCCTGGCCGGGATCGGTTTCGGTTTAGCCGTCTACGCCCTGACCGAGGCGCGGGTCGCCGCCGTCGTGATCGGCGTGGTCTTCGTCGTCGCCGGGGCGGGAATGTCGGCCTCGACCCTCTACCCCTGGCCCGATCCGCGCCACATGATCATCAACCTGGCCCTGGGCATCCAGCTGGCGCCGGTCCTGCTGCTGTGGGGCCTGGCCTCGCGCCGCGACGTGCCGCGTCTTAAGATCTTCCTCGCCGTCACCTTCGTCCTGATGGCGATCCTGACCATTGTTACAAAACACCTGGTCTTTCCGGGCACGGTCAATGATTCCAACGTCGGCTGGTGGGAACGCGCCTATGCGATCGTCCTGGTGTGCTGGGTGGGGGTTGCAGCCTGGGTTCTGGACCGTAAACTGCTGAAAGACGCCCTTGAATCGCCCAGCGACGGCCCTTCTGCCGCCGCCTTGGGAAATCCCGGGTAGCAATCCCCCGATTTATTTCGCTCGGATCAACATCGCGTGATTGAAAATCGCGTGAATGTGATCGACTATAGGGGTCGTGGTGCAGTGCAGCACGCTGCGGCGTCCCCGCCTTCGGGATGTCGTTCGATCAACACGGGGGCGTCCAGAGCGGCATGAACAAGCTGGCGATCCGGCCTGTCGAACAGGCTGAAATCGAGACGACGATCCAGGGGGCTCAAGGGCCTTCGTGGTCCTGGCTGCCCGACGAGGCGCGGCTGGACATGCCCGTGCAGTCGCTCAGCGCGCCCGACGCCGTCGCCGACACGATTCCCTCGACCTCGCCCCATTCGGTCGGCCTGCGCCGCCTGATGCTGCTGGCCGGCACCGTGGTCCTGACGGGCCTGTCCGCCATCACCCCCTTCTACCTCTACGCCCGCAAGGGCTGGGACGGGACCGAGATGCTGGCCTTCGGCCTGTTCATGGTCCTGATCACCGCCATCTCCTGCTGGTTCGTCAGCGGCCTGATGGGCCTGTTCGTCATGCTGCGCGGCAAGGACCAGGCCGACCTGGCCTTCGCCCCCCATCCGGCCCTGCCCCGCACCCGCACGGCCCTGCTGATGCCGCTGTACAACGAGGACGCCCGCGCCTCCTTCGCGCGCCTGGCCCAGATCGATTCCTGCCTGGCCCGCCTCGGCGCCTCCTCGGCCTTCGACATCTTCGTGCTGAGCGACTCGACCAAGGAAGAGGCCGCCGCCGCCGAGCGTTCGGTCTTCCAGGCCTTCCGTCTCGCCGCCAACTCCAAGGCCTTCTACCGCCGCCGCACCGACAACGCCGAGCGCAAGGCCGGCAATCTGGCCGAATGGGTCCGTCGTTTCGGCGGCGCCTACGAGAACATGATCGTCCTGGACGCCGACAGCACCATGGCCGGCGAGACCCTGCTGCGCATGGTCGACGCCATGGAGCGCAATCCGGGCGTCGGCCTGATCCAGACCGCCCCGGTCATCATCAAGGCCCGCACCGTCTTCGCCCGCGTGTCGCAATATTCGGTCCGCCTGTACGGCCGCGTCGCCGCCGCCGGCCTGGCCTACTGGACGGGCTCGGAGTCGAGCTACTGGGGCCACAACGCCATCATCCGCACCCGCGCCTTCGCCGACTGCTGCGGCCTGCCCCACCTGCGCGGCAAGAAGCCGTTCGGCGGCCACATCATGAGCCACGACGTCGTCGAGGCCGCCCTGATGCGCCGCGCCGGCTGGGCCGTCCACGTCACCGCCTCGCTGGACGGATCGTGGGAAGAAACCCCGCCGTCGATCACCGACTTCATCCGCCGCGACCACCGCTGGTTCCAGGGCAATCTGCAGCACCTGGGCCTGATCGGCGCCAAGGGCCTGTCGCCGATGAGCCGCCTGCAGCTGCTGATGGGCTGCATGGCCTATCTGTCCTCGCCCCTGTGGCTGGCCTCGCTAATGGTCGGCCTGTTCATCCAGATGTTCTATCCGGTCGACTGGACCAGCTTCTTCTACATCCTGAACCCGCAGTTCACCCCCTTCATGCTGGCCTCCTTCCTGTCGGGCGTGCTGCTGATCGGACCCAAGTTCATGGGCGCCGCCCTGGTGCTGAGCCGGCCGGCCGAGCTGCGCGCCTTCGGCGGCCGCCGCTCGATCGCCAAGGGCATGGCGGCCGAGATCGCCCTGTCGGCCATCCTCGCCCCCATCCTGATGGTCGCCAACACCAAGGCCTTCATCCAGATCCTGTCGGGCCACGACACCGGCTGGTCGACCCAGCAACGCGACGCCGACGGCCTGGCCTGGTCGGACGCCTTCCGCGCCATGCGCTGGCAGATGATCGCCGGCGTGGCCTTCCTGGTTCCCCTGTGCGTCCGTCCCGACCTGGCCACCTGGTTCGCCCCAATCGTCCTGCCGCTGCTGCTGGCCGCCCCGATCACCGTCTGGACCTCGCGTGTCCGCGCGGGCGACAAGCTGGCCGCCAAGGGCTTCCTGGTCACCCCGGCCCAGGACGGCGTCAGCGTCAATCCGGCCGTCCTGCACACGCCGCGCTCGCCGCTGCGCGCGGTCGCCGGCGGCGTCCTGGCCCCCGTCGCCGCCCCGGCGATGGTTCCCGCCCGCGCGCCCGAGTTGTAAATCGCCGAAAAGCGCGGCCTGACGGTCACAGATTCGCCATAACCGCTACAGCAACGCTCGACGTGAGGCGGCTTCGAGGTCACCTTACGCCTTACGTTCCGGGGATGCCGATTCCATGACCAAGAAGACCAGCGCCGACACCAAGCCCGACCTGCGTCTCGTGGGGGCCGAAGCCGCCGTCTACGATCTGATGAAGGCGCCCGAAACCACGGGCGAACGCGTCAAACGCCTCCAACTGGAGGCCCACGCCCTGGCCCTGGAAGAGATCGAACAGCTGGAGCGCCTGCTGATGCAGGCCGCCGAAAAGGCCAAGGAGATCGCGGCCGGCGGCGACGCCTATCCGGTCGGCGCCCGCGAGATCGCCTCGCGCCTGGCCAACGACCTGCCCACACGCGCCGAGACCATCAAGACCATCATCGGCCGCGTGGGCTGAAATTAGTTACCCTCTCCCGCTTGCGGGGGAGGTGGCCCGGCGTTCGCGAAGCGAACCAGGGTCGGAGGGGAAAGTCTTCTTTGCTGAAAGAAGATGAACTCCCCCCATCGTCAGCCGCCTCGCTACGCTCGCCGAGCTGACACTTCCCCCGCAAGCGGGGGAAGGTCTGTATCCCTAAGCCAGCACGTCGTCGTAATCCGGATGCCGCTTGTGCCACATCACGGCGTAGCTGCAGCGTGGGAACAGTCTCAGCCCCTTCTCGCGCGCATATTCCGCCATCGACTGCATGAAGCGCCCGGCCGCGCCCGAGCCGCGCAGGCTCTGTTCCGCCTCGACGTGCAGGATCATCCGCGCCCCGCCGCGCACGGCGTAGTCGGCCCAGACCTGGCCCGCCCCGGCCTCGCCCTCGAACTCCTGTTCGAAGCGGTTCTCGTCCGTCGCGTCCCTGAACTGGCCCATGATCGACTCCCTTTTCGCTTCAACAGCTTGGGAGGCGGGGCGTTCCACCGGATACCGACGTTAGATTGGAGGGTCAGATGGGCTTGTTCTGCAGCAGGTTCAGCAGGCCCAGCACGCTCTTCACCGTGAACCAGACGCTGAGCAGGAACCAGATCAGGGCGAACAGCAGCAGGAAGGGGATTCCGATCAGGAGCACCGACAGCAGGGCGCTGACCAGGATCCCGACCCAGGCGGCGATGGTCCACCAGAAGACCGACCAGAACAGGGCGATCTGCGCCTCGATATGCTGGCGCGCCACGCCCACGGCCGTGTTGCGCGAGACATAGGAGACGATCAACCCGACCAGAACCAGCACGTTTGCGCTGGGGATCGACAGGATGAACAGGGCCCAGGCGATCAGGGCGGCGACCTTGCCTTCCGGCTCCTGGCCGGGGGTGAAGTTCGGTTCGGTCGTCATGGCATTCCCCTCAGAACAGCCAGCTGCGCGGATTGGCGATGGCGTGCCCGGCCTTCAGCCGCATGACCCCGAAGGCGCCGCGCGCCAGGGTCCACAGGGCCAGAACGAACAGGACGAAGACGCCGACATTGACGATCACCAGCACCGCCCCCAGGGCCGCCGCCACCGCCGCGCTCCACAGGGTGCGCTGCTGATAGATGAAGTGGCTGGCCGCCAGCGGCTCCTGCGGCCCCTCGCGTCCGGTCACCGCCAGCAGGGCCACCAGGGCCGACACGCCCAGGGTCGGCACGGCCAGCAGGATCAGCACATAGACGGCGTACAGGCCCATCGGCACGGCCGGCTGTTCCGTCCGTTTGGCGAAGGTCTCGCGCGCCGCCGCCGTCGCCGTCTGGGTTTCGCGCGCCAGCCGCTCCCTGTCCGCCGAGAATCGCGTCTCCAGCGGCGCCCCGAACGGCTCGGTCCGATCAAACGGCCCCGGCTCGGCCTTCACCGGCTCGGGCGCCGGAGCGGGCGTCGACGCCAGGGCGGGCGCGACCGGCCCAGGCTCCGGCGGATCGAACAGATCCGGCTCGCGCGCGGCCGCGGCCGCCGGCTCGGGCGCGGGCGTGGGCGCGGGTTGCGGCGACCGCATACGCCCGGTCAGCGACGACGGCGAGACGAAGCCGACATGGGCGTCGTGATCGTGATCGTCCTCGTGATCGGCCATGAATTTCGAACGCCTTCCTCGCGCCGCCGAAGCGGCTGTATTCCTTGACGACAATGACCGCCCGAGAGGTCCGACGCAACCTAACGCGCCAGCACGATCTCGCAGCCCGGCGCGATCACGGCGGCAAGCGCGCCCGGCTTCTCGATCCGCACCGTGGCCCGCTTCACCCGCCGGTCTTCCAGACAGGCCCGCGCCAGGCGTTCGGCGAAGGTCTCGACCAGGCCCACATGCCCCTCGGCCGCAATCGCCCGCGCCGCATTGGCCACGGTCTCGTAGTTGATGGTGTCGCCCAGCCGCTCGATGGGCTTGGGCTCCAGTTCCAGGGTCACGTCGATGACCAGTTTCTGCAGCCGACCCTGCTCGTGGTCATAGACCCCGATCCCGGCCTCGACCTCCAGCCCGCGCACGAAGACGTTCATACGCTCCCAGCGCAGGGGCTCGTCCGCCGGAAAGGGCGACACCGAAGACGACTGGACCACGCGGCTACTCCTGGATGTCGGGGGTGCGCCAGGCCAGATGCTGGCCCCCGTCGACGGCGATCATCTGGCCCGTGACCATCCGCGCGTCAATCAGCCACAAGACGGCCTCGGCCACCGCCTCGGGACTGCCGGGTCGCTGCAACAGGGTGCCGCGCGCCTCGGCGGCGAATTCCTCGGGGGTCTGGTGGATCGACGGCAGGGTCGGTCCCGGCCCCACCCCATTGACCCGGATGCCCGGCGCCAGGGCCTGGGCCAGGGTCTGGGTCGCCCACCACAGGCCGTTGCGCGACAGGCTGTAGGAGAAGAAGCGCGGATCCGGCTTCAGCACCTTCTGGTCCAGCAGATTGACGATGGACCCCTGGCTGGTCTGCGCGGCGAAGGCCTCCGCCAGCACGATGGGCGCCCGCAGATTGGTCTCTATATGCTTGTCCCAGCCGGCCCGCGTCAGGCCGCCGATCCGGTCGTCCTCGAATACCGAGGCGTTGTTGACCAGGACCGTCACCTCGCCCAGGGCCTCGACCGCCGCCGGAACCAGGGCCCGCACCTGGGTCTCGTCGGCCAGATCCGCCCGCACCAAGGCCGCGCGTCGCCCCAACGCCTCGATCTCTTCGGCCAGCACCCGCGCCGCCTCGGCCGAGGCGTTGTGGTGGATGGCCACGTCGAACCCGGCCTTGGCCAGGGTCAGACAGACCGCCCGCCCGATCCGTTTCGCCCCGCCCGTGACCAGGGCGACGCCGCGCCCAGGATTGGGGGCCTGATCAGTCAACCCGGCCGAACTCGACGAAGTTGATGACCGCGATCACGGCGATGAAGCCGAAGATGATGCCGAGCGCCAGCATGGTGATCCTCCTGTTTCCATAAGGAGTAGAGCGGGCCGGCGCGGGGTTCAAGCCGCCTACGGACCTGCGCACCTGTGGTTGCGAGCCGTCGGCGTGCGTGGTTACCTGCCCGCCATGTCCCCCCTCTCGGTCATCGGGCTGATCGCCCTCGCAGCACTCCAGCCCGCGACGCCGCTGCAGGAGGTGGTCGTCAGCACCGGTCGTCTTCAACCCGCCGAGCCGTGGACGCAGAGCGTCAGAGCGACCTGCGGCTCTTCGACCTTGGAGATCGTCGGCTATGGCGCCGCGCGACCGCTGGGCCGCCCACCCGTCATTCTCTTCGATGGCGCTCCCCTGGCCGGAGACACGCGCGAATGGCTCTCCGAATTGGCCCAGCCTTCGGCCGTCTACCGGTTCGAGCTGCTGTGCCAGCATACCGGTGCGATCTACGTGAGGATGAACCGCGGCCAGAAACAGCAGGACGGCTCCACCGACTATCTCGTCGGCGATGCGACCGTGCTTGCAGGCCGCCTCGTTCGCCACCGCCCCCTGGAGGCGGCGAACGAAGACACCTTCTGGTTCAGGTAGGCGCGCCCTGGACGAAACGCCCGCTCCCTAACCGACATTGGCGGAGCCCGCTTCAGCGACCTGCTCGGGAATGTCCGTTTTCTGAGAGGATGCCTATTTCGCAAATCGACCCATTGCGGACGTCCCGACTCACCACGCCTTACAAAGCCAGAGCCTCTATTTCTTGGCGGTGGGCGCGTGCCAACCTCCAAAGGTAGACAGTGTTGGCTTCGTCGTTCAGGTCGATCCAGCTATCCAGTTCAGCAGCTTTTGTCGTGTCTCTCCAGCCGGTCACCCCCAGCATATACTTCACTGCAAATGGGTCGGGAGCACCTTCCTCTTCGAGTGCGCGGACCATCAGCTTTTGCCGTTCTATTGGGGTGGCCTCAAAATAGGTTGCGGACCCGGACCTTATGCTTTGAGCGAACCACGCCAGCCCTTCCACTAGAACGAAAATCGGCTGCGACAGCCCGTAAGTCGGATCGCTCGTATCGAAAGCTTCTGTTGCGCACACTCTGGAAGAGAGCCACGTCAAACCCTCGTAGGTCGTTTCGTGAAACACGCGGTCGAGATCGGCGGGAGCGACCTTGATCATTCGATGATCATAACTTTGGCGGCGGTGTCCGCAATATCCGCTTCCCACCCCTCTCAGACATTCCCAGCATCCGCTTAGGGGGTTCCGATGATCGACGGGTGTGGAGCCCGCTTTCAGGCCAAGAGTCTATTTCGCAAATCGACCCGTTGCGGCCATTGGCATAGAAGCTTGGCAGGACCGCCGTCAGCGTTCACTGTCTCCCTATGCTTTTGGTCCGCGCCCTCGTTATCGCAAGCATCCTATTCCTCGGCGGATGCTCTTACGCCTACGACATAGAGGCCGCGATTATCGACGGCAGGTTGACGTTCATCGTTGACCCAACCTCTCGGCCCAAACCTTCCTGCCTGACGAGGATAGAGGTGTCGGCAGAGGACCGCCAAAGCCGGGCAGAAGCCGAGCCGGGTGACAATGTCCAACTCGTTGACGGTGGTGTCGTCTGGTCAAACAGCGTTGGATACGACTGCCAAACAAGCTTCCCCATAGCTTATGGTGTCGCCCTCCGGGGGGAGCCGAGAGACCCGACACAAGAGGGCCGTGAAGTGGCAGCAAAGCAACTCATCCCCGGCGTCATCTATGAAGTGTCAGCCACTGCCGGAGCCACGGGATACGGTGGCGGAAGGTTCAGATTGACCGCCGATGGAAGGGTAGAAAACCTTCCCATGCACGATCTGACCAATGACCGCTAACCACGGTGGGCTCAACCGATCGCTGCAACACACGCAGCGAAGGTCTCTGCTGGCGTCCGATAAAGCAAGGTCTTTCTGGGTCGTTCGTTGAGCTGTCGGGCGATGGCGCTGAGCTGGGACTGGCTGTGCAG
>NZ_JBIIOP010000009.1:0-119284 GCF_044336875.1 Brevundimonas sp. | reverse complement strand
CTGCACAGCCAGTCCCAGCTCAGCGCCATCGCCCGACAGCTCAACGAACGACCCAGAAAGACCTTGCTTTATCGGACGCCAGCAGAGACCTTCGCTGCGTGTGTTGCAGCGATCGGTTGAGCCCACCCCGAAATCCGGACGCCGGTTCGAAAAACAGAGTCCGAATAGTCCGAAACGCGACGCGAATTTCGGACACCGCGCCGAAAAACAGTGTCCGAATAGTCCGAATAGTCCGAAATCATGAGGTCGCCCCTCCCCGTCCGCCCCGGCGCGGTGGGGCGGCGGGATTATCGCATCAGGGCCAGATCAGGCGCGCAAATCGCCCTTTGATTTCGGCAAGCCTCTGAAATCAGGCCTTTTCGTGGGGCGATATATGACACGCGCGAGCGATCAGCGCGCGTGTCCGACGCCCTTCCTGGCCCAGAGCAGGAACTCGATATTGCCGTCGCCGCCGGTGATCGGGCTTTCGGTCACGGCCTGGACCGACCAGCCCAGGGCCTCCAGCCAGTCGCGGACGCGTTCGACGGCGGCGGCGTGGGCGGCGGGATCCTTGACCACCCCCTTCTTGCCGACCGACTTGGGGCCGTCGCCCTCGAACTGCGGCTTGACCAGGGTGACCAGGTCGGCGTCCGGGGCGGCAAGATCGAGAGCGGCCGTCAGGACCTTGGACAGGCTGATGAAACTGGCGTCGCAAACAATCAGGGACGGCGGCTGCGGGATCAGGTCCGGCGTCAGGTCGCGGGCGTCGGTGCGTTCCAGGTTCACCACGCGCGGATCGGCGGCGACCCGATCGTGCATCTGGCCGAAGCCGACATCGACGGCGAAGACCTTGGCCGCGCCGCGATCCAGACAGACCTCGGTGAAGCCGCCGGTCGAGGCGCCGACGTCCAGCGCCACCCGGCCCCGAACCGCCACGGGCCACAGGGCCAAGGCGTGATCCAGCTTGAGGGCGCCGCGCCCGACCCAGCGGTGGGCGGGTTCGGCCTCGATCTCGGCGTCCTCGGCGATCTGTTCCGACGGCTTGGCGACCAGGCGGCCGTCCGCCTTGACCCGCCCCGCCTCGATGGCGGCGCGGGCGCGGGCGCGGGTGTCGAACAGGCCCCGGGCGACGAGGAGTTGGTCGATGCGCGACTTCACGCCCTTCTCCCCTCGGGGGAGAAGGTGGCTCGCGGAGCGAGACGGATGAGGGGGCTGCCCGATCCGAACACGACGTCGAAGAGAGGCGCAGGCTGAACCAGCCCCCTCATCCGGCCCTTCGGGCCACCTTCTCCCCCGAGGGGAGAAGGATAGGTCACAGGGTTTCCAGCCGCTTGAGCGCCGCCTGCAGCTTGGCCTTGCCGGCCTCGGCCTCGGCCAGTTTGGCGCGTTGCTCCTCGACCACCTCGGGCGCGGCGCGAGCGACGAAATTGGGGTTGCCCAGCTTCTTGTTCACATGGCCGATGTCGCTCTCGAAGACGGCGATCTCCTTCTCCAGACGCGCCCGTTCGGCGGTCAGGTCGATGATCCCGGCCAGAGGCAGGGCCACGGTGGAACCGCCCGAGACGAAGGTGACGGCGCCGGCCGGGGCGGCCTCGACCGAACCGACCTCGGAGACACGGCCCAGGGTCAGGATCAGGTCGCGGTGACGGGCGATCCGTTCGGCCGTGACGGCGTCGGGTGCGACGAAGGCCAGGGGCGGCTTGGCCGCGACCGGCACGTTCATCTCGGCGCGCAGGCCGCGAATCTCGCCGACCAGATCGACAAGCCAGCCGATCTCGGCCTCGGCCGCCGCATCGATGAAGCTGTCCGGCAGGACCGGCCATTCGGCGCCGATCAGCAGGGTTTCGCGGGCGGGGCCTTCCTTGCCCAGCTCGGCCCACAGCTCCTCGGTGATATAGGGCATGACCGGGTGCAGCAGTTTCAGCGTCTGGTCCAGGGTCCAGGCGGTCATGGCGCGGGTCTCGGCCTTGGCGGCTTCGTCGGCCCCGTTGAACACCGGCTTGGCCAGTTCCAGATACCAGTCGCAGAAGACGTTCCAGACGAAGCGGTACAGGGCGCCCGCCGCATCGTCGAACCGGCCGCCCTCGACGGCCTCGGACACGGCGCGTTCGGCCTTGGTCAGTTCGCCGCGAATCCAGCGGTTGATCGTCTGGTCGACGGTCGCGGGATCGAAGCCCTCGACGCGGCGCGCCTCGTTCATCTGGCTGAAGCGGGCGGCGTTCCACAGCTTGGTGCCGAAGTTGCGATAGCCTTCAATACGTTGCTTCGACAACTTGATGTCGCGCGTGCCCGACAGGATGGCCATGGTGAAGCGCAGCGGGTCGGCGCCCAGTTCGTCGATGATGCCCAAGGGGTCGATGACATTGCCCTTGGACTTCGACATCTTCTGGCCCTTCTCGTCGCGGACCAGACCATTGATGATGACGCGCTTGAACGGCACCTCGCCCATGAAGTGCTGGCCCATCATCATCATCCGGGCGACCCAGAAGAAGATGATGTCGGCGGCCGTGACCAGGTCGCTGGTCGGATAGAACCGCTCCAGATCCTCGGTCTTCTCGGGCCAGCCCATGGTCGAGAAGGGCCACAGGGCCGAGGAGAACCAGGTGTCGAGGACGTCCTCGTCCTGGGTCAGGGCGACCTCGGAATCATAGTCGGCCATCGCCTGTTCGCGGGCGTCTTCTTCGGTCTCGGCGACGTAGATCTCGCCGTTCGGGCCGTACCAGGCCGGGATGCGGTGGCCCCACCAGAGCTGACGCGAGATGCACCAGGGCTCGATGTTGCGCAGCCATTCGAAATAGATCTTCTCGTAGGACTTGGGCTCGAACACCGTGTCGCCCTGCTCCACCGCCTTGAGGGCGGGCTGGGCCAGGGTGTGGGCGTCGACGTACCACTGGTCCGTCAGCCAGGGCTCGATGACCACGCCCGAGCGGTCGCCGTGCGGGACGACGTGTCTGGTCTTCTCGATCTCGCGCAGCCAGCCCTCTTCCTCGGCGCGGGCGACGATGGCCTTGCGCGCGGCGAAACGGTCGAGACCCTGAAGCTCGAATGGAATGTAATATAATTCGTCGTGTTGCTCGGGAGACCACGAGCTCTCGGCGCCTACATCGTTATAGTTCCCGCTCGTCTTGTCGAAGCGAGCGTCGATAAGATGAGTGCCAACGATCCGCGCAAAGGCGTCGAGAACGTTGATTGAGGGCAGCCCGTTCCGTTTTCCGACCTGGAAGTCATTGAAATCGTGGGCTGGAGTAATCTTCACCGCGCCGGAACCCTTGGTCGGATCGGCATACTCATCAGCGACAATTGGAATAGCGCGGCCCGTAATCGGCAGAATCACCGACTTGCCGACGATCGAGGCGTAGCGTTCGTCGTCCGGGTGAACAGCGACGCCGGTGTCGCCCAGCATGGTCTCGGGCCGGGTCGTGGCCACGACGATGAAGTCGCGGGTCTCCCACTCCGTCGCCTTGCCGTCGTCGTCGAAGGCGACCGGGTGTTCATAGGTGACGCCGTCCGCCAGCGGATAGGCGAAATGCCAATAGGCGCCCTCGACCTCGCGCTGCTCGACCTCCAGATCCGAGATGGCGGTCTGGAAATGCGGATCCCAGTTCACCAGACGCTTGTCGCGATAGATCAGCCCGTCCTTGTGCAGCTGGACGAAGACCTTGCGGACGGCGGCGTTCAGCCCCTCGTCCAGGGTGAACCGCTCGCGGCTCCAGTCGCACGAGGCGCCCAGGCGGCGCAGCTGGCGCACGATCGTCCCGCCGGATTCGGCCTTCCATTCCCAGACCTTCTCGACGAAGGCGTCGCGGCCCATGTCGCGGCGGCCGACATTGCCCTCGGCGGCGAGTTTGCGCTCGACCACCATCTGGGTGGCGATGCCGGCGTGGTCGGTGCCGGGCAGCCACAGGACGGCCTTGCCCTTCATCCGGTGATAGCGGGCCAGGATGTCCTGCAGGGTGTTGTTCAGCGCATGGCCGATGTGAAGGCTGCCGGTCACGTTCGGCGGCGGGATGACGATCGAATAGGCGTCGGACGCGCCGTCGGTGGCCGTAGCGGCGCGCGGGGCGAACAGGCCGCTCTCTTCCCACTGCTGGTAGAGGCGGGGCTCGGCGGCCTGGGGTTCGAAGGTCTTCTCAAGCATCGGGGGATCTCGGAATGCAGAAAGGCGGCCCCCTTCAGGAGCCGCCCCTCGGATTAGTCTGGACTGAAGCGAAGGGCTAGGCGCTGCGCGCGATGCGTTCGACTTCCTTTTGCACCGCCGCCTGGACGATGCCGGGCAGATTGTTGTCCAGCCAGTCCTTCAGCAGCGGACGCAGCATCTCGGCGACCATGGCCTCGACGGTGTTGCCGCTGACGAAGGGCAGGTCGCCCGAGGCGGCCGGGGCGGCTTCCGGCTTCTTGAAGCTGGCGGCCAGGCCGGCGAAGGCCGAGGCGGCGCTGGCGGCGGCGCTGTCGCCGACCAGGGAGTCATAGGCGGGCGCCGGGGTCTCGACCGGCGCAGGCGCAGCGGGCTCCGCTTCGGCGGCGGGCGCGGTCTCGACCACGTCCAGGTCGCCGATGCTTTCCGAAGCCGGGGCCTCAGCCGGGGCCTCGTAGAGTTCGGTCAGTTCGAGAACATCGTCCTCGACAGCCTCGGGCTGGGGTTCCGGCGTCGGCTCGGCGGGGGCGGCGAAGATGTTCTCGGGCGCGGCCGGTTCGGGCTCCGGTTCCGGCGCGGGTTCGGGTTCCGGCGCAGCGGCGACCGGCGGGGTCTCGGCCGGAGCCTCGTCTTCGGAGATGATCCGGCGAATCGACGCCAGGATTTCCTCCATGGTCGGTTCCTGGGCGGACTGATCGGTCATGACTTAACCCTGGGAGAGGCCTGGGATGAAACGGGGCGCGGAGGTCGCCCCCAACGCCGTGAACGGGTCGGGGACCGGAAGACTACATTCTTCAAGACCCCACAGGATTGTCGTCGCATCAACGCCCGCCGGAATCAACGGGCGTTTTCGACCTCGCCGCCTGACCCTGCCTCAGTCGCGCGGCGCGGTCCGGATCACCTGGCCCTTCAGCTGACCGTCGATCGGCGCATCGGCCGCATCGTCAGCGGCGACGACCGGCGGCGAGGCCACACGGTCCAGGGCCTCGATCACGCCGTCCCAGGGCAGGCCGCCGCGGTTGCGGACACGGTCGTAGTTGGTCGTGGCGTCATAGACTTCCAGCGACGGGTTCAGGCTGGGCCCTTCCAGCTGGCCCATGGCCGACAGCAGCGAGGCGCGGGCGACATATTCGGCGGCGCGGGCGCTGGCCAGGGAGGTCTGGGAGGCGCGCAGGGTCACTTCCTGGTTCAGCACGTCCAGGGTGGTGCGCAGCCCGACCTGGGCCTCCTGGCGCACGCCCTCGGCGGCGACCGAGGCGGCGCGGACGGCCTCCTCGCCGGCGGCGACGTTCGAGCGGGTCGACAGGACCTGGGCATAGGCCGTGCTGACGTTCTGAAGCACGGTGCGACGCTCGCCCTCGACGGCGATCTGGGCGGCGTTGGCCTGTTCCAGCGCCTGGGCGACGCGTGAACGGTTCAGGCCGCCGGTGAAGAGCGGCACCGACAGGGTCGCGCCGGCGGTGAAGCTGCGACGGTCGGCCAGTTCGTCCAGATTGCCCAGGTCGGTGGCCGTTCCACCATAGGAGGCGGTGGCGCGAACGGAGGGCAGATATTCGGCGCGGGCGGCGGCGACGGCGGCTTCGGCCCCCTGCAGGGAATAGCCGGCCGACAGGACGCCCGGGTTACGCGCCAGCGCCGTTTCCATGGCCGCGTCGAAATCGGTCGGCACGGTCGGCAGGACCGGTGCGGCCTCGAGCGCCGACGGCGACTGGCCGACGACCGCCGCATAGGCGGCCCGGGTCGTCGACAGCTGGGCCTGGGCGTTGGCCAGATCGGCTTCCGACTGGGCCAGCGAGGCCTCGGCCTGGGCCACGTCGGTGCGGGTGATCTCGCCGACCTCGAAACGGGCGCTGGTCTCTTCCAGCTGGCGCTGCAGCACCGCGAGGTTTTCCTGGCGGATGCGCAGGATTTCCATGTCGCGGGTCACGTTCACATAGGCCTGGATCACCGACAGCATGACCGACTGCTCGATCTCGCGCAGGTTCTCGCGGCCCGCCATGACGCCGGCGCGGGCCTGGTCGATCGCCAGCGAGGTTCGGCCGGCGGTCCAGAGGTTCTGGGACAGGCTGACGCCGACGGTGGCGCCGTCGCTTTCGGACGAGGAGCTGGACACCTGGGCGTCCGGAACGCCGTCGCCGTTGGTGTCGACGAACTGGGTCACGGTCGGGAAGTCGCTACGGGTGTAGTCGACGCCGGCCGAGGCGCTGAGCGTCGGCCGCAGGCCCGAACGGGCCTGCACCACGGTTTCATCCAGGGCCCGCTGGTTGGCGCGCTGCGCCAGGAGGCTGGGGTTGGTCTGGTAGGCCAGGGCGATCGCTTCCTGCAGCGTCTCGGCCCAGGCGGGCGCGCCCAGCCCCGTCACGAGGGCGACCACAGCGGCCGAAGCCAGCACACGCGAGCGTTTCAACATTGTCCGTCCTTGCCTGACGCCCCCGGGAGCGCCCGAATGTCATCAAGCGTAACTGCGGCTTCAGTCGACCACACGCCAGTTAAGTTTTTTTCACGCTGGAGGTCGCGCGTTCCGTCGCGACCGCAACAATCAAAGCGCGAAGGTAGGCGCCGGCGTCAGTTCGGCAAGAAGGGCCGGCGACGAATCAAACAGTTCCCGACGCGAAAGACCCTCGCGGCCCTTCACATAAAGCGCCGCCTTGCCGACCGCGCCGCGACGCTCGACCACGACCATGCGGCCGCCGATGCGCAGGGCCGCGCCCCAGGCCGACGGAATCTCGGCTACGCCGCCTTCGCAGACGATCAGATCCCAGCCCTCGCCGACCGGCGCGGCCAGCGGCGCGACCGCCGTGGTCACGCCTTCGGCCGCCAGGGCGTCGCCGACCACGTCGAACACGGCCTGATCGGCCTCCTGAGCCGTGACCGTCAGGCCCATGCGGGCCAGAACGGCGGCGGCGTAGGGGGCGGCGACCGCCAGGGCCTTCTCCCCTTCCCGTGCGTCGGCGGCCTGCAGCAGCTTGGACACGTCGCGCGCCGGCATCAGCTTGCGCTCGCCCGCGATCTCGACCCCGGCGTCCGAATAGACGGCGAAGACGCGATCGGCGGCGCAATACTGCTCGCGCGGCACCGCCATCATGGCCATGTGGATCTCATGGTTGGTCACGTCGTTCACGCGAACCTGCGAATCGACCATGGCCTTGCGCTCGGCGGTGAAATCCATCTGTAGGCAGCCTTCAACGGTAGTCGGGGGAGGAAATCTCGCGTGCTTATAGTTCCGTGCGTTGCAGCGGACAATCCGATCTGATAGCGAACGCCCCTCGCGATGACCGCCCCCGAGAAATCGGGACAAAGCGGCCTGATGGCGGAGTGGTGACGCAGAGGACTGCAAATCCTTGCACCCGGGTTCGATTCCCGGTCAGGCCTCCATCGCGATACAGAAAAGGCGCGGACCGCAGGGTCCGCGCCTTTTTCGTTTCCGGATCGCCGGTTTCAGCCGATCGGCGCGGTGATCC
Source organism: Brevundimonas sp. (assembly GCF_044336875.1). Taxonomy (GTDB): domain Bacteria; phylum Pseudomonadota; class Alphaproteobacteria; order Caulobacterales; family Caulobacteraceae; genus Brevundimonas. The sequence continues at coordinate 111,709 of NZ_JBIIOP010000009.1, read as the reverse complement.
AGCCGATCGCGCCCGCCAGGCCCAGAGCGGCCGCCGCCGCCCCGAAGGCCAAGGCCACCCGCGCGTTCCGATTCAGAAAATAAAGAATGCCCATGAACCGCCTCCCCCAAAGCAGACGGATGGTCGTCACAACCTGAGCGATCGCGCAAGCCGAATCAGGTCCGGGGCGCCTAACTTCCCGGTGATCCCGGCGGCGACATCGTCATCTGGTGCAGGGCCAGGGCGCTGGTGACGGCCACGTTCAGCGAATCAAATCCGCCCGCCATGGGAATACCGACCGCCCGGCATCGCTCGATCACCGCACGGGGCAGGCCCGGACCTTCCGATCCCAGCACCAGGGCGACCGGCCCTTTGCGACGATAATCGGCCAAACGCTGGGTCGCGGACGGCGTCAGGGCCAGCACCTCCACCCCGGCCGCCTGCATCGCCGCAACCACGGCCTCGGCCGAATCGGCCACGGTGAAGGGCGTCCGCAGGACCGCGCCGACAGAGACGCGAATCGCCTTTCGATAGAAGGGATCGCAGCACGCCTGGTCCAGCAGCACGGCCCGCGCCCCGAAGGCGGCGGCGTTGCGGAACAGACCGCCCATATTGTCGTGGTTGCCGATGCCGCTGGCGACCACGAATACGTCGTCCATGCCCGGTCGCGCCAGAATCGAGGCGACCGAGGGCGGCGGCGGCTTCTCGCCCAGGGCCAGTATTCCCCGATGGAGGGGAAAGCCGGCGATACGGTCAAGAACCGGCTGGCTGGCGGCATAGACCGGCGCTGCGGCCGGAAGGGCGGCGATCACATCCGCCAGGGCCGCCACCCGCTTCTCGGCCAGCAACAGGGCCCGGGGCCGGCACCGCGACGCCGTCGAGGCCAGAACCCGGACCACGACCTCGCCCTCGGCGATGAACAGGCCCTCCCGGCCGGTCAGGTCGCGCTCCCGGATATCGCGGAAGGCGGCGATCCGCGGGTCTTCTGGGTCGGTGATGGAGATCGAGCGCATTCGTCATTTTCCCATTGCACGACTCGAAGGGCCGCTGCTATAGGCCCGCCTCCCGAGCATGTTCCGCAGTAGCTCAGTGGTAGAGCAGCCGACTGTTAATCGGCTGGTCGTAGGTTCGAATCCTACCTGCGGAGCCACTCGGGTCTTCACCAAATGCTATTCCGCAGTAGCTCAGTGGTAGAGCAGCCGACTGTTAATCGGCTGGTCGTAGGTTCGAATCCTACCTGCGGAGCCATTTCCCCTGCATCCGGATCAGCGAGACGCGTCAGGTGACGCGCCGTTTCTCCAGCTTCCGCGCCAGGGTCCGGCGATGCATGCCCAGCCGCCGCGCGGCCTCCGAGATGTTGAAATCGGTCTCGACCAGGGTCTCGTGAATCCGTTCCCATTCCAGGGTCTTGATCGAGGTCGGGCGGGTCGTCAGCGGCGTGGCGGCGTCGCCCGACGCCTTGCCGAAGGCGGCCTCGATATCGTCGGTGCTGGCGGGCTTGGCCAGGTAGTGGCGGGCGCCCAGCTTGATCGCCTCGACCGCCGTGGCGATGCTGGCGAAGCCGGTCAGAACCACGATGTTCATATCCGGATCGAAGCCATGCAGGGTCGAGACGCAGGCCAGGCCCGAGGCGCCGCCCAGCTTCAGATCGACCACGGCGAAGCCCGGCCGGTGCACCCTCAGCACCTCGGCCATCTGGTCCGGCCCGTCGGCGCTGACCACCACATAGCCGCGACGCTCGAACGACTTGCGCAGGGTGCGCGAGAAGGATTCGTCGTCCTCGACGATCAGCAGGACGGGGGTTTCATCGGTCATCGGAACTCTCCTCGGGCGCCAGGACGTCGATCGGCAGGCTGAGCCGCACCTCGCCGCCGCCGGCGGGGGGATTGGACGCCTCGACCGCGCCGCCCAGCGAACGGATCACATTGACCAGCAGGAACAGGCCCAGGCCGGCGCCGGGGCGGTCCTTGGTCGAATTATAGGGCTTGCCCAGCCGCTCCAGTATGGTCGCCGGAAAGCCGGGACCATTGTCGCGCACGACGACTTCCAGCTGGCCGTTGCTGACGGTGGGCGACACCACGATGCGGCGGGCGCCGGCCTCGACGGCGTTGTCGAACAGGACGCCGAACACCTGACGCAGGGCCGGGTCGGCGATGATGCGCGGATCAGGGCCGGTCCAGGAGGTCACCTCGACCCGGACGCGGGTGTCGCGGGCGGTCCAGCCGTCGACCACCTCGGCCAGAAAACGGACCAGGGTCGTGCGCGACGGGGCCTGTCCCCTCGCCTCGCCGGCCGACATCAATATGCCGGTGACGATGGCCTTGCAGCGCTCCACCTCGGCCTGCATCACCTCCATGTCCTGGATGAGATCGCCGTCGCGGGTCAGGGCGGGCATCCGGCGCCAGTCGCTGAGGATCACCGACAGGGAGGCCAGGGGCGTGCCCAGTTCATGCGCGGCGCCGGAGGCCAGCAGGCCCATGCGGACGATATGATCCTGTTCGGTCGCCTGCTGACGCACATCCGCGACATAGGCGTCACGGGCGCGCAGATTGTCGCTGATCCGCGTGATAAACAGCACCAGCAGCACGGCCATCAGCAGGAAACAGATCAGGCTGCCCTGCATATAGAGGCCCAGCAGGGCCCCCTCGCGATCCGGCGGCAGGTCCAGCGGGCGATTGAACACGCCCAGGCCGGCGAAACAGAGGCTGGTGATCCCGATCAGCGACCAGGCGTAGGCCGGCGCCAGCAGCACCGCCCCCAGCACCACCTGCAGCAGATACAGGGCGACGAACGGATTGCCCGCCCCGCCGGTCAGGAACAGCTGCCAGGTCAGGGCGGCGACATCCGCCAGCAGGGCCAGCATCAGTTCCTGGTCGGAAATCGCGTCCCGTCTCTGGGTCAGGGGCAGGCTGATCAGATTGACCAAGGCCAGGCTGGCCGGGGCGAACAGAAGCCACAGGACCGGCAGCCGGATGCCCATGGCGAAATGCACGATCAGGATCGTCGCGACCTGCCCCGCCACCGCCAGCCAGCGCAGTTGCACCAGCAGCCGCAGGTTCCGCCGGTTGGCGGCCTCCTGCGAAAGATAGGTCTCGCGCCAGTCGCCGAACCCGAGAAGCCGCTGCAGGGCCGAGGTCATGGCCGGGACCGGGCTGCGGCGCTCCGGCGGCGCGCCTCGCGCGCCACGATGGCGTAGCCGACCAGGGTCAGCAGGGCCATGCCGAACCAGGTCAGGGCGTAGACCAGGTGGCTGTTGGGGAATTTGATGATCGTCAGCCCGCCCTTGGGCCAACCGTCGGGATTGGCCGTGGCGTCGGCGTCGATGAAATAGGGCGCGATGTCGGAGACGCCCGTCGCCGCCGCGATGGCCGGCACGTCACGCGAATACCAGCGGCCCTTCCCGGCGTCATTGCTGCGCAGGAAGCCGCCCTTGGGCTCGGAGATGCGCAGCAGACCGGTGACGGTCTGTTCGCCTTCCAACTGCCCCGCCGAGCGATCCCGGGGCGCCTTGCGCTCAGGCGAGACGAAGCCGCGATTGATGAGCACGGTGAAGCCCGCGTCGGTCGTCAGCGGCGTCATGACCCAGAAACCGGGTCCATAGTCCGTGACCGCCTGGACCAGGGTCTCGCGATCATTGCGGAAAACGCCGCGCACCGTGACACGGCGATACTGATCCGTCTCCCGAGACACCGCCGGCCAGGCCGAGGGGCCCGGCGCCGGCTGTGGCGCGGCGTGGACGCGCGCCTCGACCTGGGCGATCAGATCGGTCTTCCAGGCCAGGCGCTGAACCTGCCATCCGCCCAGGGCGACGAAGCCCATGAACAGCAACGCCGCGCCGAGGCCGGCCCAGATCAGGGTCGGCGACGGACGCGGCGAAATATGGCCCTGGGCCTTGATGGCGGTCTCCCGAGCCGGGCGCTTACGAGCCCATCTGGCTCATGTCGTGGGCGGGCATCATGTTGGTGTTCAGGTGGTACATGACCCACAGGGAACCGGCCAGGCAGATGACCACGATGACGATCGTGAAGATCAGGGCCAGCATGGTCCAGCCGCCCTCGGACTTCGAGTTCATGTGCAGGAAGTAGATCATGTGGACCACGATCTGCACCACGGCCAAGGCCATGACGATCAGGGCCGTGGCCTGGGCCGGCAGGGCGCCGGTCATGACCAGGGCGAACGGGATCGCCGTCAGGATCACCGACAGGACGAAGCCGATCATATAGGTCTTGAACGACCCGTGATCGTGATCGTCGTGGGCGTCGTGATGATCGGCGCCGTGCGCGTCGTGCGAGTGGTTGTCAGCGCTCATCGCACCATCCCCAGCAGATAGACGAAGGTGAAGACGCCGATCCAGATGACGTCGAGGAAGTGCCAGAACATCGACAGGCACATCAGCCGGCGCTTGTTGGCCGGGATCAGGCCCTTCATGCCGACCTGAACCATCAGCGTCACCAGCCAGATGATGCCGAAGGTGACGTGCAGGCCGTGGGTGCCGACCAGGGTGAAGAAGGCCGACAGGAAGGCGCTGCGCTGCGGCGTGGCGCCCTCGTGGATCAGGTGGGCGAACTCGTAGAGTTCGATGCCCAGGAAGGCCAGGCCGAACAGGCCGGTGATCGCCAGCCAGATCAGGGTCTGGGACTTGTTGTTCCGGGCCATGGCCAGCATGGCGAAGCCGTAGGTGATCGACGAGAACAGCAGCATGGCGGTGTTGACCGCCACCAGCTCCAGGTCGAACAGCTCCTTGGGCCCCGGCCCGGCGGCGTAGTTGCCGCCCAGGACGCCGAACACGGCGAACAGCATCGCGAAGATGAGGCAGTCGCTCATCAGATAGAGCCAGAAGCCCAGGGCGGTGCTGGAACCCTCCGGGTGGTGGGGCTCCTCTTCCAGATGGAAGACGTTCGGGTCGATCTCAGTCGCGTGCGCGCTCATGGATCAGGCCTCCGTTCCGGCCAGGGCGCGCGTACGCGCCTCTTCGGTTTCGCGGACCACTTCCTCGGGGATGTAGTAGTCGCGCTTGTAGTTGAAGGTGTGGGCGATCGAGACCGCCAGCACCGCGACGAAGCTGAGGGCGGCCAGCCACCAGATGTACCAGATCAGCGACAGGCCCATCACCAGGCACAGGCCCGAGATGATCACGCCCGTGCCCGTGTTGCTGGGCATGTGGATGGCGCGGTAGCCGGACAGCGGACGCTGGTAGCTCTTCTTCTTCATGTCCCACCAGGCGTCGGCGTCGTGGACGACCGGCGTCATGGCGAAATTGTAGTCCGGCGGCGGCGACGAGGTCGCCCATTCCAGGGTGCGGCCGCCCCACGGGTCGCCCGTGACGTCACGCAGCTTGTCGCGATTGATGATCGAGACAGCGAACTGGATGAACATGGCCAGGATGCCCAGGGCGATGACGAAGACCCCGACGGCGGCGATGATGAACCAGATCTGCAGCGACGGATCGTCGAACACCCGCATCCGGCGCGTCACGCCCATCAGGCCCAGGACGTACAGCGGCGTGAAGGCCAGCCAGAAGCCCGGCACCCAGCACCAGAAGCTGACCAGACCCCAGAACTTGTCCAGCTTGAAGCCGAAGGCCTTGGGCCACCAGAAGTTGATGGCCGCGAACAGGCCGAACAGCACGCCGCCGATGATCACATTGTGGAAGTGGGCGATCAGGAACAGCGAGTTGTGCAGGACGAAGTCCGCCGGCGGCACGGCCAGCAGCACGCCCGTCATGCCCCCGATGGTGAAGGTCAGCATGAAGGCGACCAGCCACATCATCGGCAGTTCGAAGCGGATGCGGCCACGGTACATGGTGAACAGCCAGTTGAAGATCTTGGCCCCTGTCGGGATCGAGATGATCATCGTGGTGATGCCGAAGAAGGAGTTCACCGAGGCGCCCGAGCCCATGGTGAAGAAGTGGTGCAGCCACACCAGGTACGACAGGATCGTGATGACGACCGTGGCGTAGACCATGGAGGTATAGCCGAACAGCTTCTTGCCCGAGAAGGTCGAGGCGATTTCGGAATAGACGCCGAACAGCGGCAGGATCAGGATGTAGACCTCGGGGTGACCCCAGATCCAGATCAGGTTCACGTACATCATCGGGTTGCCGCCGAAGTCGTTCGTGAAGAAGTTGGTGCCGACGTAACGGTCCAGCGTCAGCAGGGCCAGAACGGCGGTCAGGACCGGGAAGGACGCCACGATCAGCACGTTGGTGCACAGCGAGGTCCAGGTGAAGACCGGCATCTTCATCATGCCCAGGCCCGGCGCGCGCATCTTCACGATGGTCGCGATCAGATTGATCCCGGACAGGGTGGTGCCGACGCCCGCGATCTGCAGGCCCCAGATATAATAGTCGACCCCGACGCCCGGGCTGTAGCCGATGCCGGACAGCGGCGGATAGGCCAGCCAGCCGGTGCGGGCGAACTCGCCCACGAACAGCGAGGCCATGATGATGATGGCGCCGGCCGTGGTCATCCAGAAGCTGAAGTTGTTCAGGAACGGGAACGAGACGTCGCGCGCGCCGATCTGCAGCGGCACGACATAGTTCATGATCCCCGTCACCATGGGCATGGCCACGAAGAAGATCATGATCACGCCGTGGGCGGTGAAGACCTGGTCATAGTGGTGGGCGTTCAGATAGCCCTCCGACCCGCCGAAGGCCATGGCCTGCTGCAGGCGCATCATGAGCGCGTCGGCGAAGCCGCGGCAGAACATGATCAGACCCAGGATCATGTACATGATCCCGATCTTCTTGTGGTCCACGCTCGTGAACCATTCCTTCCAGAGGTAGGGCCAGAGCTTGAAATAGGTCAGGGCGCCCACGAGGGCGACGCCGCCCAGCGCGACCACGATCATGGTCACGACCAGGATGGGCTCGTGCAAGGGCAGAGCTTCGAGCGTCAGCCGCCCGAAGATGAGTGGAATGAGTGTGTCAGCGTTCATCGACTATGTTCGCTCAGGCGTTGGGGGCGGAACGGACGTCGGTCGAAACCGCCCCCGTCGACTGTTGAATATTGGAAAGCGAGGCCATCGGCGTGCCCTGCGGCAGGCCGAGACCCGACAGGGGGGCCAGGCTGACCGGGGCGCTGACCGCGTCCAGCTCGGCGCGACGGATGCGGTCGGCGGCGGCGGCCTCGGCCTGAAGCGGCGTGCAGATGGTCATGACGTAGCTGTCGTCGGAACCGAAGATGGCGGCGTTCTTCCCGCGACCGGCGTACTTGTCATAGATCAGCGGCATGGTGTTGCGCGCCGAGGCCATGGTCATGCCGCCCTTGCGGTCGATCTCCATCATCTCGCCCATGCACATCTTGCCCGGCTCGACGCACATGTTGAGGATGGCGTCCCACAGGCCGCCGTCGACGCTCGAGAACCTCATGGCCGGCACCTTCTCGCTGGGCTTCTCAAGCTCGAGATAGCGGTCGCGATCCAGCGTCTGCGCGCCCTGGCGAACCCCGGCGATCCAGGTGTCGAACCCGGCCTGGTCCAGACCGTGGAAGGCGAAACGCATGTGCGAGAAGCCGTCGCCCGAATAGTTGGCCGAGAAGCCCTCGTATTCGCCGGGGCGATTGATGACGGCGTGCAGCTTCGTCTCCATGCCCGGCATGGCGTAGATCTGGCCGGCCAGGGCGGGGATGTAGAAGGAGTTCATCACCGAGGACGAGGTGATGTGGAACCGGATCGGACGATCGACCGGCGCGGCCAGTTCGTTGACCGTGGCGACGCCGTATTCCGGATAGATGAACAGCCATTTCCAGTCGAGCGCGACGACATTGACCTGAAGCGGCTGCACGTCCTCGGCCACGGCCTGCCCCGGCTTGATCCGGTCGATCGGACGATAGGGGTCCAGCAGGTGGGTGCCGGCCCAGGTCAGGGCGCCCAGGCAGATGATGATCAGCAGCGGCGCAGCCCAGATCACCACTTCCAGATGGGTCGAGTGGTCCCAGTCGGGCTGATATTCGGCGTCCTTGTTGGAGGCGCGGTACTTCCAGGCGAAGAAGACCGTCAACGCCATCACGGGCACGATGATGATCAGCATCAGCAGGGTGGAGATCATCAGCAGGTCGCCCTGCTGCTGGGCGACATCGCCGGCGGGTTTCAGGACGACCAGGTTGCAGGCCGACAGCAGCGCCACCATGGGCACGAGCAGAAGTAGGCGCAGACGGCGCAAGGCGGCTCCAATCGGGAAGCGTCGGACAACGGGGAGGAGTCGCGACGGTTGGCGTTCGAATTGGCGGCGATAATCAGCTTCGTCCGGAAACGACATTGGACAATCTGTCCTATCCTCTTGTCGCGACTTTCATCGCAAAGGGCGCGCGGTCATAATGCGGCATTACCGCCGTACGCCCAAATTCTCTAATTGCACGGAGCGATCCCAGCCCATGTCCGCCTCGACGACCCCTTCGTCAGAGTCGCTGGAACGCGACGCCGCCGCCCTCCACGCCCATGGAGGCCACCACGGAAAGGTGGACGCGGGCGAGATCGCCATCGGCGTGATCATCGGCCGGACGTCGGAGTTCTTCGACTTCTTCGTCTACGCCATCGCCTCCGTGGTCGTGTTCCCGCAGTTGATCTTCCCCTTCGCGGGCCCGATCGGCGGCACCCTGCTGTCGTTCGCGATCTTCGCCCTGGCCTTCCTGGCCCGCCCGCTGGGCACGGCCCTGTTCATCGCCATCGACCAGAAGTTCGGGCGCGGCGCCAAGCTGACCATCGCCCTGTTCCTGCTGGGCACCTCGACGGTCGCCGTGGCCTTCCTGCCCGGCTATGAGACGATCGGCGTCGCCGCCGCCGTGCTGCTGGCCGTGTTCCGCATCGGTCAGGGCGTGGCCCTGGGCGGCGCCTGGGACGGCATGGCCTCGCTGCTGGCGCTGAACGCGCCGGAGAATCGTCGCGGCTGGTACGCCATGATCCCGCAACTGGGCGCGCCGATCGGCCTGATCGTCGCCTCGGCCCTGTTCGCCTTCTTCCTGAACACCCTGTCGGCCGCCGACTTCCTGGACTGGGGCTGGCGCTATCCCTTCTTCGTGGCCTTCGCCATCAATGTCGTGGCCCTGTTCGCCCGTCTGCGCATCGTCGTGACCCCGGCCTTCCAGCAGTTGTTCGAGACCCGCGAACTGCAGCCGACGCCGGTCCACACCGCCATCGCGGCGGAAGGCCCCAAGATCGCCATCGGCGCCTTCGCCCCCCTGGCCAGCTTCGCCATGTTCCACATGGTCACCGTCTTCCCGTTGTCGTGGGTCTTCCTGTTCACCCAGGAGACGCCGGTCCGCTTCCTGCTGATCGAAATGGTCGGCGCCGTGTTCGGCCTGCTGGCCATCCTGGCCTCGGGCGTCCTGGCCGACCGCTACGGCCGTCGCACCCTGCTGGCGGTCACGGCCGCCGGCATCGCGGCCTTCTCGGGCTTCGCGCCGCAGCTGCTGAACGGCGGCGCGACCGGCGAACTGGTCTTCATGATCTCGGGCTTCATCCTGCTGGGTCTGTCGTTCGGTCAGGCCTCCGGCCCGGTCGCCTCGACCTTCTCCCTGGCCAACCGCTACACGTCCTCGGCCCTGACTTCCGACCTGGCCTGGCTGTTCGGCGCCGGTTTCGCGCCTCTGGCCGCCCTGTGGATCTCCAGCCAGTTCGGTCTGGTCGCCGCCGGCGCCTATCTGCTGTCGGGCGCGGTCTGCACCCTGGTCGCCCTGTGGCTGAACCGTGAACTGGCTCGCAGTTCCTCGGACAAGACCCGCGCCGCCAAGGTCTGACGCCTTCTCGAAGCGAAACGAACAGCCCCCGGTCTCCTCGCGAGGCCGGGGGTTTTTCTTTGGCTGCTTCTCGGACATGGGGCCGGCCGTGTGGCGTCAGGCCCTCCCCTCGTCTCCCCGCCCGCCTGAGACAAAAGAAAAGGGCGGGCCATGCCTGCGCATGAACCCGCCCCGGTCTTGTCAGTTGGACGCCGGGCCTGAACCCGGCGCCCTGTCTCGATCAGAACTTGTAGCGAGCGCCGACGTACAGTTGGCGGCCCGTGTGGTGATAGACATAGGTGCTGTCGCGTGACCCGCCGATGTCGCCGTGGTTCTGGCGGTTCTCCTCGTCCGTCAGGTTCAGCCCCTCGATGGAGAAGCTGAGGCTGTCCGTCAGATTGTAGGAGGCCGAGGCGTCGATGGTGGTCGATTCCGACTTGCCCTGATACGGGATCAGACCCAGCGCGCCGTTCGATCCCGGGACGTTCTGGAAATAGGCGTCGCGATAGGCAGCTGAGACCCGGGCGTTGATCTTGCCGTCATCGTAATACAGCGTCGCGTTCCAGGCCTCCGGCGACAGGTTGACCAGATCAGCCGTGACAAAGGCTGCGCAGGTGGCGGTGACGCAGTAGTCGATCTCCGATTCAACGTGGGTGTAGTTGAGCTGCGTGCCAAGGTTCGCGAGCGGCCCCGGCAGGAAGCTGAAGGTCTGCTGATAGCTGATCTCGAAGCCCTTCAGCGGGCCGCCGGGGGTGTTGGTCGGCGTGCTGAACTGGAAGGTGGCGCCCGCCGGGCGCGCTCCCGCAGGGAAGGCGATGGGATTGAGCGCCGTCAGGTCGCTGTAGAGCACCGGCTCCGCCGTGGTCTGCACATAGGTCGAGATGTCCTTGTAGAAGTAGGCGAAGGACAGCAGGGCCTCGGGCGCGAAATAATACTCGATGGACAGGTCATAGGTCTTGGCCCGGTACGGATCGAGCTCGACATTGCCCAGAGAGGCCGTGTTGGTCGCGGCGTTGGCGGCGCTAAGCGTGAACACCGGCGGCAGGTTCGTCACCGGCGGACGGGACATCACCTTGGCTGCAGCGAAACGAACGATCAGATTTTCGTAAGGCTCGATCGACAGGTTCAGCGACGGCAGAGTGTCTTCGTACTCGTTCTTGCCGAGAACAGGCGTCGCGACCCCGCCGACATTGGAATAGCCCAGGGCTTCGACTTCCGTTTTCACCTGGCGCACACCGATGTTGCCGCGGAAAGCCACACCCCTGACCTCGGTGTCCCAGTCCGCCTGAACGTAGCCGCCGGTGTCCTTCTCCGTCACTTCGCGCCAGTTGCCGTAGGTCGTGGAGTTTCCATTCAGACCGATCAGGCGGAAATCCCCCCCGGGGACGCCCGTGTCGCAGTTGCAGTTGTAATCCCAAACATCCGCCAGCGCGGCCAGATCGGGCCGAACCCAGGCGGTCGCCGACCCGGCCGGCAGATCGAGGTTGCGCCCGAAGCCTTCCAGCAGATTGGTCACGTCCGCCATGCTGACGCCGGCCGGCAGGGCGGGCGCCCCGTTCGTCAGGCGGGCGAAGTTGCGGCTGTTCGATTCGAACTCCTTGCGACTCACACCGGCCTTCAGCGTCAGCCAGTCGTTGAGCTCGAACTCGAAGCTCGCCTCACCCGTCGTATAGATATTTTCCTGGAAGTTGGAGCTGGAGCGCAGTTCCGAACGCGGCTGTGCGCCTGCCGGGCCGACGATCGTCCACTGGGCGGGGTCCGTGACGTCGAAGCCCCAGTTGATGGCGGGCAGGTTTCGATTCTCGCGGAAATCATAGGAATAGCCGTCGACGTTCTGGCGATCGATGATCGCGCTGACCTGCACGGGGTTGCCGAAGCTCGATTCCGCCCGGCCGACCAGGCCGCTGAATCGCAGGCGATCCGAGAACTCGTGCTCGACGCCGAAAGTCATCTGTTTGAACTCGGTCTCAAGGACATCGAACCGCTGCTCGCTGCGGATGTCCATGTCGTCGAGCTGGGCGTAGATCATCTCGCCCGTGTCGGGGTCGATCTCGAAGTCGACGATGTCGACCTGGGGTTTACCACCCTGATCGGCGCCGCGGCTGAGCGACCAAGCCTGGAGGAAGTTCTCGCTGCGGGTCGAATCGAGCTTCGAATACAGCATGTCCATGGTGAACAGGGTCGGCCCATTGCCCGGCCGGGCCTGCAGCGACAGGGTTGCGCCCAGACGCTCCTGACTATGTTCCAGGCTGCCGTAGCGGGGAATGCGAGGGTGATACACGAGGTTGGCGTTCGGAAGCACGCCGACGTTCTGGAAGCCGCCATCGTTCGACGTCGGGAAGCCCGGGTTCGGGCCAGCCGGCCCCCAGCGGACCGAGCTGAAGCCTTCTTCCAGGCTGTCGCGCTCGCTGTAGGCGATGGAGAACAGGGCGCCGAGCTGATCATCGGCCCAGGTGTTGGACACCAGGGCGGCGAAGCGCGGGCTCCAGTCCTGCGACAGGTCGTTATAGCCGTACTGGCCCGACAGGGCGCCCTGGAAGCCCATCTTGTCAAACGGACGGCTGGTGCGGAGATCGACCGTCGCGCCCAGCGAACCCTCCTCGACCTCGGCGGAGGCGGTCTTGCGGACGGTGATATTGTTGAAGAGTTCGGAAGCGAAGACGTTGAAGTCGAAGCCGCGGCCACGGTTCACGCCGCCCGAGGAGTCGGTCGCGCCGGTCGAGGACTGGGCCTCGATGCCGTTGATGCGGGTGCGGGTGAACTCCGAGCTCAGGCCGCGCACGGTGATCGAACGCCCCTCGCCCGCGTCGCGGTCGATGGAGACGCCGGGGATACGCTGGATCGATTCCGCCAGATTGGTGTCGGGGAAGTCGGCGATGTCCTCGGCCGAGATGGCGTCGACGACGCCGGCCTCGCGGCGCTTGATGTTCAGGGCGTTCTGCAGGCTGGCGCGGAAGCCGGTGACGACGATCTCGTCGACCTCTGCGGCGTCCTGAGCGGCATCCGGCTCGGCGGTCTGCGCGGCGGCGTCGTGCGCCATGACGGCGAGCGCCAGGGCGCCCAGCGAAACGGTGGTCGTCAGCGCGCGACGCGCGAATTTATGGCGTTGGTTCATTTTCGATCTCCTCCCAGGTCTGGCTCTCGGGGATCGATCCGCCCCCGTTTCACCGCCCGCTGCTGGCGGGCGACACCGGTGTCAGGTCTGGTTTGCCAGATCGCTGCTACCGGTGTCATAGAAGTTGTACGCACAGTTGCGGGTCGGTGGCAAGAAGGTGGCGGACGGGTTTTTCCCGTTTCCGCATCGGCGCCGTCCAGCCGCTGTGCAGAGGTGCAAAACGACCGGTCCGATAGAGGCCGGCTTTTAGGGAAGGACGACGGATGAGACAGGACGCGGACACAGAAACAGCCGAACGGGCCATGATGAGCCGACGTTCGGCCCTGGCGGCGGGGCTGGCGGTCGCGGCCCTTCCCGCCTCGCCCCGCGCCGCACCGGGGCCGACCGATCCCCAGGTGCTGACCACGGCAGGCCCCGTCGTCGGCATCCGCAGTGAGGCGGTCAGGGTCTTCAAAGGCGTGCGTTACGGCGCGGCGACGAGACGATTCCAGCCGCCGCAAAAGCCGACGCCGTGGCGCGAACCGGTCCGGGCGGTCGCCTTCGGCGGCGCCAGTCCCCAGCGCGGCGACGAGGCGAATCAGAGCGAGGATTGCCTGTTCCTGAACGTCTGGACGCCGGGCGCCGACGCCGGAAAGCGGCCGGTCATGGTCTATATCCACGGCGGCGCCTATGCGACCGGGTCAGGCAGCCATCCGCTTTATGACGGCGCGCGACTGGCCGAGCACGGCGATGTGGTGGTGGTGACGGTCAATCACCGGCTGAACGTCTTCGGCTACGCCTATCTGGCGCGGTTGGCGCCGGGCTTCGAGGATTCAGGCAATGTGGGACAGCTGGACCTGATCCAGGCCCTGCAGTGGGTGCGGGACAATATCGCCGCCTTCGGCGGGGATCCGGACCGGGTCATGCTGTTCGGACAGTCGGGCGGCGGGGCCAAGATCGCCACCCTTATGGCGACGCCGGCCGCGCAGGGCCTGTTCCATCGCGCCGCGACCATGAGCGGACAGCAGGTGACGGCGTCCGGCCCCATCAACGCCACGACGCGGACGACGACCTGGCTGAAGGCCCTGGGCCTGACGCCGGACCGGGCGGCCGAGGCGGCGACGATGCCGGTCGAGCGACTGCTGGAGGCGCAAGGAACCGAGGATCCGATCCTGGGCTTCGGCGGCCTCTATTTCGGGCCGGTGCTGGATTTCCGCACCCTGCCCCGCCATCCCTTCTATCCGGACGCCGCGCCGCAGGGGCGGTCGATTCCGATGATCATCGGCAATACCCGGGACGAGACCCTGGGCTTCATGGGCAATGATCCGAAGAATGCCGGCCTGAGCTGGGAGACCCTGCCCGCGCGGCTGACGCCCGGGGTGATGCGGATCGACATCACGCCGGAGGCGGTGATCGCCGGATACCGCCGGATGCATCCCGACTGGTCGCCGGATCAGGTGCTGATCGCCGCCACCACGGCGGGCCGATCCTGGCGCGGCGCGGTGATCGAGGCGGAGGAGCGGGCGAAGGCCGGGGCGCCGGCCTGGGTCTATCAACTCGACTATCCGGGGACCATGCCGTCGGGACGCAGGGGCGCCTTCCACACGGCCGACATCGCCCTGGTCTTCGACAATGTCGCCATTCCGGAATCCCGCGTGAACGGGCCGGGCGCCCAGACCGTGTCGGAGGCGATGCGCAAGGCCTTCTTCGCCCTGGCCCGCGACGGCGACCCGAACCATGCAGGCCTGCCGCGCTGGGACCGCTACGAGCTGGCGCGCCGCCAGACGATGCTGTTCGACGTCGAGTCGCGCATGGCCGACGACCCGCGCGGCGACGAGCGGGCCTTCTTCTCGGCCATCCCCTACGTCCAGCCGGGAACCTAGAGCGGGAAGTCCAGCCGGGCGGCCCAGGCGCGGACCAGATCGGGCCAGACCTGGGCCGGCCTGCCCTGGATCAGGCGGACGCCGAAGCCGTGGCCGCCTTCCTGGAACAGATGCGCCTCGGCCGGGACGGCGGCGGCCTTGAGGGTGGTCAGCAGTTGCAGACTGTTCTCGACCGGCACCGAGGCGTCGTCCATGGCGTGGACCAGAAACACCGGCGCGGCGTCCTTCCAGTCCATCCGCTCCAGCGAATAGGCGGCGATCCGTTCCGGCGTCGGCGTCTCGCCCAGCAGGTGGGTGCGCGATCCGGCGTGGACGTGCGGATCTTCCATGGTGGCGACCGGATACATGAGCACCGTCAGGTCCGGGCGCAGCGACACCGTGTCGGCGGCGTCGACCGGAGCATAGGTCGCATCGGTCCGGGCGCTGGCCAGTCCCGCCAGATGGCCCCCGGCCGAGGCGCCGAGGACGCCGATCCGGTCGGGCTTCAGCCCATAGTCGGCGGCGCGGCTGCGGATCAGGCGCAGGGCGCGCTGGGCGTCCTGCAGCGGGGCGTCGGCCCCGGCGGCCCAGCCGTCGGCCGGCAGGCGGTAGCGCAGGACGAAACAGGTGGTCCCGGTCTCGGCGAAGACGCGGGCGACGTCATAGCCCTCCTTGTCCAGCACCGCCCAGCGATAGCCGCCGCCGGGGATCAGCAGCAGGGCCGAACCGTTCGGCCGCTCGGGCCGGAAGACGGTCAGGATCGGGTCGGTCGTATACTGGGCGTAGCGGTCGTGGAACGCCGGATCAGTCGATCGTTCGGGCACGACGGGGGTGACGCTGACCCCCTCCCCGCCCGGCGCGCCGTTCGGCCACAGACGGATGATCTCGGTCGGATCGGGTGGGGCGATGGTCGGTGTCGGATGGCGCGGGCTCAGGGTCTGTTGCGCCAGGGCCGGAGAGGCGACGACGGCGCCCGCCAGGCCCAGCAAGGTGCGGCGGTCCATAGTCATGACCTATTCGGTTCCCAGCGTACGGAAGCGGAAGTCGCGGAAAACGGCCTGGCCCCGTCCTGCAGAATAGAGACCCGGCCGCAGCATCATGAAGCCGCCACGGACATTATGGTGATAGCCCGAGACCTCCATCTGGCGGTCTCGGAAGATCTGCCAGGTCTTGCCGTCCGCGCTGTGGTGGAAGCTGACGATATGGCGGTCATTGGTCAGACGCAGCCACATCCGTCGGCCGTGCGGATTGGCGGGGCGACCCCGTTCGATCCCGTACTGATGGGTGACGAACTTCTCGCCGTCGAAACCGAGGCCGGCGTAGAGGGCGCGATCGTAGAAAAGCACCAGACCGGCGGTGCAGCCCGGATCCACCTCGATCTCGCATTCGAACTCATAGGCCAATTCGCCCTGAACGAAGGTCAGGGGCGAACAGTCCTTGGGCGCGGTTCCCTTGGCGGCGAGGGTCATGACGCCGCCTGCGCGGGACAGGCGTGAGCGCTCGCCCGGCGCGGGATCGTAGAAGCTCCACTGGACGCCGAACTTGTCGGTCGAGAAATCGTCCGACAGAGCCATGCCATGAACGGAAGTCGCCGTCGCCGGAGCGGGCATCGCCAGCGGGCGGGACAGGTCGCCGCCCAAGGCGCGGAACCAGCCGTCGTCGGTCCATTCGATCGGGTCCAACAGCGTCTGACGGCCCAGGGTCCAGTAGGCGTTCTCATAGCCGTGATAGACCATGTGCCAGCCGCCGCCCGGTCCCTCGATCAGGGTGGCGTGACCGCGCGACCACCATTTCTCGGCTGCGTTTTCGGTGCGGACCAGAGGGTTCGCCGGGCAGTTCTCCCATGGACCGTGGATGGATCTTGACCGGGCGGTGATGACCATGTGGCCGGTCGGCGGACCGGCCGTGCCGCCGACGGCGGTGATCATGTAGAACCAGTCGCCGCGACGCAGCAGTTTCGGCCCCTCCGGCGCGAAACCTTCGACCACCCAGTCGTCGGGATAGCGCCAGGGGTCGTAGACGTGGGTCACCTCGCCCACCGTGGACAAGCCGTCATCAGACAATTGCACCCGATCGCCGCCGTTCAGGAACAGATAGCGTTTCCCGTCCTCGCCGACGATGTGGCCGGGGTCGATATGCTCCGGCAGTTTCAGGTCGACGGGCTCGCTCCACGGCCCTTCGATCCGGTCGGCCCAGATGACGTAGTTGGAGCGATAGGTATCGGTGCGGGCCGGCAGATAGATGAAATACTGCCCGTCGTGCTTGCACAGCTCGGGCGCCCAGACGGACCCGATATTGGTCGTCAGGGCCGCCACCACCGGCGTCCAGTTCACCAGATCGGTCGAGCGCCAGATCACGGCGCCGGGCACGGATTCGAACGACGAGAAGGTCATGTACCAGACGTCGCCGTCCTTCAGGATCGACGGATCCGGATGGTCACCGGCCATGACGGGGTTCAGATAGGTCCCGTCGCCCAGATCGGCGCGCCGCTGGCCCTCGACCCCCGGCCGCCAGCGCAGGGTGTCCCATTCACGACCGACCGGGGCGATCCGGTCGCGGGTCTGGGCTGACGCCGGCGGAGCGGAGGCGCCCGCCAGGCCGACACCGCCCAGAAGTCCGCCCAAGAGGGCGCTGCGTCTCGAGAAGGCCATGTCCCCGCTCCTGCAAAGAGAAACGGCCGGACGATCGCTCGTCCGGCCGTTCGTTTCGTCAGACCTTTGCCGGCGCGTATTTCGGCGACAGCAGGTGGACCACCAGCAGGGCGATCAGATAGGCCGAGCCCGCGACGATGAAGATGGGCGTATAGGTGCCGATCTGCTCCAGGACGTAGCCGGCGTATTTGGCCATGGCCATGCCGCCGATGGCGCCCAGCATCCCGCCGATGCCGACGACCGAGCCCACGGCCGAGCGCGGGAAGACGTCGCCGGGGAAGGCGTAGAGGTTGGCCGAGAAGCCCTGGTGGGCTGCGGTGGCCAGGCCGATGATGCCGACCGCGACCCACAGGTTCGACGCTTCGGCGGCGAACATCACCGGCACGGCGCACAGGGCGCAGATCAGCATGGTGATCTTGCGGGCGTTGTTGACGCTCATGCCGCGATGCATGAAGCGCGAGGACAGCCAGCCGCCGCCGACAGAACCCACGTCGCTCAACAGATAGATGGCCACCAGCGGCGGGCCGAAGCTCTTCAGGTCCAGGCCGTAGGTCTTGCCCAGGAAGTCGGGCAGCCAGAACAGGAACATCCACCAGATCGGGTCGATCAGAAACTTGCCCAGGGCGTAGGCCCAGGTTTCGCGAACGCCCAGCAGTTTGGTCCATTTGACCTTTTCGACGACGTCGGCCGGATCCTGCTCGATATAGGCCAGTTCGGTCGCCGACAGGTTCTTCTGCTCGCGCGGACGACGATAGACCAGCAGCCAGATCGGCAGCCAGATCAGACCCAGGGCGCCGGTGATGACGAAGGCCATCTCCCAGCCGAAGGCCAGGACCAGGCCGGGCACGATCAGCGGGGTGACGATGGCGCCGATATTGGTGCCGGCGTTGAACAGACCGGTGGCCAGGGCGCGTTCCTTCTTGGGGAACCACTCGGCGACCGCCTTGATGCCGCCGGGGAAGCCGCCGGCCTCGCCGACGCCCAGAACCATCCGCGCCATCATGAAGTGCGACAGGTCGCGGGCCGCGCCGTGCAGGATATGGCCGATCTGCCAGATGCCGAAGGCGACGCCGAGACCCCAGCGGGCCCCGACCTTGTCCATGATCCGGCCCCACAGCAGATAGGCCACGGCGTAGGAGGCCTGGAACCAGAAGACGATGTCGGCATAGTCGGTCTCGGACCAGCCGAACTCGGCGGACAGGGTCGGCTTGAGGAAGCCGATCATCTGCCGGTCGACGTAGTTGATGACCATGGCCGCGAACAGCAGCCACATGATCACCCACCGGTATTTGCCCGGTGACGGCGCCTTGATCTCGATCGGCGCCGCGCTCGAAGCGTCAGTCATTACAATACCCGTTCCTGATGTTTCCTCGACGCGTCCCAGCTCATTCCGTCCCTGAACGGCGGCCGGGTTGACGTCTCGATGATGTCTTACTTGATCTCGGCCCGAACGACCGAACAATGGAGTTCAGCAATACCCTTGAAGATGCACACGGCCTCGTCGCCCGCGTGGACCCGATGGACACCGGTTACCGCGCCGGTCGAAACAAGCGTGCCCGCCTTCAGCGGACGGCCCCACCGGGCGCAGTGTTCCAGCAGAAAGCGGACGGATTCCATCGCCCCGCCCTGAAGCGAGGGCGAGCCGCCCGTGCCGACGCTGGCGCCGTTGATGACGGTCTCGACCTGGATGTCGTCCAGCACGTCGCGCCAGTTCTCGACTTCCGGCCCGACCATCAGGCCGCCGTTGTTGCCGAAGTCCGAGGCCACGACAGCCGAGCCAAGGTCGTTGATGGCCGACAGGGGACTGCCGGCCAGCTCCACGCCGATGAAGACCTTGTCGACGGCGGCCTTGGCCTCCTCGACGGTCCAGTCGGTCTTGGCCGGATCGGCGTCTGCGCCGATGCGGGCGATGAATTCCGATTCGACGGCGGCGAACCCGCCCTCGATCTCGGGCAGGGGCACGACCGTGTCGCCCGGCGCAGGCCAGACGTTGCGGGCGAAGATGGCGCCGGCCAGGCGATGGACGCCCAGTTTCGGCTGCAGAGCGGGCGGCACGCCGCCGACCTTCCAGCCCACGACCTCGTCGGGGAACAGGCCGATGGCGATGTCCTGAATGGCGTAGGATTCGGCCATGCTCTCGGGAATGCGGCCCGGATAGTCGGGCGTGCAGCGGGCGGCGAGGCGGGCGGCGACGAATTGCTCCGCGATCGCCGTCGCCTCGGCGGAGACGCCGGACGGTGTGACGGGCGTCGCGCTCATCGGGCGCGGCTCGCGGAAGAGAGGGTGAAGATCAAGGGAAGTCGCCTCGTGAATAAGCTTCGATAAGAACCACGAAGGAAACCGGTGTCAATGCGCTTTCACGCCGCCCATGGCGTCGAGCGCGAGTCGCGGCTATGGCTGACGTTCGACAGGATGGGAGGCTGCGGCCTTGGCTCAAGACGATCCGCGCACCGGCAAGCCGGCCAAGCGGGCTACGATCAACGACGTCGCCCGAGAGGCGAAAGTCTCCAAGAAGACCGTCTCGCGGGTGATCAACCAGTCGCCCTTCGTGCGTGAGGACACGCGCGAACGGGTCAATGCGGTCATCAAGACCCTGGGCTTCACCCCGGACCCTCAGGCGCGCGGCCTGGCCTTCCGCCGGTCCTTCCTGGTCGGTCTGATCTACGACAACCCCAGCCCGACCTATGTGGTCAACATGCAGCAGGGGGTTCTGGATGCGCTGAAGGGCTCGGGCCTGGAGCTGGTCGTGCACCCGTGCAACCGCAACTCCCCTACCCTGCTGGAAGACATCAAGGGCTTCGTCGAGCGCCAGCGGCTGTTCGGCGTCATCATGCCGCCGTCGGTGTCCGAGGACGAAAAGGTCATCGAACTGCTGCAGGATCTGGACTGCCCCTATGTCCGCATCGCCTCGGTGGCGCTGGACGAGCCCCAGTCGATGGTCGTGACCAACGACGGCGTCGGGGCGGCCGAGGCGGCGAACCATCTGGCGGATCTGGGCCACAGGCGGATCGGCCTGGTGCGCGGTCCGGACCTGTTCCGGTCGTCGGCGGTGCGGGGCCAGGGCTTCCTGGACGCCCTGACCGAGCGCGGCATTCCGCTGGACCCCGCCTATGACTTCAAGGGCGCCTATACGTTCGAATCGGGGGTCGAGGCCGGGCACGCCCTGCTGTCGCTGGCGACGCCGCCGACCGCCATCTTCACCCTGAACGACGACATGGCCATCGGGGTGATGCAGGCCGCCCGCGAACGCGGTCTGGAGCTTCCGCGCGACCTGTCCGTGGTCGGTTTCGACGATCTGCCGATGGCGGCTCGGGTCTGGCCGAACCTGACCTCGGTGCGCTTGCCGATTCGCGACATGGGACGGATGGCGGCGGAGAAGCTGCTGGCGCCGATGCGCGGCGTCGACCCCGCCAAGCTGCAGCAGGACGAGGTCCGTCCGGCCCTGGTCGTGCGCAAGTCCGCGATCGACGCGGCCTGAACCAAGCCGCCTGACGAAGTTGAAAAGGGCCGGCGGGGTCGTCCCCGCCGGCCCTGATCCAGGCTTAGGCCATTTCCAGCGCGGGCTTGGCGCTGAGAACACCCTTCAGATAGTCGCGGATGCCTTCGTCGGTGGCGTTGGCGAAGAAGTAGTCCTGGAAGCGCTCGCCGGCGATGGCCGCCTTCAGCAGGTCCTGGTCCATCGTCTTCAGCACGGTCAGCATGTCGTGGCAGGTGACGGCCTTCAGGCCGCTGAGCACGCCGCGGTTCTTGCGCATGATCTCGGCGCGTTCCTTCGGATAGCCCAGGCCGCGCTCGCCCTCGAACAGCTTGCGATAGACGTCCTGCAGGTTCAGTTCCGCCGCCCAGCCGAAGCCCTTGGCGTAGGGCATGGAGATGGCGTTGCCGTCATTGATCTGGCCGAACAGGAAGGCGTCGGTCGGGTCGATGACCAGGCCGCAGAAGACGCCCGGCATGCTGTTGCAGGCCAGCATCGAGCCCATGCCCGTGCCGCAGCCGGTGACGACGAAATCGGCCGCGCCCGAGTTCAGCAGGATGGCGGTCAGGACGCCGTTCATCACATAGGTCAGCGACGCCTTGTCCTCGGCCGCATACATTCCATAGTGGAAGACTTCATGGCCCAGGGGTTCCGCGACGGCGGTCAGCGCGGCGTGCACCGTCTCGCTTTTGGCGGCCTGGCTGTTTTCGATGATGAGAGCGATCTTCATGGGGGAATCCTCAAGACGGGGACGGAGCGATGCCGAGCAGATGTCGGCGATTATGGTCTAATCCATTGCATCATAATATGACACCGGTTACCTAGTCCACCGAAGGACGGACACAAGATCCGTCCCCCGTGGCTCGCCCCGCGAGTTCGAAGGGAGACCCGCATGTACGACCCCATGTACGACAAAGTCTATCAGGCCACCCATCCCGACATGATGGACGGCGCCACGAACCAGCAGCTGCGCGACCGCTACCTGATCGAGGGCCTGTTCGTTCCCGGCAGGATCAGCCTGAACTATTCGCACCACGAGCGGATGATCATCGGCGGCGCCACCCCGACAGAAACCGCCCTGACCCTGCCGACCCAGTCCGAGCCGCCGTCGCTGGCCGGCGCGGCCTTCCTGCAGGCCCGCGAGCTGGGCGTGGTCAATATCGGCGGCGCGGGTTCGATCACCGTCGACGGCGAGACCATCGACCTGGGCTTCCGCGACGGCCTCTATGTGCCTATGGGCTCGACCGAGGTCGGCTTCACCTCGAAGAACCCGGCCGAACCGGCGAAATTCTATCTGGTCGCCACCCCGGCCCACGCCCGCCACGTCCTGACCAAGATCTCGATCGACGAGGCCGTGCCGCTGGAGATGGGCGCGCTGGAGACGTCCAACGAACGGACCATCTACCAGTATGTGGTCCCGGCCAAGGTGAAGTCCTGCCAGCTGCTGCTGGGCGTGACCGTGCTGAAGCCCGGCTCGGTGTGGAACACCATGCCGCCGCACATCCACGATCGTCGCTCCGAGGCCTATCTCTATTTCGGCCTGAGCGAGACCGACCGCGCCTTCCACTTCATGGGCGAGCCGGACAAGGCGCGCCACATCGTCGTCGCCGACGGCGAGGCCGTGATCTGCCCGCCGTGGTCGATCCACATGGGCGCAGGCACTTCGAACTACACCTTCATCTGGGGCATGGGCGGCGAGAATCTCGACTATACCGACATGCACAAGCTCGACGTCTGCCAGTTGAAGTAATCAGGATAACAGGAGGAAATTCATGAGCAATCCGTTCGACCTGACCGGCAAGGTCGCCCTGGTCACCGGCGGCAACACGGGTCTGGGCCAAGGCATCGCCCTGGCCCTGGCCGAGGCCGGCGCCGACATCGTCTCGGTCGCCCTGTCGGAGTCCGACGACACTGTCGCCAAGGTCACCGCCCTGGGCCGCCGCGCCCACGCGATCAGCGCCGACCTGACCTCGATCGAGCCGGTCGAGCGCGTGGTTCAGGAAGCCCTGGACGCCATGGGACGGATCGACATCCTGGTGAACAACGCCGGCCTGATCCGCCGCGCCGACGCCGTGGACTTCACCGAGGCCGACTGGGACCTGGTGATGAACATCAACCTGAAGACGGTCTTCTTCATGAGCCAGGCGGTCGCCCGCCTGTTCATCAAACAGGGCGACGGCGGCAAGATCATCAACATCGCCTCGATGCTGTCCTTCCAGGGCGGCATCCGCGTGCCTTCCTACACCGCGTCCAAGTCGGGCGTCGCCGGCCTGACCAAGCTGATGGCCAACGAGTGGGCGCCCCACCGCATCACCGCCAACGCCATCGCCCCCGGTTATTTCGCCACGGCCAACACCCAGGCCCTGCGCGAGGACCCGGTGCGTTCGGCCGAGATCCTGGGCCGTATCCCGGCCGGTCGCTGGGGCGAGCCGTCGGATCTGGGCGGCGCGGCCGTCTTCCTGGCCAGCCGGGCCTCGGACTATGTGCAAGGCGCCATCCTGCCGGTCGACGGCGGCTGGCAGGCGCGCTGACCCCAACCCCGTTTCCGTCATCCTCGGGCTTGTCCCGAGGATCCAGACTCCCGGTTTCAAAGTCAGGGCGACCTGCGGACACACCGGGAGTCTGGATCCTCGCCACGAGGGCGAGGATGACGGTGAAATATTGAAGGCGTTCGCCATCGCATCGCTTTCAGGCACAGTGCCGATCCGATCCCGCTGCGGTTAGCCTCCATGTCTCAGAACGCCTCCTCCAAACGCATCCTTTGCTTCGGCGAGATGCTGCTGCGGTTCTCGCCCAACGACAACGAACTGCTGATGCAGTCCCCCGCCCTGACCATCCGTCCGGCGGGGGCCGAGGCGAACGTCGCCGTGTCCCTGGCCCGTTTCGGCGCGCCGACC
Source organism: Brevundimonas sp. (assembly GCF_044336875.1). GTDB lineage: Bacteria > Pseudomonadota > Alphaproteobacteria > Caulobacterales > Caulobacteraceae > Brevundimonas. Next base: position 88,038 of record NZ_JBIIOP010000009.1, on the reverse strand, counting down.
AGCATGGCGACGGTCCTGGCCGACAACGCCCTGGGCCGGGGCGTCCGCGACGAGGTGCGCAAGCACGGGGTCGACACGTCCCCGGTCGTGTTCAAGCCCGGCCGGATGGGCCTGTATTTCCTGACGCCCGGCGCCGTGCGGCGGCCGTCGGAAGTCCTCTACGACCGCGCCGGCTCGGCCTTCGTCGACCACGTCGACACGGCCTTCGACTGGGACCAGTTGCTGGACGGCGTCGAATGGCTGCACGCCTCGGGCGTGACCCCGGCGACGGGTCCGAACGGCTCGGCCGCCGCCGTGGCGATCATCGAGGCGGCTGTCCGCAAGGGGGTGAAGGTCAGCTATGACGGCAATTTCCGCGGCAAGCTGTGGGAGCAATGGGCCGGCGATCCGCCGACCACCCTGGGCAAGATGCTGTCGGGCGCCACGGTCGCCTTCGCCGACGACCGCGACTTCGCCCTGGTGCTGAAGACCCGGTTCGACAGCGCCGATCCCGCCGTGCGTCGCCGCGAAGCCGCCAAGGCCGCCTTCGCCGCCTTCCCTCGCCTGCAACGCATCGCCTGCACCCTGCGGGTTCAGGAGAGCGTCGCGGACCAGGCCCTGTCCGCCGTCATGCTGACGCGTGATGGGGACGGCGTGATCGAGACCAACGCCGAGGCCATCCACATGGCGGGCGTGGTTGACCGGGTCGGGGGCGGCGACGCCTTCGCCTCGGGGGTGCTGTTCGGCCTATGGAGCGGATGGACGGATCAGGAGGCGCTGGACTTCGGTCTGGCCGCCGCCGGTCTGAAACATTCGGTGCCCGGCGACTTCAACCTGTTCACCGCCGACGAGGTGCGCGCGGCCATGGGCGACGGCGGTTTCGACATCCGACGCTAGGCGTTTGATCCAGACATTGTGGAGGCCGCATGGAGCGATCCGTGCGGCCTTTTTCTTTGCCCGATCAGGGCTAGGAAACCGGTGTCACTCATGCTTGAGTACAACCTCGAAACGGTCGCCAAGAACCGTCCGAGAGAGGTCACCCCAGGAGTTTCCATGTCCGTCACGTCCATGAACCGCCGCGCCCTGCTGGCCGCCGGCGCCGCCGCCACCTTCGTCGCCGCCTCCGGCCCCGCCCTTGCCCAAAACCCTGGAGGCATGACCTCGCCCGACCGCGCCGCCGTCCTGGATGCGATGAAGCGCGCCGCCCGGTTCATGAGCGAGGAGGCCGCTGTCGAGGGCGGTTATGTCTGGCAGTATCTGCCCGACTTCTCGCGCCGCTGGGGCGAACTGGAAGCCGGCCCGACCATGATCTGGGTCCAGCCCCCCGGCACGGCGACGGTGGGCCACCTGTTCATGGACGCCTATCACGCCACCGGCGACGACTATTACTACGAGGCCGCCAAGAAGGCCGCCGACGCCCTGGTCAAGGGCCAGCACCCGCTGGGCGGCTGGAACTATGTCATCGACACCGCCGGCGAGGAGTCGCTGAAACAGTGGTACGGCACGGTCGCCGCCAACGCCTGGCGGCTGGAGGAATTCCACCACTACTACGGCAACGCCACCTTCGACGACGCCGGCACGGCCGAGGCGTCGCAGCTGCTGCTGCGCGTCTATCTGGAGAAGAAGGACCGCAAATATCTGGCGCCGCTGAACAAGGCGATCAGCTTCGTGCTGGAGAGCCAGTATCCGAACGGCGGCTGGCCGCAGCGCTATCCCTTCGTCGAGAACGGCGGCCTGCACGGGCATGAGGACTACACCCCCTACATCACCTTCAACGACGATGTGGCCGGCGAGAACCTGGAGTTCCTGATCTACGCCTACCACGGCCTGGCGCGGAACGGCCGGGGCGACGCCAAGGTGCTGGACGCCATCCACCGCGGCATGGACATTTTCGTGAAGACCCAGCAGCCGCAGCCGCAGCCGGCCTGGGGCCTGCAGCATTTCCCCGACAGCCTGAAGCCCGCCGGCGCCCGCACCATCGAGCCCCAGGCCTTCGTCACCCACGCCACCGGCACCAACATCAAGTCGATGCTGGGCTTCTACCGCCTGACCGGCGACCGCAAATATCTGGCGCGCCTGCCCGAGGCGATGGACTGGCTGGACCAGGTGGCGACCAAACCGCCGCTGAACACGCCGGGCCGCACCCACCCGACCTTCATCCTGGAAGGGGCCAACACCCCGATCTACATCCACCGGCGCGGATCCAACATCGCCAACGGCCAGTATTACGCCGACGACAATCCGACCAATCTGATCGTCCACTACGGCTCGTTCCGCAACGTCGACACCCCGGCCCTGCGCGCCGAATACGCCCGCCTGTCGGCCCTGCCGGTCGAGGAGGCCACCCGTGGCTCGCCCCTGAAGGCCCGTCCCGGCTCGCTGAACCTGCCGAAATATTTCACCCTGCAGGACGTGGACGTCTGGGACATGTCCAGCGACGCCCGCCGCCCGACCGCGCCGCACGCCAATCGTGCGGCCGATCTGATCTCCGCCCTCAATGCGCGCGGCTACTGGGCCACGCCCCTGACCACGACCTCCAACCCCTACAAGGGCCCCTCGCCTACCGCAGTCACCGGCGGCGAGTACCAGATGACCCGCGTCGGCGATCTGTGGGACACCTCCCCCTATCAGACCGACTTCCCGGTCGAGGGCGTCTCGACCTCGGTCTTCATCCGAAACATGGGCGACCTGATCGAAGCGCTCGGCGCCTGAGTTTCAGGCTGGAGGCGGCGGAGACCCAATCGGAAAGCGCAGACTGTCCGCCCGAGACTCCACCGCCTTCTTTCCGCCCGAAAACGCGACAAACCGGCGAAAAACAAGGCCCTGAGATGGCAAGACCGCCTCCCCTTCGCCTTTCTTTCGCAAATGCAAAAAAGATGGAAACCGAACTGAAGCTCAGCGGTTTGGGTCGCACCGAAATTTCGATGAGATCCTTATGCAAGCCACCGTCTGGGCGTCTTCCACGTCTGTTCTCGCCCTGATGCTGGCCACCGGCGCCGCCGCCCAGACCGTTTCACCGACGGCCAGTGACGCGACGGCGCAGCAGGCCCCCGCCGCCCCGCCCCGCCCCGCTATCCGCACCTCGCCCCTGGGCGCGCTTCTCGGCAATCCGACCCGACTGGGCGACATCACCGTCGTCGGATCACGCAGCAGCCTGACCACGGCCCGCAACATCAAGCGTAACGCCGACGAAGTCGTGGACGTGATCGTCGCCGAGGACATCGGCAAGCTGCCCGACAGCAACGCCTCGGAATCCCTCGCCCGCGTCACCGGCGTCCAGGTCGAGCGCGGCGGCGGCGAGGCGTCCCGCGTGCTGGTGCGCGGCCTGCCCGACATCTCGACCACCTACAACGGCCGCGACATCTTCACCGCCGAGGGGCGCGGCGTGGCCCTTCAGGACTTCCCCGCCGCCTCGGTCGCGGCGCTGGAGGTCTTCAAGTCGTCGTCGGCCTGGCGGCTGGAGAGCGGCATCGCCGGCCTGGTCAATGTGCGCTCGCGTCGGCCGTTCGACTTCGACGGCCTGGAGATCGCCGGCTCGATCCGGGGCACCTACGCCACCCAGTCCGAGCAGTACGACCCGAATGGCGACATCCTGATCAGCAACCGCTGGGACACCCCGATCGGCGAGGTCGGCGCCCTGGTGAACCTGTCCTACACCAGCCTGCGCTACCTGGATTCGGTGCGATGGGGATCGGGCGTGGTCGGAACGATCACCGACCAGACGACCGACCCGACCCTGGTCGGCGCCCGCTATCCCGACGCCGCAGGCGTCTATTACGGCACGGGCGACCGCTGGCGGCCCTCGGCCAACGTCGCCCTGCAGTGGCGGCCCAACGATCAGTTGAGCCTCTATTTCGACGGCCTGTACCAGGGGTATCGCGGCGAGGTGTCCGATCGTCAGTTCGTCGTGCCCCTGTACGCCGAGGGGACGAGCTTCGATAACATCGTGCTGCGCCCCGGCGGCGACGTGCAGAGCCTCACCGCGTCGGGCGGTCTGCGCCCGGAGCAGTATCAGTCCGCCGCCTTCGGCAAGACCGACACCTTCCAGTACGCCGTGGGCGGGGTCTATACCGCCGGTCCGGCGGAGTGGTCGTTCGACCTGGCCCGGACCGAAAGCACCTTCACCAACTCGATCCAGAACATTGACACGGCCTTCGCCTCGACCCCGGTGGTGGATGTCAATTTCGACGTGCCGCGCGAAGACGGCGGGGTCGAATTCTCGTTCCGTGATTTCGACACGACCGATCCGGCCAACTACATCTATCGCGGCCTCTTCGACCGGCGGTTCGAGGGCAAGGGCGACGACGTACAGGCGCGGGTGGATCTAAAGCTGGATACGGGCAACAGCCTGTTTCCCGAAACGCGTTTCGGCGTCCGCTACGTCGACCGCAACGCCTCCTACCAGAACGGCGAACGTTATCTGAACCAGGAAGATCTGCGCATCGGTCTGGCGGACCTGCCGGTCGAACTGGGCCTGGTCCAGGCCGGGTTCAACGGCAGCGACGTCCAGGCGATGCGGACCTGGGTCGCCCCCACCTATGACAGCCTGCGCAACAATATCGAGGGGCTGCGCGCCATCGCCGGCTTCGCCGCCGGCGATCCGCCGATCATCCCGGAACAGACCTTCCTGGCCAATGAAAAGGCCTGGACGGGCTATGGCCAGGCGGACTTCGCCTTCAACCTGTTCGGCCTGCCGGTCGAGGGCGACGCCGGCCTGCGGATCGTGGCCACCGAGGTCACGGTGGACGGTTCCACGCGGAACACGGTCGACGGGGTCGAGAGCTTTACCCCGATCCAGCGCACCAGCCGCTACACGGACCTGCTGCCCAGCCTGAACGTCAAATTGCCGCTGACCGACGCCGTCCAGGTGCGGTTCGCCGCCAACCAGACGCGGACCCGGCCCAGCTTCGGCCAATTGAACCCGGGACTGTTCGTCTCGCCCAATCCGGACTCGTCCGGCCTGCGCGCGGCCAACGGCGGCAATATCGACCTGACGCCGATCGAGTCGACCAACTATGACGCCACCCTGGAATATTATTTCTCGGACAGCGGCTGGGCGACCCTGGGCGCCTTCCGGCGCGAGATCAACGGCTTCATCATCAACGAGACGGTGGACATCGTCGATCCGGTCTATGGAGCCCTGCGCGTGACCCGGCCGCAGAACCTGGACTCCTCGGTCCTTCAGGGGGTGGAGGCGGCCTTCACCACCTTCCTGGACTACGAGTTCATGCCCGACTGGGCGCGGCATTTCGGGGTGCAGATCAACGGCACCATGGTCGACGGCGACCTGCAGTATATCTCGAAATATTCGTACAATCTGGTCGGCATGTACGAGAACGGACCGATCAGCGCCCGCCTCGCCTACAATGTCCGGACCAAGTACGACAGCGGGGCGATCGGCGAATACGTCGATGACGTCAAGCGGCTGGACTTTTCGGCCAGCTATTCGCCCACCGACCGGATCACCGTGGCCTTCGACGCGTCCAACCTGTTGGGCGAGCCCTTCCGGTCCTTCTACGACTATGGCGAAGGGGTGTATCCGCGCGACGTGCGGCGCGAGGAGACGATCTACTCCCTGGCCCTGCGCTTCCGGTACTGAAGACCGAGCCGTCGGCGCCTAGAGATAGGCGCCGACCTGCCAGGGCACGAACTCGTTGTCGCCTATGCCCAGGGCCTCGGACCTGGACGGCTCGCCCGAGGCGACGGCCAGCATCCTGCGGAAGATGATCTCGCCCACCTCGGCCATCGGGGTTCCGGTCAGGACCGGCGAGGCGTCGATGTCCATGTCCTCGTCCATCCAGTTCGCCAGTTTGGCGTTGGAGGCCACCTTGATCGACGGGGCGGGCTTGGCGCCGAAGACCGAACCCCGGCCCGTGGTGAAGACGATCAGATTGGCGCCCGAGGCGATCTGGCCCGTCGCCGAGCACGGGTCGTAGCCGGGGCTGTCCATGAAGCTGAGCCCCTTGGACATGAGCGGCTCGGCGTAACCGATCACGTCGTTCAGCGGGGTCGAACCGGACTTGGCCACGGCGCCCAGAGACTTCTCCAGAATGGTCGTCAGACCGCCCTTCAGATTGCCGGGCGACGGATTGTTGTTCAGCTCCATCTGGTGCCGGTCGGCATAGTCGCGCCACCACTCCAGACGGGCGTTCAGCCGGTCGGCCACGCCCTGGTTCGCCGCGCGGCGCAGCAGCAGGTGTTCAGCGCCCCAGATTTCCGGCGTTTCGGACAGCATGGCCGAACCGCCGTGGGCGACCAGCAGATCGACGGCCGCGCCCAGGGCCGGATTGGCGGTGACGCCGGACCAGCCGTCCGAGCCGCCGCATTGCAGACCGACGGTCAGATGGGCGGCGGAGACGGGCTGACGTTCGACCTGGGCCGCCTCGGCGACCAGGTCGCGGACGATCTCGATCCCGGCCTCGATGGCGCGGCCGGTGCCGCCGGCTTCCTGGATGGTCAGGGCGCGCAGATGGGGGCCGGCCTGCAGACCCTCGTTGGCGAGCCAGGCGGGGATCTGGTTGGCCTCGCAGCCCAGGCCGACGATCAGGATGGAATGGAAGTTCGGATGCCGGGCGTAACCCGACAGGGTCCGCTGCAGCAGGGTGACGTCGCTGGACAGGGAAGAGCCGCCGCAGCCGCCCTGGTGGGTGAAGGCGACCACGCCGTCGACGCCGTCGGGCAGGCTGGCGTCCGGGAAGGCGTCGGCGATGCGGCGCGCGACCGTGGCCGAACAGTTCACGCTGGTCAGGACGCCGATATAGTTGCGGGTGCCGACCCGGCCGTCCGGGCGGACGATCCCGTTGAAGGTCGCGCCGTCCAGAGACGCCGGTACGCGCAGATCGGCGCCGACCTCGGCCTCGCGCCCGTCCTCGGCCATGGCCAGGTTGTGGACGTGGACATGGTCTCCGGCGGCGATCGCCGTTTTGGCCCGGCCGATGACCTGGCCGTAGCGGCGGACCAGACCGCCCTCGGCGACGTCGTGCCGGGCGATCTTGTGGCCGGTGGCGATCTCGGCGCGGGCGGGGACAGCCAGGCCCTCGGGCGTGTCGCCGGCGGCGATGTCGTCCAGAGCGATGGCGACGTCGTCGGCGGGGTTCAGGATCAGGACGCGGGACATGGACTAACCTCGTTTCTTCCTTCTCCCCTTGGGGGAGAAGGTGGCTCGCGGAGCGAGACGGATGAGGGGGCCGCCAGACGCAGGCCCACTCTTGTCGTCAGCGAGGCGGACAGAGCCCCCTCATCCGAGCCCTTCGGGCCCACCTTCTCCCCCGAGGGGAGAAGGCAGGAAGCGACGAACTCGGCCATCAGACTACGCCGTCACCGCACGGGCGGCCTCGACCGCGCCGTTGCGGCTCAGCGACAGATAGGCGCCCGTGACCGCTACGGCGAACCGGTCGTCAGCGGCGAGCGCAGGCGGGAAGACGGCGGACAGGGTCAGCAGGGCCGAAACCCGCGCCTGGTCATTGTCGCTGCCGGCCAGAAGTTCGGCGGTCTTCGCCGCCAGGGGATCGTCGACGACGAAGATCTCGCCGCTTTCGGTCACGCCCGACTGCCATTTCATCCAGGCGGCGACGCCAAGAGCGATGGCGTCTATCCCCATTCCCTTAGAATCTGGCCCGGCCGCCAGGCGTTCGGCGGCGCCGGCCAGCAGCCGCTGGGGCAGTTTCTGTGATCCGTCCATGGCGATCTGCCGCGTCCGGTGCATCAGGGCCGCGTTGGAGAACCGCGCCATCAGCGCGTCGCGATAGGCGGGGATGTCCAGACCCGGCGGCGGGTTCAGCGTCGTCTGGGCCTCGTCCCACAAGGCTTCGACATAGGCGCGGAAGGCGGGGACGGCGACGGCCTCGTGGACATGCTCATGCCCTGACAGGGCGCCCAGATAGGCGACGGCCGAATGGGCGCCGTTCAGCAGGCGCAGCTTGGCGTCCTCCCACGGCTCGACCGCGTCGGTCAGTTGCACGCCGAGCGCCGCAAAGTCCGGCCGCTCGCCGGCGAACCGGTCCTCGATCACCCACTGGGTGAAGGGTTCGGCCTTGACCATGCCCTGGTCCTCGACGCCCAGTCGGGCGGTCAGGCGGGTGATGTCGTCGGCAATGGTCGCCGGAACGATCCGGTCGATCATGGTCTGGGGGAAGGCGCCTTCGGCCTCGATCCAGCCGGCCAGGGCCGGGTCGACATGGCGGGCCATGGCGACGACCCCGGCGCGGATACGCTTGCCGTTGTGGGGGATGTTGTCGCAGCTGACGACGGTGAAGGGTTTCAAACCCGCCGCCTTGCGGGCCTGCAGCGCCGCGACGATGAAGCCCGGCGCGGTGCGGGGCGAAGCGATGTCGGCCAGATCGGCCGCCACCTCGGGATCATCCAGCAGCAGGTCGCCGGTGGCGGGGTCGAGGCGATAGCCCTTCTCGGTCACGGTCAGGGTGACGATGTGGACGTCCGCGTCGGCCATGGCGGCGACCAGGGCGGCAGGGTCTTCCGGTCCGACCAGGACGCCGCGACCAGCGCCGATCACCCGCAGATGCTCGTCCGAACCGTCACGGACGACCAGGGTGTAGAGGCCGTCCTGCGGGTTCAGCTGATCGCGCACGTCCGGCGACCGCAGCGAGGCGCCCAGCACGCCCCAGCGCAGGTCGCCGGCCTTGATCGCATCGTCGAACACAACCGCCTGGTGGGCGCGGTGGAAGGCGCCGATGCCCAGATGGACCACGCCGGTCTTCACCTGGGCGCGGTCATAGTGGGGAACGGCGACCTCTGCGGGCAGGCCCTGCAGGGCTGCATTAGACAGCCGGGTCACAGCTTGTAGGCCGCCTTGACCAGACCATAGGTCAGGGCGTGGGCCAGGTCGTGGGCCTCGTCCTCTTCCATCCGGTGCTCGACCACCATCTTCGCCAGGAAGCCGCAGTCCATGCGCCGGGCCACGTCGTGGCGGGCCGGGATGGACAGAAAGGCGCGGGTGTCGTCGTTGAAGCCGACGGTGTTGTAGAAGCCGGCCGTCTCGGTGACCTGTTCGCGGAAGCGACGCATCCCCTCGGGGCTGTCGTGGAACCACCAGCTGGGGCCGAGTTTCAGCGCCGGATAGTGACCGGCCAGGGGCGCCAGTTCGCGGCTGTAGCTGGTCTCGTCCAGGGTGAAGAGGATCAGGGACAGACGGCTGTCCGAACCGAACCGGTCCAACAGCGGCTTCAACGCCCGGACATAGTCGGTCTGGGTCGGGATATCGCAGCCCTTGTCGCGGCCGAAACGGTTGAAGACCGTGGCCGAATGGTTGCGGAAGCTGCCGGGGTGAAGCTGCATCACCAGACCGTCCTCGACCGACATGGCGGCCATTTCGGTCAGCATCTGGCCGCGGAACAGTTCGGCGTCGGCGGCGCTGGCCGGAGCGGTCGAGACCCGCTTGAACAGGGCCTCCGCCTCGCCCTTGGACAGGTCGGCGGTGAAGGCGGTCGGATGGCCGTGGTCGGTCGAGGTGGCGCCCATTTCGATGAAGAAGGCGCGGCGGTCGCGCAGGGCCAGCAGGTATCCGTCCCAGCTCAGCGTATCGCGGCCGGTCTGTTCGGCCAGGATCTTCAGATTGTCGCGGAAGCCCTCGTAGTCGGGATCCAGCACCGGGTCCGGGCGATAGGCGGTCAGAACCCGACCCTTCCAGCCCGAGGCGGCGATGATCTTGTGGTGCTCCAGCGTATCGAGCGGGCTCTCGGTCGTGGTCAGGACCTCGATATTGTAGCGTTCGAACAGGGCGCGCGGCTTGAAGGCGTCGGTCTTCAGGGCGGCGTCGATGACGTCGTAATAGTGGTCGGCCGTCTCGGCCGACAGGCGCACGTCGATGCCGAAGGCCTCGGCATAGACCCAGTCGTGCCACATGCGCGACGGGGTGCCGCGGAACAGGTGATAGTTCTCGGCGAAGCGGCGCCAGATCACGCGTGGATCGGTCTCGACCGGGCCGCCGTCAGCACGCGGCACGCCCAGATCCTCCATCGCCATCCCCTGCGAATGCAGCATGCGGAAGACATAGTGGTCGGGCGTGATCAGCAGTTCGGCCGGATTGGCGAAGTTTTCGTTCCCCGCGAACCAGCCGGGATCCGTATGGCCGTGCGGGCTGATGATCGGCAGGCCCTTGATCTCCGCATAGAGGCGGCGCGCCACGGCGCGCGTGTCGGCGTCCGCCGGGAACAGGCGGTCGGGATTGAGCTTGAGCGGATGAGCCATGACGTCCTTCACTGATCCTCGATGCGGAGGCGTTGGATCGCCTCGCGAGTCTGATCGGGACCAGATACTACGTCGCGCAGAAAAAGACACCGGTTACCTTGGCGTGTTTGACGGCCAGGGCCGGCCGGCGCGTCGAGGGCGGATCCCCCTCATGATCCCAAGACGGGAAACCCTGAGTTTACATCGTTTCGGTTTTCGCGGGCCGGCGAGGCTGGCACAGTCTCGTCATCGACACGCCGGACCTTCCGGATGTCCAGCCGGAAGGAACCCTCCCATGTCCCTCGACCTCGATATCCACGACAACCACGACGCCCACCGCTACGAGCTGACCATCGACGGCCAGACCGCCGTGGTGATGTACAACGAAGTGGGGGGCGGACTTCTGATCACCGAGACCATCGTGCCCGTGCCTCTGGAGGGGCGCGGCGTCGCCAGTCGCCTGGCGAAACATGTGCTGGCCGATATCCGGGCGCGGGGAATCCTGATCCTGCCGACCTGCCCCTTCTTCGCGGGCTATCTGCAGAAACATCCGGAACACGCGGATATTGTTCACCCCAGCTACCGGATAGCGCTGGGCCTCTAGGGCTCGGTCAGCCCGCGAGGATTTCGGCCAGGGCTCTCGCCTGATCGCGGACCAGGGTCCGGGTCGAACGATCGCTGTCGAACACGCCGTACCAGCCCTGGGGCTCGTGCGGCGGATCGCCCAGCCAGGCGCTGTCGCCGTCGTGGAAGCGGAAGTCGGGATTGCGTGTGCGGCCCTCGCCGTTCCAGGCCCAGAAGTTCGAGCCGGCCAGAGGTCCGCCCGCCCGCGCATCCGCCAGCACTGCGGCATGGATGTCGGCGTAGAAGCCGTCGCGCAGGACCGTGGGCACGGACGGATCATACAAATCGCCGTCGCGGGGATAGCCGAATTCCTCGATCACCAGCGGCTTGTCGAGTTGGCGGGCGAAGCCGACATGCTGGTTCACATAGTCGATGGCCATGGCGCGGGCGCGGGCGTCGGTTCCCGCCATGTCCTTGCGGTCCAGCCAGCCCCAGTTGCCCGGCCAGATATGGGCGGTCAGATAGTCGATGTCGGGCGAACGGCAGCTTTCCATCACCACCTCGGCGCGCTCGGACGAGCCCTTCAGCCCCTCCCCCCCGGTCGAGACCAGCTGGCGTGGCGCCAGCGACTTGATCAGCCGGGCCGTGCCGTTGATCCAGGCGTAGAAGGCGGGAAGATTGTCCAGGGCGACCTGCGCGCCGCCGCCTGCGCGCGGCTCATTGGCCAGTTGCCAGGCCATGATGGTCGGATCCTCGGCATAGGCCATGCCGCTGATCGTGTTGGTCCGGCCGACCACGGCCCGGACATAGTCGTGATAGAGGGCGACAGCCTCATCGCTGCGATAGAAGTCGGCGTTGAAGTCGGCGAACTCGGGCCACGGATGGGCCGGGTCGTTCATGTTGATGTAGCGACCGCCGTTGACCCAGGAGAGATAGGTCATCATCCCGCCCGACCATTCCCAGAAGTTGGTCAGATACAGGACCGCCTTCATGTCGCGCCGCCCCATCTCGACCAGGGTGCGGTCCAGGCCGGCGAGCAGGGTCTCGTTATAGGCTGCGGTCTGGTCCCGGAAGGCGGGACGGACCGAGTTGTTCAGCGGCGAGAGCTCGGCCGAGGCGCCGACCCGCAGATTGGTCACGCCGTCCGCCGCCAGGGCGTCCAGCTCGCGCGTCAGACGCCCATGATCCCCATAGTCGGCGTCGGCGCCCAGCCAGGCCAGATACCAGGCGTTGGCGCCCACGAACCGGTACGGCTTTCCGTCCAGTTTCAGTCCGATTCCCTCACGCGTGACAAAGCCGCGGCTCGGCGCCGTCCGGCTGGCGGCCGACGCCGCACCGGCCGTCAGGGCCAGGGCGGCGGTCGAGCCCAGGACCGCGCGGCGGCTCAGGGTGAAACGGTCTTCGGAGGCCTGGGTCATCATCTTCTCTCGCTTCAACCCGACGTCAGGCGGCGGGACAGACAGTATCGCCCTCATCCGACCCCAGGCGGATGTCCTCGACCGTGACGCCCAGCCCCCCGGCCGAACGCAGGCCCCAGGGCTGGTCGACGGCGGAAAGGTCGGCGCCGGCGTCGCGCAAGCAGGACAGCGGCACCTTCAGCGTACGCCACTGGCCCAGAGGCGCCGCGTTGAAGATGGCGGTCACATCGACCTGACCCTCGCCCAGTGTCAGCATCACCGCGCCGCCGGGCCTGGCGTCGAGGCGGTAACGGAAGGCCAGCGCCATCTCGCCGTTGGCCTGGCGGGTCAGATCGACCGGCCGGGCGACGATCAGGGCATGGCCGCCGGCCGCGCCGAACGTCAGGGCGCGCGCCGATTCCTGGCCCGCGCCGTCCGTCGACCGCACGGCCACGCCCGCGCGGGGGCTGGAGCCGCTGCTCTCAGTCCCCAGGCGGAACTCGCCGCCAGCGTCACGCAGCATCAACGACCAGGGGGCGACGAAACGGCCGTCGACGAAGTAGCGATCGATGCTGCCGACCTCGCCCACGACGCCGCTCTCCTCCGACAGGGGGCCGACCCGGGCGCCGTGCGCATAGGTCAGACCATAGCCGTAGGCGAACTGGGGATCATAGCCGGCCTGGCCGACGTTCAGGGGCTCGCCCTTGGCGTCCTTGGGCCAGCTGAACGACAGCTTGCCGTTGAAGTCGGTGCGAGGCCTGCCCGCCGCGTCGCCGATCAGGACGTCAGCGACGCCGCCGCCTTCCGTGCCCGGCAGCCAGGCGGCGACGAAGGCGTCGGAGGCGTTGATCTCGGGATTGGTCCACATCGGTCGCCCCGACAGGAAGACCGAGACGGTCGGGATTCCCGCCGCCTTGAGGCGTTTCAGCGTCTCGAGCGGTTCGGTCGGCAGGAAGTCCAGCGTGTCCACGTCGCCCTGGAACTCGGCATAGGGCGTCTCGCCGAACACGACGATGGCCACGTCCGGCTTCTGCGTATAGACGCCCTCGGGGCTCAGGGTCGCCGTGCCGCCGCCGGCCGCGACCGCTTCGCGGACGCCGCTCCATATCGACTGTCCGTTGGGGAAGTCGGCGTTGGTGTTGCCGGTGCCCTGCCACGTCAACGTCCAGCCGCCCGAAGCCTGGCCGATGTCGTCGGCGTGGCCGGCGACCAGCACGCGGGCGCCGGAGCGGATCGGCAGGACCGAGCCCTCGTTCTTCAGCAGCACCAGAGATTTCCGCACCGCCTCGCGGGCGATGGCGCGGTGCGCCGGCGAGCCCAGTTCGTTCAGATGGCCCTCGACCGGACGGCTGTCGGCGAACAGGCCGGTCTTGACCTTGACCCTCAGGATGCGTCGCACCGCCTCGTCCAGACGGGCCATCGGGATCTCGCCCGATTTCACCTGGGCCAGGGTATTCACATACAGCGGCTTCCAGCTGTCCGGCGCCATGAACATGTCGATGCCGGCGTTGAAGGCCAGGGCGCAGCTCTCGTTGGAGCAGCCGGGCAGCTGGCCCTGGGCGTTCCAGTCGGAGACCACGAAGCCGTCGAAGCCCAGCGGGCCGCGCAGCACGTCGGTCAGTATGGTCTCGTTGCCCGAGTGTTTCACCCCGTTCCAGCTGGAGAAGCTGGCCATGATCGACAGGACGCCTGCATCGATCGCCTGGGGGTAGCCGGACAGATGGGTGCGGATCATCTCCTCTTCTGAACCGGCGAAGTCGCCCTGGTCATGGCCGCCCGTCGTGCCGCCATCGGCGAGGAAATGTTTGGCGGAGCCGGCGATACGGCCGGGCGCCAGAGGCCGGTCGGCCGACAGCGTCCCCTGCAGGCCCAGGGTCATGGGGCCGGCGTAGCTCTGGGCCACCTCCGGATTCTCGGCATAGCCTTCATAGGCCCGGCCCCAGCGATCGTCCTGGGGCACGGCGAGTGTGGGTCCGAAGGTCCAGTCGGCGCCGGTGACTGCGACTTCCAGGGCGGTGGCCTCGCCGATGCGGCGGATCAGGTCGGGATCGCGCGCGGCGCCCAGGCCGCTGTTGTGCGGGAAGATGGTCGCGCCGACGATGTTGTTGTGACCGTGGACGGCGTCAATGCCGTAGATCATGGGGATTTTGGCGCCCGGGCGCTGGGCCACGGCGGCGCGGAAGGCCTGGGCCAGTTCGACCCATTTCCGGGCCGAGGCGCGCTCGTCGCCGCCGGGCGAGGAGTTCCCTCCCGCCAGAATCGACCCCAGCGGATAGGTCAGCAGATCTTCCGGCTTGATCGAGGCGATGTCGGCCTGGATGGTCTGGCCCACCTTCTCCTCCAGCGTCATCCGCCCCATCAGCTCGGTGACGAAGGCTTCCGTCGCGGCGTCGGTCATGGCGGCGGGCGATGCGGCATGTGGCCACAGCGCGGGATGGGCGCGGGTGGCGTCCGTCACGATGGTGTCGGTCGGCTTCACGTAGTTGACGGGGGTCGGACGACCCGCACCCGGGGTTGCGCAGGCGCCGGCGGCCAGGGCGAAGCTGAGCGCCATCACGGAAACGGCGTTGCGGCGGAAGTTCAGGAAACGCGGGGTCATGTCGGGTCCGTCCAGTCGGCGGGCGAGAAACTTTGGCGCGAAAAGCCGGTGCGGCCAGATGACCGCACCGGAAGTTCGCTCAGGGTGCAAAAGATCAGGCGCCAAAACGCGCCGGAAGCGGCGAAATCCGTGTGAACTCGAGCCTCGCTCCCGACACGTCGTTTGCCGACGTTGATTTTTACCAGCGCAACTTGATGCACCTATGACAATGATGTCAACCTGCTATGAGGTAGCGCTAACAGATAAGGGGCCGGCAGACGCCCCGACGGCCATGGGGAGACGCGGCATGACGACAGGACTGACCCGACGCGCGGCGGGCGTGCTGGCGCTGGGCCTGGGCGGCGCGGCCATGACCGGGTCGGCGCGCGCCGCCGAGGCGGGCTACAGCTGGCGCAATGTGAAGGTGGGCGCGGGCGGCTTCATTCCAGGGATCGTCTTCAGTCCCATCGCGCGCGGCCTGGCCTATGCCCGCTCCGACATGGGCGGCGCCTATAGGTTCGACCCCGAGCAGGCGCGCTGGCTGCCGCTGCAGGATTCCAGCCCCCGCTCCGGCGATTTCGGCGTCGAGAGCATCGCCGCGGATCCGGTCGACGCCGAGGTGGTCCATATGGCGGTCGGGGTTCACCGCGGCGATCCAGGCGCCATGCTGCGCTCGCACGACCGGGGGCGGACCTGGATCCGCACCGACGTCCCGTTTCGCATGGGCGGAAACGAGGACGGGCGAGGCCTGGGCGAGCGGCTGGCCATCGACCCGAATGACAATCGCATCCTCTATTTCGGGTCACGCCACGATGGGCTGCAGCGCTCGATCGACGGCGGCGTGAGCTGGCGCAAGGTCGAGACCTTTCCGCTGAAGGGACTGGGCCTGCCGACCGGGCGCACGACGCACGGCGGCCTCAGCTTCGTGATCTTCGACCCCCGCAGCGGCGCGCGCGGACAGGGTTCGAAGACCCTGTTCGTCGGCGTCGCCGATCCCCACGAACACGTCCTCTATCGATCCGACGATGCGGGCCTGACCTGGCGGGCGCTCGAGGGCGGCCCCCGCGCTGACCTGTCCGCCGCCAAGGCCGAAATGAACGACACGGGCGTGCTCTATGTCACCTGCACCCTCGGCGTCGGCCCGAACGGCGTCGGCGACGGCGCCGTCTGGCGACTGGACACGAACACCGGCGACTGGCGCGACATCAGTCCTCCCAGACCGAGCAGCGGACAGGCAGGCGGCTTCATGGGCGTGGCCCTGGACCGGAAACGGCCGGGGGTCATCATGGTCTCGACCCTGAACCGCTGGCAGCCCGGCGACACCATCTGGCGCAGCACCGACGACGGAAGAAGCTGGAAGAGCCTGCGCGAGGCCGCACGGCACGACGTCAGCGCCACCCCCTATCTGAACTGGGGCAATGACAGGCCTGACTTCGGCTGGTGGATCGCGGCCCTGGCGCTGGATCCGTTCGACAGCGACAGACTGGTCTATGCGACCGGAGCGACCGTCTATGAGACCCGCAACCTGTCGGCCGCCGACGACCGCAAGCCGACAGACTGGCGGCCCTGGGTGGAGGGCATCGAACAGACGGCGGTCATCACCCTGGTCAGTCCGCCCGAAGGCCCGGAGCTTCTGACCGGGTTCGGCGACATCTCCGGCTTCGCGCACGAGGACCTGAACCGGTCGCCGCAACTGCAGTTCACGACGCCGGTCTTCGCCAACACCAACCAGATCGACTACGCCGGCCGGGCGCCGACGGTGGTGGTGCGCAGCGGCACCCCGCACGAAGGCGTCGGTTCGGGGGGGCACGACGGCTCGACCATCGCCTGGTCCGAGGATGCGGGCCGCAGTTGGAAACCGCTGGGACGGCCGCGTCCGGCATCGGGCGCCGCCCCGGTTCCCGCCGACAATCCTCGCATGGATCTGTACCGGGACGCGCCGATCACGGTCTCGGCCGACGGATCGACCTTCGTCCTGTCGACGCCGCAGAACGTCTGGTCGACGGATCGCGGCGCAACCTGGCGGCCCTGCGCCGGCCTGCCGCTGCTGCTGCGCCCTGTGGCGGATCGGCAGGACGCAGGCCTGTTCTACGCCCTCGACTTCAGGACCGGCGACTGGTTCGTCAGCGTGGACGGCGCGCGCAGCTTCGCCGCCGTGCCGTCGCATGGCCTGCCCGACGCCTCTGCTGACCGTCCGACCTGGCGCGAACAGGCCTTTCCGCTGAAGGCCACGCCGGGGCATGAGGGGGATCTGTGGTTCGTGTCGCGATCCGGCCTCTACAACAGCCGGGACGGCGGTCAGAGGTTCGAGCAAGTGGACGGCGGGCTCGGCGTCGAGATGATGGATTTCGGCAAGCCGCCCGCCGGCTCGACCTACCCTGCCCTGTTCGCCATAGGAACCAGGAGCGATCTGCGGGGCGTCTTCCGGTCCGACGATCGCGGCCGGTCGTGGACGCGAGTCAACGACGACCAGCATGAATACGGGCGCCGCTATCGCGCCATCGCGGGCGATCCCCGCGTCTTCGGCCGCGTCTATGTGGCCACCGACGGGCGCGGCGTCGTCTATGGAGAACCGGCATGAACCTGTCACGACGCGGACTTCTGGGCGCGGGCGCCTCGGCCTCGATGCTGGGCGCTTGCGCCACTACGCCGGGCGGATCAACGGCGGCAGGGCCGTTCAAGCCGACCTGGGACAGTCTGATCGACGGCTACCGGACGCCGGACTGGTTCCGCGACGCCAAGTTCGGCATCTGGTCCCACTGGGGCCCCCAGTGCGTCCCGGAGTTCGGCGACTGGTACGGCCGCCAGATGTATATCCAGGGCAACCCCTTCTACGAACACCATGTCGCCGCCTACGGCCACCCCAGCCAGGTCGGGTTCATGGAGTTCATCGACCAGTGGAAGGCCGACCAGTGGGATCCCGAGGGACTGCTGGACCTCTATCAGGCGGCCGGCGCCCGCTACATCATGTCCATGGCCAACCACCACGACAATCTGGACCTGTTCGACAGCGCCCATCATGCGTGGAACGTCATGCGCGTCGGGCCGAAACGCGACATCGTCGGGACCTGGGAAAAGGCCGTGCGCGCGCGGGGCCTGAGGTTCGCGGTATCCAACCACGCGGCCCATGCGTGGCATTGGTGGCAGACGGCCTATGGCTATGACGCCGAAGGGCCGCTCAAGAGCGTCCGCTATGACGCCGCGCGCCTGACGAAGGCGGACGGCTCCGGCAAATGGTGGGACGGACTGGACCCGCAGGAACTCTATACCGGCCCGACCTTCGCCCCGCCGGAGGGGATCGCCTCGATCGCCGAGATGAACGCCTGGCACGACGCGCGCGACGGCCAGTGGATCGAGACGCCGCCGGCGAACAATCCGGCCTTCGTGCGATCCTGGGTGGCGCGTCAGCGCGACCTGATCACCAAGTACAAGCCGGACATGGTCTATTTCGACAACTACCAGCTGCCTCTGGGGCGTTACGGGCTGGAAGCGACGGCGGAATATTACAACGCCTCGCTGCAGTGGCGGGGCGAACTGCCGGTCGTGAACGGCAAGCGGCTGGACGAGCGCCAGCGCAAGGGGATCGTCGAGACCGTCGAGCGCGGCTTCTCGGAGAACCTGAAGCCCGAGCCGTGGCAGACCGACACCTGCATCGGCGACTGGCACTACAATCGCGCCCGCTACACCAGTCACTATTATGTGCCGGCGCACAGCGTGATCCAGCGCCTGGTCGACGTGGTGTCCAAGAACGGCAACCTCATGCTGAACATCCCGCAGCGGGGCGACGGCTCCATCGACAGCGACGAGCGTCAGATCCTGACGGACATCGCCGTCTGGATGAAGGTCAATGGCGAGGCGATCTTCGAGACCCGGCCCTGGCGCATCTATGGCGAGGGCCCGACGACCGTCGTGGGCGGCATGCACGGCGAAGGCGCCGCGCGGCCGTGGACCGGCCAGGACATCCGCTTCACGACAAGAGGCCAGGCCCTGTACGCCTTTGCGCTGGACTGGCCCGAGGACGGGCGAATGGTGATGCGCGCTCTGACGCCCCAGGCGGGCCGCGTCGCGGCGGTCGAACTGCTGGGCGGCGGCGCCCTGCCCTTCCGTCAGACCGATGAAGGTCTGGTCGTCGACCTGCCGGCGGAGCGACCGGTCGCGGTCGCCCCGGCGCTGCGGCTGCGAGGCGCGGGGCTCGTCTGAGCCCGCCCCCCGTTCAGACGATCGGCGCCTCGAACGGAACCGCCGGCAGGTTTGACGGACCATACAGGTTGCAGATCGGGCTTTCCGCCCAGCACAACCGCACCTTGACGTCGCTCGGCCGGGCGGACGGCAGCACGATCTGATCCCCGGTCAGGGTGGCGTCGACAAAGCGGCAGGCGCCCTCCGCGTCGCACAGTTCGAACCCGACCGGGCGGTTGAAGCCGTACAGGCTCAGGGCCGTCCCGGCGGCATAGCGAACATGCACCCCATCGGCGCCGCGTTCGATGGCGACGGGCTGCGGCGACGAGACGGTGGAGAGGCCGGCCAGACGCAAGGCCTCCAACGCCAGCCTGCGACCCACCTCCTGCTTGTTGGTCGGATGGATGTCGTAGCGGTCGCCGATGTCGATCGCGAGCGCCAGCCCGGCGTGCGGATCGGCGGCGACGGTGCGGCGCTGGCTTTCGCGCAGGGCCGCCCACAGGCTGTCGGTCGGCTGGGTCACAGCCGGGCCGTAGTTGGCCAGCTGCACCACCAGCATCTCCAGGTCCGGGTTCTCGAACCGAGCGCGCCAGTCGGCGAACAAGGCCGGCAACAGTTTCGAATAGCCGGGCGCGTCGCCGGCGTTGGACTCGCCCTGATACCAGGCGGCGCCCTTCAGGCCGTAGGCGCCCAGGGGGACGATCATGCCATTGTAGAGAGTGGTCATGCCGCTGCCGCCGATCCAGGGCGTTCGCGGCAGGGAGGACAGGGACGCGACCTGGGCCGAAACCTGGTGACGCCAGCCGCTGGACAGGGAGACGGTCGAGCCGTCCGCAAACACGATCCGTTTCGCCGACGCCGGTCCCCAGGCCCCGCCGCCGCCATTGGTGTCCAGAACTCCGACGGCGATGCTGTTGCGGCCGGACGTCAAGGTTCCGGCCGGCAGACTGTAGGTGCGGGGCGTATCCCACCCCTGGCCGCCGCCGATCCAGCGTCCGTTGACCCAGGTGGTGTCGACGTCGTCGACCGGGCCGAGTTCGAGGGTCGCCGGCTGACGGGCCTGAGCGGCCGTCACCTGGACCGTGTTGCGCATCCACACCACGCCGTCGAAGCCGGCCAAGGCCGGGACGGTGTTTTCCCAGGCTCCCTCCGCCGGGATGGGCGCCCAGGCGCGGTCGTCGAACCGTTCGCCGTTCCAGCCCTGTTTCGTGCCCGGATCATTGTCCTTCCACCAGGCCAGGGTGATGTCGCGCCAGAGCGCCTCGCCGTCCTCAGGCGACCGGGCGTAGGCGGCCAGGGCGGCCAGGGCCTGCTGATTGCCGCCCAGATCGGTCAGGGTCTGTCGGCTGAGCCAGTCCTCGATGATCGATCCGCCCCAGGATGCGGCGATCAGGCCGATCGGAACGGTCTGCGCCTTGCGCAGGTCGCGGCCCATGAAATAGCAGGCGGCGGAGAAGTCGCGCGCGCTGTCCGGCGTGGTCAGACGCCACTGGCCCACGGGCGCGGTCGAGGTCGACGGGGCCGGCTTGCTGGACCGACCGACCAGAAACAGGCGCAGGCCCTCGTCGCGTGCATTGTTGATTTCGATGTCGGCGTTGGTGACCTGACGGAGCTGATACTCCATGTTCGACTGGCCCGAGCACAGCCAGACATCGCCGACCATGACGTCCGCCACCGTCTGGGTGGAGCCGCCGCTGCGGGCGGTCAGGACGTGGGGCCCGCCGGCGGGCAGGGACGGCAGATGGGTGCGCCAGCCCCCGTCCGCGTCGGCGACGGCCTGAACCTGGACCTGGTCGAACGCAACGGTGACGGAGGCGCCCGGCGCCGCCCTGCCCCACACGGCCACCGGCCGATCGCGCTGAAGCACGGCGTGGTCCTGGAACATCGCGTCCAGCAGAGGCCCGGCGGCCGTGTTCACCACCTCCGTGTTCTGGGCCTGAACGGGGACGGCTGTCGTCGTCGCAAGGACGGCGGCCGCCACGGCGGTGAGCAGCAACGAGCGCATCCGCGCCTCCTGTGATCTGAACCCGCTCATCCCCGATGGGCGGGGATGAGCGGCGTATGGCCGACTAACGGCGGACCTCGACGGCCTCGCCCGTGTACTGGATCGTCTTCGCCGGAGCGGCGTCGAAATCGCCGACATCCGCACCCGGTCCGCTGACGAAGCGCACATTGATCGTGCGGTTCATCGGCATGCCCGCATAGGCCCCGGCGCGGGCGCCGATGGTCAGGACGCCGGTCGCGTCATTCCAGCGCATCGGGATGGTCGAGAACTCGCCGCGCTCGTAGGCGTAGGACCGGCCCTCGTCCTCATAGAGCGAGAACGACCCGTCGGCGCCGGTATAGACCACCAGGGTCAAGGGGCCGTCCAGCTTCTCGGCCGTATAGGTGATGGCCGGTCCGGTCGGCAGGATCGAGCCCGCGCGAACGAAGACCGGGATCTTGCCCAGGGCGGCCGCGACGGTGGTCGATCGGCCGCCGGCGTACTTCTGGCCGGTCAGCAGGTCGTACCATTCGGCCCCGGCCGGGAAATAGACCGAGCGGCCCCGCGCCTTGTACTCGGTGACGGGCGCCACGAGCAGGGCGTGGCCGAACATGTACTGGTCGTCGATGTCGCGCGCCTTCAGATCGGACGGGAAGTCCATGACCAGACCGCGCATAATGGTGCCGTCGCGCAGATAGGTGTCGCCGGCCAGGCTGTAGATATAGGGCATCAGCCGGTAGCGGGTGCGCAGCTGCTCGGCGTAGGCGGCGTAGTAGTCGGTGCCGGGCTGGGCCAGATTATAGACTTCTCTCAGCGGGAACTCCCCGTGGGAACGGAAGATCGGCGACCAGGCCCCGAACTGGAACCAGCGCAGCTGCAGCTCGTCCCACTCGGCCTTGTCCTCGGGCTTCATGCCGGCGGTGTTGGAATAACGGCTCTCAACCGAGAATCCGCCGATGTCGTGGGTCCAGTTGGGCAGTCCCGACAGGCCGGCGTTGACGCCGGCCGAGATCTGGTCGCGCAGATTGTCCCATCGCGCGACCACATCGCCCGACCACAGGACCGAACCGGTGCGCTGCAGACCGCCCCAGGCGGAGCGGGTCAGGATGGTGGTCCGCTGGTCGTCATGCTCGGCCCGGAAATGGCGATAGACGTTCTCGGCGTTCATCAGCGGATACGAGTTGAACACATAGGCGCCGGGACCGTTGGCGGTCGGGCCCATGCGCAGGGTCCGTTCGGCGAAGTCGAGGTTGGAGTGCATGTCCGGCTCGACCGAATCCAGCCACCAGCCGTCGAAGCCCATGCCCTTGAAACTGTCGGACATCTGCTTCCAGTAAAGGTCGCGCGCCGCCGGCAGATAGGGGTCGTAGAAGCTGTTGGCGTAACCGGGGCCGACCCAGTCGCGCGCACCGACGTCGACGTTGCGCGTATACATGCCGCCAATGGCGTCCAGCTGCTTGTAATGGTCGGTGGTCGGATAGAATTTCGGCCAGACCGAAATGATGATGTTGGCGTTCATGTCGTGAACGTCCTTCACCATCTGGGTCGGGTTCGGATAGCGGGCGGGGTCGAACTGGTGCGAGCCCCAGGCGTTCTCGGGCCAGTAGAACCAGTCCTGCACCACCATGTCGATCGGCAGGCCGCGCTCGCGATAGCCGCGCACGGCGTCGACGACCTCGTCCTGGGTGTTGTAGCGCTGGCGGCTCTGCCAGAAGCCGTAGGCGGCGCGGGGCAGCATCACCGACTTGCCGGTCAGGCCGCGATAGTTGGAGATGACGCCGTCGATGTCGTCGCCGCCGACGTAGTAGTAGTCGATGGCCGTGCCGACTTCCGAGGCCAGGCTCAATGCGCCCTGGTCTGCGGCCGGCAGCGGATCCATGTGGCGCAGCGAGATATAGCCGTCCTCCGGCGTCCACTCGATCTTGATCGGCACGCGCGTGTCGGCGGCCATCTCGACCTGGAAATCATGGTCGAAGGCGTTCCAGTTCTGGCGCCAGTTCTGTTCGACCACCTTGCCGTCGATGGTGACCTTGGCGTAGCCCGACGAATAGAGGCGGAACTTGTGCAGGCCGGCCTCGGCGGTTTCCAGCGTGCCTTCCCAGACGACCCTGACGCCCGCCTGGCCCGGCTTGCCCATGTCGCCGGTCTGGACCGGCTGGCCCGGTTGCGACTTGAAGCCTTCGGGCCAGCGCGACCATTCGCGGATGAACTCGTAGTTCACCTCCGTCTCCTGGCGCTGAACCTTGAGTTGATCGTCCTGATAGTAGCTGGCGGTCAGACCACCGAAGCGGCCGGTGGCGTCGCGGACGATGAACTGGTCCGAGATCATGCCATAGGGCCGCGGATCGCCGAACCGGGTGATCGAGTTATTATCCCACAGCAGGCCGTAGTTGCGGCTGGAGACGACGAAGGGGACGCCCACGTCCATATTGTGCTGGGCCAGTTGAACGTCGCGGCCCTTGTAGTTCATCACGCCCTGCTGATGCTGACCCAGGCCGTAGAAGGCCTCGTCGGCAGGGCTGTCCCAGACCTGGCGGGTGGCCAGGAAACGGTGATCTCCGGCCTGGTCCTCGACGGTGACGGGGCTGAGTTCGCGCACGCCGGCCCGTTCCTTCAGCACCTCCCGGCCGTTCTCGTCGAGGAAGCGGACGGCGCCGGTCCGGCGCGAGACCTCGGCCGTGGCCTCGGCGGTCTTCAACACGACCAGTTCGCCGCGGGTCTCGACCTCGAACGGGGTCGTGGTCGAGGGCTGGGCCGTGACCATAAGGCTGGCCGGCAGTTCCAGATCGGCGTTTTCGGTCGCCGTGACGCGAATGGTCTCGGGGCCATAGACCTCCAGGCGAACACGGCGGGCCGCGCCCTCGGTCGGGGCGATGACGATCCCGGCGGGGATACGCTCGAAGGCGGCCTGTTCGAGAGCGCCGGCGGAGGCGCTGTCCATCAGGCCTGATCCGGCGCAGGCGCTCAGGGGCGCAATCATCAGGGCGGCCAGCATCAGGCGGCGGGCGAGGGTCGAGGTCATGGGGGCGCTCGCTTTACAGACAGGTCAGTAGGTGGCGGTGACGACGCGCAGCAGCTGCGGTCGGTCGGAAAAATTGAGGCCGTAGTCGACCTGGTCGCCGTTCCAGATGCGTTCGAACACCCATTTCCCGGCGGGGTCGAAATGGCCTTCCTCGATGCGCAGGACCATGCGGCGCTTGCCGTCGGTCGCGGGCTTGGCGGCGAAGTCGATGCGGATGTTGTGGCCGGCGAGGATGAACTGACCGGGCTCGATCTCGGCGATGGCGATCGCGCCGTTCGGCTGGGCCGTGGCGGCCGGGACGTCGTTCGGATCGATGGCCATGGAAGTGGCCCCGAACTGCCAGCGCTGATAGCCGGTGGTGGCGGTCCAGTCGCCCAGGTCGATGACCTCGGGCTTGCGGTCGTCAGGCTCGGCGGCGCCCCAGACCCTGCCCTCGAAGGACAGGCGGGCCCAGGTCCGCTGCCAGGGGGCGATCAGCCGATACAGGTCGCGGAACGGGACCAGCGTCTCCTCGGTGATCGCCTTGGCCCCCAGCGGATAGTTGGAATAGCCGGTGTAATCGATGCCGAACGGCGAGAAGCCTATGCCGCCCCGCCCCAGGGTCTCGAACAGATAGCGGGCGTATTGGGTGTCGCTGCCGGTCTCGGCGACGAAAAGGGCGTTGTCCGGACGGCCGTAACGGTTCAGGTGGGCTTCATACTCGATCGACTTGCGCGTGTAGATGTCGGGCGCCAGGAAGTCGATCGACGGGGCGGCGGCCTGCCATACCTCGATGACGTTCCAGGTCGGGCCGCCCGAGGCGTAGGTCGCCGGGTTCTGGTCGTTGATGGCGTCGCGCAGGGCGGCGTTGACGTACATGGGCAGCGGATATTCCGCCTTGCCGGCCGCAGCGACCGTGCCGACGTAATGGCCGATGGACCAGGCGTGGAAGAACTCGTCCGCGTCCTTGCCGAACACCTCGGCCCAGGTTCCGGGCGACTTGCCTGTACGGTCCAGCAGGGCCTGAGGCACGGGGGCGGCGAAGGCGGCGCGCGCAGCCGGGGAATAGTCGCGCACGGGGCCGTAGGTGCCGACCTCGTTCTCGGGCTGCATCATGATGACGGTGCGCTGGCGCTCGTCCACCTGGCGAATGTGGCGCATCAGGGCGGCGTAGGCGCGGGCGTCGGCGGCCAGGGTCTCAGCGCCATAAGGCGACAGGGCGTAGCTTTCCTTGCCGTCCTTCTCGATCAGGTGCGGGAACCGCTCGGGGTTCAGCTTGACCCAAGCGGGGGCGTAGGCCGGGGCCGTGTTCTTCCAGGTGGCGAACCACAGGAAGACGACGCGCATGTCGTTGGCGCGGGCCTGTTCGATGGCGTGATCCACGAAGGAGAAGTCGAAACGCCCCTCCTCCGGCTCGATCTGCTCCCAGCCGAGAGGAATCTGGACCGTATTGGCGCCCATGTATCGCAGGGCCGGCCAGGCCTGGGCCAGGGGGGCTGGATAGTTGGAGGAGTTGTTGACCTGTCCGCCCAGGATGGTGAAGGGCGCGCCGTCGACCATCAGGGCGTGGCGGCCCTCGCGGGTGACGAACTGGGGAATGGGTTCGGCGGCGAAGGCGCCGCCCGTCGCCAGGGTTGCGGCGAGCGCGAGCCCCGCCGTGCAGGTCCTGAACATGCGGTTGCTGATCATGGACGTCCTCCCGTAGTCACGAAACGAAATCAGGCGCCGCCGCGAACGGCGACGCCCGAGAAACGATAGGCTTACAGTACGCCCCTAGTAGCGGAGGCGAACCCGGATGCTGAACCGGCGATCATCGAGCTGATAGTCGCGATAACGATCCTCGGTGATCTGATAGGTCTGCGATTCCTGGTTCAGGATGTTCTGCGCATCCACGGTGACCGCCAGCCGCTCGTTGAAGTCGTAGCTGATCGAACCGTCCAGAACGCCGAAGGCCTTGCCGAAGATCGGCAGCTGGCCGGTGCCGACGCCGGTCGTGGTCTGCAGGAAGTCGTCGCGCCAGTTGTAGGCGAGACGGGCGTTGAAGCCGTACTTCTCGTACAGCAGCACGAGGTTGTAGCTGTTCTCCGACAGCCCCTGGATCGGCACCGAGATTTCAGAGCCGCCCGTCTGGGCGTTGGCCGCGACCGTCGCCGCGTTCGAGTCGATGAAGGTGTAGTTGGCCTGGACGCCCAGACCGTCGAACGGCGACGGCAGGAAGTCGAAGAAGCGCTGACCGCCGACCTCGAAACCCTCCAGCGTGCCCTCGTCCACGTTCTTCAAGCGCGTGATGTTGAACGGCACCGTGCCGAGACCTGGCAGGTTGTAGTTCTCCACCGCCGTGACGTTGAAGAACAGGTCCTTGATGTCCTTCTTGAAAGCCGTCGCATAGACGAAGCCGACCGGCGAGAAATACCATTCGACCGCGAAGTCCAGCGCGGTAACGCGCTGCGGATCCAGCAGCGGATTACCGACGGCCGTGCCGGTTCCGCGCTGCCCCGGAATCGGCAGGATGTCGCCCGAGTTCGCATACGTCGGGCTGATGCTGTAGCTGGCGTTCAGCTGACCGAAGTCCGGACGGGCCACGTTCTGCGAGGCGGCGAAACGCAGCTGCAGTTCAGGCGACAGGAACATCCGCAAGTTCAGGCTTGGAAGAATGTCGGTGTATTTGTTGTTGCCGACGATCGGAGTGACGATCGTCAGATTGGTCGGCGTGCCGCTCGTGCCGCTCGGATCACGGTAAGTGATGGTCTCGAAACCGTCAGAGGCGGACTCGGTCTTGACGATGCGGACGCCGAAGTTGCCGTCCCAGTCTTTGCCCAGGAAGTTGGAGGCGAAACGAACCACGCCGTAGCCGGCATAGGTCGTCTCCGACACGTTGGAGATCTGGGCGGTCGGATCGTCGAACGAGCGGAAGCCGATATTCTGGTTGAACGGCGCGCCGTTCAGGAAGTCGAACACCGCCTGCGGATCGCCCACCTGACGCAGGCCGAACATCCAGACGTCGCCGAAGACGTTCTGGCCGTCGCCGTTCAGGAAGCTGTTGCGGAACGGAAACTGCTCGGCGACCTGAGGGAAGTCGGCCAGACGATAGCAGCCGGCGGGGCTGGACCAGTTGGCGCAGGTCGTACCGATCGCGGTCCAGGTGCCGTAGGTGGTCGACCGGTTGACGGCGGTGCGGTCCGTGACGCGAACACCGGCGCGGAAGTCCTTGAAGAAGCCACCTTCCTCGAAGTCCCAACGCATGTCGGCGCGACCGGCCCAGCTCTCGGCGTCGTTCTTCTCGGCATAGGGAAGAACGGCGGTCAGACCATAGTTGTCGAGGTCGCCGTAATAGCCGTTCGACGTCCCGAACTCAGGGATCGAGGGACGGGTGTCGAAGTTGAAGACGTAGTTGCCCGGGAACATCGGTATATTGGGCGTCAGCGGATCGCTGTCGTCATCGAAGCTGGGTCCCGAGGTGTTGGTCAGGACGCTGGCCGTCAGGTTCATCGTCTGCTGATCGACCTTGGAATTGATATACTGCAGGTCGGCGGAGATCTGGAGACGGTCGGTCGGGCGCCATTTGCCCCCGATGGCGATGTCGGTCGTCTCGGTTTCGCGGGTCGTCGCGAAGGTGACCGCATCCACGCCCGGATTGATGAAGGAGCCCGAGGTGGCGATACCGTCCTCGACCGTAAAGGCCGCGCCCGGCGCCAGGTCCAGCGGCACGCCGTTGCCGCCATAGGCGAAGAAGGACAGACCATTGTCGTGGAAGGTGTATTCCGTCCGCAGGGCCTGCAGATAGAATTCGGTCTTGTCGTTCGGGCGCCATTGCAGCGCGGTCGCCACGCTGAAGCGTTCGCGGTCGCCGAAGCCGACCTTGAACCCGCCGCCGTTCGGCACGGCGATCTCCTGACCGACGAAGCCCGGCACGTCGGTGCGCACCAGATAGGGCTCGACCACGTCGAGATCCTGGCGGAACGAGGTCTCGCCGTAGGACATGTTCAGCAGGGCGCCGAACTCGCCCGCCGAGGTCTGCCAGCGGTCGCTGGCCAGGAAGGAGGCGTTGTAGCCGTCGTCATTGGCCAGATCGTAATGGGTGTAGGCGGTGCTGGCCGACAGGACGCGACCCGGCGCATCGAACGGCAGGCGGGTCTTCAGGTTGATGGTGCCGCCCAGGCCGCCTTCGATCATCTCGGCCGACGGGTTCTTGTAGACGTCCACCCCGCCCAGAAGATCAGCGCCGACCTCTTCCCAGCTCAGGCCGCGGCCGCCGCTGGCGCTGAAGATGTCACGCCCGTTGAGCTCGGAACGCACGTTGGTCAGGCCGCGAATGGCGATGCCGGAGCCTTCGCCATAGTTGCGCGTGATCTGGATCCCCGAGACGCGCTGCAGCGCCTCGGCGACATTGACGTC
Source organism: Brevundimonas sp. (assembly GCF_044336875.1). Lineage (GTDB taxonomy): Bacteria > Pseudomonadota > Alphaproteobacteria > Caulobacterales > Caulobacteraceae > Brevundimonas. The sequence goes on along the minus strand of NZ_JBIIOP010000009.1, from coordinate 59,776 downwards.
GGGCAGGCGACCGATATCCACCGCCGTGATGGAATCGACGAACTGCTCTGAATTCTTCTTGATCGACTGGGCCGAGGCCAGGCTGGCCCGGAGGCCCGTGACCACGACCTCGCCGACTTCGGTGGACTGGTCGTCCTCGCTGGCCGGAACGGGAGCGGACGTTTCCTGCGCCGAAGCGAGGGACGGTGCGGCCATGGCCGATAACGACAGGACGGACGCGCCGCACAGCAGTGCGAAGCGGTTGGCGCGAGTGATACGAGACATGAGTCTCTTCCCTTCCCCTCTGATGCCTCGCGCGCTCTCTAGGCGCGCTGGACGACATCTCTCCCAAGACAATCGGGCCTGCGTTCCGCTTGACCCGATTTCAAGGATGCAACAAGTTTCATAGAAAGAAAACTGTTTTCGGTAGCGGTACCATTTTTTAGGACGACAATGGCGCGGCGACGTATCGCGCCAGACGTTCGCGGTCGGGGAGGACCACAATGTCGGAAGACCAGAGGATCAGACGGATCGTCATCGTCGGCGGCGGCACCGCCGGCTGGATGGCGGCCGCCGTCATCTCGAAGAACCTGGCGCACGGCTATGCCGCAATCGATCTGATCGAATCGCCCGAGATCGGCACGGTCGGGGTCGGAGAGGCGACCATCCCGCCGATCCTGACGCTGAACCGGCTTCTGGGGATGGACGAGAACGAATTCGTCCGCCGCACCCAGGCCACCTACAAGCTGGGCATACAGTTCCGGAACTGGGGCCGGCTGGGCCACGAGTACATACACCCGTTCGGAACCTATGGCGCCGACCTGGAGGGTGTTCAATTCCATCAGCACTGGCTGAGGCTGCGCGACCAGCCGGGCGTCGGCGAGATCGACGCCTATTCCCTGCCGATCATGGCGATGAAGGCGGGGCGGTTCACCCGCACGGCCGAGGACCCGCGCCATGTCCATTCACGCATGGCCTACGCCTATCATTTCGACGCCGGCCTTTACGGCGGGTTCATGCGCGAACTGGCCATGGCGCGCGGCGTGAACCGGATCGAGGCCAAGATCGTCGACGTGGCCCTGAACGCCGAGACCGGCTTCGTCGAGGCCGTGGTCCTGGACGACGGACGGCGGATCGAGGGCGACCTGTTCATCGACTGCTCCGGATTCCGCGGCCTGCTGATCGAACAGGCGCTGCAGACGGGATACGAGGACTGGTCCCACTGGCTGCCGATGGATCGGGCGTTGGCCGTACCCTGCGAAGCGGTGGGGGCGCCCACGCTCTACACCCGCTCGACGGCGCATGACGCCGGCTGGCAATGGCGGATCCAGCTGCAGCATCGCACCGGCAACGGCCATGTCTACGCCAGCGCCTTCACCAGCGACGAAGCGGCGCGCGACACCCTGCTGGCCAATCTGGACGGAAAGCCCTTGGCCGATCCTCGACCGCTGCGCTTCGTGACGGGGCGGCGCAGGAAGGCCTGGAACAAGAATGTCGTGTCCCTCGGCCTGGCCTCCGGCTTCCTGGAACCGCTGGAATCGACCAGCATCCACCTGATCCAGAGCGGGGTGACCACCCTGATGTCCCTGTTCCCGGACCGCCGTTTCGATCAGGCCGACATCGACAAGTACAACGCCCTGATGCGCGAGGAGTACGAGCACGCCCGCGACTTCATCATTCTGCACTACCACGCCGGAGAGCGGGACGATTCCGAGTTCTGGCGGCATGTGCGCGCGACAGACATCCCCGACAGCCTGAAGGCACGGATCGACCTGTTCCGATCGCGCGGACGCGTGATGGGCCGTCATGAGGACCTGTTCGCCCACACCAGCTGGGTTGCGGTCATGCTGGGCCAGGGGATCACGCCGCAGGGCCACGACCCCATGGCCGACCAGATTCCCGCCTCTCAGATGGCCGCCCGACTGGCCCAGATCCGAACCGTCATCCAGAGCGGTGTCGCGGCCATGCCGACGCACCAGCAATTCATCGACAGGAACTGCCGCGCGGACCTTCCCGTGGCGAAGGAACACGCATGACCCCTTCCCTCGCCCGGCTGCTGTGCGGCGCAGCCCTGACCTGCCTGGCGACGGGCCTATCGTCGGTCGCCCTGGCCGACCCTGTCGAACTGACCTCGCCCGACGGCCGGCTGACCATCCGGGTGGAGACCGTCGACGGCAAGCCGGCCCTGTCCGTCGCACGCGACGGCCGCACGGTGATCGCGCCGTCGGACATCGGCCTGACCCTGGAGAACCGGGTCACGGTCGGCGGTGACGAGATCTTCGTCGCCGGGCCTGTGCGCGAGGGTCTGGACGACTACCCCCTGTTGGGACGGAGGTCCCATGTGCGCTCGGCCTGGCGCGAGACCATGCTGACGCCGGCTTCGGGCCGCGACGGGCCCGACATGGTCCTGGTGATGCGCGCCTATGACGACGGGGTCGCCTTCCGCTATCGCGTGCCGGCCCGGCCAGACGCGCCCCTGGGGGTGGTGGCGGAGAACACCCAGTTCGCCTTCCCGTCCGACTACGGCTGCTGGGGCCTGAACCTGGGCCGGTTCAACTCCAGCCACGAGGGCGAATTCGATCCTGTCCCCGCCTCGCGCATTCGCGAATACAACGCCTATGACGCCCCGCTGGTGTGCGAGACCACGGCGGGAGGCCCCGCCTTCGCCATCGCCGAAGCCGACCTGAAGAATTATCCGGGCCTTTACCTGTCGGGACGCGGTGACGGCGGCCTGGGGGTGCAGGCCAAACTGGCCCCGAGACCGGATTCGCCCGGCGGGGTTCCGGCCGTGGTGGCGACGGCGCGGGTCGGACAGGATCTGGAGACGCCGTGGCGGGTGGTCATGGTGGGCGACCACGCGGGCGACCTGATCGAATCCACCCTGATCACCGACCTCAGCGCACCGGCGGCCTTCGACTCCGCCTGGGTGAGGCCCGGCAAGTCGGCCTGGGACTGGTGGAACGGCGGCCAGATTACGGCCGTGCCGGACAGCGGCATGAACACCGCCACCTTCAGGGCCTTCATCGACTTCGCGGCCGCCAACGGCCTGCAGTATGTCACCATCGACGAGGGGTGGTATCGCGGCGCCGGCGGCGGCGGCGTGGTGCGGCCCGGCGTGGATGTGACCCAGACCGCGCCCGACATCGACATTCCCGGCCTGGTCGCCTACGGCCGGTCCAGGGGCGTCGGCCTGTTCCTGTGGCTGAACTGGAAGGCGCTGGACGCCCAGTTCGACGCCGCCCTGGACCAGTACCAGGCCTGGGGCATAGCCGGGATCAAGGTGGACTTCATGGATCGCGACGATCAGATGATCGTCGACTGGTACCACCGGCTGCTGGCCCAGGCGGCGCAGCGACATCTCATGGTCAATCTGCACGGCGCCTTCCATCCGACCGGCCTGACGCGCACCTATCCCAACTTCATCACCCAGGAAGGCGTGCTGGGGGCGGAAAACAACAAATGGTCCAGCCGGATCACAGCCCGGCACAACGTGACCCTGGCCTATACGCGCATGCTGCTGGGGCCGATGGACTATACGCCCGGCGGTTTCGGCAACCAGACGCCCGAGACCTTCCAGTGGCGGTTCCTGCTGCCGACCGTGATGACCACCCGGGCGCACGGCCTGGCGATGTTCGTCGTCTATGAAAGCCCGCTGCAGACGGTCGCCGATACGCCGGACGCCTATGCCGGCCAGCCCGAGACCGCCTTCATCGGCCAGGTTCCGACGACCTGGGACGAAACCCGGTTCATCTCGGGCGAGATCGGCCAGTCGATCGTTCTCGCCCGTCGCAAGGGGCGCGACTGGTATGTCGGCGCCATGACCGATGAGGACGGCCGCACCGTGAGCCTGCCGCTGGATTTCCTGGGCCGCGGCCGGTTCGAGGCGACTGTCTACGCCGACACTGAGGCGCCGCAGCGGACGGCGATTTCCACCCAGACGGTCGAGTCGGGGACGACCCTGACCCTGAGGCTGAAGCCCAGCGGCGGAGCGGCGATCCGCATCACGCCGCGCTGACGTGAAAAGGGGCGGCCCGCGCCGCCCCTTCCTGTCGTCCGTCGGACCTAGTGGTTGTCGCGCGGAAGGCCGAACCGGTCGACGATGCGATGATATTTGATCGCCGGTTCCAGCACGGCGCCCGTCTCCAGCTGGCCGACCACGGCGCGCTGCATCTCCTGCCACGGGGTCTGGGACGCCGGATATTTGTACCCGCCCGCCGCCTCGAAGGCCTGGCGGCGCGCAGCCAGTTCCTCGTCCGAAATCAGAATGTCGGCCCGGCCGGTGTTCAGGTCGATCCGCACCCGGTCGCCGGTCTTCAGCAGGGCGATATTGCCGCCCGCCGCCGCCTCGGGCGAGGCGTTCAGGATCGAGGGCGAGCCCGAGGTGCCCGACTGACGGCCGTCGCCGATACAGGCCAGGGCGCTGACCCCCTTCCGGATCAGATAGGAGGGCGGTCGCATGTTCACGACCTCGGCGGCGCCCGGGAAGCCGATCGGGCCGGCGCCGCGCATGAACAGAAGGGTCTGTTCGGTAATGCCCAGGCTCTCGTCGTCGATACGGTGATGATAGTCCTCGGGTCCGTCGAACACGACCGCCGGCCCCTCGAAGGCGTTCAGGTCGTCGGGGTTGGACAGATAGCGTTCGCGGAACTCCGGGCTGATCACGCTCAGCTTCATGATGGCCGAGTTGAACAGATTGCCGGTGAAGACCACGAAGCCGGCGTCGGTCTTCATCGGGGCGTCGAAGGTCTTGATGACGTCGGGAAGGACGATCTCGGCGTCGCGACAGTTATCGCCGATCGACTTGCCGGTGACGGTCAGGGCGCCCTCGCGGATCAGCCCCTGCTTCATCAGTTCCGACACGACGGCGGGCACGCCGCCGGCATGGAAATAGTCCTCGCCCAGATACTCGCCGGCGGGCTGCAGATTGACCAGCAGCGGCACATGCAGCCCCTCGGTCTGCCAATCCTGCAGCGGCACGTCGACATGGGCGTGCCGGGCCAGGGCGGTCAGGTGGATCGGCGCATTGGTCGAACCGCCGATGGCCGAGTTGACGACGATGGCGTTGTGGAAGGCTTCCTTCGTCAGGATGTCCGACGGCTTCAGGTCTTCACGCACCATCTCGACGATCCGCAGCCCGGTTTCGTAGGCCACCTGGGCGCGTTCGCGGTAGGGGGCGGGAATGGCGGCCGATCCCGGCAGGGACATGCCCAGGGCCTCGGCCAGCGAGTTCATTGTCGTCGCCGTGCCCATGGTGTTGCAATAGCCGACCGACGGCGCCGAGGACGCCACCAGTTCGATGAATCCGTCATAGTCGATCTCTCCGGCCGCCATCATCTGGCGCGCCTTCCAGATGATCGTGCCCGACCCGGTGCGCTCGCCCCTGTGCCAGCCGTTCAGCATCGGACCGACCGAAAGGGCGATGGCGGGGATGTCCACGGTGGCGGCCGCCATCAGACAGGCGGGCGTGGTCTTGTCGCAGCCGACGGTCAGCACGACTCCGTCCAGCGGATAGCCGTACAGGCTCTCGACCAGACCCAGATAGGCCAGGTTCCGGTCCAGGCCCGCCGTCGGCCGCTTGCCGGTCTCCTGGATGGGATGGACCGGAAATTCCATGGCGATGCCGCCGGCTTCCCGAATGCCTTCGCGGACCCGTTCGGCCAGGATCAGGTGGTGGCGGTTGCAGGGGCTCAGGTCCGAACCCGTCTGGGCGATGCCGATGATCGGCTTGTTCGACTGAAGCTCTTTGCGCGTCAGGCCATAGTTCAGATAGCGCTCCAGATAGAGGGCCGTCATGTCCGGGTTTTCCGGATTGTCGAACCAGGCGCGGCTGCGCAGCGTCTTGGGAGTCTTGGGGGTATCGGTCATTTCAGGTCCAGCCGCCGTCGACGACATAGTGTTGGTTGGTGATCGCCCCGGCCTCATCCGAGCACATGAAGACGACGACCTTGGCGATGTCGTCGGGCACGAGCCGGCGCTTGAGGCACTGGTTGGCGTAGATGTCTTTTTCGGTCTCCGGAGTGACCCAGAGCTCCAATTGCCGCTCGGTCATGATCCAGCCCGGGGCCACCGCGTTCACGCGCACGCCGAAGGGACCGAAATCGCGGGCCAGCGACCGGGTCAGGCCGATCACCGCCGACTTGGAGGCCGTATAGGCCGGCATGCCGCCCTGACCGATGATCCAGGACGTCGACCCCAGATTGACGATGGCGCCCTTGCCCGCCGCCTGCATGTCCGGAAGCACCGCCTGGGCGGCGAAGAACTGGTGTTTCAGGTTCACGGCCATGCGACCGTCCCAATAGTCCTCCGTCACCTCGAGCGTGGCGTGGCGCTCGTCGTGGGCGGCGTTGTTGACCAGGATGTCGATCGGACAGAAGGCGTCGCGCACCGTGGCGACGGCCGCCTTCAACGCCGGAATGTCGGTCAGGTCGCAGGCGACGAACAACGCCCCCTGCCCCAGTTCGTCCGCCAGTTTCGGTCCGCGCACCGTATCGATGTCGAGGAAGCCGACCCGGGCGCCCTGGGCGTGGAAGGCGCGAACAATACTCTCGCCAATGCCGCCGGCGCCGCCGGTGACGATGACGGTCCTGTTCTTCAGATCGGAATAGATGGCGGCCATGATCTCAGCGCGCCTCCCCGACGCCCCGCCGTTGATCGGCGGTTTGCGATCTTTCACAAATGAAAGTCGTTACCGTCCACGAAAATGACGGCAGCCATTGGTCCTGTCAACGGTGGACCGCGTCGCATCCGCTCAGGGCCAGGATCAGGCTTGGGAGACCGCGCCCATCTGTTCGGAAATGATGGTCGTGGTGCGCACCAGCATCGCCGCCGCCTCTTCCCGTGTGCAGACCATCGGGGCCTGTTCGATGAAGGGGGTGATCAGGGTGGCGATGACGCCGTCGGAGCCCATGATCGGGGCGACCAGATCGGTGACGCCCTTGACGAAGTCGCTGGCTCTTTCGACGTGGGCGCCCTGGGTCATGGCCGACGCGCGTTCCGCAAACTCCGCAACGGTCGCCTCCCCGAACAGGGAGACCAGATTGTCGCGAAGATATTTCTGCGCCCGTTCGTTGGCGCGAGAATAGAACATCAGGCCCGAGGTGGCGTGCAGGATGCTGCGGCGATAGCCGATGCGGACCGAATAGCCGAGGTCGCCGGGGCTCTCGATCCGGGCGATGACCACGATCTGGTCTCCGGACGGCACCACGAGGTGGCAGGACTGCATCGTGCCCGAGGCCAGATCACGCATCGCCGGCATGGCGACGTCGACCAGCGACTTGATCGGCGCCTGGGTCATGCCGAGGGTGAACAGGCGGTTGGTCAGGCGATAGCCGTCCGAGGACTGTTCGATATAGCCGCGGAACTCCAGCACCTGGATCATGCGGAACAGTTCGCTGACCGATCGCCCCAATGTCACCGACATCTGCGACGGCGTCATCGCCTCGCCCTGGGCCGACAAAAGCTCAAGGACGTCCAGCCCCTTCTCGAGCGCGGGGGCGCGGTATTTGCGGTCGTCGGTCTGGTCTTGGTCGGTCATGGGAATCCTGTCGCGAGCTCCTTACGCTACCGGGCGCGCCCGGTCCGGTGAAGACCACCGAAGAATGCGACCCATAACATTATCGCGGGTGAAATCTCCAAGCATATATAAAATCCTCATTGCGACAGAGCGTCGCCTCCCCTAGGCTTTCGGCAGGAGCCCGACCAAGGGCCGACTGGGGGAACTGCACCATGACGCTCGCGGGCATCGATCTGGCGATTCTGGCGATCTACGCCGTCTTCATCTTCGGACTGGCCCAGTGGGTGTCGCGCGGCAAGGCCGGCGAGCAGAAGACCTCCACCGACTATTTCATGGCGTCCAAGAGCCTGCCCTGGTGGGCCATCGGCGCCTCGCTGATCGCGGCCAACATCTCGGCCGAGCAGATCATCGGCATGAGCGGATCCGGCTATGTGATCGGCCTGGGCATCGCCTCCTACGAATGGATGGCGGCCCTGACCCTGCTGATCGTGGGCAAGTTCTTCCTGCCGATCTTCCTGCGCAATGACATCGTCACCATGCCGCAGTTCCTGCAGCAGCGGTACGGCCCGACCATCCGCAACGTCATGGCCGTCTTCTGGCTGCTGCTCTACGTCTTCGTCAACGTGACCTCGATCCTGTGGCTGGGCGCCATCGCCGTCCACACCGTGACCGGCTTCAATCAGGACTACGCCATCGTCGCCATCGGCGTCTTCGCCCTGGCCTATCAGCTGTGGGGCGGCCTGAAGGCCGTGGCCCTGACCGACATCGTCCAGGTGGCCCTGCTGGTCTGCGGCGGCCTGATCATCGGCTTCATCGCCCTGTCGACCATCGGCGGCGCAGGCGGCGCGGCGGCCGGCTTCCACACCCTGATCACCCAGTTCCCCGACAAGTTCGACATGATCCTGTCGAAGGATAATCCCCACTATCAGGAACTGCCGGGCATCGCCGTCCTGCTGGGCGGGCTGTGGGTCATGAACATCAGCTACTGGGGCTTCAACCAGTACATCATCCAGCGCGCCCTGGCCGCCAAGTCGCTGCCGGAAGCCCAGAAGGGCATCGCCTTCGCCGCCTATCTGAAACTGCTGATGCCGGTCATCGTGGTCCTGCCGGGCATGGCCGCCCTGATCCTGGCCCCGAGCCTGTCGGCGCCGGATCAGGCCTATCCGACCATGATGAACCTGCTGCCGGTCGGGTTGAAGGGTCTGGTCTTCGCCGCCCTGATCGCCGCCATCATCGCCTCCCTGGCGTCGAAGGTGAACTCGATCTCGACCATCTTCACGCTGGACCTCTACGCCAAGATCCGGAAGGACACGCCCGAGCACCAGCTGGTCACCGTCGGCCGCATCGCCGCCGTCGCTGCGGTGGTCATCGGCATCCTGACCGCCCGCCCCCTGCTGGGCGGCTTCGACCAGGCCTTCCAGTTCATCCAGGAATTCACCGGCTTCTTCACCCCCGGCATTGTCGTCATCTTCATGCTGGGGCTGTTCTGGAAGCGGGCGTCGGAAGCCGGCGCCCTGACCGCCGCCATAGGTTCGGTCGTGCTGTCGGCCGTCTTCTGGTGGTTGCAGGAAAGCGGCCAGTTCATCTTCCCCTTCATGAACCGGGTCGGCGTGGTGTTCATCGCCTCGCTGATCGCCGCCGTGGTCGTCTCCCTGCTGGTCCCCGCCAAGCCGGATGCGATGAAGATCAAGCTGGACCAGATCAGCTACAAGACGTCGCTGGGCTTCAACCTGGCCGCCGTCGGCGTCGTCGCCTTCCTGATCCTGGTCTATTCGATCTGGTGGTGACGTGACCGGAACGGCAGGCCTTATCGGGGTCGATTGGGGCACCAGCAATCTGCGCGTCATGCGGATCGCCGACGGCGGCCGCGTCCTGGACAGTCGCTCGGATTCCCGCGGTGCCGGCGGCCTGACGTCGGACCAGTTTCACGGCGTGCTTCAGGACGTCGCCGGCGACTGGCTGGCCGAAGGCCTGCCGATTCTCTGCTGCGGCATGGCCGGGGCGCGCAGCCGGTGGCGCGAGATGGCCTATCTGCCCTGCCCCGCCGATGTCGGGGATCTGGCGACCGCCGTGGCCAGTCCCCGCGATGCGCCCCGGGTCTCCATCGTCCCCGGCGTCGCCGTGTACGAGGACGATCGCCTGCAGGACGTGGTGCGCGGCGAAGAAACCCAGGTCTTCGGCCTGGACGCGCCGGACGAGGCCCTCGTGGTCGGTCCCGGCACCCACAGCAAATGGATCCGCACCAGCCAGGGCCGGATGACCGGTTTCCGCACCTTCATGACCGGCGAACTGTTCGCCGCCATTCGCAAGGGCACGATCCTGGGCGCAGACATGGGGGAGCCCGGCGTCGACGACGACGCCTTCGCGGCGGGTGTCGATCGCGCCCTGCGCGACCCCGCCCTCACCGCCGCCCTGTTCTCGGTGCGTGTCGAGGGTCTTGCCGGACGGCTTTCGGCGGCCTCGGCCGCAGACTATCTGTCAGGCCTGCTGATCGGGGCGGAGGTGGCGGCGCAAACGGATGCGCGCGATCGCCCCGTCATCCTGATCGGCGCGGAAGTCCTGTGCCGCCGCTACGCCGCCGCCCTGGCCAGGGGCGGCTTCCACGACGTCCGGATCGCGGACGGAGCCGCCGCCACGGCCCGAGGCCTGTGGCGCATTCACGAGGCCGTATCCCGATGACTTCCACTTCCATCGGCGTGACCGTCGAACACCTGGACGCCCTGCCCCTGATCGCCATCCTGCGCGGGTTGACGCCGGACGAGGCCGTCGCGGTCGGCGAGGCGATCGTCGCCGCCGGTTTCCGTTGCCTGGAAGTGCCGCTGAACTCGCCCGAACCGCTGGAGAGCATCCGCCGCCTGAGGCGGGCGCTGGACGGCCGCGCCCTGGTCGGCGCCGGCACGGTGCTGGACGTCGCCTCGGCCCGGGCGGTCGCCGGAGCCGGAGGCCAGCTGGTCATCTCGCCCAATACAAATACGGACGTGATCCGCGAGACAAAGACCCTGGGCCTGCTGTCCCTGCCCGGCTTCTTCACGCCGTCGGAAGCCTTCGCGGCCCTGGACGCCGGAGCCGACGCCCTGAAACTGTTTCCCGCCGAGATCGCGGGCCCGAAGGGGCTGAAGGCCGTCCGCGCCGTTCTTCCGGCGGCCACGCGCGTCTATCCGGTCGGCGGAGTCGATCCGGACAGCATGGCCCCATGGCTGGCCGCCGGCGCCTCGGGTTTCGGTATAGGGTCTGCAGTGTTCAAGCCTGGACAGTCGGCCGAACAGGTCGGTCGCCAGGCCGCCGCCTTCGTCGCGGCCTGGACTGCGGCCAGAGGCTGACGTCCTCTAGATCTCGCTCGCCGAGACGCTCATGGCGACCGTCAGCCGCTTACCCGGCGCCAGGCGGACCAGGCCGCTGCGCTCGCTGACCGGCGCGTTCAATGCGTCGGGGCGATGCGTGACCGGCTCGACGCAGACGAAGTCCGCGCCCGCCGGCGCATAGACCTGGGCCCATTGGGCGCTGTCGCCGCCGCGCAGCGCCACCCGTCGACCGCCGCCCTCGAGCACCGCTTCGCCGCTCCAGCCGGCATAGGCGTGGTCGACGAGGGGCGCCCCGGCCAGGGCCACGCCTTCCGACCAGTCCACAACCGCGTCCGGCGTCGCCAGCCGCGCAGGAATCTCGCGCGCATCCGTCAGCCAGACGCCTGTCGCGGCCAGGCTGAGGCGCGCATCCGGCGCCCTGTGAAAATAGGGATGCAATCCCAGGCCGGCGGGCATGACCGCCCCGCCCAGATTGGTCACCGACAACATGATCGCCAGTCCCTCGTCGGACAGGCTGACGGTCTGCCGGGCGCGCCAGGGCCAGGGCCAGCCCGTCTCCTGGCCTGGCCAGTCCAAGGTCATCTCGGCCCGATCCGACGCCTCGATCTCGACCTTCCACGGCATCCGCCAGCCGTCGCCATGCAGGGCGTGCGGCGCGAACCGGTCCAGAGCCTCCAGCGTCACCATCCGCTCCTCGAAGTCGAAGCGCCCGTCGGCGATGCGGTTGGCGTAGGGGACCAATGGGAAACAGGCCGTCTGAAGAATATCGGTCGCGCCCTCGGGCGTCGGCCGGAACACCGGTTCGCCGCGCCAGTCCAGGCTCAGCACCGCCCCGCCCTGTTCGGGGGCCAGCGTCGCGCGCCAGTCGCCGGCAGACAGCCGGATCACAGGCGAACCCGATTCTGCGGCAGGCCCGGCGTCTCCACCCGGGCGCGATAGAGGCCGCCCAGGGTCGGCTGCTCGCCCCGCTTGTCGGCGTTCCCCAGCCAGGCCGTGGTCATATAGAGATCACGCAGATCCTCGCCGCCGAAGGCCGCCTTGGTCACGGTCTGGACCGGCATGTCGATCTTGCCGATCCGTTCGCCCTCCGGCGAGAACCGCGCCACGCCCCAGCCGTTGAACAGGCCCACGTGCAACACGCCCGCCGAATCCATGCTGGGCCCATCCGCGAACCCGTCCTCGGTCACGGCGAAGACGCGCCGGTTCGACAGCCGGCCGTCGTCGTGATCGAAGGCCAGGACCGTCTTTTCCAGCGTATCGTGATGATAAAGGGTCCGGCCGTCCGGGCTCAGGCAGGGGCCGTTGGTGACCCCGTAACCGTCGTCGTGCCGGCTCAACTCGCCCCGGAACCAGCGATAGAGGGCGCCGGTCTTGACCGTCTCGCTGTCGTCCATCGATCCGAACCATAACGACCCGTCCGGGGCGACGAATCCGTCGTTCAGCCGGTTCTGCGGCCGATCCGCCTCGACGGTCTGGATCAGGTCGAACACGCCCGTCTGCGGATCGAACCGGTGCAGGCCGCCCCGCACACCGCAGATCAGCGATCCGTCTTCGGCCGGCAGGGCGAAACCGGTCTGGTCCGGCGTATCCCATGACCGCTTCTCGTCCGTCGCCGGGGTGTAGCGGTGCAGTTTTCGTCCCTTGATATCGACGAACCACACCGCCTCGCGCGCCGCATCCCAGACCGGACCTTCGCCCAGTTCCGCCTGGATGTCCCAGACCAGTTCCGGCGTGAGCGGCTTCATGTCGTTCATGGGTCAGCCCGCCGAATAGGACGTCTTGATCTGGGTATAGAATTCCACAGCGGCGAAGCCCTGTTCCCTTGCGCCGTAGGACGACTTCTTCGAGCCGCCGAACGGCACGTGGTAGTCGACCCCGGCCGTGGCCAGATTGACCATGGTCATGCCGGCCCTGGCGTTCCGCTGGAAGTCGCGGGCGTGTTTCAGCGACTGGGTGACTATGCCGGCCGACAGGCCGAACTCGACGCCGTTGGCCACAGCCAGGGCCTCCTCGTAGCTGGCCACGCGGATCGTCGAGGCCACGGGACCGAACACTTCTTCGGTGTTGATCCGGGCGTCGGCGGCGGTGTCGGCGATCAGGGTCGGCTGGACGTACCAGCCCGGCGCGTCGAAGCTCAGACGTTCGCCGCCGGTGACGATCCGGCCGCCGGCCTCGCGGGCGATGTCGATGTATTTGTAAGAGACCTCGCGCTGGCTCTCGCTGACCGCCGGCCCCATCTGGGTGTTGGGGTCGAGCGCGTCGCCGACCCGCAGCGCCGCGACCTTCTCGGCCAGGGCGGCGACGAACCGGTCGTGGATTCCGTCCTGCACGATCAGACGGCTGGAGGCGGTGCAGCGCTGCCCGGTGGCGAAGAAACTGCCGTCCAGGGCGATGTTCACCGCCCGGTCCAGATCGGCGTCGTCCAGAACGATCAGCGGGTTCTTGCCGCCCATCTCCAGCTGGACCCGGGCCTGGCGCTTGACCGCCCCCTCGGCCACGCCTGCGCCCACGGCCTGGGAGCCGGTGAAGCTGACGCCGTCGACGCCCGGATGGGCGACGATGGCCCGGCCCACGTCACCGTCGCCGATCACCATGTTGACGACGCCCTTGGGCAGGCCCGCCTCGTGCAGGATGGCGATCAAGGCCTCGGCCGTCGCCGGGGTCGGGCCGGCGGGCTTGATGACGACCGTATTGCCGAAGGCGATGGCCGGGGCGATCTTCCAGGCCGGGATGGCGATGGGGAAGTTCCACGGGGTGATCAGGCCGAACACCCCGACCGCCTGGCGATAGGTCTGAATCTCGACGCCCGGCCGCGTCGAGGCCAGGTTCTGGCCGTGGACCCGCAGGGCCTCGCCGGCGAAATATTTCAGAATCCGGGCGGCGCGCATCGTCTCCCCGATCCCCTCGGGCAGGGTCTTGCCCTCCTCCCGCGCCAGCAGTCGGCCGATCTCGGCGGCGCGGGCCATGACCAGGGAGCCGGCCTTGTCCAGAACATCGAACCGGACCTCGGGCGAGGCGTCGGACCAGCCGGGGAAGGCCGCCCGTGCGGCGGCGACCGCCTGGTCGACCTCGGCCGCGCCGCCCCTGGGGGTGCGAGCCACCACGTCGCGCGTGTCCGACGGATTCAGGCTCTCGCCCGCAAACGCGCCAGAAACCTTCTCGCCGCCGATCCAGTGCGAAAGTTCGAGAATGTCGGTCATGAGATGTCCTTTTCGAGGGCGGACGGGCGGCGGGGGAGCGCCGCCCGTCTCGGGGAGATGGGTACGGGCGGGCCGGAAATCAGCCCGTCATGTCTTCCAGTTCGCGGCCGCGGGTTTCCTTCACCCAGGCCTGGACCAGGAAGAAGGAGATCAGGGCGCTGACCGCGTAGAAGCCGTAGGTGAAGACCAGGCCCAGGGTCGCCGCCATCCAGGGGAAGCTGACCGAGATGGCGAAGTTGGCGATCCACTGGGCGAATCCGGCCACGGCCAGGGCCGAACCGCGCATCTGGTTGGGGAACATCTCGCCCAGCATGACCCACATGACCGGGCCCCAGCTGAAGTTGAAGAAGACCACATAGGCGTTGGCGGCGATCAGGGCGATCAGACCGGTGTTGTCATCCAGGTGCAGCGAGCCGTCGATCAGGGCGGCGCGCGAGAAACACCAGGCCACCACGGCCAGGGTCACGAACATGCCGGCGGAACCGATCAGCAGCAGGGGCTTGCGGCCGATCCTGTCGATGACCGAGATGGCCGCCAGACAGGCCGCGATCGACAGGACGCCGGACAGGATGTTGATCTGCAGGGCGTCGTTCTCGGAGAAGCCGACCGACTGCCACAGGACCGCGCCGTAATAGAAGACGATGTTGATGCCGACCAGTTGCTGGAAGACGGCCAGGATCAGACCGGCCCAGACGATGGGGCGCACCTTCTTCGTCGCCGGATCCAGCAGGTCGGAGAATTTCGGCTTGTGGTCGGCGGCGAGGGAGGCGCGGATTTCCTGCACCTTGCGGGCGCCGGCGCCGGGACCGAACAGTTTGGACAGCACGACCTCGGCCTGGGCGTCCTTCTTCTTGACCACCAGGAAGCGCGGGCTCTCGGGGATCACCAGCAGGGCCAGCAGATAGACGGCGGCGGGAATGACCTGCAGCCAGAACATCCAGCGCCAGGCGGGAAAGCCCATCCAGAAGTCGGCCGTCGATCCGCCGGCCGTCTTGGCCAGGGCGTAGTTGGCCACGAAGGCGCCGGTCAGGCCGGTGATGATCATGATCTGCTGCACCGACGACAGTCGTCCGCGGATCGAAGCCGGGGTCACTTCGGAAATATAGGCCGGCGACAGGACCGAGGCCGCGCCGACGCCCAGGCCGCCGATGAAGCGGGCGATGATGAAGTGGGCCGAGGTGTCGGCCGCGCCGGCCCAGAAGGCCGAGATGATGAACAGGACGGCGGCGATCTGCATCACCGTGCGTCGGCCGATGGCGTCGGCTAGACGCCCCGCCGCGAAGGCGCCGAAGGCGCAGCCCAGCAGGATGGCGCCGACGTTGAAACCGGTGCCCAGGGCCGACAGATTGAAGGCCGCCTCCAACCCGTCCTGAGTGCCGTTGATGACGCCGGAATCATAGCCGAACATGAAGCCGCCGATGGTGGCGACCGCCACGATCAGGGCGATGAAGGCCATATTGACTCGGTCGTCGCCCGCGATGTCGGGGCCTGAGCCCCCCGTCGGTCCTGCCATTTCGATGATACTCCCATAGAGCCCGTCTGACGCGGGCGTTGATCGATGTAGGAAACCCTACCGCCAGCCGGCGTCCACGAAATATTCGTGGCCTGTAATCAAACGTGCGTCGTCTGACGCGAGGAACAGGCCCAGGGCCGCGACATCGTCGGGCTGGAGCCGTCCCTTCAGGCACTGGGCCGCGACGATCTCGGCCTCGCCCTCGGGCGTGTACCATTTCATCTGGCGCGGGGTCTGGACGTTGCCGGGCACGATACAGACGACCCGGACCCCGTCCCCGCCCAGCTCGCGGGCCAAGGCGCGCGTCATGCCCTCGATCCCCGCCTTGGCGGTCTCGTACAGCGACAGGTCGGGCAGACCCAGGTGCCAGCTGATCGAGCCGAGGTTGATGATCACCCCCCTGCCCTGTTCTCGCATGCCGGTCGCGACCGACTGGGCGGCGAAATACAGATGGCGCAGGTTCACCGCGATCCGGTTGTCCCAGTATTCGGGCGTGACCTCGGCCAGCGTGTGGCGGTCGTCGTTGGCGGCGTTGTTGATCAGGACGTCGACCGGGCCATGCTCGGCGGCGACTTCCGCCAGACTGGCCTGCAGCACGGCGATGTCGGTCAGGTCGCAGGCGCGGAAGACCGGCGCGGGCGACAGATGGGCCAGCGACGCCTCGAGCGCCCTGGAGTCCGTCTCGGCGATGTCGAAGAAGACGACCCGGGCGCCCTGGCGCGCGAAGGCTTCGGTGAAGCCGGCGCCTATGCCGGAACCCCCGCCGGTGACGACGACCAGGCGGTCTTTCAGCGAAGGATAGACGGCGCGGTTCATGCCGAGGCCCCCAGCAGGCCGCGACCGGCCAGATTGCGCATCAATTCCAGCACTCCGAACTTCCACGGCGGGGCCTGGTCGCAATGAGCGACGATGTTCTCGAGAACGCCCAGTTTCTCGGACGAGACGCGCACCCGGTCTCCGATCTTGTGGGTGAACCCCTTGCCGGCGGCGTCCCGGTCGTCGATCGGCGCGAACATGGTGCCCAGATAGAGGGCGAAACCGTCCGGATACTGATGGGCGCTCAGGGTCTGGCGCACCAGTTCCTCCGGATCGCGACTGATCAGCCGCATCGAGCTCTCGCCGGTCATGATGAAGCCGTCCACGCCCTCGACCTCCAGCCGGACAGTCGCGGCGCGCACGTCGTCCATGCCGAAGCCGTCGTCGAACAGGCGGATGAAGGGACCGATCGCGGCCGAGGCGTTGTTGTCCTTGGCCTTGCCCAGCAACAGGGCGGAACGCCCCTCGATGTCGCGCAGATTGACGTCGTTGCCCAGGCTGGCGCCGACCGGACGACCGGTGGGATCGCAGATCACCACCACCTCGGGCTCCGGGTTGTTCCAGGCCGAGTCAGCCCGCACCCCGACCTCGGCGCCCCAGCCGACCGAGGCCAGAACGGGCGCCTTGGTGAAGATCTCGGCATAGGGGCCGATGGCGACCTCGAGATATTGGGACCAGAGCCCCTCGGCGATCAGCTGCGCCTTGACCGCCTCGGCCTGTTCCGAGCCGGGACGCAGATCCTTCAGATCACCGCCGATCCGGTCGAGGATGGACTGGCGCACGGCGTTGGCGGCGTCGGCGTCGCCGCGCGCCCGTTCCTCGATCACCCGTTCCAGGGCCGAGACCGCAAAGGTGACGCCGGACGCCTTGATGCACTGCAGATCCAGCGGCGAAAGCAAGACCACGTCTGCGTCGCCCTGCGCGCCCCAGGCCGTCGCGAACGACAATTCGTCCAGCGAACCGAGATCCGCCCCCGCCGCCTGATCCAGATCATCGAGGGCTGCGGCCTGGGCCGTCGTGGCGACCTGGGCCGACAGATCGTACAGCCGCCCGCCCTTCGCCAACACGGGCGACGGGCCTTCGGGCGTCATGATGCGTCCAAGCAGGCGCGCGTCGCGCCAGTCCGCCGGCAGGTACGAGGCAAGGTTCACGGTCATCTCCCACCCACATTCTCCGATGTGGTAGCGCTACCATCTTGCATCATGAGCCCGCTGTCAATCGTGGGGCGGCGCGGTGCTCTCCCTGAGGACGAATTCGTGGGCGACCGGACCGGGATCGTCCTCGCCCCGCACCAGGACGACGGCGGCGCGACGAGCCATCTCGGCCACCGGCTGACGGATGGTGGTCAAGCCGGGCCAGACGCTGGCGGCCAGATAGGTGTCGTCGAAGCCGACGACCGAGACGTCGCGCGGGGTCGACAGGCCGGCGGCGTGGACCGCGGCCAGCGCGCCCGCCGCCATGTCGTCGTTGCTGGCGAAAATCGCCGTGGGCCGATCCGCGCGGGCCAGCAGCCGACGCCCCGCCTCGAAGCCGGACCGATAGGTGAAGTCGCCCGGCTCGACCAGCAACATGGCCCCGTCGGCGGCGTCCACGGCCGCCTGGGCTCCACGGCGGCGGTCCCCGCTGGCGCTCTGGTCCTCGCGTCCCTCGACGAAGCCGATCACGCGATGCCCCAGATCCAGCAGATGCCGCGTCATCTGATGGGCGGCGCCGACGTCGTCCACCCGCAGCGAGATCAGATCGGGACTGTCGGTCGGAGCCGCCAGGACCACGGCCTTCATCCGGCTCTTGGCGATCGCCTCCAGCGTGGCCAGGGATTCACCCAGCGGCGGCGGCACGATGATTCCCTGCGCCCCGCCGGCGGCCAGCCGCTGGACCGCCTCGCGCTCCTCGTCGGGCGCGCCCGCGCGCGATGGCTCGATCAGCAGCAGCAGGCCCACGGACCGGGCGCCCTCCAGCGCGCCGGACAGAACCTCGGCCAGATAGGCGTTCGACGGGTTGGCGTAGAGCAGGCCGATCCGTCCGCCCCCTGCCCGCGCCAGGATCCGGGCGGCGGGATCGGGCACATAGCCGGTCTCGCGAATGACCGCCTCGACCTTCTCGCGGGTCGCCTCGCGCACGCGGGCGTCGCCATTGACCACGCGCGACACCGTCATCGGCGAGACGCCGGCCAGGCGCGCGATGTCGCCCATGGTGTGGTTTCGGCCCTGGCTGATCCTGGAGGTCACGCTGGGGAAACGAGCACAGGTCGGGCGCGTCGTCCAGAACGGCTGTCGTCGATGCTCAGATCAGGCCGTGTCCCTTGGGCAGTTCGGCGTAACGGTGGACGCGGGTCGCCATGACCAGGCCGAAACCGATCATGACCGTCAGCATGACCGTGCCCCCGTAGGACAGCAGCGGCATCGGCACGCCCACGACCGGCGCCAGCCCCATGACCATGGCCCCGTTGATCAGCACATAGAGGGCGAAGGTCGCCGTAACGCCCGAGGCCGCCAACCGTCCGAAATGGCTGTGCGACAGGGAGGCGATGCGCAGCGAGATAAGAATGATCGCCGCATAACAGGCCAGGATGGTGAAGGAGCCGACGAAGCCGAACTCTTCCGACACCGCCGCGAAGATGAAGTCTGTGTGTTTCTCGGGCAGGAATTCCAGCTGGCTCTGGCTGCCCAGGCCGAACCCCTTGCCCAGCAGGCCGCCCGAGCCGAGCGCGATCTTAGACTGCATGATGTGATAGCCGGTGCCCGACGGATCCGCCTCGGGATTCAGGAAAGTCAGCACCCGGTGTCGCTGATAGTCGTGCATGCCGAACAGGACATAGGGCGGCACCAGGGCCACGGCCGCCGCCCCCACGGCGGCGATGATCTTCCAGCTAAGCCCCGCCATGAACATGATCGCCGCCCCGGTCAGGCCGATCAGCATGGCCGAGCCCAGGTCCGGCTGGTGGGCCACCAGCAGGAACGGAAGGCCGATGATGCCGACCGGGAAAATCAGCTTCCAATGGAAACTGGCCTCCTTGGCCGAGGCGCCGTGGTACCAGCGCGCCAAGGCCAGGACGACGCCGATCTTCATGATCTCGGACGGCTGGATCCGGGTCACGCCCAGGTTCAGCCAGCGCGTCGCGCCCATGGCCGTATACCCCAGACCCGGCACCTCGATCAGGGCCAGCATCAGCAGGGCCACCCCATAGACAGGATAGGCCAGGCCGAACCAGAAGCGGATATTGACCATCGACAGGGCCAGCATCAGGGCTGTGCACATGCCGAAACGGATCAGGTGTTTCGCGGCCCACGGCGACCAGGATCCGCCGCCGACCGAATAGAGCATCAAGCCGCCGGTGCCGGACACGACGCAGATCAGCGCCAGCAGCCGCCAGTCGATCTGGCTGATCTTGGTCGAGACGCGTTCGCGCTCGCCGGGACGGGACAGGGCGGAGGCGGTCATCAGCGCGGCTCGGGCAGATAGGGACGCGGGCCGCCGGCGGCGGGCGCTGCAGTCGGCGATGCGCCGTCCGCAGGCGTGCTCACAATGATGTCGGGTTCGGGCGCGGCGCCGACCAGGCCCTCGTCGATGACGGGACCGACGGGCTCCGGCGGCAAGGGCCGTTCGATGCGCGCACGCATGTCCGGGTCCTTCAGCAGGACGGTGCGCATGACCTCGCGTGCGCGGGGGGCGGCCGCCGTGGCGCCGCCCTTGCCGCCGTGCTCCACGATGATGGCCACGGCGTAGCGCGGCGCGTCGATCGGTGCGAAGGCGACGAACAGGTTATGATCCTTCAACGCCCAGATCTGGCTGCTGCGCGATCCCGAGCCGTAGTTGCGGGCCTGGGCCGTGCCGGTCTTGCCCGCCATCTGGATGTCGCCCAGGCCCAACTGGCTCTGGCGATAGGCGCTGCCGCCCCTGTCGTTGGCCACGGCGATCATGCCCTGACGCACATATTCGACGTGTTCCGGCTGGAACGGAAGATCAGGCACGGCGGCCCCGCTGGGCTGTTCGACCCCGCCGATCGACTTGATGAGTCGAGGCTGCAGCGCCTTCTTCGCATTGGCCAGGCGAGACGTCATGACCGCCAGTTGCAGCGCATTGACGTTGACGGCCCCCTGCCCGATCGCGACCGAGGTCGTCTCGCCGGGGTGCCACACCGGATCGCGCGGGAAGGTGCGAGCCTTCCACTCGGTGGACGGCAGCAGGCCCTTGCGCTGGTTGCCTACGCCGATGTCGAACTCATGCTCGAAGCCGAGGGCCAGGCCGGCCTTGCGGATATTGTCGACGCCGGCGCGGTTGCACATGGCGTAGAAATAGACGTCGCAGGAGTTCTTGATCGCGTCGTGCATGTTCTGCGCGCCGTGCCGGCCCCAGCACCGCTGTGTCCGGTTGCCGGTGCGATAGGCGCCGGTGCAGACGACCGTCTGGCTGGGATCCACGCCGGCTTCCAGCAGGGCCAGGGCGGTCGTCGGCTTGAAGGTCGAGCCCGGCGGGAAGGTGCCGTTCAGCGTCTTGTCCAGCAGGGGCTTGCGCTCGTAGTCGCGCAGGGCGCTGTAGGTCTTGGACGGCACGCCGCCGACGAACAGGTTGGGATCAAACGACGGCGCCGACATCATGCACAGGATGTCGCCGTTGCGGACGTCCATGACCACACAGGCGCCGGACTCGTCGCCGAACACCTCCAGCGCCCGGTTCTGGACGTCGGCGTCCAGGGTCAGGACCACCTCCTTGCCGGGCTCGGCCGGGCGCGAGCCGCCGATGTCTTCGGCGACCACCCGTCCCCGCGCATCGACCTCGACACGGTTTCCGCCCGGTTCGCCGCGCAGGGATTCGTCCAGCGCCTTCTCGACGCCCTGACGACCGATGCGGAAACTGGGGTTGAACAACAGGGGCGGCACCGTCTGCCCCTTGTCGCGGATCGCCTTGACGTCGCGGTCCGACACCTTGGCCACATAGCCGATGACGTGGGCGAAGGCGCCGCCGAACGGGTAGTAGCGCGCCTCGTTCATGTCGGCCATCACGCCGGGCAGTTCGTTGGCGTACAGATTGACCTTGGCGAACTCCTCCCAGGTCAGGTCGCTCTTGACCGGCACCGGGTTGAACTTGGGCGAGGCGTTGACGTCGCGGATGATCGCGCGACGCCGTTCCAGGGTGTCGGGCAGAAGGCGGCCCAGCAGATCCAGCGTCTGGTCCAGATCCTTGGTCTCGTCGCGAATGACCAGGACCCGGAAACTGGGCCGGTTGCCGGCGATGACGACGCCGTTGCGGTCCTTGATCAGGCCGCGCGGCGGCGGGACCAGGCGAAAGTTGAACTGGTTCTGCGACGACAGGGTCGCATATTCCTGGGCCTGGACGACCTGCAGCTGGGCCAGTCGCCCGATCAGGGCGGTGACGCCCAGGGCCGTCGCCCCACCGAAGACGAAGGTGCGGCGAAGGAACGAGCCCTGGCGCTCGTTCACGTCCGCGAAAAAGATGGAGGGTTCGCCGCTCATCGGAACCGGATGTCTCCGTCGTCGAACCTTTCCAGCATCCAGTCGGCGATCGGATACAGGAGCAGGGTCGGGACGATCTGGCCCAGCAAAGACAGTATGGCCGGCGGATTGCCCGCCCGCACCGTCACGATGACATAGGCGACCAGGAAGGCGCCCAGGGTGCAGGCCAGATACCAGCCGAACCGGATCAGACCCTCATGTCCCGCCAACAGATTTCGCGATAGCAGCACCACCCCGTAGACGCCCATCAGGCACAGGGCCCACAGGCCCAGCGCCCCGTTCCAGAACAGATCCAGGAACAGGCCCAGGGCGAACAGCACCGCCGGCGCCGTCATCGACGGACGGATCAACGGCCAGGCGAAGGCCAGCACCATCGGGAAGACGGGCTCGGGCAGAGTCAGGCCGAACAGCTGAGCTGGAGTGGCGAAGACGACGGTGGCGGCGACCGCCGCCACGGCCGGATAGACGATCCACTGCAGGGGTCCGACGACACGGACCGCGACCGGCCGTCTCAAATCCTGCCCTCCGCGGACGGCGCTGGCGCTGGCTGGGCCGGGGCAGGCGCGTTCTGGGCGGCCGGGGCCGCGACCGATGGGGCCGAAGGTCGCGCTTGGGGCGGCCGAGGACTCGTGGCGACCGGACGCGTCGGCGTCGGCGTGGGACGCGGCGGCGTGGCCACGGGGGCCGGCGCGGCTGCGGCGGCCCGGGCGCGTTCGGCCTGAGCCTGGGCGGCCGCCTGGCGTCGCGCGGCGGCGTCGCCGATGGCGCCCGCCTGGGCGGCGGTGGGTTCCGGCGCCGTGGTCAGACCGGCCAGAGGCGGAGCGTTCAGCGCATTGGGGTCGATCAGCTGGCCGAAGTCCTGGAACAGCAGAACCCGGACATAGTCGATGGCGCCGCGATCGCTGAACAGCTTGACGCGCCAGCTGCCGTCGATGCCCTTGGCCGCCACGCCGATCGGGATGCCGCGCGGCAGGCCGCCGCCGTCGCCCGAGCTCAATATCCGGTCGCCGGCCTGGACCGATCCGACGCCGCGCACGAACTCCAGCCGCGGATTGTCGCTGCCGTCCCCGGTCAGGACGGCGCGCGCGTCGGTGCGATCGACCAGGACCGGCGTGCGCGAGGCCACGTCGGTCAACAGGACCATGCGGCTGACGCCGCCGGTCACGCCCGTGATGCGACCGATCAACCCGTGCTCGTTCATCACCGGATTGCCGATGCGCACGGTCTTGGACGAACCGACATCCAGAAGCTTGGCGCGGTTGAACGGTCCGCGCACGTCGGAAATGGCCCGCGCCGTGACCATGGGAATGGCCGGCTCGGTCCGAAGGCCCAGCATGGCCTCGTAACGGGCGTTGACGTTCTTCAGGGCGATGGCCTGGTCACGCCAGGGCTGCAGCTCGGCCAGTTCGGCCTTCAGTCGACGATTTTCCGAGACCGCAAAGAAATAGCCGCCGACAAAGTCGGTCACGGCGCCGGCCCAGCGCACCGGCGCGGCGAAGACGCCGCCCACCGGTCCGGCCACGGCCTCGGTCGCGCCACGTGCGTCCGCATAGCCTGCGGCGCCGTCAGACGTCGGACGATCGGTGATCAGCAGCAGGACGGCCGCGCCTATGGCCACGACGACGACCACCGCGGCGGTCCAGGCCAGCGGCACCTTCAGGTTTTCAAAAGGGCCGTCGCGAAACGCCACGGGCGACCTTCCAGTCAAAGGGTTGGAATCAGCGGGACGCCTCCCGCCAATCAGCCTGCCTATCGCAAAATCGGGGCCGGAATGGAACCGTCGATCACGCAGGGCTGAAAAGGATTTGCGGCCAGGCGTTCACCCGGCCGCCGCAAGCGATCAGAGCGCCGAGTCGAGCACGCCCTTCATCCAGCGCGGATGTTCGAGCACGCGGCCGCAGCCGATGGCGACGCAGGACAGCGGATCGTCCGCCACCGAGACCGGCAGGCCGGTGTGGTCGCGGATCTCGACGTCCAGACCGCGCAGCAGGGCGCCGCCGCCGGTCAGCATGATGCCCTTGTCGGCGATGTCGGCGGCCAGTTCCGGCGGGGTGGCTTCCAGCGCGACCTTCACGGCCTCGATGATCTGGGTGACCGGTTCGGCCAGGGCTTCCGCCGCCTGACGCTCCGAGATGCGGACCTCGCGCGGCACGCCCTGCATCAGGTCGCGGCCCTTGACCTCGATCGACAGGCCTTCGCCGTCGGCCGGGATACGGGCGGTGCCGATGTCCTTCTTGATGCGTTCGGCGGTCGTCTCGCCGATCAGCAGATTATGGTTGCGACGCATGTAGCTGATGATGCTGTCGTCCATCTTGTCGCCGCCGACGCGGACCGAACGCGAATAGACGATGCCCGACAGCGACAGGACGGCGACTTCCGTCGTGCCGCCGCCGATGTCGACGACCATCGAACCGGTCGGCTCATGGATCGGCAGGCCGGCGCCGATCGCGGCGGCCATCGGCTCGTCGATCAGGCCCACGCGGCGCGCCGAGGCGTTCAGGCAGGAGTCGTTGATGGCGCGACGCTCGACCGCCGTGGCGCCCGAGGGCACGCAGACGATGATCTTCGGATTCACGAAGCCCTTGCGGTTATGCACCTTGCGGATGAAGTGCTTGATCATCTCTTCGGCGACTTCGAAGTCGGCGATGACACCGTCGCGCATCGGGCGGATGGCTTCCATGTGGCCCGGGGTGCGGCCCAGCATCTGCTTGGCCTCTATGCCGACGGCGTGGACGATCTTGCGACCGCCGACGTTACGCAGGGCCACGACCGAAGGCTCGTTCAGGACGATGCCCTTGCCCTTCATGTAGATCAGGGTGTTGGCGGTGCCCAGGTCCATCGCGATGTCATTGGAGATCGCGCCGAAAAGGGAAAAGCTCATGGGAATCGATACCGTTGTTCTTTGACCGAGGGCGTTCGTTTCTTAGTCGACCTGGCGTCGCCCCGACATGTCGGCATCCCCTTGCCGAACCGCCGTCCTGATCGTCTTCGCCACGTCTTCCGCTGGCTCGTGTGCCCGTATGAAACAGGGAATACAACCCCCTTATCGCGACGGATTCACGTTCGCCCCCAGCCCCGTGTAATGGCCGCGCTGGCTGGCGTTCACGTTAGCGTCATGAGGTCGCCGGCTGGGCTGTGAAACATCCTGCCTGCAAGCTGGTAGACTCAGTCGCCGCGTGCCGCCTCGCGCCGCCGGACCACCTCGCGCACGACCAGCATCAGCCCCAGCCAGGCCAGGGCCACGCCCGCCAGGATGGCGGAGGTCCAGATTCCGTCGCCGCTGACCGCCGTCATGAAGGACCCGCCGAAGAAGGCCACCAGCGCCGTCTTCGGCAGCACGCCCAGGGCGCATCCGCTCAGGAAACCGGCGAAGGAGGCTCGCGCCGCGCCGAAGGCCATATTGACGACGATGAAGGGCGCCGAGGGCACGTTGCGGATCATGAAACTGGCGTAGAAGGCGTTCTTGCCGACAAACCGGGTCAGCCGCCCCACCGTCTTGCCGCCGTGACGCTCCAGCAGCCGCGCCGTCGGTCCGCGCCCCAGCCAGTAGGTCACCCCGGCCGAGGCCACGGTGGCGATCCAGCTGTAGAGAAACCCGAACCACGGCCCGAAGGCGACGACGCAGGCGGCGATCAGGATGAACTGCGGCGCCCCGAAAAAGGCCGCGACCGTGAACACGACAACGGCGATCGGCAGGCCCCAGGGCCCGTGCCGGAACCCGGCCAGCCAGTCCTCCAGCCGCCCCTCGGCGTCCAGCCCCAGCTGGCTCTTGCCCACGGCGAACAGGGCGATCATCGCCCCCAGGACAATGGCCGTCGCCAGCACGGCGCGCCAGCGCCGCGCCTCCATGTTCGACAGGAAATCGAGGATCCACCGCATCAGACGGGCCGCTTATCACCCCGACCCCGTATTTGCGAGCCTCGGCGCATTGTCCCCGGAGGCGACGCCGCGTAAACAGCCTCGCCTCTCCCGGCACGACACTTCCAGATCACGGAACTCTCATGTCCAGCCTGCAATCCTCCGCCCTCGCCCGCGTCAAGCCCTCGGCCACCATCGCCGTGACCGCCCAGGCCCGGAAGCTGAAAGCCGAGGGTCGCGACGTGATCGGTCTGGGCGCCGGGGAACCGGACTTCGACACGCCGGAGAATATCAAACAGGCCGCCATCGACGCCATTTCGCGCGGCGAGACCAAATACACCGACGCCGACGGCATGCCCGAGCTGAAGAAGGCCATCTCCGCCAAGTTCGCGCGCGAGAACGGCCTGACCTACGACGTGTCCCAGATCCACGTCGCGCCCGGCGGCAAGCCCGTCATCTTCAACGCCCTGGTCGCCACCCTGAACCCCGGCGACGAGGTCGTCGTGCCCGCGCCCTACTGGGTCTCCTATCCCGACATGGTCCTGCTGGCCGGCGGCGAGCCGGTCACCGTGGTCGGCGAGGAGAAGGACGGCTTCAAGCTGCGTCCCGAAGTGCTGGAAGCCGCGATCACGCCGAAGACCAAGTGGCTGATCCTGAACAGCCCCTCCAACCCGACCGGCGCCGCCTATACCCGCGCCGAACTGGAGGCCCTGGCCGAGGTGCTGCGTCGCCATCCGCAGGTCTGGGTGCTGACCGACGACATGTACGAGCACCTCGTCTATGGCGACTTCGAATACACCACCATCGCCCAGGTGGCCCCGGACCTGATCGACCGCACCCTGACGGTCAACGGCGTGTCCAAGGCCTATGCCATGACCGGCTGGCGCATCGGCTACGCCGGCGGTCCCAAGGCGCTTATCGACCTGATGCGCAAGGTGGCCAGCCAGACCACCTCCAACCCGACCAGCATCAGCCAGTGGGCGGCCGTCGAGGCCCTGAACGGCCCGCAGGACTTCATCCCCGAACGCAAGGCCGCCTTCGAGCAACGCCGCGACCTGGTCGTGTCGATGCTGAACCAGGCGACCGGCATCACCTGCGCGACGCCGGAAGGCGCCTTCTACGTCTATCCGTCCATCGCCGGCCTGGTCGGCAAGACGACGGAAGGCGGGGTGGTCATCGACGGCGATTCCACCTTCGCCGCCGAACTGCTGAACGCCGAGGGCGTGGCCGTGGTCCAGGGCGAGGCCTTCGGCCTCAGCCCCTATTTCCGCATCAGCTACGCCACCTCGGACGCGGTGCTGGAAGAGGCCTGCACCCGCATCCAGCGCTTCGCCGCCTCGCTGCGCTAAGAGGACTAGGGGAGGCTCCGGCCTCCCCTTTTTCGTTCAGGCGTCCAGTTGCTCGATCAACGGCCGCAGGGCCGCGTCCGTCGTCGGCGCGATCTCCTTCAGGAAGGCGATCAACGCCCGTTCATTGTCGTCGAACTGACCGTCGCGGCCGATCCGGTCGATCAGCCAGCGCGCCTCGGCCTGATCCACCGGCGCACTGGTCGCGGTCGCGCGCGTGGTCTCCGCCAGTCGATCCGGGAAGACGTCCTCGGCGCGAGGCTGCTTCAGCCCCCAGGCTATGACGCGCGACAGATAGGGGACGTTGCCGAAATTCAGACCGGAAGGCATTTGACCGAACCGGTCGATCATCCCCTGACCGATCCCGTCGTCCAAATCCGCCAGCCACCGCTCGCGCCGCAACGCCTCCTGCCGATCCGGCGCGACCCAGCCTGCAGAGGCCGTCACCGCATTGGCGACCGCGCGCATGAAGAAGTCGGTCCAGCTCGGATCGTTCGCCGCGCCGCGCGTGGCGTCGTTCAGGGCGAACAGGGCCTCGGCCTCCTCTCGCGAGACGGCCAGCCGCCCCGGACCGGACGGCGCGAACACCAGCCGCCGCAGCCGCGCCACCTCGTCGGCGGTGACGATCCCGTCGTTCTCGACCACGGCGCGTGTCACCAGCGACAGACCGAAGGCGGCCAGCGACGCCGGTGCGGCGTCCGCCAATTCCAGCACCCGCACGACGATTTCGACCTCGGTCCCGTCCCGCAGCCGCCCATCGGCCTTGACCCGCGCGATCAACCAGTCGGCCTGGGCGTCGGTGACATAGCCCAGCGGCTCCTGCTGGCGCACCAGCCAGTCGGTCAGGGCCTCGATGAAGAATTCGCGCCATTCCCTGGACTGGCGCTCGGTCCCTTCGTCGACGACGAACAGGGCCTCGACCTCGGCCTGGGTCACCGCGATCTCGCCGAACACCTCGCGTCTCAGCGCCAAAACATCGGCGGGTGTGACTTCGCGCTTGGCGACAATGGCCTCGCAAACGTCCCTCAAGGCCATATTCGCTCTCCCCGTTCGAGCGACGATCTAGCAACCTGAGGGTTACGCTCGACCTAACGGCGAGGACCGGACGCCTCTCAGGCCGTCGTCGGTTGAACCAGACGCGGTTCCTCGTCCTCGACCGCGTTGATGTCTCCCAGTTCGCCGCGCTCGCGCGCCTTGCGCCCGTAGAGCCATTCGAACAGCGGCGACGCCATCAGGGTTGTGATGATGGCCATCAGCACCAGGATCGAGAACAGGGCCGGGCCGATGATCCCCTTCTGCAGACCGATATTGATGATGATCAACTCCATCAGACCACGCGCGTTCATCAGGGCGCCAATCCCCAGGGCCGTGGCGTTGTCCTGACCGGTCAGTCGTGCGGCGGCCCAGCAGGCGCCGCTCTTGGCCAGGATCGACCCCGCCAGGATGACCAGGGTCACGGCGACCAGGCCCAGGCTGTTGACCACGGTCAACTGGGTGTTCAGCCCGGAGAAGGTGAAGAACATCGGCAGCAGGACCAGCACGGCGAACGGCTCCAACTGACGCTTGATCTCGCGGGTCAGCAGACCGCGCGGCATGGCCACGCCCAGGATGAAGCCGCCGAAGACGGCGTGGATGCCGACCGCGTCCATGCACCAGGCGCTGAGCATGAACAGGATCAGCACGATCCCCAACACGGTCGGGCTGACCCGCCCTTCCCGCTCGACCATCCGGCCCAGGGGCGCCAGCAGTTTCGGCGCGAGTGTCAGTATGAACAGGGCGAAGGCCCCGCCCCCGGCGATGGCCATCACCGCCACCATCGGCCCCGCGCCGAAACTGGCCAGGACGATGGCCAGGACGCACCAGGCGCCGGCGTCGTCTATGGCCCCGGCCGACAGCGACAGCGAGCCCAGCCGCGTGCCGCTCAATCCCCGCTCGTGGATGATCCGCGCCAGCATCGGGAAGGCGGTGATCGAGATGGCCGCCCCCATGAACAGCATGGCCTGCCAGGTCGCGATCCCCCTGCCGAACAGGCCCAGATCGACCAGCCAGGGCGCCATGGCCACCGCCACCAGGAAGGGCGCGGCCATGCCCGCCAGGGACACGGCCGCCGCGCTGCCTGCATTGGCCCTGAAGTGATCGCGCTTGAAGCCCAGCCCGACCAGGAACATGTAGAGGCCGACCCCCAGCTGGGCGCCGACGAACAGGATCGACTTGGACTCCTTGGGGAACAGCGCGGCCTGAATATCCGGCGCCAGCAGACCGAACAGCGACGGCCCCAGGATCACCCCGGCGATCATCTCGCCCACCACCTGGGGCTGGCCCAGGTAGCGTTTGGCCAGCCAGCCGACGGCGCGGCAGGCGGCGATGATGACGGCCATCTGCAGAAAGAAGGCCACGCTCAATTCGGCATTGGTCATTCGATGGTTCCCTCCCCAGGGCCGCGCCGCTCTTGAGAACGATCACAAGATTTCAGAGTATCAGCGGGCGGCCCGAACTCAAGGGACGCGCCGTCACATGTATGTTTCCATATACGACAAATATTTCACACGAAAACGCGCACCATGGCGTATCCGCCTTCGCGCAGCAAAAAGCCCGCCCCTTTCAGGGCGGGCTCGTTGACCTGCAGACGTGCGGGCCTCAGGGACGGCTGGCCATCCCCAGCTTCACCGGTTTGACGTCGTCCGACGCTCCACCGCCTCGCTTCACGCCCCAAAGCAGGATGATCGGCGCGCCGACGTAGATCGACGAATAGGTGCCGATGATGATGCCGAACATCAGGGCGATCGAGAAGCCGAACAGGGCCTCGCCGCCGAAGATGGCCAGGGCCGCCAGCACCATGACGGCGGTGACGCCGGTGATGATGGTCCGCGACAGGGTCTCGTTCAGCGACAGGTCGATCACGTCGCGCAGCGGCATGGTCTTGTACTTGCGCAGATTCTCGCGAAGGCGGTCGAACACCACGACGGTGTCGTTCATCGAATAGCCGATCACGGTCAGGACTGCGGCGACCATGTTCAGGCTGAACTCCAGCCGGAACAGCACGATCAGACCAAAGGTCAGGACCACGTCGTGCAACAGACCGATCACGGCGCCGAAACCGAACTGCGGCTCGAACCGGAACCAGATGTAGAGGAACATCAGGCCCACGGCGACGCCCAGGGCCAGCAGGCCCGAGGTGAAGAGTTCACCCGACACCTTGGAGCCGACGACGCTGACGCCGGAATAGTTCACCGCGCCGACCGTCTGGTTGATCGCGCCTTCGACCTGCTGGACCACCTGGGTCTGGTCGCGGCCTTCCGGCACCTGGAAGCGCAGAATGGCGGTCGAGCCGTCGTCCACGTTCGAGTCACGCCGGGCGATGCCCTGGACCTGAACGTCGCCCAGGTTCAGGCCGTTCACGGCCTCGCGCACCCGGTCCAGCTCGATGGTCTGACCGGCCGGCTTGGACACTTCCATCGAGGCGCCGCCCCGGAAGTCGATGCCCATGTTCAGACCAGGCACGAAGCAGGACACGATCGCCGCGACGCACAGGATCACCGACAGGACGCCGGCGGCCTTCGAGTATTTGACGAAATGAAGATTCGTCTTCTCGGGCAGCAGTTTGATGAGGGGCCATCCACGCATCGCCATCACTCCGCGATCGGCAGTTTTTTGGGCTTGGCTGTCTTGAGCCAGTAGCCGAGCAGAACCTGGGCGACCATCACCGACGAGAACATCGAGGTGAAGACGCCGATTGTCAGGGTCCAGGCGAAGCCGCGCACCGGCCCCTGGCCGAAGGCGAACATGATGCCCGCCGCGACCAAAGTGGTCAGGTTGGCGTCGACGATGGTGCCCATGGCCTTGTTGAAGCCGGCGTCCATCGACGCGATCACGCTGCGGCCCGCCCGCGCCTCGTCACGCATCCGCTCATAGATCAGGACGTTGGCGTCCACGGCCACGGCGAAGGTCAGGATCAGACCGGCGATGCCCGGCAGTGTCAGGGTCGCCTGGGTCAGGGACATGGCCGCCACGATCAGTATGCCGTTCAGGATCAGGCCGAGCACGGACACGCCCCCGAACAGCAGGCCGTAGGCCAGGATCATGAAGATGACGATGATGCCGAAGCCCACGGCCGTCGACAGGGCGCCGGCGGACACGGCGTCCGCGCCCAGTTCGGCGGTGACGGTCCGGCGCTCCTCGACGTTCAGCGGCGCCGGCAGGGCGCCGCCGTTCAGCAGGTTCACCAGGGTCGAGGCTTCCTCGATGGAGAACTGGCCGGTGATCTGGCCCGATCCCGTGGTGATCGCGCTCTGGATCGTCGGGGCCGAGATGACCTTGCCGTCCAGGATGATGGCGAAGGGCTTCTGCAGATTGGCGGCGGTCGCCTCGCCGAAGCGGCGGGCGCCGGCGGCGTCGAAGCGGAAGTCGATGGCCGGGCGGCCGCTCTGGTCCGAGCCGACGCCGGCGCGGGTCAGGTTCTCGCCCGAGACCAGGACGCGCTTCTTGACCAGATAGGGCGTGCCCTGCTCGTCCTGCAGCAGTTCCGAATCCGGCGGCACGCGGCCGGCCATGGCCTCGGTGACCGAATTCTCGACATCGACCATCTGGAAGGTCAGCTGGGCCGTCTGGCCGATGACTTCTTCCAGCTTGGACGGATCGCTCTCGCCCGGCGCCTGGACCACGATCCGGTCGGCGCCCTGGCGGGTGATGGAGGGCTCGCGCGTGCCCAGGCTGTCGATCCGGCGGCGCACCACCTCGATCGACTGATCCACCGCCGTCGCGCCCATTCCGGCCAGGGCCGTGTCCGTATAGGCGAAGCGGATGCGGTTATCGCCCAGACGCGTGGCGGTGCGCTCGACCTGACCGCCCGGTCCGGCGACGCCGGCCAGCTGACGCAGGGCCTCGAAGGCGGCGTTCTGCTGGGCCGGGTTGGCCAGGGTCACCACCACGCCGCCCGCTTCGCGCTGGAAGCCGTTGGTGGCGATCCCGCCGCCGTTCAGCGTGACCCGCACGTCCTCGATCAGGTTGGTGATGCGCTTCTCGCGCATCTGCGGCACATCGACTTCCAGCAGCAGGTACGACCCGCCCTGCAGGTCCAGCCCCAGGTTCAGGGCGTTCTTCGGCAGCCAGCCCGGCAGGGCCGCGCGCTGGGCGGGGCTGAGCAGGTTGGGATAGGCCAGCAGGCAGCCGATCACCAGCGAGGCGACGACGAGGGTGACTTTCCAGCGCGAGAGCTGAATCATGAGGGCGGTCTCGGTTCAGCGATACGCGAAGGTATCAGGCCTTGGAGTCGTTGGCGGCGATGGCCGTGCGGTTGCGCACCTCGGCGATCATCGTCTTGACGACGCGGACGTTGACGCTGGGCGCGATCTCGACATTGACCTCGGCGTCCTCGACGCGGGTCACCTTGCCGATCATGCCGCTGGACAGGACGATCACGTCGCCGCGCTTGACGGCGGTGATGGCGGCCGCGTGTTCCTTGGCGCGCTTCTGCTGCGGACGGATCAGCAGGAAGTAGAACAGGATGAAGATGGCGACGATCGGCAGGAACTGCATGATCACGGCCATCATGCCGCCGTCAGCTGGGGCGCCCATGGGTAGTCTCCGAACACGAGGGGGACAGCCCTCGTCGGCGCCCCATTAAAACGAGGCGCGGAACCTAGGGCCGACCTTCACGGATTGCAACGTGGCTGGAGCCTGATCGTGTCGGACGAAACCGCGCAGCGGCCGGGCGACGGGTGAATCAGGCGCGCAAACCTGCCGTCAGCGCGGCAACACGGTCAGAGGATCCACCGCGACGGGATCGTCGCCGCGCATCTGGCGGGTCTCGAAATGGATCGAGGGCCGGCCGTCGCCGGCGGTCAGGCCGACGGTGCCGATCTGCTGGCCCGCGCGCACGTCGTCGCCGTCCTTCACCGTCGCCGAGCCCAGATGGCCATAAACCGTGCGCCAGCCGCCGTTGTGGACGATCAGCACCGTCAGCCCCTGACCTACCAGGTCGTCGCCGACATAGGCCACGCGGCCTGCGGCCGAGGCGCTGACCGCCGCTCCGGCGGACGCCCCGATATTGATGCCGTTGTTGCGCTCCCCCATGCCGACCGGACCGAACCGGCGCACCACATCGCCGCGCACCGGCCACTGCAGGGCGATGGGGCCGCCGGCGACCGGCGCCGTGGTCGTCGGGGCCGTGGCCACCGGGGGGCGCGCCCCGCTCGAGGCCGGATAGGTCGGGCGTGTCTGGGCGGGAAGCGCCGCATTTCCCGACGGCGGAGGCGGCGGAGGCGGCGGAGCCATGCCGGCATTGGGCACCAGGACCCCGGCCGGCGAGGTGCCGGTCGCATAGGGATCGCGCCCGGTGTCGACGGCCGCGTCGGGCAGGATGATTCGCTGTCCGGTCGAGATCGCGCCGCGCGGCCCCAGGCCGTTCAGGTCGATCAGGGTCTGGACCGGCGTCTGGAACCGCCGCCCGACGCCCGAGATGGTGTCGCCCGGCTGGATCACATAGGCGGCGCCCGGGGTGACCACGGTCGAGGGCTGGCTCGGATAGGTCGAGGCCGGCGGCGGCGCATAGGTCGGTTGGGCCGGGGTCACGACGACCGGCGGGGGCAGGCTTCCGCCCTCGACCTGACCGACCGGCGCCGTCACCGGCGGCTGCTGATAGGGCTGGGTCTGGTAGGGCTGACCTTGGGGTTGCCCCTGGGGGTAGACGGGCTGGCCGTATGGTCCCTGCTGCGGTGGCGGAGGATAGGCCCCCTGCCCGGCCGGCGTCGGTCGCGTCGAATACCGGGGCTCGGACGGATAGGTCATACAGGCCGCCGCGCTCATCGAGGCGCCCGCGATCAGCACCGCTCTCATCCAGCCCGAAATCACCGCCACCGGCCGCTCCTCACATGGTTAAACTCGCCAAAGGGTGTGCCCGCTCGCGCCCTCGAAGCCAAGCCCGCAATCTTCGCCAAAATGGGGCGCGAAGGTTAACGGCGCGGAAGGCGCATATCGATCCACACCCGCCTGTTCAGCGGTTCGGCGGTTTCGTCGGGCGTCGGCTTGGCAAGTCGGGTCTCGCCATAGGCGTTTCGCTCGATGTCTTCTTCATGGACGCCCAGACGGATGAAGGCGTCAGCGACGGCGTCCACACGGCGGCGGCTCAAGGCCAGATTTGGTCCAACGCCCCCCGACGTATCGGTATAGCCGTCCAATATCACCCGCATCCCTCGCCGATAAGTGGCGGCATAGGTCTGCAACTGGATCCACCCCCTTGGATCGAGCACAGCGCTACCGCTGTCGAAAAACACCCCGTAATAGTGCCACATCCGCAGCGGTGCCCGCCTGTCGAGCCCGCGTATCGTGATCGCGGCGCATTCGGACATCCCCGTCTCATAAGGCGTCAGGATTTCGATCGCTGGCGAGAAACCGGCTCTGATGGCCTCCAAATAGACGACGCGGGACCGCTCGACCGCGACAGGATCGGCCTCGTCATAATCTGCCTGACGCTGCAGCGTAGCCACACTGGAAAATCTCGGCGCCGCCTCCATGGCGGCGTGCGCCTCGCGGAGGGCGCGATAGGCTTCAGGCTTCAGGATCGCGCCCTCGTCGAAACAGACCGGCCAAGTTTGGGCCCGCGCACTCGCGGCGAAGGTGATCAGTATCAGCGTGGCCAGGATCGCACGGAGCATGGCGCGATCCTGCGATCTCGCCTCAAGGTTGTCACCCCTCCTTCGCCGTCCCCTCGACCAGGGGCACGAACCGCACCTCGGTCAGGCTCTCGCGGCGGAAAGAGCCGTCGGACTGGCCCACGTAGCGGTGCAGCATCTGCACCGAGGTCCGGCCCACCGGCGCGACCAGCACCCCGTTCGGCTTCAGCTGTTTCAGCAGTTCGGTCGGCTCGGTCGGGGACGCGGCCGTGACCATGATCCGGTCGAAGGGCGCCTGTTCGGCCCAGCCCAGACCGCCGTCGCCGTGTTTGGTGATGACATTGTCGATCTCCAGCGTCCGCAGCTTCGCCTCGGCCTCGACCAGCAGGCTGCGATAGCGTTCGACCGAATAGACATAGCGCGCCAGCCGGCTCAGCACCGCGCACTGATAGCCGCTGCCCGTGCCGATCTCGAGCACACGGTGCCGCGGCTGGACGTCCAGGGCCTGGGTCATCAGACCGACGATATAGGGCTGGCTGATCGTCTGGGCGCAGTCGATCGGCAGTGCCTGATCCTCCCAGGCCTGGTCGAGGAATTTCTCGTGCACGAAGACCGCCCGGTCGATGCTCTCCATCGCCGTCAGCACGCGCGGGTCCGTGACCCCCTGCTGACGCAGCGACAGGATCAGCCGACCGGCGCGGTCGTCGTGCAGATTCATGCCAATCCTCCCCCGTCGGGGGAGGGGGACCGCGGCGCCCTTGCGCCGTGGTGGAGGGGGCAGGACCGGACTGGATGTATAAGGTCAGGCGACGGCGCGCGGTTCCCCCCCCTGCACCGCTCCGCGGTCCCCCTCCCCCGACGGGGGAGGATTTCAGCGCGCACGATCATGCGACAGCCACCGTCTTCGGCGGCGCCCCGCCCAGCACCTTCTTCAGGTCGTGGACGCTCGACATATGGGTCAGGTCGATATGCAGCGGCGTGACCGAGATCCGCCCCTCGTCGATGGCGCGCAGATCGGTGCCCTCGGGGTGATCCTGCTTCTCGCCGCGGAAACTCATCCAGTAGTAGTCGCGGCCGCGCAGATCGGTGCGGCGCACGGCGTGCATCTCGCCCACGTCGCGCAGGCCTTGAGTCGTCACCTCGACCTGCTCCACCTTCTCGGGCGGCAGATTGGGGAAGTTGACGTTCATCACCACGCCCGGCGCCCATTTCTGCTCCAGCAGGCGCGAGATGATGGCCGGGGCGAAGGCCTCGGCCGTCTCCCAGTGGGCGACCACCTCGTCGTGGAACCGTTCCAGGCTCTGGCTCAGGGCGATGGAGCGGATGCCGAAGGCCATGCCCTGCAGCGCCCCCGCCACCGTGCCCGAGAAGCTGACGTCCTCGCCGATATTATGCCCCCGGTTGACGCCCGACAGCACCAGGTCCGGCTTCTCCGGCATCAGGTCGTTGACCGCCAGAACCACGCAGTCGGTCGGCGTCCCCGTCACGGCGAACCGCTTCTCGCCCAGGTTCAGCACCCGCAGCGGTTCGGTCAGGGTGATCCCCCGCCCCTTGGCCGATTGCTCGACCGCAGGCGCGCAGACCCAGATGTCGTCGCTCAGGGTGCGGGCGATCCGCTCGAGCGAAGCCAGGCCCTCGGCCTCGATCCCGTCGTCGTTGGTCAGGAGGATACGCATCGACTAGCGCAGCACCCGCACAGCGTCCGCCTTGATGACGTGGTCGGCGCGACATTGGTTCGAAATGCGCGCGCCCTGGTGCAGCATTGTCTGCGCGCCGTCACGTCCGTTCCAGGCCACGGCGCGGCCGGTGAAGACCACCTTGGAGCCGCTCAGATCACGGGCCGTATCCTGCAAATCGCGCGGCAGGGCGCCGCTGACACACCGCAGAGCCGACGGCATGCCGCGCAGGTCGCGCTGTTCCTGGAACAACTGGAACTCGCCGTGCGACACCCGCACCCAGCCGGTGAATTCGGTCGCGGACGGATCCAGATCGGGATTGGCCAGGGTCGGAGCGGTGGCGCATCCCGCGAGAGCGGCGACCGCGACGGCGATCAGGCTGAGCGTCTTCATGGGTCAGGCTCCTCCGACATGGGTCAGACCGCCCATATAGGGCTTCAGCACGGCGGGAACGGCGATGCGACCGTCCTCCTGCTGATAATTCTCCATGATCGCCACCAGGGTCCGGCCGACCGCCAGGCCCGAACCGTTCAGCGTATGGACGAACTCGGTCTTCTTCTCGCCGGCGCGCTTGAACCGGGCGTCCATGCGCCGGGCCTGGAAGTCGCCGCAGTTCGAGCAGGAGCTGATCTCGCGATAGGTGTTCTGGCTGGGCAGCCAGACCTCCAGATCGAAGGTCTTCTGGGCCGAGAATCCCATGTCGCCCTTGCACAGCAGCATCCGTCGGAACGGCAGCTCCAGCGCCTTCAGCACGGCTTCAGCGCAGGCCGTCATCCGCTCGTGCTCGGCGTCGGAATCCTCGGGCCGGGCGATGGAGACCATCTCGACCTTGGAGAACTGGTGCTGGCGGATCAGGCCGCGCGTATCCCGCCCCGCCGAGCCGGCCTCGGCCCGGAAACAGGGCGTCAGGGCCGTCATCCGCATCGGCGTCGCCAGATCGTCCTCGGACAGGATCTGCTCGCGCACGAGATTGGTCAGGGAGACTTCGGCGGTGGGGATGAGGTAACGGCGCTCATCTACGTATTCGGCATCCAGAGCGGCAAGAAAGTGATCTCTAGACTGGGTAACGGCATCAAACTCGAAAACGCCGAGTGGGCTTCCCAAAAACTCATTTCGTAGGGGAGCTCCGACATTGTTCCAGTCGACACGGCCCACAGTGCTGGTCGCGAAGAACAAATCATCGGCAAATTTCGGCAACTGACCAGTGCCGAACATAGCCTCCTTTCGCACCAACAGCGGCGGGTTCACTTCCAGATACCCGTGCTGGTCCGTCTGCATGTCGAGCATGAACTGGCCTACGGCCCGTTCCAGCCGCGCCAGCTGCCCCTTAACCACCGCGAACCGCGCGCCCGACATCTTGGCCGCCGCCTCGAAGTCCAGCAGGCCCAGGGCCTCGCCCAGGTCGGCGTGATCCTTAGCCGGGCCGCCGTCGCGCGGCGCGCCCCAGCGCGAGACCTCGACATTGCCCGCCTCGTCCTCGCCGTCCGGCACATTGTCGGCGGCCAGGTTCTTCTGGGCCGCCAGCAGGTCTCGCAGCTCCTTGCCGACGCGGGCCTCGATCTCGGCGGCGGCGGCGATGTCGCCCTTCAGGGCCTCGACCTCGGCCTTCAGACGGTCGGCCTCGTCCATGTCCTTGCGGCCCATGGCGGCGCCGATCAGCTTGGAGGCGGCGTTGCGCTTGGACAGGGCGTCCTGGCCCGTCGTCTGGGCATGGCGCAGTTCGGCGTCCAGCCGCAGGATGTCGGCGACCAGACCGTCGGCCTCGTCCACGCCGCGCGACGACCAGCCCGCCACGTAAACCTGGGGGTTCTCGCGAATGGCTCTGATGTCGTGCATGGTCTGAAACTTCGGTCAGGCGGGAGAAGCCGAACGCTCTACCCGCCCCGGCGGAGTCGGGCAACGGACGAAGCCTGAAAGACCCTCTCCCGTTTGCGGGGGAGGTGTCGCGTCGATCGGCGCAGCCGATCCAGCGACGGAGGGGGAAGTCTTCTTCTTGAAGGAAGCTGAACTCCCCCCATCGTGAGGCGTCTCGCTACGCTCGCCGAGCTGACACTTCCCCCGCAAGCGGGGGAAGGACGAAGCCGAAGCCAATTCTCCAACGCCGGAATCTCTCCTACAACCACACCATGACGCCGCTTCGCCCCGACACCCTGGCCGCCGCCCTGTCGCGCATCTTCGAAGGCAAGATGATCGACCGCGCCAGCTGGTTCGCCCTGACCGGCGGGGAGCAGTTGTTCGCGGCGGGGGATCCGGCCGACACCCTGTATCTGGTCCGGTCGGGCCGTCTGGGCGTCTTCCACACCGAGGAGAACCAGCCGGCCCAGTTGGTCGGGGTGATCCGGCCCGGCGAGCCGGTCGGCGAAATGGCCATGCTGGCCGGCACGCCCCACACCGCTCATGTGGTCGCCCTGCGCGACACCGAGATCCTGGCCCTGCCGCGCGAAGCCTTCTTCGAGGCGGCCCGGACCGAACCCGACCTGATGGTCGAACTGTCGCGGCTGATGATCCACCGCGCCCGCGAGCGCAGCGGCGGGGCGGCCGAACCCAGCGTCTTCGGCTTCGTCTCGGCCCGCCCGCGGCCGATCCGCGCCTTCGTCGAGCGGATCGCCGCCGCCGTCCAGGCCATGGGCTTCACCTGCCGCGTCATCGACCAGTCGGCCCTGTCCTCGGCCGCCGAATGGTTCAGCCGGGTCGAGGACGACCACGACTATGTCCTCTATGTCGCCGAACAGGACCAGCCGGCCTGGTCCGAACTGTGCGCCCGCCAGGTGGACCGGCTGTTCATCGTCGGCAGCGGCCTGCTGGCCCCGCCCGGAAACCTGCCGCGCCGGGTCGGCTTCGGCGACGGGCGCAGGCTGACCGACCTGATCCTGCTGCGCGATCCGCGCATGATCACGCCCGCCAACACCCGCGTCTGGCTGGACGCGCTGCAGCCCGACCGCTGGTTCCACTGTGTCTCGGGCGTCGCCGCCGACACCGAGCGGATGGCCCGCGTCATCACCGGCACCTCGATCGGCCTGGTCCTGTCCGGCGGCGGGGCGCGGGCCTATTGCCACATGGGGGCGGTCAAGGCGCTGGAAGAGGCCAAGGTCCCGCTCGACTTCCTCGGCGGCTCGTCCATGGGCGCCGTGGTCGCCGCCGGCCCGGCCCTGGGCTGGTCCTTTGAGCGGCTGGACTACGAGATCCGCCGCGCCTTCGTCGACTCCGACCCCCTGTCCGACTTGGCCTTCCCGATCATCGCCATGAGCCGCGCCCGCAAGGTCGCCGGCCTGCTGGAGCGGGCCTATGGCGACATCGATTTAGCCGACCTGCCCCTGCCCTTCTTCGCCGTCTCGGCCAATCTGACCTCGGGCAGCATCCAGGTGCACCGCTCGGGCCTGATGCGCCGGGCCATGCGCGCCTCCATCGCCATTCCCGGCGTGCTGCCTCCGGTGGTGATGAACGGCCAGGTCCTGGTCGACGGCGCGGTGCTGAAGAATTTTCCGACCAGCGTGATGCGCCAGCTGAACAGCGGCCCCATCGTCGGTGTCGACATGTCCCAGACGCGCGGCGTCGATCCCGGCACTCTGGAAAACCCGCCGTCCTGGTGGAAATGGGTGCTGAGCGGCGCCTGGAAGTCGGGCCCGCCCATCGTCTCCATCCTGATGCGGTCGGCGACCATCACCACAGACGCCGAGATGGAACAGTCCCGCGCCGAGGCCGATGTGCTGATCCTGCCCCGGATCGAGGGCTCCGACATCCGCGACTGGAAGGCCTATGACGCACCCGTCGCCGCCGGCTATGCGGCGACGAAAGCCGCGCTGGCGGACCTGAAGACCCCGATCACCCATCTGAGGCGGCGGGTTCCGGCCCACTGATCTCATATTTCCGCTCATCCCCGCGAAAGCGGGATGAGCGGTGGTTAGAACCTCACAGGGGAGCGCAAACCTGTTCCAGCCAGGCCTTGGCCTCGCCGTCCAGCAGCGGCCCGACCTTGGCCAGGGTCTCGGCGTGATAGGCGTCGACATAGGCCCGTTCGTCCGGGGTCAGCAGGCCGACCTCGATCAGCTTGCGGTCGATCGGGGCGAAGGTCAGCTGCTCGAAGCCGTGCATCGGCCGTTCGCCGCCCTCGGGAACCACGGCCGGCGTCACCACCTGCAGGGTCTCGATGCGGATGCCCCAGTGGCCTTCGCGGTAATAGCCGGGCTCGTTGGACAGGATCATCCCCTCCAGCAGCGGCTGGGACGTGCCCCATTTGGCGATCCGCTGCGGACCCTCGT
Source organism: Brevundimonas sp. (assembly GCF_044336875.1). GTDB lineage: Bacteria > Pseudomonadota > Alphaproteobacteria > Caulobacterales > Caulobacteraceae > Brevundimonas. Next base: position 19,230 of record NZ_JBIIOP010000009.1, on the reverse strand, counting down.
GGACCCCCAGATAGGAGCCGACGCCGTGGCCGGTGCCGTGATCGTAATCCAGCCCCGCCGCCCACATCGGCGCCCGCGCGATGGCGTCCAGGGCCATGCCGCTGGTCCCGGCCGGGAAGCGGATCACGGCCATGGCCACATGGGCCTTCAGGACCAGGGTGAACTTGTGGCGCTGATCGGCCGTGGCTTCGCCGACCGCCATGGTCCGCGTCACATCGGTCGTGCCGTCCAGATACTGACCGCCGCCGTCGACCAGCAGCAGCGAGCCCTTCTCGATGCGGCGGATCTTGTCGCCGACCGGCTTGTAGTGCGGCAGGGCGCCGTTCGGCCCGGCCCCGGCGATGGTGTCGAAGCTCAGATCCTTCAGCGCGCCGGTGGCCTCGCGGAAGCCCTCCAGAGTCTCGACCACCTCGCGTTCGGTCGGCAGGGTCTCCTGGGCCGTCGTATCGACCCAGTGCAGGAAGCGGCTCAGCGCGGCCCCGTCGCGAATATGGGCCTGACGGCTGCCCTCGATCTCGACCGCGTTCTTGACGGCGCGCGGCACGGCGCAGGGATCGGCGGCCCGCACCACGGTCGCGCCCGCCGTCTCCAGCCGGTCGAAATACCAGGCCGAGGACAGGCCCGGATCGATCATCACCTTCTTGCCGCCCAGACCGTCCAGCGCCTTGGCCAGACGCTCCGGCGCCTCAAGCTGGACATCGTCGCCCAGCCAGGCCGGCAGTTCGTTCGTCACCTTGGCCGGGTCGAGGAACAGACGGGCCTTGCCGTCGCTGTCCAGCACGGCCTGACCGATCGGCAGGGGTGAGCGGATCACGTCGCCGCCGCGCACATTGAACAGCCAGGCGATGGACATGGGCGCGGTCAGGACCACGGCGTCGGCCCCGGCCTCGGCGACCGCCTTGCCGATCCGCGCCCGCTTCGCCGCATGGCTCTCGCCGGCGTAGGCGTCCTCGTGCGGCACGACCGGCGCGCTCGGCTGGGCGGGGCGGTCCGCGCCCCAGGCCAGGTCCAGCGGATTGGCGGCCACGGCCTTCAGGCTGGCGCCGACCTTCTCGGCCGCCGCCTTCAGGGCGACCAGGGCGTCGGGGCTGTGCAGCTTCGGATCATAGCCGATCACCTGACCCGCGGTCGCGGTTCCGAGATAGGCGGCGACGTCGTTCAGGTCGCGCCGTTCGAACAGGGCCGGATCGGTCTGGGCCTTGACCTGAACCGTATAGCGGCCGTCGGTGAACATGCTGGCCCGGTCCTGGAAGACCACGGCCGACCCGGCCGAGCCGGTGAAGCCGGTGGCCCAGGCCAGACGCTCGTTGGCGTCGGGCAGATACTCGTTCTGGTGCTCGTCCTCGTGCGGGATCAGGAAGCCGTCCAGCTCCTGGGCCTTCATCTGGGCGCGGAGCAGAGGCAGGTGCTGGGCCCCGAAGGACGGATCGGTGGTTTCATCAAAGGTCTGGCGCATGGCCCTGACCTAGGCCGACACGGCGTTCCGCTCAAGCCGCCGATTGACGATCAAAATCTGCTGATGGAACGGCCCGCCGCCGGTCCGGTTGTCCTCGCATCTCCAGAACAACAGAAGGAACAATGCGATGACACGTTTCGCAGGAAAGACCGTGATCGTCACCGGCGCCGGTTCGGGCATCGGTCAGGCGACAGCTCGCCGCTTCGCCTCGGAAGGCGCCAATGTCCTGGCCGCTGATCAGGACGCCGACGGCCTGGCCGAGACCCTGTCCGGCCTCGACGCCTCGCGGGTGATCACCCTCGTCGTCGATGTGGCGAATCAGGACGAGGTCGAGGCCATGGTGAAGGCGGCCGTCGACCGCTTCGGCCGACTGGACGTGATCCACAACAACGCCGGCGTCGGCTGCGACGGCGCGATCGAGGACATGAAGCTGGAGGACTATCGCAAGGTCCTGGCCGTCAATGTCGACGGCGTCCTGTTCGGCTGCAAGGCCGCCTATCCCGAGCTGAAGAAGACCAAGGGCTGTATCGTCAACACCGCCTCGATCTCGGGCCTGGGCGGCGACAGCGAGATGCTGGGCTACAACATCTCCAAGGGCGCGGTGGCCAATCTGACCCGCGCCATCGCCCGCGACAGCGGCAAGCACGGCATCCGCGTCAACGCCGTGGCCCCTACCCTGGTCCACACCGGCATGACCGCCGAGATGGAGGACAACAGGCCGCTGATGGACGAGTTCGCCAAGCTGATCCCGCTGGGACGCGGCGCCCAGCCCGAGGAGATCGCCGCCGTCGTCGCCTTCCTGGCCAGCGACGACGCCAGCTTCGTGCACGGCCATGTGCTGTCGGTCGACGGCGGCCTTTTCGCCTCGACCGGCCAGCCGGACTTCAGCCTGTTCGACTGATCAGCCCATCCGTCGCAGCACCAGGGCGCTCCAGGCGTCGTGGTGGATGCGCTTTTCCAGGCGGAAGCCGCGTGACGTATAGGCCGCCGTCACGCGGCGCTCCTGCGTCCGCAGCAGGCCCGACAGGATGGCGACGCCGCCCAGGTTCAGGGCCATCTTGATGTCCTGCGACAGGGCCACCAGCGGCGGGGCCAGGATATTGGCGAAGACCAGATCGTAGGGCCCGTGCTTTCGGACCCGTTGGTCGTTCAGGCCCGAGGCGTGGACGAAACTGGCGTGCGCCTGGTTCAGGGCCGCGTTCTCGTTGGCGATCCGCACCGACGGGGCGTCGATATCGGTGCCGACCGCGATCCGGCTGCCGGTGCGCGCCGCCGCTATGGCCAGAACGCCCGTGCCGCAGCCGACGTCCAGCACCCGCTCGAACCGCTCGCGCTTCAGCAGGTCGTCGAAGGCCTCCAGACAGCCGACCGTCGTGCCGTGGTGGCCGGTGCCGAAGGCGGCGCCGGCGTCGATCTTCAGATTGATGCTGTTGGGCGGCACCCGCCCCTCGTCGTGCGCCCCATAGACGAAGAAGCGCCCGGCCCGCACCGGCGGCAGACCCGACAGGGACATGGCCAGCCAGTCGGCGTCGGCCAGCTTCTCCACCGAGACGGTGACCGGATAGTCGGCCAGGGTGGCCTTCAGCCCCTCGACCTCGTCCTCGGTGGTCGGGAAGGCGTCGATGCGCCAGATGTTGCGATCCTCGTCCTCCTCCAGAATCGAATAGGTCGCGCCCTCCAACATGGGGTCGGCGTCGATGGCGGATGCGGCGGCCTCGGCGCTTTCACGCGGGCCACGTGCGATTATCTGAACTGCGGACTCGGACATTTCTCAAACACCGGTATCATGACGAATCGTTGCGACCCGGCGTTTTGTCGGCCCGCGTGTCGCGTTCGTCTAAACCGAGGGGTCGGGGAAATACATGGCCAAAGCACCGTCTACGTCTAAACCTGCCGCTGAAAAGCCGGCGACCGCCAAGAAAGCCGCGCCGAAAGCCGCTGCGCCCAAGGCCGTGAAGCCCGCCGCCGCGTCGAAAGCCGCGACCGCCAAGGCCGCTCCGGCCAAGGCTGCGGCCCCCAAGGCTGCGACCAAGCCCGCCGCTGCACCGAAGCCCGCCGCCAAGCCGGCCGCAAAGGCCGCTGCGCCGAAAGCTGCGGCCAAGCCCGCCGCCGTGAAGACCGCCGCGCCCAAGGCTGCGCCGAAGACGACGGCTGCGAAGCCCGCCGCCAAGCCCGCCCCGAAGGCCGCCCCGAAGGCTGCGCCCAAGACCGCCGCCGCCAAGCCGGCCGCCAAGGTCGCTGCACCAAAGGCCGCCGCGCCCAAGGCTGCGGCTCCGAAGCCCGTCGCACCCGCCGTCGCCCCGACGCCCGCTCCTGCGGTCGCTCCGGTCGCCGCCGCGCCTGCGCCCAAGCCCGTCGAAGCTCCGAAGCCGGCTCCGGCCGCCGCTCCGGCGCCCAAGGCGGAAGAGCCCAAGGGCTTCTTCGCCAAGCTGGGCGACATGATCTTCGGCAAGCGCTGATCCTGGCTCCGGACTGAAGACAGCATCCCCGGACGGTTCGCCGTCCGGGGATTTTCTTTGCCGGCCCTCAGCGCAGCCGTTCGGCCAGGAAGTCGACGAAGACCCGCACTCGCGCCGGCGTATTGGCCCCGCCGACAAAGACCGCGTGGATCGGCTCGCGGTCGCCGGGATTGAACGCCTCCAGCAGCGGCACCAGCCGCCCCTCGGCGATGGCGTCGCCGACGCTGAAATGCCCGACCCGGGTCACCCCCACTCCCGCCAGGGCCAGTTGGGTCAGGGTCTCGCCGTTGTTGGCCTCGACCGGCCCGCGCACCGTCAGGGCGTACTCCCGTCCGTCCCGTCTGAACGGCCAGACCGGATCGGCCCGGCGGAAGTTGAAGTTCAGGCAGTCATGGTCGTGCAGGTCCTCGGGAATCTGCGGCGTCCCCCGCCGCGCCAGATAATCGGGCGCGGCCACGATCGTCCGCCCCGTGTCGCCCAGCCGCCGCGCCATCAGCGGACTGTCGGACAGATGTCCGAACCGGATCGCCACATCCGCCTGCCCCGCCGCCACATCGACCACCACATCGGTCAGATTGATGTCGACCAGGATGTGCGGATACAGGCGCGTGAACGCCCCCAGCAGAGGCACCACCTGCTGACGCCCATGGGCCAGCGAGGCGCTGACCCTCAACCGCCCGCGCGGCGCGCCCTGATCGGCGATGCTCTGTTCGGCGTCGTCCAGATCGACCAGAATCCGCCGCGCCGCCCCCAGATAGGCCTGGCCCTCGGCCGTCAGGGTCAGGACCCGCGTCGTCCGCAGCATCAGCCGCACGCCCAGCCGCGCCTCGATCCGGTCCAGAGTCCGGCTGATCGCCGAAGGGGTCAGCCCCAGGGCCCGCCCGGCGGCCGAGAAACTGCCGGCGCCCGCCACCGTCGCAAAGACCTCCATCTCGCGGGCGCGATCCACGCCGACTGGCTGCGTCTTTGCGTTCATGTCAAAAATCCTTGGCCTGAGCTCGGCCTACCGCCTGACGCTGCGTCCGTCCATCTGTGCGTTCGACCACAGACTGGAAAGGCCGGATCATGGAATATCGTCAGTTGGGAGGCTCCGGCCTCCGCGTCCCCGTTCTCAGCTTCGGCGCCGGGACGTTCGGCGGCTCCGGTCCGCTGTTCGGCGCCTGGGGCAGCAGCGACGTCGAGGAGGCGCGCCGTCTGGTCGACATCTGTCTGGAGGCCGGGGTCAATCTGTTCGACACGGCCGACGTCTATTCGGACGGCGCCTCGGAGCGAGTGCTGGGTCAGGCGATCAAGGGCCGTCGCGACCAGGTTCTGATCTCGACCAAGACCGGCCTGCCGACCGGCGACGGTCCGGGCGACTGGGGCGTGTCGCGCAGCCGCCTGATCCGTTCGGTCGAGGAGGCCCTGCGCCGTCTCGACACCGATCATATCGACCTTCTGCAACTCCACGCCTACGACGCCTCGACCCCGGTCGAGGAGCTTCTGGCCACGCTGGACATGCTCGTGACCTCGGGCAAGGTCCGCTACACCGGCGTCTCCAACTATCCCGGCTGGGCCCTGATGAAGGCGCAAGGCCTCGCCGAGCGCGACGCTCGCCCCCGTTTCGTGGCCCATCAGGTCTATTATTCCCTGATCGGCCGCGCCTATGAGGCCGACCTGATGCCGCTCGCCGCCGACCAGGGCGTCGGCGCTTTGGTCTGGAGCCCGCTGGGCTGGGGCCGTCTGACCGGCAGGATCCGCCGCGACGCGCCCATCCCCGAGGGCAGCCGCCTGCACGAGACGGCCCAGTTCGCCCCGCCGGTCGAGGACGAACACCTGTACCGCGTCGTCGACGCCCTGGACGCCGTCGCCGCCGAGACCGGCAAGACCGTGCCCCAGATCGCCCTGAACTGGCTGCTGCAGCGCCCGACCGTCGCCTCGGTCATCATCGGCGCCCGCAACGAGGAACAGTTGCGCCAGAACCTGGGCGCGGTCGGCTGGAACCTGACGCCCGACCAGATCGCCGCCCTCGACGCCGCCAGCGACGTCCTTCCGCCCTATCCCCACACCCCTTACCGCCAGCAGGAAGGGTTCGCGCGTCTGAACCCGCCGCTGGTCTGAGCCCCGAGGTTCCTCCCCATGAAACTCAATCCTCCCCTCCTCGCCCTCGCGGCCGGCGCCTTCGGCATCGGCGTGACCGAGTTCGCCCCCATGGGCCTGCTGCCCGTCATCGCCACGGACCTGGGCGTCTCCATCCCCACGGCCGGACTGCTGATCAGCGCCTATGCCCTGGGCGTCATGCTGGGCGCGCCGCTGATGACCCTGACCACGGGGCGCGTGCCGCGTCGCACCCTGCTGATCGGCCTCGCCGCCATCTTCACCCTCGGCAATCTGCTGTCGGCGATCTCGGACGGCTATGGAATGTTGCTGGTCGCGCGGGTCATCACCTCGCTGAACCACGGAGCCTTCTTCGGCGTCGGCTCGATCGTCGCCGCCGGCCTGGTCCCGCCGAACCGTCAGGCGGGCGCCGTCGCCGCCATGTTCATGGGTCTGACCATCGCCAATGTCGTGGGCGTGCCCCTGGCCACCTGGGCCGGCGACGCCCTGGGCTGGCGCGCCAGCTTCTGGGGCATAGCCGGGATCGGCGTGCTGGTCATGGCGGCCCTGCGCCTGACCCTGCCCAACCTGCCCGCCCCGACCGGCGGGAACATCGGCGCCGAACTGCGCGTCCTGGGGCGCGGGCCCGTCCTGGCGGCCCTGGCCCTGACGGTGATCGGCTCCAGCGCCATGTTCACCGTCTTCACCTATATCGCCCCGATCCTGCGTGAACAGACCCACGCCTCGCTGGGCTTCGTCACCGCCATGCTGGTCACCTATGGCCTGGGTCTGACAGTCGGCAACTGGCTGGGCGGCAAGTTCGCCGACAAGTCGGTGGACCGCACCCTGATCGTGACCCTGGCCTCGCTGTCGGTGCTTCTGGTCGCCTTCGCCGCAGCCATGCCCTTCGCCGTCCCGACCTCGATCCTGGTCTTCCTGTGGGGCGTCGCCAGCTTCGCCCTGGTGCCGCCGCTGCAGGTGCGGGTCATGACCGCCGCCGCGGACGCGCCCAACCTGGCCTCGTCGATGAACATCGGCGCCTTCAACCTGGGCAACGCCATAGGCGCGGCCGTGGGCGGTGCGGTCATCGCCGGCGGCCTGGGCTATCCGGCGGTCTCCATCGCCGGGGCGATCGCCTCGGGTCTGGGCCTGCTGCTGGTCCTGTTCCTGACCCGCAAACGCTCGCCCGCGACGGCGCCCGCCGTCGGCTGACAGCCGTCGTCCCGACGATGGCCGTAGCGACGACGTCAGAGACGGAAAGGCCTCAGTGGAAGTCGCGCGACCCCGGCAGAATGCGGACGTCGCGCGGATGCCGACCGGTCGGGCTGCGTGGCCCTTGCGGATATTTCACCGCATCCGCCCGCGACAGCTCGACCTCCAGGTCATAGTCCTCGGACAGCCGCCCCAACTCGGCCGAACGGTCAATGACCCGCCGCGCCATCACGTGCAGCACGCCCTCGACGCTCTTCTCGACCGTACCCTCCACCTCCATCAGCCGCGCGGCCATGACCTCGCGGCGGAAGGTCTCGAACAGCCGCGCCCACAGCAGGATATTCACCACCCCCGTCTCGTCCTCCAGGGTCACGAAGATGGCGTTGCCCGTGCCCGGACGCTGGCGCACCAGCACCACCCCCGCCGTCTTCACCAGCGCCCCGTGCTTCCTGGCCTCGACAGCCTCGGCGCTCAGCACCCGCTCGGCGTCGAACACCGGCCGCAGAATCTGCATCGGATGGCCCTTCAGCGACAGACGCGTGGTCTGGTAGTCGGTGGCGATATGCTCCTTCAGCGGCATCAGCGGCAGGTTCGCCGCCGGCTCGACGCCCAGTTCCCTGGCCTGGGCGGCCTGGAACAACGGCAGGGGATGGTCGTCAGGCAGCCGCCGCACCGCCCACAACCCCTCGCGGCGATCGAGGCCGAGAGAGCGGAAGGCGTCCGCATCCGCCAGTTTCCGCATCGCCGCCGCTTCCAGTCCTGTTCGCCGCGCCATCTCCTCGACATCGGTGAAGGGGGTTTCTCGCGCCTCGACGATCCGCTCCGCCCAGGTCTGTTTGAATCCGTCGATCTGACGCATGCCCAGGCGCAGGGCGGGAAACGTCTTGCCCCGCGCCGTCGGCTCCAGACTGTTGTCCCAGAGGCTGTGGTTCACATCGATCGGCCGCACCTCGACCTTCTGCGGGCTCTCCTGCGCGTCCCGCACCAGTTGAGCCGGCGCATAGAAGCCCATCGGCTGGCTGTTCAGCAGCGCACAGGCGAACACCGCCGGATGGTGGCATTTGATCCAGGACGAGATGTAGACCAGCTTGGCGAACGAGACGGCGTGGCTTTCCGGAAAGCCGTAGGATCCGAAGCCCTTGATCTGTTCGAAACAGTTGAGCGCGAACGTGGGGTCGTAACCACGGGCGATCATCGTCCCGACCATCAGGGTTTCGTATTTGGCCAGATCGCCGTCGCCTCGGAACGTACCCATCGACTTGCGTAGGGCGCTGGCCTGGACGGGTGTGAATTTCGCCGCCTCCATGGCGATCCGCATCGCCTGTTCCTGAAACAGCGGCACGCCGAGGGTTTTTTCCAAGATGTTGCGCAACTCGTTCTCAGGATGCGGCGGTGCAGGCTTGGGATAATCCGGATCCTCGACCCCGCTCCGCCGTCGCAGATAGGGATGCACCATATTGCCCTGGATCGGCCCCGGCCTGACGATGGCGACCTGAATGGCCAGATCGTAGAATGTCTTGGGCTTCAGCCGAGGCAGCATGTTGATCTGCGCCCGGCTCTCGACCTGGAAGACGCCGATGGAGCGCCCTTCCCTCAGCATCTGGTAGACTTCCGGTCTTTCGTCCGGGACGGTGTCCAGTTCCAGGTCGCCGAGGTCGTTCTCGCGCATCAGGTCGAACGCCTTGCCGATGCAGGTCAGCATCCCGAGCGCCAGCACATCGACCTTCATCAGCCCCAGCGCATCGATGTCGTCCTTGTCCCATTCGATGAAGGTGCGGTCGGGCATGGCCGCATTGCCGATGGGCACGATCTCGTCCAGCCGATCCCGGGTCAGGACGAAGCCGCCGACGTGCTGGGACAGATGCCGGGGAAACTCCAGCAGCCGCCGGGTCATGGCAACCGCGCGGATCACGGTCGGGTTGCCCACCTCCAGCCCCGCCTGTTCCAGATGTCGGTCGGGAATGTCCTGCCCGAAACTGCCCCACTGGCTCCCGGCGAGGCGCGCCGTCACGTCATCGGTCAGCCCCATGACCTTGCCGACCTCGCGAATGGCGCTGCGCGGCCTGTAGCGGATCACGGTCGCGGCGATGCCCGCCCGATCGCGTCCATATCGGTTGTAGATGTCCTGAATGATCTCTTCGCGCCGGGCGTGCTCGAAATCGACGTCGATATCGGGCGGCTCGTCGCGCGCGGTCGATAAAAACCGCTCGAACAGCATGTCGTGCTTGCCGGGATCGACGGCCGTGATGCCCAACACATAGCAGACGGCGGAATTGGCGGCGGATCCCCGCCCCTGACACAGGATGCCCTTGTCGTTCGCCACCCGGACGATGTCGTGGATGGTCAGAAAATAGGGAGCCAGTTTTCGTTCGGCGATGAAGTCGAGTTCGGTCTTCAGCGTCTTCCGCACATGATCGGGCACGCCGTTTGGATATTTTGGTCCCAGGTTTCGCTCGACGAGGTGCTTGAGCCAGCTCTCAGGCGTCTTTCCGGGGGGAATAGGCTCTTCCGGATAGTTGTACCGGATGTTCTTCAGATCGAACGCAACCCGCGCCAGCACGTCCTGGGTCTCGGCCACCGCCTCGGGCGCATCTGCGAACAGGCGGCGCATTTCGGCGGGTGGCTTCAGGTGGCGTTCGGCGTTCTGGTCCAGGCGGCGGCCGGCGTTCTCCAGCGTCACCCCCTCGCGGATACAGGTGACGACATCCTGCAGGTCGCGCTGCGCGGCGTCGTGATAGAGGACGTCATTGACCGCCAGCAGCGGGACGCCGGTCGTCGCGCCCAGGGCCTTCAGCCGCGCCAGTCGGCGACGGTCGTCGCCCATTCTGCCCATGGCGGCGCCCAGCCAGACCGCGCCCGGCGCAGCCTGGTCCGCCTCCCGCAACAGGGGCTCCAGCCCCTCCAGTCGGCGGGGCGGCATGACGATCAGCAGCAGTCCCTCGGGCGCGCGCAACAGATCGCGCAATCCGATCTCGCACTGGCCCTTCCTCGCCCGGCTGTTGCCCAGGGTCAGCAGGCGGCACAGACGGCCCCAGCCCTGCCGGTCCTCGGGATAGGCCAGGATGTCCGGCGTCCCGTCGTTGAAGCGCAGCCGCGCGCCCACGACCAGCTTGAAGGCCCTGGCGCGCGCCCTGATCTCCTCCGGGTCGAGGTCGACGGGAAACGAATCCTCCACCAGCGCCGTCTCGCCGGGGCTTCCGCCATGGCGCACCCGATCCGGCGGCGACCAGCCCTCCTCGCGCAGGGTCTTCAAGGCGCTCCAGGCCCGCACAACCCCGGCCAGGGTGTTGCGGTCCGCCAGCCCCATTCCGGTGTGGCCGCGCAGGATGGCGCTCAGCACCAGATGTTTCGGATGCGACGCCCCCTCCAGAAAGGAGAAGTTGCTGCGGGTCGCCAGCTCGGCATAGGCGGTCATGCGAAGACCCCGTGCACGAACCAGCGCGGGGCCGGCTCCTCGCCGTAGAAACCCGAGCGGAACAGCCAGAAGCGCCGCCCTTCCTGGTCCTCCACCCGGTAATAGTCGCGCGTGGGCTCCAGCGGCCCCTGCAGCCTGCGCCACCATTCGGGGGCGATGCGTTCGGGACCTTCGACCCGGACCAGACGATGATCGACCCGCCGCCAGATGAAACGGTTCGGCGGATGATCGGGCACCTCGGCCGTGGCCAGGATCGGCTGGGGCGGATCGAACATCTGCAGCGGCCGCAGCGGCGGGTCAGCGGGGTCAGGCTCGGGCCATGCGTCGACATCGCCCATCGGCTGGGCTGCAGGCGTCAGGCGCACGGCGCGCTCGGGTCGGTGCGACTCCACCGGCTCGATCCGGCTGACCGCCTCGGGGCCCAGCCGCGCGGTCAGCCGGTCGATCAGCCGCCCCAGGTCCTCGGCCCCCGGCGGGGTGCGGTCAAAGCCCCGCTGGCGCGAGACCAGGCGGTCGGCGACCGGCACGGACAGGCGCAACTGGTCGAAACCGAACCCGGGATCCAGCGGCCGCGCCAGACTGGCTAGCCGCTCGCGGAACAGGCGCAGCACAGCCGCCGCGTCGCGACTGGGCCGGCCCGTACGCACGGTGATGTGGCGCACCTCCCCGTCCAGACGGAAGAAGCCGGCCTGAAAGGCGCGCCCGCCCTGGCCGCGCAGGTCCAGCCGGTCCATGGCCTCGGCCAGCAGGTCGCCGATCACCGCCTCCACGTCGCTCGTCTCGGTGATCGGTTCGACCAGGATCCGATCGACCGAAACCAGCGGGATCGGCCGTTCGGGCCGGATGCGGGCGTCCTCGCGCCCCAGCACCCGGTTCAGCCGCGTCGCCGCCGCAGCGCCGAACCGGGCGGCGATCGGGGCAGTGGGGCGGTCGGCCAGATGCGCCAGGGTCTTCAGCCCCGCGCGCGACAGGGCCTGGGTCTCCTTTTCCGACAGCTCGAGCGCTGCGACCGGCAGGCGGCGCAGGGCCAGGCCCTGGCCTTCGCCCTCATGGATTCCGCCACGACCGAACCGGGCCAGGGCGCGCGCCGCCTCCGGCGTGCCGGCCAGAGCCAGACGCGCCTCCAGGCCGACGCCGTGCGCCCGCGCCGCGACCGCTTGCACCAGGCCCGCCTCGCCGCCGAACAGATGGGCGCAGCCGGTCACATCCAGGGCCAGGCCGTCCAGCCCGTCGGTCGCCGCCATCGGCGTGAACCGGCCGAAATCCAGCAGCACCCGTTTCAGCAGGGCGGCGTCCGCCTCGGGCCGGTGCGCGACCACCCGGATGTCCGGCGCCCTCGCCCGTGCGTCGGCCAGGGTCATGCCCGGCGACAGGCCCAGCGCCAGCGCCCCACGGTTCGCGGCCGCCAGACGCAAGGCCCCCTTCAGTTTTTCGACCAGGACAGTGGCCGCCTCAGCCGTAGCGTCGCAGCGCCCCTCCGCCCGCCGCAGCCGATCCGTCGGCAGCAGGGGGAACCAGACCGCCAGGTAGCGCCGGTCGTTCCGATTGTTCATGTCCGGCATTCCGCCCGCCCTGCTCGAAGACTCCGCGCTCACGATCCCACTCCATGATCCAGGTTCTCGGCTGAGCGCCCAGCCGATGCCGCAACAGTTCGACCGCATAGGTCGGGTGGCCGGGGGCGTCCGCCTCCAGCGCCCGGGACAGCGCCCCCCTGACCCGCCATCGGGTCTCGGCCGCGCTGGGCTGGGGCTGGGCCGCCAGTCGCGTCAGCACGGCCGTCGCCCGGCCCTGCCCCGCCGCCATAGACAGACGGCGCGTGGCGGTCAGGCTCAGCGACCGGTTTTCGCCCCAGGCCGTCAACAGCACCGCCCCCACGGCCCCGCAGGCCAGGGCCTCCTCGCCCGCCGCCAGCAGGTCCTTCATCTCCCTGACCCGAACCAGCACCAACCGGCCGGGATCCAGCCCCAGTTCGCGCAGGCCCGGACCGTGGACATGCCCCGTCTCCAGCCCCGCCATGGCTTGGACGCCCCAGACCACGGGCCGGTCGCCGGCCGCGCGGCGCACCAGTCCCAGGGCGAACCCCAGGGCCGCCGTCGCATCCGGCGTGGTCGCGGCATGGACCTCGTGCAGCCCATGGGCCGCCAGCCCGCCCAGATGCCTATCCGCCGCCGCATGCCCCAGGTCGAAGCGCACGTCATCGACCGGATGGCCGTCGGCCTCCAGGGTTTTCAGATGCTCGCGCAAGGCTTGGATCTTGCGGTCGGACCGCACGTCAGTTCTCCTTTTGTTCCAACATATGCCTCCTCCACGCCCCGAGGAGTCAAGCGGAGTCCCAGCTTGGCCATGGGAATTTATTCCGCGACCGACGGACGAGCGAAATATCGAGAATACTTGACTTTGGCGCAGGGACTTCTATATCGCCCCCAGCCTCGGGACAGGTCTGCGATACGCGCCGCCCGCTCGCCCAAAGAGGGGCGGTTCCGTTGCTTCGATGCACGTAGACGCTTTCTCTCCCAAGGATTCATGACCGAATTTTCCCAACTGGGCCTTTCGCCCACAACCCTGCAGGCCGTCGCCGACACCGGCTACACGACCGCCACCCCCATTCAGGAACAGGCGATCCCGGTCGCCCTGGCCGGCCGCGACGTCCTGGGCATCGCCCAGACCGGCACCGGCAAGACGGCCGCCTTCACCCTGCCCCTAGTCGACCGGCTGGCCTCGGGCCGCGCCCGCGCCCGGATGCCGCGCGCCATCGTCCTGGCCCCGACCCGCGAACTGGCCGACCAGGTCGCCGAAAGCTTCGCCAAATACGCCAAGGGCACCAAGCTGAGCTGGGTGCTGCTGATCGGCGGCGTCTCCATGGGCGACCAGGTCGCGGCTCTGAACAAGGGCGTGGACGTCCTGATCGCCACGCCGGGCCGTCTGCTGGACCTGTTCGAACGCGGCAAGATGCTGCTGACGGGCGTCGAGATCATGGTCGTCGACGAGGCCGACCGCATGCTCGACATGGGCTTCATCCCGGACATCGAACGGATCTTCAAACTGACGCCCCCGCGTCGCCAGACCCTGTTCTTCTCGGCCACCATGCCGCCAGAGATCACCCGCCTGACGACCGCCTTCCTCAAGGATCCGACCCGGATCGAGGCCTCGCGTCCGGCGATGACCGCCGACACCATCACCCAGTATATCGTCCGCATCCCGACCTCGGACCCCAAGGCCAAGCGCACCGCCCTGCGCGCCCTGGTCGGCCGCGAGGACGTGCGCAACGGCATCGTCTTCTGCAATCGCAAGTCGGAAGTCGATATCGTCGCCAAGTCGTTGAAGACACACGGCTTCGACGCCGCACCGATCCACGGCGACCTGGACCAGTCGCACCGGATGAAGACCCTGGCGGACTTCCGTTCGGGCGCCCTGAAGATCCTGGTGGCCTCCGACGTCGCCGCGCGCGGCCTGGATATCCCGGACGTCAGCCACGTCTTCAACTACGACGTCTCGCACCACGCCGACGACTATGTCCACCGCATCGGCCGCACCGGCCGCGCGGGCAAGCTGGGCCAGGCCTTCATGATCGTCACCCCGGCCGACGACAAGTCGCTGGATAAGGTGCTGAAACTGATCAAGAAGGATCCAGAGGAGCTGGTGCTTGAGGGCATCGACTTCGCCGAGATCAAGGACGGCCCGCGTCGCGACGACAAGCGCTCGGGCGGTCGCGGACGTTCCGAGGATCGGGGCGGCGAACGCTCGGGCGGTCGCGGCCGATCGCGCGCCGCCGCCGAGCCGGCCGAGACTCCGACCGCCGCCGTCGAGGCTGAGGCTCCCGCCGAGGCGCAGACCCGCTCGCGCAGCCGCCGCAAGGCCAGGCCGGACGCCGCCGCCGCCGCCGCCGAGACCATGGCCGAAACCGTGGTCGAATCCGTCGCCGAAAAGCCCGCCGCCCCGGTGGAGACCCGGTCCAGGCGCAAGGTCGAGGCCGAGCCCAAGGTCGAAACCGTCGAGGAACCCCGCGCCGCCCGTCCCGAGCCCCGCCCGGATCGCAACGACCGCGAACCGCAGCTGCGCCAGTCCGATCGTCGCGGCGAACGGCGTCCGGAAGAGCGTGAGCGCTCGGGCGTCAAGGGCTTCGGAGACGACATCCCGGCCTTCCTGCGCCGTCCGGTCGTCATCCGCGCCTGATTCCAAAGGATGTTTACCCGGTATTACGGATAGCGCCGTAACCTTCTCCCCGAGCTTCAGAACGGAGCCTCGGGGAGAGACGAATGACAGCCCAGTTCGAAACCGCAGTCAGGGGTCCGGAAGCCTATTCTCTCGCGCGCAATGTCATCGCCGAGATGGAGAAGGCCGGCGTCTGGCCGACGCCGCTGAACTTCGAACTCTGGATGCATTATCTCGGTGATCCCGAAGGTCCCCTGGGCCGCGAGATCCGGCGTCTTCTGGCCGAGTCCATCGTGATTTCCGACCAGACCTCGGAAATGCTGGCCGCCGAATTCCTGCCGCGCGGCCGCCTGTCGGAAGAGATCCGCGACGCCGGCGCCGTACTGGACCGCGAACTGGCCAGCGTCGCCAGCGCCATCGCCAAGGCGCACAAGACCCAGGCCGACTATGGCGAGACCCTGGCCGACGCCTCCCAGACCATGGAGGCGACCGAGGACGCCTCGACCCTGAAGTCCCTGGTCGGCGGCCTGTCGTCCGCCACCAAGCGCGTGCGCCGCGAGACCGCCATCCTCGAGAAGCGGCTGGAGAGCTCCAACAAGGAGGTCGCCCGTCTGCGCGAGCATCTGGAACAGGTGCGCCGCGACGCCATGACCGACGCCCTGACCAATCTGGCCAACCGCAAGGCCTTCGACGAACGGCTGGAACAGGTCTGCGCCGCACGCGACCACGCGCCCCTGACCCTGGCCATCCTCGACATCGACCATTTCAAGCGTTTCAACGACACCTGGGGCCACCAGACCGGCGATCAGGTGCTGCGCTATGTCTCCACCATCCTGTCCCGCGTCTGCAGCGGCAACCGCTTCGTCGCCCGTTTCGGCGGCGAAGAGTTCGCGATCATCTTCCCCGGCGAAAACACGGGCGCGGTCACGGCCGCCCTGGAGAATATCCGCGAGGAGGTCTCCTCCCGCTCACTGCGCCGCCGCTCGACCAATGACGACCTGGGCGCCGTGACCATCTCGGCCGGTTTCGCCGAACATCTGCCCGGCGAAACCGCCTCGGCCCTGCTGGAACGCGCCGACGCCGCCCTCTACGCCTCCAAGCGCGGCGGTCGGAACTGCGTCACCAGCGCCCCCATGCTGGAAAAAGCCGCCTGAGAAAGACGCGCTGACACGGCCACGCTTTCTGCCATAGTCGCTTCCATGCGCAGCTTCGCCTTCAACATCGCCTACTGGATCCTGTCGGTCGGCTACGGCCTGACCGCCGCCTTCGCGGCCCTGGCCCCCGGGCGCGGCCCCGCCAGCTGGGTCATCCGCCGCTATGTGAAGCGGATGGTTCAGGCCATGGCGATCTTCGCCGGCATCCGCCTGCGGGTTCTGGGCAAGGAGCGCCTGCCCGCCGGCGCCTTCATCGTCGCCTCGAAACACCAGAGCTGGGGCGACGGCTTCGCCACCTACGACCAGTTCGACGACCTGGCCTTCGTCACCGGCGACCATCTGGAGAAGTTCCCGCTGCTGGGCGGGGTGCTGAAGAAGCTGGGCGCCATCGTCGTCAACAGCTGCGGCGGCCACGAGGCCCGCAAGGCCCTGGCCACCCGCGCCGCCGAGGCCAAGGCCGAGAACCGCAAGATCCTGATCTACCCCGAGGGCCATCTGGCCCCGGTCGGACAGAAATACCGCTATCGCTCGGGCGTCTGGCACATGTACCGCGACTTCGACATGCCGGTCGTGCCGCTCGCCACCAACCTCGGCCTGTTCTGGCCGGAGGAGAAGTACGAGAAGCACGCAGGCACAGCCACGCTCGACTTCCTGGAGCCGATCCCGACCGGCCTGCCGAAGGAGGAGTTCCTGGCGCGGCTTGAGGCCGTCATCGAGGCCCGAACCGCCGAACTGGTCGCCGAGGCCACGGGTCAGCCGGTCACGCCGGCCGTGCTGGTGGATACGCCGAAGTAATCCTTCTCCCCTTGCGGGAGAAGGGCCCTCTACTTCTTCTTCGCCGACGCCTTCTTGACCGCCACCTCCAGCGACCGGCGCGCCCAGGCGACCGCCTCGTCGGGATCGTCCAAGGCCGTGTCCGGCAGGGTCCAGTAGGCCATGCTCATCGTCCGCCCGTCTTTGGTCGGAAAGGTGAACTGACGACTGCCGGTTTCCTCGAACGCCTCGCCCAGGGCCTCGTCGCCCTTCAGCCAGACCACGCCGTCGTCCAGCAGGGCGAAGATCACGCCGGACGCATAGACCCCGGCCCCGCCGAACATCCGCTTGATCTCCAGCCGGCCCAGACCCGCGAAATGCTCGCGCACCCATTCCCCGAAGTCGGCGTCATAAGCCATGTCAGACGGCGGTCGCCGGGATGATGGTGACGCTCTCGCCGCAGCCGCAGGCGTCGGTCTGGTTCGGGTTGTTGAACACGAATTTCGAGGCCAGGCGCGTCGTCTCGTAGTCGATCTCGGTGCCGATCAGGAACAGCACCGCCTTGGGCTCGATCAGGATGGTGACGCCCCTGTCCTCGACCACCTCGTCCATCGGTCCGATCTCGTCGGCATAGGCGAAGGTGTATTCCTGCCCGGCGCAGCCGCCGTTCTTCACCCCGATCCTCAGACCGATATGGGCGTTGTCGGCGTTGTCCAGGATTTCGCGCACGCGCTCGGCGGCGGCGTCGGTCAGGGTCACGGCCTTGGGGCGCGGGCGGCGCGGACGGGATGTGGTCTGGAGTTCGGTCATCAGAACATATCCATCAGAACATATTGAGGGCCAGCTTGGCCTCGTCGCTCATCTTGGAGGAATCCCACGGCGGGTCGAACACCAGATTGGCCTTGGCGCTGCGCACGCCCTCGACCTTCTCGACCGCCGTCTCGACCCAGCCCGGCATCTCGCCGGCCACCGGACAGCCGGGCGCCGTCAGGGTCATGTCCACCACCACGTCGCGGTCGTCGGACACGTCGACCCGATAGATCAGGCCCAGCTCATAGATGTCGACCGGGATTTCCGGGTCGTAGACGGTCTTCAGCGCCCCGATCAGATCCTCGGTCAACTGGTCCAGCTCGCCCTGCGACAGGGCGCTCTTCTGGGGCTCATCCCAGGCTTGCTTGAAGGCGTCGCTGTCCTGAATAGTGTCGTCGGTCATGGGCTTACACGAAGAAGTTCCGCGCCTTGATCAGCGCATCCACGAAGGCGTCCGTATCCTCCACGGTGTTATATAGGGCGAAGGAGGCGCGGGTGCTCGAGGTCACCCCCAATCTTTTCGCCAGAGGCTCGGCGCAATGCAGTCCGGCCCGCACCGCGACGCCGTAGCGATCCATGATCTGGGCCACGTCATGGGCGTGGGCGCCCTCGACGGCGAAGGTCAGGATCGCCCCCTTGCCTTCCGCCTGCCCCAGGATCCGCAGCCAGTTCTGGCCCTGCAGCCGATCCACGGCGTGCTGGTAAAGCGCGTGCTCGTGCGCCTGCACCGCCGCCCGGTCGTATTGGGCCAGCCACTCCAGCGCGACGCCCAGGCCGATGGCCTCCAGGATCGGCGGCGTGCCCGCCTCGAATCTGTGCGGCGGCTTCGCATAGGTAATCCGGTCCTGTTCGACCGTCTCGATCATCTCGCCCCCGCCCTGATAGGGCGGCAGGGCCTCCAGCGCCTCGGCCTTGCCGTACAGGGCGCCGATGCCGGTGGGGGCGAACAGCTTGTGCCCGGTCAGGACATAGAAGTCGCAGCCGATAGCCTGGACGTCCGGCGTCGCATGAACGGCGCCCTGACAGCCGTCGATCAGAACTTGTGCGCCGGCCGCATGAGCCAGACGGGTGATTTCGGCGACCGGATTGATGGTGCCCAGCACGTTCGACATATGGGTGACCGCGACGATGCGCGTCTTCGGCCCCAGCAGGTCGGCATAGGCCGCCATGTCCAGAGACCCGTCTTCCCGCACCGGGATCCATTTGATCACCGCCCCGCGCCGCTCGCGCAGCAGATGCCAGGGCACGATGTTGGAGTGATGCTCCATCTCGGAGACGATGATCTCGTCGCCGGGCTGGATCGACAGGCCGATTCCGTTGGCCACCAGATTGATCGCCTCGGTCCCGCCCTTGGTCCAGACCACCTGTTCGGCGCTCTCGGCGTTCAGGAAGCGGGCGACGATCTCGCGCGCCTTCTCGAAGGCCTCGGTCGCCTCGTTCGACAGGGTGTGCAGGCCCCGATGAACGTTGGCGTAGCCGCCCTCCATCGTCGCTGTCAGGGCGTCGATCACCGCACGCGGCTTCTGCGCCGAGGCGGCGTTGTCCAGATAGACCAGAGGCTTGCCGTTCACCTGCCGCGACAGGATCGGGAACTGCGCCCGGACGGCGTAAGGATCAAATCCTCCCCCCTTGGGGGAGGTGGCGCGGCGCGCTTGCGCCGTGACGGAGGGGGCCCGATCCAGAGCCGGCGTCAGGGGCGAGGGGGGGGGGGCCCCCCCCGCCGCGGGCGCCGCCCCCCCCCCC
>NZ_JBIIOP010000032.1:0-13684 GCF_044336875.1 Brevundimonas sp. | reverse complement strand
TCCATCACCGGCTTGGAGGCCATGTGGCCCAGATTGCCCAGGCCCAGGATGGCGGTGCCGTTCGAGATGACGGCGACCAGATTGCCCTTGGAGGTGTAGTCGTAGGCCTTGTCCGCATCCTCGGCGATGGCCAGGACCGGCACGGCCACGCCCGGCGAATAGGCCAGCGACAGGTCGCGCTGGGTCGCCATCGGCTTGGTCGGGGCCATGGAGATCTTGCCCGGCGTCGGGACGCGGTGGAAGTCCAGCGCTTCCTGATCGGAGAAGGTCTGTTTTTCGGTTTGGTCGGGCATCGGGAGTCCAGGACGACGGCGGGGCTGTAACCGTTCGTGTCCTAGAGTGTGGGAAGGGCCGCGCCAAGCCTTGACGCCCCGGAAGGTTCACAGAATGGACCGGAAGCTTCCGTTCGCGTCAGCGTCAACCGGCGCGATGCGCGCGGAACGGGCGCGATCCCGTCTCAGAAGGGGAGGGCGCCCGTCCGTTCGATCTCGATCGGGCCGGTCATCAGGACGTGGTCGGTCGCCGCATCCCAGTCGATGACCAGTTCGCCGCCGTCGACGACGACGGTCGCCTTGCGGTCCGTCAGGCCGCGCCGGGCGGCCGCGACCTGGGCCGCGCAGGCGCCGGTCCCGCAGGCCTTGGTCAGGCCGGCGCCCCGCTCCCAGACGCGCAGGCGGATATGGTCGCGGTCCAGCACGTTTGCGAAGCCGACGTTGACCCCTTCCGGGAACAGCGGGTGGTGCTCGACCAGCGAGCCCGAGCCGGTGACGAAGCCGTCGTCCTGGCGGTCGGTGAAGAAGACGACGTGCGGATTGCCCATCGAGACGGCGCCGGGCGTGTGCAGCAGGGGCGCGTCGATGGGGCCGACCTGAAGTTCGATGCCGCGTGTGTCCATTTCCTCGGCCAGGGGAACCTGCGTCCAGTCGAGGCGCGGCTTGCCCATGTCGACCGTGACCTGACGATCGCCGGCGCGGGTCGCCGTGGTCGGGCCGCCGGCGGTGTCGATCAGGACCTTGTCCGAGCCGTTCGCCTCCATCAGCAGCCAGCCGACGCAGCGCAGGGCGTTGCCGCAGGTCTCGACCATCGAACCGTCGGCGTTCCAGACGCGCATGAAGGCGTCGGCCGTGTCGGACGGCTCTATCGAGATCAGCTGGTCGAAACCCTCGCCCGTCCGGCGGTCGCCCAGGGCGCGGATCTGGTCCTCGCCGGGGCGAAACGGCGTTTCCAGCGCATTGACGACGACGAAATCATTGCCGGCGCCGTTCATCTTGACGAAAGGACGGGTCATGCAGGCCATATAGGCCTATCCCCGTCGTCCGGAAACCAGCGTGTCCCAGACCGAAACCGACCCCAAGGACGACGGCCTGCGGCTGCGCGCCCGGCTGCGCTACCTGTATCACGGCAGCCAGCCGCCGGCGGTGAAGTTCCGGCTGACGGTGATCGTCATCGACTTCGCCATCATCGCCTTCTTCCTGGCCTCGCCGATCCTGAAGAACATGGGCTGGGCCTTCTACGCCCTGGACTATCTGGTGGCGGGCCTGCTGGGCCTGGATCTGGCGGCGCGGGCCTATGCCTATTCCGACATCAAGGACTGGCTGAAGCGGCCGATCGTCTGGCTGGACCTGTTCATCCTGGCCACCCTGTTGTTCCCGGCCTGGCTGTTCAACCTCGGCTTCCTGCGGATGCTGCGGCTGTGGACCCTGCTGAACTCGGACTTCTTCTGGCGCACCATCGGGGCCAAGTTCGACAATACCCGGGTCGAGGGGATCGTGCGGGCCCTGTCGGGGCTGATCACCTTTGTCTTCGTGGTGACGGGCTTCGTCTATGCGACCTTCCGGGGGCATGACGGGATCGCCGGCTATATCGACGCCCTCTATTTCACCGTGGCGACCCTGACCACCACCGGCTTCGGCGACGTGACCCTGCCGGGGCCGCTGGGCAAGCTGTTGTCCATCGTCATCATGCTGGTCGGGATCACCCTTTTCCTGCGTCTGGCCCAGGCCCTGATCAAGCCGCACAAGGTCCGTTTCCCGTGCGACCGCTGCGGCCTTCAGACGCACGATCAGGACGCGGTCCACTGCAAGGCCTGCGGAAACCTGCTCTGTATTCCCGACGAGGACTGACGGGACATGACAAAACCGTAAGGTTGGCGGCCGCCGCCTTGTGGCCCCGGGCTTGGCGGTTAAGGTGCCGGCCTGTTTTCCGGGGACTGTCCATGATCCGTGCTTCCGCCGTCGCCCTCGCGACGCTTCTCGCCTCCACCAGCCTGACTTCGGTATCCATGGCCCAGACCCCCGCTGCTTCTTCCACCGGCTTTGCGACCAGCGACGCGACCGACCCCTATCTGTGGCTCGAGGAGGTCGAGGGCGAGCGGGCGATGGAATGGGTCAAGGCCCATAACGAGCACACCTTCGCTGTGCTGCAGGGCGATCCCCGCTACGAGACCCTGCACCAGGAAGCCCTGGACATCGTCCAGTCGCGCGACCGGATCCCGTCGCCGGGCTTCACCCATGACGGCCATATCGACAACTTCTGGCAGGACGCCCAGCATGTGCGCGGCGTCTGGCGTCGCACGACGCTGGAGAGCTATCGCACCGCCGAGCCCCAGTGGGAGACCATCCTCGACTTCGACGCCCTGTCGGCCGCCGAGGGCGCCAACTGGGTCTACAAGGGTTCGACCTGCCTGGCTCCGGAGGAACGTTACTGCCTGATCAGCCTGTCGAACGGCGGCAAGGACGCGGTGACCCTGCGCGAGTTCGACGCGGTCGAGCGCAAGTTCGTCGAGGGCGGCATCGTCCTGCCGGAATCCAAGGGCGGCGCCTCGTGGATCGACAAGGACACCCTGCTGATCTCGCGCGACTTCGGTCCCGGCACCCTGACCGACTCCGGCTATCCGATGGTGGTCAAACGCCTGAAGCGCGGCCAGAGCCTGGACCAGGCCGAGACCCTGTTCACCGGCGAGACGACCGACGTCTCGGTGGGCGCCTATACGTTGCGCGACGCCGACGGGGTGCTGAAGGCGACCCTGATCAACCGGTCGATCGACTTCTATTCGTCCGAGACCTATCGCCTCGACGCCGACGGTTCGGTGACCAAACTGGCCCTGCCGGCCAAGTCCGACATCACCGGCCTGGTCGCCGGCCAACTGGTCGTGTCGCTGAAGGAGGACTGGACCGCGCCGTCGGGGCAGGATTTCAAGAGCGGCGACCTGATCGCCTGGCCGCTGGAGGCCTGGCTGGCCGATCAAGCGACCCCGGCCGTCCTGGTGCTGCGCCCGACCGAGCGTCAGGCGGTCGAGGGCGTCAACGCCACCCGCAACAAACTGGTCGTGGCCCTGTACGACAATGTCCGTGGCTCGGTGCGGGTCTATACGCCCGGCGCGACGGAGTGGAGCCACACGACCCTGGACCTGCCGCAGAACGTCTCGGTGGGCGTGGGTTCGGCCTCGGAGACCGACGACAAGATCTTTGTCAGCGTCACCGGCTATCTGAACCCGTCCAGCCTGTGGCTGGCCGACGCCGCGACCGGGGCGGTCGCCCAGGTCAAGTCGATGCCGGCCAAGTTCGATGCGACCGGCCTGACGGTGGACCAGCACGAGGCCCGTTCGGCCGACGGGACCCTGATCCCCTATTTCGTGGTTCATAAGGCGGACATGCCGCTGGACGGTTCGAACCCGACGCTTCTGTACGGCTACGGCGGGTTCGAGAGCTCGCTGCTGCCCGGCTATTCGGCCACGGTCGGCAAGCTGTGGCTGGAGCGGGGCGGGGTCTATGTCATCGCCAATACGCGCGGCGGCGGCGAGTTCGGTCCGCGCTGGCACGAGGCGGCCCTGCAGCAGAACCGCCAGCGGGCGCACGAGGATTTCCAGGCCGTGGCCCTGGACCTGATCGCCCGCGACATCACCAGCCAGCCGAAGCTGGGCATTATGGGCGGCTCGCAGGGCGGGCTGTTCATGGGGGCGATGCTGACCCAGCGGCCGGACCTGATCAACGCCGCCGTCATCCAGGTGCCCCTGTTCGACATGCTGCGCTTCCACAAGCTGCTGGCCGGCGCCAGCTGGATCGGCGAGTACGGCAACCCGGACATCCCGGAACAGCGCGCCTGGATCGAACAGTATTCGCCCTATCAGAACCTGCGGGCGGGCCAGCCCTATCCGGAGGTCTTCATCCACACCTCGACCAAGGACGACCGCGTCCATCCGGGCCACGCCCGCAAGGCGGCGGCGCGGCTGGAGGAACTGGGCTATCCGGTCCTGTTCTACGAGAACACCGACGGCGGCCACGCGGCCGGCGCCAATCTGCGCGAAACCGCCCGGCGGCTGGCGCTGGAATACACCTATCTGACCCGGCGTCTGATGGACGCGCCGGCGGAGGAATAGGCTCCACCTTCCGCTCATCCCCACGAAAGCGGGGACCCAGTTCTTTCGCGAGGTTCGGCGGCTGGGATCGGATTCAGTACGAAACGGGCGACGCCGAACGCCCAAAGGTCTGGATCCCCGCTTTCGCGGGGATGAGCGGAGAGTTTAAGCCATGCGTCACCTGATCCTGTCCGCCGCCATTCCGGCGCTTCTGCTCGGCGCCTGCGCCGGCACGGTCGCCACGAATGCCGATGAAATCGTCGTCTCGACCAATGACAGCCCCCCGCCGCACTTCCCGCGCGACCTGACCCCGGCCGGCGTCGCGGCGGCCGACGATCATCTGGCGCTGGAGCAGGTGGACGGGGTCGAGGCCATGGCCTTCGTCGCCGAGGAGAACCGCAAATCCCTCGCCGCCCTGACCGGCGACCGGCGCTACGAGACCTATCGTCAGGAGGCCCAGGCCATCCTGACCGCCACCGACCGGATCCCCAGCCCGTCCTTCCTGGGCGAGGGCGTCGGCAATTTCTGGCAGGACGCCGCCAATCCGAAGGGCGTCTGGCGCCGGACGACCCTGGCCAGCTACCGCACCGCGACGCCCCGGTGGGAGACCCTGCTGGACATTGACGCCCTGTCGAAGGCCGAGGGCAAGGACTGGGTGTTCAAGGGCGCCGACTGTCTGGCGCCGGACGAGACCCGCTGCCTGATCAACCTGTCCGACGGCGGCAAGGACGCGGTGGTCGTGCGCGAGTTCGACCTGACCACCAAACGCTTCGTGGACGGCGGCTTCAACCTGCCGGAAGGCAAGCACCGGATCGAATGGCTGGACGGGGACACGCTTCTGGTCGCCACCGACTTCGGGCCGGGCAGCCTGACGGAGTCGGGCTATCCCTTCATCGTCAAGACGCTGAAGCGCGGCCAGACCCTGGCTCAGGCGGTCGAGGACTATCGCGGCGACGTCTCTGACGGCGGCTATGGCGTCAGCCCGTCCGTCTATCGCGACAAGGACGGCAAGGTGACCGCCGTCATCATCACCCGCCCGCTGGACACCTTCCGGTCGGAGACCTGGAGCCTGGGTCACGACGGCAAGGCGCAGAAGCTGAATCTGCCCGAGCGGGTCGGCATCTCGGGCGTCATCGACGGCCGCCTGGTCTTTTCTCCGGATCAGGCCTGGCGTTTCGACGGTCAGGATTACGCCGCCGGCTCCCTGCTGGCCCTGCCGCTGGTCGTGCTGGGCGAGGTTCGTCCGCAATATATCGTCGAGCGTGACAGCGCCGTGGTCTTCCAGCCGACCGCGCGTCAGGCCCTGCAGAACGTCGCCGTCCTGTCGGACCAGATCGTCGCCTCAGTGACCGACAATGTAGCCGGAGCCCTGATGCGGTTCCGCACCGACGGCCAGACCTGGACGGCCTCGTCCATCGCCGTGCCGGACAATCTCGCGGTCGGGCTGGGCGACTCGTCCAAGTCGCGCGGCGAGGTCTTCGTCTCGACCCAGGGCTTCCTGGTTCCGCCGACCCTCAGCCTGGCGGACGCCAATGCCGCGACCCTGACGACGCTGAAGTCGGCGCCGGCCAAGTTCGACGCCGCGCGCGACGTGACCGAACAGTATGAGGCCACGTCCACGGACGGGACCAAGATCCCCTATTTCATCACCCGCCCGCGCGACATGAAGCTGGACGGGTCGAACCCGACGATCATGCTGGGCTACGGCGGTTTCCAGGTCAGCCTGAACCCGGCCTACAAGCCCGAGATGGGCAAGCTGTGGCTGGAGCGGGGCGGGGTCTTCGTCCAGGCCAATATCCGCGGCGGCGGCGAGTTCGGGCCGGACTGGCACCAGGCGGCGCTCGACGGCAACCGCCAGAAGGCTTTCGACGACTTCGCCGCCGTGGCGCGCGATCTGGAACGGCGCGGCGTCACCAGCCCGCGTCGCCTGGGCATCTACGGCCGGTCGAACGGCGGGGTCCTGACCTCGGTCTCGATCACCCAGCATCCGGAACTGTTCAATGCGGCGGTGATCGAAAGCCCGCTGGTCGACATGTTGCGCTATCACGAACTGCCGGCCGGGGCCTCCTGGATCGGCGAATACGGCGACCCGCGCATCCCGGAAGAGGCGGAATGGATCGCCCGCTATTCGGCCTATCAGCAACTGCGTCCGGGCGAGGCCTATCCGCGCGTCTATCTGACCACAAACACCCGCGACGACCGGGTCCACCCCGGCCATGCGCGCAAGTTCGCGGCCCGCCTGGGCGACATGGGCTATGACCACCTCTATTATGAGGACACGGCCGGCGGTCACTCCAACGACGCCGACCCGGTCGCCAACGCCCGCCGCTGGGCCCGGCACTATGTCTATCTGTCCCAGCAACTGATGGACTGACGGCTTCTTTGTCGGGCTATCGCGCTTCGCGCTACTGAGCCCATACGGCCGGCTCACGCGAAAATGAGGCGCGGGCCGGCGGGGCGAAGGTTAAGAACGACGTCATGAGAACCAGGGGCTGGGCGATAACGGGAACCATCATGGCGGGCGCGCTGCTCGCCGTGGGGTCGGCCGCCCAGCCGGCGGGGGCGCGGGCCGAGCGGCCGCGTCCGCCCGCCATCCGCACCGCCGCGCCGGTGGTGGTCGAACTGTTCACTGCCCAGGGCTGCGGCGGCTGTATCGAGGCCAATACGGTGGTCGAACGGGCGGCGGCCGAGCCGGGCGTGATCGCCCTGACCTATGGCGTCGACTACTGGGACTATCTAGGCTGGGCCGACACCTTCGCCCGGCCCGAGTTCGCCCAGCGCCAGCGCGCCTATCGCGCCGCCCTGCGCCAGCGCGGGGTCTCGACCCCCCAGGTGGTGATCGACGGCCGTCGCCAGGTGTCCGGCGCACGGGGTCTGGAGCTGGAAGGCGCCATCGTCGAGGAGATCGGCCGTCAGACCTGGCCGCCCGAGATCGAATTCCGCGAGACCGGCGACCGTGTCGGCGTCGGCTCGGGCCGCGCGCCTGCCGGCGGGGCCGAGGTGGTGGCGGTGACCTACACCCCCGGCATCCAGACCGTCGAGGTCGCGCGCGGCGAGAACCGGGGCCGCGAGGTCCGCCACATCAATGTCGTCCGCACCGTGACCCGCCTGGGCGAATGGCGCGGCCGTCCGGTCCTCTACGCCCTGCCCGAGGCGCGCGACGGCGACGCGGTCGCCGTCCTGATCCAAGGCAAGACCGACCGCCGGATCCTCGGGGCCAAGGTCCGGAGCTGACGGGCCTCAACAGAGGAAGTCGTCCAGGCCGGGGGCGTCGCCGGGCTGGCCCGCCTCGATCCAGTCGATCTTGCGGCGCAGGAAGTCGAGCGCCGTGTCCAGTTGCGCGCGGCGTTGCTCCAGTCGGTCGATCTGGGTCTTGAGAGTCTCGACCGTGCGGGCGGGTGAGGTTTCACCGGCCCGGTAGTCGCGGTTCAGGGCGTCGATCTCGGCCAGGGAATAGCCCAGCGACTGCTGCAGACGGATCATCCGCGCCGCCGTGACGTCGCCGCCGGAAAAGATCTGATACGGCCGCGCCCCGCCCTTGGCGCTATGTCCGGGCGTGAGCAGTCCCTTGGCGACATAGAAGCGGACGGTGTCCACCGGCAGGCCGGCGACGCGGGCGAACTCGGAAATCAGCACGGGATCAAGCCTTGACCGTGGACCATGGTCCATACTTATAGACCCTGTTCGTCAGCAACGGGAGACCCTCCAATGACGAACATCCAGACCCCGCTCGCCCCGCATTCCCTGGCCCAGGTTCGGCTGGGATCCGACGGCCTCCTGATCGGCGCCCAGGGGTTGGGCTGTATGGGGATGAGCGAATTCTACGGCGCGACGGACGAGGCCGAGGCGCGGGCCACCCTGGACCGCGCGCTGGACCGGGGCGTGACCCTGTTCGACACGGCCGACATGTACGGCGTCGGCGAGAACGAGGTCTTTCTGGCCCCCTTCCTCAAGGCGAACAGGGGCCGTGCTCTGGTCGCGACCAAGTTCGGCTACGCCCGCACGCCGGAACGGCCAGACGACTGGAGCATCGACAACCGGCCCGACTATATCCGCGCCGCCGTCGACCGGTCGCTGGCGCGGTTGGGAATCGAGACCATCGACCTCTATTACATGCACCGGCGGAACCGGGACGTGCCGCTGGCGGACTCGATCGGCGCCATGGCCGAACTGGTGGCGGCGGGGAAGGTGCGGCGGTTGGGCCTGTGCGAGGTCGACGGCGACGAACTGCGCCAGGCCCACGCCATTCATCCCATCGCGGCCCTGCAGTCGGAATGGTCCCTGTTCAGCCGGGACATCGAGGATGCGGCGGCGCCGGTCGCGGCGGAACTGGGTGTGACAGTGACGCCCTTCTCGCCGCTGGGACGGGGCTTGCTGACTCGGCGGGACTTCGCCGCCTCGTTGTCGGCCGATGATGCGCGGCGTCACTTCCCCCGGTTCTCGCCGGAGAATCTGCAGGCCAATGCGCGGCTGGTCGAGACGGTGGAACGGGTGGCGGCCGAGCGCGGCGTCACGCCTGCCCAGACCGCCCTGGCCTGGCTCTACGCCAAGGGACGGACGCTGGGGGTGACGGTGGTCCCCCTGCCGGGCACGCGACGCCGGGCGCGGCTGGACGAGAATGTCGCTGCGGCGAGCCTGGTTCTGAGCGCGGCCGAAGAGGCGACGCTGGACACCCTGGCCGAGGCGGTGCGCGGCGTGCGCGTCTGATCGTTCAGGCGCCCGCCTTCTTCGCGAAACCCCAGGCCGCGTCGCTGAGCGGGCCGACCTGGGCGGCCATGGTCTTGGCATGGGCGCTGGCGGCGGTGCCGTCGCGGACGCGGCCGGCGATGCCCTGACAGATGGCCGCCAGGCGGAACAGGTTGTAGGCGTAGAGCCAGTCCAGGTTCGCCGGACGCATTCCCGTCGCGGCGGCGTAACGCTCGACCGTCTCCTCGACCGAAGGGATGCCCAGGGCCTTCAGATCGGCCCCGGCCAGGCCGTTTCGCAGCGACGCGGGAATGGCCCAGGCGATCAGCAGATAGGAGAAGTCCGCCATCGGATCGCCCAGGGTCGACAGCTCCCAGTCCAGTACGGCGCGGACTTCCGCTTGGTTTGGCGCGAGGATCATATTGTCGAGGCGGAAGTCGCCGTGGACGATGCGGCTAGGCCCCTCGGGCGGCAGGCTGTCGGGGAGGAAATCGATCAGCCGGTCCATGGCCGGGACGGGTTCGGTCTCGGAGGCGCGATACTGTTTGGTCCAGCGGCCGACCTGGCGCGCGAAATAGTTGCCGGCCTTGCCGTAGTCGCCCAGGCCGATGGCGGCGGGATCGAAGGCGTGCAGCCGGGCCAGAGTATCCGTCTGGGCCTCATAGACGGCGCGGCGTTCGGCGGGCGTCAGTCCGGGCAGTTTCAGGTCCCAGAAGATCCGGCCCTCGACCTTGTCCATCACATAGAAGATCGAGCCGATGACGGCTTCGTCCAGGCACAGGGTGTGGGCTTTCGCCACAGGGAAGCCCTGGGCGGCGAGGGCGGAGATGACCTGATATTCGCGGTCCACCGCATGGGCGCTGGGCAACAGGACGCCGGGGGGCTTGCGACGCAGCACATAGGCGGCGGTCGGGGTGGTCAGCTCATAGGTGGGGTTGGACTGGCCGCCCTTGAACTGGCGCACCGTCAGAGGCCCGGCGTAGCCCGTGACATGGGCGATCATCCAGGCGTCCAGCGCGGCCTCGTCGAGCCGGTAACGGGGATCGACTTCGCGCACGCCGGAAAAGGCGGATTGCGCGTCGAGAGCGGCGTCGTCGGTCATGCGGCGGTCCTGTCGTTTCCTCGCCGCCCGGATCTCACGCCCGGTCCGGCGCGGCGATGATGGCGGCCTTCACGGCGCGGCGCCAGCCGGAAAGCAGGCGCTCACGTTCCACCGCCTTCATGCGCAGGGTCCAGCGGGCCGGCGACTCGGCCGGACGGGCCTTCAGATCGGGCAGCAGGCCGACGCCCAGGGCCGCCAGACGCGCGGCACCCAGGGCGGTCATCTCCTGGAAGGCGGGGCGTTCGACCTCGACCTGACAGATGTCGGCGACGAACTGCATGGCGAAACTGTTGGCGGTGACGCCGCCGTCGACCTTCAGCGTCTTCAGCGGCGGGGCGCCGTCCTCGGCTAAAGCATCCAGCAGATCGCGCGTCTGATAGGCCAGGGCCTCCAGCGCCGCGCGGACGAAATGGGCCGGACCGGAATCCCGCGTCAGTCCCACGACCGTCCCGCGCGCCTCGGGTTCCCACCAGGGGGCGCCCAGACCGGTGAAGCCGGGCACCATATAGACCCCGCCGTTGTCCGGCAGGCCTTGCGCCATGGCCTCGGACTGGCGCGATTCCGAGATCAGCCTCACCCCGTCCCTCAGCCACTGGATCGCCGACCCGGCCGAGAAGATCGAGCCCTCCAGCGCATAGGCGGTGCGTCCGGCGGCCTGATAGCCCAGGGTGCCCAGCAGGCGGCGGGTCGAGGCGACCGGCGTCTCGCCGACATTGGCGACCAGGAAGGCGCCGGTGCCATAGGTGATCTTGGCGTCGCCGGGCTGCAGAGCCCCGTGGCCGACCAGGGCCGACTGCTGGTCCCCGGCCGAACCGGCGATGGGCAGGGGACGGCCGAACAGGCCGGGCTCGGTCTCGCCTATGGTCCCGGCGCAGGGGACGATGGCGGGCAGGGCCTGACGCGGCACGTCGAACAGGGCGCACAGGTCGTCGCGCCATTCGACCGTCTTCAGGTCCATCAGGGCGGTGCGGGCGGCGTTGGTCGCGTCGGTGGCGTGGACCCCGCCGCCGGTCAGTTTCCAGATCAGCCAGGAGTCGATGGTGCCCAGTTTCACCTCGCCCCTGGCCGCCCGTTCGCGCGATCCGGGCACGGCGTCCAGAAGCCAGGCGAATTTCGTCGCCGAGAAATAGGGGTCGAGGATCAGGCCGGTCGCCGCCTGGACCATCGGCTCGCGGCCCTCGGCGGTCAGGCGGGCGGTGACGGCGGCGGTGCGGCGGTCCTGCCAGACGACGGCCCGGTGCAGGGGCTCGCCGGTCTCGACGTCCCAGATCACCGCCGTCTCGCGCTGGTTGGTGATGCCGACGGCGGCGAACCGGTCGACGCCGCCGGCCTTGCGCACCACCTCGCGACAGGTCTGCAGGGTGGCGGACCAGATCTCGGCGGCGTCGTGCTCGACCCAGCCGGAATGGGGGAAATGCTGGGCCAGTTCGATCTGGCTGACGGCGACGGGGCGCAGATCCTGGTCGCGCACTTCGAAGGCGATGGCGCGGGTCGAGGTGGTGCCCTGGTCGATGGCGAGGATCAAGCTCATGCGTTTCTCTCCTTCACCGTCTTGGGC
The DNA here is from genome assembly GCF_044336875.1 of Brevundimonas sp. GTDB lineage: Bacteria > Pseudomonadota > Alphaproteobacteria > Caulobacterales > Caulobacteraceae > Brevundimonas. Next base: position 1,981 of record NZ_JBIIOP010000032.1, on the reverse strand, counting down.
GGCGACTGTGGTTCGGGCTAAGGGGAGCATATGAAGACGCACCTGCCCAGCTTCGAAGGCGTTCTCGACGCCGCCCGCCAGATCGACGGCGTCGCCGTCCGCACCCCCTTGATCGAGAGCCCAGCCCTGAACGCCGTGGTCGGCGGCCGGGTGCTGATGAAGGCGGAAAACCTGCAGAGGGCCGGCGCCTTCAAGTTTCGCGGCGCCTACAATCGCATCAGCCGTCTGAGCGCCGAAGAAAGGTCGCGTGGCGTCGTGGCCTTCTCGTCCGGCAATCACGCCCAGGGCGTGGCGGCGGCGGCGGCTCTGGTGGGGACGCCCGCCCTCATCGTCATGCCGTCGGACTCGCCGAAGGTTAAGGTGGAGGGGGTGATCGGCTTCGGCGGCGAGGTGCGCCTCTACGACCGTTGGACCGAGAGCCGCGAAGAGATCGGCGCCGCCATCGCCGCCGAACGAGGCTCGGTCCTGGTGCCGCCGTTCGACGACCCCTTCATCATAGAAGGGCAGGGCACGACGGCGCTGGAGATGCTGGAGCAGGCCGCCGTACCGATGGATCAGCTATTGTGCGGCGCGTCGGGGGGCGGGTTGATGGCCGGTATCAATCTGGTCATGGCGGCGCGCAGCCCAAAGACCGAGGTTCTGGTGGTCGAGCCCGAGGCCTATGACGACACGGCCCGGTCGCTGGCGGCTGGCGAGCGGGTCGGCCATCCGGACGGCAGGCCCTCGATCTGCGACGCCCTTATGGCGCCGATACCCGGCGCCCTGACCTGGCCGATCAATCGTCGGCTGGCCGGCGCGATCACAGTGTCCGACGCCGAGGTCGCCGAGGCGGTGCGGTTCGCCTTCCGTCACCTGAAGTTGGTGGTCGAGCCGGGTGGCGCGGTGTCCCTGGCGGCGTTGCTGGCCGGCAGGGTTGCGACGAAAGGTCGCACTACGGGGCTGGTCCTGTCGGGCGGCAATATCGATCCGGGGCTGTTTGCCGAGATCATCGAGGGTCGGTTCGCAGGCTGATCCCTTCCCATCTCGGCGCGCCTCGGTCACCTTCCTCGCAACAAGAAGACGGAGGGACGATGACGATGACCAGGACGAGCGAGCTTCAGGGACTGATCGGTCAGGAGGTCGGCGTGTCGAGATGGTTCGAGGTCGACCAGGCCAGGATCGACGCTTTCGCCGACTGCACGGAGGACCGCCAGTTCATACATGTGGACCCCGAGGCGGCCAGGGCGACCCCGTTCGGCGGCACGATCGCGCATGGATTCCTGACCCTGAGTCTCGCCTCGGCGATGAGCTATGACGCCGTTTCGCCGTTGGAGGGCGTGGCGATGGGGGTCAATTACGGTTTCGACAAGCTGAGGTTTCTGGCCCCCGTTCCGGCGGGATCGCGTGTGCGTGGCCGGTTCCGGCTGCTGTCCGCCGAGGACAGGGGCGGCGGGCGCTGGTTGCTGAAACACGAACTGACGGTGGAGATCGAAGGCGGCGACAAGCCGGCCCTGATCGCGGAATGGCTGGGAATGCAGATGCTGCGGACATAGGGGGATTTACGGGGTGTCGCGCTCGTCCAGAGAGGCGTTGTCACCTTGTCTGGTTGTGGAGGAGGGCCCGCGATAACTGCACCGGGAGGGCGTGAAACGCCAATTTTACCTGTAGCATCAACAGCACGGTGCCGAATTCCACAGTCAGCGCCGCCCAGTTTTCGCCTCGACCTTCCACGGCAACGCTGATAAGACCCGGAAAGGCGGTAGACCCGCCCTAAATATAACAGGCGGAGGGCTACCCCCTATGCGTATGAAGACTATCGTGCTGGCCTCCAGCGCAGCGGCCGCCTTGGCCCTGTCGGCTGGCGCGGCCTCGGCAGAACCCAACGGCTGGTACGGCGCGATCGACGCCGGCTACCACATGATCGACGACATCAACGCCGAGTCGTCGACGACGGGCGCCAACTGGAACTATGAAGTGAACGACGGCTGGGCGGCCTTCGCCC
>NZ_JBIIOP010000008.1:0-147450 GCF_044336875.1 Brevundimonas sp. | reverse complement strand
ACCACGTTGATAGGCCAGGTGTGGAAGTGGGGCGACCCATGAAGCTTACTGGTACTAATAATCCGATCGGTTTGATCGTTTCTCAGCAAAACTCATTCGATGATTGCTCCTTGACCGAAGCAATCTCTGACAATGTCTTCTTCCCTGACCTCAAGTAGCGCGAATGCGCGATAGGTCAGGATTCATGTGTGCTTGGTTGACCTGGTGACTATGTCGGAGGTTCCCCACCCGATCCCATTCCGAACTCGGTCGTTAAGCCCTCCAGAGCCAATGGTACTTCGTCTCAAGGCGCGGGAGAGTAGGTCGTCGCCGGGTCTACCAAGCACACATGATTGTTCGCGCTAACGGCCTTCGGCCGACTTGAGCGCGCTTCTCGAACAGTTCTTCCTCACGAAACTACCGTTTGCCGCGGGATGGAGCAGCCCGGTAGCTCGTCAGGCTCATAACCTGAAGGTCGTAGGTTCAAATCCTACTCCCGCACCCAAATCAAAAAGCCCCGCCTGGTCACAGGCGGGGCTTTCTGGTGGCCAAAACCCCATCCAAAAGAACCCCCGATAAGCCGCGCGAAGGATTTTTGTGTCTATCGCGCAACTATTCGTCACCATCCGTCGGAAATCGGTGCGCGGCGACGATGAGGGGGCTGCGCCAAATCTTTCACCGAACTGTCAAGCCGAAGCCCGAAGCCTGGCGAGCGCGCTTCTGAGGCGAAACAAGAATCGCTTTGAGGTGTTTCGTGCGCCTCAAGCTGGATTTTCAGGAAATATGATCCGAATCACGTCGATTTGACGGCGGGTGCGGTGAGAATAGTTTCCTCCATGCCGGGGTCATTCTTCTGGGACCGGCCGGTTCAAACGCAGTGAACCGGGGGGAAGACGCGGCGTCGGCCAACGGCGTCGTGATCGGATCCACGCTCTTGGGGAGGAGCGTCGAAACCGATTTGTGAGGAGACTATCGTGATCCAGTCGACCAAGACGCGCGTCTTCGGATGCGCCAGCGCCTTGGCCCTGCTTGTCGCCGCGCCGGCTCTGGCGCAGACGGCGGAGCCCGCATCATCTCAGACCGGCCAGGTGGACGATATCGTCGTCACCGCTTCGCGCGTCGTTCGCGACGGTTTCCAGGCGCCGACCCCGACGACCGTCGTCACCGCTGAATCCCTGGCGCTGCAGGCGCCGCTCAACGTGGCGGACGCCCTGAATCAGCTCCCGGCCTTGCGCCCCACGCTTTCGCCTTCGGCCACCACTTCGCTGAGCTCGCATGGCGGCAACTACCTGGATCTGCGTGGTCTGGGCGCGACGCGCACGCTCGTGCTGGTGGACCGCAAGCGTTACGTCAATTCCCAGGTCATGGGCGGCGTCGACATCGGCCAGATCCCGCAGGCCCTGATCGCCGGCGTGGACGTCGTGACCGGCGGCGCCTCGGCCGCCTGGGGCTCGGACGCTGTCGCCGGCGTGGTCAATCTGCGTTTCGACCATTCGCTCGAGGGCTTCAAGGGCTCGATCCAGGGCGGAATCAGCGGGGAGAAGGACCGCGAAAACTATCTGGGTTCCGTCGCCTTCGGCCATCGGTTCCTGAACGATCGCGCCCACGTGCTGCTGGCGGGCGAGATCTCCGAGAACAACGGCATCGAGCATCTGTCGGACCGTGACTGGGGCAAGGGCTACGCCGTCATCTCCAATCCGGCCTACACGCCACAAAACGATGAACCGCAGAACCTGTTCGTCTCCAACGCCCGCTATGCGAACATGTCGCCGGGCGGAGTGATCAACTCGGGGCCGCTGCGCGGCACTCAGTTCGGCCCCAATGGCGCCCCCTACGCCTTCCAGTACGGCGACCTGGCCAGCAGCTCGACCATGGTGGGCGGCAGCGGTTCAGACTACGGCAGCTATATTCCGCTGGAGCCGTGGATGGCGCGCAAGAGCGTCTATGGCCGCCTGGCCTATGACGTCACGCCGTCGATCACCGCCTATGCCGAGGCCTCGCATGCCGAGTTCCAGTATGACTCGGGCAGCGGCAATACGGTCAGTTCGTTCACGATCCGTCGCGACAACGCCTTCCTGCCGTCCAACATCGGCGCGGCGATGGACGCCAACGGCATCTCGACCTTCTCCATGGGCCGGACCTTCCACGAGCAGTATCCGAAACTGCAGAACGACATCACGGCCCAGACCGATCGTTTCGTCGTCGGCGCCGACGGCGACCTGCCGGGCAGTTGGAGCTGGAGCGCCTATGCGACCTATGGCGAGGCCGAGAACGACCAGCAATTCTCGAACAACCGGCTGACGGCGCGCTTCACCCAGGCGGTGGATGCGATCATCGATCCGGCGTCCGGAAACGCGATCTGCCGCAGCGCCACGGCGCGCGCCGACGGTTGCGTGGCCTTCAATCCGTTCGGCGACAACTCGGTGTCGGACGAGGCCTATGCCTGGGTGTTCGGGTCAGGCTCGCGGACCTATTCGACCAGCCAGAAGGCGGCGTCCTTCAGCATCAACGGCGAGCCGATCTCCACCTGGGCCGGTCCGGTGTCGCTGGCGACCGGCGTCGAATGGCGTCGAGAGGAGGCGGGAGCGACCTCTTCCGAGCGGGCGATCAATCGCGAGTTCGCCAGCTACAACACGGCGCCCTGGAACGGGGTGGTCGAGGTCAAGGAAGTCTTCGCGGAAACCGTCGTGCCGTTGGCGGCCGATCAGGCCTGGGCCAGGTCGCTGGACCTGAACCTGGCGGGACGCGTCACCGACTACAGCACCTCGGGGCGGGTCACGACCTGGAAGGCCGGCCTGACCTGGGAGCTGAACGACGACATCCTGTTCCGCACGACCCAGTCGCGCGACATCCGGGCGCCGTCCCTCGAAGAGCTGTTCGGGGCCCCGACCAACCTTTACGCCACAGTCCTGGATTCGAAACTGGCCCAGAGCTATTCGACCCAGACCCTGACGGCGGGCAATGCGGACCTGGTTCCGGAGGAAGCGGACACCTTCACGGGGGGCGTCGTCTACAGACCGTCGTTCGCGCCGGGTCTGAAGCTGTCGGTCGATTACTATAGTATCGAACTGACCAATGCGATCATGACCTTCAACGCCGCCACGATCGTTGATCGCTGCAACAGGATCGGTCAGCTGTGTGAGCAACTGGATCGTGATCCGACCACCGACCTGATCACCTATATCCGCAATACGCCGCAGAACCTGCAGTCGCTGGAAACCTCTGGCGTCGACTTCGAGGCGGCCTATGACATGCCGCTGTTCGGGGGCGATCTGGGTCTGCGCAGCCTGATCTCCTATGTCGACAAGACGACCATCGATGATGGCGAAGCTGTCACAGAACTGGCCGGCGCCTCGCTGCAGATATCGACGTCAGGCCTGGGGGGCGTGCCGAACTGGCGCTATAATTCCTCGGCCGTGTTCAAGAAGGGGCCGGCCACCCTGGGCGTTACCTGGCGCTATATCGGCGGGGCCAATGTCAACAACGCCTATACTTCCAAGAACCTGAATATCCTCGAACACGAGGGGCAGAGCATCGTCGATCTGTCGGGTTCCTGGGATCTGCAGGTGGACGGCCGCGAGCTGGAGCTGTTCGGCCGCGTCGGCAATCTGTTCGACGAGGATCCGCCCCTGACCGGCGTCAGCACCTACGGCACCACCCGGTCCCTCTATGAGGTGATCGGCCGGACCTTCACGGCGGGCATGCGGTTCCGCTTCTGATCGAGATCCATCATCGCGGGCGGCCTTCGGGCCGTCCGCTTTTTCAATTCTGCAGTACACGGAGTATCAACATGCGCAGTCATCTGGGCGTTATCGCAGTCGCCGTCGGCGCGGTCCTGGCGGCGGGGCAGCCCGCCCAGGCCCAGGACGCGGCCTATCATCCGGCGCCCGAGCCGCTGCACGCCCTGCTGGCGGCGGCGCCGACGCCGGAACTGATCGTCGCCCCGGGCGGTCGCCAGGCCCTGGTGGCCCAGCCGCTGGGCGCGCGCTCCATCGCCGAACTGTCCGAGCCCGAGTTGCGGCTTGCGGGCGCGCGATTCAATCCGCTGAGCTGGACCGCGACGCGCGTGCCTTACGGGTGGAGCTACTACAGCGGCCTGTCGATCAAGACCCTGCCGACCGGCGCGGCGCGCCCGGTCACGGGGCTGCCCGAAGGCGGCAGGATCGTCACCCTGGCCTGGTCGCCGGACGGCAAGAAGGCCCTGGCCACCATCACCGCCTTTGAGGCGCGCGGCGGCGGTCATGGGGTGTGGATCATCGACGCCGCCAGCGGACACGCGCATCGTCTGACCGACCTGTCGGTCAATTCGGTTGCTGCTCCGGGGGAGATGGAACCGGCCTGCGTCTGGCTGTCCGGCAGCGCCGCTGTCGTCTGCCGCACCGTGGCGACGGATCGTGGCGCGGCGCCGTCCGGCGAGGCTGCGCCCGTGCCGGCCATCCAGCAGTCCGAGGGGCGCGCCGCGCCGGGCCGGACCTATCAGGATCTTCTGACCTCGCCCAAGGACGAGGCGATGTTCGCCTATCACGACGCCACCCAGATCGCGGTGATCGGTCTGGACGGAAAGGTGACCAAGGTCGGGTCGGTCGGGGTGCACGACATGGCCAAGCCTTCGCCCGACGGCGAATGGGTGTTGATCAGCGAACGTCGCGCGCCTTTCTCCTATCAATTTCCGCTGAACAAGTTCGCCCAGCGCTATACGGCCGTGCGCATCGCCGACGGTCATGAGGTGGTGCTGGCCGACAAGCCGCTGGAAAGCGACGTGCCGATCTCGTTCGACGCCGTCGGCAAGGGGCGTCGCGAGATGCAGTGGCGCGCCGATGCGCCGGCCGAACTGTTCTGGGTCGAGGCGGCCGACGACGGCGATCCGCGCGTTGAAGCCGAGGTGCGCGACCGCCTGTTCCTGCAGGCCGCGCCCTTCGTCGGCGAGGCCCGTCCGGTCGGCGGCCTGGCCAAACGGTTCGCCGGCGTCGCCTGGGGCGAGAATGGGGAGGCCCTGGTCGAGGAGGGCTGGCGCGCCACGCGTCTGCGTCGCATCCAGGCGCTGAACCTGTCCGACCTTTCGATGAAGGCCCTGTATGAGGGCTCCAGCCAGGACGCTTACGGCGACCCCGGTCATCCGCTGATGGGGGCCAACGCCCAGGGCGCGCCAGTGTTCGAGACAGCCGCAGACGGCGACGTCTGGTTCACCGGCGAAGGCTCGACCCCCGAAGGAGACCGTCCCTTCCTGTCGACCATGGACATGAAGACCGGCCAGCGCGACATCGTCTGGCGGTCGTCGGCGAGCCGGTATGAAGAGGCCGAGGATGTTCTGGCCGACGGCAGCGTCCTCATTCGCCGGGAGGGCGCCGAGACGACGCCGAACTATTGGCTGGTCAAGCCGGGCCGGACGACGGAGCAGGCGGTGACCGATTTCGCCAACCCCTATGGCGACGTGGCTCTGCCGCGGGGCCAGGTGTTGACCTATAAGCGCGCCGACGGCGTGCCGCTGACCGCCGTCCTGTTCACCCCGCCGGGCTGGAAGCCCGAGGACGGCCCTCTGCCCACGATACTGCACGCCTATCCGGTGGAATATGTATCGGCGGACGCGGCGGGGCAGATGACCGGCTCGCCGAACCGTTTCCCGGCCTATGCTACGGACTGGAGCTCGATCGTCCAACTGATGACGCTGCGCGGCTATGCGGTGCTCTACAACACCAGCCTGCCGATCGTCGGCGCCGAGGGCAAACAGCCCAACGACACCTATGTCGAGCAACTGGTCGCGGGCGCCAAGGCCGCCATCGACGAGGGCGCCCGCCTGGGTGTGGTCGATCCGAACCGAATGGGGGTGACGGGGCACTCGTACGGCGCCTTCATGACCGCCAACCTGCTGGCCCATTCGGACCTGTTCAAGGCCGGGGTGGCGACCTCGGGCGCCTATAATCGCACCCTGACGCCCTATGGCTTCCAGCGCGAGGAGCGGACCTACTGGCAGGCGCCCGAGCTTTATTACGAGATGTCGCCCTTCTCCTATGCGGACCGGATCAAGGCGCCCCTGTCGCTGATGCACGGGATCAACGACGACAACCAGGGCACCTTCCCGGTGCAGAGCGAGCGCTTCTACGCCGCGCTGAAAGGGCAGGGGGCGACGGTTCGTCTGACCATGCTGCCGCTGGAGGCCCACCGCTACGCCGCCTCGGAATCCCTGAACCAGATGGTCTGGGAGTGGGACGACTGGTTCGGCCGTTATGTGAAAAACGTCGCACCTGCGGCGGCCGGCCAGTAGGGGCGAGCGATGTTGAGAGCAAGCCTTCTCGCCCTGCTGATGGCGACCTCGGCGTCGGCGACCCTCGCTACCGATTCCTGGGCCGCCGATCCTCAAGCGGCTCTGGATGCGACCTTCGCTCGCTGGAACAGCGACGCCGCGCCAGGTTGCGCCGTCGGCGTCGCCGAGAACGGCGTCACCGTGGCCCGCCGCGCCTGGGGCATGGCCGAGCTGGAACACGGCATCAAGGCGACGCCGGACACCATCTACGAGGCCGGCTCCGTCTCGAAGCAGTTCACGGCGGCGGCGATCATCCTGCTGGCGCAGGATGGCGCGCTGAGCCTGGACGACGACATTCGCCGCTTCCTGCCGGAGATGCCGGACTATGGGACGCCGATCACCCTCAGGAACCTGATCAACCACACCAGCGGTCTGCGCGACTGGGGTTCGATCGGGTCTCTGGAGGGGTGGCCGCGCAGCTCGCGGGCGGCCGGCAACGACAATGTGCTGGAGATCGCGGCCCGACAGAAGGAGCTGAATTTCGCGCCGGGTTCGCACTACCTCTACAGCAACACCGGCTACAATCTTCTGGCCATCGTGGTTCAGCGCGCCAGCGGCCGAAGCCTGTCGGCCTTCACCGCCGAGCGAATATTCAAGCCGCTCGGCATGACCCATTCCCGTTGGCGCGACGACTATACCGCCATCGTGCCGGGCCGTGCGGCGGCCTATGACCGGGAGGCCGACGGCTATCACGAGGCCATGCCGTTCGAGAACGCCTATGGCAACGGCGGCCTGCTGACGACCGTCGACGACCTGCTGATCTGGAACCAGGCCCTGACGGACGACAAACTGGGCGTGGCCTTCACCGAGGCCATGCTTCAGCGCGGCGAGGTCACGCCGCATCGGCCGATCGCCTATGCCTCGGGTATTGTCCACCTGGAGCATCGGGGGTTCGAGGAGTTGTCGCACAGCGGCTCGACCGGCGGATACCGCGCCTGGCTGGCCCGTTATCCGGCGCAGAAGCTGTCGGTGGCCATGTTGTGCAACACCGGCGAAGCGGGCTCCGTGCGTCTGGGCCGGGCCATCGCAGACGCCTTCCTGCCGACGACGGCGGCGACCTCCTATACGCCCGCCGCGCCGGCGCCGACCGGCCTTTACGCCGAGGGACGGACGGGCGAGCCGCTGTTTGTCGCGACCGGCGCCGACGGCGGCGTCACGGCGGACGGCGAGGCTCTGGTCCCGATCGGGCCCGGTCGCTGGACCATGGGCGCCGATGTTCTGGAGTTCGACGCCGACGGCGGCCTGGTCCGGGTGACGCGAGAGGGCGAGCGTCTGCCCTATGTGAAGCGTGACGCCGTCACGCCGACACGCGCGGTGCTGGCGGATATGGTCGGCGCCTTCGTCAGCGACGAGGCGATGTCCCGTCTGTCCGTCGCCCAGACGGCCGAGGGGCTGTCCATCGGTCGGGTCGGCTGGCCCGCGACATCGCTGACGCCCGCCTATCACGACGTCTTCACCGGCCACATCGGCGTCGTTTCGTTCGAGCGGGATTCGGCCGGCAAGGTGACCGGGCTGCGCATCAACAATGGTCGCGCCCAGAACGTGCTGTTCGTCCGCCAGCCGTCCTGAGACGTCAGCGCGCCGCCGTCTGGTCTGGTCCTCGGATCGGCGGCGGCGCCAGTCCGACAGCAGGTCCTGGCGTCGCTGCTGGTCATGATTGGCCAGCAGGCTGGGGCCGACGCGGATCGGTCGACTGCGGAGGTCACGTTCGGCGATGTCGGGCGAGATGTCCGTCCGGACGGGCGCGATCCGCTCCTGAGCCAGCAGACGCTGGCCCTCGCGCGACAGCATATAGTCCAGAAACAGCCGCGCGGCGTTGGGATGCAGGGCCTCGCGGTTGATGAAGGCGACACGCGAGACGACGATATAATAGTCCTCGGGCCGCACCACGACGATGTCCGGATTGGCCGCTGCCCGTTGCGCGGCATAGGCCTCGACTACATTATAGGCGAACCGGTGCTCGCCGCTTTCGACCCCGGCCATCATGGCTCCAGCCGCGCGATAGAGGCCCGGCTGGCTGGCGGCGATGGCCGCGTACAGGGCTTTCCCATCGGGATAGAGCTGGAGGTCCTGGCTCATGTAGAGCAGGCCGACGCCGCTGGTTTCCGGATCGAACAGGGTCACGGCGCCGCGCCACCGGTCGGGCTCGGACTGCAACCGTTGCAGGAGCTGCGCATGGCTTCGTGGGGCCTCGGCGTCGGATGTCAGCCTGCGGTTATAGGCGAACAGCACCGGTTCGGCGGAGACGCCGTAACCCTGGTCGCGCCACTTGGCCCAGCCGGGCAGGGAGCCGGCCTCGGGAGACCGATAGGTCAGGGCGTGGCCGTCGTTGATCAGCTTGATCTGGATGTCCATCGCGGAGTTCCAGACCAGATCCGGAGGGGCGATTCCAGGCGGGGGCCCGTTGGCGATCTGACGCTGGATGTCCTTGGAGCCGATGTTCAGATAATCCACCGCGATCTCTGGGTAACGACGTCGAAAGCCGGCGACCATGGTCTCGCCCAGGCTGGTGTTCGAATAGATGCGGACCGCACCCTCGCGCCGAGCCGCCGACTGAACCAGGACGCTGGTATGGGGGCCGTCGCCCCGGTCGCTGCATGATCCGGTCAGGACCAACGCAGCGCCGAGAAAAAAGCCAGAGAGCAATCCGCGTGCGTGTCTGGCGGCTATCTGGTGCAGACGATGGCTCTGACGAGGCCTCATTCAGCGAGTTTGAGGCATAAACGCCTAAAATGTCGAGGCGGTTCGCTCCGGTTTGAAGTCGATTCACATACGGTTGATCGGGCCCGCAGGTACAGGGGAAGACGCGCCGAGGTCCCGAAGAAGGCGCTTATCGAGTCGGGGACGGTTCGCCTGTCCCTCACGACGATCTTCGGATGACGCCTGTTATCTTTTCTTTATGCCGGCCGCCTGAATCCGCATCGCGTCATTACGTCCCTCCGTGGTGTCTCCGCTCATCTTCAGCGTGAGGAGGCCGACGTGGCCGACATGATCTTTTTGGCGATCGGGGCAGGGGCGTTCATCGCCTTCGCCGCGCTCGCCGCAGCCTTGAAGCGGGTGTGACGATGATGGTCGCCATACTCTGGGGCGTCGGCGCGGTCGCCGTCGCCGTCTATATGGTCGCGGCTCTGCTGCGGCCCGAACGGTTCTGAACGGGGCCGATCGCAATGAATATTCAAGGATGGGGCGAGATCGCCCTGACCCTAGGGCTGGCCGTTCTGCTCGGCTGGCCCATCGGCGTTTACATGTCGCGCGTCTGGAACGGCGAGCGGACCTGGCTGGACCCGGTGCTGAAGCCGGTCGAGGCCGTCTTCTATCATACGGCCGGGGTCGATCCGAAGCGTAGCCAGGGCTGGCTGGGTTACGCCGGGGCGCTGCTGGCCTTCAATCTGGCGGGCTTCGTCCTGCTGTATGGGATCCTGCGGCTGCAGGGCGTGCTGCCGCTGAACCCGCAGGGGTTCGCAGGGGTGTCGCCGCACCTGGCCTTCAACACCGCCGTCAGCTTCGTCACCAACACCAACTGGCAGAGCTATGGGGGCGAGGCGACGCTGTCGACCTTCACCCAGATGGTGGGTCTGACGGTGCAGAATTTCGTGTCGGCCGCCACCGGCGCGACCATTGCGGCGGCTCTGGCGCGGGCCTTCGTCGCCAATCGCGGCGAGGGCGTCGGCAACTTCTGGGCCGACCTGACGCGCACCACCCTCTATGTGCTGCTGCCCCTGTCCATCGTCCTGGCCGTCGTTCTGGCGGGCCTGGGCGTGGTGCAGAGCCTGGCGGCCAGCGCCCATGCCGCCACGGTCGAGGGCGGATCCCAGACCCTGCCGCTGTTCCCGGCGGCCAGCCAGGTGGCGATCAAGCAGTTGGGCATCAACGGCGGCGGCGTCTTCAACGTCAACGGCGCCCATCCGTTCGAGAACCCGTCGCCCCTGACCAATCTGATCTCCGCCGTGGCGATCAACCTCATGGGCTGGGCCGCCTTCTTCGCCTTCGGGCGGTCGGCGATGGCCCGGCGCGACATCCGCGCCCTGGCGGCGGCGGCCCTGATCGTCCTGACCTTATCCAGCGCGGCCATGTACGCCATCGAGACCCAGCCGGCCCCGTCGCTGGTCGCCGCAGGGGTCGACGCCTCGGTCAATATGGAGGGCAAGGAGGTCCGCTTCGGCGCGCCCGCCTCGACCGTCTGGTCCGTCATGACCACCGGCGCCTCCAGCGGTTCGGTCAACTCGATGCACGCCAGCTATATGCCCCTGGGCGGCGGTCTGCAGATCTTCCTGATGCAGCTGGGCGAGATCCTGCCCGGCGGGATAGGCTCGGGCATCGCCGTCATGGTGGTGATGGCCCTGCTGTCGGTCTTCGTCGCCGGCCTGATGGTCGGCCGCACGCCGGAATATCTGGGCAAGAAGATCGAGGCGCGCGAGATCCAGTTCGCCATGATCGCCGTGTTGATCCTGCCCCTGGCCATCCTCGGCTTCTCGGCGGTGTCGGCGGTGTTTCCGACGGCGCTGGAGGGGCTGCTCAACGACGGCCCGCACGGCCTGTCCGAGATCCTCTACGCCTTCACCTCGGCGGCGGCGAACAACGGCTCGGCCTTCGCGGGCCTGACCGCCAACGCCCCCTGGTGGAACACCACCTTGGGCCTGGGGATGCTGATGGGGCGGTTCATTCCCGCCGTCGCCGTCCTGGCCATCGCCGGCAGCCTGGTCGTCAAGCCCCGGCTAGCGCCCAGCCCCGGCACCCTGCCCACCGACAACGGCCTGTTCATCGGCTTGCTGATCGGCGTGATCCTCATCCTCGGCGGCCTGCAGTTCCTGCCCGCCCTCGCTCTGGGACCGATCGTCGAGCACTTCCAGGTGCTTGCCGCGGTCGCCGGCGCCTGATCCTCCGGACATACTGACATGACACAAGTCACACTTGATCCCCGTGAGGGCGGCCGTTCGGCGCCGCTCGGGGGCGGTCTCTCGGGGGCCATGATCGGCCGCGCCGTCGGCGAGGCCTTCGTTAAGCTGAACCCCGCCAAACTGGTGCGGAACCCGGTCATCTTCACGACCTGGATCGTGGCCCTGCTGGCCAGCCTGTCGGCGGCTGCGGCCGTCGCGGGCGGCCAGTCGGCCGGCTTCGCCATCCAGATCGCCCTCTGGCTCTGGGCCACGGTGCTGTTCGCCAATATCGCCGAAAGCGTCGCCGAAGGGCGCGGCAAGGCGGCGGCGGACAGCCTGCGCGCCACCCGCGTCACCACCAAGGCCAAGCTGATCGTCGATCCGACGACCGGCGCGGTGGTCCCGACCAACGCCTCAGACCTCGAGGTCGGCTCGATCATCCTGGTCGAGGCCGGGGACGTGATCGCCTCGGACGGCGAGATCATCGAGGGCGTGGCCTCGGTCAACGAGGCCGCCATCACCGGCGAAAGCGCCCCGGTGATCCGCGAGAGCGGCGGCGACCGGTCGGCTGTGACCGGCGGCACCACGGTGGTGTCCGACTGGATCAAGGTGCGGATCACCGCCAAGCCGGGCTCGACCTTCCTCGACCGGATGATCGCCATGGTCGAGGGCGCGGACCGTCGCAAGACGCCGAACGAATTGGCGTTGGCCGTTCTGCTGGCCGGCCTGACCCTGATCTTCCTGATCGCGGTCGTGACCCTGGTCGGCCTGGGCGCCTATTCGGGCGTGGACATCGATCCGCTGGTGCTGGGCGCCCTGTTCATCACCCTGATCCCGACCACGATCGGGGGCCTGCTGTCCGCCGTCGGCATCGCCGGCATGGACCGGTTGCTGAAGGTCAATGTACTGGCCACCTCGGGCCGTGCTGTGGAGGCGGCAGGCGACGTCGACACCCTGCTGCTCGACAAGACCGGCACCATCACCTTCGGCAACCGCATGGCGACCGAGGTCATCCCGGTTCCCGGCGTGCGCCCGGACGCCGCCCTGACCGCCGCCGTCATGGCCTCGCTGGCCGACGAGACGCCGGAAGGTCGCTCCATCGTCGAACTGGGCCGCAACGCCGGGATCTCGGTCGAACAGCCGGCCGGCGCCACGGCCATCCCCTTCACCGCCGTCACCCGCCAGTCGGGTCTGGACGCCGGCGAGGACAGCTGGCGGAAGGGCGCGGTCGATGCGGTGCTGAAGGATCTGGGCCTGACAGACGGTTCGGCCCCCGCCGAGTTCCGTCAGGCCGTGGACCGGATCGCCCGCTCGGGCGGCACGCCCCTGGCGGTGACGCAGAACGGCGTCCTGATCGGCGTCATCCATCTGAAGGACGTGGTCAAGCCGGGCGTGAAGGCGCGTTTCGCCGACCTGCGCCGGATGGGGCTGCGCACCGTCATGATCACCGGCGACAACCCGGTGACGGCGGCGGCCATCGCTTCGGAAGCCGGGGTCGACGACTTCCTGGCCGAGGCGACGCCCGAGGACAAGATGCGGCTGATCAAGGCCGAACAGGCCAAGGGTCGTCTGGTCGCCATGTGCGGCGACGGCGCCAATGACGCGCCCGCCCTGGCACAGGCCGACGTCGGCGTGGCGATGCAGACCGGCGCCCAGGCCGCCCGCGAGGCCGGCAATATGGTCGACCTGGACTCGGACCCGACCAAGGTCATCGAGATCGTCGAGGTCGGCAAGCAGTTGCTGATCACCCGCGGCGCCCTGACCACCTTCTCGGTCGCCAACGACGTGGCCAAATATTTCGCCATCATCCCGGCGATGTTCGTGGTCTCGCTGCCGGCGCTCGGCGCGCTGAACATCATGCAACTGCACAGCCCCGAGAGCGCCATCCTGTCGGCGGTGATCTTCAACGCCCTGGTCATCGTCGCCCTGATCCCGCTGGCGCTGAAGGGCGTGAAGTATCGGGCCATCGGCGCCGGCGCCCTCTTGGGTCGCAACCTGCTGATCTACGGCCTGGGCGGTCTGATCGCCCCGTTCGTCGGCATCAAGCTGATCGACCTGATTATCTCGGCTCTGGGTCTGGCCTGATGCGCCAGGAGGTCGCCCGCATCCTCAATCTCGTCGTCGCGATGCTGGTCATCGCCGCCCTCTGGGGCGTGGCGACCATGCGGCAGACCGACACGCGCGACGGCCCGAACCCCAGAGCCATCCATCCCATTCAGAACGAGAACCCCAATGCGTAAACCCTTCTCCAAGGCGTCCGGCCGCAACGACGCCTGGTTCGCCGCCGCCTGTATCCTCGCCATCGCCGGTCTCGGCCTGTGCAGCGAAGCCAAGGCCCAGGACGTCTCCGCCAATGTCGCCGTCACCTCCGACTATGTCTTCCGGGGCGTCAGTCAGACGCTGGAGGACCCCGCCGTCTCGGCCGGGGTCGATCTGACCCGGAACGGCTTCTACGCCGGCGCCTGGGCCTCGAACGTCGATTTCGGGGACGGGGACACCAAGGCCGAGGTCGATCTCTATGCCGGCTATCGGCCGGAGATCGCCGGCCTCGCCACGGACTTCGGCGTGATCGGCTATCTCTATACGGGCCAGCCGGACGGCGCCGACTACGACTATGTGGAGTTCAAGGCTGCGGCCTCGCGCGCCGTTGGACCGGCGACCCTGGGCGCGGCGGTCTATTATTCGCCCGACTTCTTCGGCGCGTCCGAGGACGAGGCGACATACGCCGAACTGAACGCCGCCGTCAGCCCTGCCGATAAATGGACGATCTCGGGCGCGGCGGGGCGTCAGTGGGTGTCATCGCACCTCGACTACAACACCTGGAACCTGGGCGCGGCCTATCAGCTGACGGACAATCTGGCGGTGGACCTGCGCTATCACGACACCGACGAACACGACTTCGGCGACACCTATGGCGCGCGCGCCGTGGCGACGCTGAAGGCGGTCTTCTGAGGCGATGACGATGTTGAACCAACTTCGACCGGCCCTCGTGATGACGGCCCTCTTCACCCTGGTTCTGGGCCTGGCCTATCCGCTGGCCGTGACCGGGATCGCCCAGGCCGTCTTTCCGAGCCAGGCCAACGGCAGTCTGGTGCGCGACGCAAAGGGAGCGGTGGTCGGGTCGGCCCTGATCGGCCAGAACTTCGCGGGCGCGACCTATCTGCATCCGCGCCCGTCGGCGGCGGGCGACGGCTATGACGCCGCCGCTTCGTCGGGCTCCAACATGGGGCCGCTGAACCCGGATCTGGCCGCGCGTGTGGCGGAACAGGCCCGGGCTATCCGCGCCGAGGACGGGCAGGGCGTCATCCCCGCCGATGCGGTGACGGCCTCGGGCTCGGGGCTCGACCCGGACGTGTCACCGGCCTACGCTCGGCTTCAGGCCGCGCGGATCGCCCGCGCCAGAGGCGTCCCCGTGCAACAGGTCCAGAGCGTGATCGACAGCCAGACCAAGGCCGCCCTGCTGGGTTTCATCGGTCAGCCGCGCGTCAATGTCCTGCTGACCAATCGCGCCCTGGACGCCCGTTTCGGCGCGGAGGGCTGATTGCCCGAAACGGCGACCGATACGCCCGCCGCTTCAGCCGTTCCGCGCCGCAAGCGCGGGCGGCTGAAGGTGTTTCTCGGCATGTCGCCGGGGGTGGGCAAGACCTATGAGATGCTGCGCGCGGCCCGACGTCGAAAGGCGGAGGGCCTCGACGTCGTCGTGGGTCTGGTCGAGACCCACGGCCGCAAGGAGACCATGAGCCTGCTGCGCGGGCTGGAGGTCATGGCGCGCGCGCCGATCGACCGTCGCGGCCGGGCGTTGATGGAGTTCGATCTGGACGGCGCCCTGGTCCGCAGGCCCGAGCTTCTGCTGGTCGACGAATACGCCCACTCCAACGCGCCTGGTTCGCGTCATCCGAAACGGTGGCAGGACGTGGAGGAGCTGCGCGACGCCGGGATCGATATCTGGACGACGCTTAATATCCAGCATCTGGAGAGTCTGTCGGACGTCATCCTGCGGATCACCGGGGTGCGTCAGCGCGAGACGGTGCCGGACAGCGTCCTGACCCAGGCCGACGACATCGAGGTTGTCGACATCACCCCGGAAGACCTGCGGGTGCGCTTGGCCGAGGGCAAGGTCTATGTGCCCGAGACGGCGCGGCTGGCGTCCGAGAATTTCTTCAAGGTCGAGAACCTGACGGCCCTGCGCGAACTGGCCCTGCGCCGCGCGGCCCAGACGGTGGACGATCAGCTTCTGGCCCAGTTGCGAGAGCGGGGCGTACCGGGGCCGTGGGCGGCGGGCGAGCGGATCCTGGTCTTGGTCGGGGGCGACGCCATGTCGGCCTCCCTGGTGCGGACCGGGCGGCGGATGTCGGACATGATGATGGACGCCCCCTGGTCGGTGGCCCATGTCGAGCGGCCGTCAGGTTCGCGCGCCGACGCCGTTTCGGCGACGCGCCTGTCCGACGCCTTCAAGCTGGCGGAGCAGCTGGGCGCGCGGCCGGTGACGATCAGCGGCGACGACGTGGTGCGCGCCGTGCTGGACCACGCCCACCGCAACAACGTCACCCAGATCGTCATCGGCAAGACGCGCGGCGGCCGGTTCAGCGAATGGATGGGCCGCGCCCTGGCGACCGAACTGCTACGCAAGGCCCAGGGCGTCGCCGTCCATGTGGTGACCGAGGGCGATCTGTCGGCGCCGGAGCCGGTCGCCAAGTCGGGGCTGAAGGCGGCGCTGGAATGGCGCGGTTATCCGGCGGGGGCGGTCTTCGTCCTGGCGGCGACGGGCGCGGCCCTGCTGCTGGACACGCGTTTCGAGCGGGTCGATCTGGGCGTCATCTATCTGGCGGCGGTGGTGGCGGCCGGGGTGCTGAACGGGCTGAGGCCGGCGCTGGCGGCGGCGACCCTGGCTTTCCTGACCTACAACTTCTTGTTCCTGCAGCCGCGCTACAGTTTCCTGATCGGGTCGCCGGTCGATGTCCTGACCCTGGTTCTGTTCTGGGGCGTGGCCCTGGGCACAGGCGCCCTGGCGGGACGGGTGCGGGAACAGGCGCGGGCGGCCCAGCGTCGCGCCGCCGCCGTCTCGGCCCTGCTGGCCGCCAGCCAGACCCTGTCGGCGGCGGGGGATCGCGCCGTCACGGCCCGCAGTCTGGCCGAACAGGCCGCCGCCGCCGCCGGGGCCGGGGCGGTGGTCCTGCTGCCGGAAGGGGAGGACATCGCCGTCGTCGCCGCCAGCCCCGAAGGCGTGGTCCTGGGGGCCGACGCCATGGCCGCCGCGCGCTGGGCCTGGACCCACGGCGAGGTCGCGGGCCACGGCACCGGCACCCTGCCGCAGAGCCTCTGGCGGTTCCAGCCGTTGCAGGGCGTGCGTGGTCGTGCGGGTGTCGCGGGGATCGACGCTTCGGCCGTCTCGGCCGGATCGGACGAGGAACGGCTGGCCCTGGCCCTGCTCGATCAGGGGGCGGTGGCGCTGGAACGGGCCGATCTGGCGGGTCAGGCGCTGGCGACCGAGACCCTGCGCCGCGCCGACCGGTTCCGGGGCGCGCTGATGAACTCGGTCAGCCACGACCTGCGCACGCCCCTGTCGACGGTGCTGGGGTCGGCGACCACCCTGATCGACTATGGATCGACCCTGAAGCCCGAGGTGCGCGACGACCTGCTGCTGAGCATCCGCGAGGAGGCCGAACGCCTGTCCCGCTATGTCGGCGACCTGCTGGACATGACCCGGCTGGAGGGCGGGGGCCTGAACGTCCGCGCCGACTGGATCGACGTGCGCGACACTCTGAACGCGGCGGCCGAGCGGGTGTCGCGACGGCTGGGCGGGCGCAGGATCACGCGCGACTTCCCGGCCCAGCTCAGTCTGGTCGAGGTCGACCCCGGCCTGCTGGAACAGGCGGTGGTCAATATCCTTGAGAATGCAGTCGCCTACAGCCCCGACGGCACCGTCATCGAACTGGCGGCCTATGAGGATCGCGGCTCGGTGGTCATCTCGATCGAGGACGAGGGGCGAGGCATTCCCACCGCCGAACTGGAGCGGGTGTTCGACAAGTTCCGGCGCATGGAACAGTCGACCGACCGCACGCCCGACCGCGCCAAGGGCGCCGGCCTGGGCCTGGCCATCGCCAAGGGGTTCGTCGAGGCCATGGGCGGCCGGATCGCCGCCGCCAGTCCGATCAGGGATGGTATAGGCACGCGCATCCTGATCCGTCTGCCCAAGTCCATCGCCACCCATCCGGATCTTCTGTGATGTCCGCCGTCCGCCCCCAGGTCCTCGTCATCGACGACGAGCCCCAGATCCACCGCTTCCTGTCGCCGGCCCTGGACGCCGCCGGCTACGAGCCCAAGCGCGCCGACAGCGGGCAGGAGGGCTTGCGCGCCATCGCCCTGTGGAGCCCCGACGCCGTGGTGCTGGACCTGGGCCTGCCCGACATGGACGGCAAGGATGTGCTGAAACGGGCGCGCGAGTTCTACGAGGGCCCGATCATCATCCTGTCCGCGCGCGACCGCGAGGCCGAGAAGATCGCGGCCCTGGACCTGGGCGCCAGCGACTATGTCGAAAAGCCCTTCGGCGTCGGCGAACTGCTGGCCCGCATCCGGGCGGGACTGCGACAACGCGCGCTGAGGCCGGTTGCGGGCGGGGTGGTCACGGTCGACGGGATCTCCATCGACCTGGACCGACGCATCGTCAGCCGCGACGGCGAGCGGATAAGGCTGAGACCCAAGGAGTACGAGGTCCTGGCCTACCTGGCCCGCAATGCAGGCAAGGTGCTGGGCCACGTCGATCTGCTGACAACAATCTGGGGCGCAGGCCATGTCCACGACGTCCAGTATCTGCGGGTCGTGATCGGTCAGTTGCGGCACAAGCTGGAAATCGATCCAGCCCAGCCAGCCCTCATTCTGACCGAACCCGGCGTCGGCTATCGGCTGTCGATGGAGATCTGACCGGGACGGCGGGGGGGCGGGCCAGAGCGTCCGGGGCGAAGTCGTCGACGGCGACCACATCGGCCACGGCGGCGTCGGCGGCCTCCAGGCTGTCGCGCTCGGCGGCGGTCAGCAAACCCTGATCCCAGGCCTTGCGCCAGTCGCGGATCTTCAACTCCTTCATCCGGTCGTGCAGAGGCTGGGTCTCGACCACCAGACGGAAGGCGTCTTCCAGGCGCCCTACGGCCTGGTCGCCGATATAGACTCGTTCGGTCAGGCGATCGCGCGCCGGGCCGGGTTCCATGATCAGGCGGGCGCAGGCGCGGACCGTGCTGTCGCGCGGGCCGGAGCGGATGACGCCGAAGGGCAGGACGAACACCTTCAGCAGCCAGGCCGCCGGCCGGACCGGGAAGTTGTCGAGGATCTCCTTGAGACGGCGCTCGATCATCAGGAAGCCGTCCTGCATGACATAGTCGAGCAGGGGCAGGTCGTCGGACTGCTGGCCTTCGTCCTCCCACCTCTTCAGGGCGGCGCTCATCAGATAGAGTTCGGACAGGATGTCGCCGAACCGGGCGGACAGCATCTCGCGCCGCTTGAGCGAGCCGCCCATGGTCAGCAGGGCCATGTCCGAGGCCAGGGCGAAGGCGGCGGCGTAGCGGCCCATGCGGCGATAATAGCGGCGGGCCGGGCTGGAGCGGGGCGCGTCGCCGAACAGACCGTCCGTCCAGGCGCGGGTGAAGGCGCGGCGCGCGGTCCGCAGGGTGTGGACCACATGGGTCCAGAAGACGGCGTCGAACTGGGCCAGGCCGGTCTCGACGTCCTTCTCGGCCAGGGCCTGCATCTCCTTGAGAATATAGGGATGGGCGCGGATTGCGCCCTGGCCGAAGACGATCAGGCTGCGGGTCAGGATATTGGCGCCTTCGACCGTGATCCCGACCGGGACCGAGCGATAGAAGTTGCCGATATAGTTGTTCGGCCCGTCGATCACGGCCTTGCCGGCGTGGACGTCCATGGCGTCGTTGGCGGAGGTGCGCATCCGCTCGGTGGCGCCGTGTTTCATGATGGCCGAGACGACCGACGGATGATGGCCCAGGGCCAAACCGGAACAGGTGAAACGCCGCGCGGCGTCCAGCAGATAGGCGTTGGCGGCGATGCGGGCGAGCCGCTCCTGCACCCCCTCGAATTCGCCGATCGGGATGCGGAACTGCTGGCGGACCCGGGCATAGGCGCCGGTGGTCCGCGCCGACAGGGCGGCGCCGGCGGCGGACTGCGACGGCAGGGAGATGCCCCGTCCGGCGGCCAGGGCCGCGTTCAGCATCATCCAGCCCTGGCCGATCCGTTCTGGCCCGCCCAGTATGGCGTCCAGCGGCAGGAAGACGTCCTGGCCCTCGTTCGGACCATTGATGAAGGCCTGCATCGACGGCAGGTGGCGGCGGCCGATGGTCACGCCGGGCGTGTCGGTGGGGATCAGGGCGACGGTGATGCCCAGGTTCTCCTCGCCGCCCAGCAGGCCGTCGGGATCGCGCATCTTGAAGGCCAGGCCCAGGACGGTGCTGATCGGGCCCAGGGTGATGTAGCGCTTCTTCCAGTTCAGCCGCATGCCCAGCACCTTGCGGCCCTGGTATTCGCCCTCGCAGATCACCCCCTCGTCGGTCATGGAGGCGGCGTCGGAGCCGGCCTCGGGACTGGTCAGGCCGAAGGCGGGGATGTCGCGGCCGTCGGCGAGACGGGGCAGCCAGTGGTCACGCTGTGCGTCCGTGCCGAACTGCATCAGCAGTTCGCCCGGGCCGAGGGAGTTGGGGACCATCACGGTGACGGCGGCGGCGACCGAGCGGGTCGAGATTTTCCGCACCACTTCAGAGTGAGCATAGGCCGAGAATTCCAGCCCGCCGTAGCGTTTGGGGATGATCATGCCGAAGAAGCGCTCGCGCTTCAGGAAGGCCCAGACCTCGGGCGACAGGTCCATGTCCTCCCAGGTGATCTTCCAGTCGTCCAGCATGGCGCACAACTGGTCGACCGGGCCGTCGAGGAAGGCGGTCTCCTCCGCGGTCAGGGTCGCCGGCGGGATGTCGAGGAAGGCGTCCCAGTCGGGGTCGCCGGTGAACAGTTCCGCGTCCCACCAGACGTCGCCGGCCTCGATGGCTTCGGCCTCTGTGGCGGACATCTCCGGCAGGACGGTCTTGGCCCAGTGGTAGATCGGGCGGGTGATATGGTCCCGGCGGATGGAGGATGCGGACATGTGGGCTCCCTTGTTTCGTTGCTCAACGAGCCGGGGGCGGCAAAGGTTCAGGCGTCAGATCACCCGGTGAAGGACGGCGGCGGCGGCGATCTGGCGCATGACCGCGTCGCGGCCGGGGGCGTCGAGACGGGTGGACAAGCCTATGGCGCTGCAACCTTCGCGGGCCAGGTCGCAGGCGGCGGCGACCAGATGATCGACCAGGCTTTCAGGGTGAAGCAGGTCGAAGGCGACCAGGGTCTCGACGATGAACTGGCGCTCGCCGGCGGGGGTGACGGCGATGGAATAGGCCAGGATGGCGCGCACCTGGTCGCGCGAAACGGCGGCGATCACGCCCCCGTCGTCGGGGTCGCTGGCGACCACGGCGCGCCAGTCCGCCTGGCTGAGACGGGCATCGGCCATATGGGCCAGGATATAGGCGCGGTCGGCCTCGTCGGGGGCGAGGCGACGATACTGAAAGGGGCTCATCCTTTCGACCTTACGGCTTGGACGAAAGGTCCGCCTTGATCTCCATCAAGAGGGTTTGCGGAACCGGACGGGCGGGCATACCCTGCACGCCATGCTTGAACTCCGGTCCCTCCCCGTCGACTGCGGCAAGCGCAGAAACGACTCGGCCTGCTCCCATTGCGGCGCAAGGGCGTTCAGCGTCTGCAACAGCCTGGACGAGGGCGACCTGGCCGGCCTGGACGCCATCGCCGAACGGGTGGCGCTGAAGTCGGGCGAGGCCCTGATCCGCGAAGGCGATCCGGCGACTCACCTGTTCAACATCACCTCGGGTTCGGTGCGGATCTACAAGCTGCTGCCGGACGGGCGGCGACAGATCACCGGCTTCCTTTTTGCGGGCGACTTCGTCGGACTGGCGACCGGGCAGGACTACGCCTTCTCGGGCGAGGCCATCGAAGACGCGACCCTGTGTCGGTTCCGCAAGAGCGACTATCGCGCCCTGATCCGCGAGCGGCCGTCGCTGGAAGAGGCCCTGCTGGACCGGGCCACCCACGAACTGGCGGCGGCGCAGAACCAGATGCTGCTGCTGGGCCGCAAGACGGCGCAGGAACGGATCGCCTCCTTCCTGCTGGACTTGCCGACGCGCGATCCGTTACGGCCCTCGGCGGAGGACCAGGTGCGGCTGCCGATGACGCGGTCCGAGATCGCCGACTATCTGGGCCTGACCATCGAGACGGTCAGCCGGGTCCTGACCAAGCTGAAGACGACCGG
Organism: Brevundimonas sp.; assembly: GCF_044336875.1. Classification (GTDB taxonomy): domain Bacteria; phylum Pseudomonadota; class Alphaproteobacteria; order Caulobacterales; family Caulobacteraceae; genus Brevundimonas. Next base: position 125,942 of record NZ_JBIIOP010000008.1, on the reverse strand, counting down.
GGTGATCCGTCTGCTGGCGCTGAACGAACTGCGGATCGAACAGCCCGAGCGGCTGCGCGAGATAGCCGAGGGCGAGGCCTGAAACCTGATCCTTCTCCCGTTGGGAGAAGGTGGCCCAAAGGGCCGGATGAGGGGGCAGGCGGTGGGCCAGTTCGCACCAGTGCGCCCCTCACCCTTTCAGGCTTCGCGCTGCTCTTCGGGTCGCGCAAGACCGATCGCTGCGCTCTCGGGCGCTCAAGCCCTCTCCCGCCGGGAGAGGGGGGCGAAATGCGAACCCAGCTTCACCCTGCCGTTTCCATCCAAGCCTTCGATCCGGATCACCCGCCCGCACAGCCGTGTCGGGGCGGGGCGGTGGCTGACGATGATCAGGCCCTGGTTCGCCCGGGTCAGGCGTCGATCGAGCGCGGTCAGGACCTGGGCCTCGGTTGCAGGGTCCAGGCCTTCGGTCGGCTCGTCCAGCACCAGCCAGGGGGCGGGACGCAGATAGGCGCGGGCCAGACCCAGACGACGACGCTCTCCCCCCGACAGACGTTCGCCGTTCGGACCGACGCGCGCGTCCAGGCCTTCGGGATCGGCGCGCACTCGTCCGGCCAGGGCGGCGTCTTCCAGCGCGCCCCACAACACCCCATCCTCGGCCGGGCCGGCCAGCAGCAGATTGTCGCGGATCGTGCCGTCGATCAGGCGGACGTCCTGGGCGGCGTAGGCGAACAGGGGGCGACGATCAGCCGGGTCGATCTCCGCAATGTCCAGACCTGACAGATCGGCCTCGTCGGGCAGGGCGTCACGCAGGCCGACCAGACGTTCGATCAGGGTGGTTTTGCCTGACCCCGACGGACCGATCAGGCCGAGACGGGCCGGCGGGGCGAGGCGGGCGCCGTCGGCGCTCAGGCGCAGGCCCGCATCCAGGCGCGCGGCGGCGTGGCGTGCGCGCGGCTCGCCGGTCAGGGCGTCCAGTCGGCGGGTCGCCTCGACGGCGGCGCCGTTCTGCTGCAGGGCTCCGACCAGACCGGCGGCGGATTCGATCCCCATGACGGCGGCAAGGGTGGCGAGCGCCGTCATCGGCAGTGAGGCGCCCAGGGTGGCGGGAACAACGGTCGCCACGGCGACGGCGGTGACCACGGCCTGCCAGGCGGCCATCCAGCCTCCGGCCTGGGTCAGGGCGATCTGGGCGTAGTCCAGGTCCGCAGCGGCCCTCGCGGCCTCCCCCGCGGCCCAGTGGTCCAGTCCGTAGGCCTTGAGCTCGGGCGCGACGGCCTCCAGCGCGGCGAGGCGATCTTTCAGGCGGCCCGTGGCGATTTGGACATCGCGCCCGGCAGGGGCGGCCAGACGACGGGCGATGAGGCCGGCGCCGGCCCAACTCAAGCCCATGACGCCCAACAGCAGCAGGCCTGCCAGCGGATGGGCCAGTCCGGCCAGCAGGGCGGCGGAGGCGGCGCCCGCGCCCATGGCCCAGGGGGCGGACAGGCGCACGAACAGGGTCTGGACTGCGTCCACGTCCTGCACCAGCCGTGCCGAGGCCTCGCCGGACGACAGGGCCAGGGCGCGTGTGGGAGGGGCGGAGGCCAGGGCGTCGAACAGCTGGGGCCGCAAGCGGGCCAGGGCCTTCAGCGCCGCCTCGTGGCCGGTGACGCGCTCGGCGTAGCGGGCGACGGTGCGCATCACGGCCAGCAGCCGGATGACGGCGCTGGGCATCATATAGTTGAAGGCCTGAACCGCCGCCGATCCGGCGATCCCCGCCAGGGCCGCGCCGGTGATGAACCAGCCGGACAGGCCCAGCAGGCAGGTCGCGGCGACGGTGACCAGGGCTCCGGTCGCGGCGGCGATCTGCAGACGGCCGCGCTGGGCGTGGCGCTGGGCGGCGATCAGGGCGCCGATGCGGGAGGTCGGTTGGGTCATAGGGTCACCACGCGGTCGGCCATGGCGGCGACGGCGGCGGAGTGGGTGGCGATCAGGGTGGTGCGGCCGCGCGTGGCCTGGCGGATCAGGTCCAGCATGGCCTCCTCGGAAGCGGGATCCAGATTGGCGGTCGGTTCGTCCAGCAGCAGGATCGGCGCGCGCTTCAGGATGGCGCGGGCCAGGCCCAGCCGCCGCCGCTCGCCGCCGGACAGGCCGCCGCCGCGTTCGTCGATGACGCGGTCCAGATCGCCGTGCAGACCGGCCTCGCCGGCCGCGACCAGCAGCCGGCCGGGGCAGGCGGACGGATCGGCCAGACGAATATTGTCGCCCAGGGTTCCGGGCACGACGACGGGGGCCTGGCTGGCCCAGGCGATCTGGCCGGCGAAGTCCCCGGCCCGGCTCAGGCGCGCGCCGCCGACCTCGATCTCGCCGGCGGTCAGGGGCGACAGGCCCAAGAACAGGTGCAGCAGGCTGGACTTGCCCGAACCGCTGGCGCCGACCAGGGCGACGATCTGGCCGGGGCGGACGTCCAGGTCGAAATTCCGGATCACAGGGGCGGCCTGACCATAGGCGACCGTGACGCCGCTGAAGCGGATGGCGGGCGGCTCGTCCGGCAGGATGTGGCGGTCGCGTACGACGGGCTCGGGCGTGATCAGGGCGGGCACGGCGGCCTCTGCAGCCTGCCGGTCGTGATAGGCGGCGGCGAGGCGGCGCAGCGGCTGATAGACTTCCGGCGCCAGGGCCAGGACGAAGAAGGCGCGCGACAGGTCCAGCGTCTCCGGCACGGGGATCGGCAGCAGCTTCAGCAGGTTGAAGCCGCAGTAGACGGCGATCAGGGCCACCGACAGGGCCGAGAAGAACTCCAGCACCCCGGACGACAGGAAGGCGATCCGCATGACGCGATTGGTGCGCTGTTCCAGTTCGTCGGAGGCGCGGCCGATCTCTGCGGTGGTGCGGGCGCCGGCGTCGAAGGCCAGGACGGCGGGTAGGGCGCGCACCCGGTCGATGAACAGGCCCGACAGCTGCTCCAGCGCCTGAAACTGGCGGCGGCTCTCATTGGCGGCGGCCGTGCCGGCCAGGATCATGCCGGCGATGAAGGGCAGTAGCGTGAACAGCAGTATGGCGGCCGAGACCGGGCTGGCGACGGCGGCGACGGCGACCAGCAGCAGGGGCGACAGGCCGGCCGCCATCTTCAGCGGGGTGAAGCGGGACATATAGCCGTCCAGAGCAGCGACGCCCTCGACCACGGCGGTCAGTCGGTCATCAGAACGGGCGCCGCGTCCGAACAGGTCGGTCAGCAGTCGGTTGCGCACCTCGGTCTTGATCGACAGGCCCAGCCGGGCGCCGACGACGACGGCCGCCTGACCGATCAGGCCGCGCGCGATCAGACTGACGACCGCCAGAAGCAACCAGGGCAGGGCGGCGAGGGGCGACGATCCGAAGCTGGATATGGCCATGGCCAGACCCGCCGCGAAGCCGACCGCCGGGACCACGTCGGCGACGGCCAGCAGACCGGCCAGGGTCGTCAGCCGACGCCAGGGGGCGGCGACCTGTTTCAGCCATGCCGCCGGAGTGACCGCAGCAGAGGAGGCGTTGATCGGCGCCGATGTCATTCTCGAACTCCAGCGCCGGAGGGGCTCCGTACGCTATTGGGCAAACCGTCGTTGGGCGAAATGTCCAAGGACGATCAGTCCACTACGACCGGGCGCACCAGGGGGCTTTGATCGAAATCAAGGCGACCGTCCCGCCATGCTTCTAGGGCGGATGAAACGTCGGTCGTCGTGGCCGGCGGCTTAGGAGCCCAAGCCATGATCGACCTCGCGGTCGTCGACCTATCCAGGCTGCAGTTCGCGCTGACAGCCCTCTACCACTTCCTGATCGTGCCCCTGACCCTGGGCATGTCCTTCATGCTGGTGATCATGGAGTCGATCTATGTGATCACCCGCCGGCCGATCTGGCGCACCATCACCCGTTTCTGGGGCGTCTGCTTCGGCATCAACTTCGCCCTGGGCGTCGCGACGGGCATCACCATGGAGTTCCAGTTCGGCATGAACTGGAGCTATTTCTCCCACTATGTCGGCGACATCTTCGGGGCCCCGCTGGCCATCGAAGGGCTGATGGCCTTCTTCCTGGAGGCGACCTTCATCGGCCTGATGTTCTTCGGCTGGGAGAAGCTGAAGCCGTCGGCCCACCTGTTCGTCACCTTCATGGTCGCCCTGGGCACCAATCTGTCGGCGGTCTGGATCCTGGTCGCCAACGGCTGGATGCAGAATCCGGTCGGCGCCGAGTTCAATCCGGACTCGATGCGGATGGAGGTGGTCGACTTCATGGCCGTGGTCTTCAACCCGGTGGCCCAGGCCAAGTTCGTCCACACCGTCAGCGCCGGCTATGTCCTGGCCTCGGTCTTCGTGCTGGGCATCTCGGCCTTCTATCTGCTGAAGGGCAAGCACGTCGGCTTCGCCAAGCGGTCAATGACGGTGGCCTCGGCCTTCGGTCTGGCGGCGTCCCTGTCGGTCGTCGTCCTGGGCGACCAGTCGGGCTATGCCCTGACCGATAACCAGAAGATGAAGCTGGCCGCCCTGGAAGCCATGTGGCGCACCGAGCCGGCGCCCGCCGGCCTGACCCTGATCGGCATCCCCAGCATGAAGGACCGCGAGACCCATTACGGCGTCCATATCCCCTGGGTAATGGGCCTGATCGCCACCCGCACCATCGACAAGCCGGTCGAGGGCATCTTCGAACTGGTCGCCACAGCCGAGGATCGCATTGAGTCCGGCGTCATCGCCTATGACGCCCTGGAGAAGGTCAAGGCCAATCCGGCCGACGCCACCGCGCGCGGCGTGTTCGAACTGCACCGCCGCGACCTGGGTTACGGCCTGCTGCTGAAGCGCCATGTCGCCGATCCGCGTCAGGCCTCGCCCGAGCTGATCAAACAGGCGGCGTGGGAGACGGTGCCGAACGTGCCGCTGCTGTTCTGGACCTTCCGTCTGATGGCAGGGATCGGCATGTTCCTGATCGCCATGTTCGCCACGGCCTTCGTCCTGTGCACGATGCGCAAGCACGAGACCAAATGGTTCCTGCGCCTGGCCCTGTTCGCCATGCCCCTGCCGTGGATCGCGATCGAGTCCGGCTGGATCCTGGCCGAGATGGGGCGCCAGCCCTGGGCGGTCGAAGGCGTGCTGCCGACCTTCCTCGGCGCCTCGTCCCTGAGCGTGCCGCAGCTGTGGGCCACCATCATCGGCTTCACCGCCCTGTACGGCGCCCTGGCCGTGGTCATGGTCAAGGTCATGCTCCTCGCCATCAAGAAGGGGCCGTTCCACGAGCAGGAACAGTTCGCGGCGCCTGCGCCTGACGCTCCGACCCAAACACCTGCGGGGCGCCCCGTCGCGCCGGCCGTGGCCTGAACCAGAGAGACTTAGGACATCCGACCATGGATCTTCCCCTCGACTTCGCAACCCTGCGGCTGATCTGGTGGGCCCTTCTGGGGGTTCTGCTGATCGGCTTCGCCCTGACCGACGGTTTCGACCTGGGCGTCGGCTCCCTCCTGCCCTTCGTCGCCAAGACGGATGAAGAGCGCCGCATGGTGATCAACACCATCGGCGCGACCTGGGAGGGCAACCAGGTGTGGTTCATCCTGGGCGGCGGCGCCATCTTCGCCGCCTGGCCCTTCGTCTATGCGGTCAGCTTCTCCGGCTTCTACCTGGCCATGTTCCTGGTGCTGTCGGCCCTGATCCTGCGGCCGGTGTCGTTCAAGTATCGCTCAAAGCGGGACTCGGCGGCCTGGCGGTCCTTCTGGGACTGGGGCCTGTTCATCGGCGGCTTCGTGCCGGCCCTGGTGTTCGGCGTGGCCGTCGGCAACGTCCTGCTGGGCGCGCCCTTCCATCTGGATAGCGATCTGCGCAGCTTCTACGACGGCACCCTGCTGGGTCTGTTCACCCCCTTCAGCCTGATCGCCGGCCTGCTGTCGGTGGCCATGCTGGTGCTGCACGGCGCCGCCTGGCTGTCGGTCAAGGCCGAGCAGGGGCCTGTGCTGGATCGGGCCCGCCTGATCGGCACGGTCGCCGGGGTTCTGGCCGTCATTCTGTTCGCCGTCGGCGGCCTGTTCGTCGCCCAGGGCGGCATGGGCTTCCGCATCGTCGGCGAGGTGGATGTCCAGGGCTTCTCCAACCCGCTGCGCACGACCGTCGAGGCCGCGCCCGGCGCCTGGATGGACAACTACGGCCGCTATCCGTGGATGCTGATCGCTCCGGCGCTGGGCTTCCTGGGCGCCCTGGCGGGGCTGGCGGGGATGTGGACCCGGTCCGCGCCCCTGGCCTTCGGCGGATCCTCGCTGTCCGCGGTCGGCATCATCTCGACCGTCGGCCTGTCGATGTTCCCCTTCATCCTGCCCAGCTCGATCGACCCGCAGTCCAGCCTGACGCTGTGGAACGCCTCGTCCAGCCACATGACCCTGTTCATCATGCTGATCTGCACGGTGATCTTCCTGCCGCTGATCCTGATCTACACCGCTTGGGTCTATCGCGTGCTGTGGGGCCGGACCTCGACCGCCGCCCTCAAGACCAACCCCGACCTGTACTGAGCCAGAGGAGCATCAAGCCATGTGGTATTTCGCCTGGATCCTGGGCCTCGGCCTGGCCCTAACCTTCGGCGTCCTGAACGGCGTCTGGCACGAGTTCCACCTGTTCGACGAGGGCGACCTCGGACAGTCGGTGGATGCAGCGGAAGAGGGCGATGTTCCCCTCTAGTCCCGCAGGCCTCTCGGTGCGTGAGCTGATCGCTCGCTATGACGCCCACGCGCCGCGTTACACCTCCTATCCGACGGCGGCGCAGTTCACGCCCGCCGTCGGGGCGGCCGACTGGGGGGCGTGGCTTCGCGCTGCGCCCCTCGACCGCGCCGTGTCCCTGTATCTGCACATCCCCTTCTGCAAGCGGCTGTGCTGGTACTGCGGCTGCAACACCCGGGCGATGAACCGGGTCGCGCCGATGACCACCTATGTCGACCTGCTGCTGAAGGAGGCCGATCTGGTGCTGGCCCGGATCGGCGATCGCCGCGTGCGGGTCGGTTCGATCCATCTGGGCGGCGGCACGCCCAACATGCTTCCGCCCGAGGAGCTGGAACGCCTGTTCGCCGGGCTGGCGGCGCGTTTCGACTTGGGCGACTGTTTCGAGATCGCGGCCGAACTGGACCCTGAGGTCCTGACACAGGACTGGGCCGAGGCCGCCGGCCGCATCGGCCTGAGCCGCGCCAGCCTGGGGGTGCAGGACCTATCGCCCCAGGTGCAGGCGGCGGTGAACCGTCCCGAATCCTTCGACACCATCCGCTGGGCCGCCGAGACCCTGCGCGCCCAGGGCGTGACCTCGCTGAACCTCGACCTGATGTACGGCCTGCCGCTGCAGGCGGTCGAGAACGTCATCACCACGGTGGCCCAGGTCGCCACTCTGAGGCCCGACCGGATCGCCTTGTTCGGCTATGCCCATGTGCCGTGGATGAAGCCGCACCAGAGGCTGATCCACGACCACGACCTGCCCGGCGCCGAGGCGCGCTTCGCCCAGAGCCAGGCGGCGTCCCGCTATCTGGTGCAGAAGGGTTGGCAGGCCATCGGTCTGGATCATTTCGCCTTGCCGCACGACTCCATGGCCGCCGCCGCGCGGGCCGGACGTCTGCGTCGCAACTTCCAGGGCTATACGACGGACGAGGCGCCGGTGCTGATCGGCCTGGGCGCCTCGTCGATCAGTCGCACGCCCCAGGGCTTCGTCCAGAACCTGACGCAGGAGCGGGACTGGCGCGCGGCGGTGGACGCCGAAGACCTGCCGGTCGCGCGCGGCGTGGCGGTCGATCCGCGTGACGCCTTCCTGGGCGAGATCATCGAACGGCTGATGTGCGACTTCACCGTCGACGTCGCCGAGGTCGCCCGGCGGCGGGGGCGGGAAATCTCCGAAGCCGCCTCGGCCTGGCCGCGTCTGCTGCGGTTCCAGCTGGACGAACTGGCCGAGGTGGACGGTTCGACCATCACGGTCACCGAACGGGGCAAACCCTTTGTCCGGGCGGTGTGCGCCGCTTTCGACCCGGCGGCCGCCGACATCGAGGGACGCCACGCCCGCGTCGTCTGACTGGACAGATTGTCCTACCATCCCAAGGGTTTGCGCTGGATCAAGGTCGGGGTGAAGGATGGGGCGCATCACCCCCTCCAAGACGCCCGGACAGGCCGCATGAGGCGGCAGCGGGCGTCGGGGATGAGCAAGATGAAACTGAAGACCCTGATCCTCTCGGCCGTCGCCGCCGCGGCCTTCGCAGCGCCCGCCATGGCCCAGACCAACACGGCCTGGGAAATGCCCAAGAAGGGCGACTGGATCGTCACAGGCCGCGTCACCGACGTCTTCTCCGAAGCCGACAACGCCATCACCACCGCCGCCGGCGCCGATTCCGGCCTGAAGGTCGATGTGGGCGACAGCGTGATGCCGACCCTGGGCTTCACCTATTTCCTGACCGACCATCTGGCGATCGAGGCGATCCTGGGCACGACCAAACACGAGATCCGCGCCCAGGGCGGCGACACCGACGTGGCCGTTCACGAAACCTGGGTCCTGCCGCCGGTGGTGACGCTGCAGTATCGTCCGCTGACGGAAGGTCGTTTCAGCCCCTATGTCGGCGCGGGCGTCAACTACATGCTGTTCTACAGCGGCGAGGACAAGAACGGCTTCACCGTCGATCTGGACGACGGCTTCGGCTACGCCCTGCAGGCAGGCGCCGACGTGGGCATTCACGGGCCGTGGAGTCTGAACGTCGACGTAAAGAAGGTGTGGTTCAACACCGACGCCGACGTGAACAACGGCGCGCTGAAAAGCGACGTGGATCTGGACCCCTGGGTCGTTTCCGTGGGGGTTGGCCGTAAGTTCTAAACACAATCGGAAATGCGTTCGAAAGAAAGCCCCGCCGGTCCGACCGGCGGGGCTTTCGCCTTTGAACCTGTGCGGTTCGCTCGACAAACGGCCAGACGGGTCTTAGGCGAGGAACGGCCGCATGTTGCGGCGCAACCTTCGAGGAACGCCCCATGCCGTCTGGACTGATCGCCCTGCTCGACGATGTCGCCGGGATCGCCAAGATGGCGGCCGCCTCGATCGACGACGTGGGCGCTGCGGCCGGCAAGGCCTCGACCAAGGCGGCGGGCGTGGTGGTGGACGATGCGGCGGTGACGCCGCGCTATGTCACCGGCCTGGAGCCCAGCCGCGAACTGCCCATCATCGGCAAGATCGCGGTGGGATCGTTCCGCAACAAGCTGATCTTCATCCTGCCGGCGGCCCTTCTGCTGAGCGCCTTCGCCCCCTGGGCCATCACGCCGATCCTGATGTGCGGCGGGACCTATCTGTGTTTCGAAGGGGCCGAGAAGCTGCTGGAAGCCTTCGGTCACGGCGGCCATGAGGAGGCCGCGCCGAAGACCGGAGACGCGGCGGCGCTGGAGAAGACCACAGTGTCGGGCGCGGTTCGCACCGACCTCATCCTTTCGGCCGAGATCATGGCCATCGCCCTGGCCGACGTGGCCGCCCAGCCGATCCTGACCCAGGCGGCGGTGCTGGCGGTGGTCGGCGTGGCCATGACCATTGTCGTCTATGGCGTGGTCGGCCTGATCGTGAAGATGGACGACATCGGCCTGCATCTGGCCCAGCGTCCGAACGGCGGGGTGCGCGCGCTCGGACGCGGCCTGGTCAAGGGCATGCCCATGGTGATGAACGCCCTGTCTGTCATCGGCACCGCCGCCATGCTGTGGGTCGGCGGCGGCATACTGGTGCACGGGACCCACACGCTGGGCTTGCATTGGCCGGCCGAGCCTCTTGAGCATCTGGCCCATTCGTTCGGCGCCGTCTTCGGTCCTCTGCATGGCGTCATGAGCTGGCTGGTCACGGCTCTGGGATCGGCGATCATCGGCGTGATCGTCGGCGGTTTGGTCGTCCTGCTGGTTCACCAGATCGGCCGGCTGCGATCGCGGGAATCGCACTAGGGAACCGCCGCCGGGGCTGTTGCTGTCACGCTACTGCAATCCTCGCCCGCTAGAGCCCCGGTCGCCCGTCGTTGGAGTAAGCTGATGTCCCTGCCGCGTACCGCCGCCCTTGCGGCCCTGGCCGCCCTCTCGCTGGGAGCCGTCACGGCGCCCGCTCTGGCTCAGACCGCGCCGGTTTCGCAGGCTTCCGCCGCCGCCCTGACGCCGCCCAAGCTGATCGTGACCATCGTGGTCGACCAGTTCAGCGCCAATCTTTTCGACCAGTATCGCGGCCGCTACACCGGCGGCCTGCGTCGCATGGCCGATCAGGGCCTGGTGTCGATCAACGGCTATCAGACCCACGGCTTGACCGAGACCTGCCCCGGCCACTCGACTGTCTTGACCGGCATGCATCCGGTCGAAACCGGCATTCCGGCCAACGACTGGATCGACGGCAAGACCGGCAAGGAGGTCTATTGCCTGGCCGCGCCGCAAAACCATCTGGCGCACGGTCGGGACGACACCGACAACGGCCCGGTCGGGACCGAGCAGTTGCGCGCCACGACCGTGGGCGACTGGCTGAAGTCGGTCAGCCCGGACAGCAAGGTCTTCGCCGTCTCGGGCAAGGATCGCGGCGCCATCAACCTGGCCGGTCATCAGGGGCAGGCCTTCTGGTTCACCGACGGCTTCGGCCTGACCACCTTCGTCGAACCGGGCCAGACGGCAGAGGCCAAGCTGGCGCCCGTCGTCGCCTTCAATACGAGGTTCAACGCCTGGATGGCGGCGAACCCGGTGCGCTGGGACTATCAGAACGAGGGCTGCCGCGCCCTGGCCGGCGACTGGACCATCCGCGGCCAGACCTTCCATTCCCAACTGCCGCCGGCCGGACTCAAGTTCGACAACTCGCCCCTGCTGGACGAGCAGACGCTGAAGGCCGCCGAATATTTGATGGACAGCCAGAAGCTGGGCCAGGGCGCGGCGACGGACATGCTGGGCGTCAGCCTGTCGGCGACCGACCGCATCGGCCACGCCTACGGCACCCAGGGGCCGGAAATGTGCGAGCAGATGTATCGTCTGGACGCCGCCCTGGGCGCCTTCCTCGACAAGCTGGCCCAGGTGCCGGGCGGCGCCCTGATGGTGCTGACGGCCGATCACGGCGGTTCGGACTTTGTCGAACGCCTGCACGCCCACGGCTATCCGCACGCCCGCCGTCTGGATGTCGACGCCATCCAGGCGGTCAACACGACGCTGAAGACCCGCTTCAATCTGGCGGCCGATCCGCTGCAGATGGGCGGCAGCGGCCTGATGGTGGCCGACGCGGACCACAAATCCCTGCCGGATTCGTTGCGGACCCAGGTGGCCGAGGCGGCGGTCGAGATGCTGCGCGTTCTGCCTGACGTCGCCTTCGCCGAGACCCGCGATCGTCTGCTGGCCGAACCGATCCCGGACAGCCGCCAGCCCGAGATGCTGACGATCCGCGAACGGATGCGCCTGTCGACCGTGGCCGAGCGGTCGCCGGACATCCAGTTCGCCCTGGCCCAGAACGTCAACGGCGGCGGCCGTGTCGGCGGCACCCTGTCGGGGCACGGCACGCCCTTCGAGTTCGATCGCCGCGTGCCGATCATCTTCTGGTGGCCGGGCGCCCACGGCGAGGAGCGGTTCCTGCCGATCCGCACCGTCGACATCGCCCCGACCCTGGCCCATGTCATGGGCGTTCCTGCACCTGAGGTCGAAGGCCGCTGCATCGACCTGAACGGCTTCGCTGTGGCCGACTGCCCGGCGACGGAATTGACGCCGGGGCGATAAACTCTCGTTTCGCGCTCGTAAACTCGTGTTTCCCGGCGGGGGCACGACCTTACGTTGAGGGCGTTTCATCGGCAGAAGGGGGCAAATCGTCCAGGTCGTCTCGTCTCGGGCGGCCCCCAGAAGCGAAAACAGGAAACGTCCCATGAACAGAGCCCGCCGCGCGCGCATCGTCGCGACCCTGGGTCCCGCAAGCCGCGCCCCCGGCACGGTCAAGGCTCTGGCCCAGGCCGGTGTCGACGTGTTCCGCCTGAACTTCAGCCATGGTTCGCACGAGGACCACGCCGCCGCTCTGAAGGCCGTGCGCGGCGCCGAGATGGCGCTGCAGCGGCCGCTGGGCGTGCTGGCCGATCTGCAGGGGCCGAAGCTGCGTCTGGGCCGGTTCAAGGACGTCGAGATCTCGGTCAAGCCGGGCCACACCATGCGCTTCGATCTGGATCCGACGCCCGGCGACGCGACCCGGGTGCAGATGCCCCACCCGGAAATCTTCAAGGCCCTGCGCGAGGGCATGCTGCTGCTGCTGGATGACGGCCGCGTGCGGCTGCGCGTCGGCAAGCGCGCCGACGACTGGGCCGATGTGACGGTCGAGAGCGGCTCGAAACTGTCGGATCGCAAGGGTGTGGCGGTGCCGGAGGCGGTGATCCCGGTCTCGGCCCTCACGCCCAAGGACCGCGAGGATCTGGCCTTCGCCCTGCGTCAGGGCGTGGACTGGGTGGCGCTGAGCTTCGTGCAGAAGCCCGAGGACATGGCCGAACTGAAGCGGATCGTGAACGGTCAGGCCGCCTGCCTGGCTAAGATCGAGAAGCCGGCGGCCCTGGCCGATCTGGAGGCCATCCTGGATTATTGCGACGGGGTCATGGTGGCGCGTGGCGACCTGGGCGTCGAACTGGACCCCGAGGACGTGCCGGTGGCGCAGAAGCAGATCGTTCGCGCCGCCCGTAATCGCGGCGTGCCGGTGATCGTGGCCACGCAAATGCTGGAGTCGATGACCAGCGCCCCGGCCCCGACCCGGGCCGAGGCGACCGATGTGGCCAACGCCGTCTATGAGGGCGCCGACGCCCTGATGCTGTCGGCCGAGACGGCCTCGGGCGACTACCCGCTGGAATCGGTGGGCATCATGAGCCGGATCATCGAGCGGGTGGAGAAGGACCCGATGTGGCCCAAGCTGATGGGGGCCGAGCACGCCGATATGGACGAGCACGACGTCGACGCTCTGGTGGCGGCTGCGGCCAAGGCGGCGAACGCCCCCTCGACCGGTTGCATGGTGGTGTTCACCACCCTGGGCGGCACGGCGCGGCGGATGGCGCGCGAGCGGCCGCTGAAACCGATTCTGGTGCTGACGCCCAATCCGAACACGGCGCGGCGCCTGGCCCTGGTCTGGGGGCTGGAGCCGCGACTGGGTCAGCAGCCGGACTCGCTCGAGGCCGTGACCGACGATGCGGTGAACAGCGCGGTCAAATATGGCCTGGCCGATCCGGGGCAGCGCATCCTGATCCTGGCCGGAACGCCGTTCGGGGCGCCAGGGGCGGCCAACCTGCTGCGGCTGGCCCATGCGCCGGCGGCCAAGGCCAGGGCGCGCAAGAAGTAGGCGCGGGCTGCGTCGTCTTGGGCTGGTAAGGGTAATGCTGGCGCACGGAACGTATGGCGCTACTGTGCCGGGATGAATCGGCGGCCTGCATGATCAAGTACATCGGCTCCAAGCGCGCCCTGCTGGGGCATGTGACCGGCGCGGTGGCGGGGGTGCTGCCGCAGGGCGGGCGGGTGTGCGATCTTTTTTCAGGCACGGCGCGGGTCGGGCACGCGTTGAAGAAACAGGGGTTCCAGGTCTGGTCCAACGACCTGAACGCCTATGCCCATATGCTGGCCACGGCCTATGTCCAGGCGGATCGTGAGCGGTGGATCGACAAGGCCGAGACGGTGCTGGACGAGCTGCGCTTGGTAAAGCCCGAGGCCGGCTGGTTCACTCAGGCCTTCTGCCACGACGCCCGCTTCTTCCATCCCGATAACGGGGCGGTGATCGACGCCATGCGCGACCGGATCGAGGTCATGGATCTGGAGCCCGAGTTGAAGGCCGTCGTCCTGGTCAGTCTGATGGAGGCGGCCGACCGCGTCGATTCCACGGCCGGGGTGCAGATGGCCTATATGAAGCAATGGGCCCCCAGGGCGCTGAAGCCGCTGGTGTTGCGTACGCCGGATCTCCTGCCGGCCGTAGGCGGGCCGTGCCGGGCGACGCGGGGGGACGCAGTCGAGATGGCCGAACAGGTCGAGGCGGACCTGGTCTATCTGGACCCGCCCTACAATCAGCATTCCTATTTGGCCAACTACCACTGCTGGGAAAGCCTGGTGCTGTGGGACCGGCCGGAAACCTATGGGATCGCCAACAAGCGGGTTGACGTGAAGACCCGCAAGAGCGCCTTCAACAGCCGACCCGGCATCGGCCCGGCCCTGCGGTCGGTGGTCGAGCGGATCAGAGCCCCCAATCTGATCGTCAGCTTCAATGACGAGGGCTATCTGAGCCGCGCCGATCTGGTCGAGATGCTGTCGTCGCGCGGTCATGTGCAGGTGGTGGAGATCGCCCACCCGCGTTACGTCGGCGCGCGCATCGGCATCCATAATCCCAAGGGGGTCAAGGTGGGCCAGGTGGGGCGTCTGAAGAACGTCGAACACCTCTTTGTGGTGACCGACCGGCCGTTGGAGTTGCCGGTCGCCGCCTGATTTCCCTTAAATCTACAGCCATCTGTGATGGGAACCCGACTCACGGGAGCCCGTTGTCACGGCATGGAAACGAGAGCGACATCCACAACCAGGCCCGCCCGCGAAGACGATTATCGCGTGGGTCCGGCCGCGCCGGGCGGCGAGGCGAAGTCGTGGGTCTCGGATCGGCCGGCCTCGCCGGAGGCCGTGCGCGAGCGGCCGCGGGTCTATACCCATACGGCCGAGAATTTCGGACGTTGCGACGCGATCAACGCCGAGAAGACTGAGGTTCCGGATGTCGAGCCCAGCCTGCGCCCGCCGCCGCAATGGATGTTGCTGCTGGCCGGTGCAGCGGTCGCGGCCCTGATGGGCGCCCTGCTGGGCGGAATGATGCACATCTGACTAATCGCTCCCGGCCGATCAGGGGGGGCGACCGATCTTGGCGACAAGGTCTCGCTCACAGACCGCTCGGCGACGCGTCGAGTGCGGTTCTCATGCTCGTTCCAGCAGCGTCTTGATCGGCGCCCAACTCCGACGGTGAGCCGGGCAGAGGCCCAGGGCGTTCAGGCCCGCTGTATGGGCGGGGGCGTTGTAGCCCTTGTGGCCGGCGAAGCCGTAGCCGGGATACTGGGCGTCCAGGTCGATCATCAGTCGGTCGCGGGCGGTCTTGGCCAGGATCGAGGCCGCTGCGATCGACAGGGACAGACCGTCGCCGCCGACCACGGTCTGGATCTCGCACGGCAGCTTGAACCGATAGTTGCCGTCCACCAGGGCGGCGACCGGCTGTAGCGTCAGGGACTCGATGGCGCGGCACATGGCCAGGCCCGTGGCGTGCAGGATGTTGAGTTCGTCGATCTCCTCGACCGAGGCGAAGCCGACGCCCCAGGCCAGAGCGCGGGCCTTGATCTCGGGCTCCAGTGCGGCCCGGCGTTTTTCGGTCAGGGCCTTGGAGTCGTCTATGCCCGGCGGCAGGTCGTCGGGGTTCAGGATCACCGCCCCCGCCGAGACCGGGCCGGCCCAGGGGCCGCGCCCTGCCTCGTCCACCCCGCAGACCAGACCGCCGACACGGGCGGACAAGGCGGTTTCCAGCAACAGGGTGGGGGGCGTCTTAAGCAGAGTCTTACGCGGGGTCTGGGCCATGGCCCGCCATCGCACGAACCTGGGCGTGGCGGAAGCAGGTCGTCTGGTGGTCGTTGATCATGCCGACCGCCTGCATGAAGGCATAGACGATCACCGGGCCGCAGAAGTTGAAGCCGCGCTTCTTCAGCGCCTTGGCCATGGCGACCGATTGCTCGGTCTGGGTCGGAGCCTGGCGGAAGTCGGCGTAGGGGGTGTGGATCGGTTCGCCGCCGACGAAGGACCACAGCCATTCGGAAAAGTCCTCGCCATTGTCGCGCATCTCCAGCCAGATCCGCGCGCCGTTGATGGCGGCGTTGATCTTGGCGCGCGAGCGGATGATGCGGGCGTCGCCCAGCAGCCGCTGGATGTCGTCTTCGCCGTAGCGAGCGACGATCTCGGGATCGAAACCGTCGAAGGCGTCGCGGATGCCCTCGCGCTTGCGCAGGATGGTGATCCAGGCGAGGCCGGCCTGGAAGCCGTCCAGCACCAGCTTCTCCCACAGGGCGCGGGCGTCGCGCTCCGGCACGCCCCATTCGGTGTCGTGATAGGCGACATAGAGCGGGTCGGTCCCGCACCAGCCGCAACGGCCCTCTGTGATCGAGTCGGTCATGATGCGATGTTGCTGGTTTGTTCGCGATATTCAAGACCCTCTCCCGCTTGCGGGAGAGGTAGCCCGGCGTTCGCGAAGCGAACCAGGGCGGAGAGGGGAGTTTCGCGAAACTCCCCCGATCGTCAGCCGTCTCGCTGCGCTCGCCGAGCTGCTGCTTCCCCCGCAAGCGGAGGAAGGTCTTCCTGCCTCAATCCCGCACCAATCCCCCGTCCACGACCAGGTTCTGTCCCGTCACCGCCCGGCTCCACGGCGAGGCGAAGAACAGCACCGCGTCGGCGAACTCCTCCGGCGTGGTCACTGACCGCAGCGGCGTCATGCCGGCGATCAGGTCGAACACCGCGTCCGGCGTCGCGGCGCTGGCGTCGGTGGTCCGTAGCAGGCCGCCGGAGACCATGTTGACGGTGATCCCCTCCGGCCCCAGGTCGGCCGAGGCAGTGCGGGTCAGGCTCAGCAGGGCGGCCTTGGCGGCGGTGTAGTCGTGATAGGGCACGACCGGGTTCTGGAACAGGTTGGTGCCGATATTGACCACGCGGCCGAACCCGCCGGCGGCCATGCCGGGCACCGTGGCCTGGATCAGGTTCAGGGCGCCGCGCACCACGGTCGAGAACTGGGCCGCCAGCTCGTCCCAGCCGATGTCGGTCATCTGGGACCGGGCGTCGCCGTTGAAACTGTAGTCCAGGGCGTTGTTGACGACGGTGGTCACGGGGGCGCCGAACCGGGCCTGGGCGGCGGCGACCATGGCGTCGACGGCGGCGCGGTCGGCCACGTCGGCCTGCAGCGCTACGGCGCGGTCGCCGATCTCGACGGCCAGGGCTTCGGCCGCATCCCCGCTGGCGCGCCAGTTGATCACGACGCGGGCGCCTTCACGCGCGAAGGCCCGGACGGCGGCGGCGCCGACGCCGCGCGCGCCGCCGGTGACGAGGACGATCTGGTCGGCGATCTTCATGGGACGACTCACGCGTTGGAGGAGGGGACCATGTCGTCGCCCATCCAGGCGGGCCGACGCAAGCGCACCGGACGGCCGTCGACGGTCAGGTCGCCGTCGATCCGGTCCAGCCGCACCAGGGCCATGACCGATCCGTCGCGCCCCGACAGAACCTCGCCCGCCCGCAATTCGCCCTTCAGCACCTCGGCGCCGAAGGCAGGCGGCGGCCCGTCGAAGTCGAGCGGCAGCATCCGGTTCTTGATCACGCCCCGCCGCTTCATCCGCGAGGTCGTCTCTTGACCGACGAAACAGCCCTTGTGGAAGTCGATGCCGTTCAGCAGGTCGAAATCGGCCTCGATCGGATAAGTCTTGTCCTGAGGCGCATCGGCGGCGGGGTCCGGCACGCCGACCGCCAGGCGGTGGACCTGATAGTCGGCTTCACTGGAGTCCGGAGCGGCCTCGCCGTACAGGCGGCCGCCCATCAGCGGGGTGCGGGGATCAGGGACAAAGCCCGGCGCGGGATCAGGCCAGGCGGCGAAAACCGGGCGTTCGTCGGCCGCGACCTCGACCTTGGCGCGAAGCCTGTACATCGACAGTCGCTGCAACAGGGCGTCGCGGCGTTCGGCGGCGACGTCCAGCAAAACGCCGTCGGCCTCGCCCAGAATGAACAGGTCGAACAGCAGGCGGCCGGGCGGCGACAGCAGGGCGGCGAAGCGGAGCTCGCCCGTGTTCAGCGTCTCCACATCCTGGGTCAGCAGATTGTGCAGGAAGGGTTTGGCCTCGTCGCCCGTAACGGAGATGAGGGCGCGGGTGTCGAGACGGGCGATGGGCATGGGGTCAAGATAGGGGCCGAGGTTCGGCTTCAGAAGCCTGTGGCGAGAGAAAAGCCGGCCGAGCGTGCGGCCGTGGGGAGCCTGCACCGCCGTGGCGCGTTGAGAGTGAATAGCGATACGCGAGAGACCTCATGTCCGAGCAAGCATCCGTCATCGAAATACAGGCCGAAGAGGCGGCGCTGAACCGGCTTTGGCTCAGCCACGGGTTCGGACAGCCGCCCGTGGATCACCTGGACATGAAACGCCAGTTCCTCAACCGGATCGGGGTGGGCGACGACCAGATCCAGGCCCTGGTCTGCCGAGAGATCGCCAGGTTCGAGGCCGAAGCCGCCGAATAGGGGGCTCAGGCGACGGCGGCGGCGTCCTGAGGCAGGGCGTTGCGCCAACCGCTGGCGGCCCAGGTCAGGACCAATTTGGTCAGTTCCAGGATGTTGATCGGCTTGGCCATGCAGTCATCCATGCCGGCCGCGGCGTACTCGGCCTTCTGTTCCGCCAGGGTGTTGGCGGTCAGGGCGATGATCGGCGTGGCGCCGCGATGGCCCGGCAGGGCGCGGATCGCGCGCGCGGCTGAAACACCGTCCATGACGGGCATCTGGATATCCATCAGGATCAGGTCCCAGTCGCCGCTTCGGGCCGCCTCCAGCCCCTGAGCGCCGTCCTCGGCCGTGGCGCAGACGATGCCCTGGGCGCCCAGGACCGCGACGACCAGGGCGCGGTTGCTGTCGTGGTCGTCGACATAGAGGACCTTGAGGGCGTCGACTTCATCATCCGCCTGGACCGTATCGACG
Organism: Brevundimonas sp.; assembly: GCF_044336875.1. Taxonomy (GTDB): domain Bacteria; phylum Pseudomonadota; class Alphaproteobacteria; order Caulobacterales; family Caulobacteraceae; genus Brevundimonas. Next base: position 107,298 of record NZ_JBIIOP010000008.1, on the reverse strand, counting down.
GTCGAGGAATCCTGCAGGAAGGGCAGGGGCAGCAGGTCGTCGGCGTTCGGGTCGGCCGTGGGGTCGGCGGGCGCGTCGCCGACAGACAGGTCGATCATCTCGTTGACCACGGACAACAGGCGCTGCCCGGCGGTATTGATGCGGCCGACATGAGCGGCCTGCTCGAGGTCGAGGTCCGAGGTCGAGAGCAGGTCGGAGAAACCGATCACCGTGTTCAGCGGCGTGCGCAGTTCGTGCGACATGTCGGTCAGGAATTTCTGGCGCGCCTCGGCCATGGCGGCCTTCTGTTCAGCGGCGACGCGGGCCTGTTCGGCCTCGACTCGTTCGGTCACGTCGCGTTCGTTAAGCAGCACGCCGGACTGGCCCGTGACCGGATCGATGACGGGGCGAACGTCCAGATGGTGCCAGCGCAGGCCTTCGCGCGTGACGATCTCGCACACGTCGGTGGCGACGCGCCCGGCCAGGGCGGCGGCCAGCATGGGCTGGGCGCGTTCCGGCTCGGCGAACCGGGCCTCGAAGGCGTGTTCGGTCGAGCCGTAGGCGGCGAAGGCGGCGGGATTGGAGAAGACCGGGCTGCCCTGGCCGTCGAACAGGGTGATCAGGGTCGAGGTGTGGCGCAGGGCTTCGACGGCCCGGCGCTCCTCGCTCTCCACTTCGATCGGGGCGGCCTCGAACAGCAGGACCGGGGTGCCGTCGTCCAGCCTGTGGGTCGAGATGATCGCCGAGACCGTCAGGGGCTGGCCCTTTGGATAGAAGGTCCATTGTTCGGAGACGGTGTCGCCATAGGCGGTGACGCGGGCCAGGCGTTCGGTCCGGGCCAGGACCGCAGGCGACAACTGGCTGAAATCGCGGGCCAGCAGGGCTTCAAGCGTATCGGCGCCCCACAGTTCCAGCGCTGAGGCGTTGGCGTAGACGCCGCGCAGGGCCACGGGGTCGAACAGCCAGATCGGGCGGTGCAGGGCGTCCCAGGCATGCATTGGCGGCGCGCCCTTTCCGGACGGGATGGAAACCAAAGCTTACCCTGGGCGAAAGCTCTTAAGGATCGGCTAAACCGGGGTTAAGGGGCCGCGCCTAATGTCGTCCGGTCAAACGACGGCATAGCGGGCGGTGACGCCGTCCGGCTGGAAGTCGTGCTCGGCTAAAGTGTCCAGCGAGCGCAGGACACGGTCCAGGAAGTCGCCGGGATCGCCGGCCTCGACCGCCGGGCGCAGCCAGTCGGTGACCACGGCGCGGGCCGGATAGGTTCCGACCGGGCCGGGGATGCTGAGCGCAACCTCGATCCCCTCCGCGATCCAGCCGGCGAGGGTGGCGAAGAACTCTGGCGAGGCCAGGAAATCGGACGGGCGCAGGACGTAGAGGGTGATGATTCCGTCCTCGACGCCGTCGGGGCGGACGATGACGCCGCTGCGGTCGGGCCGCCAGTCGTCGGACAGTTCGACCACGCGCCACAGGCAGAACCAGACGCGACAGGTCTGGGGGCGGATCTCATGGACCGCGCAACCGGCGCCGTCGACGCAATAGGCGCACAGTTCGCCGGTCGGCTTGGCCAGTTCGGGCAGATCCAGCGGGATGACCCGGCAGCATTCGACGCAGCCGCCGCAACTCCGGTCCGGCAGCAGGGGCAGGCTCACCCTGCGTCATGCTCCAGACGGGCGATCCGGCGGTCCATGTCGGCGACGACGCCCTCCAGCCGGGCCTTCTCCGAGACCATGTCGACCGGCGTGCCGTCCTCGTAGGAAATGGTCGCGCCCTTGGCGATCAGGTCCAGCCGATAGATGGCCGTGACGCGCTGGGCCTTGAAGCGTTCCAGGGCGGCCTGGGCGGTCGTGTCGAGGGGGCTGGTCATGCGCCGCCCTGTAGAACATCGCGGCCTCGGGGGAAACCGGCTGTGGATAGGGGCGTTTGGCGCTGAACCTCTGATAGAATCCCTGTATCCGTGAGCTGATGATCGGGCGCTTTCCCATCCTCTATATCGCCGAGGCCGACGCCGAGGACGCCGTCCTGTCGTCAGGCGTGCTGGCGCATCTGGTCGAGAGCCTGCCCAACGCCAGCTTCACCGTGGTCGGTTCCGCCGCCAGCGCCCCTCTGTTCGCCGACACGCCGCGTCTGTCGAACCTGATCGTGCTGGAGCGCGAGGGCCATTTCGAATGGATCGCCCTGTGGAACCAGGTGCGGGGGACCAAGTGGGGCCTGGTCGTGGACATGCGCGGCTCGACCCTGTCGGGCAGGCTGAGGCGGGAACGGCGGGCGGTGCGCGGCGCCGACGCTCCGGGTCTGCATGCGGTCGAGGCGGCGGCGGCCGTGCTGAAGCTGGAACCGGATGAGATTCCGTCGCCCCGGCTCTACTGGTCCGACGAGACGATGAGACAGGTCGAGGCCCTGATCCCGACTGGCGGCGGCGACGGGCCGATCCTGGCGGTCGGACCGGGCGTGGAATGGATGGGCAAGCGCTGGCCGGCCGAACGCTACGCCAAGGTGGCGACCAAGCTGCTGGCCGACGACGGGCCTTTGGCGGGCGGACGGCTGATGATCGTCGGCGAGGAGATCGACCGCGAGGCGGCCCACACCATCCGCTACGCCGTGCCTCGGGCGCGGGTGATCGAGTTGCAGGGGAAACTGACCCGGCTGCAGACGGTCGCGGCCCTGTCGAAGTCGGTGTTGTATGTCGGGGCCGACTCGATCTGGACCCATCTGGCCGTGGCCTCTGGCGCGCCTGTGGTCGCCGCCTTCGGCCCGTCCGACGAGACGAGGCGTGGCCCCTGGAAGGGCGAGGCGGTGCGCGGGCCGCGCAGCTTCGACGAGTTCAAGGCGCTGGATCCGCGGCTGAACCAGGCGATCCAGCACATGATGGATCTGCCGTGGGAACGGGTGCTGAAGGCCTCGATGCGAATGCTGAAGGCGCGAGGCTGAGGTCTCTCTTTTTCCGCTCATCCCCGCGAAAGCGGGGGCCCGGTTTTTTCGTTCGCAGATTGTGTCCGGGATTGCCTGGCGAGGCTCGCCTGGACATTGGAGCGCCCAAACCACTGGGTCCCCGCTTTCGCGGGGATGAGCGGATATGTAGTAAGGCCCCAAACCTTCTCATCGGAGCCGCCCCATGACCCAGACCTATGACCTGATCGTCCGTGGCGGCGAGGTGGCCAACCACGCGGGACGCGGCATGGCCGACGTCGGCGTGATCGACGGCAAGATCGCCTTCATCGGCGACCTGTCCCAGGCCTCGGCCGGCGAGGTGTTCGACGCCACGAGCCTGACGGTCCTGCCGGGCGTCATCGACACCCAGGTCCACTTCCGCGAGCCGGGCCTGGAGTGGAAGGAGGATCTGGAGACCGGATCGCGCGCGGCCGCCCTGGGCGGGGTCGTCGCCGTGTTCGAGATGCCGAACACCAATCCCAACACCACCGATCCCGACACCATGGCCGACAAGCTGGTCCGGGCGAAGGACCGGATGTGGACCGACCACGCCTTCTACGTCGGCGGCACGCATGAGAACGCCGACTATCTGGGCGAACTGGAGCGGCTGCCGGGCTGCTGCGGGGTCAAGGTCTTCATGGGCGCCTCGACCGGCGATCTGCTGATCGCCGACGACGACGGGGTGCGCAAGGTCCTGTCGAACGTGCGCCGCCGCGCCACCTTCCACTCCGAGGACGAGTATCGTCTGGTCGAGCGCCGCGCCCTGGCCCGCACCGGCGACTGGGCCAGCCACCCCGAGGTCCGCGACGCCGAGAGCGCCATCCGCTCGACCCGGCGTCTGGTCGGCCTGGCCAAGGAGACGGGGGCGCGCATCCACGTCCTGCACGTCACGACGAAGGACGAGATGGAGTATCTGCGCTTCCACAAGGATGTCGCCACCGTCGAGATCACGCCCCAGCACCTGACCCTGGTCGCGCCCGAGGCCTATCAGCGTCTGGGCTCCTACGCCCAGATGAACCCGCCGATCCGGTCACAGGAGCATGTCGACGCCCTGTGGCTGTGGGGCATGCAGCAGGGCGTGGCCGATGTGTTGGGCTCGGACCATGCGCCGCACACCAAGGAAGAAAAGGCCAAGCCCTATCCGGCCTCGCCGTCCGGCATGCCGGGGGTGCAGACCCTGGTGCCGCTGATGCTGACCCATGTGGCCAATGGGCGTCTGAGCCTGGAGCGGTTCATCGACCTGACCTCGGCCGGCGCCCAGCGGGTGTTCGGCACGGCCAACAAGGGGCGGATGGCCGTAAGCTATGACGCCGACCTGACCATCGTCGATCTGAAGGCCAAGAAGACTATTACCCACGACCAGCAGGCGACCCGCTGCGGCTGGACCCCGTTCGACGGCGTCGAGGCCACCGGCTGGCCGATGGCGACCATCGTGCGTGGTCGGGTGGTGATGAAGGACGGCGAACTGATCGGCTCGGCTCACGGTCAGCCGGTGCGGTTCATGGAGACGCTGTGAGTTTGATCTCCAAACAGGTCGTCACCCTCGGGCTTGTCCCGAGGGCCCACCTGTCCGCGTCTTCAGTTGGATGGGATCACGCGTCGGTGCTTCCGCGCCTTGGGTTGCGGGATTTCCACCGTAGGCCCTCGGGACAAGCCCGAGGGTGACGGAGACGAAGCAAAAACTCGGCCTGATCGGCTTCGGCGCCTTCGGGCGTCTGACGGCGCGGCATCTGTCGGACTGGTTCGAGGTGATCGCCCACGACCCGGTCGCGACCGATGGAGAGGGTGTCGCGACCCTGGCCGATCTGGCGACCGCCGCCGCCTGTCCGACGGTGATCCTGGCCGTGCCTGTCGAGGCGCTGGAGGCGACCCTGGGGGCGATCCGGCCGCATCTGGCGCCGGACGCTCTGATCATCGACGTGGGCTCGGTGAAGGTGAAGCCGGCGCAGGCCATGAAGACCCTGTTGCCGCCTGGCTTGCGCATCGTCGGCACCCATCCTCTGTTCGGGCCGCAGAGCGGCAAGGATGGAGTGGCGGGCCTGCGGATCGCGGTGTGCGAAGTGCGGGGGGCGAAGGACGCGCGTCGTGTCGCCGCCTTCTGTCGCTTGGCCCTGAAGCTGAAAGTGTTTCAGGTCACCCCCGAGGCGCACGACCGCGAGGCGGCGGTGGTTCAGGGCCTGACCCATCTGATCGCGCGGGTCCTGCTGCAGATGGAGCCCCTGCCGACGCGGATGACCACCTCCAGCTTCGAACGGTTGATGCAGGCGGTGGACATGGTCCGTCACGACAGCCCCGCCGTCTTCCGCGCCATCGAACGCGACAACCCCTTCGCCGCCGAAGTGCGCGAACGGTTCTTCGCCCTGGCCGACGAGGCGAGGGGGGAACTGGACTAGGGGCGGCTCGGCGCCTGGCAAGGGCTAGGCACGGAGGCGAGCCGGTAGAATGAGCCGACAGGGGTGTCGTAGCGGCGCAAGGCCATGTCCTCGCCGATCAGGCAGGAGATGCGGCGGTACACCTTGACCCTGGCGAGACGACCTTCGACCTGAACCATCGCCGCCGGTGCGTCACCTCGTCTGCTCGAGGCGATGTCGAACGACACCACCCGGCCCGTTGTGGACTGTGGCGCCTGCACGAAGATCAGGCCCGCCGCGATTACGGCGATTAAGGCGAATGCGACCAGCACTATGCCCAGAGGCGCATGATGGAGTGTCCAGAACAGTCTGATCTTGTGCAGCATGGTGGCTCAGGTCTCGTCAGGCGCTCTTCGCGCCGGATCGCAGCGACAGGCAATAGCCCACCGTCACCGCAATCCCGCCCAGCACGGCGCCGCAGCCGCCCGCCACCGCCACCGGGATCGGAGCAAAGGCCCAGAGGGCGGCGTAGATCAGGCCGCTGACCACCAGGGACCAGGCGGCGACGCGCCGGGCCTGGCGGGCGCAGGCGCCGGGGACGAAGGTCTTGGGCATTCGATTGCCCATCCAGGCGATCATCAGGCCGTTCAGGCCGACGACCACCCGCGTGGCCGTGTCGCCGTCCACATAGCCCAGTCTACGCGCCAGGGCGCCGGCCAGGGCGATGGCGACGATGGCGCCGGCCCAGGCGAAACTGCCGATCAGATCCCTGTTCATTTCATGCTCTCCCTCTTGGGCTCCGGCGTCTCCGCGTCGAGGCCGAACGACTGGACGAAACCCAGCAGCGCCTCTTCGAGCACCGAGAGTTTCAGGTGATAGAGGACGGACTTCCCGACCTTTTCCGCATGGACCAGGTCCGCCTCCTTCAGCACCGCGAAATGAGCCGACATGGTCGGCTTGGAGACGTTGAACCGGTCGCTGATCTCGCCCGCGCTCATCGGCCCCTGGCGAAGGAGCTGGAGCACCCGGCGACGGGTGGGATCGGACAGGGCCTTGAACACCGAACTCATGATATGATGATTAGCTAATCGTCGAAATGAGTCAAGCGGCGGTCGGTTGATTGCGCGTCCGAGGGTTTGCGGACATCAATCCATCCTGAACCGGAGGAGGACTTGATGGCTGACGAGAAGATCAAGGGACCGGCGTCCTATTTCCCCTCCATCGAGAAGACATACGGCCAACCGATCTCGGTCTGGCAGGGGCATGTGCGCGCCGCCTATCCCGCAAAGCACATGGAGTTGGTGGCCCTGCTGAAGGAGGCGCACGGCCTGGGGCACGGACACGCCAACGCCGTCGTCGCCTACACCCTGGCGGAGGACGGGCTGAAATAGGCGGGGGTCAGGGTGCGGTGTTCGCCCGGATGAAGACGCCGACGTCCTCGGCCACGCCGGGCGCGAGCGGCAGGGCCGGATCAGCATAGGTCGGCAGATTGAAGAGGCGATCGGCGGGAGCCGTCTTCAGCACGTGGTTCACGCCATCCCATAGTTTCAGCGTCGCCTCCGGATCGGCGGCGGCCAGCGCCTCGGCCTCGGAGACGGTGATTTGGAGGTCGGTGGTTCCCTGCCCGATGAAGACCGGCCCGTCATAGGCGGCGAGCAGGGCGGCTGGGTCCAGCGGCAACCAAGAGATCAGATAGGGCTGGACCGAGGGACGGAACAAGGCGGCCAGGGCAGCCGGCGGATCGGCGACGGTGCGGCCGGCCTCAAGCTCGGCAAGAACGGCATAGGCTTGGGTCTTTAGCGGTTCAGGGACAGGTGTCAGTTGTTCACGTAGAACCGCGCCGGCCGGGCGGCCTGCGCCGGATAGCAGGATCAGGCCGCACACCTTGTCGTTTCCGCCCTCGACCGCCTTCAGCGCGACCAGGGCGCCTTCGCTGTGGCCGATCAGCCAGGCGCAGGGGCGGCCCGTCAGCCGCGCCGCCTCGGCGGCCCAGGCGCGGGCGTCGGAGGAATAGTCGGTGAAGCGCAGGTCCGACTCGGTCGGGCCGGCGGCGGCGCTGGCGGCGACGCCGCGCTTGTCGACGCGGACCGTGGCGATGTCCTGAGCCGCCAGGCCTTCGGCCAGCAGACGGTAGGTCGAGGCGGCGACGCCCAGGGGGCTGTTTCCGTCGCGGTCGGTCGGGCCTGATCCCGGAATGATCACGGCGACCGCCGTTGCGGCCTCGGGCTTCAACAGGGTTCCATGCAGAGACGCGGGTTGCGAAGGCAAGGCGACTTCGGTGGCGGCGGGCGTGGAGGCGAGGGCGGCGGCGAGGGCGAGGCTCAGCATGACGGGCTCTGGGTTGTGAGACCACACCCTGTCACACGTCATCCGGTGCCGCCATATGGGACGGCGACTGTCGCTCATACGTCACATCCCGCCATTGCAAACCAGTCGCATCAGGGCGTATGGACCGCGCCATCTCCCTGCACTTGAGAATATGTTGCAAATCATGGTTCGCTCGACCCGCCTTGCCTGCGCCGCCAGTCTTCTGGCCCTGTCCATCGCCGTCCCCGCCCTGGCGCAGGAGGCGACGCCGACCCAACTGGACGAGATCGTCGTAACCGGCTCGCAGGTGCGTCTGACGGGGGCGGCCGCCGGCGGCCAGGTGGCCAGGGGCGGGCGGGTCGGTCTGCTGGGCAATATGGAGGTGATGGACACCCCCTTCTCGACCAGCAACTACACCGAGAAACTGGTCCGCGATCAGCAGTCGCGCAGCATCGGCGACGTGCTGCAGAACGACCCGACCGTGCGGGTGTCCAAGGGCTTCGGCAACTTCCAGGAGCTTTATGTGGTCCGGGGCTTCCCGGTCTATTCGGACGACATGAGCTATAACGGCCTGTACGGCGTGCTGCCGCGCCAGTTCGTGGCGGCGGAACTGGTCGAGCGGGTCGAGGTCTTCCGCGGCGCCAGCGCCTTCCTGAACGGCGCTGCGCCGGGCGGGACCGGCGTAGGCGGCGCCTTCAACCTGACGCCGAAGCGCGCGAACGGTCCGCTGACCCGTCTGACCGCCGGCGTGTCGGGCAATGACGAAATCTACGCCGCCGCCGACCTGGCCCGCCGCTTCGGCGCCGAGGAGGAGTGGGGCGCGCGTCTGAACATCGCCAGCCGCGACGGCGAGGGTTCGGTCGAGGACGAGAACACCCAGATGCGCGTCATCGGCCTGGGCCTGGATCGTCGCGGCGACCGCGCCCGCTTCTCGGCCGATCTGGGCTGGCAGGACCACCGCATCGACGCGCCGCGTCCCAGCGTGACGCCGGGAACCGCCATCCCTGACGCCCCCTCGGCCGACAAGAACTTCGCCCAGCGCTGGACCTACACCGACGAGGAGCAACTGTTCGGCGCCGTGCGCGGCGAGTTCGACGTCACCGACAGCATCACGACCTGGGCCGCCTTCGGCGGTCGTCAGGGCAAGGAAGAGAATGTTCTTGCTAACCCGAACGCAAACGCGGCCGGCGTGCTTACCGCCAACCGGTTCGACAATGTGCGTGAGGACACTATCTGGTCGGGCGACGTCGGTCTGCGCGCGGACCTGATCACCGGTCCGGTCAAGCATCGGCTGGTCGCCTCAGCTTCACAAGTTCAACTGAAATCCCGCAATGCTTGGGCCGGTAATTTCGGCGGCTTCGCAGTCGGCACGCTGGACAATCCGGTCTTCATTGCACCGCCGACCAACGTCAGCACATCGGGCGACTTCAACAACCCGCAGATTACCGAGCGGACTCGCACGTCCAGTTTCGCCTTGGCTGACATGATGTCCTTCCTGGATGGCCGCCTGCTAGCCACGGTCGGCGTCCGCTATCAAGAAATCAAAACCGGTTCTTACAGCTACACCGACGGCTCATACGGCTCGGGCTATTCCAGCGATGCGACGACCCCGGCCTTCGCCTTGGTCTACAAGCCCAGCGACAAGATCTCGCTGTACGCCAACTACGCCGAGGCCCTGGTGCCCGGAAAGACGGCCCCGACCCTGGTCAGCAGGGTGGTCGAAGGCTGGGGTGCGACCCCTGTCGCCGTGACCGTCACCAATGGCGGCGAGGTGTTGGAGCCGTTCCGCGCCGAACAGGCCGAGGTGGGCGTGAAGTATGACGCCGGTTCGTTCGGCGGCACGCTGAGCCTCTTCCGCACGACCCTGCCCAGCGAACTGTTCACCGTCACCTCGAACGGCAATCCTGCGACGGACGTGCGTCCGACCGGGGTCTATTCCGACGGCGGCGAACAGGAAAATCAGGGCGTCGAACTAACCGTCTATGGCGAGCCGGTAACTGGCCTGCGCCTCGTCGGCGGCGCGACCTGGCTGAACGCCGAGATCAACCGCTCGCTGACCGCCGCGAACGAGGGCAATTCCCCCATCGGCGTGCCGGACTTCCAGGCCAACCTGAACGTAGAATGGGATGTGCCTATGGTCACCGGTCTGACAGTCGAAGGCCGCGCGATCCACACCGGCTCGCAGGCGGCCAGCGCCGACAACAGCCTGGAACTGGAGAGCTCCACCCGTTTCGACGCCGGCGTGCGCTACGCCTTCGTCGCCGGCGGCAAGGATCTGACGGTTCGCGCCCGGGTCGAGAACGTGGCGGACGAGGATCAGTGGGTCGCGGTCGGTGGTTACCCCGGCTACAACTATCTGACTTTGGGCGCGCCGCGCACCTTCCGTCTGTCGGTCTCGGCCGAGTTCTGATTGCGGCGGGACCGACAGGTCCCGTCCATAGCGACACCGTGACGCCCCGGCCGAAGCCCGCCAAGGTTCCGACCGGGGCTGAGCCGTTCTAGAGACGACCGATGCAAGCCCGAACGATCCGCGCCTGGTCCTGGACGCACAAATGGTCGAGCCTGATCTCGACCCTGTTCCTGCTGATGCTGTGCGTCACGGGCCTGCCTCTGGTTTTCAGCCACGAGCTGAACGAGGTGCTGCTGCACGAGCCGTGGGAGCCGAAGAACCCCGACGGTCCGATGCTGAACCTGGACGAAGTGCTGGGGGCGGCTCTGGCCCTGCATCCGGGCGAGGTTCCGGCCTTCATGAGCTTCGATGTGGACCGGCCGGTGGTGAACGTCACCACCCGCGATCCGAACGGTCCGGCCGGCAAGTTCAACTTCGAACCGATCGACCAGACCAGCGGCGAGGTCGCCCCCCTGGTCGCCGGCCATCCGGTGATGGAATTCCTGCTTCAGCTTCACACCGACATGTTCCTGGGCCTGCCGGGAATGCTGTTCCTCGGGGCGATGGGCCTGCTGCTTGTCGTGGCGGTGGTGTCGGGCGTGGTGCTGTACGCCCCCTTCATGCGTCGCCTGCCGTTCGGCACGGTGCGGGTTGAGAAGGCGGCGCGGACGCGGTGGCTGGACTATCACAACCTGCTGGGCGCGGTGACCGTGGCCTGGGTGCTGGTCGTGGGCGTGACCGGGGTGGTCAACACCCTGGCGACGCCGATCCTGGCCTATTGGAAAGAGACCTCGTTGAAGGAGCTGACCCAGGCCTATGACCATCCGGCGCCGGCGGGGCGGAGGGCGTCGCTGGACGCCGCGGTGCAGCGGGCCAAGGAGGCCCTGCCGGGGATGCAGGTCCAGTTCGTGGCCTTCCCGGGCACCGACTATTCGACCGACCACCATTACGCCGTCTTCTTCCACGGCGACACGCCGCTGACGACCCATCTGACCACGCCCGCCCTGATCGACGCCCGTACCGGCGAACTGGCGGCCGTCACCCCCGCGCCCTGGTATGTGAAGACCCTGTCGCTGTCGCAGCCGCTGCATTTCGGCGACTACGGCGGACTGGCGCTGAAGATCCTGTGGGCCCTGCTGGACGTGGCCACCATCGTCATCCTGGTGTCGGGGCTCTACCTCTGGCTGGCCAAGAAGGGGCGCAAGTCATGAGCCGCCCAAACCCCAAGCGGAAAGACTTCAGCCTCTGGCGGATCTTCCGCATCCCCATCGTCCTGTTCGTCCTCAGCCTGGTCGGCCTGGTCGGCGCCCTGTTGGGGGATGGGGCGTGGGACGGGCTGTTCTCGACCCTGCTGGCCTCGACCGTCGTGGCGACGGCCTGGGCCCTGGTCAAATCGAAAAGCTGACGCCGCAGCCGCAGCTGGAGGCGGCGTTCGGATTGCGCACCACGAACTGAGCGCCGGCCAGTTCGTCGACGTAGGCGATCTCGGAATTCTTCAGGAAAGGAACCGAGACGGGGTCGATCAGGGCCGCCTGGCCGTCGGCCTCGATCCGCAGATCGTCATCCTCGGCCGTCTCGACCAGTTCGAACCGGTACTGGAAGCCCGAGCAGCCGCCGCCGTCGACCGCGACGCGCAGCATCAGGGTCTTGCCCTCGGCCGCGCCCAGTCTGGCCAGGCGTTTGGCGGCGCTGGCGGCCAGGACGATGCCCTCCGGCGCGCGCGTGGCGACCGAGAAGGCGGGTGTGGACGGTTCTGTGGATTGGACGGTGCTCACGCCTGTCTATATGAGGCGCGTAAGGCCATTCGCAAAGGCCCCCCGCGACAAAGCCGCTGCAAAGTTGATGACTTGAGCCAGATCGAACTCGCCTCCTACGCCGAACGCGCCGACCTGACCAAGGGGCGCCGCTATTTCGAGCCGCCCAGTCGCACCCGCACGGCCTTCGCCCGCGACCGGGACCGGATCATCCACGCAACGGCCTTCCGTCGGCTGAAAGAGAAGACCCAGGTCTTCGTGGCGCACGAGGGCGACCACTACCGCACCCGCCTGACCCATTCTCTGGAGGTGGCCCAGATCGCCCGGTCCCTGGCCCACGCCCTGCGGCTGGACGACGATCTGGCCGAGACCATCGCCCTGGCCCACGACCTGGGCCATCCGCCCTTCGCCCATGCCGGCGAGGACGAGCTGGTCATCCAGATGGCCGACCACGGCGGCTTCGACCACAATGTCCAGAGCTTCCGCGTCGTGACCGAGCTGGAGAACCGCTATCCGCAGTTCGACGGGCTGAACCTGAGCTGGGAGACCGTCGAGGGCGTCATCAAGCACAACGGCCCGGTGTCACACCGGCTGGACGAACCGGCCTGGTCGGTGGTGCGCCCCTATCGGACGGGCGGTGAGGCGGGCTGGGACCTGCGTCTGGACAGTTTCGCCTCGCTGGAGGCCCAGTGCGCCGCCATCGCCGACGACATCGCCTACAACAACCACGACGTCGACGACGGGGTGCAGGCGGGGCTGATCACGCTTCAGGACCTGGACCAAGTGCCGCTGATCGGGCCGATGCTGGCCGAGGTGCGGCGCGACTGGCCGGCCATCGACGATCGGATGCTGCGGATCGAGGCCGTGCGGCGGATGATCGGCGTCATGGTCGAGGACGTGCTGGCCGAGACGGCGCGGCGACTGGAAGAGGATCGGATCGTCACGACCGAGGACGTGCGGACGGCGAAACGGACCCTGGTGGATTTCTCGCGGCCGATGCACGCCGACCTGGCGATCCTGCGCAAATTCCTGTTCGAACGGATGTATCGCCACTACCGCGTCAACCGCACGCGCAGTCAGGCGCGGCGGGTGTTGTCGCAGTTGTTCGAGCTGTTCATGGCCGAGCCCGAGGTGATGCCGCCGGAATGGGGCGTGCCGGCCCTGACCGAGGATCGGACCCAGAGGGCGCGGGCCGTGTGCGACTATATCGCCGGCATGACCGACCGGTACGCCATAGAAGTGCACCAGAAACTGTTCAGCCTCGACCTCGCGCTCGATCTGTGATTCGAAAGATGACGGCGGGGCGTTAGGATAAGGGTTCGGCGCGCCGATTCGCGCGGCCGGACAGACGGCGGAGCGCGACATGTCTTTCGATGATGAAAACCGACCGGGCCGGGGCGCCTATACGCCCCCGACCGACGACGATCTGCCGTTCCGTCGCAATTCCTATGATCCGCGCGGGGGCGGACGCAATGTGGGTTCGGGGGGCGGCAAGGCGCCGCCGGTCACCCTGATCATCAGCGCGGTGGTTCTGCTGCTGCTGATCGTGGCCGTGATCTTCTTCTATCGGTCGGGGATGCGGTCCTCGACCGATGCGCCGCCCGCCGTCGGCCAGCCCGTGGGCGAGATGAAGACGGCCCCGCCCGTTGACGCCCAGCCGGTCGATCCGGCCGCCGGCGTGCGCGTCTATCGCGACGAGGCGGAGACGACCGACGCCCCGGTGACCTTCACTCCGCCGCCGGAAGCGCCGGCGCCGCGACCCGCTGCGCCGCCTGTCGCCGCGCCGACCGGCCAGGGCCTGCCGCCGGCCAAGGCCGCGACCCCGACTGCACCCGCCGCGCCTGCGCCGCGTCCGGCCACGCCGCCGGTTGCGACGACGCCCGCGCCGGCTGCTCCGGCTGCGGCGACTGGTACCGCTTCGGTGCAGATCGGCGCCTTTTCTTCGACCGAGATCGCCGATCGCGAATACGCCGCCGTCGCCGGCCGCTTCGGTCAATTCGCCTCGGGCGCCCAGAAGCGGGTGACCGAAGTCAGCACCTCCAGCGGTTCGACCCTGTACCGCACGGCCTTCTCGGGCCTGTCGCGCGAGCGGGCGGTCGCCTTCTGCAACGCGCTGAAGGCCGCCGGCCGGGACTGCATCGTTCGGTGACATCGGCCGCAATCTACGGCTGCGCCGGGCATCGGCTGACGGAGGACGAACGGGCCTTCTTCGCCGAGGCGCGGCCGTGGGGTTTCGTCCTGTTCCGGCGCAACATTGATACGCCGGAACAGGTGCGGGCGTTGACGGACGAACTGCGGGCCGTCGTCGGTGATCCGGACGCGCCCATATTGATCGACCAGGAGGGCGGGCGGGTCCAACGAATGGGGCCGCCGCACTGGCCCAAATATCCGCCGGGCGACGCCTATCTGAAGGCGACAGACGACCCTGCCCAGGCGCGTGAATTGGCCCGGTTGGGCGCACGGCTGATGGCGCATGATCTGCGCGAGGTCGGGATCAACGTCGACCTGCTGCCGGTGCTGGACGTGCCGGTGCCCGGCGCCCACGACATCGTCGGCGACCGCGCCTACGGCCAGGATCCGCAGACCGTGACCCTGCTGGGCCGAGCGGCGGCGGAAGGGCTGCTGGCCGGCGGGGTTCTGCCCTGTATCAAACACATGCCGGGTCATGGCCGGGCCTTCGCCGACAGCCACAAGGATTTGCCGACGGTCCATGCCGATTTCGAAACCCTAGACGGCTGGGACTTCGCCCCGTTCAAGGCTCTGTCGGACATGCCCTGGGCCATGACGGCGCACATTGTCTTCGACGCCGTGGACCGCAAGCGACCGGCGACCCAGTCGAAGAAGACCGTGCGGCTGATGCGCGAGCATCTGGGCTTTTCCGGCCTGATCATGACGGATGACCTGTCGATGCAGGCGCTGAAGGGATCGCTGGGCCAACGGGCGAATCAATCATTGAAGGCGGGCTGCGATCTGGTCCTGCACTGCAACGGGGACATGGCCGAGATGAAGGCCGTCGCCGAGGCGACCGGCAGGCTGAAGGGCAGGGCCAGGGCGCGCGCCGAGGCTGCGATGGCGAGGATCGTGCGGACGCCGGAACCACTGGACTCGGTCGCGGGCCACGAACGCTTCTCCCGCGCCATGGCGGGACGGGTCGAGGCGGCCAAGGGGCCGGACGTGGGAGAGGCCCAGGCCTGATCCCGCATGAGCGAAGCCTTCCAGCCCAATCTGGACTTCACCGCCGTCGCCGAGGTCGAGGAGCGCGAAGCCTTCGTCGTGGATCTGGACGGTTATGAGGGGCCGCTGCACGTTCTGCTGGCCCTGGCGCGGAACCAGAAGGTCGACCTGCTGAAACTGTCGATCACCCAGTTGGCGGAACAGTATCTGGCCTTCGTGCACGAGGCGCGGCGCAGGAACTTCGCCCTGGCCGCCGACTATCTGGTGATGGCCTCGTGGCTGGCCTATCTGAAGTCTCGCCTGCTGCTGCCGCGCACCGACAAGGGCAAGGGCGAGGAGCCCCCGGCCGAGGAGATGGCCGCCGCCCTGGCCTTCCGCCTGCAGAAGCTGGAGGCGATGCGCAAGGCGGTCGAGCAGTTGATGGCCCGTCCCCAGCTGAAGCGTGACGTCTTCACGCGCGGCGATCCCGAGGCGAAGGTTATCGTCCCGTCCGACCGGATTGACGCCAGTCTGTATGAACTGATGAGTGCCTATGTGGTGCAGCGGCGGCGCGAGGAGGCCAGACGCTATGCGCCGGGCCAGCGGGTCGAGGCCTTCCAGCTGGAAGCCGCGCGCGACTGGCTGCGCGAGATCATGCCGAAACTGGCCGACTGGACCCCGCTGGACCAGATCGCCCCGCACCGCGAGGACGGGGACGGCCCGACCCAGGCCAGCTATACGGCCTCGACCCTTTCGGCCAGTCTGGAACTGGTCAAGGAGGGGGCGATGGACATTCGACAGGCGCAGGCCTTCGCGGACCTGTATCTGAAGCGGCGCGGTCAGGGGCAGCCGCTGGAGCTGACGCCGTGAGCGATCTCTCCTTCCAGCCCGACGAGGCCGAGATCGAACGCCGGGTCGAGGCCCTGCTGTTCGCCGCCGCCGGCCCGCTGACCGCCGCCGAGATCGCCGCCCGCCTGCCGGAGGGCTGCAACGTCGCCCGCGCCATTTCCGGTCTGCGCGCCCGCTACGAGGGGCGGGGGGTGGAGCTGGAATGCGTCGCCGACCGATGGCGGTTCCGCACCGCCCCGGATCTGGCCTTCATGATGACCGAGGAGCGCGAGGAGCCGCGCCGCCTGTCCAAGGCCGCGTTGGAGACCCTGGCCATCATCGCCTATCATCAGCCCGTCACCCGCGCCGAGATCGAAAGCGTGCGGGGCGTGACCATCTCCAAGGGCACGCTGGACCTGCTGCTGGAGATGGGGTTCGTGCGGCTGCGCGGGCGTCGGCGCACGCCGGGGCGGCCGGTCACCTATGCGACGACGGACAAGTTCCTGGAACATTTCGGCCTGGCGACCCTGTACGATCTGCCGGGCGTGCAGGAGATGAAGGCGGCGGGCCTGCTGGACCTGTCGCTGCCGGTCGGGTTCGAGGTGCCGGACCCCAGCCGAGCGTCCGAGGCCGACGACGAGGACGGGAGCCTTCCGCTGGACGACGAGACGCCCGAGTTCGCCCAGGATTTCGTCGGCGAGGAACGGTAAGCCCCGTATCCACCCATTCATCATGTCTTATCTGACGTCGGGTAAGGCTCGGCGTCATGAGTGGCGTCGCATGGAAGTCTGGCAAGGGCGCCTGGGGGGCGTTCAGGATCGCCGTGATCCTGATGCTGGCGACCGTCATCGGCATGATCGGGGTTCTGGCCATCGTCAGCCGGGGCATCGACGCCCATCAGCGCGAGAAGGAAACGGCCCTGGTCGGCCTGCGGCTGGCGCGGTCGCTGGAAGTCGTCGGCGAGGATCTGACATCCGCCACCGTATGGGACGAGGCCGTCGAGAAGATGCGGGCGCCGACCGACGGCGCCTGGTTCGATCGGTTCCTGGGGGGCTATTACGCGGCCCAGCATCACCATTTGGCCACCCTGGGCTATGACGAGACCGGTCGGTTGGCGAAGGCCAGCCACGGGGGGCAACCGGCGCAGCCGGACGTCCGGGATCCCTTTGCGCAGGCCGCACGTCCCCTGATCGACCGGCTGCGCGCCGAAGCCCAGGGACGGGACCGTTCGACCCACGCCCTGGCGGGCGTTCGCGTGAAGGGCGCCTTTGTCGGTATCGACGGCGCGGTCTATGTGTTGGGGGCCTCCACCATCGTGCGTCACACGGCCGAGGGGCCGACGCCGGCGTCCGATCCGATGGTGGCCTCGTTCAAGCCCTTCCTGCCCGAACTCGCCGTCTTGCAAACCCGTCTGGCGCTGGGCGACCTTCATTTTCAGCCGGGGGCCGCCCCTGCGCCGGACGGCATGGCCGGCGTCCAGGTTCTGGACGCGGCGGGCAAGACCCTGGGTCAAGTCGTCTGGCGGCCCGAGCGACCCGGCTATCAGATCCTGACCGAGGCCGGGCCCTTGTTGCTGCTGTTGTTGGCGGTGCTGACGGTCGGCGGCGGCATGCTGCTGGGGCGGACGGCGTCGGACGTACGTAGCCTGCGCGCTTCGGAAACCGCCCTGTCGGCGGCGCTGGAGCGGGCCGAGGCGGCCAATGCGGCCAAGACGCGCTTCCTGTCCAACGTCAGTCACGAACTGCGGACGCCGCTGAACGGGGTGCTGGGCATGGCCGAGATCATCGGCCAGGATCTGGTCACGCCGAAGCAGCGCGAGCGGCTGGAAATTCTGAAGGCCTCGGGCCACCAGCAGCTGCGGATGATCGAGGAACTGCTGGACGTCGTGCGTCTGGGCGACGGCGCCGTCACCCTGGACGAACGCGCCTTCCGGCCCGACGCCCTGTTGCGCCGCCTGACGTCCGAGAACCGGGGGGCGGCGGCGACCCGGGGGCTGACCCTCAGATTCGAGGCCATGAAGGGCGAATGGCTGGGCGACGCCCTTCATATAGAAAAGCTTCTGTCGGCCCTGATCCACAACGCCATCCGCTTCACCACGACCGGCGGCGTGACGCTGCGCGCCATCGTTCACGACGGCCTGACCTTCGAGGTCCAGGACACCGGGCCGGGCATGACCCGGGCCGAGGCCTCGCGCCTGTTCGAGGCCTTCGCTCAGGGCGACGAGAGCAGCACCCGCGTCGCCGACGGCCTGGGTCTGGGCCTGACGGCCGCCCATGGCCTGGCGCGGCTGATGGGCGGACGGATCGAGGTCGAGAGCACGCCGGGCGTCGGCAGCATCTTCCGCGTCGTTCTGCCGCTGACGGCGGTGGTCAGGTCGTCAGCAGACGCGGCAGCTTGAACGTCACGGTTTCGCGGGCGCCGCCGTCCTCGGTCACCGTGGCGTCGAACCGTTCGGCGATGGCGTCCACCAGGGCCGCGATCAGCGGTTCGGGCGCCGAGGCGCCGGCGGTCACGCCCACGGTCTGAACCCCGTCGAACCAGGTCCAGTCCACTTGAGAGGCGTCATCGACCAGGCGTGCGTCGCGGGCGCCGGCCCGCATGGCCACCTCGACCAGCCGGGCCGAGTTGGACGAGTTCTTGGATCCGACCACCAGCACCAGTTCGCAGCCCTCGCCCAGCACCTTGACCGCGTCCTGGCGGTTGGTCGTGGCGTAGCAGATGTCTTCCTTGTGCGGGTCGGGCAGTTCGGGGAAGCGCCGCTTCAGCACCTTCAGGATACCCGCCGTGTCATCGACGGACAGGGTGGTTTGGGTCGCATAGGCCAGGGGGGCGTCGCCGGGCCGTTCGAATGATTCGGCGTCGGCCTCGGTCTCGATCAGGCTGATGGCGCCCTCGGGCAGCTGGCCCATGGTGCCGATCACCTCCGGGTGGCCGGCGTGGCCGATCAGAATGATGTGGCGGCCGGCGTCATGGTGGCGCTCGGCCTCGACATGGACCTTGGACACCAGGGGGCAGGTGGCGTCGAGGAACAGCAGCTCGCGCGCCCGGGCGTTGGCGGGCACCGACTTGGGCACGCCATGGGCCGAGAAGACGACCGGCCGGTCATCCGGGCATTCGTCCAGTTCCTTGACGAAGATCGCACCCATCGACTTCAGGCGCTCGACCACATGGCGGTTGTGGACGATCTCGTGGCGCACATAGACGGGCGCGCCGAACTTCTCGATCGCCCGCTCGACGATCTGGATGGCCCGATCCACCCCGGCGCAGAAGCCACGCGGCGTCGCCAGCCGCACCGCGATGGGACGGCGTTCAGGCGAGGGGGAGGGCACGTGCATATTCATGTGCGCCAACCTAGTCGTTCGCGCGCCATATCGCCATGCGGAGCGACCGAATCCCGCATATCGGACAGCGACGCATCGCCACGGCCAGGCTGTTTGAGACGAAAGTCTAGGCTGAACAAAGATTTAGCATCCGATCACGACGCCTTGACCAACCGGCCGCTCACGATTAGTTTCCGCGCCGAATTCAGACCCGCCCGGACACATCGTCTGGGCGCTGAACGCACAGGTCCTGTCCCCTATGTCGGAATCGCGCGAAGAGGCGATCAAACGCCTCCAAGACAGCGCATCCGCATTGGAGGCGCGGACGGCGGTGGAGAAGTCCGCCGAACTGACCGGCCACCAGGTGGCGGGACAGGCCTACAAGATCATCGCCGAGCTTCTCGGCGGCGTTTTTGTGGGGCTGGCGTTCGGGGCTATCGCGGATTGGGTCCTTGGGATCCGCCCGTGGGGTTTGATCGGCGGGGTCCTTCTGGGCTTCGCCTTGTCGATTTATATGGCGCGTCGCACAGCCAACCGGCTGATGGCGCAGGCTAAGGCGCAAGGAACGTCGGCTCCGGCCGAACCCTATGTCGAGGCCGACGAAGACGGGGAACGATAGGCTCGATGGCCGATCCGATTCATCAGTTTCAGATTCAGAAGGTCGTCGACCTTCCTGACGTGACCCTGCCTGTCCTGGGCACGGTCGATCTGGCGATCACCAATTCGCATATCGCGATGACGGCCGCCTTCGTGCTGATCGTCGGCTTCCTTGCCGCCGTGACATCCAACGCCCAGGTCGTCCCGGGCCGCCTGCAGTCCGCCGGCGAGGGCCTGTTCGGCCTGATCGACAATCTGGCCGACTCCATCATCGGTCACGATGGTCGCAAGTATTTCCCGTTCGTCTTCACCCTGTTCATCCTGATCCTGGGCATGAACATCCTGGGCCTGTTCCTGACCTTCACGGCGACCTCGCAACTGGCCATCACCGCCACCTTCGCCCTGATCACCTTCGGCCTGGTCCTGGTCGTCGGCTTCGCCAAGAACGGTCTGGGCTTCTTCAAGCTGTTCTGGCCGATGGGCGCGCCGCTGGCGCTGCGCCCGGTCGTCGGCCTGATCGAGTTCGTCTCCTTCCTGCTCCGTCCGGTCACCCTGGCGCTGCGTCTGTTCGGCAACATGCTGGGCGGCCACGTCGCGCTGAAGATCTTCGCCGGCTTCGTCGTGTCCCTGGGCCTGCTGGGCCTGGGCGGCGGCATCGGTCTGCTGGCCTTCCCGGTCGCGGCCCTGTCGCTGGGCATGGTCGTCGCCCTGACCGCCCTGGAGTTCCTCGTGGCCTTCCTTCAGGCCTTCGTCTTCGCCGTTCTGGCCTGCATCTATCTCAATGATGTGGTCAACCTGGACCACGCCCACTAAGGGCCGGACCAGTCTCTTCACCCCAACCACCAACGACTTTAATCTAGGAATACAATCATGGACGCTGAAGCCGCGAAGTACATCGGCGCTGGTCTCGCCACCCTGGGCATGATCGGTTCGGCCCTGGGCGTGGGCAACATCTTCGGCCAGTTCCTGGCCGGCGCCCTGCGCAACCCGTCGGCCGCCGCCGGCCAAGTCGGCAACCTGTTCGTCGGCGCCGCCCTGGCCGAAGCCCTGGGCATCCTGGCCTTCGTGCTCGGCATCCTGATGATCTTCGGCTGATACCAGCCGATACCGGCGCGCGGGGTTCGCCCGCGCGCCGTTTCATCTGATCCTGCAGTAGACGGTTCATGGCCAGCACCCACACCATCGACGCGGTCCCCCCTTCGGTCGAAGCGGACCTGCACGCCGAGACGGCGACCGCCGCCGAGCACGGCTCGGGCGGCCTGCCGCAATTCCAGTTCGAACACTGGGCGGGCCAGATCGGCTATCTGCTGATCCTGTTCGTCGTCCTGTACGTCCTGGTCTCCAAGGTCTTCGCGCCGCGCCTTCGCAAGGTGATGGACGAACGGGCCGACACCATTTCCAACGCCGTGGCCACCGCGCGTCAGGTCCAGGCCGAGGCCGCCGACCAGGCCGCCCAGGCCCAGGCCGAGGTCGCCAAGGCCCGCGCCGACGCCCGCGCCATGGCCGCCGCCGCCAAGGCCCGCGTCACGGAAGACGCCAACGCCCGTCAGGCTGCGGAAGAAGCCGTGGTCAACGCCCGCATCGCCGAGGCCGAGGCTGCGATCGCCAAGACTCGCGACGCCGCCATGGCCAATGTCTCGACCATCGCCGCTGACGCCACCGCCGCCATGGTTGAGCGCCTGACCGGCAAGGCCGCGACCGCAGCCGAGCTCGCCGCCGTCAAGGGAGCCGCCTGATGAACCTGATCTTCGAACACGGCATCTGGAGCTTCGCCAATGCGGAGATCTGGGTCGGCATCGGTCTGATCCTGTTCTTCGGCATTCTGGTCGCCGTCGGCGTGCCGAAGATGGCCGCCGCCGCCCTGGACGCCAAGGGCGCCAAGATCCAGGCCGATCTGGACGAGGCCGCCCGTCTGCGCGCCGAGGCCGAGGCCCTGCTGGCCCAGATCCGCAAGGAGAAGGCCGAGGCCGAGGCCCAGGCCGCCGAGATGATGGCCCAGGCGGAAGCCGACGCCCGTCGTCTGGAAGTCGAATCCAAGGCCAAGCTGGAAGAGACCCTCGCCCGTCGCCAGAAGATGGCCGAAACCCGTATCGCCCAGGCCGAGGCGCAAGCCTCCGCCGAGGTGAAGGGCGCCGCCGCCGACTTGGCCGCCAAGGCCGCCGAACAGATCCTGACCGCCCGCCTCGCCGGGAACGCCAAGGATCCGCTGCTGGACGCCGCCATCGCCCAGATCGGCGATCGCCTGAACTGACATCCGGCCTGACCGGCGAACAAAAAAAGGGCCCCGGCGTCGTCGGGGCCCTTTTCTTATGCGTGTACGATTGCGCTCAGTGCGCGGGGGCTCCGCCCACGAAGTCGGCGGCGTGGCGCTTTTCGCGCGTCACCAGCCGGGCATAGACATTGCCCAGGACTATGCCGAACACCGCATGGGTGACCAGCAGCCAGGCGATGGTGCCGAAGCCGGAGCCGGCCGTGAAGGTCCGGTAGTTTCCGAACATCACTATGGCGGCCATCATCACCAGCCAGGCGCCGACGGCGAAGACGATGCCCTTGGTCTCGGGCGTGTCGGTCGGCAGGCGGGGACACAGGACCGCGAACAACGGCCCCAGGATGAAGATCCCGCTGACGACATGGATGGCCCAGCCGACGGCCAGGTTGCCCGGCATGCCGATCATGCTGGCGATGACCCCCTGGAAGGGATCGAACCAGTTGAGGAACATGTTCGGGATCTCAAGCAAGGAAACGGCCACGGTCGCGGCGACGCCCGCGATCAGACCCTTTTGTACGCGTGACATCATGACCTTAGCGCCTCCCAACGCTTTAGTGGTTCTCTGATAACGCCCACACAGGATACGCCTGACCGGGGAGGACGGCGTTCACGTTCCTGTGGTTAGCGGTTGCGGCATCGCAACCGCGAAATCGTTCGCTAACTAGCGGAACATCTTCCGGAAATACCGGCGCAGACCCTTGCGGCCGCGGGTCAGGCGGCGACGCGACCGTTTCAGCACCATCTTTTCGGCGCGCAGGGCCTGCTGCCAGAAGACCGGGGCGAACTCGGGCTTCTTCCGCATGAGTCGGCGGAAGGGATAGATCCACTTGGGTCGGGCGTACTGGGCGCGGATGAACTGACGCTTGGCCCAGAAAGAGCTTTTCAGGATCAGCATCAGGCCGACGGCAATGACGGGAACGCCGCCGGGGCCGGGCAGGGGGGCGATCAGTATGCCCAGCAACACCACGAACAGGCCGCCCGCCATCAACGCCCAGCGCTTCACCGTCCGCAGCGTGCGGCTGCGAGGCTTGGACGGCTGGAAGAGGGCGAGGGGTGCGTAGGTCACGGATGCGCCAGATGGGGAGGAGGTTGGCCTGTGACAACGACCGCCACGTCCGACCGATCCCCTGTGATCAAAGGAAAGGTCGACCGTGGCGAGGCTGCCACATCCGCATATCCTCCCGAACTGGTGGCCGATCCATGTCCAAGGCATGAAGCTTTGGTCATGATCCGACACCGGTCGCGAATGTTGCCGTCAGGCCACGGAAATCAGCTCCAGCAGACGCCTGTCAGGGTTTCCGAGGCCTCCCACAGGCGGCGGGCGACGTCGGGGTCCAGCGCCTGGGACTTGATGACGGCGCGGCCTGGCCGCCCGGTCGATTCCTGGAAGCCCGTCGGGCCGTAGTAACCGGCGGGTGCGACCTGGGGCAGGGTGGCGGCCATCAGGATCGGCAGGGCGCCGTCGGCGGCCGAATGGCTGGCGACCACCGAAAGCAGCCGCGCCACGCGGGCGAACAGACCGGTGCGACCATCGACGGCGCCATTGGCGATCAGGTCGGTGCGGGCGAAGCCGGGGTGGGCCGCGACGCTGGTCAGCCCCCAGTCCTGGGCGTCGCTGCGACGCTGCAACTCGATGGCGAACATCAGCATGGCCAGTTTCGACTGCTGATAGACCGGCCACGGGCTGTACCCCTGCGCGTGGTTGAGGTCGTTCTGGCGGATGCGCCCGCCACGGTGCGCCATGCTCGACAACTGCACCACGCGCGCGCCTTCCTCCCGCGTCGGGCCGGCCGCCAGCAGGGGCAGCAGACGGCCGGTCAGGGCGAAGTGGGACAGGTAGTTTGTGCCGAACTGCAGCTCGAACCCGTCGACGGTCGTGTGGCGCGTCGGCACGGCCATGACGCCGGCGTTGTTGATCAGGATGTCGATGGGCCGTCCCGCCGCCAGATGCCGATCAGCGAAGGCGGCGACTGAGGCCAGATCGGCGAGGTCCAGCAGGTCGAACCTCACATCGGCGCCCGGATGACGGGCGCGGATCAGCCGTTCGGCCTCGGCGCCCTTCTGCGGATTGCGCCCGGCCAGCACCACCTCGGCGCCCTTTGCGGCCAGCACCAGGGCGGTCTCCAGCCCCAGTCCGCCGGTCGCGCCTGTGATGACGGCCAGCTTGCCGCTCTGGTCCGGAATATCGGCTGTCGTCCACGTCGTCATTGGCGCTATCCTATTTCCGAAGAGACTAGCCTCGAAAGGCTCCGGCTTGCATATCTGCATCCGGTGCAAATATGCAAGAAGTGCAAGATAACATTTTCCCCAGTGAACCCGGCCTGCGCGCGCGCAAGCGTCAGGAGACGCACGCCCGGATCCAGGCCGAAGCCATGCGGCTGTTCATCGACAGGGGTTTCGAGGCCACGACCCTGGACGAGGTCGCGGCGGCGGCGGACGTGTCGCGCCGCACCCTGCTGAACTATTTCGGCTCGAAGGAGGAGATCGTCCTCTCGACCAAGGCGGACTTTCCGCAACTGATCGTGGACGCCGTGGCGGGCCGCCCCAGGGACGAGCCGCTTCTGGACATGGTCGAGGGCGCTTTGGGCGAGGTCGCGGCCCGGTTCCAGACGCCCGAGACCCTGGCCCTGACTCGTCTGATCCACGAGACGCCCAGCCTGCAGGCCGGCGACCACGCCAAATACGAACGGGTGGAGCGCGTGCTGGCCCAGGCCCTGGCGGCGCGCAAGGAACTGGCGCCGGACGACGTCGCCTGCCGGGTCGTGGCCGGAACGGCCGTCAGCATCATGAAACTGGCCGGAGAGGCCTGGTTGGCCCATCCGGAGCAGGGGCCGGAGATGTTCGGGCGTGAAGCCTTCGCGGCCTTGCGGCGGGTCGCGGGCTAGAGATCGCAACCATTCAAGATCGTCATCCTCGCCCTTGTGGCGAGGATCCATACTTCCGTTGCGTCCACAGGGCGCACGGCCTTCAAAAACCGGGAGTATGGATCCCAGGGACAAGCCCTGGGATGACGGAAGTGAATAGCGAGCGAGTCCGCCTCAGGCCGCCTGGTTGGAACCCGCCGGAGCGGACCAGCGCAGCACCGGCGAGCGGGCCGCGCGGGTTTCGTCCAGACGACGCAGCGGGGCGTGGAAGGGCGCGCCCTTGAAACGATCTACGTCGCCGGCCTTGGCGGCTTCGGCCAGCAGGCGCATGGCCTCGATGAAGCGGTCCAGTTCGGCCTTGGACTCGGTTTCGGTCGGCTCGATCAACATCGCCCCATGGACGACCAGCGGGAAATACATGGTCATCGGGTGGAAGCCCTCGTCGATCATCGCCTTGGCGAAGTCGAGCGTGGTGATGTCCGTGCCCTTCAGCCATTCGTCGTCGAACAGGGCCTCGTGCATGCAGGGGCCGTCGGGGAAGGCCGGGCTCATCAGGTCCGACAGGCGGGCCTTGATGTAGTTGGCGTTCAGCACCGCGTCCTCGGCGACCTGGCGCAGGCCGTCCGAACCGTGGCTCATCATGTAGGACAGGGCGCGGACATACATGCCCATCTGGCCCTGGAAGGCGCACAGACGGCCGAAGGCCTGGGCGGCCTCGTCTTCCTCGCGCTCGACCAGCTTGTAGCCATTCTGGTCATGCACCACCCAGGGGGCGGGCGCGAAGGGCGCCAGGGCTTCCGACAGCACCACCGGACCGGCGCCCGGACCGCCGCCGCCGTGCGGCGTCGAGAAGGTCTTGTGCAGGTTGATGTGCATGGCGTCGACGCCCAGGTCGCCCGGGCGGACCCGGCCGACGATGGCGTTGAAGTTGGCGCCGTCGCAGTAGAAATAGGCGCCCGCCTCGTGCGTCAGGCGGCTGATCTCCAGGATGTCGCGCTCGAACAGGCCGCAGGTGTTGGGGTTGGTCACCATGATGGCGGCGACGTCGTCGCCCAGCTTGGCCGCCAGATCGGCCACGTCCACGCGGCCGTCCTCGGTCTGGGCGACCTCGACGACCGAATAGCCGACGAAGGCGGCCGTGGCCGGGTTAGTGCCGTGGGCGCTGGTCGGGACCAGGACCTTGCGGCGCTTCTCATGCTGGCCAGAGGCCTCGTGGGCGGCGCGGATAGCCATCAGGCCGCACAGTTCGCCGTGCGCGCCCGCCTTGGGCGACAGGGCGACGGCGGGCATTCCGGTCAGGGTCTTCAGCCAGTGGGCCAGGGTGTCCATCAGCTCCAGCGCGCCCTGCACCGTCGAGATGGGCTGCAGCGGGTGGATGTCCGAGAAGCCGGGTAGGCGGGCCATCTTCTCGTTCAGGCGCGGGTTGTGCTTCATCGTGCACGAGCCCAGCGGGTAGATGGCCAGGTCGATGGCGTGGTTCTTCTGCGACAGGCGCACATAGTGGCGCATGGCTTCCGGCTCCGACAGGCCGGGCAGGCCGATCGGATCCTTGCGGACCAGATCGCCCAGGTCCGAGGCGTCGGTCTTGGGTTCCGGCAGGTCGACGCCGGTCTTGCCCCAGCCTTCGCCCTCGAAGATCAGGGCTTCATTCTGCAGCAGGCCGCGGCCGCCGGTCAGGGTGGCGGGCTTCGAGGCGACCTGGTTCGGGGCGGTCGGGCGGCCGACGGTGTTCATGGTGCTCATGGTCTTGTCTCCGCTCAGGCCGCCAGCACCTTGGCGAGCACGCTCGCCAGGAACTTGATGTCGTGATCCAGGGTGGTCTCGGTCGCGGCGACCAGCAGGACGTCGTCCATGCCGGCGTCCGGCGCCAGCCGGCTGTAGGGCACGCCCGCCAGGATGTGATGGCCGGCCAGGGTGTCCACGACCTCGGCCGCGTTCTTGGGCAGGCGCACCGCGAACTCGTTGAAGAAGCGGTCGGTCAGGATCTCGACGCCGGGAATGGCGGCCAGGGCGTCGCGGGTGGCGACGGCCTTCTCGTGGTTCAGCAGGGCCAGTTTGCGCAGGCCCGTCTCGCCCAGCAGGCTCATGTGGATGGTGAAGGCCAGGGTGCAGAGACCCGAGTTGGTGCAGATGTTCGACGTCGCCTTGTCGCGGCGGATGTGCTGTTCGCGGGTCGACAGGGTCAGGACGAAGCCGCGCTCGCCGTCGGCGTCCACGGTCTCGCCGGTCAGGCGGCCGGGCATCTGGCGGATCAGCTTCTCGCGGGTGGCGAACAGGCCGACATAGGGGCCGCCGAAGTTCAGGGCGTTGCCGATCGACTGGCCCTCGGCCGCGACGATGTCGGCGCCCATTTCGCCGGGCGATTTCAGCAGGCCCATCGACACGGCTTCCGTCACCACGACGATCAGCAGGGCGCCGGCGGCGTGGGCGGCCTCGGCGATCTTGGTCACGTCGGTGGCGGTGCCGAAGACGTTGGGGGTCTGGACGACGACACAGGCGGTGTCGGGACCGATCTGGTCGATCACGGCGGCCTCGGCGTCGACGGCGGCGGGCAGGGCCTGGGTCTCGACGCCGACGGCGTGGACCACGGTCTCGGTCGCCTTGACGTAGTGGGGGTGGACGCCGCCCGAGATGATCGCCTTGTTGCGGCGGGTCACGCGGGTCGCCATCAGCACGCCCTCGGCCATGGCGGTCGAACCGTCATAGAGGCTGGCGTTGGCCACCGGCATTCCGGTCAGGTTCGCGACCTGAGTCTGGAACTCGTACAGGTATTGCAGCGTCCCCTGCGCGATTTCCGGCTGGTAGGGGGTGTAGCTGGTCAGGAATTCCGACCGCTGGATCACATGGTCCACGGTGGCCGGGACATGGTGCTTGTAGGCGCCCGCGCCGCAGAAGAAGGGCACGGCGCCGGCCGTGGCGTTCTTGGCGGCCATGGCGGACAGGGCGCGTTCGACCTCCAGCTCGCCCGCGACGCGGGGCAGGTCCACGGGGCCGTCCAGACGCGCGCTCTCGGGCACGTCCACGAACAGGTCGTCGATGGATTTCGCGCCGATGGCGGCGAGCATCGCCGTGCGGTCGTCGGGCGTCAGGGGGAGGTAACGCATTTTCTAATCCGCTCATCCCCGCGAAAGCGGGGACCTAGTGCTTTGGGCGACCGATGTGGCCGGAGGAGTTTCCGCCCATCCCAGCACTGTTCTCGCGAAAGAACTGGGTCCCCGCTTTCGCGGGGATGAGCGGAAGAGGAAAATCAGAGGGTGGCGAGGAAGGCGTCGTAGGCGGCCTGGTCCATCAGGGCGTCCAGTTCCGAGGCGTCCGACACCTTGATCTTGGCGAACCAGCCGTCGGCCTCGGCGGCCGAGTTGACGGTTTCCGGGGCGGTCGACAGGGCGTCGTTGGCCTCGATCACCTCGCCCGAGACGGGAGCATAGACGTCCGAGGCGGCCTTGACGCTCTCGACCACGGCGAAGCTGTCGCCCTTGGAGACGGTCTTGCCGACTTCCGGCACTTCAACGAACACCACGTCGCCCAGGGCGTCGGCGGCGTGTTTGGAGATGCCGACGGTGGCGATGTCGCCGTCCAGGCTGACCCACTCGTGATCCTTGGTGAACTTCATCTGTCTGTCCTCGCAAGACCCGCCAGGCGGCGGTCTGATTGTCTAACTCGTCATCCTAGGCCTTGTGCCTAGGATCCAGACTCCCGGTGTCGGAAGTCGTGATCCGACGGCGGGCGTCGGTGTTTCTGGATCCTGGGCACAAGGCCCAGGATGACGGAAGGAGAGGGCGTTACGCCTTCGGCTTCCGGTAATAACGTTGCGCCACGAAGGGCATGGCGACGACCTCGGCGGCGGCGGTCTTGCCGCGCACGATGACCTTCAGATCCGTGCCCAGCGCAGCGAAGGCCGGGGGGACGAAGCCCATGGCGATGTTCTTGCCCAGGGTCGGCGAGGGGCCGCCCGAGGTGACCTTGCCGATGACATTGCCGTCTGCGTCGGCGATCTCGGCGCCTTCGCGGGCCGGGGCGCCCTCCTTGACGATCAGGCCGACGCGGACGCGCGACGGGCCTTCAGTCAGTTCCTTCAGGATGCGCTCGGCGCCGGCGAAGTCCGCGCGTTCCTTGCGCGACTTGGACAGGGCGAAGGTCAGGGCGCCTTCGACCGGGCTGGTGGTCGGGTCGATGTCGTGGCCATGCAGCGGCAGACCGGCTTCTAGCCGCAGGCTGTCGCGAGCGCCCAGGCCGATCGGCTTGACGCGAGCGTCTTCCAGAATCGTGCTCCAGACCCACTCGGCCTGGTCGGCCGGGACTGAAATCTCGTAGCCGTCCTCGCCGGTGTAGCCCGAGCGCGAGACATAGCAGTCGACGCCGAACAGCATCAGCCGGGCGCATTCCATGAAGCCCATCTCGGCAAGGATCGGCTCGTGGGCGGCCATGACCTCGGCGGCCTCCGGTCCCTGGATGGCGATCAGGGCGCGGTCCAGCACGGTCAGCTTGGCGTCGCCTTCCAGGTTCGCGTCCCAGAAGGCGAAGTCCTCGTCCTTGTTGCCGGCGTTGACGACGACGAACAGGCCGTCATGGTCGGGGCGGCCGGCCATCAGGTCGTCGATGACGCCGCCCTCGGCGTTCAGCAGCAGCGAATATTTCTGCTTGCCGGCCTTCAGGATTTCGTAGTCGCCGGGCACGAACCGCTCGAACTGGGCGGTGGCGTCGGCGCCGGTGATCTTGCACTGGCCCATGTGCGAGACGTCGAACAGGCCGGCGTGTTCGCGGGTCCAGCGGTGTTCGGCCAGGACGCCCTCATATTGAACCGGCATGTCGTAGCCGCCGAAGCCCACCATGCGAGCTCCCAGGGCGCGGTGCGCGGCGTTCAGGGGCGTGGTCTTCAGAGCTTGGTCGGTCATGGTTCAGGCTTTCGCGGTCGCGTGTTGTGGCGGAGCTCCGCCGTCCTCGCGCCCCCGCTGTCCTGAAGCCTGAGAGATTCCGGCGGTCAGACCACCTTGCTCCGTCGGCGCGCCATGATCCCGGTAAGGGGGCGACTTTCCAGCGTCCGTATGCTGTCGCGGTCCGTTTGCCTGAGCGTTTCCGGGGCGGTTGCGCCTTCGGCGTCGAGCCCGGCGTTCCGGTCCCGATCTCTCCCGCGAGAGCGATCGACCTAAGCCATCGACTCTGACCTCAAGTCAAGCGGCGGCGGAACAAGCCTGCGTGGGGCGGGTTGTCGTGGGGAGCCCTCATCCAGACCCCAGGAATTCAAAAATGTCGATTATAGACAAGCTGTTCGGCGAATCCGACAAGCCGCGCACCCACCCCGCCAAGCCCGATATGCCGATGCAGAAGGTGTTGGATGAACTGGCCTCTCTCGGCGGCAAGCCGATCGAGACCCTGTCGCCGGCCGAGGCCCGCCAGCAGCCGACCCCGACCGACGCCGTCCATGCCCTGCTGCGCAAGGCCGGCAAGGAGCCCAAGGCTGACAATCTGGGCGTGAAGACCACCGACATCACCATCCCCGGCGCCGCCGGCCCGATCCAGGCCCGCATCTACAAGCCGCACGACCATTCCGAGGACAAGCTGCATCCGGTCGTGGTCTATTTCCATGGCGGCGGCTTCGTGATCGCCGATCTGGACGTCTATGACGGCGGCCCGCGCGGCGTGTCGAAGATGGCCGACGTCATCGTGATCTCGGTCCACTATCGTCAGGCGCCGGAACACAAATTCCCGGCCGCTCACGACGACGCCCTGGCCGCCTATCGCTGGGTGTTGGACAACGCCCAGAGCTTCCACGGCGATCCGCAGAAGGTGGCGGTGATGGGCGAGAGCGCAGGCGGCAACCTGGCCATCGGCGTGTCGATCATGGCCCGCGACGCCGGGCTTCCGGCGCCGGCGCACCAGGTTCTGGTCTATCCGGTCGCGGGCGTGGACATGGACAACGCCTCCTATGTCGAGAACGCCACGGCCAAGCCGCTGAACAAGCCGATGATGCAGTGGTTCGTGAAGCACATTTTCGAGAACGAGGCGGACGCCCAGGATCCGCGCATCAATCTGGTCGAGAACGCCGACCTGATCGGCCTGCCGTCCTCCACCGTCATCTGCGCCGAGATCGATCCGCTGCGCACTGAGGGCGAACTGCTGGCCGAGAAGCTGGAACAGGCCGGGGTGGAGGTGCGGCACAAGACCTTCCACGGCTCGACGCACGAATTCTTCGGCATGGCCCTGGTCCTGCCGGACGCCATGGCCGCCCAGACCTTCGCCGCGCACGAGCTGAAGCGCGCGTTCGACACGGCCATCCTGCCGATCTGACGACCTTCTTTCCTTCTCCCATCGGGAGAAGGTGGCCCGAAGGGCCGGATGAGGGTTGGGCGGTGGGCCAGTTCGCACCACCCGACCCTCACCCTTTCGCGCCAGAACGACGGCTTCGCCGCCGTGCGCTCAAGCCCTCTCCCGATGGGAGAGGGGGGCGCGTTAGCTTGGCCCTTGCCCTCGCGGCATCCGCCCGCCAAGAACGGGGGACGCTCCCAGCCGCACCGGACCGACCGCATGACCGCCGACCGCACCCGCCTCGACGCCCATATCGCCGCGCTGGACGCGCCGGACGGCCTGAAGACGGTTCTGACCGTCGTCGCCGCCACCTGCGCCGAGATCAGCGACGTGGTCGCCGGCGGCGCCCTGGCCGGGGCCCTGGGCGCTTCGGGCCAGATCAACGTCCAGGACGAGGATCAGAAGAAGCTCGACGTCATGACCAACGACATGCTGACCGACGCCCTGCTGGCCAGCCCCGCCGTCGCCGGGGTCGCTTCGGAAGAGATGGACGAGGTCCAGCCCGCCTCCAATCCGGCCGGCGAATATCTGGTCCTGTTCGACCCGCTGGACGGCTCGTCCAACATCGACATCAATGCTCCTGTCGGCACCATCGTCTCGGTGCTGAAGTCCGCCACGCCTTCGCCGACCGAGGCCGACTTCCTGCAGCCCGGCCGCAGTCAGGTCGCCGCCGTCTACGCCGTCTATGGGCCGCAGACCATGCTGGTGCTGACGACCGGCGCCGGGGTGAAGGGCTTCACCCTGTCGAACGACGGCGACTGGCTGCTGACCCACGACGATATCGCCATCTCGCCTGACACCAAGGAGTTCGCCATCAACATGTCGAACCTGCGCCACTGGTCCGAGCCGGTGCAGACCTATGTCGGCGACCTGCTGAAGGGCGCGGAAGGGCCGCGAGGCAAGAATTTCAACATGCGCTGGGTCGCCGCCATGGTCGCCGACGTCCACCGCATCCTGATGCGCGGCGGCGTCTTCCTGTATCCGTGGGACAAGCGCGAGCCGAACAAGCCCGGCAAGCTGCGTCTGATGTACGAGGGCAATCCGATGGCCTTCCTGGTCGAACAGGCCGGGGGCAAGGCCACGACGGACGGAACCCAGCCGATCCTCGACGTCCAGCCGACCCAGTTGCACCAGCGCATCCCGGTCGCCCTGGGCTCGGCCAACGAGATCGACGCCTACGCGGGCGCCTGATGCTTATCGGTCCCGCCGACGCCCTTCTGGTCATCGATCCGCAGAACGACTTCTGCGAGGGCGGTTCGCTGGCGGTCGAGGGCGGGGCCGGGATCATGCCGCTGATCGACCGGCTGGCGGCGCGGTTCGACCGGGTGGTCGTGACCCAGGACTGGCACACGCAGGACCAGATCAGCTTCGCCTCCAACCATCCGGGGGCTGCGCCCTTCACCGAGATCGAGGTCGTTTACGGCCGCCAGATGCTGTGGCCGGACCACTGTATCCAGGGAACGTCGGGCGCCGACTTCCATCCCGATATCGCCTCGACGGTCAGGAAGGCCCTGGCCGTGATCCGCAAGGGCTACAATCCGGCGGTCGATTCCTATTCCGGCTTCTTCGAGAACGACCACCGCACCCCGACGGGGCTGGCCGGCCTGTTGCGCGAACTGGGCGTCAAGCGCGTCTTCCTGGCCGGTCTGGCCTTCGACTATTGTGTCCGCTTCACCGCCGAGGACGCGGTGCGCGAAGGCTTCGAATCCGTGGTGATCGCCGACGCCAGCCGCGCCATCGCGCCGGAGACCGAGGCGGCGGCGCGCGAGAGTTTCCTGCGGTCGGGGGTGGCGGAAGTGTCAGCCTACCGACTTCTCACCTGACGCGCCTTTCCGTCATCCTCCGCCTTGTCCCGAGGATGACGGCTAGGCAAGCGGCGACGTCAGTGAGCCGTCGCGTAGGCCTCCAGCTCCGCGATCCGCGCCGCCTTCTGCGCCTCGCCCAGGAACGATCCCTCGAAACTGTTGCGCGCCATCAGGGTCACCTGATCCTTGGTCAGGCCCACCGCGGCCGCCAGGCGGCTGTAGTTGTCGTTCACATAGCCGCCGAAATAGGAGGGGTCGTCCGAGTTCAGGGTGACGTGCAGGCCCCGGCGCAGCATCTCGGGCACGGGATGGTCCTTCAGGTCGTCGACGACGCACAGCTTCAGGTTCGACAGGGGGCAGACGGTCAGGGTCATCTGTTCGGCGGCCAGCCGCGCGACCAGGGTCTCGTCCTCCATCGACCGATTGCCGTGGTCCATCCGGTCGATGTGCAGCAGGTCCAGCGCCTCGTGGACATAGGCGGGCGGGCCTTCCTCGCCGGCGTGGGCGCACAGTTTCAGGCCCAGGTCGCGGGCGGCGGCGAAGACCCGCTGGAACTTGGACGGCGGATGGCCGACCTCGGACGAGTCCAGCCCGACGCCGATGAAATGGTGCAGATAGGGTTTGGCCATGTCGAGGGTGGCGAAGGCTTCTTCCTCGGTCAGGTGGCGCAGGAAGCTGAGGATCAGGCCGCTGCTGACGCCCAGTTCCGTCTTCGCCCGGTCCATGCCCGCGATCAGGCCCTCGACCACGACGCCGAAGGGCACGCCCCGGTCGGTGTGGGTCTGGGGATCGAAGAAGATCTCGGCGTGGCGGACATTGTCGGCGGCGGCGCGCTGGAAATAGGCGAAGGCCAGATCCTCGAAATCCTGTCTCGTCAGCAGGACGGCGGCCCCGGCGTAATAGATGTCCAGAAAGTCCTGCAGGTTCGAGAAGTCATAGGCCGCCCGCACCGCCTCGACGCTGTCGTAGGGGATGGAGACCCCGTTCCGCTGCGCCAGCTCGAACATCAGCTCGGGCTCCAGCGAGCCCTCGATATGCAGATGCAGTTCGGCCTTGGGCAGGCCGGCGATATAGGCGTCGAGCGACATCGGGAATCCTTCGGGAGAAGGCTTCAATTCGACACCACCAGCGTCAGATGTCCAGCCTTGGATGACGACGGCGGAACCGGCGACGGCGGCGGCGCGGGATCGGGCGGCGGAGGCGGGGTCGGCGGGGCGGTCCAGGCCAGGGGGCGTTCGACCCAGCCCTGGGCGGTCTTCAGCCGGTCGGGCAGCATGGAGCGGGCGACCAGATTGGGGCCGATCCCGACCAGTTCGTCGGACCAGTCGGCGATCTGGCGATTGTGGATCCGGCCGGGCGGGGCGACGCTGACGACCCGTTTGTCGGGCGCAGTCTCCTTGACGAAACGGGCGGTGGCGGCGTGGTCGCCGTCGGTGGTCAGGATATAGGCGGTGTCGAACCGGTCGGCCGCCGCGTCTGACGCCACGGCCAGGGCCATGTTGACGTCGCTCTGTTTCTCGGTCGCCGACATCCAGGTGTGGCCGCAGGCGCGGCAATGGTCGGGATGGACGACGAAATGGCCCATCAGGCAGCGCACCCGCCGGGCTCGCAGCGCCTGTTCGTAGCGGAACATGGCCTCCATTCGCCCGCGATGCTGGGGCCGGTGGGCGGCGACCCAGGTGACGCCGGCCAAGGTCTCCATCGGGTCGATCAGGCCTTGCGCCATGGCCCGCAGGTCCAGCCACAGCCATTCGGGGCGCCCCTGGTCCAGCAAGGCGTGGAACAGGTTGAAGCCGTCGACATAGAGGGCGGCGCGGCGTTTCAGGAACGGCGGCGTGACGTCGCCCAGGCCGAAGCCGCGCACCTGGGCGTCGGCCTGGCGAATGCGTCCGCGATGCTGTCCGGTCTTTCGACCGCCGGGTTTCCCCATCCGACCGCCCCCTGTCCCCGGCAAAGGTTAATCAGAGGAAACGGCGGGTGTCAGCGGTTTTCGGATCACATCGGTCTGGAAGATCACGCCATCAGGTCCAGGGCGCGATCCAGGTCCGGGCTGGCGCCGACCCGGTCCTGCAGGACCTCGGCCGCCAGACCCAGTTCGTTGTGATCCAGCCAGTCCAGAACCAGAGCCGTCTCATGGTCGTTCAGGGCGGCTGCATGATCGCGCAGAACCTGCCGCAGCAGGGTCTCGATCGTCAGCCAGTCCCCGACGCGGTCGGCCGTCACATCCGTTCGGGCGTCTCTATGCCCAGCAGGGTCAGGGCCGTTTCGAGCTGCAGCAGGGCGGCGGCCGACAGGGCCAGGCGCGACCGCTTGGTCGCCTCGTCCGGCGCGACCAGCACCGGGCAGGCGGCGTAGAATTTCGAGAAGGATTGCGCCACGCGATAGGCGTGTTCGGCCACCAGGTGCGGCATCCGCTTGTCATAGGCGTCCGACACGGCGGTCGAGAAGGCGTCCAGCGTCAGGGCCAGATCGCGTTCGGCCGGTTCGGCGACGACGATGGCGCCCGGCGTCAGTCCCTGTTCGGCGCCCTTGCGCAGCAGGGATTTGATGCGGACCGACTGGTACAGCAGATAGGGGCCGGTCTTGCCCTCGAAGCTCATGAACCGGTCCAGGTCGAAGACGTAGCTGGTGGTTCGGGCGTTCGACAGGTCGGCGAATTTCAGGGCGGCGATGGCCACCTTGTGGGCGATGGCCTCGAACTCTTCCGGCGAAAGGTCGTCGCCCAGCTTGGCTTCCTTCAGACGCTCGCGCGCCTTGTCGGTGGCCTGATCGATCAGGTCGCGCAGCTTCAGGACGCCGCCCGCGCGGGTCTTGAAGGGCTTGCCGTCCTGACCGTTCATCGTGCCGAAGCCCAGATGCTCCAGCCCGCCCTGTTCGGCGTAACCGGCCAGATAGGCGGCGCGGAAGACCTGTTCGAAATGCTCGGCCTGACGTTCGTCGACCACATACAGGGCCAGGTCCGGCGACAGGGCCTTCTTGCGGTCCAGGATGGTGGCCAGGTCGGTCGTGCCGTACATGGCCGAGCCTTCAGAGCTGATCACCAGCAGGGGCGGAGGCGAGGGGGCCTCGATCACCGAGCCGTCGGCCAGCTTCTTCTTGCGGGTCTCGCCGGGGCGGGCGACGTGGACCACCTGGGCGCCGTCGTCCTCGACCAGCAGGCCGGCTTCCTTCAGATGCGCCAGCATTTCGGGCATCAGGGGATCGGCGTCGCTCTCGCCGTTCCACAGGTCGAAATCGACCGACAGATCGCCGTATTCGCGTTTCAGCGCCTCGCGGCTGACCGCCACGAAATGCCGCCAGAGGGCGCGATAGCCGGGACGGCCGTTCTGCAGCTCCGCCGTCGCCTTGCGGGCGCGGTCGCGGAAGGCGGGATCTTCCTTGGCCTTGCCGGCGGCCAGCGGATACAGCCGATCCAGGTCGGCCAGGGTCACAGGGCTGTCCGCCGGGAAGGGACCGTCGCCCTCGATCATGAAGCCCTCGGCCAGGCCTTCGTCGCCGCAGGCGACGATCAGCAGACCCATCTGGAAGCCCCAGTCGCCGAAATGGGCGTCGCCGGTGACGTGGTCGCCGCGGAAACGGAACAGCCGCTTCAGGCTCTCGCCGATGATGGCGCTGCGCAGGTGGCCGACATGCATCGGCTTGGCCACGTTCGGACCGCCGTAGTCGATCACCACCTTGCGCGGATCGGCCACGGTGGCGGCGCCGGCATGGGCGGCGTCGGCCGCGACCTCGGCTGCGCGTTCGGCCAGCACGGCGTCGGCGATCTTCAGATTGATGAAGCCCGGCCCCGCCACCTCGACCGAGATGAAGCGCGGATCGGCCGTCAGGCGTTCGGCGATCCGGCTGGCCAGGTCGCGCGGATTGGCCTTCAGCGCCTTGGCGGCGGCCAGGGCGCCGTTGGACTGGAAGTCGGCTAGGTCGGGGCGGTCGGAGGGGGTGACGCGGGCCAGGGCCGCATCCACGCCTTCGGCGGCGAAGGCGGCGGCGACCGCTTCGCTGAGGACGGTCTTCAGATCAGCCATTTATTCGCTCGGCGCGGGGGCAGGGGCCGGAGCGGCCGGGGTCGCGCCGGCGTTGACGCGGAAGCGGCTGCCCGAACGGTTGAACTCGGCCATTTCAGGCGTGACGTCGAAGCCGATCAGGACCTCGAAATTGCCGCCGCTGGTGTCGATGCCCGCCCGCGGAATCATGATGGTGCGTTCCTCGTGGACCGAGGTGGTGCGCTGGCCGTCGAACTTCACCGGCAGGTCGAAATATTCCTTGGCCAGGATGGCGCTGTTGCGCTCGGTCACCGCGACCCAATAGCGATAGGTCTTCTGGTCGCCCGCCGCCTGCTCGCCGCGGCCCAGGTTGAACAGAACGTCCATGTCCAGGCGGATCGGATCGGCTTCGCGGTACTGGCAATCGGCGGACACGCCCTCGATCTCGCCGGTGTAGCCGACGTTGGAGATGGCCGCACGGCCGCCTTCCAGCTCGACATAGCGGGCGGCGTCGTACAGCACCTTCACGAAGGGGCAGGGACCGGCGTTGGCGCGACGGCGCAGCGGCGCGATTCGGGGCGCGCGGCTTGACGGAGCATTCTCGGACCCATCGGCCTGCTGGCCGCTGGAGCCCCGGTCACGTTGGCGCTGCTGAGTCTGGGCCTCGGCGGCGGCGGGCAGGACAGAGGCCGCGATGGAAACGGCGGCCAGGGCGGAAAGCACGCGACGCATCAGTTATCTTCCGACAGCGAGAGGACCAACGCCGTGGCAGGCGTCCGAGAAGGGTTCGACGAGTCTTACAGGCCCGGCAGCTTGAAGCCGCCGCTGCGACGCGGCGTGATGGTGATGGCCTGCTGGCCGCCGGTCAGGGCCTGCAGACGGGCCGCCTCGGTCGTGGCGTCGATCGTCTGCTGGCCGTCGGCGGTCTGGCGGACGGTCGGGGCCTGGGTCGCGGCGTCGTCCTTGCGCCAGAACATCAGGCGATCGGCGAAGCTCTCGTCCTTGTGGGCGATGTCGCCGAATTCGTCGTCGACGACGTAACGGGCCAGGGGATCGGCCTGTTCGGCGCCGGCCTGGGCCACCAGGGCCTGTTCGCCGGCGGTGCGGGTGACGGACTGGCGCTGACCCAGCAGAATCTGGCGGGCGGCGCTCTCGGGGGCCAGCTCCTGCGGGCGCGGCTGGCCCGGCGCCGGCGGGCGCAGGCCGTATTCCGGCGGCACGCTCAGCGGGGCGGTGGAGACGGTGACGAATTCATCCGGCACGACCTTGGTCAGGCCGATGCCTTGCTTGATGCTGCCGCAGGCCGACACGGCGAGCGCGGCGGAGGCGGCGAGGGTCAGGACGGCGACGCTGCGGATACGCATGGGTTCAGGCTCGACTCGGCTGATGCACGAAACGCCTCTGCGGGCGTTGTTGGCATAGTGAAGACGGGGTGATTACGACTTTTCGGGGGCCGCGCCAACCTTGGCGGCTTTCTCGGACAGAAGGCTGTCGATAATCAGCAGGACGACGCCGATGGTGATGGCGCTGTCGGCGATGTTGAACACCCACGGGAAGACGCCGGTGCCGGAAAAATCGATGAAGTCGACGACATAGCCGAACCGGACACGGTCGATGACATTGCCCAGGGCGCCGCCCATGACGAAGCCGATGGCGGTGATCAACAGGCGGCGGTTCGACTGGGTCGCCCACCAGGCCAGGCCCGCCGAGACGACGACCGAGAATATGGTCAGCATCCACCGCGCCTCGCCGCCGCCGAACAGGCCGAAGCTGACGCCGGTGTTCTGGACAAAGGTGAAACGCAGGATCGGCGGCCAGACCTCGGCGAAGACATAGCCGACGGGAATCTGTTCGATCGACGCCACGTCCGGCACGCCCAGCACCCAAGCCTTGGTCAGCTGGTCCAGCACGATGATCAGAAGGGCGAAGCCATAGGCGGTCAGGGCGATGCGAGTGATCTTCATGCGGCGGCGGTTAGCAGGAAGCGGCGCCGGGGCGAAGCGGAAAACCGCCGACGACCGTCAGAACAGGTTCCCTTGTCCCGGCGCGGGCGGCTTCGGTTTCGCCGCGGGCTTCGGCGCCGGGGGCGTCGCAGAGCGCGGTTCGCCGCCATCGATGGTCGCATCTCTGGCGCCGTCGCCGAACACCAACCGCACCGCCTGACCGGCCTCCAGCGTCGCCGCCGCAGTGATCCAGTCCCCCTCCGCGTTCTCCACCCGGGCGAAACCGGGCTTGGGTCGGCCGGGGTCCAGGGTCGCCAGCGCCCGCGACAGGGCGTTCAGACGGTCCCGGTCGCGGGTCAGCCGGCGCTCGACCGTGGGTTTGAACCGGGCGGCGACAGCGGACAGCCGGTCGCTGCGACGCTCCAGCGCCCGCTCCAGCAGGCTGGGGCCCAGTCGTGCTCCGACGCCGGCCAGGCGGCGCTCGTGAACCGAGACGTTGCGTTGAAGCCCCGAACCCAGTCGGCTCGACACATGGTCCAGACGCTGCTGCGCCAGGGCCAGCAGGTCCTCGGGCCGCGCGGGCAGACCGCGCGCCACGGCCCTCAGCCGGGTGCGCCGGTCCTCGATCAGTCGCCCGCCCGCCAGGACCAGGCGTCGGTCCAGGTCGGCGACGGCGTATCTCAGGTCCGCCAGCACCGGGGTCGCCATCTCGGCCGCCCCGGTCGGCGTGGGCGCGCGCCGGTCGGAGACGAAGTCGATCAGGGTGGTGTCCGTCTCGTGCCCTACGGCCGAGATGATCGGGATGCGCGCCGCCGCGACGGTGCGGGCCAGGGCCTCGTCGTTGAAGCACCACAGGTCCTCGACCGACCCGCCGCCGCGCGCGACGATCAGCAGGTCGGGGCGCGGGATCGGGCCATCGGCCGTCATGGCGTCGAAGCCCCGGATGGCGTTGGCCACCTGGCCGCTGGCCGCCTCGCCCTGGACCACGACGGGCCAGACGATCACGCGACAGGGCCAGCGCTCCGCGATCCGGTGCAGGACGTCGCGGATCACGGCGCCGGTCGGGCTGGTGATGACGCCTATGGTGCGCGGGAACTGGGGGAGGGGTTTTTTGCGGCCCAGCTCGAACAGGCCCTCGTCGCGCAGCCGGACCTTCAACCGCTCCAGCTGGGCCAGCAGGGCGCCGGCGCCGGCCGCCTCCATGCTCTCGATCACGATCTGGTACGACGACCGCGCTGGATAGGAGGTGATCTTGCCGGTGACAATGACCTCCAGCCCCGCTTCAGGCTGGACCCCCAGGCCACGCACCGAGCCTTTCCAGATGACGCCGTCGATGGCGGACTTGTCGTCCTTCAGCGTCAGATAGACGTGGCCCGAGGCGTGGCGATTGACCTTGGAGATCTCGCCCCTCAGCCGCACATGGCCGAAGCGCTCCTCCAGGGTGCGTTTCAGGGCGAAGGACAGTTCCGAGATCGACAGCGGCGGATTGTTGTCGCGGGGAACAGGGGCCTCGGCCGGGCCTTCGAACACATAGGAGTCGTCGCTCATCGGCCTAGTCTAGCCTGCGTCGATCCGCGCGGGAACGGCGTGCGCGTCCCGCCGTTCGTCTTTCATGCCCGCCGACCCTCGAGGAACCGATCCAGACGACCGCGCGCCCCGCGAACGCGGCCTGACACGCCGCAGCGGCGGAGGCGGGGCCATGAGCCCTTGGCTGATCATCGGCTGCATCGGCCTGATCGGCCTGGCCGTCTATGTCCTGTCGGCGCTGTTCTGACTTCAAGAAAGACATCCATGAACCGCATGATTTCTCTCGCCGTGGCCGCCGGCTTCCTCGGCCTGACGGCCTGTTCGGACAGCGGCGACGACGTCGTCCAGGCGCCGGCGCCAGACGCGGCGCCTGTCCCCGTCGCCGGAACCCGGGCCGACGCTGCGACGACGGACGCCGCCCTGGCCTTCGGCATGAGCCGCAGTCAGTTGGAGGACGCCGATCTGCTGTCGCGCGACAACACCGATCTGGGCGACGTCGAGACCCTGATTCTGGATCCGCGGGGGCGGCTGACGCATGTGGTCGTCGAATTGGAGGGGCCGGGCGACCTGAAGGTCCAGGTTCCGCTGGGCGACGTCGCGTCGATCGACCAGAATGGCGAGAAGGATCTGGTCACCGATCTGACCCTGGCCCAGCTGCAGGCCCTGCCGGCCTGGATTTCTCCCGCACGCTGATTTCGCGCCTGATCGCCCATTAAGCCTGACGGACGCTTGACCGGCCGCGATGGGCCGGTCATTGCCGGGTTCCATGAACATTCTTCTCGTCGGATCCGGCGGGCGCGAACACGCCCTGGCCTGGAAGATCGCCCAGTCGCCGCTGGTCACGCGGCTTGTCGCCGCGCCCGGCAATCCCGGGATCGAGAAACTGTGCGAGCTTCGCCCGGTCAAGGCCGACGACGCCGAAGGGCTCGCCGCCCTGGCCCGTGAGATCAAGGCTGATCTGGTCGTGGTCGGCCCCGAACTGGCCCTGGCCGCCGGCCTCGCGGACCGTCTGGCCGCTGCGGGCATCCCCTGTTTCGGTCCCACCGCCAAGGCGGCCCAGCTGGAGGTCTCCAAGGCCTTCTCCAAGGCCTTCCTGGAACGTCATGCGATCCCCACCGCCGGCTACGGCGTCTATGATACGGTCCAGGACGCCAAGACCGCGCTGGACGTCTTCAAACCCCCTTATGTGATCAAGGCCGACGGCCTGGCCGCCGGCAAGGGCGTCGCGATCAGCCCCGACCGCCGCGACGCCGAATCCGAGATCGAGCGCATGCTGGGCGGCCGTTTCGGCGCCGCCGGCGCCCGCGTCGTGATCGAGGAGTTCATGGACGGGGAAGAGGGTTCCCTGTTCGCCCTGTGCGACGGCAAACAGGCCCTGTTGTTCGGCGGCGCCCAGGATCACAAACGCGCCTTCGACGGCGACCTGGGACCCAACACCGGCGGCATGGGCGCCTATTCGCCCGCCCCCGTCTTCACGCCGGACCTGGTTCAGCAGGCTGACGAACTGATCGTTCAGCCGACCATCCGCAAGATGGCCGAAGAAGGCGCTCCGTATCGTGGCGTTCTGTACGCCGGTCTGATGGCCACCGAGGACGGCCCCAAGGTGGTCGAATTCAACGCCCGTTTCGGTGATCCGGAATGCCAGGTGCTGATGATGCGAATGGCCGGGGACATCGTCCCCTATCTGCTGGGCTGCGCGCGCGGCGACGTTTCGGGCCTGCCGTCCCCGGCCTTCAAGCCCCAGACGGTGATCTGCGTGGTCATGGCCGCCAAGGGTTATCCGGACAGCCCGCTGGAAGGCTCGATCATCCGCGGCGCCGAGCAGGACTTCGGTCCCCACGTCCAGGTCTTCCACGCAGGCACCAAGCGCCGCGACGACGGTCTGCTGTGCGCCGCGGGCGGCCGCGTCCTGAATGTCTGCGCCCAGGGCGACGACATCGCCCAGGCCCGTGAACGCGCTTATGAGGCCATCCGCAAGATCGACTGGCCGGGCGGCTTCAACCGCACCGACATCGGCTGGCGGGCGCTGGACCGGCAATAGGTTCCAGCGCCCGGCCGCCTGTTTTTAGGCCGCGAAACTGTCCACGCCCCAGGGGTGCCAGGCCGACAGGTGGGAATCCGTGGCCATTTGCCCATGGATTTCGGCCATCG
Source organism: Brevundimonas sp. (assembly GCF_044336875.1). Taxonomy (GTDB): domain Bacteria; phylum Pseudomonadota; class Alphaproteobacteria; order Caulobacterales; family Caulobacteraceae; genus Brevundimonas. Next base: position 64,844 of record NZ_JBIIOP010000008.1, on the reverse strand, counting down.
AACTGGATGTCTGAACGATATCCACACTTTCGATGGCCTGGGTCGCATATGCCGTGTGAGCCGCCTCGTTCAACGCGATGTCCAGGTGGTCGATCGTGAGCGAGCCGGCGCCAGACACGACCTCCGCGCCCAGTTCGACGGAGGCGAGATATTCGTCGGAGGACACGATGCCGATGTCTATCAGATAGTCGAAAAGATCGCGCATATCGATCTCACCCGCCTTCATGTCCTCGTTCAACACGACGGCCGTATAGTTTTCCGTGTGGTAAACGCTCGCGGAAAAGTTGTCGGTGACATAGGAACCGACGAGCGAGCCGTAGGGCGAGAAGTCTCCCTCGTGCACCCAGATCATAATCTCGTTGCTTACGGTTTTGGCGCCGCCGCCTTCGACGTTGGTGAGCCAGATGTCGAAGGCGACATTGAAGCCTCCGGTATTTCCAGTGAAATCCACGGCGTAATCCAGCGTCAGATCCTTGATATCCGAAACCTGTACGGGGAAGACGCCGCCGACGTCGCTGGCCTTCTGGCCGCCGCCCATGGGGGCGGGACCGAAGATCACTTCGGGAAAGGCGCGGATGGTCGCATAGGCCTCGGTCGCAAAGGGGAACGACCATTGGAAGGTGGTGTCGTGATTGGGGGCGTCTGCGTGGTAGGTGCTGCTGACCGTGTATTCCTTGTTCTCGATCAGATGTCCCGGGTTCCAGACGTTGTTGACGACATACCAGCCGTCCGCAGTGTAGCCCTTGCCCGCGCCAGTCATCAGCGTTTCGCCGGCGCCGGCCTTCAACGTCTCCATCTTCAGCGTGAAGTCGAAGGCGTTGAGGTCCTTCAAGGCGACTTTCTCAATGATCAAGGTTTCCCCCTTGGGGAGGTTGATCCTGACGTTTTCGCCCACCTGTTGGGCCATGGTCTTCAATTTCGCGAAGCTGCTGATGCCATAACCGCTCAGATTGATGGCGTCGAAGCCCGGCTGGAAGCCGACGATCGTGTCGGAGCCGTTGCCAGCCTTGACCACGAACAGATCCGCGCCCGCGCCGCTGACGAGCACATCGTCGCCGCCCAGGCCGTTGAGCGTCGCCGCGTACTTTCCTGCGGTGATTACATTGTCCAGGTCGTTACCGTAACCCTTGTTGGCGCCATAGCCATCCAGGATCAGGTTTTCGATGTTGCTCCAGAGGTAGACCGCACCCTGACGATGGCTGATGACAGTATCGATGCCAGAGTTCGCTTCTTCTTTCGCGGACGATTTCGCATCCCAGAAGTGATAGACGTCGTCGCCTGCGCCGCCATACATCCGGTCACTGCCGGAATCGTAAAGGATGTCGTTCAGGGCAGTGCCCTTGACGGTCTGTCCTCCGGCCTTGCTGCCGATCGAGTTTTGTGCGGCTCCAGACAGCGCCAGAACCTTACCTTTTGCATTGATATACATTTGCCCACCTCCGGTCGCGGAGATGTAGGCTTGCGAGTGTGAAGTGGAGGTTCAGTAGTCTAGTTTATGGCGCGGTAACCAAGGAAAAAGTCTAATGAATTCTGTTAATCGGTAGGTAGTCGTACCTAGTCTTTGCAGTAATCAATGGGCGGATCTTTTCGATTTCATCGCTCTGACGCGGATCGGGCGCGAGTGTTCGGCGGTCGCTTGACCGCTTGATCAGGCCTCAAATATCGAAAAACAGGCCCGACCTGCGGAGCCGCCTACCTTAAGCCCAGGCGAACAGCAGCCGGCCTTCACCCATCCGTTCGCGCAGTCCCGGCAGGTCGGTGTGGGCGACCGAGAAGCAGCCGTAGGACCGACCCAGCTTGCCTTCACGCGCCAGGAAATCCGGGTCGGCGTAATCGGCCCCATGGATGATGATGGCCCGTTCACGCGCCTTGTCGTTCGAATACTCCAGCCCGTCCAGCAGGACGTTCGGCCCTTGCTGACGGCCCCAGTTGGCCCCGGCGGTGGCGTAGGCGCCGACCGATGACATGTTGGAATCGGGGGTATTGGAGAAGCGCTCGGCATAGCCGGAGTGGCGGGGGTCGGAGCCGCGGCCGTGGCAGGTGCGCAGGACCTTGACCTCGCCCGCGATAAGATCGACTTCGTAAAGCCGTTCCTCACCCGAGTATTTCTTGAAGTCGACCAGATACATGCGGTCGCGCAGCGGAATCTTTTGGTGATGGACGTCCAGCGCCGTCATGGCGCGCTCCATCAGTTCCTTGCGGACATGGCCGCGCGGGTCGAGGGGCGGGGGTGTCGCGCTGGCGGCCTGCAGCACCGGGGCGGGCGCGATCGTCACCACTGGCGGCGTGATGGCGGCCGTGGTCAGCGGCGCCTTGGCGCTGGCGCAACCGGCCAGCATGGCCGATCCGCCCAGAATGAGCCCTCGTCTCGATAGCCGCATGCGACGCCCTCGTTGCGGTTTGTTCTTGGGCGGTGTTTGTTTCAGTTGGTAACCATCGAGGCAACCTGAGCCTTGTGGGGCATTTTTGCGGCGCCGCGCCGCGGGGGAGAATTCGATGAAGCGTTTCGGTCTGGCGCTGGCGGTGCTGATGGCCTCGGTCACGGCGGCTTCGGCGCAGCAAACCCCCGCCGGCTCTGGGGTTTCTCCCGCTCAGCTTACGACCTTTGTCGAGGCCGGCCGTCTTCTGGCGGATCCGTCGAACGGCGTTGTGCAGCGCGATAAAACTCTCGTGATCAGAGGGAACCAAGTCGTCGAAGTGCGCGACGGCTTCGTCGGCGACCCTTCCCAGGGCAAGGTCTTGGACCTTCGCAGCGGTTTCGTCCTGCCCGGTCTGATCGACAGCCACGTCCATCTGACGGGGCAGCAGAACCCCAATTCGCGCCTGGAGAACGTCACCGAGTCCAATGCGACCCAGGCCATGGTCGGCGCCCGCTACGCCCGCCGCACCCTGATGGCCGGCTTCACCACGGTCGCTGATTTGGGCGCGACCAACGAGTCGATCTTCGCCCTGCGTGACGCGGTGAAGGCCGGCGACGTGCCGGGACCGCGCATCATTGCTGCAGGTTCGGCCGTGTCGATCCATGGCGGGCACGGCGACATCAACGGCTACCGCGACGACGTCATGCACCTGCTGTCGTCCGAGAGCATCTGCTCGGGACCCGAGGACTGCATGAGGGCCGTCCGCACCCAGGTCCGCGCCGGCGCCGACATCATCAAGATCACGGCGACCGGCGGCGTTCTGTCCAATACGGCGGCGGGTCTGGCCCAGCAATTCAGCGATCCGGAACTGACCGCCATCGTCGAAAGCGCCCACCGGATGGGCCGTCAGGTCACCGCCCACGCCCATGGGGTGGACGGGATCAACGCCTTCCTGCGCGCGGGCGGGAATTCCATCGAGCACGGCACCTATCTGGACGACCAGTCGATCCGCCTGTTCAAGTCGAACGGCGCCTGGCTGGTGCCGACCCTGCTGGCCGGCGACTTTGTCGCTCGCGTCGCTTCGGGACCGAACAACTTCCTGACCCCGGCCCAGACCGCCAAGGCGCTGGAGGCCGGGCCCAGGATGCTCGACATGGCCCGACGCGCGCATGAGGGCGGCGTGAAGATCGCCTTCGGCACCGACACCGGCGTGTCCGCCCACGGCGACAACGCCCAGGAGTTCGCCCTTCTGGTCCGCGCCGGCCTGACCCCGCTGGAGGCCATCCAGGCCGCCACCGTCGGCGCCGCCGAACATCTGCGCATTTCGAACGAGGCGGGCCGGATCGCGCCGGGCATGCCGGCCGACATCGTCGCCGTCGCGGGCGACCCGCTGACCGACGTGACCGAACTGGAGCGGATGAGGTTCGTGATGAAGGGCGGCGTGGTCTACCGCGCCGACTGAATCCGGTCTGTCAGGAAGGCGGCGAAGCCTGGCTGATCCTCGAACCGGGCGACGACCGGCCAGGCCGCCACATCGGCGCGCTGCTCGGGCGTCAGCCGCACCCAGTCCTTTTCCGTGGTGACCAGACCGGCCTGATAGACAGCCGCCCGGTCCCGCAGGAAACCCATGTCCCGGGCGCTATAGGCGGCGTGGTCGGGGAAGGGGACGAAATCGACCAGGTCGCAGCCCGCCGCCTTCAGCGACCGCTCGACCTTCCACGGCTTGGCGATGCCGGCGAACCCGACCTGGGCCCCCGACGGCGGCGGACCTTCGGGCGTCAGTCGGGCGATGAAGACGGGCAGGCCGCTGAACAGGGCCAGCAACTCGGGATCGGCCGTGGCCACATCGGTCGGCAGCATCACCACCACGGCGTCGGCGCGAGCCAGCCCGGCCTTCAGCGGCTCGCGCATCGGGCCGGAGGGGAAGACAGAGCCGTCGCCGAACGGCCATTCGTCGCCGCGTGTCTCGCCGTCGACGACGATCAGGCTGATGGTCTTCTGCAACGCCGGGTTCTGGTGTCCGTCGTCCAGCACCAGGACCTGGGCGCCTTGGGACGCCGCCGCCCGCGCCCCGGCGACCCGGTCGCGCGCGATCCAGGCGGGGGCGCCCTGCGCCAGCATCAGGGGTTCGTCCCCGACGTCTTCGGCCGCATGGGTCTGAGGATCGACCCTCACCGGGCCTTCCAGCCGCCCCCCATAACCGCGCGACAGACCCTGCGCCTCGACGCCCGCCGTCCGCAGCAGCCGCAAAACCTCGCGGGTCACCGGGGTCTTGCCCGATCCGCCGACCGTCAGATTGCCGACCGAGATGACCGCGCAACCCGGATCGACCGGCGCCGTCCGGGCGATCCGGCGCGCCGTCGCCCCGGCCCAGATCCAGCCCAGCGGCTTCAGCACGGTGCGGGTCATCCGCGCATGATTGCTGTCGCGGACATACCACCAGCGGGGCGTGTTGAGCTTCATCGGCCCGGACCCTTGCGGGGCGCCGCCTTCGGCGTCAGCGGGGACAGGAAGCTCCACAGCCTGTCTAGACCGCCGCCGGCGTCGGCGGCGGCGCGCCGGGCGCGCTCGCCCATGGCCCTGGCCGCCGACGGATCGGCCAGCAGCGGCTCGACCGCGCCGGGCAGGTCCCACGGCGCCTGGACCAGGATCAACCCGCCGGCTTCGGCCAGGGCCGAGGTGACGGTGGCCCAGTTGGAGGCGTCGGGCCCGGTGATCGTCGGCCGCGCCAGCCGCGCCGGCTCCAGCGGATTGTGTCCGCCGACCGCCGGCAGGCCCAGGGCCGGGGCGAAGGAGCCGCCCATCACCACCACGTCGGCCAGACGCAGGAACAGGCCCATCTCGTTCAGGGTGTCGGCCAGATAGATGTCGGTGTCGCGCCCGATGGTCTCGCCCCGTGACCGCATGGCGAAGGCGTAGCCTTCGCGCTGCAGGGCGGTGGCTATATGCGGTCCCCGCTCCGGGTGGCGCGGCAGCAGGATCAGACAGGCCCGGTCGGCCAGCTTGTCCAGAGCGCGGACGATGGCCACCTCCTCGCCCTCATGGGTGCTGGCGGCGACCACCACGGGCCGGTCGCCGATGGCGGCGCTCAGGCGGCTGAAGGCGGCCTGATCGTGGGGCAGGGGCTCGCCCGCCAGTTTCAGATTGACCAGGCCGTCCACCCGCGCGCCCAGCCGTCGCAGTCGTTCGGCCGAGGCCTGATCCTGCGGCAGGACCAGGTCGAAGGCGGCGGTGACCGCCCGCGCCGAGGCCGGGAACCGCACCCAGCCGTCGACGGTCTTCTCGGTGATCCGGGCGCTGACCAGGGCCAGCTTCACTCCGCGACGATGCGCTTCCAGCAGCATGTTGGGCCAGAGTTCGCTTTCGACGAAGATGGCCAGGCCGGGCCGCCAATGGTCGAGAAAGCGGGCCACGACGCCCGGCCCGTCGACCGGCGCATACTGGTGGATCACCCCCGGCGGCAGCCGGTCGGCCAGGATCCGCGCCGAAGTCACCGTGCCCGAGGTGACCAGAACCGTCAGATCCGGCCGCGTCCTGACGAACCGCTCGACCAAGGGCAGCAGGGACACGGTTTCACCCACGCTGACGCCATGCAGCCAGACCAGGTCGCCCTCGGGCCGCTCGGCGCGGGTGAAGCCCATCCGCTCGTCGACGCGGACCGGATCCTCCTTGCCCTTGTTCGCGCGGGCGTCGAGCAGGCGCGGCGCCAGCGGCTCCAGCGCGCGGGTCAGCAGCCGATAGGCCAGCAGCGGCAGGGGCGTCATGACGGGGCGCTCACGGCTTCAGGCCCGTGATGGCGTCGGCGCGCGCCTCGACGGCGTTCAATCGCTCGGCCCAGTCCAGCCGCACATGGTCCAGGTCCTCGCCGTTCGGATAGTCGGCCACGTCCCAGACGATGGCGCCCCGACCGAAGGGCAGGGGGATGATGGCCCGATCCCAGCTGTTCAGCCGGATCGCCGGGCTGCAGGACATGCCGATGAACAGGGTCGGGACCTTCGAGATCTTGGCCATCATGGGCAGGCCCTCGGCCATCTGGCGCGCGGGGCCGCGCGGACCATCGGGCGTGATGGCCAGGGCGCCGATCTTCAACTGACGCAGGCCCGCGCGCAGGGCCTGTGATCCGCCCTTGTCGCGGTCGGTCTTGTCCTTGTTCGAGGACGAACCCCGGATGGCGGGAAAGCCCTGCAGCGCCACGGCCTTGGCGATGAATTGGCCGTCTGCGGACAGCGAGATCAGGGCCTTGGCCGGCTGGGCCTTCTTCAGGGGCCAACAGGCCGGGGACAGGGCGATGCGCGAATGCCAGAAGGCGCACAGCACGCCGCCGCCCCGGGTCCAGACGTCTTGCGCCACCGTCTGGTTCTCATGCGTCCAGCGGATGGTGGCGAAGCAGAACTGCATCCACTGGGCCAGGATGAAGGACAGGGCCGCCTGGACGGCGGGTATGCGCAGCGGTCTCAAGCGACGGTCTCGACGGTGGGGGCGCCGCCGTCCAGCGACTGCTGGCGGGCCAGGCGGGAATAGAGGCCGCCCTGGGACACCAGGGCGTCGTGCGATCCCTGCTCGACCACGCGGCCGGCCTCGATCACATAGATGCGGTCGGCGTTGCGCACGGTCGACAGGCGGTGGGCGATCATCAGGGTGGCGCGGCCTTCCATCAGCCGCTCCAGCGCGGCCTGGACCAGGGCCTCGCTCTCGGTGTCGAGCGCGCTGGTCGCCTCGTCCAGCAGCAGGATGGGCGCGTCCTTGACGAAGGCGCGGGCGATGGCGATCCGCTGGCGCTGACCGCCGGACAGGCGCAGGCCCGCCTCGCCGGCGCGGGTGTCATAACCCTCGGGCAGGGCGGTGATGAAGTCGTGGGCGGCCGCGGACCGGGCCGCATCCTCGATCTGGGCCTGGGTCGCACCGGGTCGGCCATAGGCGATGTTGTTGGCGATGGTGTCGTCGAACAGGAAGGGCTCCTGGGTCACCAGGGCGATATGGTTGCGCAGGTCGCTGATCCGCACCTGACGGATGTCGATCCCGTTCAGCCGCACCGCTCCCGCCGTCACGTCATAGAAGCGCGGCAACAGGCTCAGGATTGTGCTCTTGCCGCCTCCGGACGGACCGACCAGGGCGATGGTTTCGCCCGGCGCGACGCGCAGCGACACCTGATCCAGCGTCGGGGCGTCGGTCCCGGCATAGGCGAAGGAGACCTGGTCCAGCGCCACCTCGACCGGACCTGAGGGCAGGGCGGCGGCGGTCTCGGCCTCGCGGATCTCGGGCTGGATGTCCAGGGCGCCGAACAGGCGGCGGGCGGCGGTCAGGCCCTCGCTCATCACTGTGGCCAGGTTGGTCACCTGACGCAGCGACTGGCCCGCCGCCAGCAGCAGGCCGATGAAGGCGGCGAAACCGCCCACGGTCATCTCGCCCGACTGGGCCCGCCATCCGGCGTAGGCCATGACGGCGGCGACGACGATATAGGCGACCAGATCGCTGGACGGACCGGCGAAGGCGCGGGCGTTGGCGCCCTTGATGACGTGGCGCTGGCGGCGCGACACCACCTCGCCGACGCGGGCCTCCTCGGCCGCCTCGCGGTTCTCGATCTTGATCAGCCGGACCCCGTCCAGATTCTCCATCAGGGCGGTCGACAGGTTCTCGGTCTCCTGCATGGCGCCGACGGCGGCCTTGCGGGTCTTGCGGCCGAACCGGCGCAGCACCAGGGCCACCATCGGCACGCCCAGCAGCACCACCAGCATCAACTGCCAGTCGATCACCGCCATATAGATCAGGGTGGCGACCAGGGTCAGGCCGTTCTGGGTGTAGGCCACCACGCCCGAGGTGAAGGCCTCGCGCACCAGATTGGCGTCGAACAGGACCGACGAGACGAAACCGCCCGAATGCTGGCTGCGCAGCCGCGCCAGATCGGCCCGGATCATCGAGGCGAACAGCCGCACCTGGATGTCGCCGACGATGGAGTGGCCCAGCCGGTTGACCAGGGCCGCCTGTCCCAGGGCCGCCAGGGTCCGCACCACGGCCACGCTCAGGATCGCCGCCGGGATCACCACCAGGGCCTGAGACGCCGGGAAGGTCGCGACGCCGAACAGGCTGATCGGCTGGTCGCCGCCCAGGAACAGGCCGTTGATCGCCGGTTCCAGCAGTTTCAGCAGGGCGGCGGTCAGCAGGCCGGTCGTGGCGGCGCAGATCACCGACAGGACCAGAGAACCCTTGTGATGGCTCAGATAGTCGCGCCAGATCCGCGCCAGAAGGACGCGCAGCGGCAGGGTGTCGGCGGTTTCGCTCATTGGCCCTCGGTCGTCCGCCTCGGTGGGGAAGTCAAGGCTTGAAGCCGGGGCGGGCCGTATCTAGCTATGGGGTGCGGGTACGCCCGCAGTGTTCTCAGGGCGGGGTGCAATTCCCCACCGGCGGTAAGGCGGCGACGCCAAGCCCGCGAGCGCTCTCCGAAAGGGGAGGTCAGCAGATCCGGTGCGACTCCGGAGCCGACGGTATAGTCCGGATGAAAGAGAACGGGATATTGCGCCGGACCGGCGCCGTCGTCCTTCGCTGGGCGGCGGCGCGGCCTGTCGTCTCCCGTAGCCCCGAGGAAACTGGTTACGGAAAGGGACGACTGTTGCGCTCGAATACACTGCCCAGCCACCGCACCGCCGCCTTGGGCGCCCTGCTGATGCTCGCCGCCAGCCTGGTGTTCGCCGGCGGCAATATGCTGCAGTCGATCCTGCCGCAGCACTACGGCATGAGCTCCACCGGCATGGCCTTCTGGCAATATCTGATCGCCTCGGTGCTGATGCTGCCCATCGTGCTGCGGATCGGCATCGGCAAGTTCAGGACGCGCCGGCCCCTGGCGCATCAGGCGCGCGCCCTGGCCTCGGCCCTGGGCGTCCATGTCTTCGTCTACGGTTTCGCTTCGGGCGTGCCGATCTGGCACACCGGGCCTCTTTTTGTCGTCATCGGCTCGACCCTGTTTCTGGGCGAGCGGGTGTCCAGTGCGCGCATCGGCGCGGCCCTGGTCGGGTTCGTCGGCGCGGTGATCGTCTCGGGCGTCGGCGCCGAGCGGCTGGACTGGCCCGCCCTGACGCCGATCCTGGCCGCCGCCCTGTGGGCCACCACGGACGTCCTGACCCGCTGGCTGGCGCGCGACGAGACGGCCGAGACCCTGACCGTGTCCCTGCTGGTCCTGATCACCCCCAACCATCTGGCCATACTGCTGGCGGCGAACGCCCTGGCCTTTGTCCTGCCCGCCGGTGTGGCCGCGGGCCTGCCCTTCGCCCTGCCTTCGGGCGCAGGACTGGTGCTGCTGCTGATCCTGGGCGGGTTGACGGCGGCGGCGCAATATCTGCTGGCCTCCGCCTACCGCTCAGCCGACGCCGCCTATCTGCAGCCGTTCGCCGATCTGAAGGTGCCGCTGGCGGGTCTGCTCGGCTGGATATTCCTCGGCCAGACGCCCTCTATCTGGTTCTGGCCGGGCGCGGCCCTGATCGTCGGCGCCTCCATCTTCATCTTCTGGGCGGAGAACAGGCTGCCCCAGGGCGGCCAGGCTTCGTCTCAGGTCGCAGGCTGAGGATGACGCGGCGGCTTTGGATCGCTATCTGACGCCCATGACGCGCTTCGACCTCTCGACCGCGATGGGCCGGTTCCAGGCGCATTGGCATTATTTCTGGGCCGACCACGCCTTTCTGCGCCTGGCCTTTTCCAACGCCCACTGGCTGGGGCCGGACCTGGTCCGCACCAACCAGCCGTCGCCGCGCCAGCTGGCCTACTGGAAGAAGAAGGGCGTCCGCACCGTCATCAATCTGCGGGGCCAGCGGGACGAGGGCTATTACTGGCTGGAGCGCGAGGCCTGCGAACGTCTGGGCCTGACCCTGATCGACGCCCCGCTGGATTCACGCGACCCGCCTCAGACGGACCGCATCCACCGCGCCCGCGACCTGTTCAAGACCATCGAATACCCGGTCCTGATCCATTGCAAGTCCGGCGCGGACCGGGCGGGGATGATGGCGGTCTTCTATCGCCACTTCCATCTGGGCGAGCCGATCTCGACAGCGATGAAACAACTGTCGAAGAAGTACCTTCACTCGCGCGAGGGCCTGACCGGCGTGCTGGACTATACGCTCGAGAAATACGTCGACGAGATCGAACCGCAGGGGATCAGCTTCATCGACTGGGTCGACAGCCCCGACTACGATCCCAAGGCGATCCGGGCCGAGTTCAAGGCCGGCTGGTGGGGCACGTTGCTGACCGACAAGCTGCTGAAGCGCGAGTAGCGCGCCCATGCCCCGCGATCGGTAGGGGGCTTAGCTCCAGGGGCCTTTGGGGGCGTCGTCGCCGGACGAGGATTCACCGGCTTCCGCCGCCAGTTCGGCGTCGCGCCGGGCCTTGCGGTCGGCTTCCCACTGCCTGAACCAGCGGCGGTAGTTGATCTTGTCTCGCAGCGAGAAGCAGAACAGGACCAGCACGGCCAGAAGACTGACCAGTTGGAAGGTCTGGGCGGGTTCCAGATTCATGCGCGATTCTCTCGATGCTCTTGCGGCAGGGGCACGCCGGCGAAGGGATCGACCGGCTCGACCGGCGCCGCGGTCAGCTCGGGGGAGGGCGGATCGTTTGCGGCGATGTCCCGCTGGATCGGTCGAGGCTCAACCAGGTGTGGACGACGGCGCGTGGCCCACAGGACGATGCCGACGCCCAGCGCCAGAATGGCCGCTACGATCAGGATCGCCGTGATCATCGTCTCGATAGAACTCCTGCCTGGAACAGCTGTTCAGCGTTCCGACGTCGGGCGGGGTTCCCCCCGCCCGGGATGGATCAGGCGTCGCCGCGCGGATCGATCAGCTTGTGCGCGTGCAGGATGAAGTAGCGCATATGGGCGTTGTCGACGGTCGCCTGGGCGCGGGCCTTCCAGGCCTTCTTGGCTTCGTCATAGCTGCCGTAGGCGCCGACGAACTCGACCTGGGTCACGTCGCGGAACACCGGCTCGTTCGGGTGGCGCAGCTCGCCGCCGATGACGATGTGCAGCAACTGGGACGGAACGGAGTTCAGGTCGGCCATCGGGGGAGATCCATGGGCTGGGAGGAGGTTTGCGCGGGGCATAGGCCGAGAACGCCCAAGGATCAATGTGCGCCGGGGTTTTTCCGTCCTCGGCCTAGGTCGAATACGGCACGTTTTTACAGGTCTGTCGCGCGTTTGCCGCTGCCGTCGCGATCAGGCATTATCGGGGCATGAGCCGCGATCCCGAAAATCTGACGCTCGTCTTCCTGCGGCGTATCGACGCCAAGATCGATGCGCTCGGTCTGGACGTGCGCGAACTGAAGGAAAGGGTGTCCGGCGTCGAACTGGGACAGACCTCCATTCGGCGCGATCTGGCGACCTTGGCCGAGACGGATGTGCGGCTCCAAGCTTCGTTCGACCGGATGCGCGAAGATGTCACCCGTATCCAGCGTAGGCTCGATCTCTACGAAGAACCGGCGACCTAGAGGGCCAGGGGCGCGCTGCGGCTGCGTCTGACGATCAGCGGATGCAGGGCCGGGGCGGCGCAGACCAGGCTGGCCTGGCGCGGGTCCGGCCGGTTGAAGGCCCAGGGCCGGCCGTGGTGATCGCTGACGATGGCCCCGGCCTCCTGCGCGATCAGGCATCCGGCGGCGACGTCCCAGTCCCATTTGGGCGTCAGGGCCAGGGCCGCGTCGAAGGCGCCGGCCGCGACCAGGGCCATCCGATAGGCCAGGGCGTTGCGTTTCTCGAAGCGCAGAGGCGGCCAGGGCTCGTCCCAGTGCGTCCCTTCGATCATGCGCGCGTCGCCCAGCACCGAGGCGTCGTCCAGGGTCTCGGCGTCCGAGGCGCGGATGACTGCGCCGTTTCGCCGCGCCCCGCCGCCGCGCGTCGCCTCATAGGTCTCCTGCACCTCGGGGGCGTGGATGACGGCGGCGACCACCTGGCCGTCCTCGACGACGGCGATGGGCACGCACCACCAGGGCTGACGCTTCATATAGGCGACCGTGCCGTCGACCGGATCGACCACGAAGATGCGCCGTTTCGACAGGCGGTCGGGTGAATCCGCCGTCTCCTCAGACAGCCAGCCGTAATCCGGCCGCGCCGACAGCAGCCGGTCCTTCAGCATGGCGTCCACCGCCAGATCGCCGCTGGTGACCGGAGAGCCGCCGGGCTTGGACTCGATCTTCAGCCCCGCCTCACGCTCGGCGACCGCCAGGGCGCCGGCGTCCAGCGCGGCCTGGCGGATCAGAGCGAGGTCGGCGGACAGGTCTGTCATTTGCCCGCGATCGCCACCGCGTCGAACATCAGGCTGGGCACGTTGAACCCGCCCCGGAACTCCAGGTCCGAGCCGCGCTGAATGCGAAGATAGAGGTCGGTCAGCTTGCCGGCCACCGTGACCTCGCTGACCGGATAGGCGATGGCGCCGTCCTCGAACCAGAAGCCCGACACCCCGGCGGACCAGTCGCCCGTGTTGCCGTTCAGCGACGGCCCGAACATCGAGGTGACCAAGAGGCCGGACCCGGCGTCAGACATCAGCCCCGCCAGATCCCGGTCGCCCGGCTCCATGTGCAGATTGTGGGTCGAGACCCCGGCCGGCCCCGCCAGGCCGCGCGAGGCGTGTCCGGTGGATTGCAGCCCCAGTTGCCGGGCCGAGGCGCTGTTCAGCAGCCAGGTGGTCAGCACCCCGTCGTCGAACAGGGCGCGCCGCTCGACCGCCACCCCTTCGTCGTCGAACGGAGTGGAGCCCAGGCCGCGGGGGCGGAACGGGTCGTCGATCAGGTTCACCCCATCGGCGAACACCCGCTGGCCCAGCCGGTCCTTCAGGAAGGAGGTGCCGCGCGCGATCGACGGGCCGGAGATGGCGCCGATGGCGGGCGAGACGATCTGGCCGGCCATGCGGTTGTCGAAGATGACGGGGGCGGTGGTCGAGGCGATCTTGCGCGGCCCGACGCGGGCTGCGGCCCGCTCGCCGGCCGTGCGGCCGATGATCTCGGCGCCGGGCAGGTCGGCCAGGTGCCGCACGCCCCGGCTCTCGCCGCCGCGCTCCATGGCGCCGTCCTTTTCGGCGATGACGCCGACGCCCAGCGAGAAGGACGAGCCGCGATAGTCGCCGTCGAACCCGTGCGAGGTGACCAGCCGCCACTGGCTGGACGACCAGGCGGCGTGCCCGCCCTCGGACCGGGCCACGCCCTCGACCGCCAGGGCCGCAGCCTCGGCCTCGGCCGACACGGCTTCCAGCGCCTCGGCGCTGCGTTCGGTGGGATCGAACAGGTCCAGATCGGCGAAGGGGCCGCGCGCCAACCGATCCTCGGGGGCGAAACCGGCGTGGGGGTCTTCCGGCGCCAGTCGCGCCATGGCCACGGCCCGCTCGACCAGCCGCGCCCGCGTCGCGGGGGACAGGTCCGAGGCCGAGACCGAGGCCTGGCGCTGTCCGACGAAGACCCGCAGGCCCAGGTCGCGCGATTCCTCGCGTTCGACGTCTTCCAGCTTGCCGTTGCGGACCCCGACCGACAGGGACTTGCGATCGGCGCTGACCGCCTCGGCCGCATCGGCGCCGGCCCTCAGGGCCGCCTGGACGATGTCGTTGAGCAGATCGGTGGAAACGGACGCTTTGAGGACTTCAGTCATGCCCCGATATGGCGGACCGCTTGCTGCACCGCAACCTTGGCTCAGACGACGGCGAAGGCGATCAGCCCCACGGCGGCGGTCAGCAGGGCCACCCAGGTCAGCAACATGCCGATCACCCGGCCCAGCGACGGTCCGGTCTGGAACAGCAGGCCCAGGGCGTGGACCACCCGCCCGGCCAGCAGGGTCGCGCCCACCGCATGGACCATCCAGGCCGGGGCCCCGACGGCCGCCAGCAGCAGCATGGCGATCATGCCCGGCGTCGCATATTCCACCAGATTGCCGAAGGCGCGGCTGGCGGCCATCAGGTCGGCGTTGCCGCCGTCCCCGAACGAGACCATGTGCTTGCGCCGTCCGCTGACCACCACGCCTGACAGGACCAGCATCAACAGGATCAGCAGGCCGCTCCACAGGGCGGCGGCCTGGACGGCGTGCATCAGGGGTTCGTTCATCGATCAGTCCTCACGCCCGACGGGGTACAGCAGATAATGGTCGTCGTAGAAGGGCGTCCGCTCGTAGAACCAGGCCAGACGCGCCTGGGCGTCGGCGGCGAACGCAGGCTCCGCCGCCAGTTTCGCCTCGAATTCGGCCTTCAGCGCCGGATCGGCGGCCAGCATCTTTTCGGCCAGGGGCGCGATGGCGTAGGCCTCGATATATTCGACCCGGCTCATCACCTCGGGGAACATCCCCCAGGCGAAGAAGCTCTCGCTCGACTGCGGCTCCAGCAGCAGGACGACGATGTCGCCCAGCGGCTGGTCGGTCGGCACCCGCACCGATCCGGTCGGGAAGGTCCAGGCGCGCTGCTCCACCTCGACCGTCTCGACCGAGGCCTGGACATGGCCCTCGTTGGCGCGACCGGCCAGTTTCGGATCGACCAGGCGCAGCATGGACACATCGACCACGCGCGGCGTCTCGACCGTCTCCATCGCGATCCCGTGCGCCTTCAGCCGCTCGATGAGGTCGGCGCGATAGCCGGGCACCCAATAGGCGGTCGGCCGTTTCAGCGTCAGGGTCGGCTTCGAGCCATAGAAGGGCATCCGCCACAGCTCGGGATCGGCCCGGCCCAGCCAGCGCACCTCGTCGCGGCCCGAGGCGGCGCTGGGATACATCTCGAACAGGATGCCCTTGAACGGCCGGGTGGACGACGGCGTCTCCTCGGCCTCGAAGTTCGCCGGGATTTCTGCGGGGCGCAGGGCCATGTCCTGCGTCGTCGCCGCCTTCAGGGCCGCCCCCTGTTCGGCCAGCAGCCGCAGGGATTCCTCGATGAAGACATAGGTGCCCAGCACCCGCTGCTCGTGCGGCTTCAGGCTGTGGTTCTCGATCAGTATGGTCGGCACATGGGCGGCCGCGCCCCAGCCGTTCGAGAACCGCTCGCCCAGACCGCCGTCAGACAGACCCTTCTTCGGTTCGTCGTCGTCGATGCCGAACACCAGTTCGCCGGGGATATGGCCCTCGGCCTCCAGGGCCGCATTCATCGCCGGCTTGAACACCGTGTCCAGCCAGGCCGATCCGTGGGGCGAGCGGGTGAAGGCGCCGTCCTCGCCGTTGAAGCCGTAGGTGACATCGTACTGGTAATCCATGCCGTCGGTGACATGGACGTCGACATAGAGGTCCGGCCGGTATTTCAGGATCAGGCCGCGCACCGCCCGCATCTCGGGCTGGTCCAGTTTCAGATAGTCGCGGTTCAGGTTCTGGTTGGTCGCCGTATTGCGCCAGCCCTGGATGCGCGGCCCGCGCTGGTTCGGACGGGAATAGGCGCTGGCCCGTTCGTGCCCGTCCACGCTCAGGATCGGGATCAGGATCAGGTTCACCCGGTCCAGCAGGGCGTCCTTCCCATAGAAGGCCATGTCGCGCAGCAGCATCATGCCCGCGTCCTTGCCGTCGATCTCGCCGGGGTGGATGCCAGCCTGGATCATCAGCACGGGCTTGGCCGGATCGAGCTCGGCGCCGTCTTTCGAGGCGATCACCGCATAGATCGGCCGTCCCTCGGGCGAGACCCCGAACTGTTCGATGCGGATCAGGTCGCTGACGGCGTCCAGCCGGTCGAACCAGGCGCGGGTGTCGACATAGTTCGGGCTGAAATCATGCGCCGGATCGGCCTCGAAGGCGGTGACCCAGGGATCGCCCGCGTCGCGCAGCAGCGCCTTCGACGCCCCGTCCCAGGCCGGGGCGGGCGGCAGGAAGGCCTGGTCCCACGGCGCCGCGTTGGGAACCGAGGCGGGCGGGGTCTGGGACATGGCGGGACTCACGCTGTAGGCAAGGGCTGCAAGGAGGGTCGAAACCAGAAGAGCGGAATGCATGGCCTTTCGTGAGCCGATTGCGCCGGGCTGACAAGCGGCGTCGGCGCCCGACAATTCCGACGGCAGGCCGTGGGCGTGGGAGCAGAATTCCGACGCGCGCGGATCACCTGCGGGCCTATTCTTCGAACATTTCTCGCAGCGTGGCGAGAAGGATCGCCATTTCTGGCGCTCTCAACGCGCCGATCCGACGGATCATTCGCGAGCGATCTACGGATCGCATATGGTCCGGCAGCAGAAGACCAGTCTTGGATCCGAAATGCACCTCAGGGCGAAACCGCGAGGGTATGCTGCCGCTGGTCAGCGGCACGATGAGGTGCAATGGCAGGTGGCTCAAGCCGTCTGGCGAAATAATGACACAGGGTCTGGTCTTGCGGATTTCGCTGCCGACGGTGGGATCAAGCCGAACCAGCCAAACATCGCCTCGCTTGATCAAGACGGATCGCTATCACGGGCGAGCGCGGCTTCCAGTTCGGCGATATCCTCATCCGTCCAATCGTCGCCCAGAGCGTCCCTGTCCGTCTCAGGGGTGAGATTTGCGTCCAGCCATGCGCGTTCCTCTTCGGTCAGGCCCGCCGCCGCAATCCGTTTGGCGTCGTCCTCCCAGCCCTGGCGGGGCTGTTTGCGGGCCGGCACGATACTGATCTTGCCGGGTTCGTAGATAAACTCCACGGCGGCGCCTTCGCCGACGCCGAGCGCCGCCAAGGCAGGCTTGGGCAGGATCACCCCTGCCGAGTTGCCGATCTTGCGTATGGCCGAGGACATGACACGCTCCGTTAGAACATAGTTATAACACGACGCATGCGCCTGAGACAGAAGTCGTCAGCCTACTCCTTCGCCACCAGCGACCAGCCGCCCTCGTTGATCAAGGGGGCGGCGGCCCGCACTATATTGGAACTGTAATAGACCAACAGGGCGATCAGGGCCGCTTTCACGATCCACGGCCGACGCGCCAGGGCGGCGACCACGGTCAGGCCTGTGAACAGGCTCAGGCCGAACCAGAAATACCAGGTCTTGGCCACCAGATGCAGTTCGCCCTGGGCGGCGCTGACCCCGATAATCAGGCTGGCCACGATCACATTGGCGCTCAGCAGCAAAAGCAGGATGGTGCGTTTGTTGCGCCAGAAATGGGTGTCCAGATCCTCGATCCGGTCCTCGTCGCGTGGGAACACCAGGGTCGCGGCGATATAGAACAGGCCCGCGATCAGCAGGCCCAGCATCAGCAGGGCCAGGTTGAAGGGGGCGGGCCGGAAGATGATCCAGGCCTGATACCAGAAGGTGGTCACGTCCACCGCCGCAAACACCGCCAACAGCGGCGTCAGCAGACCGAAGCGCGGTCTCGGATTGCGGTTCACCGTCCGCGCGAACCCGCCCAGCAGTTCCGCCACCGACAGGCCCAGGATCAAGCCATAGAAGCTGAAGAAGAATTCGAACGCGCTCAACCCATGTCCCCCGACAATCAGACGGGGAAGCTAGACGTTAGGAGGCCTGTTCGCCAGTCACCGTTGGCGCGGATGCGATCAGCTGTGGATTGTAGGGAGCCAACCAAGCTTCACGGCATTACGGACAGGTCGTCTTTCCTGTGCCTGGGATCGTTATGCACCAGATCATCTCGCTCGGCCTGATCCTGGCCACAGCCTTCCTGTTCAACGCCCGCGCAGCGGCGGACATGGCCTCGGTCGGTTTCTGGGGCGGGGCGGTGGGCCAACTGTTCTTCGCCCCGGTGGTCTTCTTCTTCCTCGTCCACACGGTCGTCTATTTCGTCGTGCGACTGGTGCGCGGCAGGGATCGGGTGCGGTCCTACACCCGGTCCCGGCTCAACTATGTCGCCGCCGTCCTGACGATCCTCGGCACGATCGGCGCGGCGGCCGGCCCTCCCGCCTGACGGCCTATTTCCAGATCGGCGTCTTGTCGCCGGGCAGGCCCAGCCGGTCCCAGATGTCGGACACCCGGTCGATGACCTCCTGCTCCATCCGGATCTCCTCGCCCCATTCGCGCTTGGTCTCGGGCTCCCACTTGTCGGTGGCGTCCAGGCCGATCTTGGAGCCCAGGCCGCTCTCGGGGCTGGCGAAGTCCAGATAGTCGATCGGGGTGTTCTCGATCACGGTGATGTCGCGGGCCGGATCCATCTTGGTCGAGATGGCCCACATCACGTCCTTCCAGTCGCGGGCGTCGATGTCGTGGTCCACGACGATGACCCATTTGGTGTACATGAACTGGCGAAGATAGCTCCACACGCCCAGCATCACCCGCTTGGCGTGGCCCGGATAGGCCTTCTTCATCGACACCACGGCGATCCTGTAGGAACAACCCTCGGGCGGCAGCCAGAAGTCGACGATCTCGGGGAACTGCTGACGCAGCAGCGGGATGAAGACCTCGTTCAGCGCCTCACCCAGCACGCTGGGCTCGTCCGGCGGCCGGCCGGTGAAGGTGGTCAGATAGATCGGGTCCTTGCGCATGGTGATGGCGCTGACCTGGAAGACCGGGAATTTCTCGACCGAATTGTAATAGCCGGTGTGGTCGCCGTAGGGGCCTTCGTCCTCGAACTCGTCCAGCAGGACGTGGCCCTCCAGCACGATCTCGGCCTGGGCCGGCACCATCAGCGGCACGGTCTTGCACGGGACCAGTTCGGCCTTGGCGCCCCGCATCAGGCCGGCGAACTGATACTCCGACAGGGTGTCCGGCACCGGCGTCACCGCCGCCAGGATCGTGCCCGGATCGGCGCCCAGCACCACGGCGCAGGGCAGGGGCTCCTTCTTTCCGGCCTTCTTGTGCCGGGCGTAGTGTTGCGCCCCGCCGCGATGGGCCAGCCAGCGCATGATGGCCTTGTCCTTGCCCAGCACCTGCATCCGGTAGATGCCCAGGTTGAAGTCGTCCTCGCGGTCGTCCGACGGCCCCTTGGTCACGACCAGACCCCAGGTGATCAGGGGCGCCGGTTCGCCGGGCCAGCACGACTGGACGGGCAGGGCGGTCAGGTCGATCTGGTCGCCCTTCAACACCACTTCCTGCACCGGCGCCTTCTTCACCGTCTTGGGCCGCATCGACATGACGGTCTGGGCCAGGGGCAGCATCTCCATTGCGTCGCCCAGGCCGCGCGGCGGCGTCGGATTGCGCAGGAAGGCCAGCAGTTCCCCGACCTCGCGCAGTTCCTCGGTGGTGGTGCGGGCCTTGCCCTCCAGCGTCACGCCCATGGCGACCCGTTTCACCGTGCCGAACAGATTGGCCAGGCAGGGGATGGGGCTGATGGTACCGTCCGGCATGACCGGCTTTTCGAACAGCACCGCCGGCCCGCCGTTGCGCAGCAGCCGGGTCTGGATCTCGGTCATTTCCAGCACGGTCGAGACGGGCTCGGACACCCGCACCAGTTCGCCGTCGGCTTCCAGCTGCTCGATGAAGTCGCGGAGGGATTTGTAGGCCATGAAGCGTCCGGTCTTTTCCTTTCCGCTCATCCCCGCGAAAGCGGGGACCCAGTGGTTTGGGCGTTCCGGCCTCGACGTCGCGCGCGACTCTCGATCCCTGACAAACTGCCTCGCGAAAGAACTGGGTCCCCGCTTTCGCGGGGATGAGCGGTGTCGGGGGATGCCTAGAGCGCCGGAGCGGAACTGTCACGCGCCGTTCGACCGAACGCCCGGTCGAGCCCCGCCAGCGTCAACCCGACCAGCAGGAAGAAGACCAGCAGGCCGCCGAAGATCGTCAGCACGCGCGTCAGGCCCAGGTCGTCCACATTGACGAACCCATAGGGCCACCAGTGGGCGATCAGGCCGTGCGCCAGGGTCCAGACGGCGTAGACCAACGGGAAAGCCAGCCATTTCACCGGATCGATCCAGCGCAATCTTCCCTTGGGCGTGAACCACAGCCAGTCCAGCAGGAAGGCGACGGGCATGACGTAGTGCAGCACCAGATTGACCCCGAAGGTCAGGCCCTCGGGCTTCCAGTAGGGGGCGATCATGAAGTGGTACACGACGCCGACCACCACGACATACAGGGTCACAGCCGCCCGAACCCCCTCGCCGGCGCTCCACCGCGCCACGCGCCGATCCGGGCTCATCAGCGGCCCGGTCAGGGCCAGGGCGACCAGGATATTGGTCAGGATGGTGAAGAAGCTGAAGTAGTTGACCGTGCGCTCCAGCACGGCCCAGCCCTCCACCGGCCCGACCATCAGTATATATTGCAGGACCAGCGCCGCCCAGCCGATCACGGCGAAGGCGGCGCGCCACAGTCGCGGTCGGTCCCGTTCACGCAGCACGCGCCTCTCCCTCGATCAGGCCGCAGTCTTGTCCCATTCGAAGGCGTCGTCCAGCCACGGCCCCAGGCGTTCGCCGCGATCCAGGGCGTCCATCCGCTGCATCTCCTCGCCCGACAGTTCGAAGTCGAAGATGTCGAAATTCTCGCGCGCCCGGCTTTCCTTGGTGGTGCGCGGAATGGCGATAATCTTGTTCTGGATCAGCCAGCGCAGGGTGATCTGACCATTGGTCTTGCCGTGGGCCTGGGCGATCTCGGAAATGGTGACGTCGTCGGCGATCTTGCCCTGGGCCAGCGGCGACCAGGCGGTGATCGAAGAGCCCAGCTCGGTCGCCGTGGCGACCAGTTGATCCACGCCGAGATAGGGATGATGCTCGACCTGATTGGTCAGCAGCCGCGCCTTCGACAGGCCCTGGGCCTGGCGGAATTCCTTCGACGGGAAGTTCGACAGGCCGATGGACCTGGTCAGGCCCTGATCCTTGGCCTCGTTCAGCGCGCCCAGGGTCTCTTCGAACGACGGGGTCGGCTTGGGCCAGTGCAGCAGCAGCAGGTCCGGCGTCGCGCCCAGGCTTTCGGCGGACTCTTTCGCCTGCTTCAGCAGGGCGTCATGGGTGAAATGCTCGACCCAGATCTTGGTGGTCAGGAAGATGTCTTCGCGGGCCACGCCCGAATCCCGGATGCCTTCGCCGACCGCCTTCTCGTTCTTGTAGATCCAGGCCGTGTCGATATGGCGGTAACCGATGCGCAGGGCTTCGGCGACCATGCGCCGCGCGTCCTCGGGCTCCAGCTGCCAGGTACCGAAGCCGAGCAGGGGGATTTCGATCCCATCGACAGTGATGGTGGGCTGATCGCCGTAGGCCATGGGGAAATCCTTCATTCTCGGGAGCGGCACAGTTAGGCGCCGGGGCCGGTCTTCGAAACCCCCGCGTCGAACCAATCCAGAATTTCCTGCCACAGCGGCTCCATCCCCTTGCGGAAGGCGCCTTCGTGTCCGATCCGGCGTGCTCCGTAATCGGCGGCGCGGCGCAGCACGATCTCGCTGGGCGCATGGGGATAGGCCTTCAGCAGGCTCGCCCCCGTGCCCGGCGTGGCGATGGGGTCGTCGGGAAAGATCCAAGAGCGGATCGGCGACCGCACCTGGTCGAACGCCTGCGGGTCCAGCGCGCCGGACGTCAGTTCGTCCAGGAAATAGGCCGGCTTCAGGCACCACCGTTTCCAGGTCTCGAACACCCCGCGCGGCAGGTCCGTGCCGCGCCACAGTTTCCCCGCGCGGACATAGCCGTGGCGACGCAGATGGGCCGGGCCGAAGCCGAACCAGAAGAACAGCTCCATCGGATTGTAGCTGCGGTGGTGTCCGCCCCACCAGCCGGTTCCCACCGAGACGAAGGCGTGGCGCGCGATCTCGGCCTGGTTGGGCATGAAGCCGACGAAATGGCCGCCGACGCTGTGGCCGACATGGAAGACCGGCAGGCCCGGCGCCGCCTTCTTCAAGGCCTTCAGGGCGGCGGGCATGTCCAGACGTCCCCAGTCGGGATAGTCCATCTTCATCGCCGCCAGATCCTCCGGCCGCGATCCGCCGATGCCGCGATAGTCGTAGGTCAGGACCACGCAGCCCCGCTCGGCCATCCATCGGGCGAACCGGGCGTAGAAACCGCGCGGAAACCCGGTCCCGGCCGAGACCAGCACGGCCATGCGCGGCGCATCGGCGCGAAACAGGGTCGCCTCCAGCGGCCAGCCGTCCTCGGCCCTGATGACCCGATCCTCGACCGCCAGTCCCATGTCGTTTCCGTCCGTTGTTATTTTCAACGGACCCTGCCTGCTTTCCCCCGCGTCAGGTCAAGCCGCGTCGAACGCCTTGACCAGCCGCTTGGGCGCCACCCGGCGCCATCGCTTCTCCAGTGCGGCCTTCAGCCAGACGGGATCCACCGTGGCGATCCGCGCCAGCACGATCGGATGGTCACGATAGTGGTCGGTGTAGTGGAAGGTCGCCGGATCCATCTCGATCAGCAGGTCGCGCTGATCCAGACTGTCCAGATGCACCACTATGCTGTCGTCCAGCCGAGGGCGCAGCCAGGTCAGGAATTTCCCCGCCACCTTGAACGACGGCTCGCCATAGGAGACCGCATCCTCGACGCCGGGAAAGGACAGCAGCAGGGTGCGGACTTCGTCACGGGTCATGGCGCGATCAGACGCCGATTTCGGCCAAAGAAAAAGGCCGCGTCCCTTTCGGAACGCGGCCCTGATCCTGGTGAAGAGGACGAACGTCCTATTCGATGTCTTCGTTCAGCAGGCCGACCTTGAAGAAGCCGTTCTCCTGCATCTTGTTCATGACTTCCATGAACTGCGAATATTTCACTTCCGGCTGAGCGCGGACGAAGACGCGCTCTTCCTGGCAGGCGCCGCCGCCCAGGGCGGTGCAGACGTCGGTGGCCAGGTTGTCGACCGAGCTTTGCTTCTCGGCGATGAAGATCTGACCGTTTTCCTGGATGGTGATGTACACCGGTTCCTTTTCTTCGGTCGGGTTCACCGGGGGCTGCGCAGGCGGCAGGTCCAGGCGGATCGACACGGTCGCCATCGGCGCGGCGACCATGAAGATGATCATGAGCACCAGCAGAATGTCGATGAACGGCGTGATGTTGATATCCGCCGTCTGTTCGATCGTGTGCTTGTCCCCACCGGAACCACCGAGCTTGGCAGCCATGCATCGTCTCCGTTACTCGCCGGCCGCGATCCGCGCCGGCACATCCCATGGATCCCCGAAGGGCCTGATCGGTTCTTGGCGTCCCGATGCGCGCTTGTAAAGCGGTTCTAAACGATCATGCGTTCCTGAACGGCAATTACCCGCGTGAGGGGAGGGCTTACGCCTTCGCCAGCTTGAGGAAACGGTCCATCAGGGCAGGATCTTCCTTGAAGGCGCCGGTGAAACGCGTCGTGATGGTCGAAACGTGCCGGTGATGCACGCCTCGGGTCGTCATGCACTGGTGTTCGGCGTCCAGCATCACCGCCACGCCGCGCGGCTGCAGGTGCGATTCGATGGCGTCGATGATGTCGTTGGTCAGGGTTTCCTGATTCTGCAGGCGGCGCGCGAAGATCTCGACCACCCGCGCCAGCTTGGAGATGCCGACCACCTTCTCGCCCGGCAGATAAGCGACATAGGCCTTGCCCAGGAAGGGGGCCATATGGTGCTCGCAGTGGCTCTCCACCTCGATGTCGCGCAGGATGACCATGTCGTCGTAGCCGGTCACGTCCTCGAAGGTGCGGCTCAACTCCTTGGCGGCGTCGGCCTCATAGCCGTCGAACCATTCGCCATAGGCGTCCACGACCCGTTTCGGCGTATCGACCAGGCCCGGACGGTCCGGATTGTCGCCGGCCCAGGCGATCAGGGTCCGTACGGCTTCCAGCGCCTGTTCGCGGCTGGGACGCTGCACGGTTTCGTCGCTGACAAGGACGGGCTTGGCGGGGATGACGCTCATGAAACTCGATTTTCCGGCCGGGGCGGGCGGGTGCGCCCGGTATAGCTTCTACAATCCGTCGGGACTGTATATCAGGCCGCTATATGGGACGGAGCCTCCGTCCCGCAAGAAAACCCGCTGAAGACTTATCCATGCCGCTGCACATCCACGACACCCTGCGCCGTGAAAAGCGCCTGTTCGAACCGCGCGATGCGAACCGGGTGACCCTCTATGTCTGCGGCCCGACCGTCTATGACTACGCCCATATCGGCAATGCGCGCCCGCCGGTCGTCTTCGACGTCCTGGTGCGTCTGCTGCGCCGGACCTATGGCGCGGACCAGGTGATCTACGCCCGCAACGTCACCGACGTGGACGACAAGATCAATCAGAAGGCGGCCAGGGAAGGCCTGCCGATCGGCGAGATCACGGCCCGCTACGAGGCCGCCTATCTGGCCGACATGGGTCTGTTGAACGTCTCGCCGCCCGACCTCGCCCCCCATGTCACCGACTATATCCCGGCCATCGTCGACCAGATCCAGGCCATCATCGACGCCGGCTGCGCCTATGCCGCCCATAGCGAAGATGAGGGGGGCCATGTCCTGTTCGACGTCTCGTCCTACAAGGCCTATGGCGCTTTGTCGGGCCGGAACCTGGACGACATGATCGCCGGCGCCCGCGTCGAGGTCGCCCCCTACAAGAAGAACCCCCACGACTTCGTCCTGTGGAAGCCCGCAAAGCCGGACGAGCCGTCCTGGCCGTCGCCCTGGGGCGAGGGACGTCCCGGCTGGCATATCGAATGCTCGGCCATGATCGAACAGACCCTGGGCCTGCCTATCGACATCCACGGCGGCGGCATCGACCTGGTCTTCCCCCACCACGAGAACGAGATCGCCCAGGGCGTCTGCGCCCACGGCCACGCCCACGGCGAGAAGGCCCATGACGAATACGCCCGCTACTGGATGCACAACGGCTTCCTGACCGTGGACGCCGAGAAGATGTCCAAGTCGGTCGGCAATGTCCTGCTGCTGCACGATCTGGTTCAGACCATGCCGGGCGAGGTCGTCCGCTGGGCCCTGCTGTCGGCCCATTACCGCCAGCCGCTGGACTGGAACCAGGCGCTGCTGGATCAGTCGAAGAAGTCGCTGGATCGCCTCTACGGCGCCCTGCATCGCTCGGCCGCCGTCCAGGCCGACGACATCGATCCGCCCGCCGACTTCCTGAAGTCGATCGAGGACGACCTGAACACCCCCGGCGCCATGGCCAGCCTGTTCGCCCTGTCCAGCGAGATCGAGCGCGGCATGACGGCGGGCGACACCGCCGCCGTGGCCCAGGCGCGCGGGCGCCTGATCGCCTGCGCCTCCGTCCTGGGCGTGCTCCAGGCCGATCCCGCCGCCTGGCTGGAGGGCGAGGTCTCCGACGCCCTGCGTGTCGAGGTCGAGGCCCTGCTGGAACAACGCGCCGCCGCCCGCGCCGCCAAGGACTGGCCCGCCGCCGACCGCATCCGCGACCGTCTCAACGAACTGAACGTCGTCGTCATGGACGGCCCCGAAGGCGCGACCTGGCGGATGAAAAACTAGGATCCGTCACCCTCGGGCTTGTCCCGAGGGCCCACGGTTCAGCAGGTGCAAATGCATAAGGGGCGCACGGTCTGTGCGCCCCTTTTTGTTTCGAGCGGGTCTTGATCTAGACCCTCGGGACAAGCCCGAGGGTGACGGTTTTGAGGATCAATATCGCGCCCGCAGGGTGAAGCCGATCGTGCGCGGATCGCCGGGATTGCCGATGATCAGGCCCGAGTTGCCGGCCTGGACCGAGACGAACTGCATATAGTCCTCGTCCAGGGCGTTCTTGACCCAGACGAACCCCTCCCAGCCGTTGTCGGCGCGATAGCCGGCGCGCAGGCTGACCAGGGCGTAGCCGTCGATCTCGGTATATTGCGACACGGCCGCGTCCGAATTGTAGGTCGAGCGATAGCTCAGGTCGGCGCCGAAGAAGGCCTCGCCCGTCCGGCCGAACCAGGCCGCCGGTCCGTGAACCTCGCCGCCCGCGCCGGCCGCCCAGGGCGACACGCCCGGCAGGTCCTTGCCCGACAGGTCGCAGGCCGCCGTCGAGGTCCCGACCCGTTCCAGCGGGCAGGGGCCGTTGGCGAAGCTGGCGTATTTCCCGTCCGTCCAGGCGACATTGGCGTAGAAGTCGAGGTTGTCGTTCGGCCGGGCCACCGTATCCAGCTCGATCCCCTGGATTTCCACCTTGTCGGCGTTGGCCAGATAGCCGCGCAGGGCGCCGGGGCCGGAATCCACGACATTGGCCTGATAGTCTTCGACGTCGGTGCGATAGGCGGCCAGATTGGTGGTCAGGCGGCGGTCGAACCACTGGGCCTTGACCCCCAGTTCATAGGTGGTGACCACCTCGGGCTTGACCACGGCGCTGGTCAGGGCCGGGGTTCCGTCCGCCTGGTTGGGGATGCCGGCCATATTGATCCCGCCCGACTTGTAGCCCCGCGCCCAGGATCCATAGACCAGCAGATTGTCGTTCAGGTCGTAGGACAGGGCGACCTGACCCGACAGGTCGTCGTCCTCCAGACTGGCCTGATAGGCCTGGGCGCGCGCCACGCCGTTGCGGGCGTTGAGCTGGGCCGTGGTCGGATTGGCCAGACCCCCCTCGGTCGTGGCGGCGTACCAGCCCTCCTTTTCCTCGCGGGTGTAGCGCAGGCCCGGCGTCAGGTGCAGTTTCGGCGTGATGTCCCAGGTCACCTGGGCGAAGGCGGCGTAGCTGTCGGTCTCGATCCGGCTGTCGTTATAGACGGTGTAGCCGTCCAGCAGGGCGTCCAGGGTCGCGCGCCCGGTCGAGGCCAGATTGGCCTGATAGAAGGAGGACGCCAGCCAGTAGGTCCCGTCGGCGCCGTATTCGGTCACCCCGTGGGTCTCGACCGCCTGGTGGAAGGCGTACAGGCCGCCGACCCAGGTGAAATTCCCCGACCCGCCGGACAGGCGCAGTTCCTGGCTCCACTGGTCCTGATCGGACGGATTGGCCGACTGACGGGTGATGTCCAGGGCGGTGTAGTCGCGATCGTTCTGCGGCCGCCAGTCCCACGACCGCCAGGCCGAGACCGAGGTCAGGCTGGCCCAGCCCAGGTCCCAGTCGACGATGGCCGAGACGCCCCTGTGGATCTGGTCGGCCAGAATGCCGCCGTCGACATCGGCGATCCGGTCATAGGGATTGGTGCTGGCCGGCGTATAGCCGCGACCGGCGGCCAGGGCGGCGAACTCCAGGTTCGACGGCTTCAGCGTCTCCCCGACCCGGACATAGACCTGGGTGCAGCACTCCGGCGTCTGGTCGCTGTAGTCGGCATAGAGGCGGACGCGCAGGTCGTCGGTCGGTTGGAACAGCAGTTGCCCGCGCAGGCTGATGCTCTCCTGGCTGTTCTGCTTTTCGCCCTGGGTGACATTGTCGAGCACGCCGTCCCGCTGGGTGGAGACGAAGGACAGACGTCCGGCGAGCTTGTCTGCGATAAGCGGCCCCGTCACCGAGGCCTTGGCCTGGACGAAGTCGTAATCCCCGATGGTCACCTCGGCGACCCCCTCGGGCGTGAAACTGGCGGCCTGGGTGCTGATGTTCAGGGCGCCGGCGGTGGTGTTCTTGCCGAACAGGGTGCCCTGCGGCCCGCGCAGGATTTCGATCCGGTCCAGATCGACGAAGTCCAGCGTCGCCGTCGCCGGCCGGCCATAATAGACCTGGTCGATATAGACCCCGACCCCCTGTTCCAGCCCGTCGTTGGCCAGACCGTAGCTGGCGCCCAGGCCGCGAATGGTGATGGCCGTGTTGCGCGGGTTGGAACTGAGCAGTTGAACGGTCGGCGCGACCTGGCTGATCTGGCTGACGTTGTAGGCGCCGGTCCGCTCCAGCAGTTCCTCGTTGATGACGGTCAGGGCGATGGGCACATCTTGAACCCGTTCCTCGCGGCGGCGGGCGGTGACGACCACGTCGCCGACGCTGGCGACGGACGGATTGATCGCCCCGCGGGGCGGCTGGGTTTGATCTTCTTCGGCGGCCCAGCCCACGGCGGGCGCGCCCAGGCAGGCGACCAGGGCGGTGGCGGAAAGCAATCGGCGGGCAGGCGATTGAGCGACGACGGACATGATCCCCTCCAGTGCGGATGCGTGGGGAAGAGTGGTCGTATTAAAATCTACTCGACAACTAGGATTTTCTATCGCCGTCCGATAGCGGCGCTCTCAGCGAACGCCGTCAGGCCGGAACGGCCCGGTCGCCCGTGTGCCGAAACACGATCCCGGCGAACAGGATCATGCCGATCACCACCAGGGTCGGGCCGACGATCAGGCCGACCTCCGCCATGCCCCTCAGGCTGCGCGGCCCCAGCAGTTCAACGGCCAGGGCGGGCATGAAGACCAGGAAGCCCGCCACCGCCACGCCCAGGTGAATCCACGGCAGCCGCCCTGCGGCCGCACCGGGCACGGCGCGATAGAACAGGCCGTAGAGGAACATCGACACCCACCCCAGCAGGTTGATGTGGGCGTGGACCGGGCTGCCGGCGAAATTCTGGGTGGCGCCCATATAATAGCCGAGGCCGACCCCGATCAGGACGAAGACGACGGCGAGACGCAGGAACAGGTTGGACAGGCTCATGTTGAGTTTCCCCCGACGAAGACGCTCAACGAATATGAAAGAACGTCGATCTTCCAACTTAAACATAATTCAGGGTTGTGTCAGCAGTCGGATCAAGGCGGTTTCGAAACCTTTTGCGGTCGGGCCGGGCAGGGCGTCGCGCAATCCATTCTTTTCGAACAATTCCAGCACCCTGGGATGAACATATGACGCCCGGCACACGGTCGGCGTATTGCCCAGCAGGCCCGCGACCGTCTTCACGCAGACGACGACCTTGCGTTTCGCATCGGTCGCCGAGGTCGGCGCCTCGGCCTCCCGCAGCGCCCGCGCCGCCGCCAGTGTGCCGGCCCAGGTGCGGAAATCCTTGGCCGAGAACTGCTCGCCCATCGCCTCGCGGATATAGGCGTTCACATCGTCCGAGGTGACGGGGCACAGGTTCCCGTCCGCCGTCCGATATTTGAACAACTGCCGTCCGGGCAGGTCCTCCAGGGTCCGCACGATCCGCGCCAGCCGCCGGTCGCGCACGCTGACCCGGTGGTCCTTGCCGCTCTTGCCGCGAAACTCGAAGGTCAGGGCCGCCCCGTCCACCTCCAGATGCCGCTTGTGCAAGGTGGTCAGGCCGTAGCTGCGGTTTTCCCTGGCGTAGGTCGCATTGCCGACCCGGATCAGGGTCACCTCCAGCAGCCGCACGGCGGTGGCCAGCACCTTGGCCTTCACCGGCCCGCGCAGGCCCAGGTCATGCTCCACCTGCGCCCTCAGCTTTGGAAGGGCGCGGGAGAAGGCGGGCAGGCGGTCGAACTTGTTCTCGGACCGCGCCGTGCTCCAGTCGGGGTGATAGCGATACTGTTTGCGCCCCTTGGCGTCGCGGCCGGTCGCCTGGATATGGCCATTGGTCTTGGGGCAGATCCAGACGTCGACCCAGGCGGGCGGAATGGCCAGGGCGCGGATCCGGGCCAGGGTCCTCGGATCGCGGACCAACTGGCCCCTGGCGTCGCGATAGGACCAGCCCTTGCCCGCCTTGCGCCGACTGATCCCCGCGAACTCGTCGCTGCACCAGCTCAGCCCCTGCGGGACCTCTGCGGCGACATCGAAGGCGTGGGATCCGTCGGGCATGGCCCGTTTCCTTTCGGCAAGTCCTTCAGCGGCTTGCTTCAGACCAGCGACGAACGCGGCGTCGCGGCGGCGAGTTCCCCTTGACCCCGCGACCCGGCCGGGGGACGAGGCGGCATGAACTATCGCCACAGCTTCCACGCCGGAAATTTCGCCGACCTGGTCAAACACGCCCTGGTCCTGTGGCTGGTCGAGACCCTGCAGGCGCGCGGTCCCCTGACCGTGCTCGACACCCATGCGGGCGCCGGTCTCTACGACCTGTCCGGCGACGCCGCCCGCTCGAAGGAGGCCGAGGCCGGGGTGGCGCGGCTGATGTCGGCCGAGGGCCGCACCCCGCTGATGGACGCGCTCGCCGCCCGCGTCGCCGCCCTGAACCCCGACGGCGGCGTCCGCTACTATCCGGGTTCGCCACTGCTGATCGCCGACGCCTTGGCGCCCGGCGGCCGCTATCTCGGCTTCGAACTGAACCCGCCGGTCCGCGAGCTTCTGACCCAGGCCCTGTCGGACCGCCCGAACGCCGAGGGGCGCGAGGGCGACGGCTATGCGATGGCGACCGCCGAAGCGGCCAGGGCGCGCGGCCCCCTGGTCCTGATCGACCCGCCGTTCGAAAAGCCCGACGACTATATCCGCTCGGCCGAGACCGCCCTGGCCGTGGTCAGACGCGACCCCGCGGCCACGGTCGCCGTCTGGACCCCGCTGAAGGATCTGGAGACCTTCGACGCCTTCACCCGCCGCCTGGCCGGCAAGGCGCCGGTTCTGGTCGCCGAGGCCCGGCTGCGCCCACTGACCAATCCGATGAAGATGAACGGCTGCGCCATGGTCGTCGTCAATCCGCCGCCGGGCGCCGAGGCGGCGGCCGCCGAAATCTGCGGCTGGGTCGCCGACAGCCTGGGCGATCCGGGCGGTCGGGCCGAAGTCTGGATGCTCTGACGCGGCGGAAACTTTTCCTCACAGGATGTCAGGCCGGGCCGGATGTCGCATCGCGGGAAAGCTGGCTATGGTCGGCCCATGACCCGCATCGCCATTCTGGAAACCGGCCATCCGCCGGAAAATCTGAAGGACGACTTCGACGACTATCCCGCCCGGTTCCGCGCCCTGCTGGGCGAGGGGGTGGCGACGACGCGGTTCAATGTCCAGGCCGGCCATCTGCCCGACGACCCGGCCGCCTTCCAGGGCGCCATCGTCACCGGTTCGGCGGCGGGGGTCTATGACGACCTGCCGTGGATTCCCCAGTTGGTCACCTGGCTGCGCGCCGCGCGCGGCCGGACCCGTCTGGTCGGCATCTGTTTCGGCCATCAGGTCCTGGCCCACGCCTTCGGCGGCGCGGTCGAGAAGTCGGACCGGGGCTGGGGCGTCGGCCTGCATCGCTACGACGTCCGCCTCGACGAGCCGTGGATGCACCCGCGCGCCCGCACAATCGCCATCCCGGTCTCGCACCAGGACCAGGTCGTCGCCGTCTCGCCGGACGCCCGCGTCATCGCCTCCAGCGGCTTCACCCCCTACGCCGGTCTGGCCTGGGGCCAGGACGCCATCTCCTTCCAGTGCCATCCCGAGTTCCAGCCCGAATACGCCGCCGCCCTGGTCCAGGACCGGCGCGGCTCGCGCATTCCCGAGGCCCTGGCGGACGAGGCCCTGGACAGTCTGAAACGGCCCAATGACCGCGCCGTCCTGACCGCCTGGATCCGCGCCTTCCTGCTGCTGACCCCGCCGCCGGTCGAGGACCAGGGCAGCGGCATCTGATGGCCGCCGAGACCCGCCTTCATCGTCTGCTGCGCCACTGGCGGCCCTTCTACTGGCGCGAGGCGGCCCTGTGCCTGCCCGCCATGCCCCTCCTGCTGGGCGGAGGCGTGCTTCTGGGGCTGCCGACCGAGGGCGCCATGGCGGCGGGCTCGGCCTTCGTGGTGGGTCTGGCGGCGTCGCGCGACCTGATCGGGCGGCGCTGGGGCGCGATGCTGGGCACGGCGGCCGGTCTGACCCTGGCCGCCTTCCTGGGCACGGTGGTCGGCCAGGTTCCCGGTCTGCTGCTGGCCACGGGCTGTCTCGGCGCGGCCGTCTGCGCCGCCATCGCCCTGTATGAGGAAGACCTCTGGTGGGTCGTGCTTCAGGGGATCATCGCCTATCTGATCGCCGGCTACTACGCCGGGCCGACGGACCAGGCGGCCATTCGCGGGATCAGCGTCCTGATCGGCGGGGCGGTCCAGATCGGCCTGGTCGTGATCCTGGCCCTGATCTTCCCCAAGGCGGCCGCCCGTTTTCCCATCGGGCCCCGACCGCCCCCGCCGGGCCGCAAACTGCTGATCAGCCACATGGCCCGCGCCGCCGCCGCCGTGGGGCTCAGCATCGGCTTCGCCTGGGCCATCGATCTGCAGAACTGGGCCTGGGCGCCGATGACGGCCATGATCGTGCTGAAGCCCGGCCTGATGGAGACCCAGACGCGGGGCATCCAGCGGGTCGCCGGCACCCTGCTGGGCTGCGCCTTCGCCACTGTTTACGCCGTCGAGGTCCAGTCGGCCCATCCGTGGCTGATCGCGGCGGCGGGCGTGACCGCCTTCGCGGCCTTCGCCCTGCAACAGGCCCATTTCGCCACCCTGACCGGCGCCGTGACGGCGACGGCGGTTCTGCTGGTCTCGCTGGGTTATGGCGGAGTGCTGGCCAACGCCGAGCACCGGATCATCGCCACGGTCATCGGCGGGCTGACGGCCCTGATCGTGGCCCGGATCGCCCCGCACCGCGGCGCGGCCAACGGGGTTCAGGAAGACCGGGTCGGCGAGAACCCGGCCGCGCCCAAGGCGGCTACAGCCCCAGCAGGCTGATCAGCGCCAGGGCGATCCCGACCAGGGCGCCCAGCGACAGGACCACGGCCCCGACCACCCGTCCGCCGGCCTTCGCCACGGCCCGGATGTCGGTCTGCAGGCCCAGGGCCGCCATGGCCGCCACGGTCAGCAGGCCGGACGCCACCGCCATCGGCGCCAGGGCCGCCTGCGGGATCGCCCCCATCGACCGCAGGCCGATCATGATCAGAAAACCGACGATGAACCAGGGCAGCAGCCGGGCCAGACCCGGCTTCTTCGCCGTCGGCGCGCGGTCGCGGAAGATCAGCGACAGGGCCAGGATCACCGGACCCAGCATCAGCACCCGCACCAGCTTGACCACGGTTCCCGTCTGGGTCGCCACGACGCCCATAGGCGCGGCGGCGGCCAGCACCTGCGGCACCGCATAGACGGTCAGACCCGCCAGCGCCCCATACTGGACCCCGCTCATCGACAGCAGGCCGCCCAGCAGCGGCAGGCTCAGCACCACCACCACGCCCAGAACGGCGGTGAAGGCGATGGAGGCGGCGATCTCCTCGCCGTCGGCGTCGATCACCGGGGCCACGGCGGCGATGGCCGAGTTGCCGCAGATGGCGTTGCCGCACGCGACCAACAGGGCCATGCGCGGCGTCAATCCCAGCATCCGGCCGACCCCGAAACCGACGACGATGGCCGCCGCCACCACGGCCAGTATCCCCAGCACGAACCCGGCCCCCAGGGCCGACAGGGTCGCCGCGCTGACCGAGGCGCCCAGCAGCACCACCGCGACCTCCAGCAGGATCTTGGCGCTGAAATCGATCCCGACCTTGAACCGCGCATCCGGGGTCCACACGGCCCGCACCCCGGCGCCCAGCAGGATGGCCAGGACCAGGGGCTCCAGCCAGACCTTGCCGAACGCATCATGCTCCATGCTGGTCAGGCCGACGGCCGCCAGGGCCACCACCAGACACATGGTCAGGCCGGGCCAGATCGACCGCGCGAAGGTCCGGACATTCGCCAGCAGGGGCGAGGCGACGGGCGAGGGCAGGGCGGCGGTCTTCATGGTCCAGCCTGATGCGCCGCGCCTCGACGGGCGTCCAACGGATTGTTATGGTCATTTCAATCCGATTTGGAGATCAATCGTGACCCTGGAACGCCTGCGCATCTTTGTCGCCGTCGCCGAGCGCCAGCACGTCACCGCCGCCGCGCGGGCGCTGAACCTGACCCAGTCGGCCGTCTCCAACGCCATTGCGGCGCTGGAGGCCGAGCATGACGTCCATCTGTTCGACCGGGTCGGGCGGGGCGTGGTGTTGAACGAGACGGGCCGCGCCTTCCTGCCCGAGGCCAGGGCCGTCCTGGCCCGCGCCGCCGCCGCCGAGGCGGCCCTGGCGGACATGAGCGCCCTGCGGCGCGGCCGTCTGGCGGTCTTCGCCAGCCAGACCATCGCCTCCTACTGGTTGCCCCGCCGTCTGGTCGCCTTCCACGCGGCCCACCCCGGCATCGAACTGGACGTCCAGATCGGCAATACGCGCGAGGCCGCCGCCGCCGTCCTGGCCGGCGCCGCCGAGATCGGCCTGGTCGAGGGCGCGGTCGATGAGGCCGCCCTGGAACAGACCCGCATCGGCTCCGACCGGCTCGCCGTCGTCGTCACGCCTGACCACCCTTGGGCGACCCGACGCAGCCTGTCGGCCGCCGACCTGGCCTCGTCCGCCTGGGTGTTGCGCGAACTGGGGTCCGGCACCCGTTCGACCCTGGAAGAAGCCGTGCGTCAGGCGGGCGTCGATCCAGCCGACCTGCCGGTGGCCATGACCCTGCCTTCGAACGAGGCCGTGCTCGCCGCCGCCGAGGCCGGCGCCGGCGCCACCGCCCTGTCCGAAAGCGTCGCCTACGCCTCGGTCGCCGCCGGTCGACTGGTCAGCGCCCCCTTCGCCCTGCCGGAACGCCCCTTCCGCCTGCTGCGCCACGCCGAACGCTATCGCAGTCGTGCGGGCGACGCCTTCGTGGCCGCGATGGGCTGAGCGGAAGAACGAGGGCTTGGTCACATAATGACCCTGGCCCGCCCTTTGATTGTTCAAGCAAAATCAGAAAATTCGCACAATCGGCGCAGCGCCCGCCGTAGCGGGGTTAGAATACCGGCCGGGTCTTTGACAATCGAAGCTGGGCGCGCCGCGAAAATGCACTCTTTTGCATGTTGCGCCGTTTTCGCCTGCGCAGCGCAAGTTCGGGCCCGCCGGGATTTCGGACATTTCGGACATTTCGGACGCTCTTTTTCGAGTCCGAAATCGCCGGATCAGAGTCCGATCTTCGGAAACACGAACCGTTCCATCGGCAGCGAGGCCGCGAAATGGAAGCCGATCACTACGACCGGGGCAGCCGGACTTCGGACATTTCGGACATTTCGGACACTCTTTTTCGAGTCCGAAATCGCCGGATCAGAGTCCGATCTTCGGAAACACGAACCGTTCCAGCAGCAGGGACGCCGCGAAATAGAAGCCGATCACCACGAACAGGGTCAGGGGGATCTGCGGCTGGTGCGACAGGGTCAGATAGATCCCGTAGAGGACGGCGAACAGGACCGAGGTGACCAGCGGCCGCAGCAGGATCTTAGCGAGAGGGGACTTCACGGCCATTTCACCACCGGGGGCATGGAGCTGAGGATCGAATCGACGTTGCCGCCGGTCTTGAGGCCGAACATGGTGCCACGGTCGTAGAGCAGGTTGAACTCCACATACCGTCCGCGTCGGATCAACTGCTCCTCGCGCTCCTCCGGCGTCCAGGCCTCGGTCATCCGCCCGGCCACGATCTTCGGATAGACGTCCAGGAAGGCCAGGCCCACGTCGCGGGTGAAGGCGAAGTCGCGGTCGTGATCGCCGCTGTCGTGATGGTCGTAGAAGATCCCGCCGGTGCCGCGCGGCTCCTTGCGGTGCGGCAGCCAGAAATACTCGTCGCACCAGGCCTTGTAGCGTTCGTGCCAGGCGGGGTCATGGGCGTCGCAGGCGGCCTTCATCGCCGCATGGAAGGCCAGGGTGTCCGGGTGGTCCTGCCGCCGATCGGCCTCCAGCACAGGGGTCAGGTCGCCGCCGCCGCCGAACCAGGCCTGGGTCGTGGCGATGAAGCGGGTGTTCATATGCACCGCCGGGATCCTCGGGCTGACCGGGTGGCAGATCAGGCTGATCCCGGTGGCGAAGAAGCGCGGATCCTCGGCCGCGCCAGGCACGGTCTTGGCGTAGTCGGCGGGGAACTGGCCATGAACGGTCGAGACATGGACGCCCACCTTCTCGAACAGCCGGCCGTGCATCATCCCCATCACGCCGCCGCCGCCCTCGGCCCGCTCCCAGGGGGTTCGCACGAACCGCCCCGGCTCGCCCGGAAACAGATCGGCCGGCGCTTCATCCTCCAGCGCCTCGAAGGCGGCGTGGATCCGGTCGCGCAGGTGCTCGAACCAGGCGCGGGTCTCGACCTTCTTCAGGTCCAGCGGGTCGGAAAAGGCGGCGTCGCTCATGCCGGTGTCTCTAGCCCCTGCTCGCCTTAGGGCAAAGGAGGCTTTGTCTGCGTCGAATCCTCTGCAAGTGTGCGTCGCAGCATTCAGGGGAGTAGGCCTTCATGTTTCGTCATCTGCTGGCCGGCGTCGCCGTCGCCGCCATCGCCACGGTCGCCGCGGCCGCCCAGGCCCAGGACGCCAGCGAGGCCCGTGTGCTGGAGATCTTGAAGACCACCCCGCTGATCGACGGTCACAACGACCTGCCGTGGGCGCTGCGTCAGAACTATGGGAATGATGTCTACGCCGTTGATCTGGCGACCAATCTTGAAGCCGACACCAAGCTGCACACCGACATCGTCCGCCTGCGGGCCGGGGGCGTCGGCGGGCAGTTCTGGTCGGTCTATGTCCCCGCGACCTTCACGCCGCTGGAGGCCGTGGAAGAGACCTTCGAGCAGATCGATACAGCCAAGCGGATCATCGCCGCCCATCCTGAGACCTTCGGTCTGGCCACCACGGCGGACCAGGTGGATGCGGTCTTCGCCTCGGGCCGGATCGCCAGCCTGATCGGCATGGAGGGCGGCTATTCGATCGACGACTCCCTGGCCCTGCTGCGCGAGTTCTACGGAGCCGGGGCCCGCTACATGACCCTGACCCATTCCAAGACCACCACCTGGGCCGACAGCGCGACCGACGCGCCCAAATGGGGCGGGCTCAGCCCCTTCGGCGAGGCGGTGGTCAAGGAGATGAACCGCCTGGGCATGATGGTCGACCTCAGCCACGTGTCCGAGGACACCATGCTGGACGCCATGCGGGTGTCCGACGCCCCCGTCATCTTCTCCCATTCCTCGGCGCGGGCGGTGACGGCCCATCCGCGCAACGTGCCCGACCGGGTGCTGCGCATGATGCCCGAGGACGGCGGGATCGTGATGATCAACCTGGCGCCCCAGTTCGTCAGCGAGACGGTGCGGGCCTGGGGCGCGGCCAGGGCCGGCGAGGACGCCCGGCTGAAGTCGATGCACCCCGGCGATCCCTCGGCGGTCGAACGGGGCATGGCGGCCTGGATCGCGGCCAACCCGACCCCGCGCGCGACCCTGGCCGACGTGGTCGCCCACATCCAGCATGTGCGCCAGGTGGCGGGGATCGACCATGTCGGCCTCGGCGCCGACTTCGACGGCATCGGCAGCCTGCCCGAGGGCGTGACCGGCGTTGACGCCTATCCGCGCATCCTGGCCGCCCTGATGGACGCCGGCTGGACCGAGGCCGACATCCGCAAGATCGCCGGCGAGAACCTGTTGCGCGTCATGCGGGCGGTCGAGGCCACGGCGGCGTCGAAGGCGAACGAACGGCCGTCGCTGGCGAAGATCGCGCCGGCCGCCGACTAGGTGCGCTTGCCTTTCGGGGGCTGAACGGGCATCAGGCGGGCCTCACCTCGGACCCGGCCTGTTTGAAGCGTCGGGTGGCTATCCCGGCCGCCGATCCGCCGGGAAACCCGCCGAACACGACCCATGGCCGCGCGCCGGGTCGTCGGCAGATCCCCGGCTGATCCCATGTCCCTCATCGCTTCCGCGCGCCAGCAATGGCTCGCCAGTCCGCGCCGCGACCTGCTGGCCGGCACCGTCGTCGCCCTGGCCCTGATCCCGGAGGCCATCGCCTTCTCCATCATCGCCGGGGTCGATCCGGCGGTGGGCCTCTACGCCAGCGTGGTCATCGCCGTGACCATCGCCTTCGTCGGCGGGCGCCCGGCCATGATCTCGGCCGCCACCGGGGCCATGGCCCTGCTGATGGTCGGCCTGGTCCGCGATCACGGGCTTGAATATCTGTTCGCCGCCTCGATCCTGTGCGGCGTCTTCCAGATCGTCATCGGCCTGCTCAGGCTGGGCCGCTACATCCGGTTCGTGTCCAAGTCCGTGATGACGGGTTTCGTCAACGCCCTGGCCATCCTGATCTTCATGGCCCAGATGCCGCAGCTGATCGGAGCAGTCTGGCAGACCTTCGCCCTGCTGGGAGCAGCCCTGGTCATCCTCTACGGCTTTCCCCGGATCACCCGTGCCGTGCCCGCTCCCCTGGTGGCCATCGTCGTGATCAGCGGCTTCGTCATGATCACCGGTCTGGACGTGCGCACCGTCGGCGACATGGGCCGGTTGCCGACGGCCTTGCCGATGTTCCACCTGCCGGCCGTGCCTCTGACCTGGGAGACGCTGACCATCGTCGCGCCCATATCGGCCACCCTGGCCTTCGTCGGCCTGCTCGAAAGCCTGTTGACCGCCAATCTGATCGACGACGTCACCGACACCCCCTCGGACAAGGACCGTGAGACGCGCGGGCAGGGGATCGCCAACATCCTGTCGCCCCTGTTCGGCGGCATGGCCGGCTGCGCCATGATCGGTCAGTCGATGATCAATGTCGGGTCGGGCGCACGGGGACGTCTGTCGACCTTGTGGGCCGGGGTCTTTCTGCTGTTCCTGATCCTGGTTCTGCGGGACTGGGTCGCGCGCATTCCGATGGCGGCGCTGACGGCGGTCATGATCATGGTCTCTATCGGGACCTTCGACTGGGGATCGGTGTTGAAGATCCGGTCGATCCCCTTCCAGTCGTCGCTGGTGATGGTCGCCACGACCGCGACCGTGGTGGCGACCCACGACCTGTCGAAGGGCGTCGTGCTGGGCGTGCTGCTGTCGGCGGTCTTCTTCATGCGCAAGGTCGCCAAGACCCTGACCGTCGTCGAGATCGGAACGCCGCAGGAGGGCGTGGTCCGATATCGCGTGGAGGGCCAACTGTTCTTCGCCTCGGCCGGCCTGTTCGCCGCCAGCTTCGAGCACCATGGCCGCCCGTCGCGGGTGGAGATCGACATGGCCGGCGCGCATCTGTGGGACGTGACCGGCGCTGCAGCGCTGGAGAAGGTGGTCGACCGCTACCGCCGTCAGGGCGCGGAGGTGACCGTCACCGGGCTCAACACCGCCAGCCCGGTCTTGGCGGCCCAGGCCTAGGCGGAACCAGAGACGGCTGGGATCAGAAGGCCAGGGCGGCGCTGATGTGGGCCACGCCCGAAACCATCGCCCAGACTCCCGCCGCAGCAACCACCATGGCCACGGCCTTTCCGTATTTCAGCATCGCTCAACCCTCCACAAATCATCCGTGCCCCAACAACGCAGGTATTCGGATTTCGATGCGAGGGGAAGGCCGCATTTGCGACACAAAACAAAACGGCCTGCCCCGGAGCCAGTGAAGGTTCGGAACAGGCCGTTTCTTCCGGCGTTCATCCTCCCCGGATGGGCCTTCAATAACGTTGATACGTCAACAGGTCTGAAGTCAACCTTAACGGCGCCTCAACCTGGATCGCGACGGTTGCGGCTCAGCCCCAGGCCTCGACGGCGCCGCGGCGGCGGACGGGGGCGGCGCTGGCCAGCTGGGTCCGGGGTTCCGCTTCTGCGCGGCCGAACAGCCAGCCCTGGCCGTATTCGACGCCCAGCGCCTTCAGTTCCGTAGCCACGCCTTCGGTCTCGATCATCTCGGCGATGGTCTCGAGCTTCATCGAACGGCACAGTTCGACCGTGCTGCGCAGCATGTTGCGGGTCAGCTCGTCTTTCTCGATATCGCGAACCAGGGAGCCGTCGATCTTGACGGCGTCGACCGTGAGCTTGCGCAGATAGTCATACGAGGTGGCGCCCGCGCCGAAGTCGTCGATGCAGACCTTGATGCCGGCCTCGCGAAGGCTCGCCAGGCGCCGGTTGGCGGCCTCAATGTCGGCCAGGGCCGAGGTCTCGGTCACCTCGACGATCAGACGCTTGCGCTCTGCGGGCGCGCCGGCGGTCATGCGCAGCAGGTTCTCGACATAGGAGTCGTCGCCCAGCGACGCGCCTGAGACGTTGACGGCCATCTTCAACAGGCCCGCGCCGGGAGCGCGCATCCGCTTCAGCACCTTCTCGGCGACGGCCAGGTCGAAGGACTCGATCAGGTCCAGTTCCTCGGCCATGCGGATGGCGTCGGCGGGACCGTTGTTGGAGCTGAACCGCGCCAGGGCCTCGAAATGGTGCACCGACCGCGACGCCAGATGGACGATGGGCTGGTAGTGGACCTGGAACTCGCGCGACTTGACCACGCTGCGGAAGGCCTCGGCGTCGCGGAAGGTGCGTTTCAGCGAGTCCGAGAAGGCGATCTGCGGATTGGCCAGGCCGCCGTCCTTGAGGCAGCCCTCAATGGCGTAACGCATGGCGCGCAGGACGCACAGGGTGTCGGACCCCTGGGGAACGTTGGAGGAGAAGGCCTCGGCGCCGATGGCCACGCCCTCGGCGCGACCGGCCTCTACGATTTCGGCCGCCAGGTCGCGCGTGTCGCCGCTGGGGCGCAGCACGGCGAAACGCTGGGGGGTGATCTGGGCGGCGGTCGAGCCTTGAGCCGCAGCGGACTGCAGGGTCGCCTCGATGCGACGATGCATTCGTTCGGCGACGTCGCCGGCCAGATCCTCAAGGCCGCGAACGTCCAGGAAGGCCAAGGACAGGCCGGGGTTTCCCTCGATGACGCGGGCGGCGTCGATCAGGAAGCCTTCGGCCTCGACCAGGGGCGGGGTCTCGATGTCGGCCACGGCGATGGCCGGGCCCTCGTAGGAGATCGAGCAGGAGATGGCCGGAGCCAGCTGGGGCAGGATGAAGGCGCGGAGCGAGGCGCGGCGCACGCGGTCGGGGCCGGCCGCGATCAGGATCTGGGTGGCGGGGCTGCGGGCGCCGGGCTTGGTGGCCAGCAGGGCCTGAACGACGGTCGCGCCGCCCTCATGAAGGAAGTTGGCGAGCGGCTTGCCGGTCCACAGGGCGGCGACGTCCTGGCCGGTGGCCGGACCGGCCCCGAGCGCGAAGGCGACAGAGCCCTTGGCGTCGATCTCGACGAGCGCATCGGCGGATGCAAAGGCCAGACCCAAAAGGCGAGCAGTCATCGTCATGCCCGCAGCATGCACGGCGTCGCTTAAAAAATCGGCAACGCGGTCAGCAACTTGGGCTTGCGGAATATCGCTGGTCTATGCCTTGCGATTGTAGGCGACCGCGCGGCCGTCGCCTTGGGCCGCGCGTCCGTCGGCGGCGTAGGCGGAGGCTGGGGTGCGGGCGGCCGCGACCTCGTGGGCGATGGCGCGGACCAGGCCTTCGGAAATCTTGCGGGCCGCCTCGACCGCGCCGGCGTGGCGGGCCAGGACGGCGTTGAAGGCGCGAGTGGCTTCGATCAACTGCATCCGGTCGGAGGCGGGGGCGCCGGCCAGCAGGGCGGGGTTGGCCTTCACATGGGCGGAATCGCGCCGATAGAGATTGGCCATCTCCTGCGTCTCGGCCAGGCTGGCGGCGACATCCTGCGGACGGCCTTCCTGGAAGGCCAGGGTCTCGGCGGTCAGGCGCTCGGTCAGGCGTTGGGTCAGGTCCAGCAGTTGGCGCACGCGGGCGCCGGCCAGTTCGGCGTCGTTCATTGCGCGCCCTCCTGCATCTTCAGCATTTCGGTCATGACCGGTCCGGCCAGGCCAATCCCCCCCGCAGCGACCGTCTTCTTGGCCATTTCGTCCAGCAGGAAGCTGCGCCAGGTCGCCTCGCCCTGGCCGCCGCCGAACAGGCCGTCGGTCGACAGGCCCTCGAACATGGGCTTCAGCATCTGGGACAGGAAGGTGGCCTCGAAGGCCTCGGCGGTCTGTTTGATCTTCTCGGCCGAGGCGCCCTTGGGCGTGGTCGATACGCCCTGTGGGGCGCGCAGCAGGTCGGCTGAGGCGGTCAGGTCGGTCATGCTCACATCACCTCGATGTCGGCCTGCAGGGCGCCGGACGCCTTGATCGCCTGCAGGATGCTGATCATGTCGCGGGGGCTGACGCCCAGGGCGTTCAGGCCGTTGACCAGGGTCGACAGGCTGGTGCCGCCGCCGACGATCCGCATCTGGGTGCCCAGATCCTCCTCGACGCTGACCTGGGACGAGGGGACGACGGCGGTCTGGCCCTGGCTGAAGGGGGCGGGCTGGCTGGCGAAGGGCTGTTCATCGACCGAGATGGTCAGATTGCCCTGGGCGATGGCGACACGCGAAATGCGAACCGCGTCGCCCATGACGATGACGCCGTTGACCTCGTCGATGATGACCTTGGCGGGGGCGTCCACCGTGACGGGCAGGTTCTCGACCCGGCTGATGAAGCCGGCCATGCCCAGTTGACCGGGCGCGCGCAGGGCGACCACCGTGCCGTTCTCGGCCAGGGCTGAGCCGGGGTAGGCGGCGTTGACGGCGGCGGCGACGCGCTGGGCCGTGGTGAAATCGGGATTGCGCAGGTTCAGGCGCACCTCGTTCATATTGGCCATTTCGAATCCGGTCTCGCGTTCGACCGAGGCGCCGGAGGCGATGCGGCCGGCGGTCGGCACGCCGCGCGTCACCGACGAGCCCGAACCGCCCGAGGCGGAGACGGAGCCGGTCTGGACCGAGCCCTGGGCCACTGCATAGACCTGGCCGTCCGCGCCCTGCAGGCTGGTGACCACCAGGGCGCCGCCCAGCAGGCTCTTTGCGTCGCACATGGATGAGACATTGACGTCGATGCGCGAGCCGGGCGTGGCGAA
Organism: Brevundimonas sp.; assembly: GCF_044336875.1. GTDB lineage: Bacteria > Pseudomonadota > Alphaproteobacteria > Caulobacterales > Caulobacteraceae > Brevundimonas. Next base: position 22,326 of record NZ_JBIIOP010000008.1, on the reverse strand, counting down.
GGCCGGCAGCTCGGCGGTGACCATGACGGCGGCCATGTTCTTGGTGTTGGCGTTGGCGCCGCGGATATTGACGCCCAGCCGCTCGGTCATGCCTTCCAGCGACTGGCGGGTGAAGGGGCAGTTGCGCAGGCTGTCGCCGGTGCCGGCCAGGCCCATGACCATGCCGTATCCGACCAGCTGGTTGCCGCGAACCCCCTCGACGGCGGCGATGTCCTTGATGCGGGACTGGGCCAGGGCCGGCGATGCAACGACGCCCAGCGCGGCCGCGACCACCAGCGGGGCGGCGAGGGGGGCGACAAGGCGGGCAAGCAGATTCTGCATCGGTCGGACGTCCTTACGGCGTTTCATTTACCGCGTTGCGAGGATCGTGCCGCGCTATAACTCATTGAAAAGAAATACAGCGACCAGCCAAGCTCGCCGAGTTTGCGGCAGTTTTTGCCCAGGCGTTAACCAAACAGTCACCCTGGTCGCCAAGTATGGTCTCATGAGCCGGAGCATCCGCCGATGAAGGTCACACGGACCACCGCGCCCGCCGCCCCGACCGGGGGCAAGGCGGCGCGCGCGACGGACGGCTTCTCGCTGGGCCCGTCGGAATCGGCCGCCGCACCTGCGGCCTCGACCGCCAGCGCCTCGACCTCAGGTGTTTCCGATGTCTCCGCCCTGATGGCCCTGCAGGGGGTCGAGGGGCCGCTGGAAAAACGACGTCGCGCCGTGAAGCGGGGGGCGGGGCTGCTGGACCGGCTGGACGAGATGAAGATGGCGCTCCTGTCCGGCGAGGCCGACGCGGCGACGCTGGACCGACTCGCTCGGACGTTGCGCGAGGAACGGCCTGACGACGGAGACGCGGGACTGAACGCCGTACTGGATCAGATCGATCTGCGCGCCTCGGTCGAACTGGCCAAGGCCGAGCTTCGCCGCGGCGGCGGTTAACTTCAAAAACCGGCGTAATTCAAAATCCAAGCGCTCATGACCGCGCGCGAAATGTCACGCGCCGATTGTGGCTCGCATAATCATGATCACGGAATCGCGAGCGCCGTTGCCGCGACTCGTCGGGCTGCCTATACGGCCCCTACGCCACAGGGGGGCGTGCTTAGAGAGCGTGTGTGCGATGAACGCTTTGGCGTCCGTTGTGTCCGAGGGAACCGCCGTTTATCGGCCTTCCGACGACGAGCCGTTCATGAACGAGCGGCAGCTTGCCTATTTCAAGAAGAAGCTTCTGGACTGGAAGGACGAGATCCTTCGAGAGTCCAAAGGCACGGTCGTCAATCTGAAGGCCGAGACCGAAAACCATCCCGACCTGGTGGACCGCGCCTCGTCGGAATCGGATCGCGCGCTCGAGTTGCGCACCCGCGATCGCCAGCGCAAGCTGATCTCCAAGATCGACGACGCCCTTCGGCGGATCGAGGACGGTTCCTACGGCTATTGTGAGGACACCGGCGAACCGATCGGCCTGGGACGGCTTGAAGCCCGCCCAACGGCGACCTTGTCGGTCGAGGCTCAGGAGCGTCACGAACGTCGCGAACGCGTCCACCGCGACGACTGACGGACGGTTTAACGGCTTCCAAGCCCGCTCGGCCTTGACTTCGCCGGGTTGCGGCGCGACCTAGCCGCCTCGTTTTCGAGGTCGCCATCCCATGTCCGTCAAGGTTCGTTTCGCCCCGTCGCCGACGGGTAAGCTGCACGTCGGCAATGTCCGCACCGCCCTGGTGAACTGGCTGTTCGCGAAAGGGCAGGGTGGTTCGTTCGTGCTGCGTATCGACGACACCGACCTGGCCCGTTCGACGCCCGAGTTCGAACAGGGGATCGAGGACGACCTGACCTGGCTCGGCATGACCTGGGACGAGCGCTACAACCAGTCCAAGCGGTTCGACCGCTATGAGGAAGCCGCCGCCAGACTGAAGGCCTCGGGCCGGCTTTATCCTGCCTATGAGACGGCCGATGAACTGGACCGTCGTCGCAAGGTGCAACTGTCGCGCGGCCTGCCGCCGATCTACGACCGCGCCGCCCTGGAACTGACCGACGAGGAGAAGGCCGCCTACGAGGCCGAGGGGCGGCGTCCCCATTGGCGATTCAAGCTGGAGGGCAAGCGGGTCGCCTGGGAAGATCTGGCGCGCGGCCATGCCGAGGTGGATACCGCCTCCATGTCCGATCCGGTGCTGATCCGCGAGGACGGCCTGTTCCTCTACACCCTGCCGTCAGTCGTCGACGACATCGACATGGCGATCACCCACATCATCCGCGGCGAGGACCACGTCACCAACACCGGCGCCCAGATCGAGATTTTCGAGGCGCTCGGGGCCAAGGTTCCGGGCTTCGCCCATATGCCGCTGCTGGTCGGCGCTGACGGGGCGGCCCTGTCCAAACGCCTGGGTTCGCTGTCGATCAGCGATATGCGCGAGCAGGGCTATGAGCCCATCGCCATCACCAGCCACCTGGGTCGGATCGGCACATCGGATCCGCTGGAAGTCGGCGCCTCGGTCGAGGCTCTGGGCGCCAGCTTCGCCTTCTCCAAGATGGGGCGTTCGCCGGCGCGCTACGACACGGCGGACCTGGACCGTCTGAACGCCCAGGCGCTGCATGTGATGGACTACGCCACGGCCCAGCCGCGCCTTCAGGCGCTGGGCGCCGATCTGGGCGACGTGTTCTGGAACACGGTGCGGGGCAATCTGACCCGGTTCGGCGATGTCGCGGACATGGCCAAGATCGTCCAGGGGCCGGTCCAGCCGGTGATCGAGGACGTCGACTTCATCGCCGCCGCGGCCAGGTTGCTGCCCGAGGTGATCGACGAGACCGCCTGGTCGACCTGGACCAACGCCGTGAAGGCCGAGACGGGCGCCAAGGGCAAGGCGCTGTTCATGCCGCTGCGCCTGGCGTTGACGGGCCAGGCGCACGGGCCGGACATGGCGGCCATGGCGCCGCTGATCGGTCGCGAGACCATTCAACGGCGGCTGGGCGGCGAGGCGGCTTAAGGCCGCCTCCGAACCCTATGCGTTGCAGGTCGCCACTTCCTCGGCGCTGAGCGCAGTTCCCTTGTAGGAGAAGGCGGTCACGGGACCGAACTTCTGCACCACGCGACGGCAGGCGCGCGTCGCGGGCTGCTCCGTGCCGCCCGATGCGGTGCAGGTTGCGCCGTCGCAGGACCAGCGGGCGCCGTCGATGATGGTGGCGCGGGCCGGCGCCTTGGCGGCGTCGGCGAGGGTCAGGCTGGTGGCGGCGGGCGCCTGGGCCATGGCCGGGGCGGCGGCGAACAGGGCCGCCGCGAGGAGCAGGGCGCGCATAGATAGTCTCCGTTTTGAAGAACGGCGTCGCGCCGTCGCGGCCAATGTCAGTTTTTCATAAAAACTGTCAATACGCGGCTGCGTCTATTCGTTAGCGACGATCACCTAGCGGAGATCGTGCTTTCGCCCGGGCGCGGCGTCGCCGGTCTGAATCTGCGCCATGGCTTCCTCGACTGAATCGGCCACCGTCCAGGCGTCCAGGAAGGAGGCGGGGGTCATGCCCTCGTCCACGCTGTGGCGCATCAAGGCGAAGAAGCCTTCCCAGAAGCCGTTCAGGTTCAGGAAGACGACCGGCTTGTGGTGCAGGTCCAGACGTTTCCAGGACAGGAGCTCGACCACCTCCTCCAGGGTGCCGATGCCGCCCGGGGCGACGACGAAGGCGTCGGATTCATCGTACATCAGCTGTTTGCGCTCGTGCATCGAGGTGACGACCACGGTTTCGACCTCGTCGAACAGGCGTTCTCGGCTGCGCAGGAAGGCCGGCATGATGCCGACGACGCGGCCGCCGGCCTCGTGAGCGCCGCGCGCCGAGGCGCCCATCAGGCCCACGCCGCCGCCGCCGTAGACCAGACGCCAGCCGGCCTCGGCCGTCGCCTTGCCGAAGGCGCGGGCGGCCTCGGTATAGGCGGGATCGGCGCGATCGGACGAGCCGCAGAACAGGCAGACGGATTGGCCGTCGAAGGGCTGGATCGAAACGGGGGGCAGGGACATGGGGCCTCGGACTGAACGAATGCGCGCTTGGCCCATGGCCAAACCGGCGGCGGTCGAGCTAACAGATTCCCGAGCCGCTGGGTCGCCAGCCATATATCGTCGGGACGAAGGATGAAACGCCGGATCATCGCCATGGCCGCCCTATCGGCGACGCCGCTTGTGGTCCTGGCCGCCTGTTCGCGGAACGGCGAGGGCGCGGCGCGGCCGGCGGACGCCCAGACGGCCTCGGCCTGGGTCCAGCCGCCGCATGTGGACGCTGCCTTCCGCGACGGCGGGGTGGTGGTCGTACGCGGTCTGGCGGGACCGGACGCACGGGTCGTGCTGCGCGGCGCCAATGGGGCGGCGGTGGCGGTGGGCGCCGATGCGACGGGGCGGTTCGAACTGCGGGCGCCGGCGGCGACCGGCGACATTCGACTGACGCCCGAGGTCCAGGTCGGTGAGGACGCCGCGCCGTCGCCGGAGACCCTTGTGCTGATCCGCGGCGGAACAGGCCCGATGATCCTGATCGCGGCGGGCGAGCCGACGGTGCGGCTGGACGGCCGGGGCGTTTTGGACGCCGTCGATTCCGACGGCTCGGCCGTCATCGTCTCGGGCCGGACCGCCGGCGGACCGCCGACGGTGCTGGTCGACGGCGCGCGGGCGTCAGTGATGGCGGGAGCGGGCGGGACATGGCGGGCGACCGCCTCGGGCAACGGTCCGGCCGTAATCATGGTCGGGGATGCGCGGTTCGACTTTCCGGGCGTAGGCGCGGAGTCCGATTTCACCCCGGTACGGGCCGGTCAGGGCTGGCGGCTGACCTGGCCGACGGGACCCAGCGGGCGCCAGACCACGTGGTTGCCCGATAGAGCGTCTTAAGGTCTCGTTAACCAAAGCGGTCAATGAAGGATGTGTCCCTTTTTGGGACGCACCATCACCGAACCTTATTCAGCCCGGCGCCCGCGTCGGGCTTCTTTTTGACCGACGCTCAGATGGCCATGTTGTCGATCAGCCGGGTCTTGCCCAGCCAGGCGGCGACCAAGATCCGGGCGGGGGCGTCGACGATACCGTTCGGGAAGGGCGACAGATCCTCGGCGTGGCGGACGGCGACATAGTCGACCCGCTCAAAGCCGGCCTTGAGAAGGGCGGCGTAGGCGTCGCGTTCGATCCCCGGCAGGGGACGACCCGAGGCGGCGGCGTCGGCGGCCTGGCGCAGGATCAGGTTCAGCTTGCGCGCGGTCTCCAGATCGGCCTCGGAGAGATAGGCGTTGCGCGAGGACAGGGCCAGGCCCGCCTCGTCGCGCTGGGTCGGTGCGCCGATGATTTCGACCGGCAGGTCCAGGTCACGGACGAAGCGGCGGACGACCATCAACTGCTGATAATCCTTCTCGCCGAAGACGGCGATGTCCGGCTGGACCTGGTTGAACAGCTTGGTGACCACCAGGGCGACGCCGCCGAACATCTGGGGGCGGAAGTCGCCCTCCAGCCCCAGGGCCGGGCCGGTCATCGCGATACTGGTGGCGAAGCCCTCGGGGTACATGGCCTCGGCCGCAGGGGCGAACATCAGGTGGCAGCCGGTCGCGGCCAAAAGGCGGGCGTCCTCTTCCTGGCGGCGGGGATAGGCGCCCAGGTCCTCGTGCGCCGCGAACTGGGTCGGATTGACGAAGTTGGAGGCGACCACCCGATCGGCCCGACGTGCGGCCTTGCGCACAAGAGTCAGGTGGCCCTCGTGCAGGGCGCCCATGGTCGGAACCATGCCGACGGTCAGGCCTTGTCGTTTCCAGTCCCGCACGGCGGCGCGCAGATCGGCGACGGAGCGGACGACGGGGAGGGACGCGGTCTCGGTCATGGTGAAGCGATTAACCCTTTGGCTTAAGCCTGTTGATGCACCAGACTTCAAACCCTGGTTGCTAGGGTCGTGCTTATGACGCCAGCAGAAGCTCATCGTCCAGTTCTGATCGCGCTCGCCGCCCTGACCCTGACGGGATGCGGCGCGGTGGAGGGCGACCGTCACCGGTTTCAGGTCATGGCCGACCATGTGGCGTCGATCGACATCCCGATGAATCCCCGCGACGACCGGCCCGGCGACCCGCCGATGCGCCGCACCGCCGAAGATCAGGGACTGCGTCCGGCCAAATTCTCGCCCATGCAGGTGGCGCTGATGACGCCGCACCAGATGTGGGACGCCCGCGACGCCCAGGCCGGGGCCGGTCGTCCCGATGGTTTGCGCGACGCGGCCCTGCGGATGGCGGAGCCGGCCGTGGAGCCCGTTATGCGGGCCGCGGCGCCCGTCGTGGCCAAGGCTGTGGTCGAACAGGCCGCAGCCCGCGTCGCGCCCCAGCCGAGCCTGCGCCCGGCCGCGATCCGCACCGAGACCGCCGCCCCTGGCCGCACCATCCAGTTGGGGGCCTATTCCAGCGAAGCCGGCGCCCGCGCGGCCTGGAGCCGTCTGAAGGCCAATGCCGACCTGTCCAGCCTGTCGCCGGTGTTTGAGGGCGTCGAGGTCAATGGCCGCAGTCTGACGCGGCTGAAGGTCGGGCCGATCCCCGCCGAGGCGGCGTCCGCCCTGTGCCAGGCGGCTCAGGTGGCCGACCCCTGGTGCCGGCGCCAGGGCTGAGGTCGGGTTAAGTCCACAGAATAGGCGTTAACCCCTCGTTGACGTTTGGCGTCGGTACGCCGACTCTCGGTCGTCCTAGGGCCGCGCAGTGTTGAGTCGCGTCGGTCGCCACAGAGGGTTTCCTCATGACGCAGCCTCACGTGATCGTCCTCGGCAACGAGAAAGGCGGGGCCGGCAAGTCCACCCTGGCCATCCATATCGTCACGGGCCTGCTGCACGCGGGCTGCACCGTGGCGATCATCGACCTGGACCTGCGCCAGCGGTCGATGCAGCGGTTCTTCACCAACCGACTGGCCTGGCTGGCCGCGAACGCGCAGAAGCTGCCCCAGCCCTTCATGCCCGACATGGGCGACGGCAAGGCCCTGGCCAAGGCGGGGGTCGACGAGCAGATCGCCGCCTTCGAGCGCGCCTTCGACGAGGCCGTGGCGGCGGGCGTGGACGCCATCCTGATCGACACCCCCGGCGGCGACACGGCCGTGTCCAGCGCGGCGCACGCGCGGGCCGACCAGATCGTCACGCCGATGAACGACAGTTTCGTCGACTTCGACCTGCTGGGCGAGGTCGATCCGGTGACGCTGGATCTGCTGAAGCCGTCCATCTATTCCGAGAGCGTCTGGGAGGCGCGCAAGCACCGGGCGATCAGCCAGGGCCGCAATGCGACCATCGACTGGCTGGTGGTGACCAATCGCCTGGCCGTCGCCGAGGCCCGCAATCGCAAGCGTCTGGAAGAGCGGATGAACAAGCTGGCCAAACGGGTCGGCTTCCGCGTCGGGCCGGGCCTGCGCGACCGGGTCATCTATCGCGAACTGTTCCCCTTCGGCCTGACGGTGGCGGACCTGTCGAACGAGATCCGTCCGGTGGCCGTCTCCCTGGCCCACGTCGCGGCGCGCCAGGAGATGCGCAACCTGATGAAGGCCATGGGGCTGGAGCAGGCGCTGACGCCGCTGGACGTGGCGGCCTGAACGCACCCCACGGCCCCGAAGACCCCGTGATCCGATGCTGCTGATCTGGCTGGCCCTGGCGGCGATCGCCGTCTGGGCCATGGCGCGGCTGGGCCGTCAGACCGAGCGGCGCGGGCGTGGCCACTGGCGGGTGACGGCGACCCTGCTGGGCTCGGCCCTGCTGGCCGGCGGGGCGCTGGCGGCGTTTCGTGGTTCCTGGCTGACCGGCGGGGCGCTGGCGGCGGCGGGCCTGTATCTGGCCTGGGCGTCGCGGGCGCGGGCCGAAGTCCGTTCCGAGCCGATCAGCGCCGCTGATGCGCGCGCCGTGCTGGGCGTCGGCCCTGTTGCGACCGAGGCCGAGATCCGCGCGGCCTGGAAGAAGGCCATGGCGCGGGCGCACCCCGACCAGGGCGGCACCGAAGGGCTGGCGACGCGGGTCAATGCGGCGCGGGATCGGCTGTTGAGAAAGACCGGACGAGGCTGATCGCCCCGGGCTTTCGCCGCGGAATTGATGGAGGGCCGGGCGGGGCTCCGGGCCTTCGCCCGGAGACTTGTTTTAGTATTCCCTCGCAGACCTTCCTCCGCTTGAGGGGGAGGTGTCAGGCCGTGGCGCGAAGCGACACGCCTGACGATGGGGAGTGTCGCCTTCTTCAAGGCAAGACTTCCCCTTCGTCGCTGGATCGGCTGCGCCGATCGACGCCACACCTCCCCCACAAGCGGGGAGGGTCTGTGCAAGAACTCTTTCGGGCCTTGAGGTCAGGCGTTGGCGCCGCCGTCGACCAAGATGCCGTCGCCGGTGATGTAGCCGGCGTCGGGGCCCGCCAGGAAGGCGACGGCGGCGGCGACTTCCTCGACGCGGCCGTAGCGGCCGACCGCGACGGTGGGCAGGACCATGGCGGACAGCGGACCTTCGGCCGGGTTCATGTCGGTGTCGGTCGGGCCGGGGCGGACCAGGTTCACGGTGATGGCGCGCAGGCCCAGTTCACGGGCCAGGCCGCGATTGAAGGACTCCAGCGCCGATTTCGAGGCGGAATAGACCGTCAGGCCGGCGAAGGGGACGCGCGTGCCGACATTGCTGCCGATGGTGACGATCCGGCCGCCGTCGGGAATATGTTTCAGGGCCGCCTGGGTGGTCAGGAAGACGCCGCGCACATTGACGTTCAACAGGGCGTCGATGTCCTCGATCGACTGTTCGGCGAAGGCGCCGGCGCGGGCCACGCCCGCATTATTGACCAGGATGTCGATGCCGCCCAGGCCCGCGACCGCGCCGTCGACGGCGGCGTTGGCGCCCGCCGTGCTGCCGGCGTCGGCCTGGATGGCGACGGCGGTGCGGCCCAGGGCGCGCAGCTCGGCGGCCAGGGCCTCGGCCTTGTCGGCGGATTTCTCGTAGGTGATGGCCACATCGGCGCCGTCGGCGGCCAGGCGGCGGGCGATGGCGGCGCCGATGCCGCGGCTGGCGCCGGTGACGAGGGCGCGTTTGCCGGAGAGGGGAAGGGACATTTCGAGCAGACCTTATCTGTAGTGATCGATACAGATCAGGTGGTGCGTTGTCCGGCGGCCGCAAGAGGCTTATCTATCGATCGCTACAAAAAAGGAGAAGGCCGGTGTCCGAGCGCGGACGTCCCCGCAGTTTCGATCGTGACCAGGCGTTGCAGAAGGCCATGGAGGTCTTCTGGGCGCGCGGCTATGCGGGCGCCTCGGTGGCGGAGCTGACCCAGGCGATGGGGATCGCCGCGCCCAGCCTGTATGCGGCCTTCGGCGGCAAGGCGGACCTGTATCGCGAGGCCATGGACCGCTACATCGCCCAATCCGGCGGCCGGGTCTGGGCGCAGCTGGAACAGCCGACGGCGCGCGCCAGCGTCGAGGCCGTGCTGCGCGAGGCGGCGCGGGGCATGACCGCGCCAGGACAGCCGGCCGGCTGCATGGTCTCGCTGAGCGGGGCGCAGCCGGGGGATCTGGGCGCGGAACTGTGCGCCGAGATGGCGGCGCGGCGCAGTGAGATGCTGGCGATCTTCAGGGCGCGGCTGGACCGCGGACAGGCGGACGGGGAGATCGCGGCGACGACGGATCTGGAGGCGCTGGCGCGCTTCTATGTGGCGGTTCACCAGGGCATGAGCCTGCAGGCCCGCGAAGGGGCGACGGAGGCGCAACTGCAGAAGCTGGTGGATGCGGCGATGGCGGGGTGGGGGGCGTTGACGGGATCAGACCTTCCCCCGCTTGCGGGGGAAGCAGCAGGTCATCGAGCGAAGCGAGACGCCTGACGATGGGGGAAGTTTCGCGAGACTTCCCTCTCCGACCCTGGTCCGCTTCGCGAACGCCGGGCCACCTCTTCCGCAAGCGGGAGAGGGTCTGTGCGGTCAGGCGTAGTTGAAACTGATCGAGATACGGTCGGTCCTGGCCAGATTGGTCGGCACCTCGTGGCGCAGCCAGCTTTCCCACATCAGCACCGTACCCGCCTGGGGCTTCAGATAGACGAAGGGGCGTTCGGTCTCGGTCGCCTCGTCAGTGACGCCGGGACGGGCCATCATGAAGGGCAGGCGCGGATCCTCCAGCTTCAGCGACGAGGCGCCGTCGGGGATGTCGATATAGACGGTGCCCGACAGGAAGGCGTGGGGGTGGATATGGCCGGTGTGGCCGCCGCCCGGCTTGAGGATATTGACCCACAGATTGTCGAGGCGCGGCTTGCGCGCCAGGTCGAAGTTCAGCGCCTTGGCGTAGGCGACGGCGTGGCGGTCGAGATGGCGTTTCAGCTCGGCGAACTCGGGGAAACGGTGCGGCAGGTCGTTCAGCGAGGCGTAGGAGGTGTAGCCGCGATAGGCGTTGGCCTTGCACCAGCGACGCCCGGCCTCGTCCTCCTCGGCCATCATGCGGACGACGTCGATCAGTTGCTCGTTGAATTCGGGCCAGCCGCGGGTGTCGGCGAGGCTGGCCTCATAGACCTGGGTGACGAAGAGGGGGCGCAGGGACATGGGGAGGGGCTTAACGGTTGAGGGGCGGGCTGAAAACTCTCCCTCCCCATTTTGGGGAGGGTGGTCGCGCAAGCGACCGGGTGGGGCGGCCTGGCAGGGACGCACTTGCCGAATGTGGGACAGGTCGGTGGGGCGTCGGCCCGCCGTCCCCACCCGACCTCGCTCCGCTCGGCCACCCTCCCCGAACGGGGAGGGAGAAGGTTCGTGTGCTGCTCGCCACCCGCGCACGATCCCGCTAAGACTTCCCCATGTTCAAGTCCGTCCTGGTCGCCAATCGCGGCGAAATCGCCTGTCGTGTCTTCCGCACCGCCAAGCGGATGGGGATTCGCACCGTCGCCGTCTATTCCGAGGCAGACGCCGACGCCCTGCATGTGCGCGAGGCCGACGAGGCCGTGCTGATCGGCCCGGCGGCGGCGCGCGAGTCCTATCTGGACGGCGCCAAGGTGCTGGCGGCCGCCAGGGCCACGGGCGCGGAGGCCATCCACCCCGGCTACGGCTTCCTGAGCGAGAACGCCGACTTCGCCGAGGCGGTCGCAGCGGCGGGCCTGGTCTGGGTCGGACCGGACCCCAAGTCGATCCGGGCCATGGGGCTGAAGGACGCGGCCAAACAGCTGATGATCGAGGCCGGGGTGCCGGTGACGCCGGGCTATCAGGGCGCGGACCAGTCCGACGAGACCCTGACGGCCGAGGCGGCGCGGATCGGCTATCCGGTGCTGATCAAGGCGGTCGCCGGCGGCGGCGGCAAGGGGATGAAACGGGTCGACGCGGCCGAGGACTTCGCCGCCGGCCTGGCCAGCGCCCGGCGGGAAGGCGCGGCGGCCTTCGGCGACGACCGGGTGCTGATCGAACGCTACATCACCCGGCCGCGCCATATCGAGGTCCAGGTGTTCGGCGACCGGCACGGCAACGTCGTCCACCTGTACGAGCGCGACTGTTCGCTGCAGCGCCGCCACCAGAAGGTGATCGAGGAGGCGCCGGCGCCGGGCATGAGCGAGGCGGTGCGGGCGGCGGTCACCGGGGCGGCGATCAAGGCGGCGAAAGCGGTCGATTATGTCGGGGCCGGGACCATCGAATTCATCGCCGACGCCTCGGACGGGCTGAAGGCGGACGGCATCTGGTTCATGGAGATGAACACCCGGCTGCAGGTCGAACATCCGGTGACCGAGAGGGTGACCGGCGTCGATCTGGTCGAATGGCAGTTCCGCGCGGCGGCGGGCGAGCCCCTGCCGCTGAAACAGGAGCAGATCCGGCTGAACGGCTGGGCCATGGAGGCGCGCCTCTACGCCGAGGACCCGGCCAACGGCTTCCTGCCGAGCATCGGGCGGCTGGAGCATTTCGTCCTGCCTGAGGACATCCGCGTCGATACGGGGGTGGAGCAGGGCGGCGAGGTCAGCCAGTTCTACGACCCGATGATCGCCAAGCTGATCGTCCACGCCGACACGCGCGAGGCGGCGGCGGCGAAACTGGCCGAGGCGGCGGGCGAGGTCGAGATCTGGCCGGTGCGGGCCAATGCCGGCTTCCTGAAACGGTGTCTGGAGCATCCCCGGTTCGTGGCGGGGGACGTGGACACCGGCTTCATCGCGGCGGAGGAGGCGGGCTTGCAGCCGGTCGAGAGCGCTGAAGCCAATCTGGCGGCCCTGACCCTGATCGCCGAGGCGGCGGCGGAGACGGTCGAGACCCGCGCCGATCCCTACAGCCCCTGGGGCGGGCAGCCGGGCCTGTCCTATGGGGTGCGGCTGAACGCCTCCGCCCAGACGACGGTCTGGGCCCAGGTGGACGGGCGCGGCGTGTCCGGTGAGGTCGCGCCGGTCGAGACCGGCTGGCGCGGGGCTGAAGGGCTTTCGGTCCAGGTCGGCTTCGACCAGGTCCAGTCGGGAGATCGGCTGTTCGGCTATCAGGCGGTCGAGGACGGTTTCGTCCTGTTCGTCAACGGCGAGGCGCGACGGGTCACGCCGTATCGCGCGGCGACCGGCGGCGGGGCCGGCGCCGTCTCTGACGGCTCGCTGCGCGCGCCCATGCCGGGCAAGATCGTCGCCGCCCCGCTCAAGCCGGGCGATACGGTGGCCAAGGGCCAGCCGGTCGTGGTGCTGGAGGCGATGAAGATGGAACACGCCCTGACCGCACCGTTCGACGGGGTGGTCGAGAGCGTGGCGACGGTCGGGGATCAGGTGGTCGAGGCGGCCGTGCTGGCGGTGGTCAAGGCCGCCGACTAGGGCGGCCGGCTAGAGGCCAACCCCGCCCAGCGGCCGGGTGAAGGTCGTGTCGCCCCAGGTGGCGATCAGGCCCAGGGCCGGCAGCATCTCGTGGGTTTCCATGATCGTGTGAGACCAGGCGGTGTGCGTCGCCTCGTCCATCCAGACCTCGGTGATCCACAGGGCGTCGGCGTCGTTCAGGTCGTGGGCCACGACATAAGAATGGCAGCCCGGCCGCTTCACATTGGGGTCCAGCAGGCACAGGGCCAGTTCGTCGCGCCGACCGGCATGGGCCGTCAGCCGGGTGATCAGTCCGTACATTGTCTCGATGGGCTCGGCGGGAGCGGGGGGAGGGGCCGCCGATTCTTTCAGCGGACAAAGTAACGCCCGATCTGGCCAAGCGGTATCCGGACCATTACGTGGGCGACATGCCTCTCCATATGATCAAGCTGTGCGTCGGGGTCTCGGACGTCGAATGGCTGGAGGACCGCGCCGCCAAGGGCGGGCCTCTGGTGGTCCATACGAAAATGACGCCGAAACGGGCGGCCGAGATCGAGGACGGCGGCTCTCTCTACTGGGTGGTCAAGGGGATCGTCGCCTGCCGCCAGCCGATCACGGACATCACCACCCTGGGCGAAGGACAGCAGAGCCGCTGCGAGATCACCCTGGCGCCCCAGGTGATCCGCACCAGCCCGATGGCGCGCCGCCCCTTCCAGGGCTGGCGCTATCTGGAGCCCAAGGACGCCCCGGTCGATATTGACACCCTGGACGCCGGCGAGGCGCCCGAGGAACTGGTCCGCCAACTGCGCGAACTGGGCGCCTGGTAGCCAAAGAGCCCGAAAAGAATGGGAGTTGACCCGGCGGCGGGGCCGTGGCCTGTGCCGCCTCCCATGGCCTTCCTCAGTCTCCAGACCCGTTCCGCCTTTCGCGACCTGATGGCCCTGGCCTGGCCGGTGGTGCTGGCGCGGATCGGCATCATGACCATGGGGCTGACCGACGCCATTGTGGTGGGCAACTTCTCCAGCCGCGAACTGGCCTTCCACTCCCTGGCCTGGGCGCCCAGCTCCATCGTCGTGACCACGGCGGTCGGGCTGATGCTGGGCGTGCAGGTGATGACGGCGCGGATGCTGGGCGAGGGCCGCAGGCACGCCGTCGGCGCCGTGCTGCGCCGGGGCATGGTCTATGCGGTCCAGATCGGCCTGGTCTCGATGGTCGCCCTGATCGTCGTCGGCCCCTGGGGCCTGGGCAAGATGGGGCTGGAGACCGGCCTGGCCGAGGGCGCCTCGCCGGCCCTGATCGTCTTCGCCCTGTCCATGCCCTTCTATCTGATCTCGGTCGCGGGCCAGTTCTTCCTCGAGGCCCTGGGCCGGCCCAAGCCCGGCATGTGGGCCATGTGGGTGGCCAACGGCGTCAATCTGGCGCTGAACCTGCTGCTGGTCCCCGACCTGCTGGGCATAGGGTTCGACGGCGCCTTCGCCTCGGCCTGGGCCACCTTCGGGGCGCGGGCGGCCCTGGCCGTGTTTCTGGTCATCTACATCCTGCGCCTGCCCGAGGCGCGGTCGCTGGGCGTGTTCGACAAGCCCCAGCGCGATCCCGCCGCCGCCCGCGAACAGGTCAAGGTCGGCCTGGGCGCCGGCGCGTCGTACTTCATCGAGGTCGGGGCTTTCGCGGCCATGACCTTCACCGCCGGCCAGATCGGTACGGCCGAGACCGCCGCCTGGGCGGTGGTGCTGAACGTCTCGGCCATCGTCTTCATGATCCCGATGGGGCTGTCGTCGGCGACGGCGGTGCTGGTCAGCCGCAGCTATGGCGCGGGTGACGGGCGCGGCGTGCTGCGCGCGGGCCTGGTCGGCCTGGGGGTGGTGACGGCCCTGACCTTCGTGGTGGCTCTGGCCGTCTGGCCCAGCGCCCATGTCATCGTCGCCGCCTACAACCGCGATCCGGCCCTGCTGGCCATCGCCGCCCCGGCCCTGGTCCTAGCCACCCTGTTCTTCGTCGCCGACGGGATCCAGGTGGTGGCGGCCCAGGCCAATCGTGCGGCCGGCGACGTCTGGTGGCCGACCATCATGCATTTCACCGCCTATGGGGCGGTGATGATGCCGCTGGGCTGGGTGCTGGCACACAGGATCGGCGTCGACGGCCTGGTCTGGGCCGTCATCATCGCCAGCCTGGCCTCGTCCACCCTGCTGACCGGCCGGTTCGTGCGGGTGGCGCGGCGGATGGCGCCGGCCGTCTGAGTTCGGCGGTTCATAGCCGTGCACAAGCACGGGCTGGGCGGCAAAGAGACCTTGCAACTACAACGCTTGCGAGGCCAAATCGCCACGCTCAGATAGAATAAGAAGAGACCTTACCTGATGGCTGGGGCAACGACGGACACACTAATCAAGCCGGATATGCAGGCGGTTCTATCCCGTACGCATATCGGCACGGACCTGCATGCCTTTCTGCTGCCTACGCTGGAGGCGGTTTCAAACGCGATGCATGGCATCGAGGCTAGGTTTGGTGATAGCGCCAACGTCCAAGGTAAGGTCGACATCGTCATCACCGATGCAACCGATCCGGCGAAAATCATGGTGTCGGTGACGGATAACGGGATCGGCCTCAACGACGAAAATTACCGGTCTTTCAAAACTCCATTCTCAGGTCACAAGCTGAAAGCGCGCGGCCGCGGGTTCGGGCGCTTCATCGCCTTTAAGGTCTTCTCCCGGATTATGTACTCGAGCCGTTACGAGTTGCTCAGCATTGAGTCAGCTCGCACGTTCCGGTTCGACATCACGCGCGAACAGGAGCTCATCTTTTTCGACGGCGATCCCGACTTCAAGCACGTCGGTTTGAGGGTTGAGTACGACTCACCCCTGACCAACTGGCATGACCTCATCCGAACGCTCGACAAGAACGATGTGGCCGATCACATCGCCAGCCACTTCATGCCGCAGTTCCTCTACGGCTGGCTGCCGGAGATCACGATCAGGTTTGATGATGCCGAGCCGGAAAGCATCACATCGCGCTTCAACAATGTGTTCGTGGAAACGGCTAAAGGTTCGGTGGATGTCGATATCGACGGCGTCGTCGAGAAGCTCGATTACAGCCTGACGAAAATCCAGAAGACGCGGTCGTTCAAAAACCACTGCCTCCTGTTCGCGGCCGCTGACCGGATTGTGGGTAGCCCGAAAGATCTGACGAACGTCCTCGGCACACCCCATTTCACTGACGACAAGGACGACAACTACATCGTGCTTGGTGTCGTCAGGGGGGAGGCCTTCGAGACGCGGCTCAACGACTCCCGAACGGCGATCAACATCACGCCCAAGGCAGTCGAACGCATCGTCACCGCTGTGAGCGATGTGATCCAGCAGGATGAAGCGCAGCAGATTGCCAAGATCAAAAAGGGGCAGTCCGAAGACCTTACGGACGCGCTACGCGAGAACCCGATTCTTCGTATGGGCCTGAAGGGGCGCTCGCTATCGGAATATGTGACTGCCAAGCCGAACAACTGGACAGCTCAGAACTTCGTTTCCGATCTGGCCATCGAGCGCTTCCGTGCGTCGAAGGAGCTGACCAAGGCGATCACACTGGCTGCTTCCGACCCGGAAAAGTACGTCGAGTCGATCAAGGAGATCGTCTCGAAGATCGATGAGAACAACAAGGAGGCTTTGGCCGAGTACATCATCCATCGCAAACGAGTGATCGAAATGGTGGAGGCCGCTCGGAAATATACGGACGGGTCAAAGCATGCCGCCGAGGACGTCATTCACGACCTCGTCTTCAAGCGATTTTCCGATACGGCCGAGCTCGACTATTTCGAGCACAATCTGTGGCTCATCGACGATGCATTGGCGTTCCTGCCCTACGCATCGAGTGACCGCACCGCGAAGGGGGCCGGTCGTAAAAAAGGGGACAAGGTCCCCGACCTCGCTTTCTTCGACGACAGCCTTATCCTCGGCGATAATGACGGGACAACGGTCACGATCGTCGAGTTCAAGAAGCCGAGCCGCAACGACTATGTCTTCGGGCCTGCCAAAACCGACCCGGTGAAGCAGGTTCTCGAAACGCTCGATCTGGCGGTTCGAGCGGGTGGCGTCACCAAGACTGACGGAACGCATATGTCATTCACTGGGGTCATAAGACGCTTCGCCTACATCGTCGCCGACCACACGCCCTCGTTGGTGTCGGTGCTGAAGGACCATGACTTCAAGAACGACCAGAACCCGAAAATCTTCTTCCGCTATCGCGACAACGAACGCATTTTCATTCAAGCGATTGGATACGACACCCTGGTAGAGAATGCGAAGAAGCGAAATCAAGCTTTCTTCACTGTTCTACTTGGAGAGTAGCGATATCGATTTCTGATGCGATAGGTAGCATTATCGTCGCGTGATGCCTTGGCTACATAAGTGGGTTCTAAAATAGACGGCATCTTGTAGGTTTTCCGAAACCACCCCCATCCCCACACCCCGACAGGTGACGACCCCGCTTCGTCCCTCTATATCCCTGCGCTTCCCCGAACTTCCTGGACGACCATGGCCCGCATCCTCATCACCTCGGCGCTGCCCTACATCAACGGCATCAAGCACCTGGGGAATCTGGCGGGCTCGATGTTGCCGGCCGACGTCTGGGCGCGGTTCAAGCGCGGGCAGGGGCACGAGGTCCTCTATATCTGCGCCACCGACGAGCACGGCACCCCGGCCGAGCTGGCCGCCGCCGCCGCCGGGCAGGACGTGCGCACCTATTGCGACGAACAGCATCTGATCCAGAAGACGGCGGGCGAGGCCTTCGGCCTGAGCTACGACTGGTTCGGCCGGTCGTCGAACCCGCAGAACCATCGGCTGACCCAGCATTTCGCCGAGGCCCTGGAGAAGAACGGCCTGATCGAGGAACGGGTCGACCGGATGATCTATTCGATCGACGACGCCCGCTTCCTGCCCGACCGCTATGTCGAGGGCACCTGCCCGCACTGCGGCCATGTGGGGGCGCGCGGCGACCAGTGCGACAACTGCGGCCGGCTGCTGGACCCGACCGACCTGATCGACCCCTATTCGTCGGTGTCGGGCTCGCGGAACCTGGAGGTGCGCGACACCCGCCACCTGTATCTGCTGCAGACCAAGATCGAGCCCGAGATCCGCGCCTGGGTCGACGCCAAGAGCGGCTGGCAGGTGCTGGCCAAGTCCATCGCCTACAAGCATCTGGACGAGGGGCTGATCGACCGGGGCATCACCCGCGACCTGGCCTGGGGCGTGCCGGTGACGAAGGACGGCTTCCCCCGGCCGGGCATGGAGGACAAGGTCTTCTACGTCTGGTTCGACGCCCCCATCGAATATGTGGCCGCGACGCAGGAGTGGGCCGAGGCGACCGGCGGCTCGTGGCGCGACTGGTGGCGTCTGGACGAGGGGGCGGAGGACGTTCGCTACGTCCAGTTCATGGGCAAGGACAATGTCGCCTTCCACACCGTCAGCTTCCCGGCGACCATCATCGGCTCGGGCGAGCCGTGGAAGACGGTGGATCAGCTGAAGGCCTTCAACTGGCTGAACTGGTATGGCGGGAAATTCTCGACCAGCCAGAAGCGCGGCGTCTTCATGGACCAGGCGCTGGAGCTGCTGCCGGCCGACTACTGGCGGTGGCGCCTGACGGCCTATGGGCCGGAACACGCGGATTCGGCCTTCACCTGGGAGGATTTCCAGGCCTCGACCAACAAGGACCTGGCCGATGTGCTGGGCAATTTCGTCAACCGGATCGTCAAGTTCGCCGAAAGCAAGTTCGACGGCGTCGTGCCCGAGGGCGGGACGGCCGGGCCGGTCGAGATCCAGCTGGAGGCCGACATCAGGGCGGCTGTGGCCGAGGCGACCGAACAGCTGGAGGCGATGGAGTTCCGCAAGGCCGCCGTCGCCATCCGCGCCGCCTGGGTGCTGGGCAATGAATATCTGCAGGTCGCGGCGCCCTGGACGGCGCTGAAGACCGACCGTGATCAGGCGGCGGTGGGGGTGCGGACGGGTCTGAACCTGGTCGCCCTGTTCGCCCGTCTGGCGGCACCGATCCTGCCATTCACGGCGCCGAAGATCGCGGCCTCGGTGGGGGTGGACGACCTGAGCTGGCCGGGCGCGGACGAGGATCTGCTGAATGTGCTGCCGGTCGGCGGCAAGGTCGAGGCCCAGGGCGTGCTGTTCGCCAAGATCGAGGACGCCCAGGTGGCGGAATGGTCCGAACGCTTCGGCGGCGCGGACGCCTGATCGAACGGCAGGGGGCGCGGACGATGACAGTGACTCTGGCTCCCCTGACCGAGGCGCAGCGCGCCGTGATCCGTGAGCGTCTGAGCCGCACCGGCCGCGCCCAGGTCGACGGGATCCTGGCCGAGGGCGACGCCGTGGCCCTGCATCAGGCGGCGGCCGGGGCCGAGTACAATGTGGTGACGCGGCGGGGCACGGGCCATGTCGACCTGCCGGCCGCCTGGCTGGCGTCGCTGAGCCCCGAGCAGAGGATGGGTCTGGGCCAGGCGGTTCAGGTCTCGGCCCGCGACGACTTCCAGTATCTGTACGACAACCACCCGATCTATGATCTGGTCGAGACGGATCAGGCGGCGCCGGCCTGGCGCGACCTGGTCGCCTTCCTGAACGGCGAGGCCTTTCTGGCGCAGATGCGGGATCTGACGGGCGAGCCGCGCATCGCCCTGGCCGACGCCCAGCTGACCCGGTTCCGCCCCGGTCATTTCCTGACCGAGCACGACGACCACGCCGAGGGCAAGACCCGGTTCTTCGCCTATGTGCTGAACCTGACGCCGGCCTGGCGGATCGAATGGGGCGGGCTGCTGGCCTTCCACGGCGCCGACGGCAATGTGGCCGAGGCCTTCACCCCGCGCTTCAACACCCTGAACCTGCTCAAGGTGCCGTCACCCCATTCGGTGACCCAGGTGGCGCTGTCGGCCGGGGCCGAGCGGCTGTCGGTGACGGGCTGGCTGCGGGCGAAATAGAATATCCGCTCATCCCCGCGAAAGCGGGGACCTAGTCTTTCGCTAGCGACAGGCGTGGGATCGCCAAACAGCCGCCGTGACTGTCGTTTGAGCGCCCAAAGCACTGGGTCCCCGCTTTCGCGGGGATGAGCGGTATTATTGTTCCGCGAACACCACAGGCAGGCCGGCCGAATGCCAGGCCTGGATGCCGCCCAGCAGGTTGAACAGCGGCTGGCCGTCGGCGGCGGTCGGGCCGACGAAGGCGCAGACCTGATGGCTCCGGCCGCCCTTCAGGCACATGACGACCAGCTTGCGGTCCGCCGGCAGGTCCAGGGCCTCCCAGGCGGCGGGCATCTGGCTGAGCGGGGCCAGGATGGCGCCCTCGACATGGGCGGCGGCGAACTCGTCCGCCTCGCGCACGTCGATCAGGACCGCCTCGCCCGACTGCAGCCAGGCGGCGGCCTCCTCGACCGTGACCGTGGCTACGCTCACGCGCCGGGCCTCGACGGCGTCGCCGGGGCGTGGGTCGGGCTGGTCTCGCTGCGCTGTTGGCCCATGTGGTGGGCGGCTTCCTCGGGGCCGATCTCGATGAAGGCCGGGGCCGCAGAGTTGAACTGTTCCATGTTTCCGGTGCGGACCACCACCTGGCGGGCGCCGTCCCAGATCATGTGGAGGGCGACGTACAGGACGACGACCAGTCCGATATAGCCGATCCAGGTGAAGCGGTGCAGCAACTTGGCGATATAGCTGGCGGCGATCCCCATCAGGGCGATCGACAGGATCAGGCCGAAGACCATGATCCAGGGGTGTTCATGGGCGGCGCCGGCGACGGCCAGCACATTGTCCAGCGACATGGTGATGTCGGCGACCATGATCTGCAGCAGGGCGGCGCCGAAGCTCTTGCGCTTGACGCCCAGCTCTTCGGGCGACGGCCCCGTGCCGTGCTCGATGCTGAGGGCCAATTCCAGTTCCTTCTCGGCCTCGGCCTGGTCATGGGTGCGCTGCTCCTGCAGTTCGCGCCACATCTTCCAGCAGACCCACAGCAGCAGCAGACCGCCGGCCAGCAGCAGGCCGACCAGGGCCAGCAGCTGGACGGTGATCAGGGCGAAGCCGATTCGCATGACCACGGCCGCAGCCAGGCCGATCAGAATGGCCTTCTTGCGCTGGTCCTGGGGCAGGGCGGCGGCGGCTAAGCCCACCGCGACGGCGTTGTCGCCGGCCAGGACCAGATCCATGAGGAGCACCTGGCCCAGGGCGGCGGCCTGGCTGGCGAGTTCGGGAGAAGAGAGGAATTCCATCCTCGCTCCATAAACGGGGTGCGGCGTTCTGTCAGCCGCGTTGCGCGCGCGCCGCCTCATAAAGCGCCACGGCGGCCGCGTTGGAGACATTCAGGCTTTCGAAGCCGCCCGGCATGGGGATCTTGGCCAGGACGTCGCAGTGTTCGGCCACCAGCCGGCGGATGCCGTCGCCCTCGGAACCCATGACCAGGACTGTGGGCTGGCGGTCCAGCGCCTCTTCCAGCGTCTGTTCGCCGGCGCCGTCCAGCCCGACGGCGCGCCAGCCCAGATCGGCCAGGCGCTCCAGGGCGCGCGACAGATTCGTCACCCGCGCATGGGGCAGGCGTTCGGTGGCGCCGACGGCGGCCTTGGCCAGGGCGCCGGCCAGTGCGGGGGCGTGGCGGTCCTGGACGATGATTCCCCGCGCCCCGAAGGCCAGGGCCGAGCGGAAGATGGCCCCGACGTTCTGGGGATCCGTCAACTGGTCCAGCATGACGATGACGCCCCCTTCTCCAGGTTTGGGGGCCGGTTCGGCCAGGTCTTCCAGCGACACGCCTTCGAGGGGCTGGACCTTGAAGGCCAGACCCTGGTGCACGGCGCCGGCGGGCAGCATCCGGTTCAGGGCGAGGCTGTCGACGACCTCGATCTTGTGCCCATGGGTCAGTTTGCCCTCTTCAAGCTCGGCGGCGCGATCCGGCGTGGCCATAAGACGACCCATGCCGCGTCGTGCGGGATTCGCCAGAGCGGCCAGAACCGGGTGTCGGCCCCAGAGAAAATTATCGGCGTCCGACTTGCCCCGATCGGGCGAACGGGGCGGTCTGGGTGCGTCGTCGCGCCCGGAAAACCCTTGTGCTGCGGGCTTTTGGCCCTTTTCTCGCGATCCGGATGGCCGGTTTCCGAAGACCGGTTTTTTACCGCTTTTACGGTCGTTGCGTTCTGATTTCGACGACACTATAAGACGCCCTCCGATTTGGAGCCCCAAGGGCTTTCGGGTCTGGGCGCCCCCTCTATCCTAGAGGAGGCGACAAGCCGAAGGCTTTTGTTTCGTCCCGCTTGATTATGGGCGGAACGAGGGGTCCGGCGGTTCGACAAGGCGCGCTGGGGGAATGTCCCGAGTGGCAAAGGGGGGGGACTGTAAATCCCCTGCGTAAGCTTCGAAGGTTCGAGTCCTTCTTCCCCCACCACGCGCCCTGTTGGATACGACGGATCAGGACACCGGAGAGGAACCGGCTGCGGCGTTCCCCGGAACTTCCGCAGTCTCCGCGCGGGTATAGCACAATGGTAGTGCAGCAGCCTTCCAAGCTGAGGATGTCGGTTCGATCCCGTCTACCCGCTCCAGGTTTTTTGATCAGCATCGCGCCCCTCAACCCGGGCCATCAGGAGTTTGGCCATGGCCAAGGAAAAGTTCGAACGCACCAAGCCGCA